>JAUXMY010000010.1 GCA_030683005.1 Caulobacter sp. | reverse complement strand
TCTTCGCCGTCGCGCCACCGGACTTCGCCAGCGTGATCGTGATCGCAGCCGTCAGCGTCGTCTTGCCATGGTCAACGTGACCAATCGTGCCGATGTTGCAGTGCGGCTTGTTACGTTCAAACTTTTCCTTGGCCATGTTCTAGCTCCTGGTCCCCCAAACGGGGTCCTCGTGTTGGGGGATTTGTTAGGCGTACTTCTTGATCACTTCGTCGGCGACGTGTTGCGGCACCGGATCGTAGTGGTCGTATTGCATCGTGAAGGCGGCGCGGCCCTGTGACATGCCCCGCAGGGTGTTCACGTAGCCGAACATGTTGGCCAGCGGCACGAAGGCGTTCACCACCGTGGCGTTGCCGCGCATGTCCTGGCCCTGGATCATGCCCCGACGACCGTTCAGGTCGCCGATGACCGAGCCCAGGTACTCTTCCGGGGTCACGACCTCGACGGCCATGATCGGTTCGAGCAGCTTGGGAGCGCCCTTCTCACGCAGTTCCTTGAACGCGGCGCGGGCCGCGATTTCGAAGGCGAGCACCGAGGAGTCAACGTCGTGGTAGGCGCCGTCGACCAGCGACGCCTTGACGTCGATGACCGGGAAGCCGGCCAGCAGGCCGTTTTCCTTGGCCGACTCGAGGCCCTTGATGACGCCCGGGATATATTCCTTGGGCACCGAACCGCCGACGACGGAGCTTTCGAACACGAAGCCTGAACCCGGCTCGCCCGGCTCGAACACCAGCTTGATGCGCGCGAACTGGCCCGTACCGCCGGTCTGCTTCTTGTGGGTGTAGTCGATCTCCGCCCGCTTCCCGAGGGATTCACGGTAGGCCACCTGCGGCGCGCCGATGTTGGCCTCGACCTTGTAGGTGCGCTTGAGGATGTCGATCTTGATGTCCAGGTGCAGCTCGCCCATGCCCTTCAGGATCGTCTGGCCCGACTCATGGTCGGTCGAGACGGTGAAGGAGGGGTCTTCCGAGGCCAGCTTGGCCAGGGCGACGCCCAGCTTTTCCTGGTCGGCCTTGGACTTCGGCTCGACGGCGATCTCGATGACCGGCGCCGGGAACTCCATCTTCTCCAGGATGACGGGCGACTTCATCGGATCGCACAGGGTGTCCCCGGTGCGGGTGTCCTTGAGGCCGGCCAGGGCGACGATGTCGCCGGCGTAGGCTTCCTTGATGTCTTCCCGGTTGTTGGAGTGCATCAGCAGCATGCGGCCGACACGTTCCTTGCGGTCGCGGGTCGAGTTCAGCAGGCCCATGCCGGTTTCCATCTTGCCGGAATAGATGCGGCAGAAGGTCAGCGAGCCGACGAAGGGGTCGTCCATGATCTTGAACGCCAG
>JAUXMY010000009.1 GCA_030683005.1 Caulobacter sp. | reverse complement strand
TCTTCGCCGTCGCGCCACCGGACTTCGCCAGCGTGATCGTGATCGCAGCCGTCAGCGTCGTCTTGCCATGGTCAACGTGACCAATCGTGCCGATGTTGCAGTGCGGCTTGTTACGTTCAAACTTTTCCTTGGCCATGTTCTCTACCTTGGGGCTGGCGACGTGTGTCGTGAATAGGAGACTGGAGCGGGTAGCCGGGATCGAACCGGCATCCTCAGCTTGGAAGGCTGCTGCACTACCATTGTGCTATACCCGCGCCTTGCTGGCGGGATCGCCGTTGCGTCTCCTGCTTCAGTTCGAGGTCCCGGCGCCGGGGACTGAGCTCATCGCGCGTGGTGGGGGAAGTAGGACTCGAACCTACGAAGCTTTCGCAGCGGATTTACAGTCCGCCCCCTTTGCCGCTCGGGACATTCCCCCTCGCGCGATGGTGCTCTTTCCTTGGCGGCCAGCCCCTTCGCGGTTAAGCGAAGCGACCTTGGGCCCCAAATCGGAGCGCGTCTTATAGTGTCCTCGTCTGATGAACGCAACGACCGGAAAAAAGGCTTTCGGCATCGCCCCGAAACGCCCGGAAAGCCGCGCCCGCAAAGGGTTTCCGCCGGGGACGCCAAGGACTGGCTGTGGGGTGTGCACGCCGTGGAGGCCGCGCTCGGCAACCCCGCCCGGCCCGCGCCGCGTCGACTCCTGGCCACCGAGGACCGCGCCAGGACGCTGAGTCGGCGCTTCCCGCAGACCCGGATCGAGACGGTCGACGCTCATGAGATCGGCCGCCAGCTGCCCCAAGGCGCGGTCCACCAGGGCCTGGCCCTGAAGATCGACGCGCCCGAGGCGCTCTCCATAGAGGACATCGGATCGCCGGCCGACGGGGTGCTGGTCATGCTCGACCAGCTGACCGATCCGCAGAATGTCGGGGCCATCTTCCGCTCCGCCGCCGCGTTCGGGGCCCGGGGCATAATCCTGCAGGATCGCCACGCGCCGGCGCTGTCGGGCGCCCTGGCCAAGGCGGCGGTTGGCGCCGTCGACAAGCTGCCGCACGCCATTGTCGTTAATCTTTCACGGGCGCTGGAGCATCTCTCCGAAATGGGCTGGCGCGTGGTCGGGCTGGACGGCGCGTCCGACATCGATCTCGACGCCGCGCTCGACGGCGGGCCGACGGTTCTGGTCATGGGATCGGAAGGCGAAGGCTTGCGCCGCCTGGTTTCCGAGCACTGCGACGTGCTGGCGCGAATTCCAATGCCCGGCGGGTTCGAGAGCCTGAACGTCTCCAACGCCGCCGCCATCGCCCTGTACGAGGCCGCTCGAAAACGCCGCTGAATTCCCGCGTCGGGTGAACCTGTTACGCGAATCTGAATTAACGGTTTTGATTTCGTCGCCAAGGCGTGGTTCTCTTCCCGCCTGTGAGTGGGCGGGGGCAAATTCGACCCCGTTTTCTTCGGCATGGGATCGGGGGTTCCGATGTTGAATGGCGTTGTACGGTTGTCGGCTTGCCTGGCGTCTGGCGTAGCGTTTCTGGCTCTGACCGGATGTGGCGGAGGGCAGCCGGACGACGGCTACTCCGGTCCGCCGCCCGCCGCCTATGACCGCGGAAGCTCTCCGCCGGTGCTGATGGGCTCAACGCCCTCGGCGCGTCCGGCCGACAGCGCCGGCCTGGCCGGCGGCCCGGCGTCGGGGACCATGGCGCCCATTCCCAATCCCGCCGACCTGACCCGCGCCGAGCGCGTCCGCTTCTACGGCCACAAGTACGATCACCTGCCCGAGCCCAAGGGCCGCAAGGCCGGAGCCGGGGCCGCCGCGCCCTCCTATCCGCTGATCGTGCGCCGCCGCGCCGACGGCTCGCTCGAAATCTCGATGCGACCGATCGCCAACCCCGAGGACATGTCCCCGGCCGAGCGCCGCCGCGTTTACGGCAACCGCTATGCGCCGCGGCCGAGCGTCGGCTGGTCGCCCCGCCGTCCGTGGCGTGGTGAAGAAGCGTCCAAGCCGGTCGCCGGGCCCGTCGCGGCGAAGCCCGCGCCCAAGCCCGTCGTCGCCGCCGCTCCGGTCGCCAGGCCGACCGCGCCGCTGAAGACCGCGCCGGTCGTGGCGCCCGCCGCCATCGCCCCCGCCGCGACCGTGGCCGCCAAGCCCGCGCCCAAGCTTACGCCCGCCGAGCAGCTCAGCGCCGCCGTGCGTCCCGAAGTGATGAAGGGCGCCGTCCTGACCGTGCCGGAAGGCCTGGCCAAGGGTGAAGAGGCCAAGGTCTCCCTGGCCCTGCCCGCCAACCTGATGGATGTCATCAGGCGCGAGGCCGCCAAGCTGGGCCTCGGCAAGGCCGCGAAGAAGGCCGAGGTTTCCGCCAGCCTGACCGGCGAAGGCTACGATATCACCCCCGCCGCCGCCCAGACCCAGGCCCTGAAGGCCGGCGAGGCCGCGCGCTTCGACTGGAACGTCAAGCCCGGCGCCGGCGACAAGGCCCCGCTGAAGGCCACCGTCGATGGCGCCCTGACCGGCGACAAGAAGGCCAAGACCAGCTTCTCGCTCGCTTCGCTGGAACAGGCCGTGGCTCCGGTCGTCGAAAACGCCAAGGCCGCCGCCAAGGGCTTCAAGCTCCCGTCCTTCTCGCTGCCCGAGCTGTCGCTCAAGTCCCTGGCCATCCCGGGGATGAAGCCGGTGACCCTGCCGGGCGTCGGTCAGGTGCAGTCGGAGAAGCTGGTCGGCGCCGGCCTGGCGCTGCTGGCCCTGCTGCTGGTCATCGCCATGGCCCGCAGCGCCAGCGCCGGCCGCGCCCGCGCCGAGCGCCGCCGCAAGTTCCGCACCATGCAGGACTACGGCCGGGTCGAGGCTGATCCCGAGCCCGCCCACGCGCCGGTCTCGCAGCCCTACGTCAATCCTATGATCGCCGCAGCAGGCGGCGCGGCCGCCGGGGCCGCGGTGGCCCACGCCGCGCATGACGACCATGGCCATGGCGATCATGGACATGACGCCCACGGGCACGACGCCCACGCCGCGGACGGCCATCACGACGATCATGGCCACGACGCCCACGCGCCGGACGCCCACGCCGCCGACGGTCACCATGACGACCACGGCCATGGCCACCACGCCCATCCGGTCGCCCATCATCCCGAGCCCGCCCACGGTCACGACGACCACGCCGCGCACGGCGGTGACGCCCACGCCGCGGATGCCCATCCGCCCGAAGCGCATGCTCATGATCACCATGACCATGGCGAGCACGGCCACGGCGCCGACCATCATCACCCGGAGCCCGCGCACGCCTGAGGCGGGCGTCGGCCATCGACGAAAAACGCAGCCGACGGCCTCTTGATCGAGTCCGTCGGCTGTCGCATTGAGGCGACATGCTAGAAGAATTCTCCGGCCCCCTTATCGCCCTCGGGCAAGTCCTGATGATCGACCTGGTCCTGGCCGGCGACAACGCCGTGGCCGTGGGCCTGGCGGCGGCCGGTCTGGCCGAGAAGGACCGCAAGAAGGCCATTCTCTGGGGCCTGATTGCGGCCGTGGTCATGCGCATCGGCTTCGCGCTGATCACCACCCAGCTGCTGGGCATCATCGGGCTGCTGTTCGCCGGCGGCATCCTGCTGCTCTGGGTTTGCTGGAAGATGTGGCGCGAGCTCAGCGAGCAGGCCGCGCCGGCCGAGGCCGACGCCGAGGCCGTGCTCGACAACGACCCGACGACCCAGCCGCGGGCGGGAACCAAGCCCAAGACCTTCCGCCAGGCCTTCATCCAGATCCTGATCGCCGATCTCTCCATGTCGCTGGACAACGTGCTGGCCGTGGCCGGCGCCGCCCGCGAGCACCCCTACATCCTGGTCTTCGGCCTGATCCTCTCCATCGCCCTGATGGGCGTGGCGGCGACCTATATCGCCAAGCTGCTGCACCGCTACCGCTGGATTGGCTACATCGGCCTGATCGCCGTGCTCTACGTCGCGCTCAACATGATGTGGGAGGGCCACCGCCAGATCGTCGTCCGGGCGCTGCAGGTCGATTCCTACAACGCCGTGATGCCCGGGTTCGCCGATATCAAGGCCAGGGAGCTGGGCCACAGTTGCGGGGTCGAGAAGGCAGGAACGGTGCGCGATGCCTGTCTGGAACAGATACCCGGGGCGGCTGAGGCCGCGGCGGCAGAGAAGCCGGGCGGCCACTGACGCCCGGACGGCGCCGTCGCCAAGAGCGCGAGCCTGAAAGCGCCGGCTATCGGCCCCGGAGCCAGCCTGTGATCGCCAGCCGGTCGTCGCCGGCGAACAGCGACACCTGCGACACCGAATGCAGGGCCGGGACCCGCAGCAGGTTCAGGCTGTTGAAGTTAGGCAGAAAGGCCTCGGCGACATGGCCGTCGTCGCCGTGGAACATCAACAGGCCGCCCCACTCGATCTTCCAGCGCGGCGACAGGTTCAGCACATAGGCGAAGTAGCGGTTCTTGCCCTCGATGCCGTCGTCGTGGGCGGTCAGGAAATGGCCGCGACGATAGCGTGTGACCTGGGCGTCGGCGAAGGCGATGCGCGGCTCGCCGGTGAGCTCGCGCATGGTCCCGAGGAACGCCTCGCTATTGGCGAAATCGAGCCAGGCCTTCCAGATGCCGTCGAGCTTGCCCGCCTGGTCCAGATCCCAGAGCGGATGGTTGTCGTACAGGTAGTGGAAGCGTTCGGTGGCCGCCTCCTGGGCCGCGCGGCCCATGTCGGTGCGCTGGGTGGGCGTCAGCCCCTCGAGCCAGGCGGCAGGCAGGTCGACATGCCCCTTGCCGCCCAGGGTGACGGTCTGGAACGGCGTCCGTTGGACCGCCTCGTCCCGCAGCATCGCGGCCGAGGCGTCCTCCAGCAGATCAGGGATCTGCACCCGCCCGGTCGCCGCCAGCCGCGCGGCGAGGGCGGCGCGGTCGGCCGCCGTACGCAATCGCAGGACGGGCCGGCCCGGGGTCATGCGTCCGCGCCTCCAAAGCGCTGCGTCCACTCGGCGATCTGTTCGTCGGCGATCTTGCCGAACAGCACCGGCGGCACGGCGACCGCCCTGCCCGGCTCGAGCCGCGTCAGCTCGGCCCTGGCGTCGGTGGACGGCCAGACCGGCGGCCAGGCCTCCCCGAACGACTCGACGATCTGCTCGGCCGCGAACGGAATGAAGGGCGCCGAGACCCGGCCGTAGAGCGCCGACAGGTTCAGCGCCGTGCGCACAACGACCGCCGCCCGCTCCGGGTCGGTCTTGAACGCCGTCCAGGGCGCGGCCTCCTGCAGGTACTCGTTGCCGAGCACCCACAGCTGGCGCACCGCCTGGGCGGCCTTGCGCAGCTCGATCGCCTCCATCTGGGCGGTCAGTTCGGCGAGCTGGGCGGCGACATCGGCGAACAGCTTGTCCTCCAACGGGCCGAGTTCGCCGCCCTCCGGGACCCGCCCCTCGAACTTGCTCTCGTTGAACTTGCCGATGCGGTTGACGAAGTTGCCCAGCACATTGGCCAGGTCGCTGTTGATGGTCTGGGCGAAGTGCTCCCAGGTGAAGGCGGTGTCGGAGCCTTCCGGCGCGTTGGCCGTCAGGTACCAGCGCCAAAGGTCGGGCGGCAGCAACTCGAGCGCCGCGTCCATGAACACCCCGCGCTTGCCGCTGGTGGAGAACTTGCCGCCGTACCAGTTCAGCCAGTTGAACGCCTTCAGCCGGTCGACCGTCTTCCAGGGCTCCTCGCTGCCCAGGATGGTGGCCGGGAAGCTGACGGTGTGGAAGGCGACGTTGTCCTTGCCCATGAACTGGACGTACTCGACGTCGGCGGCTCCCTCGTCGGTCCGCCACCAGCGTTTCCAGTCGGCGCCGGTCGCTTCGGACCATTCGACGGTGGAGCCGATGTATTCAATGGGCGCGTCGAACCAGACGTAGAAGACCTTGTTCTCGAACCCGGGACGCGGCGCGCCGTTCTGCGTCACCGGGATGCCCCAGGCCAGGTCACGGGTGATGCCCCGGTCGAGCAGGCCCTCGTCCAGATGCTTGTAGGCGATGCCGCGCGTCAGAGCCGGCCAGTCGGCGGACTTGCTGTCGACCCAGGCGCGGATGCGGTCCTGGAGCTTGCTCTGCAGCAGATAGAGGTGGCGGGTGTCGCGCACCTCGATGTTCCGCGAGCCGCTGACCGAGGAATAGGGATTGATCAGGTCGATGGGGTCCAGCAGCGCGCCGCAGTTGTCGCACTGGTCGCCGCGCGCCTTTTCGAAACCGCAACGCGGGCAGGTCCCCTCGACGTAGCGGTCCGGCAGGAAGCGCTTGTCGTCGATGGAATAGACCATCTTGTCGGTCCGCTCCTCGATCAGTCCCTGCTTCTCCAGGGCTTCACAGAAGTGCTGGGTCAGGCGGTGATTGGGTGCGTTCGAGCTGCGGCCGAACCAGTCCCAGCTCATGCCGAAGGCGGCGGCGATGTCGCGCTGGATGTCATGCTGCTCGTCGCAGTAGGCGCGCACGTCCTGCCCCAGCTGGGCGGCGGCCAGCTCGGCCGGCGTGCCGTGCTCGTCGGTGGCGCAGATGTAGAGGGTCTCATGACCCTGGGCCCGCTTGAAGCGCGCGAACACGTCGGCCGGCAGCATCGAGCCGGCCAGATTGCCCAGGTGCTTGATCCCGTTGATGTACGGCAGGGCGGAGGTGATGAGGATACGAGCCATGGCGGCGGATATAGAGGGGCCCGCGCGTGAGCGGAAGCGCCGCGCTACAAGCGGCCCCGTATCGTCGTTCGACGAAACAGCTTACCGTAGCGTCATACTGGCGCAAGGGCCGGCGATCTTGAGGACCGGTTCCGCCTCTAACATGGGGGACGACGCATGAAGGGTATCAACTGGATCGGCGTGCTCGCCGCGCTGGCAGCCAGCCAGGCCATCGGCTTTATCTGGTACGGAATGCTGTTCTCGGCGCAGTGGATGGCGCTGACCGGGATCGCGGTGTCGGAGAGCGAAGGCTCCTCGGCGATGGCGCTGGGGGCCGTGCAGAACCTGGTCGTCGCCATCGGCCTGGGCTGGCTCATCGCCCGCACCGGCATGACCGGCTGGGTCGGCGGCGCGACGGCGGGACTGATCGCCTGCATCTTCTTCGGCCTGGCGACCATGTCGCTGCGCTTCATCTACGGCGACGACAACACCGGCCTGATCCCGATCGACGGCGGCTACATGCTGATCCAGTACGTGGTCAGCGGGGCGCTGATCGGGGGTGTGAGACTGGGCAAGTCGCCGCCGGCCTGAGAACTCCCTTCCTCCTCTCCGGAGGCGGCTTCCGCGTATGTGATTGCCCTTCCCCTTGCCCTGCCGTGGAAGGGGAAGGGCTTTTCCCCGGGCTCGCAGGCCGTATAACGAGTCCAGGGTTTGTCGGGAGGTAGGGGATGTCGCTCTTCAAGAGTCACACGCGGCGGTGGGCCGTACTCGCCATGGGCGCCGCGGCGCTGGCGCTGGCCGCCTGCGGCGGTCCCAGGCAGGACACCCTGCACATCTACAACTGGTCGGACTACATCGACCCGGCGCTGCTGGAAGAGTTCACCAAGGAAACCGGCATCAAGGTCGTCTACGACACCTTCGATTCCAACGAGATGCTGGAGACCAAGGTCCTGACCGGCTCGACCGGTTACGACATCGTCGCACCGTCCAACCACAACCTGCCGCGTTACATCACCGCCAAGGCCATCGCGCCGCTGGACTTCGCCAAGCTGCCGAACCGCAAGAACCTGTGGCCGGAACTGATGCAGCGCATGGAGCCCTTCGATCCGGGCGCGAAGTACAACGTCCCCTACATGTGGGGCACCATGGGCATCGGCTACAACACCGCCGAGATCGCCAAGCGCCTGCCCGGCGTGACCGTCGACAGCTGGGACGTGGTGTTCAAGCCCGAGAACCTGGCGAAGCTGAAGGACTGCGGCGTCTATTTCCTCGACGCGTCCGAGGACATGTACGCGGTGGCGCTGAACTACCTGGGCAAGGATCCCAACTCCAAGGCGGTGGCCGACTATGAGGCGGCCACGGCGATGCTGCTGACCCTCCGTCCGCACATCACCAAGTTCCACTCGTCCGAGTACATCAACGCCCTTGCCAATGGCGACGCCTGCATCGTCGTCGGCTACAGCGGCGACATCCTGCAGGCCGCCGACCGGGCCGAGGAGGCCAAGCGCGGCGTCGAGATCGCCTACGCCATCCCCAAAGAGGGCAGCCAGGTCTGGTTCGACGTCTTCGCCATCCCGGCCGACGCGCCCAATCCCGAGGCGGCCTACAAGTTCCTCGACTTCATGCTGCGGCCCGAAGTGATCGCCCGGGCGTCCAACTACACCGCCTACGCCAACGCCAACGCGGCCGCGACGTCGCTGGTCGACGAGGAGCTGCGCAGCGACCCCAACGTCTATCCGACGCTGGAGGTGTTCGGCCGCCTGTTCGTAACCACCTCCAAGGACCAGACGCTCATTCGCGAGGTCAACCGCCTCTGGACCAGGGTGATGAGCGGTCAATGAGCCGCCCGCCCTCGGCCGGCCGCGCCGGGAAGCCCGCCAAGCCTGAAGGACGACGCCTGAACATCGGCGCCGTCCGGTCGACCTTCGCGCCGTGGAACGATCCGGACGCCGTGCCCCTGGTGCGGTTCGAGGGGGTGACCAAGCGGTTCGGGTCCCATACCGCCGTCGATAACGTCTCGCTGGACATCTATCCCGGCGAGTTCTTCGCCCTGCTCGGCCCGTCCGGCTGCGGGAAGACGACCCTGATGCGGATGCTGGCCGGGTTCGAGACGCTGGACGCCGGCCGCATCACCCTGGCCGGGCAGGACCTGGCCGGCGTGCCGCCGCATCAGCGGCCGGTGAACATGATGTTCCAGAGCTATGCCCTGTTCCCGCACCTGACGGTCGAACAGAACATCGCCTTCGGACTGAAGCAGGAGGGCCTGCCCCGCGGCGAGATCGCCGCCCGGGTGCTGGAGATGCTGGACCTGGTCAAGCTGACGCCGTTCGCCAGGCGCAAGCCCGACCAGCTCAGCGGCGGCCAGAAGCAGCGCGTCGCCCTGGCGCGCGCCGTGGCCCGCAAGCCCAAGATGCTGCTGCTGGACGAGCCGCTGGGCGCGCTGGACAAGAAGCTGCGCGAGGAGACGCAGTTCGAGCTCATGGACCTGCAGGTCGAGCTGGGCGTCACCTTCCTGATCGTCACGCACGACCAGGAGGAGGCCATGGTCATGGCCGACCGCATCGCCGTCATGGGCGAGGGCCGGACGGTGCAGGTCGGACGGCCCGAGGAGATCTACGAGACCCCCTCCTCCCGCTACGTGGCCGAGTTCCTGGGCGACGTGAACCTGTTCGAGACGCGGGTCGAAGCCATCGAGCACCCGATGGCCCACCTGGAGGCCAGGGAGACCAAGGCCGGCTTCTATGTGCTGGACGATGACTGCCCGGGGCCCGGCTCGACCGTCTGGCTGGCCGTCCGGCCGGAGAAGATGCGCATCAGCCTCGACCCGCCCGCCGAGGGGTCCAGGAATGTGCTGGCCGGAGAGATCTGGGACATCGGGTACACCGGCGACTGGACCAACTACATCGTCGAACTGCCCGGCGAGAAGCTGGTCCGGGTGGCCCGCGCCAACAGCCAGCGCTTCGTCGAGCGGCCGATCGGCTGGGACGACAAGGTCTGGGTCAGCTTCGACCCCGACGCCGGCGTGGTGCTGACCTCGTGAGGGGCGTGGCGAAGCCTTGCGTGGTTCGCGACGCGCTTCGCGCTCCTCACCATGACGAAAGCCGGGGGCGATCCACTGAATTCGTCATCCTGAGGAGCGAGCTCCTTGGCGAGCGTCGCGAAGGACGCACAGCGTGAGCCGCCCCCGCTCCAGGGCGGTGATCCTGCCCGCCATCTGGCTGGGGGTGCTGTTCGCGTTTCCGTTCCTGCTGGTCTTCAAGCTGTCGCTGTCGGACAGCGCCCTGGCCATCCCGCCCTACGCACCACAGCTCGACTGGGGCGGCGGGCTGGCGGCGATCAGGGCCTTCCTCGGGGCGCTGGACTTCGAGATGTACGCCCGGCTGACCAGCGACCGGCTGTACCTGGACGCCTATCTGACCAGCCTGAAGTTCGCGGCCGGCGGCACGCTGATCGCGCTGCTGGTCGGATATCCGATGGCCTACGGCATGGCGCGCTGCAAGCCGGGGACGCGCAACATCATGCTGATGCTGGTCATCCTGCCGTTCTGGACCAGCTTTCTGATCCGCGTCTACGCCTGGGTCGGAATCCTCAAGCCCGAGGGCCTGCTGAACGCCTTCCTGGGCCTGCTGGGACTGGAACCGGTCAACCTGCTCTACACCTCGACCGCCGTGCAGATCGGCCTGGTCTACAGCTATCTGCCGTTCATGGTGCTGCCGCTCTATGCGGCGCTGGAGCGGATGGACCACACCCTCCTGGAGGCCGCCGCCGACCTCGGCTCGCCGCCCTGGAAGAGCTTCTGGCAGGTCACCTGGCCGCTCTCGATCCCGGGCGTCGTGGCCGGCTGCCTGCTGTGCTTCATCCCGATGGTCGGCGAGTTCGTCATCCCCGACCTGCTGGGCGGGCCCGGCTCGCTGATGATCGGCCGCTCGATCTGGATGGAGTTCTTCGCCAACCGCGACTGGCCCTTCGCCAGCGCCGTGGCGATCATCCTGCTGTTCACCCTGGTCCTGCCCATCGTCCTCTACCAGCGCCAGCAGGCGCGGGCCCTGGAGATGGCGCGATGAGGGGCGTCAGGCGCCTTGCGTCCTTCGACACGCACCCTGCGGGTGCTGCTCAGGATGACGTATTCATTGCACGTCATCCTGAGCAGGCGCGCAGCGCCGTGTCGAAGGACGCAGTGAAGCAGGAGCCCCGCCATGCGTAGGGGTCCCTCCTGGTTCAACCTGGTCTCGGTGACGCTGGGCTTCGCCTTCCTGTACCTGCCGATCGTGCTGCTGGTGGCCTGGTCGTTCAACGCCAGCAAGCTGGTCACGGTCTGGGGCGGCTTCTCGACCAAATGGTACGCGGCCCTGCTGCAGGATCAGCAGCTGCTGGCCGCCGCCTGGGTGACGGTGCGGGTCGGGCTGCTGTCGGCAACCATCGCGACGGTGCTGGGCACCCTGGCGGCCATCGCCCTGGTGCGCGGCGGCCGGTTCCGGGGGCGGACGATGTTCTCAGGGATGGTCTACGCGCCGCTGGTCATGCCCGAGGTGATCATGGGGCTGGCCCTGCTGCTGCTGTTCGTCGCCATCAGCGTCGACCGCGGCTTCTGGACGGTGATGCTGGCCCACACGACCTTCGCCCTCTCCTACGTCGCGGTGGTGGTCCACTCCCGCCTGGTGACCTTTGATCGCGCGCTGGAGGAGGCCGCCCAGGACCTGGGCTGCACGCCGGCGCAGTCGTTCATGAAGGTGACCCTGCCCAACATCTTCCCGGCCGTGCTGGCCGGCTGGATGCTGGCCTTCACCCTGTCGCTGGATGACCTGGTCATCGCCAGCTTCACCAGCGGCCCGGGCGCGACCACCTTGCCGATGCGGATCTACAGCCAGGTGCGACTGGGGGTGACGCCGGAGATCAACGCCGTCTGCACCCTGCTGATCGCCGTGGTGGCGACGGGCATCATCATCTTCTCGCTGACCCAGAAGTGGCGGACTGGCGCGGCGGCCCGCGCTGAGGCTTGATGCTGGTGCCGGCTGCAGGAATCGAACCCGCGACCTTCGGTTTACAAAACCGCTGCTCTACCATCTGAGCTAAGCCGGCGACGCGACCGGCTTATGACGCGGGGTCGACGAGGATGCAATCCGATGGCGTTCGAACGTCAGGCCCGCGAGGTCAGCGTCCAGATAATGGCGTCGATATCGGCGAACAGGCGCTTGAGGAAGTGCGGCATGGCGGGAGTCTCCCGATGATTCCAATCTGCCCGTTAACGAATTGCGCCGATTCGCGTTCCCGCGTGAAAGAACAATGATCTCCCGAAGGCTCCCGTTTCCGTGACCAGCGCCGCCGCCATCTCCATTTTCATCGACGCCGACGCCTGCCCGGTGAAGGACGAGACCTACAAGGTGGCCGCCCGCTACGGCCTGAAAACCTTCGTGGTCAGCAACAGCTTCATGCAGATTCCGGCCTCGCCGCTGATCGAACGGGTGGTGGTCGACGCCGGCCCCGACATCGCCGACGACTGGATCGCCGAGCGCGCCGCGAGGGGCGACATCGTGGTGACCAACGACATCCCGTTAGCCGACCGGGTGCTGAAGTCCGGCGCCGCGGCGATCAAGCCGAACGGTCAGCCGTTCACCACTGACTCCATCGGCTCGGCGCTCGCCCAGAGGTCGATCATGGAGCACATCCGCTCGACCGGAGAGATCACCGGCGGCCCCCGCCCGTTTGACCGCGCCGACCGCTCGCGGTTCCTCCAGGCGCTGGACACGGCGATCCAGGCCTCACGGCGGCGGCGGCCATGATCGAGATCCCGCCCGGCATCGCCCTGGACGAGGGGGAACTGGAGTTCAGCTTCATCCGCGCCTCCGGGCCCGGCGGCCAGAACGTCAACAAGGTGGCCACGGCGGTGCAGATGCGGTTCGACGCCCGCCGCTCGCCGTCGCTGCCCAATGACGTCAGCACCCGGCTGCAGAAGCTGGCCGGGTCGCGGCTGACCAATGACGGGGTGATCGTCATCACCGCCAACCGCTTTCGCACCCAGGAGCGCAACAAGGCCGACGCCATCGACCGCCTGGTCGAGCTGATCGCCAGGGCCGCCGAGCCCCCGCCGCCGCCGCGCAAGAAGACCAAACCGTCGAAGGCGGCCAAGGCCAAACGGGTCGACACCAAGGTCCGGCGCGGCGCCGTCAAGGCGATGCGGGGCCGTCCGGGCTCCGCCGATTAGGGCCTTCGCCGGCGGCGCCCCGCATTCCCCGATACGGGTCGGGACAATCGGCCACGCCGAACGCTGTTACTTTTCCCCGGGCCGACTGCGACCCGCCATTGAATAGTAGCCGAGGCGGAGTAGCTTACGGCTCAGGCTTTCGAGATCGAGGACAGGTATGCGTCGCGTAACTTCAGGACTGGTGATCATTGCGGCGACCGCCGCGCTGGCGGCATGTGGTCAGCCCGCGGCCGAGGACAGCGGGGCGACATCGAATGCCGCCGCGCCCCCGGCCGCCGCGCCTGCAACGGCGACGGCCCCGACCTCGACTCCGGCGCCCGCCGTCGATCCCGCGAAGTCCGCGCTGCTGGCCAGCCTGCCCGCGCCCTACAACACCGGCGATCTGGAGAACGGCCAGAAGCAGTTCCAGCTCTGCCGCTCCTGCCACACCATCACCGAGGGCGGGGCCAACATGACCGGCCCCAACCTGTACGGCATCTTCGGACGCACGGCCGGCACGGTCGAGAAGTTCCGGTACTCAGAGCCGCTCAAGGCCGCCGGCTTTGTCTGGGACGGCGCCAAACTCGACCAGTGGCTGGCCGATCCGCGCGGCTTCCTGCCCGGCAACCGGATGTCGTTCATGGGCGTCAAGGACGCGAAAAACAGAACTGACCTGATCGCCTATCTGAAGGTGGAAACAGGCGGCAAGCCAGGAGGCTGACCCGGAGCGAATGGGTGATCGCAAGGCTCTGCTCGAATCCATGTACGTGGCCTTCAACCAGAAAGATCTGGATGGGCTGCTTGCCGGCATGCACCCTGATGTCGACTGGCCCAATTTCCTGGTCGGAGGACGGATGAAGGGCGTCCCCGCCCTGCGGGCCTACTGGGCCGAACAGTTTGCGATCGTCGACCCCGAGGCCAGCCCGATCGCCTACGAAGACCTCCCCGATGGCCGGATCCGCGTACAGCTGCACTATCTGATCCGGGCGAAGGCGGGCGGGATCTGGACCGACGAGATTCGGTACAACATCTTCACCTTCGACGGCGACCGTGTTGTGCGGATGGACTGGGAATGACGGTCCTGCCGTCCTGCCCCGGACTCCGGGCGATCCGGCGGCAAGGCGGCTGACATGCCCGATCCGCGTGCGGTCATTGACGCGCTCTGGCCGGCCCTCACCGCGCGCGATATCGACGCCGTCGTCGCGCTGCTGCACCCCGACGTCGACTGGCAGGACACCCTGAACGGCGGCCGCCGGGTCGGGCGCGACGCCGTGCGGGCGTACCTGTCGGAGGTCATGGCCACGGTTGTCGTCGTTTCAACGCCGATCAACGTCATGCGAACGGGTCCGGACCGCTATCTGGCGCGGGTCAACCATGTGGTCCGAAACAGCACCGGCCAGTTTTGGGGCCAGGAGATCGTGAACCACCTGGTGTCGCTTCGCGATGGCCTGATTGTTCGTATGGACAACAGCGCATGAAGCGAGAGGCCAGGCAAATCCCGTAGCCAATGGAGACTGCGCAGCATGCCGAACGGCCGCACGACGATCCGACAGCTTTGGCGTAACCTGAACGCGCGTGAGTTCGAGATGGCCGGCGCATTGCTGCACCCCGACGTCGACTGGGCCAGCATCCTGGAGGGCGGGCGCCTGAGCGGGCCGGACTCGGTCGTGGCCTACTGGCGGCGGATGTCGGACTACATACGCCCCGACTCCGCGATCCTGGCCTTCGAGGAGCGTCCCGACGGTCGTCTGGCCGCCCGGATGCACCATGTCCTGCGCCGTCCCGGCGGCGCCTTCTGGACGGAGGAGGAGGTCACGCAGGTCTTCGGCTTCCGGGATAACCTGATCATCCGGATGGACCAGGACTGAAGAGGCCTCAGACCAACAGGTCGGCGCAGGCATCGAGGATGGCGTCGGCGTCGAGGCGGTACTTCGCGTAGAGGTCCGGCAGATCGCCGGACTGGCCGAAGCTCTCCATGCCCAGGGCCCGAACGGGCTGTCCCCGCACCGCACCAAGCCACGACAGGGCAGCGGGGGAGCCGTCGATGACCGTGACCAGTTGCGCGTCGCGTGACAGCGCGCCCAGCAGCGTCTCCGCCGTGGAAATGCGCGCCTCGCCGCCTGTCCAGCGGGCCCGGCCGGCGGCGGTCCAGTCGGCGTGCAGCACGTCGGGCGAGGTCACCGCCAGCAGGCCCGCGCCGGGCTCGTCCTCGAGCAGCTGCTCGAAGGCGGCCAGGGCCTCGGGTGCGATGGCCCCGCTGTAGACCAGCGCCAGCCGCGCGTCCGGCGCGGGCGCCTTCAGCCAGTAGCCCCCGGCCACGGCCCCGGCCTTCCAGGCCTCGTCCGAGCGCGCCGGCTGGTCGATGATCCGGGTCGAGAGCCGCAGGTAGGTCGCCCCGCCGTCGTCGGCCTGGATGCGCTCGAAGGCGTGCGCCATCAGCACAGCGGTCTCGTCGGCGAACGCCGGCTCGTAGCTGTCCAGGCCCGGCTGGCTCATGCCGATCAGCGGCGTCCCGATCGACTGGTGCGCCCCGCCCTCCGGGCCGAGCGTCAGGCCACTGGGCGTCGCCACCAGCAGGAAGCGGGCGTCCTGGTAGCAGGCGTAGTTCAGGGCATCGAGCCCGCGGGCGATGAAGGGGTCGTACAGCGTGCCCACCGGGAAGAGCCGCTCGCCGAACAGCGGCGCCGACAGGCCCAGCGCCGCCAGGGCGATGAACAGGTTGTTCTCGGCGATGCCCAGTTCGATGTGCTGGCCGGTCTCGCCCATGGTCCAGACCTGGGCCGAGGGGATGCGGTGGCGCTTGAAGACGTCCTCGTGGGCCCGGCGGTGGAAGACGCCGCGCCGGTTCACGAAGCCGCCCAGGTTGGTCGAGACGGTGACGTCCGGCGAGGTGGTCACGACTCGCCCGGCGAACTGGTCCTGCCCCTTGGCGATCTCGAACATCACCTTGCCGAAGGCGGCCTGGGTCGACTGCTCGCCGCCGCCCTCGACGGCCCTGAGCAGGGTCTCGGCCGACGGCGTGGCGATGCGCTCGGCGGCCTTGCGGCCATCCTTGCGGGCGGCGAAGGGGGCGGTCTCGACAAGACGGCGGACGGCCTTGAGCTCATTGTCAGCCAGGCCGGACAGCATGTCCCACTCCTGGCCCTCGACGACGCCGAGATCGGTCCGGACCTGGGCGATCTGGGTCGGGGTCATCAGGCCGCTGTGGTTGTCCTTGTGGCCGGCGAAGGGCAGCCGCCAGCCCTTGACCGTGTAGGCGATGATGAAGCGCGGGGCGTCGTCGCGGGCCGCCTCCTCGAAGGCCTCCAGAACGGTCTCCAGACAGTGGCCGCCCAGCTCGGTCATGACCAGCGCCAGGTCCGCGTCGGAGTAGCCGCCGATCAGCTTCAACGCCGCCTTGTCGCCGGTCAGGTCGACCGTCAGACGCTCGCGCCAGGCGCCGCCGCCCTGGTAGGTCAGGGCCGCGTAGAGGTCGTTGGGGGCGTTCTCGATCCAGGCCTGCAGGGCCGCCCCGCCCGGCCGGGCGAAGGCCTCGCGCTGGCGCTTCGACCACTTCAGGGTCATCACCGTCCAGCCGGCCGCTTCGAAGATCTCGCCGTAGCGGGTGAACATGCGGTCGGAGGTCGTCGCGTCCAGGCTCTGGCGGTTGTAGTCGACGATCCACCAGGTGTTGCGGACGTCGTGCTTGCAGGCCTCGATCAGGGCCTCGTAGATGTTGCCCTCGTCCAGCTCGGCGTCGCCCAGCAGCGAGATCATCCGCCCCATCGCGTCGGGCTTCACCGCCCCGCGCGCGGCCAGATAGTCCTGCGTCAGCGACGCGAAGGCGGTCATGGCGACGCCGAGCCCGACCGAGCCGGTCGAGAAGTCGACGTCGTCGATGTCCTTGGTGCGCGAGGGATAGCTCTGCGCGCCCTTGTAGCCACGGAAATTCTCCAGCTTCTCCCGCGTCTGGTTTCCGAGCAGGTACTGGATGGCATGGAAGTTCGGGCTCGCATGCGGCTTCACCGCCACCCGGTCCTCGGGCCGGAGCACGGCGAAGTAGAGCGCCGTCATGATGGTGGCGAGCGAGGCCGAGGACGCCTGGTGGCCGCCGAC
>JAUXMY010000004.1 GCA_030683005.1 Caulobacter sp. | reverse complement strand
ATGTCGGCGTTGACGTTGACCAGGACAGCGCCGGCCGAGTCGGCCGAGATGCCGTTTCCGGTCGCCGAGATGACGCCGTTGGCGGTGACCGTGACAGCGCCGGTGACGCTGTCGGCGTCGACGCCGTCACCGCCGTTGGCGGAAATGCCGCCGGCTCCGACCACGACGATGACCGCGCCGCTGTTGGAGGTCGCCTCGACGCCGTCGCCGGCGGTGGAGGTGACCAGACCGGCCGTGTTGACCGTGACCGTGCCCGTGCCCGTGGCCGCGGCGTCAATGCCGCTGACGCCGGAGACCGTACCGCCGACCAGGGCGGAGACGAGGACATCGCCCCCGCCGCCGGTGGAGGCGTTGATGCCATCGCCGGTGCCGCCCGAGACGGATCCCGGACCGGTGAGGACAGTCACCGTGCCGCTGGTGCTGGTCGCATCTATGCCGTCGACCGTACCGGACACGTTGCCGATGACGTCGACGGTGTTGGCGCCGCTGTTGGTGGTCGTGGTGATGCCGTCGCCGGCCGTGCCGGTGAAGGTGGTGGCCGGGAAGTCGAAGACCGAGACCGAGCCCGTGCCCGTCGCCGAGGCGACGACCGCGCTCGCGCCCTGCACCGAGCCGCCGAAGGTGTCGATATCGACGCTGCCCGCGCCGCCGGTGGTGGCGGCGATGCCGACGCCCGTTGCCGTGGTGAAGCCGGAGACGTCGATGTTGATGTTGCCGGTGGTGCTGGCCGCATTGATGCCGTCGCCGCCCGTGGCGCTGACGCCGTTGGTGGTGACGAGGATCGCCCCGCCGACCGTGCCGGCGCTGACGCCGTTGCCGGCCGTCGAGGTGACATCGCCGAGCGTGTCGATGGTGACATTGCCGCCGGCCAGCGCGTTGCCAACCACGCCGGACGAGCCGGAGATGGTGGTGTCGGCGTCGGAGGTGATGGTGACCGCGCCACCCGCCGTCGTCGTGGCCGAGACTCCGACGCCGGCAAAGTCGCCGTCGTCGTCACCTTGCACGATGGTGCCGGCGTTGTTGACGTTGATGGTGATCGGGCCGGTGGTGTTGGTGGCCGTGATGCCGCCGGCGCTGCCGGTGACGTCGGCGTTGGCGTCATAGGTGATGACGCCGCCGGCGCTGGCCAGGACCACGCCCGGATCGCCCGACACCGCCGCGTTGGTCACCAGGGTGATCGAACCGGTGTTGGTCGAGATGTCGATGCCGTCGTCGCCGACGCCCGCGCCGCCGTCTACGACGCCGTTGAAGGTCAGGTTGACCAGGCCGGAGCCGGTGATGATGATGTCGACGGCATCGCCATTGGCCGAGCTGATCGCGCCGCCGAACGTGCCGGTCACATCGCCGTTGACCGTGCTGATGAAGACGCCGTCGCCGGCGCCCGTCGCGGTGACGGAGCCATTGTAGGCGACAGTGATGTCACCAGCGGAAGTGGTCATCTGAAGGGCGGGCGCGACTTCGCCCGACGTCACCGACCCGGAGCCGTCGAGCGTCACTGTCCCGGCTGAGCCCGTCAGAAGCGCGGTCGTGCCAATGACTCCGTCGTTCGTCAGAGCGATGTCACCCGAGTTGCTGTTGCCCAACACAGAGTAGTAGCCCGGGCCGGTCAGAACGCTGCTGCCGGCGGCGATGGTGATGTCTACGTCACCGGAATTAGTGCTGGCGCCGACGCCGCCGTCCGTAGTGCTGACCGCACCGGTCACAGTAATATCGGCGTCGCCGCCATTGGTGAGGACCAACGCGCCGTAGCCGCCCGTCGCGGTAATCGCGCCGACGGTCAGGTCAACATCGCCGTTGTTGGAAGTCGCGGTGATGCCGTTGCCGGTCGCACTGACCAGGCCGGCGGTGGTGTCGATCGTAGTGTTGCCGTTGAACGCGCTGGTCGCGATCGCCGTGCCGCCGGTGGCGGTCACCGTTCCGCCCGTGGTCACGCCGACCGTGCCGGTCGAGCCGGCCGAGGCGCTGATGCCGCTGACGCCGCTGATCGCGCCGGTTGTGGTCACGCTGGTGCTGCCGCCGGTGCCCGCCGAAGCGATGATGGCGGTCCCGCCCGTCGAGGTGACGTTGTTGGCCGTCACGGTGACGCCGGCAGCGCCGCCCGTCACATGGATGCCGTTGCCAGCCGCGTTGACCGTGCCCGTCGAAACCAGGGTCGCCGCGCCGCCGTCGCTGTCGACGCGGATGCCGGTCAGGGCCGCGTTCGTCGCGGTGATCACGCCGCTCGTCGTCACGCTGACGTCGCCGTCGGCGATGACGTTCATGCCGCCGCCGCCGCTGATGGCCGCGGCGCCGGTGTCGACGGTGTTCGTGCCCGCCGTGGCCTGGCTCGACAGCCCGTAGTAGGCGGCGCCGCCCGCGATCGAGCCGCCGGTCATGGTCACGTCGATGACGCCGGCGCCGGCCGTCCGCGCGATAACGCCCGTGGCGCCGCCGCTGATGTTGGCCGCGCCAAGGTCCAGACTGACGTTGCCGACTCCCGAGCGGGCCTCGATGCCCTCCTGGTTGGTCGAGGTGACCGTGCCGTTGGTCAGGATGATCTGGACATTGCCGGCGCCCGCGCCGGAGACGAAGGCGCGGATGGCCTCCTGGCTGGCGGTGATCGACATGGCGGCGTCGCCGGCGTCGGCGTCAGACAGGTTGATGTAGAGGTCGCTATCGGGGCTCTGCAGGTTGATCCCGCGGCCCGCGTTGCTGTTGATGTTGATGTCGCCGGTGTTATTGAACACCTTCAGGGTCTGCAGGCTGAGCTGCTCCCCGGCCCCGCCGACCATCCGGATGCCGTTGTTGGTGACGGTCACACCGTCCTGCAGAAGCAGGCCGAGGTTGCCGTTCACGGTCGCGACATAGTTGATCTCGGTGTAGGGGACCACGTCCGGGCAGAGGAAGACGTCATCGCCGCCGGCGTTGGCGCTGGGGTCGCCACATTCGTCAGCCGCGAAAGCCTGGCCGGGCGTGACAGCGACCACCGCCGTTCCCGCAAGACCGGCGACGAGGCCGGCGACCACGAGCGAGGAGCTGGCCAGCAGAGACAGCCGGCGACGCGTCGCACCGAACGATTGAGACATGGTAACCCCCTGGGTGTGGCCTCCGGGCGCACGCACGCACGCCCCGCCATTGAACATCGGTCTCTGACCTATAGAACGTCATTCTCTGATCTGTCTATGGCTTTCAGATGAAGGTGCGGCCTGTTCGCGCCTGAAGGGAATTCCGAACCACATCCCGGCTTGGTCACCATGAGCGCGGCGCCGGCAACGGGGTCGACAAACCGGGCCGGGCGCCCTAGCCAGACGGCCTGTCGCCGCGAGCCGTCATGGCGGATCCGCAACCAGGCCGCCGCATGAAAGTCCTGCAGATTCTGTATTCCGGCCTGGGCGGCCACGGCAGCGTGGCGTTCTCGCTCCAGGCCGCGGCCTCGGCCGGCGATCACCGGGCCTGGCGGGACGCGATGATCTTCCTCGGCATCGAGCCCCTGCTGCCCGAGTACGAGGCGCTCTGTGAGCGTCGGGGCATCCCGCACCACTATGTGCGCGCCCGCGCCGGGGCGCCCTGGCGGTCCTGGCCCGGGCTGCTGGCCGCCCTGCGGGAAACAGCGCCGGACGCCATTATACTCCACAGCGTCAAGACCATCCTGCCCTGCTGGCTGTACGCCCGGGCGCGGGGCATACCCCTGATCGCCGTCGAGCATCAGGCCAACGCCCTGAAGACCCGCTCGGAGTGGCTCGCAAGCCGGCTTCTGATGCGCCTTGCCGACGCGGTCGTGGTGCTGACGCCGGACTATCGCGACACGCTGCGGGCGCGGCTCGGCGACGCCTGGCGCGAGGAGAGGGTCCAGGTCATCGCCAACGGCATCGACACCGACGCTTTCGCCCCGGCGGACACGCCCGATGGCGTGGGGCTCGGCGATGGACCGGTGACGATCGGCATGGCCTCGCGCCTGGCCGGCAACAAGCGGCACGAGGTGCTGGTCGAGGCCATGGCCCGGCTGCGCGACGGAGGTGGCGACTGGCGCCTGACCCTGGCCGGCGACGGCGAGACCCGCGAAGCGATCGCGGCCCAGGTGGCGGCGGCCGGGCTGGGCGATGTCGTCGCCCTGCCCGGCTATCTCGGCGCGGCGACGCTGCGCGACTGGTTCGGGACACTGGACATCTATGTCCACGCCACGGACGGCGAGACGCTGAGCACCTCGATCCTGCAGGCCATGGCCATGGAACTGCCGATCGTCGGCTCGGATGTGCCCGGCGTGAGCGGACTGCTGGCCGAGGGCGGCGGCTGCGGAACGGTGGCGCGGGCCCAGACCGCCGAGGCGTTTGCGGCGGCGTTCCGGCAGGTGGTCGAGGATCCGGACGGCGCCCGGGCCATGGCCCGCCGCGCCCGGACCCTGGCGGTGTCGACCTACAGCCAGGCCGCCATGTTCGAGGCCTACCGCCAGCTGCTGGACCGCGCATGCCGAAAGTAATTCATCTGATCCCCTATGACGGCATCGGAGGCGTCGAGGCCGCCGCGCGGACCATGACGGACGTCAAGGCGCCGGACCTCGCGTTCGAGCTGCGCTACATCTTCCCGGAGATCAGTTCGCGGGCGGGACGGGGCGCGACCTTCAACCTCGCCAGGATCGTCGGCGCGGCGATGACCCTGGTCGCCGACCGGCCGGAGGTGCTGGTTGTCTCCCTCTGGCGGTCGGCCCTGGTCGGCATCCTGGTGAAGCTGCTTGCGCCGCGCACCAAGCTGGTGCTGTTCGTCCATAACTCGCTGGACGCCCACGCTGCCGACAGGACGGCGACCCGCCTGGCGCTGCGCCTGTGCGACGCGGTATGGACCGACAGCGACGCCTCGGTGGCCCAGCGGTTTCCACGGCCGCCCGCAAAGCCGGTTACGACCATCTCCTACCTGTCCCAGCGCCTCGATCCGCTCCCCGCGCCGGCGGAGGGGCCGCCGGCCCCTGTGTTCGCCTTCTGGGGCCGGCTTTCGCCACAGAAGAACGTTTCCCGCGCCCTCGCCCTGTTCGCGAGGCTCCATGCGGCGCGGCTTGACGCGCGCTTTCTGGTCATCGGGCCCGACGGCGGCGAGGCGATGCTGCTGCGCGCCCGGGTCGCCGAGCTGGGTCTCGAGTCCGCGGTGACCTTCGAGGACGGCATGCCCTTCGAGACGGTGCGGCGGCGACTGGCGGAGACCGGCGCCTGCTTCTGCCTGCAGACCAGTCGCTATGAGGGTATGGCGATGTCGGTGACCGAGGCCATGCAGCTGGGGCTCGTACCGGTGGTCACCCCGGTCGGCGAGATCGCGCGCTACTGTCGCGACGGCGAGAACGCGGTGCTGATCGGCGAGTCCGACGAGATCGCCGCCAACCGTGTCCTGGCGCTGCTCGACGACCGGCCGGCCTGGGACGCCCTTCGCGCCCGGGGACTGCAGGCCTGGAGCGGCAGACCGCTGTACCGGGACTCCGTTCTGGCCGCCGCGCGCGCCCTGCTCGCGCAGTGATGAGGCGCCGGGACGAAACAGGCTCGCCGCACAGGATTTTGGCATTGCCCTCTCCGACCCTCGGCGAATAGATGCGCATTGCCTGGCCCCAAGCCTGTTCAGTCCAGGCTTCGGAAGGATAGATTCATGGGTCTTGATCCGGCGCGCGGCGGCCGCCAGCCGAAGTACGGAAGCGCCGCGCTGTGGCCCTCCATGGCCAACAAGCTGCGTCAGATCACCCACCCGGGCCGGAAGATCTTCCTGATCGGTCCAAACCGCTGCGCCACGACCACGTTTCACAACTTCTTCTATTCGCAGGGACTGAAGTCGATCCACTGGCGCAAGGGCGAGGTCATCCTGGCCAAAGAGATCGACAAGCGGCTTGGCGATGATCGGGCCCTGCGGAAGTTCCTCTCGGGCTGGACCGTCTTTTCGGACTTCGTCTACCTGACCGACGAGGTCTTCATAGAGAACCATACCCTCTACGAGACCTATCAGCGCCTTTTCCCGGAGGCCTACTTCATCCTGAACGACCGCGACGTCGACCGCTGGGTGGCCTCGCGGCTGCTGCACCGGGACGGCGGGTTCCTCAAGCGCTACCTGAACGTCCACGGCGGGACCGAGGACGAGGCGAAGGCGGCGTGGAAGACCGGCTTCCTGGCGCATCGCGAGGCGGTTCTGAAGCACTTCAAGGACCACCCCCGGTTCCTGCACTTCCATATCGACAAGGGTGACCGCAGCGCCTTCATCGAACCCGGCGATGTCGACAGCCTCGTCGCGCTGCTGGCGCCGGACTACCAGCTGTCCGCCGAATTCTGGACCAGCAGAAACACCGACCGTCGACCGAAGGTCGATGCCCCCGCGGCCGCAGAAGCTTGAAGAGTCCGATGATGGCAAACAGCCAGGGTCGCCTGACCCGCCTGATGAAGTACGCCATGACCGCGCCCTGGCCGGCCGTGGCCGCCAACCGTTTGCGCCAGATCACTCACCCGGGCCGGAAGATCTTCATGATCGGCCCGAACCGCTGCGCGACGAACACCTTCCACAGCTTCTTCCGCCACCAGGGCCTCAAGGCCATCCACTGGCGGCATGGCGATGCGTTCCTGGCGAGGGAAGTCGATGCGCGGCTGGGCGACGACGAGGCCCTGCGCCGGTTCCTGGCGCCCTGGACCGTGTTCTCGGACTTCGTCTACCTGACCGACGAGGTCTTCATCGAGAATCACACCCTCTACGACACCTTCCGGCGGCTGTTCCCGGACGCCTACTTCATCTTCAACGACCGCGACGTCGATCGCTGGATAGACTCCCGCATCCGCCATCGGGGAGGCGACTTCCTGACCCGCTACATGGCCGTGCGCGGATGCACCCGCGAGGAGGCTCTGGCCCAGTGGCGGGAAGACTTCCTCGCCCACCGCAAGAGCGTGCTGGCCTACTTCGAGGGCGACCCGCGCTTCCTGCACTTCTACATCGACAAGCCCAACAGCAAGGCCTTCATCGGCGCAGACGAGGTGAGCCCGGTCGTGGACCTGCTGCGTGACGACTACCGGCTTTCCGAGCGCTACTGGGCGCTGCGGCAGGCCTATGTCGAGGGCCGCGCCGTCCCCGCGGCCGCCTGAACGGATCCGTCGTGAAAGCCAGGGGCGTCTACATCGCGCGGCTCGATATCGGCGAGCCCCACCTGCTGGGGGTCGCGCGGAAGATCGACGCCCAGGTCCTGGCCCTGACCGCAGCGCTTGGCCCCGTCGAGACCTGGTTCCTGCGAGGCCTGACGGTCGAGCGAAACGGCGTCGCCGCCTTTCGCCAACGCCCGGGACCGCTGGCGCGTCAGCGGCTGCACGCCTTCGGCTTCTACGCCGCGATCGCCGGCGCCGCGCCGGACGCGGACTACATCTATGTGCGCCACCAGAGGACCACGCCGGCCCTGCTGACCCTGCTCGCGACACTGCGCCGGGACCGGCCGCACCGGCCGATCATCGTCGAGGTGCCGACCTGGCCCTATGAGTCCGAGCAGCTGACGCCGCGCGACCGGATGCTTGGCCGGGTCGACCGCATGACCCGGGGCGGCCTGCGCCGGTACGTCGACCGCATCGTCACCTTCTCGGCGGCCGAGGCGATCTTCGGCATCCCGACCGTGCGCACCGACAACGGCGTGCGCACCGAGGACCTGCCGGTCGTCCCCGCCGCGACGCCGGGCGGGCCGGTGGCCCTGGTCGGGGTGGCCAACCTGGGTCGCCGCCATGCCTATGACCGCGTAATCGACGGCATCGCCGACTATCACGCCGCCGGCGCAACCCGACCGGTGCGCTTCGACATCATCGGATCCGGCAGCGAGGAAGCCGCGCTCCGCGCCCGGGTGGCCGAGCGTGGGGTCCAAGACAGGGTCCGCTTTCTGGGGCCGCTGTCGGGCGCGGCGCTGGACGCCGCCCTGGCGGATTGCCAGATCGGCGTTTCGGGCCTGGGCATGCACCGGATCGGGGCCGACACCTCCGACATCAAGTCGCGCGAGTACTGCGCCCGCGGCCTGCCGTTCGTGATCGCCAACACCGACCGCGACTTCGGACCCGATTTTCCGTTCGCCTTTCACGCCCCGATGACCGAGGCGCCGGTCGACATCCCCGCCGTCCTGGCCTTCGTCGATGGACTGGCCGCCCACCGTCCGGGCTATCCGACGGAAATGCGGGCGTTCGCCGAAGCGCGCTTGACCTGGACCGCCAAGATGGCGCCGGTGGTCGCGATGCTGGAAACCCTGATCACGGCGGACGCCTGACCGATGGACCTGTCCCTGGTCATCACCACCTACAATCGGTCTGCGGTGCTGCAGCGCCTGCTGGAAGCGCTCGACCGCGAGACTGACCGCGGCTTCCAGGTCGTGGTCGCCATCGACGGCTCGACGGACGACACCGAGGCCATGCTGGGCCGGCAGCGGGTCGGCTATGACCTGAAGTGGGTCAACACCCACTGCCCGGGCTATGGCCTGGCGGTGGCCCGCAACGCCGGCATCCTGGCCGCCGACGGTCGGGTGGTCGCCGTCCTCGACGACGACAGCTTCCCGCAGCCGGGCTTCATCACCGCCCACCGCGACTCCGCCCGCGCCGGCGTGATCACCGGCGGCCCGCGCCGGCCGTCGGACCCCGCCGAGACCCGTATGCTGTGGAAGATGGAGAAGCTGGCCACGCTGCCGCCGCTGACGCCGCTCGACATCGTCGGCCTGCAACGCGACCGGCCGGACATCTTCCTGATCGAAAACAACATCAGCCTGTTGCGCGAGGACTGGATCGGCATGGGCCTGTTCAGCGAGCGGCTGAAAATCTACGGCTTCATCGGCCAGGAGTTCTTCGCCCGCGCCCGGCACCTGGGCATGAAGTTCCAGTACTGCCCGGAGGCGGCGATCATTCACCACGGCGAGATCGAGGGCGACAACGGCCTGGCCCGCGCGCGTAAGACCCGGCAGACCGCGCTCTCGGCCCTGCTCCGCCCGACCCTGATGACGCCGCGCCACTTCGACGCCCAGATCGCCTGGGCCAGGGCCCGCGCCGAGGGTCGGGGAGAGATCCCCCTGCCGCCCTGGCGGCTGCAGGCCGCCGCCGCCCTGCCGGGCCGCTATCTGATGGCCCGCGCCCGCGACGCCCGCCGGGCCCTGCGCTCGGCCATGAAGCGCTAGCGATGGCGCGTCTTGTCTACACCGCGGTTTTCGGCGGCTACGACCGGGTGTTTCCCCCGGTCGTGACGGAGCCGGGCATCGACCATGTGCTGGTCACCGACGATCCCGCCATGCAGGTGCGCGGCTGGCGCACCCTGGTCATCGACCCGGCCGTCCACGGCTCGCCCAAGGCGGCCAACCTGCACTACAAGGCGCTGATGCACCGCGAACTGCCCGGCTATGACGCCTCGATCTATGTCGACGGCAACATCCGTCTGATCGGGCGCACCTCGGAGGTCTTCGACCGCTTCGAGGCGACCGGCGCGAGTCTCGGCGTCTTTCCGCACCCCCGGCGCGACAGGGTCGCTGACGAGGTCGAGGCCTGTATCGCCGCCGGCAAGGGTGAGGCGACCACCCTTCGGGCCGAGTACGACGCCTACCGGGCCGAGGGCTTCGCCGACGACCAGGGGCTGATCGAGGCGACGATCCTGCTGAAGAACCACCGGGCGCCCGAGCTCGACCCGGCCATGGGCCTGTGGCGGGACCTGTTCTCCCGCTTCCGCACCCGCGACCAGCTCAGCCTGCCGGTGGTCAAGGCGCGGACCGGGCTCGCCATCGCGTACCATGACTTCAGCTTCAGGGATCCGAACCCCTGGTTCGGCCTCTATCCGCACCGGGGCGCCCGGGGCGTCCGCCCCCTCTACGCCGACCTCGTCGCCCGCAGCTACGACAGCGCCGTCCACCGTCTTCTGATGAAGGCCTGGCGCGGCTGGTGGACGGTGCGGCGCGCCCTGAGCGGCCGGGCGAAGGCGGTGAGGGCATGAAGATCTCCATCGCCTTGGCCGCCTACAACGGCGAGGCCTTTCTGCCGGCCCAGCTCGCCAGCTTCGCCGCCCAGACCCGCGCGCCGGACGAACTGGTGGTGACCGACGACGGCTCGACCGACGGCACCCGGCGGGTGGTCGAGGACTTCGGCCGGACCGTGCCCTTCGCCGTCCGCTACCAGGCCAACGCGAGGAACCTCGGGTTCGGCCAGAACTTCTCCCGCGCCCTGTCGCTCTGCACCGGCGACCTCGTCTTTCTCAGCGACCAGGACGACGCCTGGCTGGAGAGCAAGATCGCCCGGATGACGGCCGTGGCCGCCGAGCACCCCGACAAGGCCTGTTTCATGAACGACGCCCTCCTGGCGGACGGCGAGCTGCGCCCGACGGGCCAGACCAAGCTCGGCCAGATCCGGGCGTCGGGGCTGGGCGACGACACCTTCGTCATGGGCTGCTGCGTGACCGTGCGCCGATCGCTGCTGGACCTGATCCTGCCGATCCCGGCTCATCTCCCGTCGCACGACAGCTGGCTGGTGCAGACGGCAGACGTTCTGGGCCTGACGCTGCGCCTCGCCGAGCCGTTGCAGCTCTACCGCCGGCACGGCGGCAATGTTTCGAAGTTCTTCGTCAACGACATCGACCGGATGCCGCTGGCCGAGCGGCTGAAGGTCCGGATCTCCCGGTCCGTGGTTCGCCGCAACTCGACCGCCAACATCGACCGCGAGCTGATGTTCATGACCGCCATCTGCGGCCGCATCGTCGAGCGCCGCGAGCAGGTCGCCGCCCTGGTCGGCGCCGACCGCGCGGCCGGAATCGAAGCCGCCCTGGTGCGCCGGGTCGGGTTTCTCGAACGCCGGCGCCGGATCCGCGATCTCGGCCCGCTGCAACGGCCCGGGGCGCTGACGGCGCTGTGGCGCGAGGGCGGCTATGCGGTCTCGGGCGGCCTCAAGGGGCTCATCAAGGACGCCATCGGGAGCGGGCCGGCGCCCGGGGTCAAATGAGGGTCTTCCTGACGGGCGGCGCCGGCTACATCGGATCGCACACCCTGACCGAACTGCTCGGTGACGGGCACGATGTCTGCGTCTACGACAACTTCGCCAACAGCCGGCCGGCAGCGCTGGCGCGGGTCCGCACCCTGTCCAACCGCGACTTCGAGGTCGTCGAGGGCGACATCCGGCAGGGCGACCGGCTCGCGGGCGTGATGAGGGCCTTCCAGCCTGACGCTGTGATCCACTTCGCCGGGCTGAAGGCGGTCGGCGAGTCAGCGGCCTTCCCGCTCGAATACTACGAGAACAACGTCCAGGGCTCGATCACCCTGCTGCGGGCCATGGACGCCGCCGGCTGCCGCCGGATCGTCTTCTCGTCATCGGCCACGGTCTATGGCGAGCCGCGGCAGGCGCGGCTGGACGAGAGCCACCCCCTGGCGCCGACCAATCCCTATGGCCGCACCAAGCGGTTCATCGAGGAGATCATCGGCGACTGGGCCGGCGCCAACGCCGACGCGTCGGCCGTGCTGCTGCGTTACTTCAATCCGGCCGGGGCGCACGAGACCGGCCGCATCGGCGAGGATCCGCGCGGCACGCCCAACA
Organism: Caulobacter sp.; assembly: GCA_030683005.1. GTDB lineage: Bacteria > Pseudomonadota > Alphaproteobacteria > Caulobacterales > Caulobacteraceae > Caulobacter. The sequence continues at coordinate 24,803 of JAUXMY010000004.1, read as the reverse complement.
ATCTGGCGCCGTTCGTCTCGCAGGTGGCGGCGGGACGTCGCGACAGGCTGAAGATCTTCGGCGGCGACTATCCGACCCGGGACGGCACCGGCGAGCGGGACTTCGTCCACGTCATCGACCTGGCCCGGGCCCATATCGCCGCGATCGACTATGCGATGGCCAACCGGGGCTGCGAGGCGATCAACGTCGGCGCCGGGTCCGGCGTGACGGTGCTGGAGATGGTGCGCGCCTTCGAACGGGCCACGGGCCGGGCGATCCCCTACGACATCGTCGACCGCCGGCCCGGCGACGTTCCGGCCAGCGTCGCCGACCCCGCCAGGGCGCAGGCCCTGCTGGGCTGGACGGCGCGGTTCGGCCTCGACGACATCTGTCGCTCGGCCTGGAACTGGCAGTCGCTGAACCCCGACGGCTACGAGGGCGTCGACCCCGAAGCCGACGGAAAGCCGTGAGCGGGACGTTTCTCCGACGCTCCGCCGTTGGGCGTGTCGTCGACTTGTGGTTTAGGTGAGCCGGGCGGCCTGATCCGGCCGAGAGTGTAGTGAACCATGCAGAGCCTTCCGACCGCCGTGGTCCCGACCCGAAGCATCCCGGCCAGGCTCGCCGCGACCCGCCTGACTGAAGCCGCCGCGCCCCTCGCGCCCTGGACAGCCCGCCGACCATGAAGACGTTTCTCGCCGCCATCGACCTGCTGACCCCCGCCGAGCGGCGGCGGGCGCTTGTCCTGCTGCTGCTCGTCATCGCCATGGCCATGCTCGACGTGATCGGGATGGCGTCGGTGATGCCGTTCCTGGCGGTCATGGCCAACCCGGACATGGTCACCGAGAACAGGGTGCTGGGCGACGTCTACGAGCGACTGGGCTTTTCGAGCACCGACCGCTTCCTCTTCTTCCTGGGCGCGGCGTCGTTCACGCTGCTGGTGCTGGCGGCGGTGGTCCGGATCGTCGGCCACTACACGGTCAACCGCTACACCCAGATGCGCACCCACAGCATCGGCGTGCGGCTCCTCGACACCTACCTGCGCCGGCCCTACGCCTTCTACCTGAACCGCCACACCGGCGACCTCGCCAAGGGCCTGCTGTCGGAGGTCAACCAGCTGGTCAGCCAGGTCTACCAGCCGCTGTCGCAGGTGATCGCCCAGACGATCACCCTGGCGGCGCTGCTCAGCCTGCTGTTCGTGGTCGACCCCATGGTGGCGCTGATCATGATCGGCGTGCTGGGCGGGTCCTACAGCCTCGTCTACCTGACCATCCGCACCTACCTCGGCCGGGTCGGTCTGGAGCGGGTGAAGGCCAACCGCGCCCGCTTCCAGGTCGTCTCCGAGGCCCTCGGCGGCATCAAGCCGCTCAAGCTGACCGGCCGCGAGCGCACCTACATCGACCGTTTCTCGGCGGCCTCCAGCACCATGGCGCGGCACCAGTCGATGAACGCCACCCTTTCGCTGGCGCCCAAGTTCGTCATCGAGGCCATCGCCTTCGGCGGCATCATCCTGCTGACCCTGGCGTTGATGGCCCACTACGGCGGCCATGAGGCCGGCGCGCTGGGCAAGGTGTTGCCGCTGCTCGGACTCTACGCCTTTGTCGGCTACCGCATGCTGCCGGCCGTGCAGGCGATCTACGGCGCCATGACCCAGCTGCGCTTCGGGGCCGCGGCGCTCGAAAGCATCCATGCCGACTTCGAAGGCCGCGATGCGCTCCCGGCCCTGCCCAGGCGTGAGGTTGAGCATCTCTCGGCCCGCGAGAAGGTCGAACTGCGCGACATCACCTTCACCTATGACGGCGACAAGGGCGCCGGCGTGAAGGGCGTCGACATCGACATCGTGATCGGCTCGACTCTGGGGATCGTCGGCAGCACCGGGGCCGGCAAGACCACCCTGGTCGACGTCATGCTCGGCCTGCTCCGGCCCCAGGCCGGCGGCATCATCGTCGACGGCGTTCCGGTCACAGACGCCAACCTGCGCGAATGGCAGGCCACGCTCGGCTATGTGCCGCAGGATATCTTCCTGGTGGACGCCAGCGTGTCGGAGAACATCGCGCTGGGCGTGCCGCCGGCCGGCATCGATCAGGACCGCGTCCGCGATTGCGCCCGCATGGCCCAGATCCTCGAGTTCATCGAAGGCGAACTGCCGGAGGGCTTCGAGACCTCGGTCGGCGAGCGCGGCGTTCGGCTCTCAGGCGGCCAGCGCCAACGGATCGGCATCGCCCGCGCCCTGTACAACGACCCGGCGATCATCATCTTCGACGAGGCGACCAGCGCGCTCGACAACCTGACCGAACAGGAGGTCATGCGGGCCGTCGCCGCCCTCAGCGGCCAGAAGACGGTGATCATGATCGCCCACCGCATGAGCACGGTGCGCAACTGCGACCGCATCGCCGTTCTGCACAAGGGCAAGCTGGCTGCCATCGGCGACTATGACACCCTCTACAGGGACAACGCCGCCTTCCGCCGACTGGTCGACGCGCGCGACGCGGCCTGACCGTCGCTAGGGGTTGTAGACACCCAGCGCCGCGCGAATGGTCTGGGCCAGCAGGGCGGCCTTGGCGCCAGTTCCGCTGATCTTGGTCGGCACGGCTTCGCCCTTCGGATAGCTGCGCCGCACCGGCGTCTCCCGGACCCTGTAGCCGAGCCGCCCGGCCCGGACGGTCAGGTAGAACAGCAGCTCATAGTTCATGAACACGTCGCGGAACGGCGACACCCGGGGGTCGGTGAGCAACCGCGCCGAATAGCCCCGGAAGCCATTGGTGGTGTCGGTCAGCCAGTGACCGCTGGCCAGGCTGAGCATCGGCGCGTGGACGAGACGGTTGCCGATCGTCCGCTCCAGCGGCGTATTCTCGGCCACGCCGCCCGGTCGGTAACGCGAGCCCTGCACATAGTCGCAGCCGTCCTTCAGCAGGGCGACGAAGTCGGCGACGGCCTCGACATTGTCCTTGCCGTTGCCGTCGATGGTGACGATGCCCTGGTAGCCCTCGCGCAGGCACCAGGCATAGGCCATGCGCAGCTGGGCGCTCAGCCGGCCGGGGCCGGTCTTGGTCAGCACCGCCCGCACGCCCGCCGACCGCACGAAGTCGGCGTCGAGCGAGCCGTCCGTCGAGCCGCCGTCGGCCACCACCACGTCCACCGGCAGGCCGGCGGCCCGGGTGCGCAGCAGCTGGGCGCGGATCCGCTCGCCCTCGTTGATCACCGGGATGACCAGCACATGATCATGGGCGCGCGGCGCATGAACGTCGACGCGGTGTTCCGGCGTTCGCCAGTCAGTGGGAGCTTCCGAAGCGGTCATGGTCACTCTGTGGGGGCCGCCGCCGATGGCGACCGGAAGACGACATACTTGCTCAGCAGATAGTTGACGACGAAGGACAGACCGGTGGCCATGACCAGCGCCGCCAGCGCCTGCTCCGGCGCCGGGAAGACGAAGGTCTCCAGCGCCGCCACGCTCGCCACCCGCACGCCAAGGGTGATCCCCAGCGCCAGCAGGTAGAGCCCGCCGCGACCGACGGAGGGGCGGCGGTCCCTCGAGGCGAAGGTCCAGACCTCGTGCAGGCCGTAGTTCAGCGCAGCGCCGGCCAGAAAGCCGCCCAGCGCGGCAATCGGAAGCGGAACCGGCAGCAGACTCGCCAGACTCCAGGCGACGGCCAGATCAACGCAAAGGCCCAGCACCGAGACCAGGCCGAAGCGGATGAAATCGCCCGACAGTCGCATCAGCCGCCCGCCGCCAGCACCGCCGAGCGCCGCAGGTGGCGGTGGTCGGCGCCGGACCACTCCGGCTCGGTGGTCCGCACCAGGTCGAACAGGTCGTAGATGTTGTCGATCTTGCCGCCCATGATCGAGATAATCCGCGAGTCCTGCGGCTGGCGCTGGTAGAGGATCGGCCGCCCGTCGTCCTTCTCGTTCTTCACCAGCACGGTCTTCACCTCGTAGAGCGAGCGCCGCCACTGCGCCTCGGCCAGGCAGGGCACGTAGCGCCGGGCGTCCAGGATCATGTGCCGGTGGCGCGTTGCCGGCGTCATCCGCTCGAAGACCTGGTAGGGCGACAGGTCGGTGTCGCGGTCGGTCCAGCTGGCGTGCGGCGTGTAGCGGACGTGGGTCAGCGAATGCAGCCCCTCGGCCGGATAGGGCATGGCCGAGAAGAACGGGCCGTCCATAACCGTCACGCCGTAGCCGGCCAGCTGCGGCGGCGGCTCGACCAGCGCCACCTCGGCCAGCTCATGCTTGATCGCCGCCTCGGGCAGGCCGCCGGACCGCAGGACGGCGTTGAGCTGGGCATAGGTGACGTTGAAGATGTAGCGGGCGTGGATCTCCTCGCCGGTCGACAGCCGCGCCACGGCGCCGCCGGCGACATCGGCGACTTCCTGGACGGTCGTGTTCAGCCGCAGGTCTATGTCCAGCGCATCGAGCTGATCGGCCAGGTGGCGCTGCAGCACGCTGTAGTCGAAGGCGAACTCGGTGCAGGCGAACGCCGCCTCGATGCGGGACGGGTCGAACAGCGCCGCCTGCGAAGGCGTCGCCGGCGCGATCGGCGCCCCCATGTCGCGGAACATGTGGAAGAAGCGCTTGGCCGACACCTTCGAGCGGTTGCGGGCCACGGCGTAGAGCATCTGGAAGTCGTCGACGACGGCGTCCGGGAAGTCGGCGGCGAAACGCCGGTGCAGCACCATCGACTTCACCGCCGTCAGCGCGCTGCGCGGATAGTGGAAGCCGGTGTGGACCCGCGCCTGGTTGACCCGCGAGGCTCGCCCCAACAGCTCCGGCCCGGCCTCGACGACCATGACCCGGGCCGAGATCGAACGCAGGAACAGCGCGAGGCTCGCGCCATAGAAGCCGCCGCCGACGATCAGATAATCGACCGCCCCGGCCCTCGTCATGAACCGCTCCGCCCGTTCGGCGCCGGGATGGCGACGGCGCGGTCGGCATCGATCTCGACATTCAGTTCCTGCATCACCTGGCCGAACAGGTCGCCGGACGCCTGCTCGTCAACGACGTCCTCGTTGACCTCGCCCGCCAGCAGTTCGATGACCTTCTGCAGCCCCATCGACAGGCCGAGGATGGCGCAGCCGAGGAAGAAGGCGGTCAGGCTGAGCACGATCGAGGTGGTGAACCAGCCGGGCTGGGTCGGCATCGTCAACCAGACGACGACCGCGTAGATGCTGAAGGCCAGCGACGACAGGATGACCAGAACCGACAGAACCGAAACCAGCGACAGCACGCGCGGCGCCGAACTGACCATCAGCCGCTGGATCAGGTTGAAGCGGCGACCCACTTCCTGCAGCTGCCGGCGCGGCGCGGCGCCGCCCGCGGCGTCCCGCCACAGCACCGGAATGCCGTGGTCGGCCGGCGGAAAGCGCAGGGCCAGCAGCCGGTCGGGATGCGCCAGCAGCCGGTTCAGCAGCGTCCGCGGATAGGCGGCGGTCAGCATGTCCCGTACATCGACCCGAAAACCCGCCCCCCCGCCCAGCGCGCGCAGGGCCGGGTTGAGCAGCGAGCCGTTTCGGCGACGCCCAATGACGATGCTGCCGGCCGACTCCGCCGCCTCGATCATCTCCACGACGTCGAGCGACGGCAGTTCCTCGATCGCGGCGAGAACAACGACGTCGCCGATGGCCTCCGACGCGGCGGCGGCGCGTCGGCGATAGAAGGGCGCGCCGTGGCGGACCTTCAGGAGGCGGACATTGGGCAGCGAGCCCATCAGCGGGGCGAATCCCGCCGCGGCGTCCGCGTCGGCCACCAGCAGCAGCTCCCAGTAGCGGAAGCGGGTCGCGATGCGGTCGGCGAGCGTCTTCAGCGCCGCAAGACTGGCCGTGTCAGGCCGGACCTCGGCGAAACAGACGGAGACCAGCAGGTCGTCACGCGCTTTCATGGCTGCTCCGTCGGGTTTGCCTGCGCAGCCGTTGCCGCCGCCGCGACCAGTCGCGCCACCGAGACCTCCAGCGCCGCGAGGCCCGGTTCGGGTCGCGCCTTCATCTCGATCGAGAACCAGCCCCGGTAGCCGGCCCCGGTCATCGCCGTCATCACCCGCGCCGCCTGGTCGGCCCGGGCCGGCGCGGGATCGAGGTTGGGCTCGCTGATATGGACATGGCTGACCAGGCCGACCGCCCGGCCGGCGACCGCCTCGATCGAGTCGAAGTCGCCGTTCATGTGCATGGCGCCGACATCGACGATCAGGGTGATGGCCGGGTGGGCGACGCGGCGCACGAAGGCCTCGGCCTCGGCCACACGATTGAGGAAATTGGCGCCATAGGCGGCGGGGTTGGGCTCGACCGAGATCCGCGTCCCGGCCCTGGCGGCCGCGTCGCCGAATCGCCGGAAGACGTCAATCGCCAGGACCTCCGCTACCGCCCGGTCCATGCCGTCCGGAATGTTGCGTTGCCGGGGTGAACCGAACACCAGGTTGGGGATGCCGACCCGGCCGGCCAGGGTGATCGCCCGGTCGATGCCGGCTCGCAGGCGGTCGAGGCCGGCCTCGCCCTCGAACAGCGCCGCGCCCTCGACCCCGAACAGCAGCGACTGCATCGAAACGAGCTCCAGGCTCGCCTTGCGCATCGCGCCGAGCGCCGCCTCGGCCTCGGCATCGGTAGGCGCAAACACGTCGGCAGCGCCGTCGAAGAACAGGCCCGGCGCGATCTCCAGTCCGGTGATTCCGGCTGCGCGCAGGATGGCATAGGCCGCATCGCGATCCGCGGGCGACCAGGCGATGTTGGAAACCGCCAGCTTCATGCCGCCGCTCCGGAGCGCGCGCAGAAGGCCGCCACTTCCGACAGCACGGCGTCCGCGCCGGAGATGTAGCCGCCCTCACGACCCCAAAGGCCGGCGTGGCGGGTGCGCATGTCTTCCCGGTGCAGGCGCGCGCCGGTCTCGGGCATCGGTCGGCCGGTCGCCGCCTCGAAGACGCGGCCCGCGTCCAGCGGCTCGGGCGACAGATGCAGGACGTCGAGCCCGTGCTCCAGACCCACTCCGATGTCGGCCCACAGGCGGTCCATGGCGTAGTACTGGAACCGCGAGGCCGGGTTGGTGAACTGGATCGCCGACAGCCCCAGCGCCGTCACCGCCTCGTCGAACGCCGCGCGGCGGCCGGTGGCCTCGAGCGCCTCGCGATCGATGACGAACAGGCCCAGCGCCGGATCGTGCCGGTACAGGTTGTCGAGAAGCGCGGCGAGATCGGCGGGGAGCCGCTCGCGCAAGATCTGCAGGGGCGCCTCGCCCAACATGCTCGGCATCGGGTTGAGGACGTCGAACAGGAAGTTTTTCTTGAGGCCCGTCCCGAACAGGGCCGGTAGCCGCACGACCAGGCAATGGTCGAACCGCTCGGCGCAGGCGCGCTCCAGGCCCCGGCGGTTGACGCCGTAGGCGGTGGTTTCCTGGAAGCCGCCGGCGTCCTCGTCAGCGGCGGTGAAGTCGGCGAACACGGCGATGGTCGAGACCAGCACGAAGCGGCGGGCCTCAAGGCGGGACAGCTGGTCGATCAGGCCGCTTATCCGCTCGGCGTCACGGTCGGGGAAACGGTTGGCCTCCATCATCGAGCCGGGCGCGGCGGCGCAGACTACGGTGTCGAAGGCGCGGCCTGCCGCCTCACCGATCGTCCGGCTGTTGTAGCCGGCGCCGAAGGCGTGCTGCGCCGACAGGTGGCCGCCGACGAATCCGGTGCTTCCGATCAGCGCGTCCATGGCGGGAAATACCCCTCGATCACTCTTGCGGTCCGCGGGCGCCGGTCGTCAGGCGACGCGGGCCTTCGGCCACAGGGCCCGCGCCTGCTTCACGGCCATGACCGCCACGTCCATCACGACGTAGATCAGCGCCGGCAGGAAGCCGATATACAGCAGCACGAAGTTGATGTGCGTCTGCGTATAGGAATGTCCCTTGGCGAACAGGTACCAGGAGAAGGGCACGAAGGCGTAGACGGACAGCAGCCAGAAGTTCCGCGCCCGCGCCGGGTGTCTGGCGACGAACATCCAGGCCAGGCCCGCCAGCGCCACGGCCAGCATGACGAGGAACAGCTTGCCCGGAATGATCATCCGGCGGCGCTCGGGCCAGTCGAAAAGGTAGATGCGGAACACGTCCAGCGGGGTCGCGCGCAGCGACTCGGCGGCCTCGCCGGTGAAGCGCGAGGCGTCGCCATAGGTCCGCCGGGCGATGTCCTGCTCGTACATGGACCGGATGCCCTCAAGCAGCGTGTCGCCCCGCGCTCCGGCGTGGATCAGGAAGGCGACGACAAAGCCGGCCACGCAGACAGCCATCACGGTCGCGGCCATCAGGAAGTCGGGGCGGGGATCGGTGCGCCGCGGATCGAAATAGGGCCCGACCATGAACACGGCGGCCGCCAGCACCGCCACGCAGGTCAGGTACTCGTAGTTGATCAGGCATTTCAGGGTCACGGCCGCGCCGACCGCGACCAGCAGCAGACGCCGCTTCCAGACTCCCTCGGCGCTGTACAGGAAGGCTGCGGCCAGGGCCGGCAGCAGCAGCACGAACGGGTTCCAGTAGAGGTTTCGCGCGAAGGCGATGAACCAGGGCGACAGCGCCATGCCCAGCAGGAACAGGGTCGCGAAACGCGGCCCGAAAATGACCAGGTAGCGGCGGAACAGGGCGACCAGCACCACGGCTGTCAGCAGCGACGGGATCAGCTGCAACGCGGCCAGGCTGTCCAGCGCCGTGTTGGCGTGGAGGAAGCCGTAGACCGGCTGCTGCAGCCCGTACTGGGTCGGATAGTCGGCGAAACGCAGGTCGCCGGCTGTGACGCGGTCGGGATGATTGAAGGCCGTATAGGTCTGGCCGATCGACCCGTCCTCGTCGAAGGGCTCCAGATAGACCTTGCCCAGGTTGGCTCCGCGTTTGTCCATGCCCAGGTCGTCGGCGAGTATGCCTCCCATCACCCGCGCCTGGCCGTTGGCCTGGAAGGTCTCGAAGAACTTGCCCGGCGCGATTCCGCCGACGTTCAGCTGGAAGACGGCCCACAGGCAAACGGCCAGAACGATGAAGGGGCCGTGGCGCAATACGCCCGCCCTGAGTGTCTGAATCATCGCGCCCGGCCCAACCCTGCGAACAGCGTATCTCTTGGAAAGCAAAAGAGATGACGGCGCAAGAGGGCCGGCCCGCACTACCGCCTCCGCCCGCCAAGCTCCTCGAAAAGCGCCAGATAGGGCTCGATGCACAAGCGTTCGGAGAACCGCTCCTCGGCCATCCGGCTCGCCGCGCGTGACATGGCGGCGACATCGCCCGCGTCCCGTTCGGCCAGCGACAGCACCGCGCCGGCCAGCGACTCCGCCGACCGCGCCTCGAACATGAAGCCGGTCACGCCGTCCTCGACGGCGTGGCGGCAGCCCTCGACGTCGCTGACAAGAGACACCCTGCCCATGCTCGCCGCCTCCAGAACGGTGCGCGGCATGCCCTCACGATAGCTGGGCAACACCAGGCACTCGGCCTCGCGCAGCGCCGGACGCACGTCGGCCAGCTCGCCCAGGTAGTCGACATCGCCCGCGTAGCTGTGGACCTGTTCCAGCGGCACGCGGCCCGGGCCGTCGGTTTCGGGCGGGCCAACCAGGAGGAACCGCAGGTCAGGCCGGCTGGACCGCGCCCGGCGCGCCGCCTCCAGATACTCGACCACGCCCTTCTCGGCGATCAGCCGGGCGACCATGACAAACGAGCGCACCGGCCGGTCGAGCGGATCGAACGCGAAATGCTCGGTATTGACGCCCGAGCCCGGCAGCACGGCGGTGCGGCGGCCGATCGACAGCTTGATCCGCTCGAAGTGCTCCAGGTCGCTCGGGTTCTGGAAGAAGGTGGCGTGGGCCCGGCCGTTGGCGACCCCGTAGAGCCGCCGGACGACACGGTGTTTGGGATGGTTGCTCAGGAAGGCCGTGCCCAGCCCGGAGACGTTGGTCACATAGGGAATGCCCAGCGGCAGGCAGGCGAGGCTGACGGCGAAATTAGCTTTGAAGGTGAACGAAAAGACGACGGTCGGCCTAACCCGGCGCAGCACGGCGCTGATACGGCTGACCACGCCCAGTTCATGCACCGGATCGAGACTGCGCAGCTTCCAGTCGAGCGGAACCACTTCGCAGCCCATGGCCTCCAGCGCCTCGGCGCCGGCGCCGCCCTGCCCCAGGCAGACCACGCGAACACCGTCGGCCAGGAACCGCTCGATGGTCCCGCGCCGGAAGTTGGCGAGATAGAACAGCTTGTTGGCGCAGAAGGCGACGCAAGGGCGGTCATCACGGTCGTCGGCCAACGTCAAACCCCGTCCTGGCGCGGCGCGGATCGTCCCGCGCTCGAAATGTCCAAGCCGAGGGTCTAGACGATCAGCGAGGGTCAGGCCACGCCGGCGCCCGCCAAACAGGGCAGATTGTATTGGCGGGCGGCGACCGCTTGCGCCATTTTGGCCGCTGGCGCCCGTCGGACAACCAACGGCCGGCCGGTCAACAGCGTTGAGGGTCCATGAAAGTCGAGCGTCTGGAGATTCCCGAGGTTCTGCTGCTGCATCCCCAGCGCTTCGCCGATGATCGCGGATACTTCGTCGAGTCCTTCAACGCCCGGCGGTTCGCCGCCGCCACAGGACTTCAGATCGACTTCGTGCAGGACAACCAGTCCTTGTCGCACGCGGTCGGCACCGTGCGCGGCCTGCATTTCCAACGTCCGCCTTCGGCCCAGGCCAAGCTGGTCGGCGTGTCGCACGGGCGGATTCTGGACGTGGCGGTCGACGTCCGGCGTGGCTCGCCCACCTTCGGACGCCATGTCGCCGCCGAGCTGTCGGCCGGGAACGGCCTGCAGATCTTCGTGCCCGAGGGGTTCCTGCACGGCTTCATGACCCTCGAGCCGGACACCCTGGTGTCCTACAAGGTCAATGCCTTCTATAACGCCGCCGCCGACGGCTGCGTGCGCTGGGACGATCCCGACCTGGCCATCGACTGGCCATCGCCGGGTCCGGCCCGGCTGTCGCCCAAGGACGCCGCCGCACCGGCCTTCGCCGGATCCGATTTCGGCTTTGACTATGTCGCTGGAGAGTTCGCGTGAAGCTGTTGGTCACCGGAGGCGCCGGGTTCATCGGATCGGCCGTGGTGCGCGCCGCGCTGGCGGACGGCCATGAGGTCACGGTCGTCGACAAGCTGACCTACTCCGGCAACCTGGCCAATCTGACCGAGGTGGCGGACCACCCCGGCTACGCCTTCGAGAAGGTCGACATCTGCGACCGCGCGGCGCTGACGAAGGTTTTCGACCGATACCGGCCCGACGCGGTCATGCATCTGGCGGCGGAATCGCACGTGGACCGCTCGATCGACGGTCCAACCATCTTCGTGCAGACCAATGTCATGGGCACCGCCGTGCTGTTGGAAGCGGTGCGCGCCTACCGGGCCGGTCTGCCGCCGGAGGCCGCAGCCACCTTCGTCTTCCACCATGTCTCGACCGACGAGGTGTTCGGCGAACTGGGCGAGACCGGCGCCTTCGACGAAACCACCCCCTATGCGCCCAGCTCGCCCTATTCGGCCTCCAAGGCCGCGTCGGACCTGCTGGTCCAGGCCTGGGGTCGCACCTTCGGCATCCCCTATGTGCTGACCAACTGCTCGAACAACTACGGCCCGCGGCAGTTTCCCGAGAAGCTGATCCCGGTGGTGGTGCTGGCCGCGCTCGAGGGGCGACCGATTCCGGTCTACGGGAAGGGGGCCAACGTCCGCGACTGGCTGCATGTCGAGGATCACGCCGAAGCGCTGTTGCTGGTGCTGCGCAAAGGCCGGCGCGGCGAGACCTATTGCATCGGCGGCGAGGCCGAACTGTCCAACCTCGACCTCGTCCGCAGACTCTGCACGATCATGGACCGGCTTCGGCCCGCCAGCGCGCCGCATGACCGGCTGATCACCTTTGTCGCCGACCGCCCGGGTCACGACACCCGCTACGCCATCGACATCTCCCGCATCCGGAGCGAGCTGGGCTGGAGTCCCGGCAAGTCTCTGGACGAGGGTCTCGAGGCGACCGTGCGCTGGTACCTGGAAAGCGAGGCCTGGTGGGCGCCGCTGCGCAAGTCCGGCGCCGGAGCCGGCGAGAGGCTTGGCCTGGCTGTCGCCGGAACCTGACATGCGGGCCCTGCTCTTTGGACCCACCGGCCAGCTCGGCCGAGAGCTGCTGGATCGCGCCGCCCGCCACGGCGTGACGCTGCTCGCCGTCGACCGGGCGATGGCGGACCTGACAAACGCCGGGGCCGTGGCCGGCGTGGTCGAGCGCGCCGACGTCGACATGGTGATCAACGCCGCCGCCTATACCGCCGTGGATCAGGCCGAGGCGGAGGAAGACGTCGCCCACGCCGTCAACGCCGCCGCGCCCGGGGCCATGGCGAGGGCCTGCGCCGCGCGCGGCCTGCCGCTGATCCATGTGTCCACCGACTATGTTTTCGACGGCTCCGGAACGAAGGCCTGGCGGGAGGCTGATCCGGTCGGACCGATCGGCGCCTACGGCAGGAGCAAACTGGCCGGCGAGCGGGCGGTGACCGACGCGGGCGGCCGGTTCCTCATCGTGCGGACGTCGTGGGTGTTCTCGCCCTACGGGCGCAACTTCGTGAAGACCATGCTGTCGCTGGCCGGCCGACCCGAGTTGCGGGTCGTCGATGACCAGCACGGCCGGCCGACCGCCGCCGGCGACCTGGCCGAGGCGCTGCTCGTCGCCGCCCGGCGGATGGTCGTGGAGCCCGGGGGATCGGTGCGCGGCCTGCTGCATTTCGCCGGCGACGGCGCCACCACCTGGCGCCGGTTCGCCGAGGCGGTGTTCGAGGCGGCCGGCGGGCCGTCGCCCATCATCGCGCCCGTCACAACCGCCGAGTATCCGACCCCCGCAGCCCGGCCGGCCAACTCGGTGCTGGATTGCGGGCGGGTGGAGACGTTACTCGGAATTCGGCCACGCCCCTGGCGCGATGGCCTCGTCGAAACCGTCCGCGCGCTCGCGGACCGGGCTGGAGAGTCGAAGGTATGAGACGCGGCATCATCCTGGCCGGTGGGGCCGGCACGCGGCTGCACCCGCTGACCCTGGCGGTCTCCAAACAGCTGCTACCGGTCTATGACAAGCCGATGATCTACTATCCGCTGTCGGTGCTGATGCTGGCCGGCATCCGCGAGATCCTGATCATCACCACGCCGGAGGACCAGGCCGGCTTCAAGCGGCTGCTGGGCGACGGCTCGGCCCTGGGCGTTCGTTTCGAGTACGTGATCCAGCCGAGCCCGGACGGCCTGGCCCAGGCTTTCATCCTCGGCGAGGAATTCCTGGACGGCGGGCCGAGCGCCCTGATCCTGGGCGACAACATCTTCTACGGCGCGGGCTTCAGCGCACAGCTGGCGGCCGCCTCCGCCCGTGTCGATGGCGCCACAGTCTTCGGATATCGCGTCGCCGATCCCGAGCGCTACGGGATCGCCACGGTCGATGCCGCCGGAAAAGTGACCAGCGTCGAGGAGAAGCCGGAACGTCCGCGTTCGAACCTCGCCGTCACCGGCCTCTACTTCTACGACGGCCGCGCGAGCGAGCTGGCGCGCGGCATGAAGCCCTCGAAGCGCGGCGAACTGGAGATCACCGACCTGAACCGGCTTTATCTGGAGGCCGGCGAACTCAACCTGGAGGTATTGGGCCGCGGCTTCGCCTGGCTCGACACCGGCACCCACGAATCCCTTATCCAGGCAGGGGAGTTCGTGCGCACGATCGAGCAGCGGCAGGGCCTTCGGGTGGGCTGCATCGAGGAGATCGCGCTGCTCAAGGGGTGGATAGACCGCGACCGGCTGAAGCAGCTCGCCTCGGGCTCGAAAAGCGCTTACGCCGACTATCTTCGCCGGTTGGCGGACGGGGACCGCGAGGAGACGGCGTGAGACTATTTCAGCGCCGTGACGGATAGTGAGACGGAATGTTCACTATCGTGCGTTAGGGGACTCGAAGGCGCTGTTTTGGTGGAACGCAAACGCCGCGAGCACGCTTTGTCTGTTTATTGGTCTGACTACCCAAAACCGCTTTTCCGTACCGAACTAGAGGTTGCGGTGTTTGGTCGCACGGGGTAAGAAGACATCGATCAATCGGAGTTCCAGGTCGGAACCCCTTGAGGGGAGTTACAAGGATGTACCGTAGCATTGCTGCGTTCGCTGCGGCTGGTTTGCTGCTCGCGGGTCAAGCCGCTGTCGCGGCCGAGGGGGCCCGCATCAGCGCCGTGTCCGGCTCGGTGATGATCAGCCAGAACGGTCGGTTCGTGCCGGCTTCCAACGGCGCCGTCCTTCGCGCCGGCGATCGCGTGGTCGCTTCGAGCGGCTCTGCTCGCGTCGTGTACGGCGACGGCTGCAACGTGGCGGTCACTGCCCGTTCGATGGCCACCGTTGCGGCTGCTTCGCCCTGCGTGGGCGGATCCAGCGGCGTCGTGAAGATCTCGACGCAGAGCGACGACCGGGATGATCGCGGGGCCTACGGCTACGGCGACAACCGCGACCTCTACCTCTGGCTCGGCTTTGGCGTTCTGACCGGGGTCGTCACCTACTACGCCCTTGACGACGACTCGGACCCGAACAGCCCGTAGGCTTTTCAGTCCATCGCGATGAAACTTCGGCTCCCCCATCGGTCCGACCGTGGGGGAGTCTTCGTTTCCGCCGCCCGACCCGAAGTGGGCCGGACCAAGCTTCCGAATGCGCCGCGCCGCCTGGCGGCCGCTAACGCAGAGCCAGCCGCCGGACCCGCCCCTTCGTGAAGGGCGGCCGCGGCGGAAGCACCATCAGGGGAAGACCAGGCGCACGTCATGCAGCAATCGGGAAGTCAGGCCGCCGCGGTCAGCGTCTCGTCCGACCGCGCGTTTCTGTGGCGACTCTGCATTTCCGCCTGGCTGCTCAGACTCGCGATCGTCGTCCTCTACATCGCCACCGATGCGATCAAACGCTTCGACCTGTCACTCGACCACCGCCGCTATGACACCGAAGGCGTCTGGGTGATGAACGCCATGAGCTATGGCGACTTCGCGCTCAAGAGCTGGATAGACGACGGCTGGTTCCAGTTCGTCGGACTGATCTACTTTCTCCTCTGGCCGTCGCCATTTCTGGTGCAGCTGATCAACATCACGCTGAGCGTGTTGACGGTCATTCCGCTGTTCCTGATGGTGCGCGAGCTCAACGCCGACATCCGGGTGCAGCGCTTCTACGCCGTGCTGATCGCCTTCTTCCCCTCGATCATGTTCTGGTCGACCCTGATGCTGAAGGACGCCGCAGGAATCCTGGCCGTAGCCATGGTCGTCTACGGCGTCTTTGTGCTGCGTCAGCGCTTCTCGGTCTGGGCGCTGCTGGGCCTTCTCGCGGGTCTTGTGGTGTTTGTCGGGACGCGGACCTATCTTTTCATGGTCGTGGTCATGCTGATGCCGGCGGCGTTTCTGCTGTTCCCCGCCGGGAAGAGCCGCCTCCCATGGCGAGCGATCATCCTGCCCGCGCTCATCGGTCTGGCGCCGATGGCCATCGGTTATGGCTACTTCGCCTCGGGCGAGTTTCAGCGGTCGATGTACTTCGATATCGAATACATCAACTATATTCGCGGCTCGATGGCGGTCGGATCGGGCTCGATGTTCACCGACGGCGACCACACCTGGGGTCGGGGGATCGGCTCGGATATCTGGCTGGCGGTGACGACGCTGTTCGCCATCTTCGTGCCGGTCAATCCGTTCGAGCTGGCCAACGTCCGCCAGCTCGCGGCCTTGCCGTTCGTCGCGATGATGTTCTACCTGTTTCCGTTCATTGTCCGCGGCATCCGCTACATGTGGCGGATGAGGCGCCTGACGGCGCCGATCATGATCATCGCGACCGGGGTTCTAGCCGTCTACGTAGGAGGCACATCGAACACCGGGGCGCTGTTCCGCTGGACGGCGCAGGTCATGCCCTACTTCCTGCTGGCGGTCGCCCTCTCGGCCTTCACCCGTCCCCGGTCGATCCTCGCCCGGTTCGCCACCTGGACGGTCATGGCCTTCAGCCAGCCCCGTCGGGTCGCCCTGGGTTAGAGCGGCCAGGTCCGGAATCAAACACCTCGAGCGCGTTCGGGCGGGGGAGCCCCGTATACTCCTGCCCAACGCGCCCTGGCGGACTCACCGCCGGCGAGGACGCCAACTGGCCACGCGGGTTCCGCCGGGCAGGGCCTGCCGGCGGGACGGCCCGGCGATGCGCGGACGGTCTTCCGCAGGAGCAGCGACAACGGCCTTCTGGCCAGGGTGCGGCAGGAGCAGACCACAGCCCAGACCCAGCATGGCCGACATCGCGCCCGTCCGCAGCGGGTAGTCGACCAGGGAGTGCAGCAACAGCGCGCCCACGATGATTGAACCGGCGCAGGCCAGCACACCGTCCATGCCAGGCGTCCGCCAGGCGTCCCAGCTCCGCCGGCCGAACCAGACGACGAACAGGCCCACCAGGACAAGCCCGGGCAGGCCGGCCTCGAGCCACAGCTCCAGCAGATCGTTGTGGGCATGGTTCAGGTAGGCGCTCTGCATCCCCTCTATCGTCTCGCGGCTGCGATAGATCTCGTCAAAGGCGCCCAGACCGGCGCCGAACGGCAGTTGGCGCAGCGCCTCGGCGGAGACCGTCGGGAGACCGGCCATGCGCGGATCACTGGCAAGCTCGGCGACAAGCTCCGGCCGGGACATCAGGGCGCCACCGGCAAGCAGGCCGCCGAAGACGATCAATCCGCCCAGGGTGATCAGAACGACCCGTCCCGAGAGCTTCGGGATCCGGTCGCGCAGCAGGATGAGCGCGCAGGCCGCGACCACCGGTGGATACAGCACCATCCCCGCCCGCGAGTCCGTCAGAACCGTCGTCACAGCCAGCAGCGCGAGAAGGGCCGCCGCGATCACCATGGCCGGCACGCTGGGCCAGCCCCTGCGATTGGGGAAAGTCGCCGCCAGCACCGCGGTCACCAGCGGCATGGCCACCAGTTGCAGCGAGGCCTGGTGATTCCGGTTGGAAAAGAACCCTACCGCCGAAGACGGGTTGGTGGTGTCGTAGAATCTCAGCGCCGACTCCGGTCCCTCGGCGACCTGGACCAGCCCCAGCAGCGTCCCCGCCAGGGCGAAGGCGACGGCGACGAGCGCGGTGAACACCCGTCCGCGGGTTTCGACCGTGATGATCGCGAGAAACATCGCCAGCCCGGGCAGCAGGGCAAGGGCGGCGTTCAGGCTGCCCTCGGGATTGAGACCAAGACCATGCCAGGGGGGCGGCATCCCGGCGGCGTCGTAGAGCGCGACGATCTCGCCCCTCCCCGGCAGATGGGTCCAGATCAACGGCGGCAGGGGGATCAGCTGGATCAGCGGCAGGGCGGCGATGGCCGCCGCCAGGATCAGCGGCCGCCTCCATTCCGTCCGCAGATCGATACGGGAAAGCCGGAAGGCGGCGAGCAGAAGGACAAGCAGCGCCAACAACCGCACGCCCGCGTTCAACAGCTCGCCCTCGCGGGTCGCCCCGGCGAAGACGATGGCGGCGGCGGCCAGCAGCGCCGCCAATCCACCCAGCGCCCGGGCGGGGAGCGACGACGCGCCGATGTGATAATCGCGCATGCCTATCCCTCCGTAACGACGGCTTCGATCTGGACGTTGTCGAACCAGCCCCAGACCGAGGCTCCACTCCTGCCGCCCGAGCGCAGCTCGATCCGCTGGACCTCGCAGTCAGCGGGAACGGTGAGACCCGTCGACAGCCGCGTCCAGTCGTCGCTCTTCGTCGCCGTCAGCCGCGCCAGCCCGCCGAGCCGGCCGCCCACGCACGACACGGTCCAGTCCATGCCGCCTTCGTTCAGTCCATCCAGCCGGGCGTCCAGGCTCAGGCGATAGGGCCCGGGCGCCAGCACCAGCGTCTGGCGCGCCAGGCTCTGGCCGCCGCCCGCCGGGCGGGCGCTCAGCGCCAGGCCCTTGCGGCCCGGGGCCTGGGCGATGGTCGCAAGGTTGCGGCTGAGCGTCCAGGCGAAGGGGCCGGCGCCGGCCGGGCCGTCGAACCCGCCGTTGTAGATGTTGCCCAGCACGTCATAGCCGGCCGGCGGCAGGAGCAGCACCCAGGCCAGATAGGCCTCGCCCGGCCGACCTTCCCGGAAAAGCCGACCGGCGACCGCCGACGACTCTTCGGCCCGGATCGAGGAACCGGCTTCCTTGACCGCGAGGAGGATCGACAGGGTGACGTCAGGATCCTGACTGGCGGCCAGTTCGCGCACGAAGGCGCCGCGCCATGGCGGACCCGACTGCAGCCGCCGCGCCAGAGCCCTGGCGGCGGTTTCGTCAGCACCGGCGGCCGAGGCCATCAGCACGGCGGCTTCGCGCAGCGTCCCGGCGTGCCGCATCAGGGCGTCGCCATGGGCGAAGGCGGCGTCAAAGTCGCGCGCCTGCAGACGATCCCGGAACATCCACAGATGGCTGGAGACGTCGCGCTGGCTTCGTGAGGCGGCCAGGGTCATCAGGCGGCGGGCGCGCTTGTCGTCCCCCTCTTCGTCGGCGACCCAGGCCAGCACGCGCAGCGCCCGAACCTCCAGCGGTCCGGCATTGAGCGCCCGGCGGGCGAGGCCGCGCGCGGCCTCCGGAGACCGGCCGCTCGTAGCGGCGTCTGTGAACTCCCGCTCGGCGAGATAGCCCAGCGCGCGCGGATGATCCGGTCGCCAGGCCAGCGCCACGTCCGGCGCCGACTGGGCCAGGCGGCTGGCCTGGGCAACCGCGACGATCTGCCAGGCGACGACAGCGGCGATAAGGAGCGCGGCGGCCATCGCGACCGCGCCCGGGATTCGCCGGCGCGGGCCGCGATCCTCCCGGCGACGCGAAACAGGCGTCTCCGCGGCGGACACGGCCTACTTCCTGCCCTCGATCCTCTTGTTCCCGTAGTCGTACGAGTAGGCATAGGCGTAGCCATAGCCGTAGCCGTAGCCGTAGCCGGCGCTGCGCACGTTGAACTTGCTGAGGATGCCGCCGAGGATTCGCGCGTTGCCGAGCGCCAGGCGGCGAAGCGCCGCCTTGGCCAGGCCGCGCCGGGTCTGACCGGCCTCGATGACCAGCACGGTCCCGGCGACAGCGCTGGCCAGCAGCGGTGCGTCGGCAAGGCCCATGACCGGCGGTCCATCGATGACCAGAAGATCGAAATTGGCCTCGGCCTCGGCGATCATCGACCGGATGGTCGCGCCTGCCAGCAGTTCGGCCGGATTGGGCGGCAGCGGACCACAGGGGATAAACGAAAGGTTCGGCTGATCGGTCGCCTGCACCAGTTCCGCCATCGTCGCCGAGCCGGTCAGGTAGTTGCTGATGCCCGTGCCGGAGTCGGCGCGCAGCACCCGGTGCAGCGACGGATTGCGAAGGTCGCCGTCGACCAGAAGCACGTTCATGCCCAGCTTGGCGAAGTTGCGGGCCAGGGCGGTGGCGGTCGTCGACTTGCCTTCCGACGGACGGGCGCTGGTCACCAGCAGACTGCGCGGCACGCCGTCGTTGGTCGAGAACTGCAACGCGGTTCGCACCGAGTAGTAGGCCTCCGACAGCGCGCTTCTGGGGTCCGCCATGGCCTCGTCGATCGACACACCCTTCTCGAGCATGGGAATGGCGCCCATCAGCGGCATGCCCAGCTTGCCCTCGATGTCCTCGGGGACCTTGATGGTCTCGTCGAGGCTCTCGAGGCCGAAGGCGGCGGCGAGGCCGAGCAGCAGGCCGGCGGCGAGCGCGACGGCCAGATTGTTCATCAGGTTCGGCTTGTAGGGCGACCGCGGCATCTGGGCCCGGTCGACGATCGAGATATTGTTGGCTCCGATGCCGCCGGCGACGCCGATGTCCTTGTAGCGCTGCAGAAGGCCGTCATAGAGGCTGCGGTTGGTATCCACCTCGCGCTGCAGGATGTTGTACTCGATGGATCGGCCCCGCAGGTCCATGACGCCACCCTTCAGGGCCGCGACCTGGCTGGCCAGCTCCTGCTCCTGGCGAAGCGCCAGTTGGTACTCGGCCTGGACCGACTGACGAACCGACTGCGCCTCGGCGGCGATCTGGCCCTCGATGGTGTCGATCTGGGCCTTGAGCGCCACCATGGCGGGGAAGTCGGGCTTGTACGTCTGCAGCTGCTCCTGGTACCGCGCCTGCAAGGTCGCCTGCTGACTGCGCAGGCCCTGAACCGTGGCGCTGGCCATGATCTGCGGCAGGGACATGCCGGAGGTGCGGGCCTGGTTCCAGCGCTGTTCGGCCGCGATGCGGGCTCCCTTGGCCATGGTAAGCGCCGTGTTCATGGCCACCAGGTCGGAGGCGGTCAACGAGCTCCCGGCCGTGTCGGCCGCGCCGCCGGTCGGCGACGTCGAGGTGGCGACGCTGACGATACCCTGGCTCTGCGCATAGGCGACGAGGTCGCGCTCGGACTTCTCGAGCTGCGCCTTCACGGTGGCCAGCTTCTCCTCGAGGAAGTTGCGGGCGTAGCCGGCTCCCTCGAAACGCCGATCCAGGTTGGCGCCGATGAAATTCTCGGCCACCGCGTTGACGACCCGCTGGGCGACCTCGCGGTCGGAACTCTCGTAGCTGATGTTGACGAGGCGGGAACCGCGCACCGGCGCAATCGTAAGACCGCCCTTGAGCCGGTTGGCGGCGACGCGCGCCCGCTGCTCGGGCGAACCCGACAGGGCCGGGGTCTCCTGCGCGCGGCCGAACAGGCGGGTGATGCTGGCGAACGACGACCCGGTTTCCTGGGACATGAAGGCGGGATCGGACGCCAGGTTCTCCCGCTGGACCACCCGCTCGGCCAGTGAGCGGCTCTGCAGCAGCGCATACTGGGTCTGGTAGAAGTCGGCGTCGCCGCCCTTGCTCGGCTCGGTGCCCTCGATGTCCACGACCCGGGTGGCTTCCCGATCGATCTGGATCGTGGCCGTGGCCCGATAGATCGGCGTGGTCATCAGGGTCAGAACAACGCCGACAATCAGCGCGGCCAGCACGGCGCCGCCGATGACGAGGCGATGCTTGACGATGATGTGCCAGTAGATCGCGAGATTCAGGCCGCCGCCTTCCTCGTCGTCGGCGTTCAGACCGGCGGTGCTGGTGGTCGCCACCTGCCGGCCGCCCCGCACGACGAGCGGCTGCGGCGACGCTGTCGTCAGGTAGCTCCGTTCGCCGGGAGTCTCGCCCCAGTCCCTATCGTCGTCAGCGCCGCTCATACGTCCTCACACACAGTTGCCGAGCATCGGTCCGGACGGTTCCGGACCAGAAGTCTGTCCCACGAAGTCAAATGCACTGAACGCTTACAACAGCGGCCTGAACAGGCCAAACACCGGCAGGACGCCACGGACCTCCTGGAATACGCTCTTCATGCCCGATCGCTCGACAACGATGACGTCGCGGGCGTAGATTTCGGGATCATCAAGCGTGCCCGCCCGGATCGCCGAGAGATCGTAGAGCGCGCCCATCTTCTGGTTGTTGATCATCCGGTAGACGATGATCCGCTTTTCGTTGCCGACGTTGCTTGTGCCCTTGGCCATGGCGATCACCTGGAGCAGCGTCGTGCGGCCCTGCAGGGCGTAGACGCCGGGCGCGGAGACCGCGCCGTCGACGGTGACCCTCTGGCTGGCGTACTGGCTGATGTAGATCGTCACTTCAGGCGACTGCAGGTACTTTTCGCGCAGGGCCTCGGCCACGTCGTCCTGGAGCTGGGGCACGGTCTTTCCGGCCGCATTCAGGGCGCCGATGAGCGGCAGGATGATCTGGCCGGCGGCGTCGACCTGAACCGTGCGCGTCAAATCGGGCACCTGGAACACATTCACGTCCAACTGGTCCATCGGACCGATGAGGTAGCCGGTCGCGCTCGTCACCGGATCCATGCGAACAGGATCGGGTGGGGCCATCTGGCCGCCGGTCTGGACTCCGGTCATCCGCGCCGGGCCGCAGGCCGCCGCGAGTACAGCGGTGGCGCCGATCAGGGCGAGGACTGCGAACTTCCTGAGCATCGATTTCTCCAAACGCTTATGCGCCATGATTCAAGCCGCCCGGAACAAACGCCGCAAGGCCCCGATTCCGCCGGAAGCCTTCGCGGCCACCCCGACGGTGCGCGGCCCGGTCGCCGGGACGGCGTTGGCCAGCACCATGCCCGGCCGCGTGAACACCATGTCGCGGGCGGCGGCGTCGCCCAGCCTCACGGCCACCATCGCCACGGCATCCGCCAGCAGCGGCTTGCGATTGCGCAGATTGTGGGCGTCGGTGGCCACCAGATGGACCAGACCCTCGTCGAGCATCCGCTCGGACCAGTACTGGGCGCGCTTGCCGAAACGACCGGTGATCGAGCCGGCGGTCAACTGCATCCAGGCGCCGGCCCGGGCCAGGGTCTTCATGGTGTCGTAGTGACTTTCGATCCAGGACAGACGTTCCGGATGGGTGATGATCGGCATATAGCCGGCATCCAGGGTCGCCATGACCGACTGCGCCAGACGGGGCGGTGCGACGTGGTGCGGCGGCTCGAACAGGAAGTACCGCGACCCTGCCAGGGTCGGGATATGTCCGCTGTTCAACTCGGCGACCATGGTCGGCGTCAGATGGGCGTCGCAGCCGGCCACCAGCGTCAACGCTATGCCGGCGTCGTCGAGATCAGCCTGCAGGGCGGAGACCCGACGCAGGATGTCAGGGCCGTTGTTCTCGTAGAGCCCGGGATAGATGTGCGGCGTGCAGGCGAGCGTGGTGATGCCGTCGTCGACCGCGATCCGCGCCATCTCGAGGGACGTCGCGAGGTCAGGGGCGCCGTCGTCGATTCCGGGCAATAGATGGCAGTGCAGATCGATCAAGACCGGTTCATGCCCTGGGGCTGATGGGAAGACACCGTGTGGACAAGCGCAAGGGAGCGCGCAAAGCCGCTCCGCAGCGCCCGCCCACCTCGACGGGGGGTTATCCGGGATCGCGCAGGCGGGCGTCAAGGCGGATCGCCGGGCCCGAAGACTTTATTCTGCGGCGGGATACATAACGGTCACAAAGATTGGCTTAGGTCATCGGGCAGGCACCTTGCGAATTCGCACACCCTGCTGGCGAATTCGTTTCAGACGGCCTGAACTATACTGCGAGGGTACAGCCCAGACGGCCAATTGCCAGCCGTCTGGCGGGACGCTATGTCGGGCGCCGGCCCGCTGGCGAACCGCCGTCAGCTGACGTTGCGTGGGGAGAGACTTGTCTTGCTGATGAAGACGGCGCTCGAGCTGCTGGGAAGTTTCAGTGGCGTGATCGCCCTGATCTACCTCCTGGATCCGCTTGCGCGGCGTATCGGCCTCCTCGACTATCCGGGCGGGCGGAAGGATCATGCCGCCCCCACGCCGGTGACCGGCGGGCTGGCCATCGCGCTTGGCACCATGATTCCGGCGCTGCTGCTCACCGAGGTGACGCCGCAGCTGCTGGGGCTGGGTCTGGCGGCCGTGGTGCTGATCATCACCGGCGTTATCGACGACCTCAAGGATTTGCGCTGGCAGTACCGCATCCTGGCCCAGGTCGGCGCGGCGCTTTGCATCGTTCTGGTCGGCGGCGTGAAGGTCGAGGCGATCGGCCCGGTCTTCGGGCTCGGTCAGATGGCGCTCGGCTCCCTGTCGATCCCGTTCACGGTGCTGGCCACCGTCGGTCTGATCAACGCCCTGAACATGGCCGACGGGCTGGACGGTCTGGCCGGGTCGATGGCGCTGTGCGCGCTCGGGATGCTGATCGCCGGATCGATCTATTCAGGCAACTCGGAACTGACGCACGGGCTGACCGTCCTGGCCGGCGCCGTGGCGGGCTTCCTGGCCCTGAACATGCGCACGCCATGGCGCAAGCGGGCCTACGTCTTCCTCGGCAACTCGGGAAGCGCCTATCTCGGGCTGGTCATCGCCTGGGCGGCCTTCCGCCTGACCCAGAACCCGGAACATCCGGTGACGCCCGTGCTGGCCCCGTTCCTGATCGCGCCGCCGGTGATCGATTGTCTGGTTCTGATCGTCAAGCGACTGCGCCAGGGACGCTCGCCGTTCGCCGCCGACCGGACCCACGCCCACCATCTGATGCTCGATGCCGGGTTCACACCGACGGGCGTGGTGCTAACCATGGTTGCTGTGTCCTGCAGCCTGGGCCTTCTGGCCGGCCTGGCCCTGCTCGCCAACGTGCCGATCGCGGCCTTCGCGCCGGTCTATCTGCTCATCACCGTCGTCTGGCTGTGGCTCTCGGTGCGGGCGGGACGCGCCACCGCCCTGTTCGCCGCCATGCGCCGCCTGGTGACCGGCGACGCCCGGCCCGCTCCGGCCAAGACCGACAGGGTTGTCGAACCCGTCGACTGATCCCTCCCCGCAGGCGTCGAAGCCGCGTGGGACAGAGACCAGCGTCCGGATACCCGCAGGCACGGCTTTACCGCCTCACGGGCGTTGACCTGTGAAAGTCGGGGGAGGCGGTGCGGAGCGCTCCGGGGTCACCCCGGAAGTCTTTGTGTGCAAGGTGCGAACGGTGGTGCGAACCAGAGCGCTCCGAGAGGTCCGTTTTCCGGGAGCCGCCGGTGGGCGGCGCTCCTGGCTCCTGGCCGGCAAAGCCTTCGACGGGCGGGCAAGGCAGCGGCCTCGTCCCGAACCCCGGCAGTAATCCTCTGCCGGCTGTCCCCGCTCGAACGCCATCCCGACGCCGCAAGGTTCGCTGGCCATGCGCCCTCCCCGTGCGACGGGACGAGAGGGAGCATACGGGCCTGCGCCGGGAAGACGGCGGGTAGATGACCGGCTGAAGCGGACGGGGACAGGCACTGAAGTGCACGTCCCCGCCATAGCAAAGGGGCCGGTGTTTCCACCGGCCCCTCGCTTGAAGTCTGTCGTGTCAGATCAGGATCAGAAGTTGATCGAGATCGTCGAACGGCGGTTCAGGGGTTCCTTGACGCCGTCGC
>JAUXMY010000003.1 GCA_030683005.1 Caulobacter sp. | reverse complement strand
GCGACGGCGTCAAGGAACCCCTGAACCGCCGTTCGACGATCTCGATCAACTTCTGATCCTGATCTGACACGACAGACTTCAAGCGAGGGGCCGGTGGAAACACCGGCCCCTTTGCTATGGCGGGGACGTGCACTTCAGTGCGTGTCCCCGTCCGCTTGGCTGCCGGGGACACGTGCCGAAGACGGTACATGTCCCCGGTCCCGGCTCCCCAACCTTCACAGGTCCACGCCCGTGATGCCGTGAAGCCGTGCGGGGTTCGCGACGCGCTTCGCGCTCCTCACCCTGACGAGCTTTGTTGGGCCGCCCACCAATCTTCGTCATCCTGAGGAGCGCCCGCAGGGCGCGTCGCGAAGGACGCACAGTCCGGAAGCCGATGGGGACACGCCCTGAAGGCCATGTCCCCGTCCGCGCCTCCAGCGGACGGCTTCGCGCAGCATGGCTGTTCCTCGACACCGCCCGAAGGCTGTCGAGGGACAGGAAAGCGCGTCCTCTGCGAGGACCCGTCATCCCGTCCCGCCCGGCGAAGCCGTGCGCATCGGCGGCCTGACCGAAGGGAACCCGCCGCGCGCCGTCGCCGGGGATTCGCGGCCCCTGCGCGCCGGCCAGAAACGCCATTTAAATCAGTGGCTTATAATGTCCCCGCCTAACCTTGACGCACCGCAGTGCGATCTATAGGTTCCGCCGCGATCAAGCAGGGCCCGGAAGGCATTCTTCCGAGCCGAGCGTTCCGGACCAGACCGCCCCCATGCCCAAGGCCGTCGACCCGCGCGAAGAGGCGCTGCGCAGCCTCGACGAACGGGCCAGAGCGCTGGAAGCCCGTACGGCGCGCCCCCCCTCACAGGTGGGCGAGCTGAACGCGTCCAGCCAGGCCTACAAGATCCTGGCCGAGCTCCTCGGCGGGGTCCTGGTCGGGATCGCGGCCGGCGCGGTCGTGGACTGGCTCGCCGGGACGGCGCCCTGGGGTTTGATCGGCGGAGTCCTTCTGGGCTTTGCCTTGTCGGTATTCATGGCGCGCCGTACGGCCAATCGGCTTATGGCGCAGGCGAAGGCGGAAGAGGCGGCGCGCATCGCGGCCTTGGACGTCAGGGAAGACTAGGGGAGCGATAGGCCCGATGGCCGATCCGATTCATCAGTTCCAGATCGTCAAGGTCGTCGACCTTCCCGACGTCATCCTTCCGCTTGTCGGCAAGGTCGACCTCGCGATCACCAATTCGCACATCGCCATGACCATCGCCTTCGCGGCGGTCGTGCTGTTCCTCACGCTGGTTACGTCCAACGCCAAGGTGGTGCCCGGTCGGCTCCAGACCGTTGGCGAGGGCCTGTTCGGCCTGATCGACAACCTCACGGATTCGATCATCGGCCATGACGGCCGCAAGTACTTCCCGTACGTGTTCACGGTCTTCACCCTGATCCTGGCCATGAACCTGCTGGGCATGGCGCTGACCTTCACCGCCACCTCGCAGCTGGCGATCACCGCCACCTTCGCCGTCGTGACCTTCGGCCTGGTGCTGGTCATCGGCTTCGCCAAGAACGGCCTGGGCTTCTTCAAGCTGTTCTGGCCGACCGGCGCGCCGCTGGTCATGCGGCCGGTGGTCGGGCTGATCGAGTTCTTCTCCTTCATGCTGCGCCCGGTCACCCTGGCCCTGCGTCTGTTCGGCAACATGCTCGGCGGCCACGTGGCGCTGAAGGTGTTCGCCGGTTTCGTGGTCACGCTGGGGGCGATGGCCGCCGGCGGCGGCTTCGGCCTGCTGGGCATCCCCGGCGCGGCGCTGTCGATGACCATGGTCGTCGGCCTGACCGCGCTCGAGTTTCTTGTGGCCTTCCTTCAGGCCTTCGTTTTCGCCGTTCTGACCTGCATCTACCTCAACGATGTGGTCAACCTGGACCACGCCCACTAACCGGGTCTCCAGGCCAATCCCTACCAACCCTGACCAACACTAGGATCTGATACCATGGAAGTTGAAGCGGCTAAGGCCATCGGCGCGGGCCTCGCGACCCTCGGCATGATCGGCGCCGGCATCGGCGTCGGCACCATTTTCGGCCAGTTTCTGGCGGGCGCCCTGCGCAACCCGTCGGCCGCCGCCAGCCAGATCGGCAACCTGTTCGTGGGCGCCGCCCTCGCCGAAGCCCTGGGCATCCTGGCCTTCGTGCTCGGCGTGCTGATCTACTTCGGCTGATCTCGCAGACGTCCTGCGGCGGCGCCCTCCGGCGCCGCCGCGCCTTTAATCCGACGGATACGTGATGGCTACCCCTGAAGGCCACGGCGCCGACACGGCGCATACGGCTACGACCGAGGCCGAACACGGCTCGGGCGGACTCCCGCAGTTCCAGTTCGAGCACTGGGGCGGGCAGATCGCCTGGCTGCTGATCCTGTTCGTGATCCTCTATGTGCTGATCGCGCGCGTCTTCACGCCTCGCATGCGGGCCGTGATCGACCAGCGGGCCAGCACCATTTCCGGGGCGCTCGAGACCGCGCGTCAGGTTCAGGCCGAAGCCGCCGATCAGGCCAGGGCCGCCGCCGCTGAAGTCGCCGACGCCCGCGCCCAGTCGCAACGCGTCGCCGCCGAGGCCCGCGCCAAGGCCGCCGCCCAGTCAGCGGAACGCGCCGCCGTGGAAGAAGCCAAGGTGGCCGAACAGGTCGCCCAGGCCGAGACCCGCATCGCCGCCATGCGCGACGCGGCCATGTCCAACGTCGGCGCCATCGCCGGCGAGACGGCCGCCGCCATCGTCGAGAAGCTGACCGGCAAGGCCGCGTCCGCCGCCGACATCAAGGCCGCGCTCGCCGCCCGCGGAGGAGCCGCCTGATGCCCGCGTTCTTCGATTCCTACTTCTGGTCCTTCTCCAACGCCGAACTCTGGGTCGGCGTCGGCCTCCTGCTGTTCATCGCCATCGTCGTGCGCGCCGGCGTACCGAAGATGGTCGCCGCCCAGCTCGACGCGAAGGCCGCCACCATCCAGGCCGACCTGGACGAGGCCGCTCGTCTTCGGGCCGAAGCCGAGGCCATGCTGGCCGACCTGCGCATCCAGCGTGAGGACGCCGAACGTCAGGCCGCCGAGATGCTGAAGGCCGCCAAGGCCGACGCCGAACGTCTGGCCATCGAGGCCAAGGCCAAGCTCGAGGAGCAGATCACCCGCCGCGCCGCCCTGGCCGAGCGCAAGATCGCCTCCGCCGAGGCCCAGGCCGCCGCCGAGGTGAAGGCCGCCGCCGCCGAGCTGTCGGCCCAGGCCGCCGAGACCATCCTGGCCGCCCGCGTGGCCGCCGGTCAGGCCGATCCGACGGTCGACACGGCCATCAAGGGTCTCGCCGCCCGCCTGCAGTAGGCGCCGCGACCACTCCCACGTCAAAGGCCCCGCCGGGCGACCGGCGGGGCCTTTTCCTTGTGCGGGGACGTGCTCGCGAAGCGTACCTGTTACACATACCGGCTAGCGTCGGCCTGTCCCGGGGTCTAACGGCGCGCCTTGCGGAAGCGGCGGCGCAGGCGCTTGGCGAAACGACGCTCCTTGGCCAGCAGCACCCGCTCGGTGCGCAGGATGCCCTGCCAGAAGACCGGGAAGACTTCGGGCTCGCGGCGCAGCAGCCGGCGGATCGGGAATACCGTCCTGGGGTGGGCGCGCTGGAAGCGCACGAACTGCCGCTTGGCCCAGAAGCTGTTGCGCAGCAGGATCATCAGACCCACGACGATGACCGGGATGCCGCCTGGGCCCGGCAGCGGCGCGATCAACACGCCCAGTGCGATGACGGCGACGCCCAGTCCGATCAGCGCCCAGCGCGCCACACGGGCCACGAGGGCTCGGGCGGCGTCGTCGGCGGACGTGAAGGCGCGGGGCATCGTCAGGACGAGGGACATGGTGACCAAAACACGGGGCGGAGAAGCTCGGCGTTCTAGGGACCGCGTCGCTGTGTACCCGATATGTGCAGCCTCAAGCGCCGCGTAAAGGGCGCGGGTTCCTCTGTGACGAAGACTTAACGAGACCTCGACGGGTTCTGCATCTGGCCGTGGCTGAAATGTCTCAGGTTGTGACCGCGGTGTGAAAAAACGGGGTCAATATGGCGGCAACCGTGTCCCCATCCACCTACCCCACCCGTCATCCTCGCCCTTGTGGCGAGGACCCCGTATCAAGCTTCACTGTGAGAGTGTGATCACACTCTCACCTGCGAGCCGAAATAGGGGTCCGCGGGACGAGCCCGAGGATGACGGCGGTGGGGGCGTTAGGCCGCGCGCCACCGAAGCTTCGGCTTGCGCGCCGCCAGGGTCTCGTCCAGACGCCGCAGCGGGGCGTGGAACGGCGCGCCCTTGAAGCGGTCGACCTCGCCGGCCTTCGCCGCCCCGGCCAGCAGCCGCAGGGCGTGGACGAAGCGGTCCAGCTCCTGCTTGCTCTCGGTCTCGGTCGGCTCGATCAGCATCGCCCCGTGGACGACCAGCGGGAAGTACATGGTCATCGGGTGGAAGCCCTCGTCGATCATCGCCTTGGCGAAGTCGAGCGTGGTGACCCCGGTCCCTTCCAGCCAGCTGTCGTCGAACAGCGCTTCGTGCATGCAGGGGCCGTCCGGGAAGGCCGGGCTCATCACGTCCGCCAGGCTGGCCTTGATGTAGTTGGCGTTCAGCACCGCGTCCTCGGCCACCTGGCGCAGGCCGTCGGCGCCGTGGCTGCGCATATAGGCGTAGGCCCGCACGAACATGCCCATCTGGCCGTGGAAGGCGCTCATCCGGCCAAAGGCCTGGGTGGCTTCGCCAACGGCCTCCTCGACCAGGTGGAAGCCGTCGGCGTGGTGGGTGATCCAGGGGGCGGGCGCGAACGGCGCCAGCGCCGCGCTCAGCACCACCGGGCCCGCGCCCGGCCCGCCGCCGCCGTGCGGGGTGGAGAAGGTCTTGTGCAGGTTGATGTGCATGGCGTCGACGCCGAGGTCGCCTGGCCGCACCCGGCCGACGATGGCGTTGAAGTTGGCCCCGTCGCAGTAGAAGTAGGCGCCGGCCTCATGGGTCAGGCGGGCGATCTCGACGATATCGCGTTCGAACAGGCCGCAGGTGTTGGGGTTGGTGACCATGATGGCCGCCACGTCGGGGCCGAGCTTGGACGCCAGGTCGGCCAGATCCACGCGGCCGTCGTCGGTCTGGGCGATCTCGACGACGCTGTAGCCGACGAAGGCCGCCGTGGCCGGGTTGGTGCCGTGGGCGCTGGTCGGGCAGAGGACGGTCTTGCGGTGGCCCTGGCCGCCCGCCTCGTGCGCCGCCTTGATGGCCAGCAGGCCGCACAGCTCGCCGTGGGCGCCGGCCTTGGGCGTCATGGCAACCGCCGGCATGCCGGTCAGGGTCTTCAGCCAGTGGGCCAGCCGGTCGATCAGCGCCAGCGCCCCCTGCACGGTCGAGACCGGCTGCAGCGGATGGATGTCGGAAAAGCCCGCCAGCCGCGCCATCTTCTCGTTGAGGCGCGGGTTGTGCTTCATCGTGCACGACCCCAGCGGATAGAGGGCCAGGTCGATGGCGTGGTTCTTCTGGCTCAGGCGCACGTAGTGGCGCACGGCCTCGGGCTCGCTGAGGCCGGGCAGGCCGATGGGCTCGGCGCGCAGCAGCCCGGCCAGATCGTCGGCGGGACGCTCGGCGGGCGGCAGATCGACGCCGGTCTTGTTCCAGCCGCCCAGCTCGAAGATCAGCGCCTCGTCCTGCAGCAAGCCGCGGGCGCCGGTGAGGGTCGGCGGGATGTCGCCGGCGGTGGCGACCGGCGCGGTGGGGCGCCCCACGGTGTTCATGCTGCTGCTCATCGGAAGGCTCCCCTGAAGCCCTCCTCCTCGATGGAGGAGGGTTGGGTGGTGGTGTGGCCGCCGTGTTCAGGTGAAGGGCTCGGCAGGGCGTTGGCGCCAGTCAGTGCGCTCACCGCAAGGCCGGAGCCACACCACCATCCCCGGCCCTTCCTCCATCGAGGAGGAAGGGAGACGTGTGTCGTGCTCATGCCATCACCTCCGTCAGGGCGGCCTGGAAGGCGGCGATGTCTTCGCCGGTCACGGTCTCGGTGGCGGCGACCAGCAGGACGTCGTCCATGCCGGCGCCAGGGGCCAGACGGCTGAACGGCACCCCGCCCAGCACGCCCTTGAAGGCCAGGTCCTCGACCACCCGGGCGGCCGGCTTGGTCAGCTTCACGGCGAACTCGTTGAAGAAGCGGGGGGTGAGGATCTCGACGCCCTTCACCCCCTCCAGCGCCGCCTTGAGTTCGCGGGCCCGCTGGTGGTTCAGGGCCGCCAGCCGGCGCAGGCCGACCTCGCCCAGCAGGCTCATATGGATCGAGAAGGCCAGGGCGCAGAGGCCGCTGTTGGTGCAGATGTTGCTCGTCGCCTTGTCGCGGCGGATGTGCTGCTCGCGGGTCGACAGGGTCAGCACGAAGCCGCGCCGGCCGTCGGCGTCCACCGTCTCGCCGCACAGCCGGCCGGGCGCCTGGCGCACCAGCTTTTCGCGGCAGGCGAAGAGGCCGACGTAGGGGCCGCCGTAGTTCAGGGCGTTGCCGATCGACTGGCCCTCGGCCACGGCGATGTCGGCCCCCATCTCGCCGGGCGACTTGAGCAGGCCCAGCGACACCGCCTCGGTGGTGACCACGATCAGCAGGGCGCCGGCGGCGTGGGCCGCTTCAGCGATCTTCGTGACGTCCGTGGCCGTGCCGAACACGTTGGGCGTCTGGACCACGACGCAGGCCGTCCCCGCGTCGATGGCGGCGATGACCGCGTCCTCGGCGTCGACGGCGGCCGGCAGGTGGACGACGTCCATCCCTTCGGCCCGGGCCAGGGTCTCGGTGGTGGCGACATAGTGCGGGTGGACCCCGCCCGACAGCACCGCGCGGCTCCGCTTCGTGACCCGCTTGGTCATCATCACCGCCTCGGCGCAGGCGGTGGAGCCGTCGTAGAGCGAGGCGTTGGCCACATCCATCCCTGTCAGGGCGGCGACCTGGGTCTGGAACTCGAACAGCACCTGCAGCGTGCCCTGGGCGATCTCGGGCTGGTACGGCGTGTAGCTGGTCAGGAACTCCGACCGCTGGATCAGGTGGTCAACCGTCGCCGGGACGTGATGGCGATAGGCCCCCGCGCCGCAGAAGAAGGGGACCGACCCGGCCGCCACGTTCCGCGCCGCCAACCCGGCCAGCTCCCGCTCGACCTCCAGCTCGCCGGCGACATGCGGCAGCTCGACGAAGCCTTCGCGGCGGGCGGAGGCGGGCACATCGACGAACAGGGCGTCGATGGAGTCCACGCCGATGACGCCGAGCATCTGCGCGCGGTCATCGGGGGTGAGGGGGAGGTAGCGCATTCAAATCCACCGTCTTCCCGGCGAAGGCCGGGATCCAAGCTGGGGCTGCGGTATGGGCCCCGGCCTTCGCCGGGGACACGGCGCTAGAGCGTGCCGAGGTATTCTTCGTACGCCGCGCGATCCATCAGGACCTCGACCTGCGAGGGGTCGCTGACCTTGATCCTGGCGAACCAGCCGCCGGCTTCGGGGGCGGCGTTGACGGTCTCGGGCGCGTCGCCGAGCGCGCCGTTGGCCTCGACCACCTCGCCGGAGATCGGAGCGTAGACGTCGGAGGCGGCCTTGACGCTCTCGACCACGGCCAGGCCGTCGCCCTGGGCGACCGTCTTGCCGATATCGGGGACTTCCACGAACACCACGTCGCCCAGTTGCTCGGCAGCGTAGGCGGTGATGCCGATGGTCGCGACGTCGCCGTCGAGCTCGACCCACTCGTGATCCTTGGTGAAACGCATGGCTGGCTCCTAGACCTTGCGGACGTAGCGGTTGGGGACGAAGGGCATGGCGACGACCTGGGCCGCGCCGGACTTGCCCCGGACAATGACGTTCAGCGGCGTACCCACGGCGCTCAGCGCGGGCGGGACGAAGCCCATGGCGATGGGATGGCCGAGCGAGGGCGCGAAGCCGCCGCTGGTGACGACGCCGACCACCGCGCCCGAGGCGTCGGCGATCTCGGCGCCTTCACGGGCCGGCGGGCCTTCGAGGATCTTCAGGCCGACGCGGACGCGGGACGGGCCCTCGGCCAGTTCCTTCGTGATCCGGGCGGCGCCGGGGAAGTCCCGGGCGTCGCGGCGCTTCTTGGAGACGGCGAAGGTCAGGCCGGCTTCGACCGGGCTGACCGTCTCGTCGACGTCATGGCCATAGAGCGGCAGGCCGGCCTCGAGCCGCAGGCTGTCGCGGGCGCCGAGGCCGATGGGGCGGACGCGCTCGTCGGCCAGCAGGGTGTTCCAGATCCGCTCGGCGGCGTGACCGGGAACCGAGATCTCGTAGCCGTCCTCGCCGGTGTAGCCGGAGCGCGAGACCAGCAGGTCGACGCCAAAGCCCGTGGTCGCCCAGCTGTCCATGAACACCTTGCCGGCGCACTCGGGGATGTGGGCGGCCAGCACCTCGACGGCCCTGGGTCCCTGCAGCGCCAGAAGCGCGCGGTCTTCAAGACGCTCGATGCTGACCTGCGGGGCCAGCTCGTCGTCGATGACGCGGAAGTCGCCCTCCTTGCAGGCCCCGTTGACGATCACGAACAGGCCGTCGCCGTCCGGACGCGAGGCCATCAGGTCGTCGATGATGCCGCCCTTCTTGTTCAGAAGGAGGGAGTAGCGCTGCTTGCCGGGCGCCAGGCCGATGAAGTCGCCCGGCGTGATTTCCTCGAACGCCGAGAGGGGCGAGACGCCGCGGAGCCGGGCCTGGCCCATGTGCGACACGTCGAACAGCCCGGCGCTCTCGCGGGTCCAGAGGTGCTCCTTGAGCACGCCGTCGCGGTACTGGACCGGCATGGAATAGCCGGCGAAGGGCACCATGCGCGCGCCGGCGGCGACATGCGCGTCAAAGAGCGGGGTCTTCCTGAGGTCGTCTTGAGACACGCGGGGCTCCGGCGGGGTCGATGCGTCTCGCCGGGCCTGATGACCTGGCGATTCGCCCCCGCTGTCTTGGAGCCTGAGAGATTTCAGACGGCCAAAGCCGTCCTTGCTCCTTCGGCGCACCGCGGATGCGGCGCTTTCCAGCGTTCCTAAGTCGCGCGGTCCGTTTGCCTGAGCGTTTCCGGGGCGGTTGCGCCTTCGGCCTCGGGGACAAGCCCCGACGTCTCCCGCGAGACGAGAGCGTGTGTGCTGGAGCCGGGGCGGGGAGTCAATGCGGGATTAGAAGGCCTTGGGAAGGCCGGCCTGCTTCAGGACTTCGTTGGCGGTATGGCGACTCTTGGTCCGCGAGACCACCACGGTTCGGTCGGCGCCGGACTTGCGCCATTTCTCGTGGCTTCCTTTGCCGCCGGGCACGCGTTCCCAGCCGGCTTCCACAAGGACGCGGACGATGTCGGGGTAAAAATCGTGCGGCACAGCTTGGCAACCATAACGCACAAATCGACAAGGCGCGCGCTAGGCGACCATCAGGTCCAGGGTTCGGTTCGCATGCACTTCGACGGGGACCGGACCCTTGATTCCCAGATTGTCCGCAAGCATCTCCGGAGCCAAGGCCTCGACAAGCTCAATGAACTCGCCAAGCGTATCGGCCTCAACGACCAGTCCGGGAATGTTGCTTGAGGAAATCCAGACGCTCGCCTCTGGATCCCATGCAGCGTGAACGTGAAAGCGCTGTTCCATGCCCGCATCATGCGCTCTGGCGGTCAAAACGGGAAGCCCGAGCCCGTGCAGCCCTACATCCGCTCCGGCGCTTCGATGCCCAGCAGGTCGAGCGCCAGCTCCAGCTGCTTCAGCGTCGCGGCGGCCAGGGCCAGGCGTGAGGCGGCGACCTTGGCGTCGACTTCCCGGAAGATCGGGCAGGCGGCGTAGAAGCGCGAGAAGGCCTGGGCCAGCTTGAAGGCGTGCTCGGCGATGAAGTTGGGGGCCTTCTTGTCGTAGGCCTCGGTCACCGCCGTGTCGAAGGCGTCGAGCAGCAGGGCCAGCTCGCGCTCGGCCGGGTCGGCGACCTGGATGCGGCCGCCCTCCAGCCGCTCTTCGGCGGCCCGCCGCAGCAGGGATTTGATCCGCACCGCCTGGTAGAGCAGGTAGGGGCCCGTCTTGCCCTCGAAGCTGGAGAAGCGGTCGAGGTCGAAGACGTAGCTGGTGCCACGGTAGTTGCCGAGGTCGGCGAACTTCAGGGCCGCCACGGCCACCTTGTTGGCGGTGTCCTCGAAGTCCTCGGGCGGCAGCTCGCCGCCGAGTCCGGCCTCCTTCAGCCGCTCTCGGGCCTTGGCGCGGGTCATCTCGATCAGGTCGTGCAGTTTCAGGACGCCGCCTTCGCGGGTCTTGAAGGGCTTGCCGTCGGCCCCGTTCATGGTGCCGAATCCGATGTGCTCCAGCTCGCCCTCGCTGGCGTAACCGGCCAGGTAGCTGGCGCGGAACACCTGCTCGAAATGGTCAGCCTGGCGCTGGTCCACGCAGTAGAGCATCAGCTGCGGGTCGAACGACCGGCGGCGGTCGAGGATCGTGGCCAGGTCGGTGGTGCCGTACATGGCCGAGCCTTCCGAGGAGACCACCAGCAGCGGGTCGGGGCTCGGGGCCTCATAGACGGTCCCGTCGGGCGCCTTCTTCTTCTTGGTCTCGCCGGGCCGCGCCAGGTGGATCACCCGCGCGCCCTGGTCGTCGGCCAGCAGGCCCTTTGCGTCCAGCTCGCGGATCATCCCCTCGATCAGGGGATCGGCGTCGCTCTCGCCCTTCCACAGGTCGAAGTCGACGCCCAGGGCGTGGAACTCGCGCTCCAGCGCCACCTTGCTGACCTTGACGAAGTGCTTCCACAGCAGGCGGTAGCCCAGGCGCCCGCCCTGCAGCTCGGCCGTCGCCTTGCGGGCGCGGTCGCGATACTCGGCGTCGGTCTTGGCCCGGCCGGCGGCCTCCGGATACATCCGGTCCAGGTCGTCCAGGCTGATGCGCTCGGCCAGCGCGTCCATGACCTTGCGCTCGTCCTCGGCGCTGACGCCGACCGAACCGGTCAGACGATCCATCAAGGTGGCGATGAACGGGTCCTGGTCGCAGGCCGCCATGATCAGCAGGCCCATCTGGAAGCCCCAGTCGCCGAAGTGGGCGTCGCCCAGCACCTGGTCGCCCCGGAAGCGGTAGATGCGCTTGACGGACTCGCCGATGATCGAGGCCCGCAGGTGGCCCACGTGCATCGGCTTGGCCACGTTCGGACCGCCGTAGTCGACGATCACCCGCCGGGGCTCGGCGACTTCCGTCGCCCCGGTACGGGCGTCGGCGGCGATCTCGCGCGCCCGGGCCGACAGCGTATCGGCGCTGACCCGCATGTTGATGAAGCCCAGGCCCGCGATCTCGACGGACTGAAGCTCAGGCCGGCCGGCAAGCGCGTCGACGACGGCGGCGGCGATCTCGCGCGGCGGCTTGCGCGCCACCTTGGCCGCGGCGAGCGCGCCGTTGCACTGGAAATCGGCAAGGTCCGGGCGATCCGATGCGGTCACCCGGCCCAGCTCTTCGGGGAGTCCCTGGGCGGCGAAGACGGCCGCGACCGCTTCGCTCAGGGACCGTCTCAGGTCAGTCATTGCGGCGCGGGGGCCCCGGCGGCGGCCTGCGGCGCGCCGGCGGTCACGCGGAAGCGCTTTCCGTCGCGATTGAACGCGGCCATCTGCGGTGTGACGTCGAAGCCGATCAGCACCTCGAAGTTGGCGCCGCTGGTCTCGATCGAGGCGCGCGGAATCACGATGCCGTCAATCTTCTCACGCAGCATGGCGCGATCAGAACCCGCATCAAAGGTCACAGGCAGGTCGAAGTATTCCTTGGCGAGCACCGCCTGGTTGCGCGTGGTGACCGCCACCCAGTAGCGGTAGGTCTTGCCGTTGCCAGTCGCCATCGGGCCCTTGCCGAGCGCCATAAGCATCTCGATCTGAACCCGGATCGGCTCGTCGTCCTTGTAGGCGCAGGCGGCCGACAGGTTCTGGATCTCGCCGCTCCAGACCACGTTCGCCGCGGCCTCGCGGCCGTCCTTGAACTCGGTGTAGCGGCTGGCGTCGTACAGCACCTTCACGAACGGGCAGGGCCCGGCGTTGCGCATCTGCGGCAGCGGCGCGGACGGCTGGTTCCATTCCTGGTCACGCTTGCGCTTCTTGGCCGCCTCTTCCTCCTGACGACGGGCGTCGTCGGCGCCGCCGCCGCGACCCTGGGCCAGCACGGGCGTGGTGAAGGCGCTGGCGGCGATCAGGCCGGAAAGCACGAGGGTCAGGGCACGGCGCATGGGACGTCCGGAAAAAGCAGCGAAACCGGCGCGGGCGTGCCGGCTGAAAAGCAGATGTAGCGTGATAAAGGCATATGCATGGCCTCGCAACGCGCGTTCACGCGCCGGGCGAGCGCGTTACGGCGAAACCGGTCTGGCGGGACCGCCGCGCAACGCCTACCTTGCCGTCATGGATGACGCCTCGCCGATAAAGCCGCCCCTGAAGGTCCTTCTGGCCAGCCCCCGCGGCTTCTGCGCCGGGGTCGATCGCGCCATCCAGATCGTCGAGCGGGCGATCGAGAAGTACGGCGCGCCGGTCTATGTTCGCCACGAGATCGTCCACAACAAGCATGTGGTCGAGCGGCTCAAGGCGCTCGGAGCCATCTTCGTCGAGGAACTGTCCGAGGCGCCGGACGATCGGCCGATGGTGTTCTCCGCCCACGGGGTCCCCAAGTCGGTGCCCGCCGAGGCGAAGCACAGGCAGATGCTCTATCTCGACGCCACCTGTCCGCTGGTCTCCAAGGTGCACGTCGAGGCCCAGCGCCACTTTCGCGCCGGCCGCGAGATCGTGCTGATCGGCCACGAAGGTCATCCCGAGGTGGTCGGCACCATGGGTCAGCTGCCGGACGGCGTGGTGCGGCTGATCGAGACCGCGGCCGACGCCGAGGTCTTCGAGCCGATCGATCCGCTGAACGTCGCCTTCGTCACCCAGACCACCCTGTCGGTCGATGACACCGCCGACATCGTCGCCGTGCTGCAGCGCCGCTTCCCGGGCATCGCCGCGCCGCACAAGGAAGACATCTGCTACGCCACCACAAACCGCCAGGAAGCCGTCAAGCAGCTGGCGGACGCCTGCGATCTGCTGCTGGTGGTCGGCTCGCGCAACTCGTCCAACTCGGTGCGACTGGTTGAGGTCGGCCTGCGCGGCGGGGCGGCGAAGGGCCATCTGCTCGACGACGCCTCCGGGCTGGACTGGGCCTGGCTGGACGGCGTGCGCACCCTGGGCGTCACGGCCGGCGCCTCGGCGCCCGAGGTGCTGGTCCAGGGTCTGATCGACAAGCTGTCGACCCGCTACGAGATCACCATCGAGGACGTCGCCCCGACCCGCGAAACGGTGACCTTCAAGCTGCCGCGCGTGCTGACGACCTAGCTTTCGACGCTGTTGGCGCGAATCCAGTCCGCGAGCGGTTCGATGCCCATCTCGCCCGCCGCGACGGCGAGAATGGTTCTGGTGGCATCCACCCGGTCCGCCACGAGCCGCCGTCCATT
Organism: Caulobacter sp.; assembly: GCA_030683005.1. Classification (GTDB taxonomy): domain Bacteria; phylum Pseudomonadota; class Alphaproteobacteria; order Caulobacterales; family Caulobacteraceae; genus Caulobacter. Next base: position 78,851 of record JAUXMY010000003.1, on the reverse strand, counting down.
GAGTCTCAGGAACAACAGCAGGCAAAGGAAAGCCGCGCGCTTGTTGCCGTCGGCGAAGGGGTGGTTGGAGGCCACCGCGACGCAGTAGGTCGCGGCGAGGTCGACGATGTCCTCGACGCCATCATAGAAATAGCGGTTCCTGGGCCTTTCCAGTGCGGACTGGAGAAGCCCCTCGTCTCGCAGCCCCGGAAGGCCGCCGTGCAAGGCGATGCTGCGATCGTGCGCGACCTTGACCGCTTCGATCTCGATCCACTCCGGCTCGGCCATGCGAGTCTACTTCGCGAGGGCGCGGAACGTGTCGCGGTACTCGTCCATGACCTCCTCGGCCAGTTCGAGTTGGCGCGCGATCTTGGGGTCATAGGCCGACAGGGTCATCGAGGCATCGGGCGCATCGGTGAGATAGACGATGTCGCCCTTGTCGACGCCAAGTTTGGCGAGAGCCTCCTTCGGAAGCACCACCCCAACCGAGTTGCCGATTCTGGTCAGTTTAAGCGCGAACATCGCGAGCATCCTTGTTGGTACGACTGTATATACGGTAGCGGAGCCTTGACCGCCAGCCCGGCCTCGCTCATCCCGGGCCCATGGCCGTCTACACCGACATCACCGATGAAGAGCTCGACGCGCTGCTGGCCGACTACGACGTCGGGGCGGCGGTGACGTTCAAGGGCATCGCCGAGGGGGTGGAGAACTCCAACTTCCTGCTGGAGACCGAGCGCGGCCGCTACATCCTCACCCTCTACGAGCGACGGGTGAAGGCGGGCGAGCTGCCCTACTTCCTCGACCTGCTGACCTGGCTTGCCGACCACGGCTTTCCGAGCGCCCGTCCGGTTGCGGATCGTCAGGGGCGGGTGCTGAAGACCGTACGGGACAAGCCGGCGGCCATGGTCGAGTTCCTGACCGGCCTGTCGGTGCGCCGCCCGACCGTCGCCCACTGCCGCCAGGCCGGCGAGGGACTGGCGCGGCTCCATCTGGCCGGCGCGGGTTATCCGGCCCGGCGCGTAAACGACCTTGGCCAGGCGGCCTGGGCCCCGCTGTTCGCCGGGCTCGGCCAGGCGGCGGAGGATCTCAAGCCTGGGCTGGCCGCGACGGTTCGCGCCGACCTCGACCATCTGGCGACGGCCTGGCCCCGCGACCTGCCCTCGGGGACCATCCACGCCGACTTCTTCCCCGACAACGTCTTCTTCCGCGACGGGCGGTTCGCGGCGGCCATCGACTTCTACTTCGCCTGCGACGACGCCTATGCCTACGACCTGGCGGTGGCCCTGAACGCCTGGTGCTTCGAGTCCGACGGTTCGTTCAACCTGACGGCCGGCCGGGCGATGATCGGCGGCTACGAGACGCACCGGCCACTGACGCCGGCCGAGCGCGCGGCCCTGCCGGTGCTGGCGCACGGCGCGGCGATGCGGTTCTTCCTGACCCGTCTGAACGACTGGGGATCGACCCCGGCCGGCGCGCTGGTGCGGCCCAAGGACCCGCTGGAGTACGAGCGCAAGCTGGCCGTCCACCGCGCGGGCCTGGCCCTGCTGGCCGACGCATGACGCCGACCGTTCTGATCTACACCGACGGCGCCTGCCGCGGGAATCCGGGCCCCGGCGGCTGGGGCGCTGTGATGATCGCCGGCAAGCACCGCAAGGAGATCTGCGGCGGCGACCTGGCCACCACCAACAACCGCATGGAGCTGATGGCGGCGATCCAGGCGCTGGAGACCCTGACCAAGCCCTGCAAGGTCGAGCTCCATACCGACAGCCAGTATGTGAAGAACGGCGTCACCACCTGGATCCACGGCTGGAAGGCGCGGGGCTGGAAGACCGCCGACAGGAGTCCGGTCAAGAACGAGGACCTTTGGAAACGCCTCGACGCGGCCCGCGCGCGACATCAGGTCGACTGGCGCTGGGTCAAGGGACACGCCGGCCACGAGCTCAACGAAGTGGCAGACGAACTGGCCCGCAAGGGCATGCTGCTGGAACTCGGCGAACTGTGAGATCTGAAGCGGGTTGACTTGTTCAAGATTGAACTATCTATTTGGTTCAATCTTGAACGAAGGGCCGCGCCATGGATCGTCGTGACTTCATCCGCCTCGTCGGCGGCGGCGGCGTCGCCGCCGCGGCGACCACCGCCACCGTCTCCTGCGCTCCTGCCGGCGCCGATCCGCGGGCGGCCTGGAACAATCCCGGCGCCGGTGAGACTGACATCCGCCGCAAGGCGCTGTCCTTCGCAATCCTGGCGCCGAACCCGCACAACATGCAGCCCTGGATGGCGGACCTGCGGACGCCGGGCGAGGTCACCCTCTACGTCGACCGCACGCGGCTGCTCCCGGTGACAGACCCCTTCAACCGGCAGATCGTCATCGGATTTGGCGGGGTTCTCGCCTACTTCCAGATGGCGCTTCGGCAGTTCGGACAGGCGGTTGAACAGACGGTCTTCCCGGATGGCGAGGCCCGTCCGCTGCTCGATGATAGACCGATCGCCCGGATCAGGCTGCTCGGCGATCTCCAGGCGCCGCCCGACCCTCTGTTCACGCAGCTGCTCAGCCGGCGCACGGATCGGGGGCCTTATGCCGACAAGGCAGTCGATGCGGCGGCGTTCGCCAACCTTCTCGCCTCGCCGAACGTCCAGGGGACGCTCGACCCCGGCCGTGTCGAACGCCTGAAGGCGCTCGTCTACGAAGGCGCGAGGATCGAGTCCCACACTCCGGCCGCCCACCAGGAGAGCGTCGAGCGCACCTTCATCGGCGCCCGGGACGTGGCCGCCCATCCCTGGGGCATCTCGCTCGACCAGCCGGTGATGAGCGCGATGAACGCCGCCGGCATCCTGACCAAGACCAGGATGGCCACGCCGGGCACGACAGCCTTCAACGAGTCGCTGAAGTTCCTGAAGACCGCCGCCGACACCGCGCGGGGCTTTGTCTGGATCACCACGCCCGGCGACAGCCGCCTCGACCAGATCGCCGCGGGCGAGTCCTACGCCCGCCTGTCGCTGCTGGCCGCCTCACACGGCCTGGTCATGCACCCCTGGAGCCAGGGACTGCAGGAGTACGCGACCCAGAAGCCGGTCTACGACGCGCTCCACAAGGCGCTGGCGCCGGACGGCGGACGCATCCAGATGCTGGCGCGGATCGGCTATCCGAAGGCGAGGCTTCGGCCCGCGCCGCGCCGCGGCCTCGCCGCCCAGATCCTGAGAACCTGATCATGGCGCCCGACACCCCCCGCCTCGCCCGTGACCGCGCCGACGTGCGGGTGATGACCGAGATCGGCATCATCAGCCAGCTGTCGAACGCCCGGCTGGAGAAGACCGGCGGCATCCCGGCCGCTCAGTTCGGACTGCTCAGCCACTTCATGCGGCGCGGCGGGGAGCAGAGCCCCGCCCAGCTGGCCGCCGCCTTCCAGGTGGGCAAGAGCGCCATGACCCACACCCTGCAGCGGGCCGAGGGGGCGGGCTGGATCAGCATTCGTCCGGATGCGGAGGATGGTCGGCGAAAGCTCGTTAGCCTCACCCCGGCAGGGGCGGCCGCCTACGGCGAGGCGCTGAAACGCATGCGGCCGCATCTGGAGTCGCTGCGCGAGGCCTTCACCGATCAGGAGTTCGAGCAGGCTCTGCCGTTCCTGACGGCGCTGCGCATCTGGTTCGACGACAACCGCTAGACCGGCCTCACCCGCAGGACCGCGCCCTCGGCCGCCACGACCATCACCTTGTCGTCCAGGCGCGGCGCGGTGTCGTCCGCGGAGACGGCGGCCCATTCCTTGCCGTCGACGAAGACGCGGCCCTCGCCGTTCCGGAACGCCTCCACTACCGCGCCCTGGTGTCCGACCAGCCGGGCGATGTTGTCGTTGATGTCAGGGCCCGTCCCGCCGGAGACGGTCCGGGGAAAGTAGCGGCGGGCGCTGACGGTGGTGGCGATGGTCAGCGCCGCCCAGACCACCAGATGCACCGGAACGATGTCGGGCAACACCAGCACCAGCAGGGCCATGAAGGCCGAACTGGCCGCCGGCCACAGCAGCCAGCCGCTGCCGCTCGACACCTCGGCGGCCAGGAACACCGCCGCGACGGCCAGCCAGATCCAGTACGGGTGCGTACCGTAGAGGTCGATAAGCCAGTTCATGACCTGCTTCCTGTCCTGTGCGTCCTAGCTCTTGGTGCGGGGGACCGCGCCGCCGCCGCCGCCGGGTCGGGGACCGTCATGGCCTTCGCCGAGCGTCTTCACCAGCTCGCCGATGCCGGCGATCGAACCGGCGATGCCGGCGAAGTCGGCCGGCACGATGACGGTCTTCTGGTTGGGCGAGGAGGCCAGCAGGGCGAAGGCTTCGACGTATTTCTGGGCGATGAAGTAGTTGATGGCGTTGACGTCGCCGCGGGCGATGGCTTCCGACACGAAGGCCGTCGCCTTGGCCTCGGCTTCGGCTTCGCGTTCGCGCGCCTCGGCGTCGCGGAAGGCCGCTTCCCGGCGACCCTCGGCCTGCAGGATGGCGGCCTGCTTGGAGCCCTCGGCCTTGGCGATGGCCGCCTGCTTCTCACCGTCCGCCTCGGTGATCACCGCGCGACGTTCGCGCTCGGCCTTCATCTGGCGGGCCATGGCGTTGGTGATGTCGGGCGGCGGGGTGAGATCCTTGATCTCGATCCGGGTCGCCTTGACGCCCCAGGGGTTGGTGGCGTGGTCGATGGTGGCCAGCAGGCGGGTGTTGATCTGGTCGCGCTGGCTCAGCACCTCGTCCAGCTCCATCGAGCCGACCACGGTCCGAAGGTTGGTCATGCAGAGCTGACTGATCGCGTAGTTGAGGTTGTCGACCCGATAGGCGGCGGCGGCGGCGTCCATCACCTGGATGAAGACGATGCCGTCGACCTTCACCACCGCGTTGTCCTTGGTGATGACCTCCTGCTGGGGCACGTCCAGGACCTGCTCCATCATGTTCACGCGTCGGCCGACCCGCTCGAAGAACGGGATCAGAAAGTGCATGCCGGGCGAAAGGGTGCGGGTGTAGCGGCCGAAGTACTCGACCGTGAACTCGCGGCCCTGCGGCACGATCTTGACGACGCTGAACAGCAGCATCAGCGCCAGAATGATCAGTACGATCGCGAAGAAACCGAAGGCCATGCGCCCCTCCTTGCAACTACCAGAAGGCGAATCTAGCGCGGGGAGAGATCGTCCGCCATGGAATCCGGGTCCCGGGCGCCGGATTTCGCCGCGGCCTCTTCCTCGGGACCGACGCCCCGAACCACGCGGGTGATGGTCGAAAGCTGCCTGGACAGGCTCTGGCCCTTGCGGGCGACCATCAGCTCGGCGCGCTTGCTGGCCGGGCTGCAGGAGGGGAATTCGGTCTGGCGGGTGGCGAAGCCGCTGTTGAAGGCCTGGGTCAGCCGTCCGTTGAAGGCGGCGTCGGCGGCCTCCGTCTCGGTGACCTGCATCATGCGCTCACGCCAGTACTGATCCCCTTCGCCGGCGCAGGCCTGGCGCAGGGCGTGGCTCTCGCCAAGCGCATAGGCCAGGTCGATCAGGGTCTGGCGCTCGGCGGGCTCGCGCTCCTGCGCCATGGCGGGCGCGGTAAAGGCGGCGATCAGGACCAGGGCGAGGAGGCGAGGCTGCATGCGGCTGATGTAACGCCAGGCGAGGGCGGTTGTCATCGGGGCTCAAGCGGAAGGCGAGGCGGCAGGCCCGCCTCCGCTGTCAATCCGGCCGACCGGCGGAACCGACCGCCTCCGGTCCGGCTTCCCCCAGCCATAGCCCCAGAACTGGAGACAGTAGATGACGGACGCTTCGCTCGTCGCGGGTCGCGCGGCCGCCTGGCTCGCCGACCTGCCGCCCTGGATCGTCAGCACGGCCCTGATGGCCATCGCCGTCCTCGTGGCGCTCATGGTCCACGCGGCGGGCGTCGCCCTGGCGCGCCGACTGCTGAAGTCCCGCGATGCGTTCTGGCGATCGCTGGTCATACGGACGCGCCGGCCCACCCGCCTCGCCCTGATCGCGGTCGGCCTGGCGATGGCGGCCAGCGTCGCGCCGCTGTCGCCGGAGCAGGCGACGCTGTTCCGGCACGGTATGCTGATCCTCGTCATCCTGCTGCTGGGCTGGGTCTCCCTGAGCGGCCTGGACATCGGCGCCGCCCTCTACCTGCGCGGCTTCAAGGTCGACGTGGAGGACAATCTGATCGCCCGCAAACACCTGACCCAGGTGCGGATTCTCAAGCGGGCGATGGCGACCTTCGTGATCATCCTGACCGTCGGCCTGGCCCTGATGACCATCGGCGGCGTGCGGCAGTGGGGCATCAGCCTGCTGGCCGCCGGCGGGGCGGCGGGCATCATCCTGGGCCTGGCGCTGCAGCCGCTGCTGACCAACCTCATCGCGGGCATCATCATCGCCACCACCCAGCCGATCCGGCTGGAGGACGCCGTCATCGTCGAGGGCGAGTGGGGATGGGTGGAGGAGATCAACGCCACCTATGTCGTCGTCCGGCTGTGGGACTGGCGACGGATGGTGCTGCCGCTGACCTACTTCATGCAGACGCCGTTCCAGAACTGGACCCGGGAATCGGCGTCTCTGATCGGCACGGCCATGGTCTATGTCGACTACGCCGCGCCTGTTGACGCCATGCGGGCCAGGCTCGACCAGATCGTCCGGGGCTCACCTCTGTGGGACGGCAAGGTCGTCAGCCTTCAGATCACCGACCTCAAGGAGCGCACCATGGAAGTCCGCTGCCTGGCCAGCGCGAGAAACGCGTCACAGGCCTTTGACCTGCGTTGCCTGATCCGGGAGGAGATGGTGAACTTCCTGAAGGCGGAACATCCCCAGGCGCTGCCGCGCGACCGGATTGACCTGCGGGCGGACCTCGATGGGGCGGACAGGCCCTCGTCGTCTCCGCCAGCCTAGCTGCGCCACCGCAGCGTCGTCGCCTGCACAGGATTGACGAAGGCCCGCCCCTCGGCGCGGCTGGCGGTCCATTCACGCTTGAGCTGCTGGTACCATTTGGCCTGGGTGTCGCCGTCCTCCAGCCAGAGCATCGGCGGATCGTACTTCAGGCCCATGTTCTGCAGGTTCACCATGTCGCCGTCCTGGTGCAGGAATGCGCGCACGAACGGCTTGATCACCGGGGCCAGGGCCAGCACCGGGTGATCGGACCAGATGATCTGGGTTATCGTGGTCTTGCTGTCGGTGACCGGCGTCAGACAGGTCAGGGCCAGCAACTGGCGCGGGCCGATCCGGATATGCTCCCAGCGCATGCCGGGCAGGCGGAAGGTGATCTCCACCTCCGGCTGGCCGCCGAGGATGTCGTAGATGCGGTTGGCCTTCGAGCGCGGGTGGCGAACCATTACGAACCCGGCGTCGGACGGTTCGAAGGCCTTGGTCTTTTCGTACTGGCGCTTGGCCGATCGCGCCCACCAGGCCTGGTGCACATAGGGCGCGTGCGTCGGGTCCATCAGCCCGACGACCGCGTGGTCCATGTGGGTGTCGAAGTCCATGCGATCGACGATCCTGGGCGCGCCGCCGACCACGCCGTCGAAGACAGGCGGCGGCTCGGTCGGTTCGCCCTGGCCGCGCGGATCGCTGGTGAACCAGACGAAGACCATCCCCTGGCTTTCCGCTGACGGATAGCGCCGCACGCCGATGCGCGAGACTTCCACGCCCTGGCCCTCGACCAGCGACGGAATGGCCGTGCAGGCGCCGTCCGTGCCGAACCGCCAGCCGTGATAGGGGCACTCGACCGTCTCGCGGCCGTCGGCCTCGGCGACCAGCTTGCCGGCCGACAGCGGCGCCGCCCGGTGCGGGCAGATGTCGCGGATCGCGTAGACCTCGCCCTTGCGCGTGCGGCCCAGCAGCACCGGCTCGCCGAGCAGCTCGTGGCGCTGCAGCTTGCCCGGCTTGAGATCGCTCGAAAGGGCCGCGAAGTACCAGCAGTCGCGCAGCAGCCCGGTCCCGAACTTCATCGGGGCCGTGCGGGCCTTGGCGGCGGGTTTGGCGGCGTCGTCGGGCATGGGTCCCCTCTTACCGGCAGTCTGGCCGCTAGCGAAGCGCGACTGATCGCCCCTTCGGTACGAACAGGAAGTTGCCGTGTTCGGTGGCGACCGGGCGCGGCTGCAGCGCCGGAACCGTGAAGGCCTCGTAGTTGCGCGCCTCCAGCCAGCTGAACATCCCCTCGGCGCTGTCTCCGGCGCGGCGCAGATGGTTGTCGTTGACCTCGAGGTACAGGACCGGGGTGAAGCGCCCCAGGGTCTCCTCGCCGCCGCGCAGGGCGTGCAGCTCCCAGCCCTCGATGTCTGCCTTGATGAAGTCGACCCGCTCGATTCCCCGGTCGCGCACGACGGTGTCGAGCGTGGTCAGCACGACGGTCTGCGGCACGGTCGGGCGGGAGGTGTCCCCCTCGCCCAGGTGTGCGGCGCCAAAGCCCATGCCGCCGGCCTTCTTGATCGGCGTGTGCAGCACCGTTTCACCCGGCGCGTCGGACAGGCCGAACGGCATCAGGGTGATGTTGTCCAGCCGCCGGAACCGCGCGGCGGTCTCCATCACCGACCGGGCGTAGGCTGACGGCTCGAAGGACCAGACCTGGCCCTGCGGCGCCATGGTCGCGAACAGCCGCGAGAACTGGCCGGCATGGGCGCCGATGTCGATGACGACGGCGTCCCTGGGGATATGCGGCGCGAACAGCGGGACCAGCTGCCGATGATGCTGCTGGGTGGAGGCCTTGAACACATGGGCCAGCCAGTCGGCGCGCTGGCGAAACGTCAGGGACATGCAGGTCAGCCCGCCGCGGTCGCGATCAGGCGGGTGTAGAAGTCGGTCATGCGCCGCAGGTTCTCCAGACTCATGTGTTCGTTGGTGCCGTGGATCATGCCGAACTCGTTGATCGAGGCGTGCATCGGGGCGAAGCGATACACGTCTTTCGCGACACCCGTCAGGTAGCGGCTGTCGGTCCCGGCGGTGACCAGGCCCGGCGCGACGGGGATCTGGCCGCCGTCGGCGGCCAGGGCGGCGAGCAGCTTCCAGCCGTCGGAGCTGGTCGAGGAGACGGGGGAGGGGTCGTTGCCCATGCCCTGCCAGCTCAGCTCGACGTCCAGCCCCTTCGTCGCGCTCTTCGCCCAGGCCATGACGTCCTCGCGGGTCTGGCCGGGCGCGATGCGATAGTTGATCCACGCAGTGGCGTCCTGCGGCAGGACGTTTTCCTTGGGGCTGCCCTTGAGCATGGTCGGGGCGATGGTGGTGTGCAGACCCGCCGCGCCTGCCGGGGTCTTCGACAGCTGGTCGATCAGCAGCGGCCCGAACAGCCAGGTGTTGGCCACCACGACGCGGGTCATCAGCCCGCCTTGCGGCGCCACGGCCCGAACCATCTCCGCGCCCGGCCCCTCGAACTTCATCGGGAAGGGCTTGCCGGTGATGGCCAGGATGGCCTTCGACAGGGTCTCGACGCCGGTCTCCTTCGGCGGGGCGGAGGAGTGGCCGCCGCTGGCCCGCGCCACGACCTTGAGGGTGGCGTAGCCCTTTTCGCCCAGGCCGATGACGGCCACCGGCTTTCCGGTCAGCGGGAAGTCCTTGACCACCGCCATGCCCTCGTCGAGCACCCATTCGGCCGTCAGGCCGCGCGACTTCATCAGCGCGGCGGCGGCCATGGCGCCCGTGCCGCCGGCTTCCTCGTCCTGGCCGCTGACGATGATCACCGTCCGCTTCGGCTGGAAGCCGGAGACAGCGAGCGCCTCCAGCGACTCGAAGATGGTGACCAGCGAGCCCTTGTCGTCGATCGCGCCGCGACCCCAGACGGCGCCGTCGGCGATGACGCCCTCGAAGGGCGGATGCTTCCAGTCCGGCTCGGTGCCTTCGGTGACCGGCACCACGTCCTGGTGAGCCATCAGCACGATGGGCGCCAGCGACGGGTCGGACCCCGTCCAGGTGTAGAACAGCGCCCTGTTGGGCAGGATCTCGCGAACCATCGCCCTGTGGGCGCCCGGGTAGGTCGCTTCCAGCCAGCCGTGCAGCGCGTCCCACTGGGTCCAGTCGTTCTGCGCCTTGTCCTGGTGGCTTATGGTCAGGAAGCGGATCGAGGCGGCCAGGTTGGCGGCGGCCTTCTGCTGGTCGACCGGCAAGGGCGCGGCCAGCTTCACGGCCGTGATGTCGACGGCCGAGGCCGGTTTGAACGTCGCCGTGCGGTAGCCGACCACGGCAGCCAGCACCACGACAACGGCCAGCAGGCCGAGCCCGATCTTGCCCCAGAGCTTCATGGGTTCCTCCCCGAACCTGTTTGCCGGGCAGATTGAGGCGGCGAAGGCGTCGCGTCCAGAGCCGTGGCCGGGGACAGGCACTTCAGTGCGTGCCCCCGGACGGTTCGAGGTCCCGCGTCAGCTCTTGTAGTCGTACTTCGGGTCGGCGCAGCGGCCGGTGGCGGCATAAGCAGCCGCGTTGGCGGTTATCCAGGTCCGGGCTTCACGGGCGACCGGTTCGAAGGCCGAGGTGTCGAAGGTCATCCGTCCGATTTCGGCGCCGTCCTGCAACACCGTCAGCAGAACCGGCGTCTTCTTTTCCAGATGGGTTAGCAGCACCTTGGCTTCGGCCGGCCTCAACGGCGAAAGGCCTGGGCCGATCTCGGTCGCATGCAGGGACAGGGAATACTGATCAAGTTGATAGGCATAGGCCACGATGGGATAGGGGCCCAGCTTCAGCGCGCCGGCGCTGATCCCGATCCGCAAGGATCCAAACGGCCGCGACCGGGCCTTGTCGATCATCGTTCGGGCTTCGAACGAGACAAGCGTCAGCTTCGGCTTGCCGGCGACCACCGGCCCGCTGAGCTCCACGCCCAGCGACTGGTTGCCGTACTTGCTGAACAGGCCGGCGCCGTCACCCTTCATCTGAATGTCGTAACCGGCGCGCGCCGTGAACGCGCCCTTCTCGTCGCGCCAAAGGAAGTAGGATGGCGGGTTGCTCTGGGCTTTGTCGCGCCAGGCGCAGACGGCCTTGAGCGGGGCTTGTGTCTGGGCCGCCGCCGGCGCGCAGTACGCCAGCATCACCACGGCGCAGATTGATCGCGCAATGAGGGACATGGGCTTCCTCCAAAGGTTCCGGCGGAAGCCTATTCCGGCAGCCAACCTGCGCCATGACCTGTTCGGGGGTAGTCCTCAGACCAGCGCCTCGAACGCCTCGACCAGCCGGGCGATGTCGCGCATGCCGGCGGCCCAGAAGTCCTTCTTGCGCGGGTCCAGCCCGAACGGCGCCAGGGCCTCGACGTAGGTCTTCGTCCCGCCGGCGGCCAGCATCTCCTCGTAGAGCGGCGCGAAGGCGACCGGGTCCTCGCGGCGCTTCTCCATCAGGGCCCGCACCAGCAGGTCGCCGAAGGCGTAGGCGTAGACATAGAACGGCGCGTGCACGAAGTGGCTGACATAGGCCCAGTAGTGCTCGTAGCCGTCGTTCAGCCTGATGGCCGGACCCAGGCTCTCGCCCATCACTTCCAGCCACAGCTCGCCGATCTGGTCGGGCGACAGCTCGCCCTCGGCGCGCGCGTCGTGGAAGCGGGTCTCGAACTGGTGGAAGGCGATCTGGCGGACGACGCTGTTGAGCCCGTCCTCGATCTTGCCGGCCAGCAGCGCCTTGCGGTCGGCGGGCGAGGCGGCCTCGGCCAGCAGCCGTTCGAACACCAGCCCCTCGCCGAAGATCGAGGCCGTCTCGGCGAGGGTCAGCGGCGTGTCGGCCAGAAGGGTGCCCAGCGGGCTGCACAGGGTCTGGTGCACGGCGTGGCCCAGCTCGTGGGCCAGGGTCAGCACGTCCCGCCGCTCGCCCATGTAGTTCATGAACACATAGGGGTGCCGGGCCGCTGTCACCGGATGGCTGTAGGCGCCGGACTGCTTGCCGGGACGCGGGCGGGCGTCGATCCAGGGCTCGGCGAAGAAGGTCTTTGCCTGGTCGGCGAACTTCGGGGCCAGGGCGGAGAAGCTCTCAAGCACCACGGCCTGGGCCTCGCGCCAGTCGTAGGTTCGGGGCGCTGCGGCGTCGAGCGGGGCGTTGCGGTCCCAGTAGTCGAGGGTCTTGCGGCCCATGGCCCTGGCCTTGGCCGCGTAATAGCGGTGGCTGGTGGCGGCGTAGCTCTCGACCACCGCCTCGGCCATGGCGTTCACCGCCTCGGCGTCGACCTCGTTGGCGATGTGCCGCGACTGGGCCGGATAGCTGTAGCGCCGCCAGCGATCCTCGACCTGCTTTTCGAAGGCCAGGGTGTTCATGACCAGGGCCATGGTCGGGGTGCGGTCGTGCAGCGCCTCGGCGAGGCCGCTGGCCGCCGCCTTGCGCCGCGCCGCCGAGGGATCGGACAGCCGGTTCAGCGCCTCGGGCAGGGTCAGGTACTCGCGGCCGACCTTGGCGGTCAGCTTCGCCAGGGTCTCGTCATAGAGCCGGCTCCAATTGGCCACCGCCGGGGCGCGGTCGACCAGCAACCGCTCCAGGTCGGCCGACAGCTCGTGCGGCCGGCTGAGCCGCAGGCGGCGGACCCAGGGCGTCCATCGGCGGGCGATGGGATGGGCCGTGAAGGCCGCCTCGATCTCGGCGTCCTCGAGCGCGTTGAGCTCCAGGGTGAAGAACAGGCTGTCGGCGGCGATCTGCGATGAGCGCGCGCGCAGGTCGGCCTCGAACTTGGCCCAGGCCGGATCGTCGCGCGCCGTCGAGGCGGCCAGCGAGGCGTAGGCGCCGACCGACCACAGGCCGTTGGTCGCCTGTTCGTAGAGGTTCAGCCCCTGATCGATCAGGGCCCCCAGCGCGGCGGCGTCGGCGCGGCTCCCGACAAACCGGCCCTTCAGCGCCACCAGGGCGTCATTGGCCCGCTTGGCCTCGACCAGATCCAGCTCGATGCGGGGGTCGTTGCGCCCGGCGTAGAGGTCGGAAAGATCCCATTCGGGAAGGTCGGAGGCGGCGGTGGGCTTGGCGTGGGCGTTCATGGGCGTCTTCTAGCCTTCCCTCCCCTTCATGGGGAGGGTGGATCGGCGAGCGATGCGAGACGAGACGGGTGGGGCAAGCAGCGATCATCACCGGTCGCTGGAGGTGGCTACCTCTTGCCCCACCCTGCCTCGCTTCGCGAGGCTGTCCCTCCCCACAAGGGGGAGGGAAGACGTTTGCGCGACGATCCCGGCACACTATGGTCGCCGCATGGCCGCGCCGCCCTCCTTCACCCAGCCCACGACCACGCGCGAGCGGTTGATCGCCGCCGCTTTCCGCGTGGTGGCGCGCGAGGGGCTGGAGGCGGCCAGCGTCAAGGCCATCGCCGCCGACGCCGGCCTGACGCCCGGGCTGCTGCACTATCACTTCCCGACCAAGGCCGCCCTGCTGGAGGCCGTGCTGCGCGCGGCGCTGGCCAACTATCTGGAGGTGTCCCGCCAGCGGCGCGAGGCCACGGCGCCGGACGACCAGATCGCCGCCTATTTCCGCTGGGCGCGCGCCGCTCTGGCTGTGGAGCGGGACTTCTTCAAGGTGCGGCTGGCCTTCGCGGCGGCGGCGCTGACCAACCCCGAACTGGCGATCGTCCTGCGCGACCTCAACGCGGCCGCGGCCAACGAGACCGCCCTGATGCTGGCGGCGGCGCGGAGCGAGACCAAGCCGACCGCCCGTGACCGCGAGATCGGCGGCCTGCTGAAGGCCCTGACCGACGGGGTCATGCTCAGCTGGCTGTCCGACCCGGACTTCCCCATCGACGCCGCCGCCGACGACATCGAACAGGCCGTGCTGGGCTGGATCGCCTGACGGCGCCTTGCCACCTGTCCCTTCGCGCCCTAGATTTGGTTGGGCGACCAACCAAAGTGGCAAGGCGGGCGGATGAAGATCGTGATGACAGGAGCGACCGGCGGCATCGGGCTGGAGGCGGCGCAGCGGCTGGTCGGTGGTCCGGCCGCCCGGCTGATTGTCGGGGCCCGCAGGCCGGACAGGCTGCCCGGGTCGTTGAACGGCAAGGTGAAGGCGCTGCCGCTAGATCTGGCCAGCCTCGCCAGCGTGCGGACCTTCGCCGCGGCTGTCGCGGAGGGCGATCCCATCGACGCCCTGATTCTCAACGCCGGCATCCAGAACGTCACCGACGCGAAGAGCGCCGACGGCTTCGAGCTGAGCTTCGCGGTCAATCACCTGGCCCACTATCTGCTGGTCCGGCTGCTGCTGCCGCGCATGGCGCGAGGCGGCCGGATCATCCTGACGGCCAGCGGCACCCACGACCCGGCCGAGAAGACCGGAATCCCGCCGCCCCGCCACATCGACGCCGCGCGGCTGGCCTGGCCGCGTCAGGACCCCGACCTGGACCGACGCCGCATCGTCCGGGGCCAGCGCGCCTACAGCACCTCGAAACTCGCCAACGTCATGACCGCCCGCGAGCTGGCGCACCGGACCGCGGACACGCACCCGGACCTGACGATCATCGCCTTCGATCCCGGCTTCACGCCCGGCACCGGTCTGGCGCGGGACTATCCCGGGCCGTCGGGCCTGATCTTTCGCTTCCTGCTGCCGCTGCTGGTCAAGCGCACGGACCGGGTCAGCACGCCGGAGAACTCCGGCCGCCTGCTGGCCGAGCTGGCGACGGACCCGGGCCATGCCGGGCTGCGCGGCCGCTACATGGCCGTGCGGCGCGAGGAGGTGGTGGACGCGCCGCCGTCGGCCGCGGCCCACGACGCGGAACTGGCGGAGAAGCTGTGGGACAACAGCGCTGGGTTGGTGGGGCTTTAGACGAACCCTTTCCGCCGCCACCAGCTCAGCACCAGCTCCGGCCAGGCCTCGACCGGCTTGTCCTTCGCGAAACGCAGCCCGAAGCCGTGACCGCCTTCCTCGAAGACGTGAAGTTCGGTCGGGACCCTCGCGGCGCGCAGGGCGGCCGCCAGCCGCAGGCTGTTCTCGACCGGCACGGCTGCGTCGTCGGCGGTATGCAGCAGGAAGGTCGGCGGTGCGTCGGCGCGGGCGTTGGTCTCCAGCGACCAGGCGCGCTCCTGCTCCGGCGCAGGCGCGGGGCCGAACATCCGCTCCCGCGAGCCGGGATGGGCGAAGGGCGGGCTCAGGGTCGCCACGGGATAGACCAGCACGGCGCTGTCGGGCCGCGCCGACAGGGCGTCGATCTCGTCGATCGGGGCGTAGGTCGGACGGTCCCACATAAGGCTGAGGCAGCCGGCGACATGCCCGCCGGCCGAGAAGCCCATCACCCCGACGCGCCTCGGGTCCAGCCCCTTCGCCGCCGCCCGCGCCCGCACCAGCCGCAGCGCCCGCTGGGCGTCCTGCAGCGCCACGGCCGGTCCCGCGTCCCAGCCGTCGCCGGGCAGGCGGTAGCTGGCGACATGGACGGTGACGCCGGCGGCCGCGAAGCGCGCGGCGCATTCGTAGCCCTCCTTGTCCATCACCACCCATTTGTAACCGCCGCCGGGCGTCATCAGCAGCGAGGCGCCGTTGGGCCGGGCCGGCTCGAAGACGGTCAGAGTCGGCCTGCGCACGCCCTTGATGATCCGGTCGCGCAGGCCTCCCGGGGAGAGCGGCCGCTCGACTACCTCCTCGGTCGCGGTGACCGGGCCGCCGCCGGGCGCGGCGCCGGGCCAGATCGGCAGGATGACCGATCCGTCCGCCCGCGCCGCGGCGGCGAGGCCCAGCGCCGGCGAGGCGGTGATCAGGGTGCGACGGGTCAGACCGATCATTGGCGCGCAAGATTAGAAACCGGTGTCACGATATCGCGGGGGCCGGCCTGCGTTAAGGCCCAGGCCAGTCGGAGAACGCAGTGATACGGTCTTAACGTTGGCGCCCCATGTTTGCCGACGTCCGCCAATGGGTGGAAACAGGGGCAGCAGACTGTGTTGCGTGAACTGAACACCGTCACCCGGACCGGCTTCGTCGAGTCCCGCATCGAGGAGAACGAAGGCGTCCTGCCCGTTCTCGGCGCGGCCGAGGTTCTGCTCGCCGGGCTGACCACGCCGGTCCGTCTCCTGTGGGTCCTGACGCTGCCGTTTGGTCTGGTCATCGCGCTGCTCGGCCATCCATGGTTCGCCCTTGCGGCCATTCTGGGCAACATGACCGGCGACTGGCTGGCCCAGCGCCACTACCGCCGTCTGTCGGCCCTGGCGTCGACACGCGACGACGGCTGGCTGATACGGCGGATGGCCGTCAGCGTCGGTCTGCGCTCGCTCTGCGCCATCGTCCCGCCGGTTGTGCTGGCGACAACGTCTGGCGGTCTGGCGGAGATCCTGTTCACCGCGATCATGGCCTGCATGCTGCTGGGAATCGCCACCAGCCAGGGCAGCCTGTCGAAGGGCGTGTTCTGGGCTTCGGCGATACCGGTCCTGGGCGGGCTGGCCCTGATGGCGGTGGTGGTCCTGCCACCCCTCAAGGCGGCGGCTCTGGTCCTGGCGCTGGTCCTGGTGACGGCGATGCTGGGGCTGCTGGCGGGGGCGGCGCTCCGGCTGCTGGGCGACTGGGCGGCCGTCCGCGAGAAGAACAACGGTCTGATCGAGCGGCTGCGCGCTGAACGCGCCGCGGCCGAAACAGCGCGCGAGGAAGCGCGCCTGGCCGGTCAGGCCAAGGCCAGCTTCCTGGCCACAATGAGTCACGAGATCCGTACGCCGATGAACGGGGTTCTGGGCATGGCCCAGCTTCTGCGCCGCTCGGTCACCACGCCCGAACAGGCCCGACAGGTGGACACCCTGATCCACAGCGGCGAGTTTCTGCTTTCGATCCTCAACGATATTCTCGACATCTCCAGGATCGACGCCGGCAAGATGGAGATCGCCGAGCGCCCTGAGGCGCTCCGCCCGCTGTTCGAGAGCCTGATCGCGCTATGGTCGCCGGCCGCGGCGGAGAAGGGCCTTCATCTGCGGCTGGAAATCTCCGACGCCATGCCGGAGGTGGTCAGTGTCGACGCCCGACGGCTGCGGCAGGTGCTCTTCAACCTGATCGGCAACGCGCTGAAGTTCACCGAGTCCGGCGGCGTGACGCTCGTCGCCGATGCGGATCTGGCCGGAGCCGGGCGCGCGGTTCTGAGGCTGTCCATCCGCGATACGGGGATCGGCATCGACCCGCTGGTGCTGCCCGGCCTGTTCGAGCGCTTCGCCCAGGTCGACCAGTCGACATCCCGCCCCTACGGCGGCGCCGGTCTGGGTCTGTCGATTTCCCGTCAGCTGCTGCAGCTTATGGGCGGAGAGATCAGCGCCGAAAGCCGGGTGGGCGCGGGCACGACCTTCCATGTGACCCTTTCGGTCGCCCTGGCCGACACCGTCGTCGACGAGACGGCGGGCGACGGGCCGGCCGCCGATCCCGTCGCCGGCCTTTCGCTGCTGATCGTGGACGACAACGCGGTCAATCTCACGGTCCTTGCCCAGATTCTCGCGGCTTTCGGGCATGAGACCAGCACGGCCCGGAGCGGCGTCGAGGCGCTGGCCCTCGCCGGAACCCGACCGTTTGACCTGATCCTGCTCGATATCCACATGCCGGGCATGAGCGGGATCGAGACCCTGTCCCGGCTTCGCGACAGCCAGGGACCCAACCGCGGGGCGCCGGTCCTCGCTGTGACGGCCGATGTCCTGTCCCGTGATCGTTGCGACTATCGAACGCTCGGCTTCAGCGGACATGTCTCCAAGCCGATCCAGGTCGCCGCACTGGCCGCCGAGATCGCCGCGGTGATGGCCCCTGTCGGGACCATCGCGGACGTCGCCTGAGGCGGCGCCGTTAACCCCCGACTCAGGTCTCCGAAACCCGGTCTTTACTCCGGTCCTGTATCAATCCGGATCAACAGCAGCGGCGCCCCATGTCGGGCGTTCGCCGGTTCCGGTGGGCTCTACATATGACCAAAACGGTCCTGGTCGTCGATGACGACCCGACGCAAAGGCGTCTGATCCAGGCGGTTCTCGAACGCGAGGGCTTCGCCGTGGCCCAGGCCGAGGACGGCGACGCGGCGCTCAAGCATCTGACCACCGGCCAGCCCGCCGATGTGGTGCTGCTCGACCTGCAGATGCCGGGCCTGAACGGCCAGGACACGCTGAAGGAGATGCGCGCCCGCGGCCTTGGCCAGCCGGTGATCGTCATCACCGCCGGCGGCGGCGTGGAGACGGTGGTCAAGGCCATGCAGGCCGGCGCCCAGGACTTCTTCGTCAAGCCGGCCAGCCCCGAGCGCATCATCGTCTCGATCCGCAACGCCCTGTCGATGGGCGAGATGCGCACCGAGGTCGACCGCCTCAAGAAGCATTCCTCGGGCCGCACCACCTTCAAGGACCTGATCGGCGACAGCCCGGCCATGACCATGGTCAAGCGGCTGGGCGAGCGGGCGGCCAAGTCCTCGATCCCGATCCTGATCACCGGCGAAAGCGGCGTCGGCAAGGAAGTCATCGCCCGCGCCGTGCACGGAACATCCGACCGGGCCGGCAAGCCCTTCGTCGCCGTCAACTGCGGCGCCATCCCCGAGAACCTCGTCGAGTCGATCCTTTTCGGTCACGAGAAGGGCAGCTTCACCGGCGCCTCGGAAAAGCACCTGGGCAAGTTCCGCGAGGCCGACGGCGGCACCCTGTTCCTCGACGAGGTTGGCGAGCTGCCGCTCGACATGCAGGTCAAGCTGCTGCGGGCTCTGCAGGAGAGCGAGATCGACCCGATCGGGGCCAAGCGCTCGGTCCGCGTCGACGTGCGCATCGTCTCGGCGACCAACCGCGATCTGGCCAATGCCGTGGCCGAAGGGCGCTTCCGCGAGGATCTGTTCTATCGCCTGAACGTCTATCCGATCGAGGCGCCGTCCCTGCGCGAGCGGCGCGAGGACGTGCCGGCCCTGATCGATCACTTCGTGACCCGGTTCAACGTCGAGGAGGGCAAGCGCGTCGCCGGCGCCTCACCCGAGACCATGGCCATCCTGACCGGCTTCGACTGGCCCGGAAACGTCCGCCAGCTTGAGAACGCCGTCTATCGCGCCATCGTGCTGTCGGACGCGCCGTTCCTGCAGCCGCACGACTTCCCGGCCATCTCCGGCGTCAAGGTCGCGCCCGAGGCGCTGTCGGCCGAGCCGGTCAAGCCGCTGCCCAGCGCCCAGGAGCTGATCAGCGAGATCGGCAAGGACGCGCCGGTGCGCATCCTCGACGCGCGCGGACATGTCCGGCCGCTGGAGGAGATCGAGCGGGACCTGATCCAGCTTGCCATCGAGATCTACGCCGGCCACATGAGCGAGGTGGCTCGCCGCCTGGGCATCGGCCGCTCGACCCTCTACCGCAAGGTCCGCGAACAGGGCCTGGACGTGGGTGAAGAGGGCCTGGAGGAGGCTTCCTGATGCGCCGTCAACCGATCCTGTGGAGGCCCAGCCGCGACGAGCGGCTGCGCACCCTGCTGACCCGCATGAAGCTGGTCGCCGCTCGGACGGCTGTCGCCAACACCTGACCCTTGCGTCCCCCGGCGTAAATCGCCCTAAGTCTCCGCCGTGAACGAGACGCCGAAAGGGCGCGCGGATGGAAACGGCAGGCGTGGATCTGGCGGCGGTGGCCGCCTGGATGGACCGGCAGGGCCTCGGCTCGGGCCCGCTCGAGGACGCCGTTCTGCTGGCCGGCGGCACCCAGAACATCCTGCTGAAGTTCAGCCGGTCGGGCCGGTCCTATGTGCTGCGGCGACCGCCGCCGCACCTGCGGGCCAACTCCAACGAGACCATGCGCCGCGAGGCGCGGGTGCTGGCCGCCATCGCCGGGACCGACGTGCCCCATCCGGGCCTGATCGCGGCCTGCGGCGACGAGACGCTCATCGGCGCGGCCTTCTACCTGATGGAGCCGATCGACGGTTTCAATCCGACCACCGGCCTGCCGCCGCTGCATGCGGGGTCCGAAGCGATTCGCCATCGCATGGGCCTGTCGCTGGTCGAGGGGATCGCGGCGCTCGGGGCGCTCGACTACCGCGCGCTGGGGCTGGAGGGCTTCGGCAAGCCGGACAACTATCTGGAGCGTCAGGTGGCGCGCTGGAAGGCGCAGCTGGACTCCTATGGCGAGTTCGACGGCTGGACCGGCCCGGCCGAAATCCCCGGCGTCGACCGGGTCGCCGACTGGCTGGACGCGCACCGCCCCTCGACCTTCCAGCCGGGGATCATCCACGGCGACTATCACCTGGCCAATGTCATGTACCGCCACGACAGCGGCGAGCTGGCCGCCATCGTCGACTGGGAGCTGACCACCATCGGCGATCCGCTGCTCGACCTGGGCTGGCTGATGGCCACCTGGCCGGAGGGCGAGACCCCGGCGCCCGGCGCGGTCGGCGTCCAGCCGTGGACGGGCTTTCCGACGGCGGACGAGCTGGTCGAACACTACCGCCCGCGCACCACGCGCGACCTGTCGACCCTCGACTGGTACGCGGTGCTGGCCTGCTACAAGCTGGGCATCATCCTGGAGGGCACCCACGCCCGCGCCTGCGCCGGCCGGGCTCCGAAGGCGACCGGCGACCGCCTCCACGCCACGACCCTCGGCCTGTTCCAGCGCGCGCTGCGCTGGATCGGCTGACGCGGCCCTAGCGGAACAGCTGCAGCAGCATGGACGGCGCGCGGTTGGCGATGCCGAGGGCCATGATCGCCAGCTCCTGCTGAACCTGCAGCGCGGTCAGGCGCGCGCTTTCCCTGGCCAGGTCCGCATCGACCAGCCGGCCGATGCCGGCGTCGATGACGTCCTGCTGCTTGCCGACGAAGGTCAGGTGGCGGTCGAGGGCCTTCGAGCCGGTTCCGAACTTGCCCGCCGCGGCGTTCACGCTGCGGATGGCGCTGTCGATGGCGGCCAGCTCCGTGGCGCCGATGACGCCGGTCAGGTCGGCCATCGTGCCGCTGATCGCCGCGCCGGTGGTGGAGAGGTCGATGTGGTCGATGTCGATGGTCGAGGTGGCGCTGCTGTTGGCCAGCGCCTTGACGTTGCCGGTGCTCCCCGCCGAGATCAGGCTGATCCCGCCGAAGGTGGCGTTGCCGGCGGCCAGGTCGATCTGCTTGCGCAGCGCGACATAGTCCTCGCTCAGCGCCGCCTTGTCGGCGGCCGACAGGGTCGTGTCGGAGGCGGCGAGCGCCTTCTCCTTCATCTGCATCAGCAGGTCGGAGATCGATTCCGCGCCGGAGATGGCGACATCGACGATCGACTGGCCGCGCTGCAGCGAGCCCATGACAGAGTTGAGGGAGCGCGACTCGGCGCGCTGGGTCTGGGCGATGGCCCAGGTGGCGGGGTCGTCCTTGACGCTGGAAACCTTCAGCCCGGTGCTGATCCGGCGCAGCACCTTGTTCAGCTCGCCGTTGATCGCCGACAGGCTCTGCAGGGCGATCATCGCGCCGACGTTCGTATTGACGCTGTTCAGCGACATGACGACAGAGTCCGTTTCGAGGAACGGCCGCATTCGGCGACCGCAGGGCGTTTTGCCCCGAGCACACCCTCGCACATCGACCTTAATGAAAGTGCCTAACCCGCCCGACGGGGCGTGATCGTCAGCACCACCCGGTCCGGCGCGCCGATCGAGGGGCAGGCCGTCGGCCGGTACGCAAGGTCGTAGCAGACCCGCACGTCCATCAGCCGGTCACCCTCGACCGTCTTGATGTAGATCCCCTCGCGCTTCATCCAGGGATTGGCGGCGACGAAGGCGTCGCGCACCGCGCCGGCGGTCATGGAGCCCGAGGACAGCACCGGTTGCCGGACGTCGTCCCACAGGTCCGCCGCCTGTTCGAAATAGGCTTCGGGCGTCGACCAGCCGCAGGTCCCGTGCGCGGCCCACTCATGCTGCAGCATGGTCGGCGAGGGCGTCATGCAGCTGTGGCGGCGCACGGTGGCGGGGCTGATCTGCGGGGCCGGTCCGCAGTAGCGGGGGTGTCGCCGCGCCGCGCCGTTGGGCCACAGACCGTGGAGGACGAAGCCGAAATCGTTGTCCCGACACTGGGTGACGTAGTCCGGGTCGCCGGCCTGGGCGCGGCACTCCTCCGGCGCCCAGGTCAGGGCCAGCATGTAGAGCGCCGTCGGCTCGTCGGCGACGACTTCGTCGGTGGGCGGCGTGTAGCTCGGGGCTGTGGCGATGGTCGCGGGCAGGGCGCAGGTGGGTGCGGGGCGCTGGTTCGCGGCGGGCGCGGCGCAGCTGGACAGCAGCCCCAGCGCGACAACGCCGGCGATCGGAGCGGTCCTCTCCCACCGGGAGAGGGGGACCATGCGAAGCATGGTGGTGAGGGTCAGGTGCAGGGTGTCTGAAACGATTGCCCAAGCGCTTGCGGGCGCTCCCCGCCGCTCCTGATGGCGACCCGCTCCACCACCCTTCGGGTGGTCCCCCTCTCCCTGCGGGAGAGGATCGCGGGGGGTGGAAAGCGTACCTGTCACTCTCCGCCGCCGCCGCCCGAACGCCGCTTGAACGGCTTGCGCTGGAGGGTCTTCTTCTCGCCCTTGGCCTTGGCGGTGATCTCCTTGAGCTTCACCGCCTGCAGCATCGACAGGGCCTGGCCGGCCGCGCCCTTCTCGGGATCTCCGAAGGCGCGGCCGTAGGTCTTGAGGCGGTCCTCGACCGAGCCGAGGAACTCGCCTTCCCATTCGGACAGCTCGACGCCCAGCTTGTCGGCCGAGCGGCGGGCGCGTTTCAGGGCGTTCAGCGCGGCCCGTTTGGCCTGCGCTTTCAGATCTGGCGCCTTGCGCTTCAAATTTCCCCGATGGCGGACATGTAGAGGTCGATCAGCGCCTCTTCTTCCTGCCGCTTGGCCCGGTCGGTCTTCCGCAGGCGCACGACCTTGCGGATGATCTTGACGTCGAAGCCGTTGCCCTTGGCCTCGGCGTAGACTTCCTTGAGGTCGGCCATGACGCCGGCCTTGTCCTCTTCCAGGCGTTCGATCCGCTCCAGGATGCTCTTCAGCTGGCCCTGGGCGGTGGTGTTGAGGACTTCAATCGGATTGGCGTCGTCGGCCATGGGGACAGGCTCTCACAGGTCGGGAGGATCGGGAAGGCCGAGGGTCTACCCCTCGGCGGCCCCGGCCTCAAGCAGTCCGTGGCCGATCAGGGTCGGCCAGAGGGCCGCCGGGTCCTCGAACCTGTGGACATGGAAGCCCAGAGCGCGCGCGGCATCGATGTTGGCGGCCGAGTCGTCGACGAACAGCAGGTCGGCCGGCTCCAGCCCCGTGCGGGCCAGCACCACGGCGTAGAGGGCCGGATCGGGCTTCACCAGGCGCTCGTCGCCCGAGACGATGGTGTCGGCCAGCAGCGCAAAGGCCGGCGACAGGGCCCGCACGGCCGGCCAGGCCTCCGACGGCATGTTGGTCAGGCCGTACTGGGGAACGCCGCGCGCCGCCAGGGCGTGCATGGCGTCCTCGGTCTCGGCGATCACCGGGCCCACCATGTCCAGGAACCGGTCGCCCCAGGCGCGGATATGGGCCTCATGCTCGGGATGCCGCGTGATCAGCGCCGCGGCGTTGTCGGCGAAGCTGACGCCGCGATCATGTTCGATGTGCCAGTCCAGGGTGCAGACAGACGAAAGGAACCGGTCGCAGGCGGCCGGTTCCTCGAAGAGCTTTTCATAAAGCCGTCGCGGGCTCCAGCCCACGATCACATTGCCGACGTCCCAGAGCAGAGCCCGGGGCGCGCGCACAGGTGACTAGCCCTGCTTCGCCTTGAAGCGCGGGTCGGTCTTGTTGATCACGTACAGAATGCCCTTGCGACGCACGAGCTTGCAGTCGCGGTGGCGGTTCTTCAGCGACTTCAGCGAGCTTCTGACCTTCATGACCCTAGTCTACCGTTTGCGGGGCGGCTCGAACGCGAAGACGGCGTCCGTGCGACCCGGATGTTTCCAGAGCGGGCGGCTATAGGGGGCGGCGGCGAAGGAGTCAACGTCGGGCGCGCTTGCGCGAGGGGCGAACACCTTTGCGCTTAACGATTTTCGCGGGCTTGTGATTGAGCGCGCCGGCCAACGGCGTCTAGGCTGCCTTCCATGGACCGTCGCTCATTCATCGTTCTGACCCTGGCCGGCTGCGCTGACCCGTCGCTGACGCCAACCCCGGCCGTGATGACGCCGGTTCCCGGACCCGCGCCCGCGCCGACGCCGGTCTCGACCGGACCGGCCGGAACCTCGGGCGATCCCAACTTCGACAGCTGGCTCAGCGGCTTCTACGGCCGGGCCCGCGCCGCCGGCGTCCCCGCCGCCGTTCTGGACCGCGAACTGGCCGGCCTGACGCCCGACACCCGGGCCGAGTCGGCCGACAGTCGCCAGCCCGAATTCTCCAAGCCGATCGGCGACTATGTGAAGGGCGTGGCCACGGCCGACCGCCTGGCCCAGGGCCGCCGGTTCCGCGACAGTCTGCCTTGGCTGGGCCAGATCGAGTCCCGCTACGGCGTCCCGCGCGACATCGTGCTGGCGATCTGGGCGCTGGAGTCGGCGTTCGGCAAGATCCAGGGCGACATGGACGTGGTCCGGTCGCTCGCCACCCTGGCCGCGCACGGCCGTCGCCGCGACTGGGCCGAGGGCGAGCTGATCGCGGCGCTGAAGATCATCGGCTCGGGCGAGGCGCCGCGCACGCGCCTGCGCGGCAGCTGGGCCGGCGCTATGGGCCAGACCCAGTTCCTGCCGTCGGTCTATCTGTCCACCGCCGTGGACGGCGACGGCGACGGCAAGCGCGACATCTGGGGCTCGACCGCCGACGCCCTGTTCTCGACCGGCAACTACATGGCCCGGGCCAACTGGAAGCGCGGCGAGAGCTGGCACCGCGAGGTCATCGCGCCGGATGGCTTCGACTACTCGGTCGTCGAGACGTTGAAGGATACGCCGGACGGCTGGGCGAGCCGCGGCGTGCGACGCGCCGACGGGCTGCCCTGGAGCGCGGCGGACCGGGCGGCGCAGACCACGTTGATCGCGCCGGCCGGGGCGGCGGGACCGCTGTTCCTGACCTTCCCCAACCACATGGCCATCCGGCGCTACAACAACTCAACGGCCTATGCGCTCGGCGTCGGCACGCTGGCGGAGGGCTTCTCGGGCGGCGGCCAGCTGGTGCGGCCCTGGCCCTACGAGGCGCCGTTGTCGCTGGACGACCGCAAGGCGGCGCAGTCGGCGCTGGCCAGGCTCGGCTTCGATCCGGGGGCGCCGGACGGCGTGATCGGCGTCAACACCCGATCCGCGCTGCGCGGCTGGCAGAAGTCCCGCGGCCTGCCGGCCGACGGCTACCTGTCTACGGACATGGTCCGGCGGCTGAGGGCCGAGGCGGGGATCTAGACCCCGCCCTCGTCGCTGCGCTCGAGCAGGGCGAGGGTGGCGTCGTCATCATCATCCTCGCCGCGCTCGCCGGCCTCGCGCAGGACCTTGTTCCGGAAGGCGAAGACCAGCAGGCCGGCCAGGATGGCCGCGTTCAGCAGGAAGGGCGCCCAGGTCACGGCCTGGTAGAGGCCCACGAACAGCGGCGCGATGATCACGTTCAGACCGTTCACCGCGGCGATGTAGCCGGCGGCCTTGGCCTGGTCCTGCATCTTGACGGCCAGGGAGGCGCCGGCGGTGAAGCCCGGCCGCGCGAAGCCGTAGCCGAGGGCGGAGATGGCGTAGCCCGCCACGACCGTCCAGTAGTCGGGCGCGAACACGGTGATCAGGTTGCCGAGGCACGCCAGCGCCACGCCCCAGCGCAGCAGCGCCTTGGGGCCCATGTTGAAGATGCGGATCAGGCCCCACTGGGCCAGCAGCCCGGCCATCGCCCCGGCGGCCATGGCCACCGAGATGAAGCCCAGCGCCTTGATCGGCGTCAGTTCCAGCCTGTCGATGATCATGAAGCCCAGGGTGTAGCCCTGGGCCGTCTGGCAGGTGGCGACGAGAAATCCGTAGAGCAGGAAGGGAAACAGCACCGACCCGCGGGCCGTTTCCCTGACCTGTGCGGCCAGCCGGACCGGATGACGCACCTGCGCAATGATCGTGCCGATCCACGCCAGCGCGGCGCTGAAGCCTTTCTCGCCGGCCGACGGGAAGGGTCTGCTGTCCCGGGGGCGCTGCACCTCCGGCAGGTATCGCCAGACCACGAACAGCATGGCGGCCGACAACAGGGAGAAGGAGAAGAGCGGCCCGGCCAGGGTCACGAACGGCAGGATGAACAGCGGCGCCAGGAACGGCCCGACCACGGTGCCCAGGCCGAAGGCCCCGGCCAGGCTGGCCATCTGCTGGGTGCGTTCCGAGCGGCTGGTCCGCTCGGCGACATAGGCCTGGGTGGCCGGGTTGGAGGCCGAGCCGATCAGGCCGAACAGCGCCCGGGCCAGCAGGAAGATCACGAAGATCACGTACCAGGGCGCCAGGTGATAGAGGCCCGCCGTCACCACCAGGCCGCAGCACACCATCGAGATGGCGAAGCCGGCCAGGCCCAGCATGATCAGCGGCTTGCGCCCGCGCTTGTCCGACTCCCGCGCCCAGATCGGCGACATCACCGCCCACAGCAGGGCCGACAGGGAGAAGATCGCCGCCATATAGGCGTCGGGGATGTCGATCTCCCGCCCGATGGCCGGCAGGATCGACATGAGGCCGGTGTTGCCGATCGCCACAACGACCGAGACCGCGAAAAGGATGGCGAAGGAACGCGGGTGCAACCGCGGCGGGGTCTTGCTCTGCGCGTCCTTCATGCCGGCACTGTTAGGCTCGTCAAATCCCCTGCGCAACGGGCTCGCTGCTCACCGGGCATTAAGCATTAACGGCGATGTTTCCCCGGTTAATCTCGCGGGGCGACGGACTACCCATGTTCCAGATCATCGGCATCGTGATGCTTTTCGCCATGGTCTTCGGCAGCTTCCTGCTGCACGGCGGGAAGATGGACGTGATCCTGAAGACCCTGCCCTATGAGTTGATGGCGATCTTCGGGGCGGCCATCGCGGCCTTCCTGATCTCCCAGTCCATGACCGTGGTCAAAGGCACCCTCACCGGGCTCGGAAAGGTCTTCGCCGGCCCCAAGTGGAAGGCGTCGGACTATCGCGACCTGCTCTCGCTGCTGTTCCTGCTGACCAAGACCATGAAGTCCAAGGGCGTCATCGCCCTGGAAAGCCACATCGAGAAGCCGCAAGACAGCACGATCTTCTCCCGCTTTCCCAAGATCATGAAGGACCATTTCGCCGTCGATTTCATCTGCGACACGCTGCGGATGATGACCATGAACCTGGAGGATCCCCACCAGGTCGAGGACGCGATGGAAAAGCAGATCGAGAAGCACCATCACGAGGCCTCGGCCCCGGCCCACGCCCTGCAGAACATGGCCGACGCCCTGCCGGCGCTGGGCATCGTCGCCGCCGTGCTGGGGGTCATCAAGACCATGAGCTCGATCACCGAGCCGCCCGAAGTGCTCGGCGGCATGATCGGCGGCGCCCTGGTCGGCACCTTCCTCGGCGTCTTCCTCGCCTACGGCCTGGTCGGGCCGATGTCGGCGCGGCTGCAGAACGTCGTCGACGAGGAGGGGGCCTTCTACCGAATCATCCAGTCGGTGCTGGTCGCCCACCTGCACGGCAACGCCGCCCAGATTTCGGTCGAGATCGGCCGCGGCAGCGTCCCCTCCGGCGCCCAGCCCAGCTTCCTGGAACTCGAGGAAGCCCTGTCCAACATACCCAACGAGGCATGACGCACCGCAGCAAGCGAAAAACGTGATCACGCGAGCGTGAGAAGTACGCTTGCGCGCCGTGATGATCGCTGCGTAGTCTCCTCTCGCGCTCCCCCGCAGGGGCGCTTGAACACTCCTCACAGGGGACCGAAAAACATGACCTCCGATATGCTCCGTAAGCTTCTCGTCGCCGGCGCCGCCGTCGCCGCTCTGTCCGTCGCCGCCTGCGGCAAGCCCGCCGAGAAGGCCGAGGAAGCCTCCGCCGACGCTTCGGCCGCCGCTGCCGATGCGACCGCCGCCGCTGCTGAAGCGACCGACGCCGCCGCCGCCGCGACCGACGCCGCCGCCACCGCCGCGACCGACGCCGCTGCTCCGGCCGCTGACGCCGCCGCTGCCCCGGCCGCTGCTCCGGCCGCTCCGGCGCCGCAGTAAGCTTCTTTTCACGAGACGCGTTATGGGAAGGGCCGCCCTCACGGGGCGGCCCTTTTCATTTGGACTCCGATGACCGTGACGCCGAGCAGCCCCGCCGATCCGGATCTCGTCTGGGATGAGGACGGCCTGCCCCGGTCCGGCCTCTACGGCGATGTCTACTTCTCGGCCGAGGACGGCCTGTCGGAGACCCGGGCGGTCTTCCTCGCCGGCGGCGGACTTCCCGAAGCCTGGGCCGGACGCGCAAGCTTCACCGTCGCCGAACTGGGGTTCGGGACCGGCCTGAACATCGCCGCCCTGCTGGACCTGTGGACCCGGGCCGGACCCCCGGGCGGCCATCTCCACATCTTCTCCGTCGAAGGCCACCCGATCAGCCGCGACGACGCCGCCCGCGCGCTCGGGCGCTGGCCGGAGCTGGAGGCTGTCACCGCGCCGCTGCTGGCCGCCTGGCCGCGCCGGGCGCGAGGCTTCCACCGCATCGACCTGCCTGGCATGGGCGTCACCTTCGACCTGGCGGTGATGGAAGCCGCCGAGGCCTTGTCGGCCTGGTCCGGTCGCGCCGACCTCTGGTTCCTCGACGGCTTCGCGCCCTCGACCAATCCGGCCATGTGGCGGCAGGAGGTTCTCGACCTGGTCGCCGCCCGCAGCGCGCCGGGCGGCAAGGTGGCGACCTTCACCGTCGCCGGGGCGGTGCGCCGGGGGCTGGCGAGCGCCGGCTTCGCGGTCGAGAAGCGTCCGGGCTTTGGCCGCAAGCGCGAGCGGCTGGAGGCGCGCCTGCCGGGCGACGCATCCGCGCCCGGGCCGGCGCCGACGGTCGCCATCCTGGGCGCCGGCGTGGCTGGCGCGGCGCTGGCCCGGGCGTTCGCCGCCCTGGGGCTGGAGCCGACGGTTTTCGACCCCGACGGTCCCGGCGCCGGGGCTTCGGGCAATGCGGCGGCGCTGGTCACTCCCCGGCTGGACGCCGGGCTGGGCGTCGCCGCTCGTCTCTACGCCCAGGCGTTCGCACGGGCGGTCGATCTCTACGCGGCGGAAGGCCCCGCCGTGGCGCTGGCCCGCGGCGCCCTGTTGCTGGAGCAGGAGGCTCGCGACGCCGCCCGCTTCGCCAGGATCGCCGCCAGCGACCTCTACGAGCCCGGCGCCCTGGCGCTGCAAGACGCCGCCGCCACGACGACGCTGCTGGGCGAAGCGGCGGCCGGAGGCGTTCGCTTTCGCGACGGCCTGGTCATCGAGCCGCGCGCTCTTCTCGACCGCTGGGCGCCGGCCGTTCGTCGGGACGCCGTCGCCGCCGTTCGTCGGGACGAGGGCGGATGGACGCTGCTGGATGCAGACGGAGCGGTGATCGCCCGGGCCGATATCGTCTGCCTCGCGGCCGGCCATCGCGCGGGCGGGCTTTGGGATCGTGTCGTGCTGCAGCCGGTCAGGGGACAGGTCTCGATCGCCAGCGACGCCACGGTCCCGCTGGCCGTGTCCTGGGGCGGCTATGCCGTGCCGACGCTGCAGGGCGTGCTCTACGGGGCGACCTTTGACCGCGGCCGCGACGACACCGCCGTCGCCGCCGTCGATCACGACCGCAACCGCGCCCTGCTGGCCGGGACGCTGCCCGCGCTGGCGGCCCGGCTGCCGGAGTCCGGCGTCGAGGGGCGGGCGGCCGTCCGGGCCACGACGCCCGACCACCTCCCGATCGCCGGACGTCCAGCCGGCGCCCCGCCGGGCCTGTTCGTGCTCGGCGGCCTGGGCTCGCGCGGCTTCTGCACCGCGCCCCTGATGGCCGAGCATGTCGCCGCCCTTGCG
Source organism: Caulobacter sp. (assembly GCA_030683005.1). Taxonomy (GTDB): domain Bacteria; phylum Pseudomonadota; class Alphaproteobacteria; order Caulobacterales; family Caulobacteraceae; genus Caulobacter. The sequence goes on along the minus strand of JAUXMY010000003.1, from coordinate 49,185 downwards.
CTGGACCTGCCGTCCCCGCTGCCGGCCGACCTGGCCGAGGCGATTGATCCGTCGCGGTTTGAAGCCCGCGCCGCACGCCGAACCTCGCCCTGACGCAGCCGGCGCGCTATAGGGGTGTCAGGGACGGGAAACGCAGCCTGGAGTTCCCGGAATGATGAAACGCATCGCCATCACCGCCGCCGTCGCGGGTCTCGGCCTCGCCGCCGCCAACGCCTCGGCGGTCGCCGGCCCGGAGGCCGACGCCAAGCCGCCGCGCACCTGCTTCTTCGCCAGCCAGCTGAACGGCTGGCGCTCTGAGGGAGATCGCGTCGTCTATCTCGAAGTGGGCGCCAGGGACATCTACCGCGCCGAGTTGTTCTCCCGTTGCCATGACCTGGACAGCGCCCTCACCCTGGGCGTCCGGAGTCGGGCCGGCGGGACCAGCATCTGCGACGGGCTGGATGTCGAGCTGGTCGTGCCGGGCTCGATCGGCCCGCAGGTCTGCCATGTGAGCAAGCTCCAGAAGCTGACGCCGGACGAGGTCGCGGCGCTCAAGGCCCGGCGGAAGAAGTAGCCGCCGACGGCTTGCGGACAGTATGCCGCACCCCCCGTTCCGGAACCGCGCGCCGCCCGCGACATTACGCGCGGTGGTCGTGAGCGGTGTGGGCAGGCGATAATGGGTCGCACACCGCAGTTCTTTGGGCTGTGGCGAGGGACATCGGGTGGACGGCGAGAATTTCCAGCAGGCGAGACCGTTCAGGCCGGAGGTGTTCTTCCTCGGCCGTACGGAAGGCTGGGGCGTGGCGCGGGGTCCGACCGGCAAGATCCAGCGCCGCTGCAGGATCATCACCGAGGGCCGTCTCGACGAGGCCTATCAGGCCATCCATTTCGACGAGATCTTCACCTGGCAGGATGGCGAGACGGACGAGTGGCGCTGGGCCATGACCCGGGGCCTGAACGGCGTCTACGTCGCGGCCGAGGCGCTGGCGGGCGTGGGGATCCAGGGTCGCTATGACGGCGAGGACTATCTGCTGTCCTTCCGCCGCGCGCTGAAGCCGGAGGGCGGCCCCAGGCCCAGGTTCACGACGCGCTTCACGCCGATCTCACCGGATGTCGCCCTCAAAACGGTCCGGATTACCATCCTCGGACTTCCCGTGGCGTCGATGTCGGCCTTTCACCGCCGCACCGCCTGAACGCCGGCCGGCTCAGTATTCGCGGCCGGAGCGCCAGAAGGTCTGCAGCAACGGCTCGATGAGATAGTCCAGCGCTGATCGCTTGCGCAGCGGCACCAGAACCTCGACCGGCAGGCCGGCCTGAAGGCCGGTGCGCGGCCCGCGCGACTTGACGATCCGCTCCATCTCGGCCGGAGGCACCGCGACCTCGGCGCGGAAGTAGCGCTGGCCGGACTTCTCATCCAGGAAGCTGTCGGCCGACAGCTTGGTCAGGCGGCCCTTCAGGATGGGCAGGTCGCGCTCGTGCAGCGAGGTGAACCGGATCTGCGTGGTCTGCCCCACCCGAAGGTCGGCGGCGTCTGTCGGGGCGATGTTCGCCTGGATGACCAGCGCGCGGTCCTGGGGCACGATCTCCATCAGGGTGGATCCGGGCGCCGCGACCCCGCCGATGGTGAAGGTGGTCAGGCCGACGACCTTGCCCCCCTCCGGCGCCCTGACGGTCGAACGGCTCAGCTGTTCGCGCAGGGCGATGAGCCTGGGCTGGAGCTCGTCCAGCCGCACCTGGACGTCGCGCAGCTGGCCGGTGACCTCTTCCATCATCTGCTGGTCGAGGGACATCAGCTGCATGCGGGTTTCCCCGATCGCCTCGCCGGAGCGGGCGATCTGGGCCCGGAAAGCGCCTTCCTCGCCGGTCAGCGCCGCCTCGGCCCGCTCCAGAGCCCGAACCCGGTTCATGGGGGCGTAGCCCTGGGCCGCCAGTTTGCGGAGCCCTTCCAGCTCTTCGCCGATCAGGCGCTTCTGTTCGCTGTTGGACTCGAGCTGGCGTTCGTAGCCGGTGCTCTGTTCGGCCAGCTGGTTGACGCGCTGGCCCAGCACGCCGCGCTGTCCGGCCAGGGACTGGCGGCGGGCGTTGAACTGCAGCCGTTGCAGCGCCAGCGCGTCCTCGGCCAGCAACTTGTCCTCGCCGGTCAGGGCCGCGAACTCCGCCGGCGTGGCGATACCCCCCGCCCGCGTCCGCTCCGCTGTCAGGCGGGCCCGCTGGGCGAGCAGGGCATAGACTTCGCCGGCCGTGGCGCGCTCGGCGGCGCGAAGCTCGCCCGCCGAGATCTCGACCAGCACCTGCCCCTTCGTGACGGTCTGGCCCTCCTGGACGTGGATCGCGCTGATCACGCCGCCGTCGCGGACCTGGACGGCCTGCCGGTTGCCGGACACGGCGATGAATCCGCTGGCGTAGGCCCCGGCGTCCAGCGGGGTGATCGCCGCCCAGCCCAGGAAGCCGATGAAGAACACGCCGGCGATGATCCCGCCGACGCGCAGCTCCTTGCGCGGATCATCGGCGATCAAAGGCTCTGGCGCTTCGGCCGGCCGCTTGCCGTCGACGGGATCCAGGTCGACGGGATCGAGGAAGAGGCCTCGGTCAATGACGGTCATGGCTGGCCCTTCACCTCGGCGACCGCGGGCGACCGCCCGCGCGGCTTCGACATCCGCTCCAGCACCTCGGCGCGGGGCCCGATGGTCTCGATAGCGCCGTCACGCAGGACCAGCAGGCGATCCACCGACTGCAGCACGCCGGTGCGGTGGGCGACGATGATGATCGCCGCCCCGCGCGTCTTGGCGGCGAGGATCGCCCGGCCCAGCGCCACCTCGCCGTCCGCGTCGAGCGCGGAGTTGGGTTCGTCCAGCACCAGCAGCACCGGGTCTCCGTAGAGCGCCCGCGCCAGGGCGACCCGCTGCGCCTGGCCGGCGGACAGCCCCCGGCCGCCGTGGGTCAGAACGGTGTCGTAGCCCTGCGGCAGCTTCAGGATCAGGTCGTGGATGCCGGCCGACGTGGCGGCCGCGACCACTCCCGCGTCGACGATGTCCGAGGCCTCCCCGCGCCAGAGGGCGAAACGGGAGATGTTGTCCCGGATGCTGCCTGCGATCAGGCCGCTGTCCTGCGGCAGGTAGCCGACATGGCGGCCGAGCCTGTCGGGGTCCCAGTCGGCCATGCTGGCGCCGTCGAGCCTGACCACGCCCATGTCGGGGAGGGCGGCGCCCGCCGCCAGTCGCGCCAGGGTCGTCTTGCCCGCGCCGCTGGGCCCGACGATGCCAAGCACCTCTCCCGGCTCGAGGATGAATCCGACCCCCTTGAGCAACAGCTGATCGGACGTGGCCGGCGCCCGGACCATGACCTTGTCGAGGATCAGGCGACCCTTTGGATCGGGCAGCTGGGTGCGGGGCGTTTCCGGCTCGGGGCTGGCCGCGAAGAGCTCGCAGAGCATCCTCAGGGCCGAGCGGGCCTGGACCACCGTCCCCCAGGAGCCGACGACCTGTTCGACGGGTTGCAGGGCCCGGCTCATCAGGATCGAGGCGGCGATGATGGCGCCGGCCGAGATTTGCCGCTCCACGGCCAGCCAGGCGCCGAGGCCCAGCGCGGCCGACTGCAGGAACAGACGCATGAACTTGGTCGCGGCGGCGAACTGGCCGCCGGTGAACTGGGCTTGGGCCGCCAGGGCCAGACCGCTGCGGCGGTCCGACAGTTGCCGCTCGCGCAGGGCGCCGCGCATGCCCATGGCGCGCACCACCTCGCTGTTCGCGGCGGCGGCTTCCTGCGCGGCGTAGGCGGCGTTGATCGCCCGGGCGGCGTCCTGGCTCCGGGCCTTGGTCTGGCGCGCGTTGAACACCGCCAGCGCGACCAGGATCGCCCCGCCCAGGATTGTCAGCAGGCCGAGGGCCGGATGCAGCATGAACGCGACGAGCACATAGAGCGGCGTCCAGGGCGCATCCATGAAGCCCAGCGCGGCGGGACCGGAGATCGCGTTCCGAAGGGTGTCGAATTCCCGCATGCCCTGGACCGGCGCGCCCGGCGCGGTGCGCGCCATGAGCTTCTCAAGCAGGGGGCCGGAGACCAGACGGTCCAGGCGCAGGCTCACCCGCACCAGGAGCCGGGTGCGAACGGCGTCGAGCAGGGCCAGGGTGATCAGGGCCAGGGCGACGACGATGGTGATGTAGAGCAGGGTCATCAGCCCGCTGGTCGGGACCACGCGGTCGTAAACCTGCAGCATGTAGATCGACGGCGCGAGGAACAGAATGTTCACCAGGGCGCTGAAGATGAAGACTCCGACGATGTGTGGCCGGCAAGCGCGGAACGCGCCGGCCAGGGGCTCGGGCACGTCGATACTGAACAATCTCAAGGGCCGACCTCACCAAGGATGACGCACCCCTGTGCGCGGCCGAACCTTATTCCACAAGTCCTTTTCCACAAGCAGCCATCGCTTCAAAAATCGGGTGATCGCGCGATCAGCTATGGACGAACGGCGAATAGGGGATTTACCTCGACGTTGATGGGGGAATGTTACGATCCTAGCGCGATTGAACGCCTGACGCCGCGAGAGCGAGAATGCCTGCGGCTGGTGGCCGCGCATCTCCATTCCAAGGAAATCGCGCGCCGCCTGAGCATCTCCCAGCACACCGTCGACGGTCATCTCAACGAGGCGCGACGCCGCCTCGGGGTCGCCAGCCGCCGGGACGCGGCGCTGCTGTTCCGCGCCTGGGAGGCCGACGCCGAGGACGCCCCTTCCGCCCCCCTCAATGATTTAGGGGGCGGACCGGCTGGTCTGGCCGCCGACCCTGACGACCGCTCTGCTTCCTCTCGTTCGATGCGAGGGGAGCGTGAGCGAGATGGACGATATGAACCTGACGCCGGTGGGCGTGGAGCTTTGGGATCCGGCGGCGGACATGCCGGTCTGGACCTGGAACCAGCTGGAGGACGCGCTCCGGGACCTGGCGGCCAGCCGCCAGCAGCAGGACATGGTCGAAAGCCTGGTATCGGCTTCGCGGAAGCAGGCGCGGTTCCTGCCCTCGGGGCACGTGCTGAAGGAAATCCTCTGCATCGCCTGGGTGATCGCGGACGAGACGTTCCGTGGTGGGCGAGAGGAGGGTTCAGCCATGACCTGACTCCGTTCCAGCGCTTTGCGCTCATCGCGGGGGGCGCGGTGCTGACAGCCCTGCTGCTCAGCGCCCTTGTCGCCGCCAGCCACCAGTTCGCCTTCGCGCTGCAGGAAGCCATGCGCGCCTGGACCTGATCCAGGCCCCTGCGGCCCGGACATTCCCGACACGTTCGAGACAAACCGTCGCGCCGAAGTTCCCGGCGCGAGCGGGAGGACCTATGCCATGAAACGCAGAATCGTCGCCCATCAGGTCGCTGATCAGCTGTTCGCCGCCGAGGCGGCCATCGACAGCGCCCTGTCCGCCGTGGCCGCGCTGACCGCCATGCTGCCTGCCGCCCGCATCGACGCCAACCTGTCGGCGATCGTGGGCCAGAACGTCATCGACCGGAGCACCGAGACCATCGCCGCCCTGGCCCAGGCGCGCCGCGGCATTGTCGAAACCCACCGCGAACTGCATGAGGTCCAGCACCAGATCGGCCTGGGCGCCATCGCGCTGGGCGGCGTGGACAAGCCGGAGGAGGAGATGCCCCGCCCCGGCGGCCGGCTTCGCATGGCGGCGTCGGTCCGGCGTCGCGAGGCGGCGTGACGCCTTCCGTCTGACGCAAAATCACGACCTACTGGCCGGCGTGTCCGAAGGGAGACTCCGGCCTTGTTCGTCACCACTTCCGCCCAGATCGGCGCCGTGCTCATGGCCGCCGTCTGCCTGTTCGCCGCCTGGCCCGGCGCGCGCCCGCAGCGGTGGGCGGCCGCCGGCGTCTTCGTGGCCTGGATCGGGTCGGCGGCGCTCCAGAACCGCGATGATCTGGTCAACCCGCAGTATGCGATCTTCGCGCTCGACGTCGTGGCGGCGGCGCTGTTCGTCGGCATGGCGCTGGTCTGGCGCCGGATGTGGCTGATGGCCATGGCGGCCTTCCAGCTGCTGACCACGGCCACCCATGTGGCGGTGATGATCGACCTGCGGATCTGGGTCTACGCCTACCTCACCGCCTATCTGGTCTGGAGCTACGCCCTGCTGGCCGCCCTCGCCTGGGGCGGGGTGCTGGCGTGGCGGGAGCGAGCTGGCGCCCGCTCCCGCTGAACGCTACGACCTGAACGTGGTGGCGGTCGTGGTGGCGGTGGCCGGCGAATGGATCGAGCCGCCGTCGGTGACGCCGGCCTTGGTCTCCCAGCCATGGCGACGACCGCCGTAGCGGGCGCCCAGGATGGCGGCGACGCCGCCGGCCAGCATGGTCAGGAAGGCCCACAGGGCCACCGCGCCGGTGGCGTCGGTCGCGTCGTCGACCGCCGGCTGGGCCGGGACCGGAACGGCCGGAGCGCTGTCGGGCAGCGCCGGGTCCATCGGGCCGGCCAGGTCGCGATCGTAATAGGGAGCGGATGCGACATCGACCGGGTCCATGCGTTCCGCGACGCCGCCGACCGTGGAGACAAAGCCGCCGGCCGCCGTCGAACCCGCCACCAGGATGGCGATGACGAAGGCGACGGCCCAGACGGCCAGCCCGTTCAGGAGGCCGCGGTGATGGTCGGGGAACTTGGCGGCGCGGCTGGCCACGGCGCCGCCGATGAACAGGGCCACGGCGTTGACCAGCGCCACCCAGACGCCGGCTCCGGCCCCGAAGCCTTCCGCCTCGCCCCGGCTGAGATCGAAGGGATTGAGGGCCGCGGCGCCGATCGCCACGCCCAGCAGGTTGAGCATCGCGCCGACCGTGACGGCGACCAGCGCCCCGGCGATGATGGCGGGCCAGGAAACAAGGGTGTGGAAGGGATGCGGCGTCAGGGCCGCGGGTTGGGTGTCAGTCATGGCGTCAGCCTCCCGTTGTCCGCCTCGCGCGGAACCTGGGGCGATAACGCCGCTCGGGGTGGAAGGGTTCGCCGCGGTGTCGCGCGGCGAAGCGCGTAGCGCGGCTTCAGCCCTGCTTCGCCAAGGCTACGCAGGGCAGCCTGCTTCGCATCTCTGTTCGGGGCTTGTCCTGCGAAGCTCGTATTCGCGTCAGCCCTTCTCCGCCAAGGCTAAGAAGGGCATCCTGCTTCGACTGGAAGGGCGGGGCTTGTCCTGCGAAGCCCGTAGGGCGAAGCAGGATGGTGGACACGACTGGGATTGAACCAGTGACCCCCTCGATGTCAACGAGGTGCTCTCCCGCTGAGCTACGCGTCCTTACCTGGGAGGAGCGGCGGTATAGCGAGGCTTAACCGCTGTTGCAACCGATCTACGCTCGGAAATTGGCGAGTTTCAGGCGGCGGCCATCATCCGTTCGACTTCCTGGACGATCTCGCGCAGGTGGACGGGCTTGGACAGCACCTTGGCGCCGGCCGGCGCGCGCTCGCCGGCGGTCAGGGCGACGGCGGCGAATCCGGTGATGAACATGATGCGCAGGCCCGGATGGCGGGCGGCGGCGTGGCGGGCGACCTCGATGCCGTCCATGCCCGGCATGACGATGTCGGTCAGCAGCAGGTCCCAGTCCTGGTCGAGGACGGCGTGGGCCTCCTCGCCGTCGGCGCAGGCGGTGACTTCATAGCCGGCGCGTTCCAGGGCCCGGGCCAGGAAGTTGCGCAGGGAGTCGTCGTCTTCGGCGAGAAGGATGCGCGGCATGTCTGGTCGTCGGCCCCCGGGGAAACGGACGCCAACCCTAGCGGCTCAGGCGTAAAGGCGCGATGAACCACGCCGGGCGGGCGACCGCGGCGCTGGGGATAACCCGGGCGGAAACGGGGACGGAAAGACTTTGACCACGACCGCTCCCCGCCGCCATCATGTCGGCATGGACGCCCGGCCCGACAATCTTCCCGACCTCGACCCGGCGTCGGCCGAACCCCCCTTTCACATCCTCGCCGCCGACCCGCCGCCCACGCCGCTGGTCTTCGCCTCGCCGCACTCGGGCCGCCACTATCCGGCGGTCATGCTGGAGGCCTCGGCGGTGCATGAGGATCTGCTCCGCCGGTCGGAGGACGCCCTGGTCGATCAGATCATCGCCCCGGCCGCCGGGCATGGCGCGGGCCTGATCCTCGCCCGCCATGGCCGCGCCTGGATGGACCTCAACCGCGAGCCCTGGGAGCTGGACGCGACCATGTTCTCCGACGACCTGCCGGAGTTCGCCCGGGCCCGGTCGGCGCGGGTCGCGGCGGGGCTGGGGGCCATCGCCCGCGTCGCCGCCGAGGGGCGGGAGATCTACGCCCGCAAGCTGACCTTCGCCGAGGCGCGGGCCCGGGTGGAGACCACGCACCAGCCCTACCACGAAGCGCTGTCGGCGCTGCTGGAGCGCGCGAAGGCCACGCACGGTCTGGCGGTGCTGATCGACTGGCACTCGATGCCGGAGGCCGCCGCCCGCACGGCGGTGACGCCCCGCCACGGCAAGGGCTGCGACATCGTGCTGGGCGACCGCTTCGGCGCCGCCTGCAGCCGCAAGCTCACCGACCTGGTCGAGCGGGAGCTGGAGGCCATGGGCTACCGCGTCGCCCGCAACGCCCCCTACGCCGGCGGCTACACCACCGAACACTACGGCCGGCCCCAGGCGCGCACCCACGCCCTGCAGATCGAGATCAGCCGCGCGCTCTACATGGACGAGAAAACGCTGGAGCCGACGGAGGGCCTGGCGAAGCTGACGGCGGACGTGGCGGCGCTCACCCAGGTGTTGGCCCGGGACTGGCCGAGGTTAGCACCAGCGTAGGTCGTCCGCTCCTGCTCCGTTTCCCCGGCGACCCGAAGGGCGGCGCGGAGCGCCAACGCCGGGGCCCATGCGGACGCGCCGCTGCCCGCTTCATGGATCCCGGCCTTCGCCGGGAACACGGGGAATGTGTGGTGAAGGCCTCCAGGCCAAAAAAAAGCGGCGGCCGAAGCCGCCGCAGTTCATTAGGGAGGAAACGCCCAGGAAGGGCAGAGGCGGCAGAACCGCCTCACAACTCAAACTTAGTGTGCGGCGCACAATCGGGCAAGGGAAAAACGTGCGCCCGGGCCCAGAATCTCAGGGAGATCGTTCAGAAATCCTTGTTCCCCAAGGGCAGTCCTTGCGCCAGGGTTATATGGTGCAGCGCACAAGGAATGGGCAGCGGCCGCCGTAATTCATGGATTGGCGAATAAAAACAGCCGTTTGGGGTCCCTCAAACAGCCGTCACGGGACAAGGGTGGATAAACGTCTCGCACTCGCGTAAAAGCGCGCGCCTCGCTCCCGCCCCCGAAAAGATTTCAATGTCCCTGCGAAATATCGCCATCATCGCGCACGTCGACCACGGCAAGACCACGCTCGTCGACCAACTCCTCGCCCAGTCCGGCGTCTTCCGCGCCAACGAGGCGCAGACCGAACGCGCCATGGACTCCAACGACCAGGAGAAGGAACGGGGCATCACCATCCTTGCCAAGTGCACCTCGGTGCTCTGGAACGGCAAGGCGGGCGAAACCCGGATCAACATCATCGACACCCCCGGCCACGCCGACTTCGGCGGCGAGGTCGAGCGCATCCTCGGGATGGTGGACGGCTGCGTCATCCTGGTGGACGCCGAAGAGGGCGTCATGCCCCAGACCAAGTTCGTGCTGACCAAGGCGCTGAAGATGGGCCTGCGGCCGATCCTCTGCATCAACAAGGTCGACCGCGCCCACGCCGACCCCGACCGCGTGCACCTCGAGACCATCGAGCTCTTCGAGGCCATCGGCGCCACGCCCGAGCAACTGGACTTCCCGCACATCTACGCCTCGGGCCGCAACGGCTGGGCGACGATGGACCTGGGCCAGCCGAACGACAACCTGGCCCCGCTGTTCGACCTGATCGTCGAGCACGTGCCGCCGCCCAAGGTCGAGGCCAACAAGGACAAGCCGTTCCAGATGCTGAACGTGCTGATCGAAAGCGACCCGTTCCTCGGCCGCCTGCTGACCGGCCGCATCGAGAGCGGCAAGGCGGTTCCGGGCATGGCCATCCACGCCCTGGACCGTGAGGGCAAGGAAATCGAGCGCGGCCGCATCACCAAGGTCCTCGCCTTCCGCGGCCTGAAGCGCACCGCCCTGGACGAGGGCTCGGAAGCGGGCGACATCGTCGCCATCGCCGGCATGTCCAAGGCCACCGTCGCCGACACCCTGTGCGCCATGGAGGTCACCGACGCCCTGCCCGCGCAGCCGATCGATCCCCCGACCATCTCGATGACCGTCTCGGTCAACGACAGCCCCCTGGCCGGCCGCGAGGGCGACAAGGTCCAGTCGCGCGTCATCCGCGACCGTCTTCTCAAGGAAGCCGAGTCCAACGTCGCCATCCGCGTCACCACCACCCAGGGCGGCGACGCCTACGAAGTCGCCGGCCGTGGCGAACTGCAGCTGGGCGTTCTGATCGAGAACATGCGTCGCGAAGGCTTCGAGGTCTCGATCTCGCGTCCGCGCGTGGTCTACCAGACCGGCGAGAACGGCGAGAAGCTCGAGCCGATCGAAGACGTCATGATCGACGTCGACGACGAGTTCTCGGGCATCGTCATCGAAAAGCTGTCGGCCCGTAAGGCCGAGATGACCGACATGGGCCCGTCGGGCGCCGGCAAGACCCGCATCCAGCTGAAGTGCCCGTCGCGCTCGCTGATCGGCTACCAGGGCGAGTTCCTGACCGACACCCGCGGCTCGGGCGTGATCAACCGCGTGTTCAGCCACTACGAGCCCTACAAGGGCGAGATCGGCGGCCGCCAGAAGGGCGTGCTGATCTCCAACTCGGACGGTGAAACCGCCGCCTTCGCCCTGTGGAACCTCGAAGACCGCGGCGTCATGTTCGTCGGCGCCGGCACGAGGACCTACGAGGGCATGATCATCGGCGAGAACGCGCGCTGGGACGACCTCGACGTCAACCCGATCAAGGGCAAGCAGCTGACCAACGTCCGCGCCTCCGGCAAGGACGAGGCCGTGCGCCTGACCCCGCCCCGCATCATGTCGCTGGAACAGGCCATCGCCTACATCGGCGACGACGAGCTGGTGGAGGTGACGCCCAAGTCCATCCGCCTGCGCAAGCAGATCCTCAACCCGTCGTTCCGCAAGAAGCGCGCCCGTCCGGAGTAGTTCGGCCGCGCCAGCGGACAGAGACAGAGAGGGGCGCGCGAGCCATCGTGCGCCCCTTTTGTTTGGTCCGCCGGGCGACCCTGGAAGAGGCGATCGCCTGCGTCCAGGAAGACGAACGGGTCGAGGTGACGCCCAGGACCATCCGCCTGCGCAAGACGCCCGAGCTTCCGCAAGAGGCGGACGAGTAGGGGCGGGGACAGACACCGCAGGTGTCTGTCCCTGACTTTGCGAGCCAGCGATTGAAGGCGGGAAGCTGAGAGGCGGCCCGCCGTTTTGCGTTCCTGGGGGGGAGAGTAAGGGCAAGCTTGGCACAACCGGTGCGCCTCCCTTGGCGAAAGCGCCGATCCCGATCAACCTGCCGCAATGACAATCGCGCCCGACCAAAATTTCGATCCCGCCAACCTCCTTATCCTTGGTGCGGGTTTTTCCTTCAACGCTGGCCTGCCGCTCGCTAGCGATTTCACGCGAGCGCTGTTGAATGTCAGCAAACTCAAATTGGATGGACCGAGCGCAAACCAAGTAAGATTTCTCCGCACCTTCGTCGACCAAGTCTTCGGCGAGGGCGCTGAGCGTTCAGCAAATGAATGGCCCGAGCTTGAGGACATTTTTACGCTCGTCGACCTTTCGGCCAACACGGGTCATCATCTCGGCCCTCGATACTCAGCAGCCGACTTGCGCGTCGTGCGTCGGTCGATCCTTGTGCGGATGACTCGGATGCTGTCCCAAGCCTACAAGCGGAGACAGCGAGCGCCAGACACGGCGTGGGCGACGCTCGAGTTGCTCTTCAAAGGCTTCGAAGCCAACAAGACCGCAGTGTTGAGTATGAACTGGGACACCGTGTTTGAGCAGGGTTTGGCACGGGCGCAAAACATCCGCAATTTTGACTACGGCTGCAACGCCTCCGCCCGGCGGTTCAGCGATGGGAAGCTGAAAGGGCGTGTCGAGGACGCGGAGGTCCTCCACATCCTCAAGCCGCACGGATCGGTGAATTGGCTATACTGTGACGCCTGCCGAGAGACCTTCTGGGTATCGCCGAGCCAGACCGAACAGGTAGCGCAGACCCTCTTCCGAAAGCGTGATTGGGATATCGTCCTGAAGGGCTCAAAGGTCACCCACCCTAAGATCCTCTCGCCATCTTGCCCCCATTGCGGATCGGACAGTCTTGGGACTCGCTTCGCGACGTTTAGCTATCGAAAGGCGCTCGACTTCCCGATGCATGCATCCAGCTGGCAAACGGGCGAGGCCTACCTCAAGACCACTGGGAACTGGGTGTTCATTGGATATTCGATGCCCGCAGCGGACTTCGAATTCAAACATCTCCTCAAGCGCGTCCAAATTACTGAAGAGGTGCGTCCGCACATCACGGTGATCACCGGTGGCAGCGACGCGGATGCCACGGTGCAACGCTTCAGAAAATTCTTCGGCAACGTAGCTGGCCAGCGCTTCGAGTACACTAATGGGCTGGACGCCGCCGCCATGGCGCACCTGGAAGAAATCGGCGTGCTGAGCTCAAATTCGCTGTGAACGATGGAAATGGGGCGGTCCACTGCTTAGGGGGCACCGAGTTCGCGGCGTCGCCCTAGAAGGTCTGCAACTCACTAAACCACCGCCCTTATCGCCCGCAGCACCTCCACCTCCTCGGGGTGCCGGTTGAGCACCTCGATCAGCCCCACCGCCGCGTCGCTCGGCGCCATGAGGCCGCTCTCGTATTTCTGGAAGGCGCGGCGGCCGCCGCCGATCAGGCGGCCGGCTTCTTCCTGGGTCAGGCCCAGGCGCTTGCGGACCTTGCGGACGTGGGCGGCGTAGGCGGCCTTCAGCTCACGGAAGGCGGCGTCGGACGCCGCCAGGTCGGCGCCGGAATGGACGGAGTCGCTTGCGTCGTCAGGATACCAGCCCGGGACCTCGACCCCGCGCGTCATCGACCCGAACCGGATCGTCTGCGGGCGCGCGCCGCGCCGCAGGGTCTTGCCGGTTTCGGGGTGGATGCGGGTTTCAGTCACTGCGGAGTTCCTTGAACGAGGTGAGCGTGACGTCGATCAGCGTTTCGCCCGCGAACTTCAGATACAGACGCCGCCCGTCCCACGGCAGTGTGTAGGTGTCGTGCCAGACCTTCGGGTTGGGCGGGCTGTGCGCCGTCTCCGACTTGATGAAGTCGCCGGGTTCCAGCGCCTGCACCGCCTCGACGATATCCTCCAGCGCATAGCCCAGAGCCCGGGCGTTCTCGACGGCGATGCGGGTGATCTCCAGCGTTTCCACCTGTGCGAACTTCGCCTGGACCGCTGACAGGGGGTGGTGCGGCTTCCGCTTGATCGCCATGCCAAGATACACCTTGAAGGTTATTTATCAAGTCGGGAGGGTGCGGCATCTGTTCGCGCAGCTATTCGGCGATCATAGGTGAACGACGCCACCAAAGGTAGTGTTTCGGGTATCGCCCCACACCATCCCCTTCATCTCTTGCCGAGACGATCGCCGGGCGATCCGGTTTCGGCGCGGCGTCGGCCAGTGGCCGCCGCATACGGCGCGCGAGGGCGCGCCGTCGCGCCTCAACTCAAGGGCGCTTCGCGTCGCCGGAGGCGATGGCCCGGAGGGCCACCCTTGACCAACCCGGATCGTCCGGCACGCTGGCCTGCATGAGATCGAAGGGTTGCTCCCTTCCTGAAGGAAGGGGCGCGGCAGTCCTCCCCGCTCGGGGACATGCACTTCAGTGCGTGTCCCCGGCCGCTTGAAGCTGCAGGGGACACGTACCGAAGACGGTACATGTCCCCGTCCGGCGCCGGCCCCTCCGGCCTCGCTCCGGAGAGGATGGGCGAAGGCGGCGAAGCCGCTCCGTCCGTCCCGAAAATGCGAGACTCCCGAGACCTATACTCCGGAGACAAAGCGAGACATTCCGCCCCAATCGGCCCCTTCCGCGCCCGCCCGGCCGGCGCTTTCCATCCCCCCGGCCCGGAACGGGCGCACAATGGGGGATGGACCGGCCTGACCGCTCTTCAAATCCCCGCGCCGCAAGGCCCGGGCCGACGCGCCGCCCGGGCGGGGGCGGCGCCGCGCGGGCGCTCGCGCCGTCCTGGCCGCCCGTTCATCCCCTCATCGCCGACCGTGAAGCGGCCGCTTCAGCGTCGATGAAAGCGCGCGCGAGACACTGGGGACGTCAGGAAAGTAGGGACACACACCACTTTCCGGACCGCAGCGTCCACAGCATCCGTGGAAAGTGGTGTGTGTCCCTACTTTCCGCCGCAACGCTGGCTTTTCCACAGGTTTGCCTGTATAGGCGCGCCTCCACTACCTCAGAAGCGCTGATACACGCCCTCGCCAACGCGAGCAGACCGGGCGCCGAACGCGTTTTCGCCCCTGTCAGGAACTATCCAAAAATGGCGTTTCCGCCTCTCAATCCCGCCATCGAGCGGGCCCTTGCCGCGCAAGGCTATGCCGACCCGACCCCCGTTCAGCTCGCCGTGCTCGAGGAGCATGCCGTCGACCGCGACCTGCTGGTCTCGGCCCAGACCGGCTCGGGCAAGACCGTCGCCTTCGGCGTGGCCATGGCCACGACCCTGCTGGGCGAGGAACAGTACCTGGGCGGCGTCAGCGGCGCCCCGATGGCGCTGATCATCGCCCCGACCCGCGAGCTGGCCCTGCAGGTCAGCCGCGAGCTGGAATGGCTCTACAAGGAAGCCGGCGGCCGCATCGTCACCTGCGTCGGCGGCATGGACGCCCGGCGCGAGCAGCGCCTGCTGGCGAACGGCTGCCACATCGTGGTCGGCACCCCCGGCCGCCTGCGCGACCACCTGGAGCGCGGCTATCTCGACGTCTCGGCCCTGAAGGTCGCGGTGCTCGACGAGGCCGACGAGATGCTGGACCTGGGCTTCCGCGAGGACCTGGAGTTCATCCTCGAGACCACCCCGGCCGAGCGCCGCACCCTGCTGTTCTCGGCGACCATCGCCAAGGACATCGCCCGCCTGGCCCAGACCTACCAGCGCGACGCGGTGCGCATCGACACCACCACCCGCAACGAGCCGCACGGCGACATCGAGTACAAGGCCATCCGCGTGGCCCCGAACGAGATCGAGCACGCCGTCGTCAACGTGCTGCGCCACTATCACGCCGGCGGGGCGCTGGTGTTCTGCTCGACCCGCGACGCGGTGCGCCACCTGTACGCCAGCCTGCGCGAGCGCGGCTTCGAGGTCGTCGGCCTGTCGGGCGAGATGGGCCAGCGGGAGCGCAACGACGCGCTGCAGGCGCTGCGGGATCGCCGCGCCCGCGTCTGTGTCGCCACCGACGTCGCCGCCCGCGGCCTCGACCTGCCGGACCTGGGCCTGGTCATCCACGCCGACCTGCCGGTCAACAAGGCCACCCTGCTGCACCGCTCGGGCCGCACCGGCCGCGCGGGCAAGAAGGGCACCTCGGTGCTGCTGGTCCCCTACACCCGCCGCCGCAAGGCCGAATCGCTGCTGGCCTCGGCCAGCATCGAGGCCGAATGGGTCGGCCCGCCCAGCGCCGATGAGATCCGCGCCGGCGACCAGCGCCGCATGCTGGAAGACCCGACCCTGACCGAGCCGGCGACCGAGGAAGACCTCGGCCTCGCCCGCATCCTCATGGACCAGAGCCCGGCCGAGGCCATCGCCGTGGCCCTGCTGCGCATGTACCGCGCCCGCCTGCCGGAGCCGGAAGAGCTCTACGACGGCGGCCCGTTCAAGGAACACGGCGCCAAGCCGCGCATCGCCCGCGACAGCGACAGCGACCGGGGCGGCCTGCAGAACTCCTTCGAGGATCGCGGCCCGCGCGACCACACCGAGTTCGCCGACGCCACCTGGTTCAAGCTGTCGATCGGCCGGGCCAAGAACGCCGACCCCAAGTGGCTGCTACCGCTGATCTGCCGGATCGGCGTGGTGACCAAGAAGGACATCGGCCAGATCCGCATCTTCGACAACGAGACCAAGTTCCAGATCTCCGAGGAGATGTCGGGCAAGTTCATGGAGCAGGTTCTCGCCCATCCGGACAAGGATGTGCGGGTCGAGCCCAGCACCGCCCCGACCTCCAAGGACTTCGCGCCGCGCAAGCCGCGCGCCGCCGGCTACGGCGACCGCGCCGAGCGTCCCGATCGCGGCGACCGTCCGCAGCGCACCGAGCGCCCGGCCTGGAAGGACAAGGCCCCGCGCGCTGACGCCGGCGCCGACCGTCCCGCGCGGCCGGAGTGGAAGGACAAGGCGCCGCGTCTGGCTCCCCGCGCCGACAGTGCTGACCGTCCGGCCCGTCCGGAGTGGAAGGACAAGCCGGCCCGCGCCGAGCGTCCCGCCGCCCCCCGCGCCGAGGGCGCCGCCCGTCCGGCCTGGAAGGACAAGCCCGAGCGCTCCGCCCCGCGCACCGAGCGTCCGGCTCCCGCCGCCCGCGCCGACAAGCCCGCCTATGCTGAAAAGCCCGAGTGGAAGCCGCGTCCGCCCCGTGACGATCCCCGTCCCGCCGGCGCCCCGGCCCGCGCGCCGCGTGATTCCGGCGCCCGCGAGTCGGTGCCCTACAACCCCGCCACGCCCGCGCCTGAAAAGCCCTTCCGCAAGCCGCGCGCGACCGGCGGCGCCTTCAAGCCCGGCGGCGAGTTCAAGGGCGGCGCCTTCAAGGGCCCCAAGGCGGCCGACGGCCGCGGCGGCTCCAAGCCGTTCAAGCCGGCCGGCCCCGGCGGTCCCAAGAAGCCCTTCAAGGGCAAGCCGCGCCCCTAGGGTGATTGCTCCAGGGTGACGTAGAGCTCGCTCTCGATCACCCATTGGCCGGAGACCTTCCGCCAGACGGCGAGATAGGTTCCGGCCATGGCGGTCTCGCCGCCGGCCCCGCGCCACAACGCGGTCCAGCGGCCGGACTCGGCGGCCCGCGCGCCGTCATGGTCGATCTCCACCTCCGTGGAGGTTCGCACATAATGGACGAAGGCCGGATCGGCGAACTGGCCGGCGAAGGCCTGGACGATGGCCGCCGCGCCGACGATCAGGCTGCCGTCGCCGGTGATCATCGTCGCGTCGGCGTGCAGGAACGGCCGCAGCCGCGCCGCGTCATGGGCGGCGATCAGCCGGTTGGTCAGCTTGCGGCGGGCGCGGATGGCGTCGGCGGGCGAGGTCATGGACCTCGCCTAACGCGGCTCGGCCGCCTCGGCCATCTCCAGCGCGATCTCGATGGCCCGGAACAGGGTCGCCGCGTCGATCGGCTTGGCGACGTGCAGGTCCATGCCGCAGGCCAGCAGCTCGTCGATCTGGTGGGTCATGGCGTTGGCGGTCAGGGCGATGATCGGCGTTCGCCGCCGCCCGCTCGCCGCCTCCCGCGCCCGGATCTCGCGCACCGCGCCGACCCCATCCAGCACCGGCATGTGAACGTCCATCAGGATGAGATCCCAGTCCCCGTCGGCCCAGGCCTGAACCGCCTGGGCGCCGTCGGCCGTGACGACGGGGGTGATGCCGACCTGCGCCAGCAGGGTCTCGAGTACGATCTGGTTGACGCGGTTGTCCTCGGCCGCCAGCACCCGCAAGCCACGGTGCTCGACGGCGTCATCGCCAGCTTCGGCGGCGGGTGCGGGCAGGGCGTCTCCCAGCCGCTCGACCGGCAGGATCACGGTGAACGTCGCCCCCTGGCCGGGCTCGCTGAGCGCCAGGATGTCGCCGCCCATCAGCCGGCTGAGGTCGCGGGAGATCGACAGGCCAAGCCCGGTCCCGCCATGGCGGCGCGTCGTCGAGGCGTCCAGCTGGCTGAACCGGCTGAACAGCCGGTCGATCTGGTCCGGCGGCAGACCCGGACCGGTGTCCTCCACCACGATGCGTGCCGCTCCGTCACGCCAGACGGCCCTCAGCGAGACCCCGCCGGTCTCGGTGAATTTCACCGCGTTCGACAGCAGGTTGCCGACGATCTGCCGCACCCGGACCGGATCGCCGCGAAAGCGTCCGGCCGTCTCGGGCGACAGGTCGACGGTGAACGCCAGCCCCTTGTCCGCCGCCAGCACGCCGAACGGCTCGGCGGCGGCGCGCAGGCATCCGGCCAGGTCGAACTCCACCGACACCAGGTCCAGCTTGCCTGCCTCGATCTTCGAGAAGTCGAGAACGTCGTTGAGCACCGTGGTCAGGGTCGCCCCGGCCTCGTGGATGATCATCAGCCGCTCGCGCTGACGGCCGGTAAGCTCATCGGCCGCCATTGCCTAGGCCATGCCGAGGACGCCGTTCAGGGGCGTGCGGATCTCATGGCTCATGGTCGCCAGGAAGGCGCCCTTGGCGATATTGGCGGCCTCGGCCTGGGCCAGCGCGCGGCGCAGCTGCTCGTCGGCCCGAACCCGGTTGATCGCATACTGGATCAGTCCGGCGAAAAAGCCGGTCACGGCAAGGATCGCAAACAGACGATTGGCGATCGGCTCGTCCGCCGCCCGCCACACGGTGATCGCCATGCAGGTCGCGAAGATGCCGGCCAGGGAGGCCAGGCCGATCCTGCGGGAGATGACGAACTCCGTCGTGGCGCTCAGCGCGATGGCCGCCAGCATGGCGACGCCCGCCAGTTCGGCGGTCGTCCGATCCGCCAGCGTGGTCAGGCCGAAGGGCAGGGCGCAGTAGGTGATCGTGAAGACGAAGGTGGCCCCCGCGAAGGTCCACTCCATTGCGCGTCCGGACCCGTGCCGTTCGATCCAGCGCCAGTACAGCACCCGGTTGAACGCCATCTGTCCGAAGGCGACGGCGGCCCATGTCGCAGCGAACCCGGGACCGAGCCAGACCCAGCCGCCCAGCGCCGCCACGGTCGTCAGAACAAGTCCGGGCCAGAGGCCTCGCCGCCGCAGCGCGATGACCTCGGTCCAGGGGCGCCGGGCGCCGGTGTTTCCCAGGGCGAACGCTTCACTCACGGGCGGTAGCGTGGAGCCGCACGGTGTGGATTGCAACCGTCGCTTTAGTGTTTGCGGCGGGAGCCCGAAACGGAGGGTCAGCGGCGCTTGGCTTCACGCTTGGCGCGGGCCTCGGCCTTGGCTTCGGCCTTGCGGGCCTTGCGCTCTTCGCGCTTGAGGGCCAGTTGGGCTTCCTCGTTGTTGAGCAGGGCGAGCCGCGCTTCCTCGGCCGCCTTGGCGGCCGCGATCCGGTCGGCTTCGGCCTTGGCCTCGGCCGCCAGCCGCGCCTCTTCCCTGGCTTGCTCGCGCGCCAGACGCACCGCTTCGCGCTCGGCGGCGAGCCGTTCTTCGCGGGAAATGAAGGTGGACGCGGTGACGGTGGGTTTGGGTTTGAACTTGGCCAGCAGGGCCTTCTTGGCTTCGGCCGCCGCCTTCTGGCGTTCAGCAAAGCCCGTGCGCAACGGGTCTTTCATCGAGTCTTTCAGCAAATCGGAGGACGCCGCTTAAAACCGAAGAGTCCGTCGCAATGCAACCCCCGCCTCGCGTTCCGGCGACAATTTGACCGTACCGCCCCTCGCCGCAAACGGCCGTGCAATACCCCCTCTAGTCGTCGGTGAAGACCAGCTCCATCCAGATGTCGCAGCGACGGTAGTCGCTATCGCGAGGCGGGAGGTCGACGAACCCCATGGCCCGGTAGAGGCCCAGCGCCGGCCCCAGCGCTCCATTGGTCTCAAGGTAGAGGCGCGGCGCGCGGCGCGCCCTCGCCCGGTCGATACAGGCCTGTATCAGCTTCCGGCCAAGGCCGGTTCCCCGGGCGGTCTCGGCGACCGTCATCTTCACGACCTCGAAGCCGCCGTCGTCCATCGCCTTCAGGCCAACACAGCCGACCGACTCTCCGTCCGGCCCCTCCGCCATGAAGATATGGCCCCCGGGGGCCAGCACCTTGCCCACCGGATCACCGAGCACCGCCTCATCCGCCGGTTCGAGGGCGAAATGCCGGCTGATCCAGGCTTCGTTCAGCGCCTTCCAGGCGGCCGCGTGACGGGGTTCGAAATCGACGATGCGCATGGCATGACTGTGCAAAGCGCGGCCGTTTCGCGCAAGGAGGCCCTAGCCTTGGTTCACCCCGTCTACGCCGACCTGCCGACGACGATCTTCGAGGTGATGAGCGGCCTGGCCCGCGACACCGGGGCGATCAACCTGGGGCAGGGATTTCCCGAGGAGCCGGGCCCCGAAGCGCTGCGTCGCCGCGCGGCGCTGGAGTCGGTGGAGGGCTACAACCAGTACCCGCCGATGCGAGGCCTCCCCGACCTGCGCCAGGCCGTGGCCGAGCACTACGCGAAATGGCAGGGCCTGGACCTGACGGCCGAGGAGATCACCATCACGTCGGGGGCGACGGAGGCGCTGGCGGCGGCCTTCCTGAGCCTGATCTCGCCGGGCGACGAGGTCGTGCTCTTCCAGCCATTATACGACTCTTATCTGCCGATGGTTCGCCGGGCCGGCGGAGCGCCGAGGCTGGCGCGGCTTGATCCGCCGCACTTCCGGATCACGCGGGAGATGCTCGACGGCGTGTTCTCGCCGAGGACCCGTCTTGTCGTGCTGAACAACCCGGCCAACCCGGCCGCGGTGATCTTCGGCGACGAGGAGCTGGCCCTGCTGGCGGAGTACTGCGTGCGCCACGACGCCATCGCCGTCTGCGACGAGGTCTGGGAGCAGATCGTGTTCGACGGCCGCCGCTTCCGCTCGATGATGAGCTTCCCCGGCATGCGCGAGCGGACCGTGAAGATCGGCTCGGCGGGCAAGATGTTCGCCCTGACCGGCTGGAAGGTCGGCTTCCTCTGCGCCGCGCCCGCGCTGACGAAGGCGCTGGCCGGCGCGCACCAGTTCCTGACCTTCACGACCGCGCCCAACCTGCAGGCGGCCTACGCCTGGGGACTGCGCAACTGCGATGACTGGTTCGAGACCATGCCGGCCGACCTGCAGCGCTCGCGCGACCGGATGGCCCGCGGGTTGGAGGCGGCCGGGTTCAAGGTCCTGCCGGCCAGCGGCAGCTACTTCCTGCTCGTTGATCTGGCCGCCTCGGGCATCGTTGAAGAGGACCGGGCCTTCTGCCTGCGGGCGGTCAAGGACCACGGCGTCGCCGCCATTCCGGTCTCGGCCTTCTACGAGCAGGACGCCCCGACAAACCTCATCCGGTTGTGTTTCGCCAAAAGGGACGAGACGCTGGACGCCGGCGTGGCGCGGCTGGCGGCGGCAAGGATTGCGACCCTAGGCTGAAAATGCTATCGTTTCCGTGAAGGATACGTGTATGGCCAGTTTGCATGTTCGCAATCTAGACCCGACCCTTGTCGAGAAACTGAAGAGTCGCGCCGCGCACAACGGCCGGTCGGTCGAGGCTGAACACCGGGCGATCTTGAAGGAAGTTCTCCAAACGCCCTCCGTTGCGGAGCGGCGGGAAGCGTTCCTGGCGCTGGCGGAACGTGCCCGGGCGCTGAGCGCGGGCAGGCCGCAAACCCCCTCCGAAGTGCTGCAGCGCGAGAGTCGGGACGAGGCGCGATGACCACTCTGGTGGTGGACGCCAGCGTCGCCATCAAATGGGTGACCTACGAGCCCGGTACGCCGCTTGCCCTTCTCGTCCACGACCTCGGAGCGACTGCAGCGCCCGATCTTCTTGTCGCGGAATGCGCCAACATCCTTTGGAAGAAGTACCGGCGAGGACAGGTCGGACTCGATGGCGTCGCCACAGCGCTCGCCGCGCTTGAGACCGTAACCACCGGCCTGTGGCCGATCCGGCGACTCGTTGGCCCGGCGTTCGAACTGGCTCGCCGTCTCGACCATCCCGCCTACGACTGTTTCTACCTCGCGCTGGCGGCCGAACGGGACGCGCCGTTTGTCACCGCCGATCTCAGCCTTGTCCGCAAGCTGCGGGCGGCCGGTTTCGGCGAGACCGAGGTGCTGACCCTCGCCGAAACCGCCGCGCTCGCTGGCTAGATCGTCGCGCCGCCGTCGACGACCACGGCCTGGCCGGTCATGAAGGTGCCGGCCGCCGAGGCCAGGAACACCGCCGCGCCGGCGATCTCGTCCGGCTCGCCGATGCGGCGCAGCGGCACGGTCTCGGTCGAGCGCTTCAGGGTCTCGGGATTGTCCCACAGGGCCTTGGCGAAATCGGTCTTGATCAGGCCGGGCGCGATGCAGTTCACGCGGATGCCGTGCTTGCCGTACTCGTGGGCCAGGTTGCGGGCCAGCTGGAAGTCGGCGGCCTTGGAGATGTTGTAGGCGCCGATGACGGGCGAGCCGCGCAGGCCGCCGATCGAGCTGACGATGATCACCGCGCCGTCCTTCCGCTCGATCATCTCCGGGATCACCATGTTGATGAGCCAGTGGTTGGAGACGATGTTGTTGTCGAGAATCTTGCGGAACTGGTCGTCCTCGATGCCGGCCATCGGGCCGTAATAGGGGTTGGACGCGGCGTTGCAGACGACGATGTCGACCTTTCCGAACGCCTTGCGCGTCTCGTCGACGACGCGCTGCAGGTCTTCCTTGGAGGAGATGTTGGCCGGCACGGCGATGGCCGTGCCTTCACCCTCGGCTGCGTTGATGGCGGCGGCGACTTCCTCGCACGGTCCGGCCTTGCGCGAAGAGATCACCACCTTGGCGCCGTGCTGGGCCATGCGCTCGGCGATCGCCTTGCCGATGCCGCGCGAGCTGCCGGTGATGATCGCGACCTTGCCGGTCAGATCGAAGAGGGTTCCTTGAGCAGCCGACATTCGCGCGCCTCCCTTTAAACGCTTGTTTGATTGGCGCGCACCGTGGCGGCAAGGCGACGTGGCGTCAAGCCAGCGCTCGACCGATCTCGAGCAACGGGCGCTGCTGGACCTCCGGAATCGAGGCGTCGGCGCGGGGGCCGACATTGATCAGCAGGTTGCCGCCGCCGGCCGTCACCTCGCGGTAGAGGTCCAGCAGCTGGTCCCCGGTCATGTAGTCGTCGGTCGCCTCGGCGGCGTTGTAGCCGAAGGCGAGGCCCAGGCCCCGGGTCGACTCCCACTTGCCCTTGCCCACCATGTGCTCGCCGCTCGTGTACTCGACCGTACGGAAGTCGCAGTGCGGCGGCGTCGAGGTGCTGCCGCCATGGACGCCGACCTTGGCGATCCGCGCCTTCACCATGGCGTTGAAGCGCTCACAGGCGGCAGGGTCGCGCAGGCTCTCGAACATGGGCGCTGACGCCATCCAGCGGTCGTTGATCACACCGTCCGGGACGACGCTGTAGTAGTGGGCGAACAGCCCGGGCAGGTCCTCGACGTTAGGCCAGGCGATGTCGTTCCACAGCACCGAGGGCCGGTAGCGGTCGATCAGTTCGCGCACCTGGGCGGCGGCATAGGCCCGGTAGGCGTCGTCGGTCGGCACGCAGGCGAACATCTCGCCCATGTTGCGGATCAGGCTCGGCCGGAAGGTCCAGTCCAGCCCGCCGGAGTAGTAGAGGCCATAGCGCATGCCCCGCGCGCGCACCGCCTCGCCCAGCTCGCCGACGAAGTCCCGCTTCGAGCGCCAGCCGGGCCGGTGGGGGTTGGGCACGTCGGTCGGCCAAAGGCAGAAGCCGTCGTGGTGCTTGGTGACGAAGACCACGTACTTCGCGCCCGCCTTCTGGAACAGGTCGGCCCAGGCGTCGGCGTCAAAGGCCGCCGCGGCGGTCTCGAACGGCTCGCGGAAGGCGGCGTAGGGCGCGTCCCCCCAGCGTTTGCGGTGGTAGGCAGCCGTCGGGCTGGTCGGGTCACGCAGGGCGTTGTCGTACCACTCCGCATACGGACCAAGCACGAAGGCGTTGTCGTAGTCGCTGACGAACAGGTCGCTGATCGACACGCCCGCCGGCGCGAAGGCCGGGACGGAGGCCATCCCCCAGTGGATGAAGATCCCCAGCTGCGGCGCGGCATACCACTCCGGTACGGGTCGGCCCGCGAACGCGCTGAAGTCGGCCATGGTGGTTCCCCCTGTTGCTGCGCGCAGGGTCTCGCGGCCTCCCTAGGGGAAGGCAACGGTCAGGCGCATTTCGCCCAGCCGCCCATGTCGAGGTGGAAGTGGTCGTGGTGCTGGGCGTTGTAGTCGGGGCTCAGCGTGGTCAGGAACACCTGGCAGGCGCCGTCGCGGACGGTGCGCAGGAACTTGCCCTTCGCGCCAGTGTCGCTCCAGTCCTTCTGGACCGAGATCATCGTGCCGTCGGCCAGCCGGAAACCGGCCACGTCCAGCGCGTTGGCGGTGGCGTGCTGGCTGACCGCGCCCTCGTCCTGACCGTAGATCCGGCGGCAGGCGTAGGTGCCGTAGTGGTCGATGCGCACCACCGCCTGGCCGAACGCGTCAAACGCCGCCTGCTGGACCACCTGACGCTCCCAGATGCTGACCGCCAGCGCCTGCTTGCAGGTCATCGGCGCGTCCCGCGGCGACAGGGGGGCCATGCCGGCTTCCATCCGCACCGCGTCGTGGATGTCGCAGAAGCCGCTGGCTCGCGGCGCGACCTCAAGGAACTCCACCCCGCCCTGCTGCAGCACCTCGCGGCAGGCGGCGGGGTCCTCGCCCGTTCGTGCGGCCTTGATCCTGGTCGCCGCGCCGAGCGGATCGATGAGCGCCAGAGGCTTCCACGGCACATGCTCGCTCGGAAGCGCGCGCTCGGCGGCCAGGGCGACCGCGCCGACGATGCTCCACATCAGCACCAGCCCGACCACGCGCGCGGTCAGGGTCTGCTTGTGGGCGTGCCGCTGGATGTGCGGCTTTCCGGGATCGGGTGCGCGGTAACCGGCCATGACTGTCGCTGCGGAGACTGACGCGGGGCTGCGTCAGGATGATGGCCGCCGTTAACCACCTGGCGACCGCGCTGTCACCCCTGGCGGTTCAGGGACTCGACGATCCGCCCCCCGGCCGGCGGATCAATGTCGGTGCGGGTGGTCTCGGTCAGCCGCGCCATGGTCATGTAGAAGCCGCAGGTCAGGATGATCTCGACGATCTCCTTGGGGCTGAAGTGCTTCTGCGCCTCGGCCAGACTCTCCTCGCTGGCCCTCACGTCCTCGATCACCTCCTTGGCGAAGGCGACCAGCGCCTTTTCCCTGGCATTGAAGGCCGGGTCGTCGAAGCGGCGGGCGGCCAGGGCGTCGATCTGGGCCTGGGTGTTGCCGCAGCGCAGGCCGATCGGCACATGCTGGTTCCACTCGTACTCGCCGCCCTCGAGCTCGGCGACCAGCAGGATGACCAGCTCGCGCAGGTCGGCGCCCAGCTGCTGCTTGCTCAGGATCGCCCCGCCGAACCGCAGCGCCGGCTCCATCATCGTGTCGGCGTTGGCCAGCATGCGGAAGATGTTCAGCTTGGCCGTCAGCTTGTCCCAGTAGTCCTTCGCCTTGGGCGGCAAGGCGTCGATGTCGGCGAAGGGGACGAGGGCCATGGCGGGGTTTCCTTGTTCTGATTGACCATAGCTTGGACCAAAGGCGCCGAGCCCGTCCACCATCCCAAGAAACCCCAAGAAAATAAGGGAAAAGCGACGTCTTGGCGCCGCCGGTCAATGTGTTCATCTAGCGCTCATGACCTCCGACGCCGACACCGCCACCGGCTGGCGTGAGCTGATGAAGCCGGCGTTGATCTCGCGGTTCGCCTTCCTGTGCCTGGGCATGTGGCTGAACGCCGCCGACGCGCTGGTCACCATCACCCTCACCCCGACCATCGCCAGTGAGATCGGCGGCTTCCAGTTCTTCGGCTGGTCGGTGGCGGCCTTCCTGCTGGGAGCCATCGTGGCCGGGGTCTGTTCGGGGCGGCTGTCGATGGAGCTGGGCCTGCGCCCCTCCATCGCCGTGGGGGGCGTCGCCTATGCCGCCGGCTGCGGGGTCAGCGCCCTGGCGCCCGACTTTCTGATCTTCGTGGCCGGCCGGCTGCTGCAGGGCCTCGGCGCCGGCGCCATCGCCGCGCTCTGCTACGTGGCGATCAACGGCATGTTCCCCCAGCGGCTGTGGGTGCGGGTGCTGGCGGGCCTGGCCGGCGTCTGGGGCGTGGCGACGCTGCTGGGACCGCTGATCGGCGGCATCTTCGCCGAGCTGGACTGGTGGCGCGGGGCCTTCTGGTTCTTCGCCATCCAGAGCCTGCTGTTCATCGCCGCCACCTTCGCCCTGGTCCCGGCCAGCGTGCAGCGGGACGAGCCACGGCCGCGGATCCCGCTGCCGCAGCTTGGGGCGCTGATCGTCGGGGTGACCCTGATCGCGGCGGCCGGAACGACGGGGACGCCGCTGGTCGACGGCGCATTGGGCGTCGGCGGCCTGGCCGGGATGGCGCTGCTGCTGTGGCTGGACCGGCGGGCGGGCGGCGTGCTGCTGCCCCGTTCGGCGGGCGACCTGACCTCGCTGGTCGGGGCCGGCTACTTCACCATCTTCGCGCTCGAGGCGGCGACCATCGGCTTCTCCGTCTACGGACCGGCCTTCCTGCAGGGGCTGCAGGGCGCCTCGCCGCTGGTCGCCGGCTATGTGATCTCCGCCATCGCGGCCGGCTGGACGGTGACGGCGATGCTGGTGGCCGGGGTGCAGAACCGCGACGGCTTCATGATCCGGCTGGGCGCCGTCTGCGTGGTCGCCGGCCTGGCGCTGGGGGCCTGGTCGCTGCCCTACGGCGGGATCTGGGTGACGGTCGCGGCTCTGACCCTGGCCGGCATGGGTTTCGGCTTCGCCTGGGCCTTCCTGTCCAAGGCCATCATCGGCGGCCTGTCGGAGGCCGAGCGGCCGCTGGGCTCCTCGGCCGTGCCCACGGCGCAGATGATCGGCGGCGCGGTCGGGGCGGCGGGCGCCAGCGCGCTGGCCGGCCTGCTGGGCCTGGCCGACGGCGTCGACCCCGTCACCGGCCCGGCGGCGGGGCTCAAGCTGTTCGGCGCGGTGATCCCGGTGGCGCTGCTGGGGCTGGTCGCGGCCTGGCGGGTGGGGCGGAAGGCTTAGGCCTCCGCCAGCGCCGTCTCCTCCACGACCTTGACCACGTCGGCCATGATCTGGGTGAGCTTGAAGTCCTTGGGGGTGTAGACCCGGCGCACGCCCATCTGCTTCAGGATCAGGGCGTCGTCGGGCGGGATGATGCCGCCGACCACGACGGGGACGTCGCCCAGCCCCTCGGCCCGCATCACGCGCACGACCTCCTGCACCAGGTCCAGGTGCGAGCCGCTGAGGATCGACAGGCCCACGACGTGCGCCTTCGTCTCCTTGGCCCGGCGGACGATCTCGTCCGGGGTCGAGCGGATGCCGTCGTAGTGGACCTCCATCCCGACGGCGCGGGCGCGGGTGGCGATCTGTTCGGCGCCGTTGGAATGGCCGTCCAGCCCGGGCTTGCCGATCAGATAGGTCAGGGTGCGGCCCAGAACCTCCGAGACCCGCTCGACATCCCGCTTCACCGTCTCGATGTCCTCGGCGTCCTCGCCGGTGGCGACGACCACGGCGACGCCGGTCGGGCCGCGGTACTCGCCGAACACCTCGCGCAGGGCGAAGGCCCATTCGCCGGTGGTCACCCCGGCCTTGGCCGCGACGATGGAGGGCTCCATGATGTTGCGGCCCTCGCGGGCGGCGGCCTTCAGCCCGGCGATGGCGGCGTCGGCCGCGCCCTGGTCCCGCGCCGCGCGCCAGGCCCTCAGCCGCTCGACGACGCCCGCCTCCAGCTTCGGGTCGACGGTCTCGATGGAGCCTTCGCCGGCCGACAGGGGCGAGATCTCGGTGTCGGTCCAGCGGTTGACGCCGACCACGGTCATGCCGCCCGTCTCCACGGCCCGCACCCGGGCGGCGTTGGAGCCGACCAGCGCCCCCTTCATGTAGTCGATGGCGGCGGCGGCCCCGCCCAGTGCGTCGATCTTCGCCAGCTCGGCCAGGGCGCCAGCCTTCAGCTCGGCGACCTTGGCCTCGACCACATGGCTGCCGGCGAACAGGTCCTCGTATTCCAGAAGGTCGGTCTCATAGGCCAGCACCTGCTGCATGCGCAGGCTCCACTGCTGGTCCCAGGGCCGGGGCAGGCCCAGCGCCTCGTTCCAGGCCGGCAGCTGCAGCGCCCGGCAGCGGGCGTCCTTGGAGAGCGTCACCGCCAGCGCCTCCAGCAGGATGCGGTAGGGGTTGTTCTCCGGCTGCTGCTCGGTCAGGCCCAGGCTGTTGACCTGCACGCCATAGCGGAAGCGGCGGGCCTTGGCGTCCTGCACGCCGTAGCGCTCGGCGAGGATCTCGTCCCACAGGACCGTGAAGGTGCGCATCTTGCACAGCTCGGTCACGAAGCGGACGCCGGCGTTCACGAAGAAGCTGATCCGTGAACAGACGATCTCGAAATCCTGCTCGGGAACCTGGCCTCCGGCCCGCACGGTGTCGAGCACCGAGATGGCGGTGGCCAGCGCATAGGCCAGCTCCTGCTCCGGCGTCGCCCCGGCTTCCTGCAGGTGGTAGCTGCAGACGTTCATCGGGTTCCATTTGGGAACCTCGCGGTAGCACCAGGCGATCATGTCGCCGATCAGGGTCAGGCTGGGCCCGGGCGGGAAGATGTAGGTCCCGCGGCTCAGGTATTCCTTGATCAGATCGTTCTGGGTCGTGCCCTGCAGCGCCGAGCGCGGCGCCCCCTGCTCGTCGGCCAGGGCGACGTACATCGCCAGCAGCCAGGCGGCCGGGGCGTTGATCGTCATCGAGGTGTTCATCTTGTCGAGCGGGATGCCGTCGAACAGCGTCCGCATGTCGCCCAGATGGCTGATCGGCACCCCGACCTTGCCGACCTCGCCCCGCGCCAGGATGTGGTCGGCGTCGTAGCCGGTCTGGGTCGGCAGGTCGAAGGCCACCGACAGGCCGGTCTGGCCCGCGGCCAGGTTGCGGCGGTACAGGGCGTTGGACGTCTCGGCGGTGGAATGGCCGGCGTAGGTCCGGAAGATCCAGGGCGCGTCCGGCGCATGCTGGAAGGGCTTGGTGCTCATCGTGGTCTCGCGCGTCCCGGCGTTTCTTGTGCTTTTGCGAGATCATGCGCGCGGACTTGCTGCGGCGCAACATTTCACTTGCAACCATCTCACGGCTGTCACACGATCATGCCCCTGCGGCGGATGAACGGCGGTGTCTGAGGGCACAGTCTTGCGCCTGACGCGGGAAAAACAGCGGGCTGGAGGCGACGTAGAGTTGTACGTTGCGGAAGGTCCGCCAGACGCCGGAACACCAACCGACGCTACCGCATTGCAACAGAAACGCGCCACGGGACTGACGACATGACAACCGCCACGCTCGAGAAGACGCCCGTGAAGGACCTGTACGAGATCGGCGAGATTCCGCCGCCGTATCACGTCCCCAAGAACATGTACGCCTGGTCGATCCGCAAGGAGCGGCACGGCCGGCCCGAGACCGCCATGCAGGTCGAGGTGGTGCCCACTTGGGAGATCGGCGAGGACGAGGTCCTGGTCCTCGTGATGGCCGCCGGGGTCAACTACAACGGCGTCTGGGCCTCGCTCGGCGAGCCGATCAGCCCGCTGGACGGCCACAAGCAGCCCTACCACATCGCCGGCTCCGACGCCTCGGGCATCGTCTGGGCCATCGGCTCCAAGGTGAAGCGCTGGAAGCTCGGCGACGAGGTGGTCATCCACTGCAACCAGGATGACGGCGACGACGAGGAGTGCAACGGCGGCGACCCGATGTTCTCGTCCAGCCAGCGCATCTGGGGCTACGAGACGCCGGACGGCAGCTTCGCCCAGTTCTGCCGCGTGCAGTCGCGCCAGCTGCTGCCGCGTCCCCGCCACCTGACCTGGGAAGAGGCGGCCTGCTACACCCTGACGCTCGCCACCGCCTACCGCATGCTTTTCGGCCACAAGCCGCATGAGCTGAAGCCCGGCCAGAACGTGCTGGTCTGGGGCGCCTCGGGCGGTCTGGGCGTGTTCGCCACCCAGCTGGCCGCCGTCGTCGGCGCCAACGCCATCGGCGTGGTCAGCGACGAGGACAAGTTCGACTTCGTGCTCAGCCAGGGCGCCAAGGCGGTGCTGAACCGCAAGGACTTCAACTGCTGGGGCCAGCTGCCGACCGTCAACGGGCCGGAGTTCTCCGACTACATGAAGGAGTCCCGCAAGTTCGGTAAGGCCATCTGGCAGATCACCGGCAACAAGGACGTCGACATGGTGTTCGAACACCCTGGCGAGGCGACCTTCCCGGTCTCGGTCTTCCTGGTGAAGCGCGGCGGCATGGTCGTCATCTGCGCCGGCACCAGTGGCTTCAACCTGACCATGGACGCCCGCTTCCTGTGGATGCGCCAGAAGCGAGTCCAGGGCAGCCACTTCGCCAACCTGATGCAGGCCGCCGCCGCCAACCAGCTGGTCATCGACCGCCGCGTCGACCCCTGCCTGTCGGAAGTCTTCACCTGGGACGACATCCCGGCCGCCCACGAGAAGATGCTCGATAACAAGCACCTGCCCGGCAACATGGGCGTCCTGGTCTGCGCCCAGCGCCCGGGCCTGCGCACCTTCGAGGAGGTCCAGGAGATCTCGGCGGAGATGGGCTGCTAGAGCGGCCCGAACGTCAGACGCATGTTTCAGGCGGCGGCTTCCGAGAGGGGGCCGCCGTTTGTGCGATGAACCCGGACGGCCCTTCAGTCCCAGACGAAGACTGTCCGGAGGTCGCAGCCGGATGGCGTCTGCCCCTCCTCAAACAGGGTCACCCGGCTGATGGCGCTCTTCTGGAGCGCGGTCAAAGGCTCCAGGGAGCTGAAATAGGCAGAGCCATGAGCGCCGTTCCAAATGGCAATCTGAAACCGCTGGTCCACTCGGCGTTGCGCGAACCGTGCCGGCCTTGTGCCGGACGGCCGCTCGACCAACCGCCCCTTCGGCCGGCTCGCCCAACCAATTCCGCGAACATCCAGCGAGCCAAACGCACCTTCCCAACGAAAACTCCCCCCGTGGATTCCGCCCTCAAGCGTCGTGACTGTTTCGCCAGGCAGCAGGTCGATTATTGGGGAGTAACCGCAGAACCGGCCGGGTCCCTTGAGCTCACCAGCACTGGCCTGTGTAGCGAACAATGTCCCCAGAGCGGCCGCAACAACCACCGTCCTCATGATGGCTGCTCGGAGGGTCTCCTGAATGCTCGTGCGTCCAAGCGCTTCATACTGGTCATTCATCCTCCTCCGGCGGTCCCCGCCCTTCAGCCTTGGCGGAGCATTGCGCGGGCGGGCGTCCTGCTCAAGGACCGGCTTCGCCGGCCGCTCCGCGGCGGCCCGCAGGGCCGTCCTTGACCAGGGCGACCGCTCCGCGCTCCTATTCCATCAAGGCCAAAGGGCGGGTGTGGTCAGGCCTCCCCCGGGGTTCGGTGTGCGCCATCAGCCTTCCCCCCTCCATCATGGCCCGACTTGTTCGGGCCACCCATGCGTGGTGCGTGACGGAGTTGTCCGGCGCGCTGTTGGCGCTCCCGTTACGAATGCTTGTGTTCATGGGTGGCCCGAACCAGTCGGGCCATGACGGGGAGAGGGGTGGCGATCCGGGACGGGTTCCGGCGCAGCCGGCCCGCAACACCGTCCGGCGCTGTTGGGGGACAGCTACGCTTCGCGAAGCCGTCCCCGAAGCGAGACTCCCGAGACCTATACTCTGGAGACAAAGCGGGACATTTCGCCCCTTTGCGCGACATTCCGCGACCGGCGCGCCCGCTGATCGGCGCCCCCGCCTCGGGACGGGCGCATACTGGTCGCATGAGACGATCCGCGACAGGGCGCCGGGGCGCGCCAAACCTTTGCCGGCAAGGGCCAGGCGCCATCCGGCGTGATCGTCGCCGGGCGCGTGTCGGGGCGCCGGGGCGCGCATTCCACGCGGCTCTATCCCCCCATCTTGCCGGGCGGCCGCGCCGCGCGGACCCCATCGAACGCGCCGTTGGGACTCGCGAGACACTTCAGCACCCGCTTCAGCGTCGCCCGCCTCACGCCCGTCCGCAGGAAACCCGTTCCCCCGCCTTCAAACGCTTGTTAGAGTCCGCCGCATGTCCGACGATCTTACCGAAGCCCAGACGGGCGATATCCCGGCCGGGTTCAAGCCGCTCAACTGGACCCGGGGTTTCGGCCGCCAGATCGGTCCGCTCTACGAGAAGTACGAGGGCTATGACTGCTCGCTCGGCTTCCGGGTCGAGGAGCACCACACCAACGGCATGAAGAACTGCCACGGCGGCATGCTGATGACGGTGGCCGACGTCGCCTGGGGCCGGGTGATCTCGGTGCACAAGTCGCACTTCTGGGTCACGGTCCGGCTGACCTGCGATTTCCTGTCCAGCGCCAAACTCGGCGACTGGGTCGAGGGTCGGTCCCGGATCGTGACCGAGGACGACGACCTGTTCACCGTGCGCGGCGAGCTGTGGTCGGGCGACCGGCTGCTGATGACCGGCACCGCCGTCTACAAGGTCATCGGCCCGCGCGAGCCGCGTCCCGGCGAAAAGGCTTTCGTGGAGGCGGCCCGTGGCTGACGGTCAGACCCTGCCCCCCGAGATCGCGGCGCCGCTGGCCCGCTTCAACGGCGAGAAGCCGGAGGCGCCCGCCTGGTTCGACAAGGCTCTGGCCGATGCGCCGGAGCGCACCTTCTTCGATTTCGAGGGCGCGGCCATCGAGCTGCTGACCTGGGGCGAGGTCGGCAAGCCCGGCCTGCTGCTGCTCCACGGCAACGGGGCCAGCGCCGACTGGTGGACCTTCATCGCGCCGTTCTTCGCCCAGGAATACCGGGTCGCGGCCTTCAGCTGGAGCGGCATGGGCCGGTCCGACTGGCGCAAGGCCTACAACGGCGACCTCTTCGCCCGCGAAAGCTTCGCGGCGGCCGAGGCGGCCGGCCTCTACGCCGCCGGCAAGCCGGTGTTCGTGGCCCATTCGTTCGGCGGCTTCCCCACCATGCTGGCCGCCTCGAAATACGGCGACCGCATGGGCGCGGCGGTGCTCGTCGATTCGGTGGTCCGCCCGCCGGAGCGCGAGTGGCGCGGCCCGCCCCGGCGCGTGTCGGCCAACCGCGTCTACGCCACCCTGCCCGAGGCGCTGGCCCGCTTCCGCCTGGCGCCGCCGCAGGGCTGCGACAACCTCTACATCGCCGACTGGATCGCCCGGAATGCGCTGAAGGAGGTCGAGGGCGGCTGGACCTGGCGATTCGACCCCTTCATGTGGCAGGCCTTCCAGATGGAGGACCGCGGGCCCCTGCTCAGCGCCGCCACCTGTCCGATCGCCATGATGTGGGGCGACCGGTCCGGCCTCATCGACGACGAGATCCTCGCCTACATGCAGGATCTGCTGCCGCCCGGCTCGCCGCAGCTGGCCATCCCCGACGCCGATCATCACGTGATGATCGACCAGCCGCTGGCCTTCGTCGGCGCCCTGCGCGGCCTTCTGGCCGGCTGGCGGCTTGAGCCGTGACGCAGCCCGTTGTAAAGCGCCCCCAACACGATTGCAGGATCTGACGATGGCTTCCGAATATCAGCGCGGCGAAATGGACATCTCCGAGCACACCGCGACCTACGGCGCGGTCATGGGCCTGACCAAGTGGGGCTCGCTGGCGGTCGCCGTGGCGCTCGTCGTCCTGACCCTGTGGTTCTGCACCCCGGCCGGCTTCTTCGGCGGCCTGATCCCGGGCGTGATCATGACCGTTCTGGGCGTCATCTTCCTGCGCGAGAAAAAGACCGGCGGGCACTGACTCTCGCTTATGATGCTGCGTTGCGGGAATAGCTTTTCGCGGCGCGGCGCCATGGGCTCGACAAGGGGCAAGATCATCCCCTAAACAGGTCCCCAAGGACGCGACGTCAATCTGCGTCCGGAGGGGAGCTTCATGGCTATCGTCGCCGTCACCCGGGAACGCCGGGCAGCCGAAACCCGGGTCGCCGCGACGCCGGAAACGGTCAGGAAGCTGATCGCTTCGGGCTTCTCCGTGACCGTGGAAGCCGGCGCCGGAACGGCCGCCTCCTACCTCGACGCCGACTACGCCGCCGCCGGCGCGACCATCGCCAAAACCCTCAAGGACGCGCTGGCCAGGGCCGACGTGCTGTTCAAGGTACGCGGCCCCGACGCCGAGGAGCTCGCGGCGCTCAAGCCCGGCGCCATGGTGCTGGCGACGCTCAACCCCTACCAGGACAGGGCTACGCTCGAAGGCCTCGCCAAAGCCAAGGCCAGCGCGTTCGCCATGGAGTTCGTGCCCCGCATCACCCGGGCCCAGGTGATGGACGTGCTGTCCTCCCAGGCCAATCTCGCCGGCTACCGCGCGGTGATCGAGGGCGCCGAGGCGTTCGGCAAGGCCATGCCGATGATGATGACCGCCGCCGGCACCGTCGCCGCGGCCAAGGTCTTCATCATGGGGGTCGGCGTCGCGGGCCTGCAGGCCATCGCCACGGCCCGGCGCCTGGGCGCGGTCGTCACCGCCACCGACGTGCGGCCGGCGACCAAGGAACAGGTCGAATCACTGGGCGCCAAGTTCCTCGCCGTCGAGGACGAGGAGTTCAGGAACGCCCAGACAGCCGGCGGCTACGCCAAGGAGATGTCGAAAGAGTACCAGGCCAAGCAGGCCGAGCTGCTCTCCAGCCACATCGCCAAGCAGGACATCGTCATCACCACGGCCCTGATCCCGGGCCGCCCGGCGCCGAAGCTGGTCAACGCCGCCCAGGTGGCCTCGATGAAGGCCGGCTCGATCATCGTCGATCTGGCGGTGGAGCAGGGCGGCAACGTCGAGGGCGTGGAGCTGGGCAAGGTCGCCGTGACGAAGAACGGGGTGAAGATCCTCGGCATCCCCAACCTGCCCGGCCGCATCGCCGCCGACGCCTCGGCCCTCTACGCCCGCAACCTGATGGCCTTCGCCGGCCTGCTGCTCGACAAGGACGGCAAGCTGGCCCCCGACTTCGAGGACGAGATCCTCAAGGCCGCGCTGGTCACGAAGGACGGGGCGATTGTCCATGAACAGCTGAAGACGGCGCCTGCACCGGCCGCCAAGGCGGCGGCAGCCAAGCCGGCGGCTGCGAAAGCCGCGCCCGTGAAGGCGGCGCCGAAGCCCGCTCCGAAAGCCGCCGCCGCCAAGGCGCCGGTGAAGGCTGCTCCGAAGCCGGCGGCCAAAGCCGCTGCAAAGCCCGTCGCCGCGAAGGCGCCGGCCAAGCCCGCGAAGCCTGCTCCCAAGCCGGCGACCGCTCCGAAGGCTCCGGCCAAGGCTGCTGCAAAGCCCGCCGCGAAGACCCCCGCCAAAGCGCCGGCCAAGCCGGCCGCCAAGCCCGCTCCGAAGAAGAAGTAGAGGTCACTGAGATGGACGCTGTCGATCCCACCGTCTTCCGCCTGGCCATCTTCGTGCTGGCCATCTTCGTCGGCTACTATGTGGTCTGGAGCGTCACGCCGGCGCTGCACACGCCGCTGATGGCCGTCACCAACGCCATCTCCTCGGTGATCATTGTCGGCGCCCTGCTGGCCGCCGCCGCCAGCGGGGTCGGCGAGGCCGCGCCGACCACCAACGTCTGGATCTCCAAGGGCGCCGGCGCGCTCGCCGCCGCCTTCGCCGCGGTGAACATCTTCGGCGGCTTCCTGGTCACCCAGCGGATGCTGGCCATGTACAAGAAGAAGGACCCTGCGAAGGGTAAGGAGGCGAAGTGAGCGAGACGCTCCTCGTCACCCTGGGACTCGCGGCGGCTTTCGGCGGCGGCTTTCTGCTTCTGCTATTTGTCCTGAAGCACAGCAAGCCGCTTTCCCCGCCCGTCGTGATCGTCTTTCAGCTCGCGCTTCTGACCATCGGCGTAGCATTAACATTCGACCTGTTCCGGCAGAATGATCCCCAGAAGTGGATGTTTGCCTTTCTCGTAGGCGTGTGCGCGCTGGGCGCCGCGCGCTACCACCTGAAGCAGCGCAAGGCGCGCCAAGACGCCGCCAAAGCCACTGACACCGTAGGGACGGGAACCACCGCATGAACGCCAACATCGCCGCCCTGCTCTACATCG
The DNA here is from genome assembly GCA_030683005.1 of Caulobacter sp. GTDB lineage: Bacteria > Pseudomonadota > Alphaproteobacteria > Caulobacterales > Caulobacteraceae > Caulobacter. The sequence goes on along the minus strand of JAUXMY010000003.1, from coordinate 13,354 downwards.
CCTCGGGCGTTCTCTTCATCCTGGCGCTGCGCGGGCTGTCCAGCCCGGTGACCAGCCAGGCGGGCAATCGCAACGGCATGATCGGCATGGCCATCGCCGTGGGCGTCACGCTCGCCACCCTCTGGGGTGACGGCAAGCTGGACATCATCACGCTCGGCCTCATCGCCGGCGGCGTCGCCATCGGCGGCATCGCGGGGGCGGTGATCGCCCGCAAGGTCGCCATGACCTCGATGCCGCAGCTGGTTGCCGCCTTCCACAGCCTGGTCGGCATGGCTGCCTGCCTCGTGGCCGTCGCCGCCATCTACACGCCCGCCGCCTACGGCATCGCCGACGCGGAGACCGGCCACATCCACCTGCAGTCGCTGATCGAGCTGGCCATCGGCCTGGCCATCGGCGCGGTGACCTTCACCGGCTCGGTGATCGCCTTCGCCAAGCTGAACGGCAACATGAGCGGCGCGCCGATCCTGCTGCCCGCCCGCCACCTGCTGAACCTCGCCATCCTGGCCGGCATCGTGGTGCTGACCGTCATCCTGGTGATGAGCGGCGGCACGGCGATCTGGGCTTTCTGGGCCATCTTCGCCCTCAGCCTGCTGATCGGCGTCACCCTGATCATCCCGATCGGCGGGGCGGACATGCCGGTCGTGGTGTCGATGCTGAACAGCTACTCCGGCTGGGCGGCGGCGGCGCTGGGCTTCACGCTGGAAAACGTCACCCTGATCATCACCGGCGCCCTGGTCGGCTCGTCCGGCGCCATCCTCAGCTACATCATGTGCAAGGGGATGAACCGCAGCTTCATCTCGGTGATCCTCGGCGGCTTCGGCGCCGACGACAGCGCAGCTAGCGCCGGCGGCAAGGTCGAGACCCGCCCCGTGAAACAGGGCAGCGCCGAGGACGCCGCCTTCATCATGAAGAACGCCTCGAAGGTGATCATCGTCCCCGGCTACGGCATGGCCGTCAGCCAGGCCCAGCACGCCCTGCGCGAGATGGCAGACAAGCTGAAGGAAGAGGGCGTGGAGGTGAAGTACGCTATCCACCCCGTCGCCGGCCGCATGCCGGGCCACATGAACGTGCTGCTGGCCGAGGCCAACGTCCCCTACGATGAGGTCTTCGAGCTCGAGGACATCAACGCCGAGTTCCCGACCGCCGACGTCGCCTTCGTCATCGGGGCCAACGACGTCACCAACCCGGCCGCCAAGACCGACACCACCAGCGCCATCTACGGCATGCCGATCCTCGACGTGGAGAAGGCGAGGACGGTGCTGTTCGTGAAGCGCGGCATGTCCAGCGGCTACGCCGGCGTCGAAAACGAACTCTTCTTCCGCGACAACACCATGATGCTGTTCGCCGACGCCAAGAAGATGGTCGAAGGGATCGTGAAGAACCTCTAGGGGGCGGTGTGAAGCCTTCCACCGCTGCCTCTGCGGCCGATCGTCTGGTGGCGCGAGTTCTCCTGGTTGACGCTCGCCGCCTTCTTTGGCGGCCTCATCGCGGCGATCGTTGCAGAGCCGTGGATGAAGCGCGCTGACGAGCCCGAGTTGGTATGGCGGGGTCTGCTGACTGCGACTTTTTTGTTCGTTGCCGTAGGGCAGGCTGGCGTGATGTTCGGGGGAGTAGCCGTCTTCCCGGACCGAATCGTCCGGCAGGGAGCCTGGCCGTGGTCGCTGCGCGAAACACTGATGCTCGCCGATGTGACGCGCATCGAAGTGGGATGCACCTACGGGAAGGGCCGAAGGGTTGATCCGATTTATCGCGTACTGTTCGCCGATGGTCGAGAGGAGCACCTGCAGGATGGGGAAGATGGTCCAGACGGACGTGAGCGTTGGCTCGATGCAGTGCTGACTGTCGACCGAGTCGGGCGCGACGCCGGCGCGACCCGAGCGATCTCGACTGACATCTTCGGCCGGCCGAACGAGAGCCAGACGTGCGTCCAGGATTTCGCGGCCTCGTTCGCAATTGATCGGCGCGACGAGGCTCGGCAACTTATGGAGCTGGCACTGTATCCCTAGTCCGGGCGCTCCGGCCTCGCCGATTGGCCGAGGCCAGGCTCAGGCCGCCGCCTCTTCGAACTTCAGCACCCCGGCCGCCAGCATGTCGGCATGCAGCGCCTCGGGGCTCCAGTCGAAGCCATTGGGCCAGGTAAGGGCGCCGAAGTCGAGGAAAACCCGGTCGAAAAAGGCTGCATCGCGGAAGGGGAGGGTAACCTTGCGGGGGTCGACAGCCAGTTCGGAAAAGTCCCATTCGCCCGCCAGCCCGTCCGTGAACTGGAGCTTGAGGCGCCAGGGGCCGGTTCTCTCGAAGCGGCGGACGTGCACGACTTCTCTCATCACTCGTCATCCAGACCGGGAATGCGCCCGAGGGCGGCGTCCTCACCGAGTTCCGCGCGGACCCAAACCGCCCGAAGCTCCTCAATATACCGCTTCCGCCACTGCTCGACAAAGCGCGTGATGCGGGGCGGCAGGCGACCGACCATGACCCTGCCGGTCTCGATCTCCACCTTCGCCACGCTGGACTCATAGTAGGCGTGGAAGTGTGGTGGCGGATGATCGTTCAGGAACATCCGGATCGAGATGCCGTAGAACCATGAGATAGTCGGCACGAGCGGCCCCGCGTGTACCGCCCGGGCGCAATCTATAATTAAACTATCGTCGACTCAACCTTGAGAAGTTCCATGCCTTCCGAGCCCAAGACCAAACCCACCGGCGCCTCGGTCGAAGCCTTCCTCGACGCCGTCGAGAACCCGGCCCGCCGCGAAGACGGCAAGGTCGTCGCGAAAATGCTGGCAGAGGTCTCCGGAGAGACGCCCGTGATGTGGGGACCCAGCATCGTCGGCTACGGCAGCTACAAGGGCCCCACCGGGGACTGGCCCCTCGTCGGCTTCTCGCCGCGCAAGGCCAACATGGTTCTCTACGTCCTGAGCGGCGTCGCCGAAGAGCAGGATCTGCTCGACCGGCTGGGGCCGCACAAGACTGGCAGGTCCTGTCTCTACATCGGCAAGTTCTCGAGCATCGACATGGGCGTGCTGCGGAAGCTGGCCGAGCTGAGCGTGTCGATCACCCGGCACAGATATCCGGCCCGATGAGATCGCTGTCATCCGTCGGATGGTCACCCCGGTCGTCCTCGGGCCGGGCGGCTGGCGCCTGCGTATACCCGACGTGTCACCGCCTTTGTGACAGTTCTACCAGACCGCGGGCCAGGCGATCCCGGCTGCAGGGTTGAATATTAACGCCTGTCCGAGTAGATAGCTGCGCTCCCGGACACAATATCGCCGGGATGGGCCAGCATATCAGGCCGCTGTTCATCCCCCAAATGTCGAAGCTGGTGCGTCAGACCTCGTCGCACCCTGCACAAAGCTCGACAACGCGACACGAGGCCGATCATTGTTCCGTGAATTGCTTTCCCGCGAGAGCCGCTTGCCGCCAATTCTGGGCGTCGGGCTTGCGGCCGTACTGATGGGTTCGGTCGCTGTCGCGACCGCCCAGGCCAGTCTGCCGTCCCGTCAGGAACGCATGGCGGCCGAGAAGGCTGCCGTTGTCGAGGCGCGGGCGGCCGACGTCGCCGCCGTGGCGCATGAGAGCGTGCCCAGGTTCTTCTTTGTCTCTCCGCTGGCAGGCTATGCGGTCAACTCGCCGTTCGGCCTGCGCAAGATGCCGTGGGAGGAAGGCGGTCGCCTTCACCAGGGCGTCGACATCGCCGCCCCGGCCGGATCGGCCGTGCGGGCGACCATGGGCGGCGTGGTTCTGCGCAGCGGTGTGGACGGCGGCTACGGCCGCTTTATCGAGGTTCGCCACACGGGCGGCCTGACCTCGTTCTATGCCCACCTCGGCCGCGTGGCGCCGCTGAAGGCCGGCGCCGTGGTCACGCCGGGCCAGGTGGTCGGCTACGTCGGCTCCAGCGGCCGGTCCACCGGCGCGCACCTGCATTTCGAGATTCGCCACGACGGCAAGCCGCTCAATCCTGTCGTCTTCCTGGGTCGCGCCTTCAAGACCGAGGCGGACCTGCCGCTGACGCTGGCGGCGCAGTTTCCCCGCCGTGTCCGCGTGGCCCAGGTCTCCAACTGGCCTGATCGGGTAGTGCCCCGGAAGGACAGGGTGACTGAGACGCAGGTCGTCGCGGCCTCCAAGGCTGACGGGCGGGTGCGAGCGGTGATCAAGCCCGCAGCGCCCTTGCTTGGCCCGGGCGCCGATGGACCGCGAATGACGCCACCGGCGGCAGCATCCGCCAGGAGCGCTGCGGAAGTCTCCTCCGATGAGGTCATTGCGACCGCCGGCTAGACGTCAGCCTTTCCGGGCGAACAGGCGGTCCGCCAGCCAGCCGGCCGCGATGATGCCTCCCGCCCCGCCGACCGCCATCCAGAGCGGATGCGGCAGCATGAACAGCACCAGAACGGTCGCCGCGAAGATCACCGCCGCCGGGATGACGCCGGCGATGCGCCGCCGGTCGGCCGCCAGCAGGCCGACCACCGATCCTGTGTAGGCGCCGAGGATCCAGGCGGCGACCACGGTGAGCAGCCCGCCCACCGGCATGTCGGCCAGGAAGGCCGCGGCGGCCGCCTTGTCCTTCAGGTCGAGCGTTGTGGCGACGGGCCAGATCTGATGGCCGACCTGCTCGATTGCATAGATCACCACGAAGCCGCTCACGACACCGGCGATCACCCCCGCCACCAGACGCAGCATTTCACCCTCCCGCTCTTCCCGCGACGCAAACCTTCACTAGATTGGCCGCATGCTCAAGCTCGTCCCGAGGGCGGTGGCGGGTCTGACCCTCGCCCTGCTCTGCTTCATCGCCATCGGAGGCCTCATGTCCGCCGCCAGTCAGCCGCCGGCGCGCGGTCAGATGATCGACATCGGCGGTCGGTCGCTGCATGTGGTCTGCCTCGGCCCCCCGGGCGGCGGTCCCGTCGTGGTCATGGAGGCCGGAGCGTTCGGTCTCTCTGCCGACTGGGGCGCCGTGCAGGCGCGCCTCGCGGCTCGCGGAATCCGGTCCTGCGCCTACGACCGGGCGGGCCTGGGCCGGTCCGACCCGGGGCCAAACCCGAGAGATGGCCTCGCGGTGGCTGGCGATTTCGAAGCCATGCTGGCCGCCTCGGGCGAGCCTGGGCCATACATCTATGTCGGCCATTCGATGGCGGGCCTCTACGCTCGCCTGTTCGCGGGACGCAACCCGGACCAGGTTGCCGGCCTGGTGCTGATCGACGCCGCCACGCCGGCGGCGGCGGACATACCGATGGCCAGCAAGTGGATCGGCCGTTTCGCCACCGCCTCACGGGTCGCCGGCTGGGGCGCGTCGATCGGACTCTTCAAGCCGGTCTCACCCTTGATAGGCGATCGCATCGGGCTCCCTCCCGAGGCGGCGCGCGACAAACGTCGGGCCTTCGCCTCCGGCGCGCACAACCGCTGGTCCGCCCGTGAGGTCGAGCAGTGGCTGGCTGCCTCGAAGCAGGCCGGAGGCCTGCCGCCTTTCGACCCGTCCCTGCCGGTCGCGGTGGTCACGGCCGGCCCGGAGGCCGGACGCGAGCAGTGGAAGGCCGTGCAGACCGCCCCGGCCCGCGCCTCGACGCGCGGCTATGTCCGCCATGTGGAGGGCGCCGGCCACGCGACGCTGCTGGGCGAAGGGTTCGCGGACGAAATCGTGAAAGCCGTGCTCTTCGTCCGGAGCGACGGTGCGGCTACTCAGTAGGTCAAGTATCGATTCGGGGTGGGTATGGACGCGGCGCTGCAGCTCGAAGGGGTGACCAAGCGCTACGGCGCCTTCACCGCCGTGGATGACCTGTCCTTCTCCGCGCGGCGGGGCAAGATCCTCGGTTTCCTGGGCCCCAACGGCGCCGGGAAGACCTCTTCGATCCGGATGGTGCTGGGACTGGTGGCCCCGACCTTGGGCCGTATCGATGTGCTGGGCGCGCCGGACGCCCGTTCGGTACGCGAGCGCATCGGCTTCCTGCCCGAAGAGCGCGGCCTCTATCGCCGGATGACGCCGCTGGACGCCATCATCTTCCTGGGCGGCCTGAAAGGCGTTCCACGAGCCGAGTGTCGCAGGCGGGCGCTGGCTTTGCTTGAGGCACAGGGCCTGGGCGATGCCGCCCGCCGCCAGATCCGTCACCTGTCCAAGGGCATGGCCCAGAAGGTCCAGCTGATCAGCGCCATCGTCCACGAGCCGGAGCTGGTCATCCTTGATGAGCCGTTCAGCGGTCTGGACCCGGTGAACCAGCTGACCCTCGAGACGGTGATCCGGGACCTCGCCGCGCGCGGGGCGACCGTGGTCTTTTCCACCCACGTCATGCAGCACGCCGAGCGACTGTGCGATCATGTGGTGCTGCTGGCCAAGGGCAGGAAGGTGTTCGACGGCACGGTGGCGCAGGCGCGGGGCCACGCGCCGCGCGCGCTGGTGCTGGAAGGCGCGCTCGACGAGGCCGCGGTGGCGGCGCTGCCGGGCGTTGGTCATGTCACGGTCGAAACCACCGAGGATGGGGTTCGCCGGTTCACCGCCGCCCTGCCGAAAGGCGCGGCAGGTCAGGACGCGCTGCGGGCAGCCTTCGCCGCTGGCCTGGACTTTTCCCGGTTCGAACTGCGCGAGCCGACCCTGCACGACGCATTCATCACCTTGACCGGCGGGGAGAGCGCCCTGTGAGCCGCCTCCTCAAGATCGCCGCTCGCGAGTACGGCGCCTATGTCCGCACCGTTGGCTTCTGGCTATCGATGCTGCTGATGCCGCTGATCGGCGCGGCGGCGTTCGGTGCGCCGGCCTATCTGGACAGTCGCTCGCCCCCACCGTCCATCGCGGTGATTGATCAGACGGGCCAGGCCTTCGCCCCCCCGGTGCTGGACGCACTCAAGGCCGGTAGCGGAGACGGCGCCCGGGCGAGGGTCGTCGACAGGACACCGCGCCCCGACCAACCTCTAGAGGATCAGATCCGCGCCTGGTTGTCGGGCGATGATCCGCTGACCGCCGTAGCGGTGATCCGGGGTTCCGGCGAAGCGGCCTCGATCGACTTCTGGAGCAACACCCTGACCGACCAGTCGCTGGAGCGGGCGATCAGCCGGGCGGTAGCCGATGTCATGCGCGACCGCCGGCTGGCCGCGTTAGGCGTTCCGCTGGATGCCCTGGAGGCCGCGCAGACACTGTCGCCGAAGGTGAGATCCTTCTCGCCGCGGGCCGAGGGCGCGGGCGAAGTGGCCCTGCGCGACCGGTTGCCCGGCATCGTGGGTTTCGCCGCCGCCTTCCTGCTCTGGTCAATGATCCTGACCGGCGCGGGCATCCTGCTGAACAGCGTCATTGAGGAGAAGTCCAACCGGGTGCTGGAGGTGCTGCTCGCCTCCGCTTCGGCTTCGGAGATCATGTTCGGCAAGATCCTTGGCGTGGCCGGCGTGACGCTGACCGTGCTGACCGTCTGGGCCAGCGTGGGCGGCGCGGCGTTGATCCTGACCCAGCCGGCTGTAGCGGCCGATATCGGGGCGGTGCTGTTCGGCAAGGGGCTGATCTTCTACTTCGGCTTCTATCTGATCGGCGGCTACCTGCTGTACGCGGCGATCTTCATCGCCGTGGGGGCCTTCTGCGAGACCACGCGCGAGGCGCAGACCCTGCTGGGGCCGGTCATGGCGCTGCTGACCATTCCGATCGTGTTCATGACCCAGGCCATCCGCCGGCCCGACTCGCCGATGCTGGAAGCGCTCTCGTGGATCCCGCCGTTCACGCCGTTCCTGATGACGGCGCGGGCGGCGAGCCAGCCGCCGCTGCTGCAGGTGATCGGCACCGGGACGCTGATGCTGGCAACCGTCGGCGCCGTGGTCTGGCTGGCGGGCCGGGCCTTCCGGGTCGGGGCGTTGTCGACCGGCAAGGTCGATCTCAAGGGTCTGATCGCGAAGATCCGCGGGGGGGAAGCGTAGCCGGCCACAGCAAAAGGGCCGCCCGGTCGCCCGGACGGCCCTTCTGAATCTTGCTGAGACCAGCGGTTCTTAAGGACGCGTGGGCTTCTTCGGCGCGGCGATCAGGCCTTCGCGCTGGGCGCGCTTGCGGGCCAGCTTGCGGGCGCGACGGACGGCTTCCGCCTTTTGACGCGCGCGCTTCTCCGAGGGCTTCTCGTAGGCGACGTGACGCTTCATCTCGCGGAACGAGCCTTCGCGTTGCATCTTCTTCTTCAGGGCTTTCAGCGCCTGGTCGACATTGTTGTCGCGGACGAAAATCTGAACCAGGGGACTCTCTCCTTCGTACGGCCCGCCGCTAGCCGTGCGGCGTGGCGGACGAAATAAAATCGGGTGTGGCCCCGGGAGACGGCTCCCGTGGCGAGGCGCGCGAGATAGCAGAGGCGCGGAGCGTTGTCTATCGGCGAGAGTCTATCGGCGACGCGGCCAAGCCCTTGTATAGAATAGCGCCATGACCGCTCCCGACGCCTGGGCCCTCGAAACTGAACAGCAGGTGCTGGATGCCGCCCTGCGTATCGCGCCGCGACTCGGCTGGGGGCGGGCGACTCTGGTCGCCGCTGCCCGGGACTGTGGCCTGTCGCCGGCCGAGGCCGACCTGCTGTTCCCCAACGGGGGCCGCGATCTGGCCGCGCTGCTGTCGCGCCGGCATGACGCGGCGGCGCTGTCAGCCCTGCCGGATCCGGCCAGCCTGAAAATCCGCGAGCGCATCCGTGCCGCCGTCGTGGCCCGGCTGGACGCCGCCGCCGTCGATCAGGCCGCCCTGCGCCGCTGGCTGGGGTTCCTGGCCCTGCCCATGAACCTGCCGCTGGCCCTGATGCTGGTCTGGGAGAGCGCCGACCAGCTGTGGCGCTGGGCCGGCGACACCGCCACCGACGAGAACCACTACTCCAAGCGCGCCATTCTCTCGGGCATCCTGATCGGAACCCTGGTCCAGGACCTGACTGCTGGCCGCGCGGCGGCGCTGGAGACGCTGGACGCCCGCATCCAGAACGTCATGGACTTCGAGAAGTGGAAGGCCGGCGTCAAGCCGAACGACGTCGCCAGGGACGTGGCCGGGGCGCTGGCCAGGCTGCGGTTCGGTTAGGCCACAGCCCCTCAACGCGACTTCACCCGGTTCACATGGCCCATCTTGCGGCCTGGCCGGGGCTCGCCCTTGCCGTAGAGGTGCAGGCGGGCGTTCGGCTCGGCGGCGATGGCCAGCCAGTCGTCGGCCTCCTCGCCCAGCAGGTTGGTCATCTCGACGCGGACCATCGGGGTGGTGTCGCCCAGCGGCCAGCCGGCCACGGCGCGGATGTGCAGCTCGAACTGGTCGACCTCACAGCCGTCCTGGGTCCAGTGGCCCGTGTTGTGGACGCGGGGCGCGATCTCGTTGACCAGCAGGCCGCCCTCGCCGAGGTCGAAGAGCTCAATGCCCATCACCCCGACGTAGTCGAGACGGCCCAGCACGGCCCGGGCGATCCGCTCGGCCTCGTCCTGCACCGCCGGCGTGACGTCGGCCGGGGCCAGGGTGGTGCGCAGCACGCCGCCCTCGTGGACGTTCTCCGACAGCGGATAGAAGGCCACCTCGCCGTCACGGCCGCGCGCGGCGATGATCGACAGCTCGCGGCGGAAGTCGGCCCTGGCCTCCAGCACCGAGGGCGAGGCCCCGATGGTGGCGAAGGCGTCAGCTGCGCCGCCCGCCTTGCGGATCCAGGCCTGGCCCTTGCCGTCGTAGCCCTCGCGCCGCGTCTTCAGCAGCGCCGGCAGGCCGATGCGGGACAGGGCGGCGGCGATATCGGCGACATCGTCGATCTGCGCGAAGGCCACGGTCGGGGCGTTGGCTGCGTTCAGGAAGGTCTTTTCCTCCACCCGGTCCTGCGCCACGCGCAGCGCGTCCGGCCCCGGGGCCACGGCGACGCCCAGCGCCATCAGCGCCTCGACCGCCCGCACCGGTACGTTCTCGAACTCGTAGGTCACCACGTCGGCGGCCCGCGCCAGCGCGGCCAGCGCCTCGGGATCGTCGTAGGCCGCCACGATGGTGTGCTTGGCGACGCGCGAAGCGGGCGAGCCTTCGTCCGGCGTCAGGACGACCACGTCCAGGCCTAGTCGCGCCGCCGCCAGCGCCAGCATGCGGCCCAGCTGACCGCCGCCGAGGATGCCGATGGTCGAGCCCGGCGGGAGGGGAAAGGACGCCGCCATCAGTCCTCGACCGTCTCGGCGACCGAGGCGGTCTGGGCCGCGCTGTGCGCCGCCACCCGCTCGGCCAGGGCCGGGTCCGACAGCGCCAGGATGCGGGCCGCCATCAGCCCGGCGTTCTTGGCGCCGGCCACGCCGACGGCCAGGGTCCCGACCGGGATGCCGCCGGGCATCTGGACGATCGACAGCAGCGAATCGAGGCCGTTCTGCAGCTTGCTTTCCACCGGCACGCCCAGCACCGGCAGATCGGTCATCGAGGCGGTCATGCCCGGCAGGTGCGCCGCGCCCCCGGCCCCGGCGATGATCACCTTGAACCCCGCCGCTCTGGCGCCCTTGGCGAAGGCGACCATGCGATCGGGCGTGCGGTGGGCGGAGACGACCTTCGCCTCCCAGCCCACGCCGAGGGCGTCGAGGTTGTCGGCCGCGTGCTTCATCGTCGGCCAGTCGGAGCGGCTGCCCATGATGATGGCGACCGGCGGGCTTGCGCTCATGACGTAGTCATCTCCTGCCTGACGACGGGAAATCCCCTGCGCCAGAAAGGCGCGGAGTATAGGCGCCGCTTGTGGCGCCGCAACCGATGCGTCAGATTCCGCTGGTCGGGCAACTGGGCTATGATTCTCACATGAAGATTGGCGGCGCGCGTGCGGAAGCATTCTCGGCCATGCGCAAGCGCGCATTGGCCCGGGCGGGCGCGCAGGTTACCGCCGACAAGGCAGCCCCGGCCGACAAGACCGCCTTCCTGGGACTGGCGGAAACCGACCTGACGCCGGCCGTACAGGGCGCGGTCAAGACCCTGCTGACCGAGATCGACGATCTGCGTGGCGAGGTCTCCCGCCTCAAGGCCCGTCTGACCGAAGTCGAGGCCCTGGCCGACCGCGACGTGCTGACCCCGCTGCTCAACCGCCGGGCCTTCGTGCGCGAGCTGCACCGCATCGGCGCCTTCGCCGCCCGCTACGGCAGCCCGGCCAGCCTTGTCTACTTCGACCTCGACGGCTTCAAGGCGGTCAACGACCGCTTCGGCCACGCCGCCGGAGACACCGCGCTGAAGGTGGTCGCAGAGCGCCTTCTGGCCAACACCCGCGAGACCGACATCGTCGGCCGGCTGGGCGGCGACGAGTTCGCCGTCATCCTGGTCCAGACCGACCTCGACAACGCGGATGTCCAGGCCGAGCGCCTCAGGCAGGTGATCCAGGCCACGCCCGTGGATCTCGGCGACTGGTCCGCCCCGCTGCGCATCAGCTACGGCGTCCGGGCCGTCGAGCCCGGCATGGATCCCGAGGAAGCCCTGGCCGAGGCCGACGCCCGCATGTTCGTGCGCAAGAAGGCCGGCGCCTAGGGCTGGGGCGCGGGCCGGCGAATTCCGGCGAAAAGCCCGCGAAATCCGACCGAGTTTCGGCGAGATTCCGCGAAATCCCGCCAACTGTCGCCAATGTCTTCGATCCGTTTTCACCGACGCTGGAGCGTGCGGTTCTCCGTACCGGATGGGGGGACAGATCGCGCGTCCGCTGCAGAGCAGGGTCGGCACGGGGGACCGGCCACCCGGGTGGGCGGTGTGCGATCCCCCTGGGTGACAAGGCTTGGGGCGTGGCGAGGTCCGGCTCATGACCCATTGTGCGCCTGCCCTGCCGGGCGGGGATGGATTGCAAGCGGCGTGGGCGCGGGGGCAGGGCCGATTGCCTCGCAATGTCTCGCAATGTCTCGAAAGTATCTGTCTCGAGAGTCTTCAGTCTTCGCGTCCGAAGACCGGCGTCTACCAGACACTCCGGCTTGCTCAGGGATTTGAGAGTTTAAGGGGTGCAGATTTGCGTTGTTGTGGCCCGATATGGGAGCGCGACGTTATCCCAAAGGAGTATACGAAAGAGATATATCATCCATGAGGATTACATCATCGTATTGGCGTCCAATGTATACTGAGAATGAAGGTCGAAATACACGGATAACCCAAAACGGGTAAACACTTCATAAGCCAGACTCCTCGTCACTTCAGCCAATGATGCTCGCATGGAGTTAGGCGAATGCTGGACTTGCGAAAGGCTAACCGCGGCCAGGGCGACGTGCTCAAGGCCCTCGACCGGTCTCTTGCGATCATCGAGTTTGATCGCGACGGCAACATTCTACGCGCGAACGCCAACTTCTGCTCGGCGCTGGGCTATGCCGAGAGTGAGATCCGCGGCCGGCATCACAGCATGTTCGTCGCGCCGGACTACGCCAAGAGCGGCGCGTATGCCGACTTCTGGGCCAGGCTCCGCCGGGGCGAGTACGAGACCAGCGAATATTGTCGCATCGCCAAGAGCGGCGAGGAGGTCTGGATCCAGGCCTCCTACAACCCGGTCCTCAACCGCAGGGGCGCTGTCGAGAAGGTCGTGAAGGTCGCGTCGGTCACGACCGAGGCGAAGCTGAAGGCCGCCGAGGCCGAGAGCCGGATGGTGGCGCTGGATCGTGTGCAGGCCGTCATAGAGTTCACGACCGGCGGCGACGTCATCACCGCCAACGACAACTTCCTCAAGGTGCTTGGCTACCGGCTCGACGAGATCAAGGGTCGCCATCATCGTCTGTTCGTGGACGCGGCCGTCGCCCAGAGCGCCGAATACGCCGCCTTCTGGCGCAGGCTGAACGCCGGCGAGTTTGTCGCCGACGAGTTCGAACGGCGCGCCAAGGACGGCTCCTCCGTCTGGATCCAGGCCTCCTACAATCCGATCTTCGACGCCGGCGGCCGCGTCGTGAAGATCGTGAAGTTCGCCACCGACGTCACCGGGCGTGTGCGTTCGGTCGATCAGATCGCCGAAGGTCTGGCCCAGCTCGCGGCGAACAGACTGACCCACCGCATCTCCGGGGTCGTCGATCCGGCGTTCGAGAAGGTGAAGGGCGACTTCAACAACGCGGTCGCCAATCTCCAACGCACCATGGAGGCGGTAAAGGCCGCCACCGACAGCGTGGACGGGGGCTCCAACGAGATCGCTCGCGCCTCGGACGATCTGTCGAAGCGCACCGAACAGCAGGCCGCCAGCCTCGAGGAAACGGCCGCCGCGCTGGACCAGATCACCCAGACGGTCAGGCGAACCGCCGAGGGCGCCAAGCAGGCATCGGAGGCAGCCACCAATGCGCGCTCGGAGGCTGAGAAATCCGGTGACGTCATGCGCGACGCCGTCGGGGCCATGACCGAGATCGAGAGTTCATCCTCGCAGATCGGCCAGATCATCGGGGTGATCGACGAGATCGCCTTCCAGACCAATCTTCTGGCCCTGAACGCCGGGGTCGAAGCG
>JAUXMY010000001.1 GCA_030683005.1 Caulobacter sp. | reverse complement strand
GACTTCGTCCCGTCGGGCCATAGGGCAAGGTTGTCCCAGGTGTGGCCGTCCAGGTTGACGATCTGCAGCGCCCCGATCCCGGCGCGGCTGCGGTCCATGTGTGGGTATGCGTGGGCCAGGGCTTCCGGCCCCTTCCTGCAGAGAAGCTGGACGTTTTGCGGAAACTCCGCGTCCAGCCGCCGCTTCAGCGACTTGGCCGACGGCACCACCCAGCCATGCTCGGCGGCCGCCCGCAGCACCCGCTGGTAGGCGCCCTCATAGGTCGGGCAGGACAGGCGCAGATAGTCGCTGGCGAACAGGTCGAACGCCTCGCGGGTGCAGTCCACCCGGCGGGTGCGCCCGACGTAGCCCGGGACCAGATAGGCCAGCCGGTCGGCCGGATCGACGCCGGCGATCAGCGAGAACCAGCCCCGCACCGTGCTTTCGCCATAGGGCGGCTCCACGCCCTGGGCCTGCGCCACCCGGCGCGCCTGGGCGACCACCGTGGTCAGCGCCTTTTCCTTGCCCAGGCCGGCCTGGACGAACCGCTCGATCTCGTCGATCACCGCCAGCCGGCGGCGGGCCTCGGCCTTCATCCCGTCCGGCGCCCGGTCGTGGCGCATCCACATGCTGTCGCGGTCGGGGCGCTCGGCCCGCGCCCTTGGCATCGCGTCGGCCGCCAGCCGCGCCTGGGCGGCGCCGGAGAGCAGCGAGAGGTGATACTCGGTCCCGCCGCCGCGGCCCTTGCGGGTCCTGGCCAGCGGCCGGCCCTCGTCGTCGGCCCGACGGGCCCAGCCCTCGCGGTCGGCCAGCATCTGCACGCCGCGCTTGGTCGCCGGCAGGCCGGGCAAGGCCTTCTCGGCCAGCTCGGCGGCGCTGAACCACGCCTGGGGGGCGATCTCGATCCGGGCCATCAGCGCCGCCTCCGCGAAACGGTGATGGGGGCGGCGTGGCGCAGGCGCCTGGCCTGCTCCAGCAGCTCGCGCCCCTGCTTTTCGGCCAGGCTGGCCTGGGCGTGATAGGCTTCCTCGCCCTGCAGCAGGGTCAGCCCCTCGCCATCCAGCACGCAGTCCCAAAGCCAGATGCAGCCGGTCGCCCGGACAAAGGCCTTGAACCGGACCAGGCTGATCGTGTGGGTGTCCCGGCTGGCGGCCGTGTAGGCGTACAGCTGCGCCCCGGTGATCCGCCGGTCGTCGTCGTAGCCGAGCAGCTCGGTCATCCGGGCGGCGACCCCGTCGTTGGAAAGCCCGCTCTCGCGGATGGCCTGGCGCATGGCGCAGGCGATCCCGACGTTGAAGTCCATGGCCCGCGTCAGCTCGCGCGGCGCCTCGACCGGGAACAGCTGCGCCACGTCGAACAGGTCCCGCGTGCTGGTGTCGCCCTTCGCCTTAGCCATGGGACGAATCCCCGTAGGCTGCGGGCGATGCGACAGGCCCTTGCTGCGAACTACGCCCAGTCCCGACTTCTGACGGCCGCGGAGAAGACGCTTCTCCGGATGCTAGCGCTTGCGTCCGAAGACGATCTTCGGGTGCTTCAGGAGAACCTTCGGGGCCGGTCGGTCCAGTGGATTGAAGGCGAGCTATTGCGCCTTCGACCCCCAGCTCTTGGATGGCTCGATGCCACGCCTCGGCAGCTCGCCGCGATGCTAGCAGGCCGGGATCGTCAAAGCTCGGCCGAGGCCGTTTGGGCGCTGGCCGCATGGGCGGCGCGAGAAGTTGTGCTCCTGCACTGCCTGCGGGATCTGGACCTTCAAGTCGGTCGACGAGGCGGTAAGTCGCTGCTGCGGCGCTTCGAAGAAGATCAGCAATGGCTCTGGCCGTTTCCCGGACCAGCACCGTGGGAAAACGACGACGGGTCGGACGAGTAGGCATCAGCCGCGCCCTCCCTTCACCACCCAGCCCGCCGGCATCGCCTGCCCGGCCAGCCAGTGCAGCATCGCCTCGCGGTGTGGGCGCGGCGCGCCCTTCCACAGCTTTTCAAGCGCCTTCAAAGCCTCGTCGACGCCGGTCTTGGCGGGCTTGATCGGCTCGCGCCCGGCGGCATAGGCGCGGGCCTCGCTGACGCTCTTGGTTCGTCCGCTCACCAGCTCGCCGGCCACGGCGATCTGCTCGTCGGGCTCGGCCACCCCGGCCAGCTGGCGCAGCACGCCTTCGTTGCGGGCCACCCACGTCCCGGCCAGGGCCGCGCGGGTGGCGGGGGTCAGGCCACGGGCGACCTGGAGGGCGTACTCCACGCTCCGCCGGGAGAGGCCGATCTCGACCGCAGTCTCCTCGGTGAACCCCATGCCCGTCGGAAAATGCGCAAACTTTGCGGAATTCTTTGGCCGGCCCCTCTTGGGCTTCTGATCGTCCTCCACCCGGTCCGGGTTCATCGCCGCCCACACGGGCAGGCGGGCGGCGATGAACACCGCCCGGTCCAGCGCGTTCAGGTCGGGGCCGAGCAAGTTTTCGTCGATCTCGGTCAGCTGCGCGACCGCGTCGCTCATCTCCCGCACCATGCAGTCGACGGGCACGCCCATCTGGCGGCACGCTTCCAGCCGGTGCAGCCCGGCCACCAGAGCCACCACCGGCAGATCGCCCTCCAGGTCGACCGGCCGCGTCAGGATCGGCGGCAGCGCCCCGGCTTCGTGGAACGAGACGATCAGCGCCTCGACCTTGGCCGGGCTCAGCGGCCGCAGCCGCTCGCCCACCACCACCTGCTCGGCCGGCAGGCGCATGCGCGCCGCTGGCAAGGGACTGCGCGCGGGGCCGCCGTCGGGGGGGGCGCTTGCGGCCCCGCGCGCCTCCGCCTTGGTCGCCGCGACCTTCCCGGGTGCGGCGGCTGGCGAAGTCTGTTCGGTTTCTGTGCTGAGACGCCCCCGCGCGGCCATGTCTAAACGGCCTCCGCGATTTGTCGTTGGGCATCCCGCTTCTGGGACGTATTATCCACCTTAGCGGATCGACTCGACGCTTTTGCGTCGTAACGGCGAGGGAACAGCCGGTGCAACTCAATCTTGAGATCGGCAGAGATCGCCCGCTCGGTCTGACTGACCGCACGGCCGCGAAGAACATCTTTGACCGAGCCCCTTGGCAGGGAGCGTTTGACCTCGAATGCCACGAGCGTGCCGTGCCGCTTGCGCAGCGCCGCCTTGATGTCTTCTCGGTGCAGTTCCGGGTGGGGCATTCGTGACCGCTCAGGCTTCAAAAAAGTCCACTAAAGCGGATACTAGTATCGTCAATGGCGGGCGTCAACGCGCCGCTGCTGCTGATTTTGGCGAGCGCCTGACCGCCGCCATGGCGTCGAAAAGCCTTAAGAAGTCAGAGGTCGCCCGGCGCTCTGGAATATCGCCGCAGCTGATCAGTGAATATGCGGCCGGCCTAAAGATCGCCGGGGCGGACAATCTATTCTCTATTGCGGATGCTTTAGGCGTGCGACCGCGCTGGCTGATACGCGGGGAGGGTGAAATGCTTGAGACCTCCGTCGGAGCGCCTCAAGAACTTGTCAGCTTGCCGCGATACGACGTTTTTCGCTTTGACGATTATGGCAAGGGCGCGGTGCAGGAGACGGTTCCTGTGCCGGCAGCCTGGCTACAAGGGCTCATAAAGGGGGTCACCGGGCTCTGGCTAACCGAAATGCCCAGCGACGCGCTGCCCGACGTCGCCCGCGAGGGTGAAACCATAATATGCCGCGATCCAGAGACCCCGATCCAAGATCGAAGGGTCTACATCTTCCTTCTGGACGGTCGCCCCATCGTCCGCCGGGTCGCCTTTCAGCCGAATGCGGTTGTGTTGCACGCCGACGATGAGGCCAATACGATCACCCTGCGGCCGGACGAGCTGGGCGACCGCCTCATGCCCGCCGGCCGCATCCTCGCCACCGTTCGTCTGGACCAGGTCTAGGGAGCCCGACTGTGAAGCTCACGATCTTCGCCATCGCGCCGCTTGCCGTGCTTCTCGTTGGCTGTGGCGGTCAGCGCGCCATTGAAGCCGGCGCGGCCATTAGCGGAGAGGCTGCGGCACGTCGGGCCGCCGGCAGCCAGGTCTCAACGCTGTCGGTCGCTGACCTCACGCGGGACTGCGGACGCATCGGCCAAGCCGCGGACAGGGCGGTCCTTCTGACGCGCCTATGCTCCTCGGGCGCCGAGGGCGCGGGCTCGCTGGAGGAAACCCGCCGGAACTGCGTCGAGGCGAACAGGGCCACGCACGCAGCTGGCGATCTTTGGCTGGCCGTTCGGGACGCCGTCCAAACCCCGGAGGTCGCCGCATGCCGCGACAGCCAGGAAGGCCATGCCGAGCGCATCATCGGTGCGATGGACTATCAGATCGCGCTGATCCGCTACTCGATCGAGGACGAAAACGGCAAGCCCGCCCCCTATAGCCCGGCCCGCTAATCCGCCGCCCGAGGGAACCCCATGCTGCACTGGTACACATACGAGACCGCGCGGTCGAAGGCGCGCAAGGCGGCGGGACGTATCGAGCCGATCCGGGCCCGCTGGCTCGAGTTGTGCTGGTGCTGGGTCGGCGGCCTGGCGGCCTTCGGCATGATCGTCTTGGGCCTCGGCGCCCTGGGCGAGGGTGAGCCCGCAGGCCTGGCCCTGGTGGTTTGCTCGCCGCTGGCGGCCCTGGTCCCGGTCACCGTCGCCATCGGCCTGCGCCGTTCGGCCCGCATCGAGCGGGCGCTCGACCAGCTGGTCCAGGACGCCGTCCGCCCCGCCGATCCGCCCGCCGAACAGGCCTGAGCCACTTCCCAGTTCCAGACGACGACGGCCGGTCCTTTGATCGGCCGTTTTCCGTTGTGGCGATTGGGTTTGCGGGAACTGGGAACTGAAGCTGGAACTGGGAAGCGCACTTCCCAGTTCGCTTCCCGGTTCGCGGTGGCTTTTCGGGCCGTTCAGGGCCGGTTGGGCGAGGCTTCGAACGCCGCCTTCAAACCCGTTCAACCCTTGCGCCGCAAAGCCTTGCGCAACGCCGCCCGCAGGGCCCTGGAAGGCCGTTCGAATGTCTAACCCGGCCTCCGGGTTCTACTGTCTAATTGGCCGCCACGGCCCGTTTTTCGCCCTTCAGCCCGGACAACGCCCCCGCGCGCCAAACCGCCGCGCGCGACAAATTTTTCTTTGAGGGATAAGGGTTTGTCCCGATTAGTCCCGCCTCATCCCGCCTAGTCCCGCCTCTCCAGATCCAAGTGTCCGGTTACAGCGGAGCCCGGACGGGTGGGGTAGCAGGCCGCTACCCGGATGCTCCGAGAGTGGCGCCGCCATGCCCCACCCTGACCCGCTTCGCGATTCCTCCCTCCCCATGAAGGGGAGGGAGGAATCGCTACCCCCCGAAGTCCAGCGAATAGCCGGCCGAGCGGACGGTGCGGATCGGGTCGACCGGGGCGCCGTGGTTCAGGGCCTTGCGCAGGCGGCCGATGTGGACGTCGACGGTGCGGGCCTCGACATAGACGTCGCTGCCCCAGACGGCGTCCAGCAGCTGTTCGCGGCTGAACACCCGGCCGGGATGCTGCATCAGGTGGTCGAGCAGGCGGAATTCGGTGGGGCCGAGGTGGACCTCCTTGCCGTCGCGCTTCACCCGGTGGGCGACGCGGTCGACGATGATGTCGCCGGCGGTGACGCGGTCATCGGCCAGACCCGGCCGGATGCGGCGCATGACGGCGCGGATGCGGGCGGTCAGTTCGGTCATGGCGAAGGGCTTGACCAGATAGTCGTCAGCGCCGGTGTCCAGGCCGCGCACCCGGTCGCTCTCCTCGCCCCGGGCGGTGAGCATCAGGATCGGCAGGTTGCGGCTTTCCGGTCGCTGGCGCAGTCGCCGGCAGACCTCGATGCCGGAGACCTTGGGCAGCATCCAGTCGAGGACGACCAGGTCCGGCTGCTGCTCCTGCACCATGATCAGCGCCTCCTCGCCGTCGCCGGCGTGGACGACGCGATAGCCTTCCTTCTCCAG
Source organism: Caulobacter sp. (assembly GCA_030683005.1). Taxonomy (GTDB): domain Bacteria; phylum Pseudomonadota; class Alphaproteobacteria; order Caulobacterales; family Caulobacteraceae; genus Caulobacter. The sequence goes on along the minus strand of JAUXMY010000001.1, from coordinate 15,692 downwards.
GTTGTACTGGAGGAGGGTGGCGAGGGCGTCTTCGTCCTCGACGACCAGGACCGTGGGGGTCATTGGCTCAATGCATCCATCTTGGGCCGTTCGGCGACGATCTCGCGGCCGGTGATCTCGTAGTGGACGATTTCGGCGATGTTGGTGGCGTGATCGCCGATCCGCTCGAGGTTCTTGGCCACGAACAGCAGATGGGCGCCGGCGGTGATCGTGCGCGGATCGCCCATCATGTAGGTCAGCAGCTCGCGGAACAGGCTGTCGTAGTGTTCGTCCACCTCGGTGTCGCGGGTCCAGACGGACACGGCGCGATCGACTTCCGAGGCGGTGTAGGCGTCGAGAACGTCTTTCAGACGGCCGCCCACCAGCTTGCCCATGCGCTCGATCGAGCGGGTCACCGGTCCGGCCGGCTCGGCCTCGGCCAGGATCAGGGTGCGTTTGGCGATGTTCTTGGCCAGGTCGCCGCAGCGCTCCAGGTTCATGGCGATCTTCATCGCGCCCACGGCGCGGCGCAGATCGTTGGCCATCGGCTGGCGCAGGGCGATCATGCGGATGGCGGCGCGCTCGATGTCGGCCTCCATCACGTCCAGCTTCTCGTCCCGCCCGGCCACCGCCGACGCGAGGGACACGTCACGGCGCGCGAATGCGGTGATGGAGTCGTTGACCTGCGCCTCGGCCAGGCCGCCCATGCGGACGACTTCGGCGGCCAGCTGGTTCAGCTCATCCTCAAATGATCTGACGATGTGTTCGTTCATCTTGGGTCCCTGGCGCGACGGCTCGCGCGATCACTCCGGCGGCCGCCCGTATTCTCTGGCTCGGGCAGTCCTGGGGGAATCGCAAGACCAGCAGTCAGCACGCTGTCCTGGTGCCCGGGCGATGCTGCCCCTGTGCGACGATTTTACGACACTTTTGCGACGACGTCCGCCGAAGGTCGCTCCACGACGGACGCGCTGAGCGGGAACCAGACCGAAAAGGTGGAGCCGCGCCCCAGCACGGTCTCTGCCGCCAGGCCGCCCTTGTGGCGATTGACGATGTGTTTGACGATCGCCAGGCCCAGGCCCGTGCCGGATTTGTCGCCGCTTTTCTGGCCCTCGACCCGATAGAAGCGCTCCGTCAGGCGGGGCAGGGCGTCGCGCGGCATGCCCGGCCCCTGGTCGCTGACCCTCAGAAGGGCATAGGCCCCGCCGGCCCGGTGCTCGGGCGTCAGCAGCGGCAGCCGCGTCGCCTCCGGATCGCGCGGCGGCGGCGCGTCGCCGTCGACGGGGCCGGTGATCTCGATCCCGATGACGCCGCCGGCCGGCGTGTACTTGACCGCGTTGTCGACCAGGTTCTGGATCACCTGCACGATCTGGTCGCGGTCGCCTTCCACCACGACCTGGTCGCGCCCCGGCGGCGACCAGGCGAAGGAGACGCCCTTGGCCCGGACCACCGGCATCAGGGCGTCGGTGACGTCGGTCACGGCGGCCGACAGGTCGACCCGGCCAAGCGGCGCGATGTGCTCGTTGAGCTCGATCCGCGACAGGCTCATAAGGTCGTCGATCAGGCGCGACATGCGTTCGGCCTGGGCCTGCATGATGCCCAGGAACTTGTCGCGGGCGGCGACATCGTTCCGCGCCGGACCGCGCAGGGTCTCGATGAAGCCCGACAGCGACGCCAGCGGGGTGCGCAGCTCATGGCTGGCGTTGGCCAGGAAGTCCGCCCGCATCCGCTCGGCCCGGCGCAGGTCCGTCTGGTCCCGCAGGATCAGCAGGGCCATCGAGGCCCCCCAGGACGTCGGGGCGAGCGGCGAGGCGACGGCGGTCCAGCTGCGGTCCTGCGCCGCCCCCGTCTCGAAGGTGGTGTCGCCGCCGACGCCGCCGAACAGGGCTTCTTCGACCAGCTCGATGATCTGCGGATTGCGGATGGCCGTGATCAGGCGGACGTCCGGACGGTATATCCTGAACAGGTCCCGCGCCGCCCGGTTGGCGAACACCAGCCGGTGTCCGGTCACTTCGTAGGGCTCGTCGGCGGCGACCACCATGACCGGGTCGGCCAGGTTCTCCAGGATGGTGGCGTAGGGCACCGGCGACACGGCGGGCGCGGCCTCGTCGGCGGAGTCGATCGCGGGCTTGCCAGCCTCGAAGGCCCGGCGGGCCAGCCACAGGCCGCCGCCGGCGACGCCGACCGCGGCCAGCAACGCCGGTCCCGCGCCGGCCTGGCCGAAAGCGGTCAGCAGCAGGGGCGCGCCCGCGCCCGCCGCTGTGATCAGCAGGATGCTTCGAAGTGCGCGGGGCGGTCCGTCGGACGGCATGGCGGGAAAGCCTCGATTCGGATTAATCGTCCGGCTATGGTGCACGGAGATATGGCGCCCTTGAGAGCCTTGCGATAGACGAGGTGGGGTCCCCGGGGATGGTTCATGACGGCCGACGCAATTTCGCCGCATCGACAGGGGACGAACGTGCCGTCTAAAGCCCGGGGTTATCAGTTCATGTTCCGCAAGCGTCTCGTGGCCACCGTGGCCGCCACTCCGCTGCTTATCTTCGCGTCCGGCGCGTTCGCCGAGACGACGATCACCGATACGCGGACCTCGGGCGTCTCGACGGCGACCATCAACAACGGCGCGCCGGACGACATCCGCATCACCTCGACCGGCAAGGTCAAGCCGACCACCGGCGGATCTGCCGGGAACATCGCCGGCGCGGTGACGGCCAACAGCAACCACGACATCATCAACGAAGGCGAGATCAGCGCCGAGGATGTCAGCTACCTGGCGGGCATCAAGGTCAACGCCGGCACGGTCGGCGATGTGACCAACAAGGCGACGATCACCCTGTCTTCCAGCCTTGAGCAGAAAGACAACAACAAGGACGGAAACCTCGACGGACCGTTCGTCGGCGGGACCAACAAGTTCGGCATCCTCGTTCAAGGCGCGATGACCGGAAATATCCTCAACGACACCGGCGGCTCGATCGCCATCGAGGGGAACGATTCCGCCGGCATCCTGGTCCTGGGGCCGCTGACCGGCAACTTCACCAACCGCGGCAATATCAGCGTCACCGGCGACAACGCGCGGGGCATCCAGTTCACCGCGCCGGTTACGGGCGATGTGTCGATCAGCGGCGCGGTGAACGCGCTCGGCGAGAACGCGCTCGGCGTCCAGACCGACGACATCAGCGGCCGGCTGACCATTCAGGGCGCGATCAGCGCGCGGGGCTTCCGCTACCCCAGCCGTCCGCCTCTGGCGACCGACCGTGACAACCTGGACGCCGATGACAAGCTCCTGGGCAACTCGGCGCTTGTCGTCGCCGGCAATGTGGGCGGCGGGATTCTGCTCGACGCGGCGCCGATCGCCGGCATCGACTACGACGGCGACGGCATCCCCAACAGCACCGACACCGACGACGACAACGACGGCATCCCTGATACCGAGGACAAGGACCTCGACAACGACGGCGTCGACGACTCCCTCGAGGGGAACTCGAGCCTGTCGGTGGCCGGATCCGCTCCGGCCCTGGTTATCGGTTCGGCGACGGATTCGATCACCATCGGCAGCGTGGCCGCGACCGGCGACAACGCCTACGGACTCGTCGTGCGCGGCACGATCGTGGCCAACGGCGTGCTCGACAACTTCAGCGCGACGGGTATCCGGATCGGCGCCGGCGGCGGGCAGACGACCACCCTCGAGAACGGCATGAACGTGATCGGCGTGGTCACCGCCCTCTCGTACAATGCCGACAGCCAGGCCATCCACCTGACTGACGGATCGATCGTCGACGAGATCAATATCGACGGCAGCCTCTTCGCCAGCGTCACCGCGACGTCCGCGCCCTTCGCGACAGAGGGCGCCTTCACCACCTATGGCGTTCGCATCGATGACAACGCCGCCACGACAACGCTGAAGGTCGGCGGCTCCATCACGGTCGTCGCCAACGGCGAGAAGAGCGATGCGGTCGCGGTCCATGACGAGTCCGGCACGCTGACCTCGATCACCAACACCGGCTCCATCCGCGCCTTTGTCGTGCCCACCGACGACAACGCCGACACCGACGACGATGACGCCGACCCGAACAACGAGACCGTCACCGGCGAGGCCATCGCCATCGACGTTCGGAACGCCAAGGCGGGCGTCACCATCACCCAGTTCGGCATCATCGACGGTGACGACGATCTTGACCCCGCCACCACCGACCCGGACGCCGACGGCGATGGTGTTGACGACGCCGACGAGCCTTCGATCACCGGCAACATCTACTTCGGGGCCTTCGACGACACCCTGAACCTGCAGAACGGCCAGTTCCTCGGCGACGTCCACTTCGGCGACGGCGCGGACGTCTTCAACCTCACCGGCGGCGCGACGTCGTTCGGCGCTGTCCGCGACAGCGATGGCCAGCTGACGGTGAATGTGACGGCCGGCGACCTGCTGATCACCAACGCCGAGGTGATCAACGCCACGGCCCTGACCGTCGGCGCGACAAGCTCGATCGTGTTCACGGCGGATCCGGCAGCGGACAGCAACACGCGGTTCGACGTCGCCACCGCCACGATCGCCAGCGGCGCCAAGCTCGGCATCGTGCTGACCGATCTCATCGACGGCCCGACCACCTACACGGTGATCAGGACCGACACGCCGGCCGGTCTCACGGTCGGCACGCTGGACCAGAGCCTGGTCGGCAACTCACCCTACCTGTTCGTGGCGCAGGCCTCGGCCGACACCGCCGCCGGTGAGGTCAATATCGCCGTTCGTCGCCGCACGGCTGACGAAATGGAGCTGAGCCAGAACCAGAGCCTGGCGCTCGACGCGGTCTACGCCGCGCTGGGCCAGGACACCGACATCCGCGACTCCTTCCTGAGCGCCCAGTCGCGCAGGGAATTCCTGGATCGGTACGAGCAGATGCTGCCCGACCAGGGCGAAGGTCTGTTCTCGTCGATCGATTCGATGACGCGGACGATCTCGCGGCTTACGGCCACCCGGCCGGACCTGCGCCAACGCTACGGTCCCGACAGCTTCTGGGTCCAGGAAGTGAACGTCCAGGTCATGCGCGACGCCGGCGTGACCGCGGGCTCCGAGACCAAGGCCTTCGGCTTCGTCGGCGGCTACGAGAGCATGGGGTCCGATGGCGGCGCGCTGGGGGCGACGCTGGCCTTCATCACCGCCGAGGAAAAGGATGACGTCGCCAAGATCGGCGAAGAGACCAGCGTCTCCCTGCTCGAGGCCGGCATCTACTGGCGCCGGTCGATCGGCAAGTTCACCTTCAACGCGCGGGGCTCTGTCGGCTACGGCTGGTTCAATGGCGACCGCGTGTTCATCGATCCGTCCAACGCCCTGATTGTCGAGGCGAACTCGGAATGGACCGGTTTCTCCGGCGTGTTGAGCGCCGCCGGCGCCTACGAGTTCACGGCGGGGCGCTTCTACGCCCGGCCGGGGCTCAGCGTCGACTATCTGTACCTTTCCGAGGACTCGCGGATCGAGGACGGCCTTAGCAACGGCTTCAACCAGGAAGTCGACTCCCGCACCAGCGACCGGCTGTCGACCACCGCCGAGCTGGCCCTGGGCGCAACCTTCGGCCGCGACGTCTGGTGGCGTCCGGAACTGCGCCTTGGCTATCGCCAGAATCTGTCCGGAAGCATGGGCGACACCGTCTTCCGCTTCGTGGGCGGGCAATGGGTGGCCTTGCCGGCCAGCGAGGCCGGCGACGGCGCCATGCTGGTCGGCCTGTCCCTGAAGGCCGGGACGCCAATGTCCTATGTGGCGATCGAGGGTGAGTACGAAGCCGTCGACGGCGAGGACCGCTACAATCTGCAACTGTCCGGCCGGATGATGTTCTAGGCCGATCGGCGGCCTCTATCGCCGACAGTACAACGGGGCGCGACCGCCGAGAGGGGGTCGCGCACCTTTGCGTTTGCGATCGGCGCCATGTGACATGCCATCCGTTGGCGGAACATTTTTAACCAAATTGCCCTCAATCCCGTAAAAACGCCCGCGCACCTGGGGCCGATTCTCACTCCCCCCATGCGCGCAACAGCTGACTGAACACGGTTTTGCGAGCGCAGGCGCTTGCAGGTCTGAGAGGCTACCATGCAGGACAATCCAGGACGCCTTCGCGCCGCGCTGCTTGCCGGCGTCGCGCTCGCTCTTGTCACCGGCGGCATTGCCCAGGCGCGGGAGAGCAATGAGGAGCGAATCGCGCGCCTCGAAGCGGCCCTCGCCGAGCTGCAGGGCGAACTGCGGGCACTGAAGGCCGATACCGCCGCCAGAGCCGAGGTCCGCCCGTCCGCTCCGCCCGCTCCGGCCGCCCCGTCCGCAGCCCCGGCGCCGGCCACGCTGGCCACGACCGTCAGCCTCAAGAACGGCCGACCGACCCTCGCGTCCGGTGACGGACAGTTCACCGCCAGCTTCCGCGGCCTGATGCAGCTGGACGGAGCAATCCATGACCAGGACGACGCCGGGCCGCTGGCCAGTGACTTCCGTCGCGGCTCATTCGGCGACGCCACCGAGAACGAGCGGGCCCGGGACATGGCCGACGGCTTCAACTTCCGCCGCATCCGTCTGGGCATCGAAGGGAAGGCCTTCGGCGATTTCCAGTACAACTTCACCTACGACTTCGGCGGCTCAGGCAACGAGGAGGGCGGCAAGGTCAACGCCGCCTGGCTGCAGTACAATGGCCTGGGCGTCGCCCGCCTGCGGGTCGGCGCCTATGCGCCCACCACCAGCCTTGAAGATGGGGCGTCCAACGCCAGCGCGCTGTTCGCCGAGCGCGCGGCGGTGGCCGAGGTCGTCCGCGGCCTGGCCGGCGGCGACGCCCGCGTGGGCGCCGGCCTCTATGCGGGCGGGGAACGCTGGACGCTGAGCGGCACGGTCACCGGCAATATCGCCGGCGTCCAGACCTATGACGAGCAGCTCGGCTTTGTCGGTCGGGCGACCTTCGTGCCCTACCAGCAGGACGACACGCTGATCCACCTGGGTCTCGCCGCCAACGTCATCATCAATCCGGCGGCGACGGGCCCGGACATTCCGGGCGGCGCGCCTTCGCCGATCCGCCTGCGGGAGCGACCCGAGATCCGGGTCGACAGCGCGCGCCTGGTCGACACCGGCAGCATCGACTCCGACGGCGTCACCGCCCTGGGCCTGGAGTTCGGCGCCCGGCGCAAGAACCTCTACCTGCAGGCCGAATATTTCGACATCGCCGTCGAGCGCCGCGCCAGCGCCCTGCCGGACCCCGACTTCTCCGGCTGGTACGTCCAGGGCAGCTGGATCCTGACCGGCGAGAGCCGCGCCTACAATGCCGCGACGGCCGGCTTCGACGGGCCCAAGGTCGCCAAGGTGTTCAGTCCCGGAGATGGTAACTGGGGCGCGTGGGAGCTGGGTGTCCGCTACTCGATCCTCGACCTGAACTACCGCGAGAATGACCTGCCGGCGCTCGGCTCCATCCGGGGCGGCGAGCAGGAGATCCTGTCGGTCGGCCTCAACTGGTACCTCAATCCCGGCGTGGCGATGCAATTCACCTGGCGCAACGTCCAGGTGGACCGCACCTCGCCGGGCGGCACGGCGTTCGGCGCCGGCGCCTTCGCCACGCCGATCCTGGGAACCGACGTCGGCCAGGACCTGAACATCTACTCGGTGCGGACCCAGTACGCGTTCTGACGCGGCCTCTGTCGCCCTGACACGTCCGGGAGCGTCGTCGGGCGGGAACCCGGCGGCGCTTTTGTCGTTGTGCTGCAACGGGGCGAATGCGGCGCAGGAACACGGATGTCAGACGAGTATCAGTCGTCGCTCGAGGCGGGAGCGGCGCTCGCGGCGGCGCACGGCCCCGACGATCCCTTCGCCGCGGCGATCCGCGCCACCCGGATGGCCATGATCGTGACTGACGCCCGTCAGGTCGACCATCCGATCATCTTCGCCAACGACGCCTTTTGCCTGCTGACCGGTTATGATCGGGACGAGATCATCGGCCGCAACTGCCGCTTCCTGCAGGGCGCGCAGTCGGATCCGGACGTGATCGCCCGGCTGCGGAAGGCCGTAGAGCATGGCGAGGATGTCGCCGTCGACATCCTCAACTACCGCAAGGACGGCGCGCCGTTCTGGAACGCTCTCTATGTCAGCCCGGTTCGGAACGCCGCCGGCGACATCACCTATTTCTTCGGCTCGCAGCTGGATATCTCCAGTCGCAAGCGGGCCGAACTGGCCCTGCTCGAGCGCCGCGACGACCTGCAGATCGCCATCGAGACCGCCACAGCCGATCTGCAGCACGCGCTGGAGCAGAAAAGCGCGCTGCTGCACGAGGTCGACCACCGGGTGAAGAACAACCTGCAGCTCATCTCCTCGCTGCTGTTGTTGCAGGTGCGCCGAACGCCTGACCCCGTCGTCCGGTCGGCCTTGCGCGGCATGCTTGAGCGGGTCAACGCCGTGGCCACGGTGCACCGGCGCCTGTTCCAGAGCGAGGATGTCGAGCGCTTCGACATCTCGGCCTTCATCCGCGACCTGGTCAGCGACGCCATCGGCAGCTCCGGTCGGGGCGACATCACCGCCGACCTCGACCTGGAGCGGGTCGACGTCTCCGCCGACAAGGCCGCGCCGCTGGCGCTGCTGTTCAGCGAGCTGCTCGGAAACGCCATCCGCCATGCCTTCCCGGACGGCCGCGCCGGCGTGATCAAGGTCTCCGTTCGAAGAGAAAACGGCTGCTTCCGGATCGAAATCGCCGACGACGGCGTTGGGATGGCGAATGATCAGACCCTGCCCGGGTTCGGCCAGACCATTGTCAGGCTGCTGTGCGAACAGCTCCGGGCCGAATGCGAAACCGCGGACGCCTTCCCTGGACTGAGGACGGTGATCCGGCTGCCGGTGAACGGCAAACCTTGAACCGAGTTGCGGAGATGAGTGACCACACCCCCCTGAGCGTCCTGATCGTCGAGGACGAGGTCCTGCTGGCGGCGGAGCTGAACTATCTGGTGGAGGAGGTCGGCTGTCGGGGCGTCGGCCATGCGATGAGCTCGGACGAGGCGATCGCGCTCGCGGCCTCCCTGCGGCCCGACCTGGCCCTGGTCGACGTGCATCTGCGCGACGGCCCGACCGGCGTCGACGTCGCCCGACGGATCGCCAGCGACTGCGGCGGGGTGGCGCTGTTCATGACCGCCAACGTCAAACGCCTGCCCGAAGACCTGGCCGGCGCCTGCGGCGTGATCGGCAAGCCCTATTCCGAGCACGGCGTGAAGACCGCCCTGACCTACCTCAAGGCCTGCCTGCGCGACGGCGTCGCCCCCGGCCCGCCGCCCGCCGGCTTCCGGCTGGCCCCGGCCTGGGCGGTGCGTTGGGGTCTGGGCGAGCTGAAGATGAGCGCCTGATCTTGCTCGGCCCGTTTTCCCGGCGGAGGCCGGGATCCATGGCTACGCATCGCGCCTGCCCGGTGGGCCCCGGCCTGCGCCGGGGACACGGAACATGAGCGAGCTCCTCATCAACGCCGTCGGCACGGCCGCCGCCCTCTGCTCGATGACCAGTTTCACGCCGCAGATCCTCAAGATCTGGCGCGAGAAGGACGCCTCCTCGGTGTCGATGCGGATGTTCATGCTGACCGTGACCGGCTTCGTGCTCTGGACCACCTACGGCATCCTGCTGGGCAGCTGGCCGGTGACGGTGGCCAATGCGGTCTGCCTGATGCTGAGCGCGGTGATCCTGGCGTTGAAGTGGAAGTTCAGGGAGGCTTAACCGGGCTTCGCCCTAGACCGCGCGGAGACATTCCTCATCCACGCCATTTGGCCCGATTGTCTCGAAGAGAATGTCCACCTGCTGGTTGCCATCCTCCAGGCCCCGAGTGCCAAATACAAAGCGCCTAGAGGCTTCAGAATGCCATCGGGCGCTTGGATCGAAGCCATCTCCGTACTCGATGCGACTCCAGAAGAGTATGTCGCACTCACCGCTAATTGCCCGTCTGACTTCGACCACTGGAATATGAAGGGCAGACTGCAGTTTGCACCCTGGCCCGACTGTCGATGCGGGCTGCGGATCAACAGGATCTGGCCAGTCAAAATCGACTGGAACTATGTCCTTTGGCACGATGCACCAATTTGAAAGGCAGATTGCCTTCCGAGCTGGTGTTTGCCCTCGGTTCTCCCAAATGGCACGCACCTGTACGTGTGCGACGCCTTCGATGATCGCGGCGTGGGATTCGATTTGATCTGAGTGGAAATAGGGCCGCGCTTGAACATACGCGGCCTGCCTCGACACAGAGACAGCCTCTCTTGCGGCAGCAGTAGCGGCACCTGCCTCTCGTACCGCCTCGCGACTCGATCTTAGCGTCCCGGCCACAAAGTAGATGCCGGCAGCACCGACGATGATCTGAAAAACCGTGAGATCGACCACGTCTTCCGCCGCGCGCACAGATCTGATGCTCTGGCCATCTGCGCTGGGCACCGGGTGATCGCTGGTCTGCCTGCGGGCATAGATGTCGTGAACGCCAAATCCGAAGGCAGTCACTGCTCCAACGCCTAGTGCGAGCCAAAAGGCAGTTGCGAGCCTTCTAAATGGTTCTCTTTCGCGGCTGACATCGACATTCATGTTTCACATGTTCCCCGGGTGATCCCCCTTCCATGTTCCTATGAGTGCTACCCTCTGTCTCGTAGAATTCAGACGTCACCAGAGTTGTTGGGGCCACGGGTACTCAGCATCCGCATACTAGCTTCACCCGCGCTTAACCACGTCCTCTAACGCCGCCTCAATCGGCGCCGTGCATGCTCCCCTGCATGACCGCGCCCGCCCACCCCACCGCCACCACCCGTGTCCGCCTGCTGGGCGGCGTCGTCGATCCGATCACGCCGGGCGAGATGCTGGCGGCGACCGAGGCCTTCGTGGCCGGCGGCGGCACGGCGGTCATCGCCAACCACAATTCCCACAGCCTGTTCCTGCTGGCCCGCACGCCGGCGCTGCGGGCCTTCTTCGACGACGCCGACCTGGTTCAGATCGACTCCAGGCCGATGATCCTGTGGGCCCGGCTGATGGGCCTGCCGGTCGGCGGGGAGCACCGCTCGACTTACCTCGACTGGCGCGACGCCTTCTGGGCCACGGTGCGCGACCGCGGGTGGCGCGTGTTCCACGTCGGCGGGGCGCCGGGCGTGGGCGAGCGGGCGGCGGCCGCGATCCGCAAGGCCTGGCCCGGCGTGAACCTGGCCGAGCACTGCGGTTACTTCGACGTCGATCCGGCCAGCGCCGACAGCGTCGCCCTGCGCCGCGACATCGCCGCCTTCGATCCCGACATCATCCTGGTCGGCATGGGGATGCCGCGTCAGGAGCAGTGGATCGCCGCCAACCGCGACCTGATCGGCCGGGGCGTGTTCTTCCCGGTCGGCGCCGCCTTCGACTACGAGGCCGGCGTGCAGGAGGCCGCGCCGCGCTGGACCGGCAAGGTCGGGCTGGAGTGGCTGTTCCGGCTGCTGTCGCAGCCGCGCCGCCTGGCGTTCCGCTATCTGGTCGAGCCCTGGTTCCTGGCGCCGGCGGCCCTGGCCGATATCGGGGCGCGGCTGGCGCGGCGGTAGATCCACGACCGGGGACATGTACTTCAGTACGTGTCCCCATCAGCTTCAGGGGCATCAAGCGGCAGGGGACACGCACTGAAGTGCATGTCCCCATTTGCTAGGTCTTCAGCTTGTACCCCGTCCGGAAGATCCACCAGATCGTCGCCAGGCACAGGGTCAGGAAACCCGCCGTGGCCGCCAGGCTGACGCCGACGTTGACGTCCGACACCCCGAAGAAGGCCCAGCGGAAACCGCTGACCAGATAGACTACCGGGTTGAACAGGGTGATCTTCTGCCAGATGTCCGGCAGCATGCTGATCGAGTAGAAGCTGCCGCCCAGGAAGGTCAGCGGCGTGACGATCAGCGTCGGCACGATCTGCAGCTTCTCGAACCCGTCGGCCCAGATGCCGATGATGAAGCCGAACAGGCTGAAGGTGACGGCGGTCAGCACCAGGAAGGCGGCCATCAGGAACGGGTGCTGGATCTCGAACGGCACGAACAGCCGCGCCGTGATCAGGATGATGATTCCCAGCAGGATGGACTTGGTCGCCGCCGCCCCAACGTAGCCCAGCACGGTCTCGAAGGCAGAGACCGGCGCCGACAGCAGCTCGTAGATCGTCCCGGCCCATTTCGGCATGTAGATGCCGAACGAGGCGTTGGAGATGCTCTCGGTCAGCAGCGACAGCATGATCAGCCCCGGCACGATGAAGGCGGCGTAGCTGACCCCGTCGATGGAGGCCATGCGCGAGCCGATCGCCGAGCCGAAGACGACGAAGTACAGCGAGGTCGAGATCACCGGCGCCAGGATGCTCTGCATCATGGTGCGGAACCAGCGGGCCATCTCGAAGCTGTAGATGGCCTTGACGGCGTGGATGTTCATGCGCGGGCGCTCACCAGACTGACGAAGATGTCCTCAAGGGAACTTTCGCGGGTCTGCAGATCCTTGAAGTCGATGCCCTCGTCATGGAGCCGGCGCAGCAGGGCGGCGATGCCGGTGTCGTCGGCCTGGGTGTCGAAGCTGTAGACCAGCTCCAGGCCGTCGTCGGACAGGGTCAGGGCCTCGTCGGCCAGAGCCGCGGGGAGGGCGGCCAGCGGCTGCTGCAGGGCCACCGACAGCTGCTTCTTGCCCAGCTTGCGCATCAGGACGTCCTTGTCCTCGACCAGGATGATCTCGCCCTTGCGGATCACCCCGATGCGGTCGGCCATCTCCTCGGCCTCCTCGATGTAGTGGGTGGTCAGGATGATGGTCACGCCGCTCTCGCGCAGGCCGCGCACCATCTCCCACATGTCCCGCCGCAGCTCGACGTCGACGCCGGCGGTTGGCTCGTCGAGGAACAGGATGGTCGGCTCGTGGCTCAGGGCCTTGGCGATCATCACCCGGCGCTTCATGCCGCCCGAGAGCGTCATGATCTTGGCGTCCTTCTTGTCCCACAGGGAAAGATCGCGCAGCACCTTCTCGAGGTAGGCGTTGTCCGGCGCCTTGCCGAACAGGCCGCGGCTGAACTTCACCGTCGCCCAGACGGTTTCGAAAGCGTCGGTGTTCAGCTCCTGCGGCACCAGGCCGATGGCCGAGCGGGCGGCGCGGTAGTCGCGGCGGATGTCGTGGCCGTCGGCCAGCACCGTGCCGGTCGAGCCGTTGACGATGCCGCAGATGATGCTGATCAGCGTCGTCTTGCCGGCCCCGTTGGGCCCCAGCAGGGCGAAGATCTCGCCGCGGCGGATATCGAGATCGACGCGCTTGAGCGCCTCGAATCCGCCGGCGTAGGTCTTCGACAGACCCTGCACGGATATGATGGATTGCACGCTGTACCCCGGATGACTGCCGTGGCGGACGGTGATCCTCGCGGGACTCTGTCGTTCGCCGATCCCGGACAGATGGGGAACGGATTGAGGCGAAACAAGGGCGCGCGATCGCAGTGGAACTCTGCTTGGCAGATGCGTCCATCTCGGCTACGCCAAGTACTCAACGGTGGGGGGAGCCGATGCGACGTTACCTGATTGCGGGAGCGGCTTTGCCGCTCGCCCTGCTGTGCGCGCCCGCGCTTGCCCAGGATGTTGCGACCATGCCGGCGGATGCGCCGACGGTTCCGGCCTGTTGCACCGCCCCCGGCGGAAGCCTCGTGCAGATTGAGGTCGTGCCGCTGCTCAGCACGAAGTCCATGAAGCGCGGCGACCGGTTCGAGATTCGTCTTGCCGAGCCTCTGATCGTCGATGGCGCCGTCCTGCTACCGGCCGGCCTCACCGGCGGCGGCGAGGTCGTCCACGCTGCGGGACCCTCGATGGGCGGCAAGCCCGGCGAAGTCATTCTGGCGGCCCGTTACCTGGACTACGACGGCCGGCGCATCCCGCTGAAGGGGATGAAGCTGGGGCGCGCCGGGCAGGACAACGGGGTCGCGTCCCTGGCTGTTTCGATGATCACCCCCGTGGGCATGTTCATCCCCGGCGGTCATGTCGAGATCGTCGCCGGGTCGCGCGCCAACGCCAAGCTCGCGACCGACCTGACCCTTTCACCGGCCCCTCTTCCGGACCCTGCTTCCGGGTCGACTCCCGACCCGGTCGAAATCCCAGTTGCAGACTCCACAACCCAGGACCAGCCTCAATGACCACGCCCTTCCGCGCCGCCCTGTTCAGCGGCGCCGTTCTGCTCGCAGCTTCGGCCTTCGCCCCCGCCGCACTGGCCCAGGACGCCACGCCCGCCGAGGCCGCGTCGGCCGAAGCGCCGGCCGCCGACGCGCCGGCCATCGACGCACCCGCCGTTGAAAGCCCCGCAGCGGTCGTCCCGCCGGTCGCGGCCGCCACGCCGGGTGAACTGGGCAAGCCCGCCGCCGGCAAGGGCCAGGTTGTATTCTTCCGCCAGTCCAAGCTCATGGGCGCCGCCCTGAGCTTCAAGGTGCGCGAGAAGGACGCCGAGCTCGGCAAGCTGAGCAATGGCGTCTACTTCGTCCTCGACTTCGATCCCGGCCTGCACGAGTTCGTCGTCCACTCCGAGGTCAAGGACGTCACCCCGATCGAGGTCGAGGAAGGCGAGGTCTACTATCTGCAGTTCGGCCTTTCGGTGGGCGTGCTCGCCGGTCGCCCGAACCTGACCCCGTCGACCCAGGAGGCGTTCGACGCCATCGCCGCGAAGATGAAGCCGTCCAAGTGGTCGCCTGAAGCCAAATAGGCCCGGCATATCGAGACGGGAGAGGGGGCCGCGCGAGCGGCCCTTTTCTTTTCGGCGGGACGGTGGCGATTTGTCGGGCGCGGAGCGGGCCGTTCGTCGTTCCATCGAGACCGCCGCCGATGGCGGCGCGCGGACAGGAGACCTCCCATGCGGTTCATGTTGCTGATGATCCCGGCCGGTTACGAGACCGCCGGACCCGAGCTCGACCTGCCGGTCGATCGCGTCGAGGCGATGATGGCCTACAACCAGGCGCTCCAGGACGCCGGCGTGCTGCAGGCGCTGGAAGGGCTCCATCCGCCGTCCACCGGCCGGCGGGTCTCGTTCGCCACCGGGAAGCCCGTCGTCACCGACGGGCCGTTCGCCGAGGCCAAGGAGGTGCTCGGCGGTTTCTGGATCATCGATGTGGCGTCGCTCGACGAGGCCACCGCCTGGGCCGCGCGCTGCCCGGGCTCGGAGAACGAGACCATCGAGATACGCCGCATCCAGGCGATGGAGGACTTCGAGCCCGAGGTCCAGGCTATCGCCGAGACCTTCGACGGCCCCGGCTCCAGCGGCTGGACGCGGTAGGCCGGGGCGTTGGGCCCGAGGCCGTCAATGTCGGAAGAAAAATGGCGCCCCAGCGTTGATGAAACTGATAACTACGTTTCCGCTGGAGCACTATGAAATGGAGCGTTGTTCTACGCCAGCACCGCCTGCAGCGGGGCGGAACCCGCCGCTGCGCTACGATTTGCCATGAAGCGGTGATGAACACGCGAAGGTGCCTTTCGCCTTTCGACTGCCAAGTCGAAAGCGCAAGCTCTTACCGCAGCCGATGTTGTTCCAGGCGTCGTTGGCAAACCGTGTTTGCCATGCGGTCCCCTCGCACAGTCCTGGTTAGGTTGATAGGAACCGACTCATCGGCGGCTCTAGGTGTGTGGTCCCGGAATGAGCTGGTGCGGGTCGATCTTGAAGATTGACGGGTCCTTGGTCCAGGCCTCGCAGATCACCTGATAGGGCGTTCGCCATCGCAGGGCCTTGAGGTGCTTGGCGAAGTTGTAGGCGGTGACGAAGG
>JAUXMY010000043.1 GCA_030683005.1 Caulobacter sp. | reverse complement strand
GGCGTTGAAGACCTCGATCCAGTCGTTGTCGACGATCCCGGCCTTGCGGGCGTCCGTCTCCGAAATCCACACCACCGGGCCGCCGCGGTTGAGCGTCAGCATCAGCAGGTTGTCGGAATAGGTGGAGTGGATGCCCCACTTCTGGTGCGGGGTGATGAAGTTGAGCACGATCTCGGTTTCGCCGTTGGGCTTGAGCCCTTTCACGTGCGTGGTCTTCAGGTCGATCGGCGGCTTGTAGACGCAGAGCGCCTCGCCGAAGGCCCGCATCCACAGGTGGTCCTGATAGAGCTGCTGGCGCCCCGTGAGCGTCCGCCAGGGGATCAGCTCGTGCACATTGGTGTAGCCGGCGGTGTAGCAGACCTTCTCGCTCTCGATGCCCGACCAGGTCGGCGAGGAGATGATCTTGCGTGGCTGGGCGAGCAGGTCGCGGAAGCGGATTTTCTCGTCTTCCTTGGGGATCGCCAGGTGGGCGTGCTCGCGACCGGTCTGTTTCTCCAGCGCGTGCCAGGCCTTGACCGCCACCTCGCCGTTGGTTTCCGGCGCCAGCATCAGGATGGTCTCGCAGGCGTCGATGTCGCTATCGATGCTGGGCATGCCCTCGGTCAGGCCGGCGTCCAGCACCGCGCCGTTCAGGTCGCGCAGGGCGTCGACCTCGTGGCCGGTCTTCCAGGCCAGGCCCTTGCCGCCGTTGCCGGCCTTGTCGAGCAGGGGACCGAGCGCGGTGAACTGCTTGTAGAGGTTGGGATAGTCGCGCTCGACGATGGTGATCTGCGGCATCGTTTTGCCGGGGATCGCCTCGCATTCGCCGAGGTACCAGTCCTTGACCTCGAAAGGCTGGGCCATCTCGCCGGGGCTGTCATGCTGGATCGGTGTGAGGACGACGTCCTTCTCGACGCCCAGGACCTCGGGGGCGATGTCGGAGAACTTGCGGGCGATCGCCTTGAAGATCTCCCAGTCCGACTTCGACTCCCAGGCCGGGTCCACGGCCGCCGACAGCGGGTGGATGAAGGGGTGCATGTCGGAGGTGTTGAGGTCGTTCTTCTCGTACCAGGTGGCCGTCGGCAGAACGATGTCGGAGTAGACCGAGGTGGTCGACATGCGGAAGTCGAGGGTCACCAGCAGGTCGAGTTTCCCTTCCGGGGCCTCGTCGTGCCAGACGACGTCGACCGGCTTGACCTGACCGGTCTCGCCCAGGTCCTTGCCCTGCACGCCATGCGAGGCGCCCAGCAGGTGCTTGAGGAAGTATTCGTGGCCCTTGCCGGACGAGCCGAGAAGGTTCGAGCGCCAGACAAACATGTTGCGCGGCCAGTTGGCGGGATCGTCGGGGTCCATGCAGGACAGCTCGACCGAGCGGTCCTTCAGGCCTGACAGGGTATAGTCGCGGGGATCGACCCCGGCCGCCGCAGCGGCCTTCGCCACGTCGAGCGGGTTTGCCTTCAAGGCCGGCGTCGAGGGCAGCCAGCCCATGCGCTCGGCGCGGACGTTGAAGTCGATCATCGAGGCCTTCCACGGCCCTTCCGGCGCCGTGGGCGACAGCAGTTCATCGATGCCGACCGTCTCGTAGCGCCACTGGTCGGAGTGGGCGTAGAAGAACGAGGTCGAGTTCTGCTGCCGGGGCGGACGGATCCAGTCGGTGGCGAAGGCCAGCGGGGCCCAGCCGGTCTGCGGCCGCAGCTTCTCCTGGCCGACGTAGTGGGCCCAGCCGCCGCCGGACTGCCCCACGCAGCCGCACATCACCAGCATGTTGATGACGCCGCGGTAGTTCATGTCCATGTGGAACCAGTGGTTCATCGCCGCGCCGATGATCACCATCGACTTGCCGTTGGTCTTCTCGGCATTGGTGGCGAAGCCGCGGGCCACGGCGATGATCTGCTCGCGCGGCACCGTGGTGATGGCTTCGGCCCAGGCCGGCGAATAGGGCTGCAGGTCGTCGTAGGAGGTCGGCATGCAGTCGCCGCCAAAGCCCTGATCGACGCCGTAGTTGGCGAGGAACAGGTCGTAGACGCAGGCGACCAGCGCCTCGCCGTCCTTCAGCTGGACGCGACGGACCGGCACGTTGCGGGTCAGCACGCTGGGATGATCGGTGGAGGCGAAGCCGTTGGTGGCGGTGTTGGCGAAATAGGGGAACCGGACCCCGGCCACCTCGTCGTGAGCGTCCTTGAGGCCCAGCTTCAGCGTGGTCTCGCGGCCCGCCGCGTCGCGTTCCTCGAGGTTCCAGCGACCGTCCTCGCCCCAGCGGAAGCCGATCGAGCCGTTCGGCACGACGATCTCGCCGGTGGCCTCGTCGATGGCCACGGTCTTCCAGTCGGGATTGTTGGCCTGTTCGAGGTCACCCACGAAGTCCGAGGCGCGCAGCAGTCGCTCGGGCACAAGGGCGCCGTCCTGCGGGACCAGCCGCACCAGCATCGGCAGGTCGCTGTATTTGCGCAGGTAGTCGCGGAAGTACGGCACCTGCTTGTCGAGGTGGTACTCCTTGAGGATCACGTGACCGAAGGCCATGGCCAGGGCCGCGTCGGTCCCCTGCTTCACCGGCAGCCACAGATCGGAGAACTTCGAGGCTTCCGAGTAGTCGGGGCAGATGACCACGGACTTGGCTCCGCGATAGCGGGCCTCGGTGTAGAAGTGCGCGTCCGGCGTGCGGGTCTGCGGGACGTTCGAGCCCCAGAGAAGCATGAAGCTGGAATTGTACCAGTCGGCGCTCTCGGCGACGTCGGTCTGCTCGCCCCAGGTCTGGGGCGAGGCCGGCGGCAGGTCGCAGTACCAGTCATAGAACGAGCCGCAGGCCCCGCCGAGCAGCTGCAGATAGCGCGCGCCGGCGGCGTAGGAGACCATGGACATGGCCGGGATCGGCGAGAAGCCGAACACCCGGTCCGGACCCCAGCGCTTGACGGTATGGGCGTTGGCCGCGGCGATGATCTCGGTGACCTCGTCCCAGTCGGCGCGCACGAAGCCGCCCGAGCCGCGCATGCTGGTGTAGGACTTGCGCGCCGCAGGATCGTCCTGGATCGAGGCCCAGGCCGCCACCGGCGCCAGGGTCTTGCGCGCCTCGCGCCACAGCCGCAGCAGACGGGAGCGCACGAGCGGGTACTTCACCCGGTTGGCCGAGTAGAGGTACCAGCTGTAGCTGGCGCCCCGGGCGCAGCCGCGCGGTTCGTGGTTGGGCAGTTCCGGCCGGGTGCGCGGATAGTCGGTCTGCTGCGTCTCCCAGGTGACGATCCCGCCCTTGACGTAGATCTTCCACGAACAGGAGCCCGTGCAGTTCACGCCATGGGTCGAGCGGACGATCTTATCGTGCCGCCAACGCGACCGGTAGGCCTCCTCCCAGGTGCGATCATCGTCATTCATCACGCCGTGGCCGTCGGAGAAGAGCTCGGTCTTGCGCGTGAAGAACGCAAGACGATCAAGGGTATGGCTCATGCTGCGGGCTCCGGAGCAGGGGTAAGCATGGGGGTGTTCAGCAGCGATCCGCGACGGGCGTAGAACACCCAGTTCACAACGACGCAGCTCAGGTAGAAGGCGAGGAAGATCAGCAGCGCCGTCTCCGGCCCGCCGGTGGCCTTGAGCGAGTCGCCGAAGGCCTTGGGGATGAAGAAGCCGCCGTAGGCGCCGATGGCCGAGCTGAAGCCGACGATCGCCGCCGCCTCCATGTCCGAGGCCTTCAGCCGCGTGGCCAGATCCGCCTTCGGCATGAGCCGGGGCATGTCGCCGCGCACGATCGCGGGGATCATCTGGAAGGTCGAGGCGTTGCCCACGCCGGTCCAGAAGAACAGCCAGAGGAAGGCGGAGAAGAAGAGCGGGAAGGACGGGGCCGCGCCCGTGGCGCCGACGCTGTAGAGGACGCCGAGGACGCCGACGGAGAGCGCCAGGAACACCCAGTGGGTCACATGCTGGCCGCCCCAACGGTCGGAGACCCAGCCGGTCAGCGCCCGCGACAGGGCGCCGACCAGCGGGCCCAGGAAGGCGATCTTCAGCACCATCACGGCGGGGAACAGGGTCTTGGCCAGCAGCGGAAACGCCGCCGAGAAGCCGATGAACGAGCCGAACGTGCCGACGTAGAGGTAGCACATGATCCAGTTGTGCTTGCGCTGGAACACCACCGCCTGGGCCGAGAAGGACGCCTTGGCCGAACTGATGTCGTTCATGCCGACCCAGGCGGCGACGGCGGCGGCGATGATGAACGGAACCCAGACGAAGCCGGCGTTCTGGAGCCAGATCTGGCTCTCCACGCCCTTCTCGACGGCGATCTGCGGGGCGCCGACCACCGGGGCGAAGGCGCCGAGCGCAATGACCACCGGCACCAGGAACTGCATCACGCTGACGCCGATGTTGCCGAATCCGGCGTTGATCGCCAGGGCGTTGCCCTTCTCCGCCTTGGGGAAGAAGAAGGAGATGTTGGACATCGAGGAGGCGAAGTTGCCGCCGCCGAGGCCGCACAGCAGGGCCAGGGCCACAAAGGCGAGATAGGGCGTGTCCGGGTTCTGGACGGCCAGGCCGATGCCGATCGAGGGGACGAGCAGCGACAGGGTCGACAGGACGGTCCAGAGCCGCCCGCCGAAGACCGGCACGATGAAGCTGTAGAAGATCCGCAGGGTCGCGCCCGACAGGGCCGGCAGCGCCGCCAACCAGAAGAGCTCGTCGGTGGTGAAGGCGAAGCCGATCAGCTTCAGCTTGGCCACGACCATCGACCAGACCATCCAGACCGAGAAGGCCAGCAGAAGGTTCGGGACCGAGATCCAGAGATTGCGGGTGGCGATCGCCTTGCCGGTCGAACTCCAGAACGCCGGATCCTCCGGGCGCCAGTCGGTCAACACATGCTTGGGGGTAGGCGCGGAAGCCATCGGGCTCTCCCTGGGGGTCAGCTGGCCGCCGCCACCGGCGCCGGAGCGACGGGAGCGGGACCACTGGAGGGGCTGGGGTGCATGCCGGACATTTCCGGCAGTTCAGGCAGGTGCGACAGCTCGGGCGTCCGCGCCCGCTCCATGCGCCGGATGGCGAAGTGCATCCAGGTCAGGGCCGAGCCGACCAGCACGAACAGCAGCATGAAACAGCTGGTCCACACGCCGGTGATGTCGTTGAGAAGGCCGAAGGTGATGGGCAGGACGAAGCCGCCCAGACCGCCGACCAGGCCGACCAGACCCCCGACCGAGCCGATATTGGCCGGGTAGTAGACCGGGATGTGCTTGAACACCGCCGCCTTGCCCAGGCTCATGGCGAAGCCGAGGCAGAACAGCAGGGCGATGAAGGCGCCGAGGCTTGTCTCGATGTGGAAGGAGATCGGGCCGCGGATTCCCGCCACGGTGTAGCTGGTCGGCGGGTAGGACAGCAGGAAGGTGCAGACCGCGCTGACGCTGAAGGTGATGTACATCACGCGCCGCGCGCCGATGCGGTCCGACAGCCAGCCGCCGAAAACGCGGAACACCGAGCCGGGGATCGAGTAGGCGGCGGCCACCATGCCGGCGATCTTGATGTTCAGGCCGTAGACCCCGACCAGATAGTGCGGCAGCCAGAGGGCCAGGGCGACGAAGGCCCCGAAGACGAAGAAGTAGTAGAGCGAGAAGCGCCAGACCTGCAGCTTCATCAGAGGCGTGAACTGCATGGCCGCGCTCTCGGCCTTGGCGCCGGTGCGGCGGCGCTCGACCAGCGCCGGATCGTCCCGGGTCAGCAGGAAGAAGGCGATGGCGATCACGGCCAGAGCGACAGCCCAGATCTGGGCGACGGACTGCCAGCCGAAGGCGATCATCACGAACGGCGCGGCGAACTTGGTCACCGCCGCGCCGACGTTGCCCGCGCCGAAGATGCCCAGGGCCGTGCCCTGGCGTTCCTTGGGGAAGAACTTGGCGACGTAGACGATGCCGACCGCGAAGGAACCGCCGGCCATCCCGACCCCGAGGGCGGCGATCAGAAACTGCGGATAGGTCTGGGCGTAGGACAGCAGGAACGTCGCCAGCGCCGCCGACAGCATGACCATCAGGTTGACCACCCGGCCGCCGTACTGGTCGGTCCAGACGCCGAGGAGCACCCGTACGAGCGATCCGGTCAGGATCGGCGTGCCGACGAGCAGGCCGAACTGGGCCTCGGTGAGACCCAGGTCCTGTTTGATCTGCACCCCGATGATCGAGAAGATCGTCCACACCGCGAAACAGGCGGTGAAAGCGAAGGTGCTCATCCAGAGCGCCGTTCCGGCGCCGTCCGCTGCTTTGGGTCTTTCCCCGACCATTTGGCGAAACCGATCATTCGCGCCGACGATCATCGCCGGCAGATGCAGCGTTTCTGCTGCACCACGCGGTTGTCGCAATTGATCAAGGTCAATAGTCAGATCATTTCATCAATCGACGCGCCTGATTTTAACATGAACATCGCCACCATTGACTTAAATGCGATTGCTGTTTGCTTAATTTGTATTGTCCGCTTGATATCGATCAAGCGCAGGGTGATCGATTGGAGGCGAGTTGATCCACATCAAGGCGGCGAACGGCTTGAGTCGATGAACTCCCCCCCAGATCGGGGAACGCTCATGCCTATGCGTCGTGTCGACATCGAGAGGGTTAGGTCGCTGCCGCTGTTCCAGAGCGCCGCGCAACGCACCTTCGACAATCTGATCGCCGGCGCCTTCCTGCAGAAGTTCCCGGCCGGCACCACCCTGCTGATGGAGGGCGATCCGGTCGACTTCCTCTACGTCCTCGTCGAGGGGCTGGCCGAACTGCAAGGCACCTGGAACGACAAGGAGACCACCCTGGCGGTCCTGCGTCCGGTCTCGACCTTCATCCTCGCAGCCGTTGTTCTGGACGCCGACGCCCTGATGACGGCCCGCACTATCGAGCGGTCGGACATCCTCATGATCTCCGGCGAGTCCGTCCGCCGCGCCATGAAGGAGGACGCCGGCTTCGCGGTGGCCGTGGCCGAAGAGCTGTCCGGTTGCTATCGCGGCCTGGTCAGGACCGTGAAGAACCAGAAGCTGCGCGGCGCCTCGGAGCGGCTGGCCAACTATCTGCTGGCCGAGCAGGTCAGCCAGGGCGGCGGGCCGACGCTGATCCTGCCGCACGAAAAGCGGGTGCTCGCCTCGCTGCTGGGCATGACGCCCGAGAACCTGTCGCGCGCTTTCGCCAATCTGGCCGACTACGGCGTCACGGTGAGCGGGCCGGAGGTCACTCTTCTTCGACCGATCGCGCTGGACCGCATGGCCAAGCCGGACCGGCTGATCGACAGCCACCTGCTACCGTCCGCTGCTCGGGTGGGCATGGCTGACCGGGAATGCCGCGCCAGCGCCGCCGGCACGATCGGCGCCCTTAACTGATCAACCGCCCAGCTGGGCAAGGCGCTGCAAGTCGCCGGTCAGGCCTTCGGCCAGCCGGTGCCCGGCTGCCTTTCCGCCGAGAGCGCCGACGATGCGCGCGTGAAGCGCGGCGCGATCACCATCCCCGGTAAGCAGGTCCCGCAGATCCAGGCCGCCTTCGCCGAAAAGGCATAGCCGCAGATGCCCGCGCGCGGTGACCCGCAGCCGGTTGCAACCGTCGCAGAACCCTGCCCCGTAAGGGGCGATCAAGCCCATCCGTCCGGCGTAGTCGGGATGGACGTACTCGACGGCGGGACCGTCGTCATGACCGCGCGCGCGGGACGTCCAGCCGCCGGCTTCGAGCCACGACCGCAGCACCTGCCCGCCGACATGCTGCGCATCGAAGTAGTCGGAGTTGTCGCCCGTGCGCATCAGTTCAATGAAGCGCACGGCGACCGGGCGGTCTCGTACAAATTCCGCGAACCGGGCGAACTGCGCGGCGCCGGCGGCGCTCTTCAGCAGGACAGCATTGACCTTCACCGAGGGCACATCGAGCTCGAGCGCCCGGTCCAGCCCGGCCATGACCGCGGCCAGACGATCGTGGCCCGTAATGCGGTGGAATGCGTCGGGCTCAAGGGAGTCGACGCTGACGTTGAGGTTGGTCAGCCCGCCCGCGCTCCAGTCGTCGATCCGTCGCGCCAGGTTCCAGCCGTTGGTCGTTATCGCGACCTTGCCCACGCCCGGCGTCGCGCGGACCTGGCGAATGATCTCGCCGATGTCCCGGCGAACGGACGGCTCGCCCCCGGTCAGCCGCACCTTCTCCACCCCGAGGGCCGCGAAGGCCTCGACGAGGCGGGCGATCTCGCCAACGGTCAGGAATGAGGGCGCGGCGGTCTTCTGGTAGCCATCCGGCAGGCAATAGGTGCAGCGGAAGTTGCACACCTCGGTGACGGACAGGCGCAGGTACTGGAAGCGACGACCAAAGCCATCGACGAGGCCGGGCGTCTTCGGGCCCCCGCCGGTGCTGTCCGCTGCATGGCGCGCGCCGGGACTGCGGCCCTGGTCACGTTGGAAACGGGAAAGCTGCATGGCGATCAGGGCGCCAGTCGCGGACGGACCAGCATCGGGCCATAGCGGATCACGAACAATCCAAAGGCCGACGCCCACAGCAGTCCCGCAGCCGTCGGCAATATCACACCGAAGTCAGGCGCCAAGGCCGCCGCAACCCGGCAGATGGCCGCCAGATTGATCGCCACGAAGAGCGTTGAGGTCATCCAGTCCGCGACGCGATCACGACCGGTGTGGCCCAGGGTGGCGCGGGTCATCATCGCCAGGGTCATCACCCCCGCGGCGCCGGCCAGCAGGGCATGAAGGCCGGCGGTGCGCGGGACGGCGACCGGATCAAGGACGTGCGCGCCGGCCAGGATCAGGCCCAGGCCGAGCCATGCGTAGCCGGCGTGCATGATCCAGACGAGCGGGTCACCCAGCACCAGGACCGTTCGCCAACGCGCCAGTCGCCAAAGGGTCGCCAGGCCGGCAAGACACAGCGTCGCGCCGGTCAGGGCCGCATCAGGGAGCAGGATCCACCCCGCGATCGAGACCGCGACCAGGATCACCGCCGCCGTATCGAATTTGTCCGCCGGGGCCGGCAGCCGCGCCTGGCGCGCCTGGAGCAACCAGTTGCGGGTGAAGCTCGGGACAACCCGGCCGCCGATGAAGGCGATGAGCAGGACGATCATGCCGATCGCCCCACGCTCGGCCTGGGGGCCCAGCTCAGGCAGGACGATCCGGGCATGGAACGCGAGGTTGCCGAGCGCCAGCAGCGTGACCATGATCGCCACTGGCAGATTGCGCCAGTTGCGGCCCGCCACGACCTCACGCCAGATCAGGCCGGCGAAGACCAGGAGGAACGCGCCATCAACCGCCGCTGTCGCCGGATGGACCGGCGCCGCAAGCATCGCGATTCGGCCGGCGATCCACAGGGCGAAAAGCATCGCCAGCGCCAGCCCGGTCACCGGCAGTCGCCCGGTCCAGTTCGGCACCGCCGTCAGCAGGAAGCCAGCGATGACGCCGCCCACGTAGCCGAACAGCATCTCGTGCACATGCCAGTCGCGATCAAAGGGTCCGGATCCGCCGAAATGCACCCAGAGCCAGAGCGGCACGGCGATCAGCGCCCAGACAGCCGCGCCCAGGAAGAACGGCCGGAAGCCGAAGCTGAGGAGGGCCGGCCCATTGTACTGGCGGCGGGCGGCGGCGGAGGGCATGGCGGAACTCACGGGGACGGCTTTACGCCGCAGCCATAGCCTGTCTGCCCGCCGGTCGCCTTGAGCGGGACAGGGCCGTCACTTGTCATGGATCAAGCGGATCGCCCGTTCCTAGCCGCATTTCGAATGCCCGCAGTCGAGGCAGGTGTCGCACCCCTCCTTGCGGATCAGGGCCGCCGCGCCGCAGCGCGGACAGCAGGCCGGACGCGGGGCCGCGGTCGCGAGTTCCGCGGGAGCGGGGCCCTCAGTGAGATGTGGGGCCGCGCCCGGTCCGGCCATATGCCGCTCGACCACTCCGCCGATCGCCGCCAGCAGCGAGGGAACATAGCGCCCGTCCAGCCAGGCCCCGCCGCGCGGGTCGAACACGGCCTTGAGCTCCTCGGCGACGAAGGCGACGTCCCCTCCCCTGCGGAACACTGCCGAGATCATCCGCGTCAGCCCCACGGTCCAGGCGTAGTGATCCATGTTGCGCGAGTTGACGAAGATTTCGAACGGGCGACGCCCCTCGCCGTCGACCGTATCATTCATCGTCACGTAGACCGCGTGATCGCTCTCGGGCCATTTGATCTTGTAGGTCATGCCCTCCAGCGCCGCCGGCCGGATCGCCAGATGGGGCTCGGGAGCCTTGGGCGGCGGCGGCGGCGACGCGGGTTCTCCGGAGGGCGCGACGCTGAGGACCGACCCGGTCACCGCGTTGGGACGGTAGGTGGTCAGGCCCTTGCAGCCCAGTCGGTAGCCCTCGACGTAAATGTCGGCAAAGGCGTCGAACTCAATGTCTTCCGGACAGTTCACGGTCTTGGAGATGGAACTGTCGATCATCTCTTGCGCCGCCGCCTGCATGCGCAGGTGGGCGGCCGGGGTCAGGGTCTGGGCGCTGACAAACAGCGCCTCCGGCGGCGGGGCATCGCCCTGCAGCCGCTTCCAGGTCGTCAGCGCGAAGTCCTCCACCGCCTCCTCGCGGGACGAGCCATCGGGCTGGCGGACCTTTCGGCTGTAGGCATAGGCGAAAACGGGCTCCACGCCGGAGGACACGTTGCCCGCGAGAATCGACGTCGTCCCGGTCGGGGCGATCGAGGTGAGGCAGCCGTTGCGGAGACCGTGGGCGGCGATGAGGTCCCGGGTTTCCTCGTCCAGCGAGACGAGGTTGGGCCGGTCGAGCATGGCGCTCTCGTAGAGGGGGAACGCCCCCTTCTCCGCCGCCAGACGCGCCGACGTCCGATAGGCCTCACGCTTGATGATCCCGAGCCATCGCCGCGTCAGGTCCGCCGCCGCCTCGTCGCCGTAGGCGGCGCCGCAGAACGCCAGGGCGTTGGCCAGCCCCGTGACGCCGAGGCCAAGGCGTCGCTTCAGCGCGGCTTCCCGCGCCTGGGCGTCAAGCGGGAAGCGAGAAATGTCGATGACGTTGTCCAGCAGGCGCACGGCCGTGCGGGTGATGGCTCCAAGCTCCTCCTCGTCGACCATCGCGTCCGGCGCGAAAGGGGCCCTGACAAGTCGGGCCAGATTGATCGATCCGAGCAGGCAGGCGCCGTAGGGCGGCAGCATCTGTTCGCCGCAAGGGTTGCTGGCCAGAATCTCCTCGCAATAGGCGAGGTTGTTGGCGGTGTTGACCCGGTCGATGAAAATCACGCCGGGTTCGGCGCAGTCATAGGTGGCCTTCATCAGCCGGGCCCAGAGCTCCGCCGCCGGCAGGACCCTTCGCACCTGCCCGCCGAAGCTGAGCGTCCAGTCAGCACCCGCCGCAAGCGCGGCCATGAAGGCGTCGCTGACGAGCACCGAGAGGTTGAAGTTGCGGAAGCGGCCCGGCTCACGCTTGGCGTCGATGAAGGCCTCGATGTCGGGGTGATCGATGCGCAGGCAGCCCATCATGGCGCCGCGGCGCTGGCCGGCCGACATGATCGTGCGGCACATCGCGTCCCACACATCCATGAAGCTGAGCGGGCCGGAGGCGTCGGCCGCGACGCCCGAGACGTAGGCCCCGGCCGGCCGGATCGATGAGAAGTCCATGCCCACGCCGCCGCCCTGCTGCAGGGTCAGCGCCGCCTCCCGGACATGCTCGAAGATGCCGCCCAGATTGTCCGGTATGACGCCCATGACAAAGCAGTTGAACAGCGTGACGCTGCGCGCCGTGCCGGCTCCGGCGATGATCCGGCCCGCGGGCAGGAAGCGATGGTCACGCAGGGCCTCGTAGAACTCCGCCTCTACCGGCGCGCGGAGCTCGGGATCCTCGGCCAGCGCGACCGCCCTGGCGACCCGCCGCCAGGTGTCCTCGACCGTGGCGTCGCCCCCGCCCTGGGTCGGCATGAAGCGGTACTTGCCGGACCAGATTTCGCCGGAGAGCGGGGTGTCGAACGCCATGGCGGCCTCCTCGGGGTGAGGAGTCCAGACTCTCCGAGTCCCTGCGGCGGCCGAAAGGGCGCGCGCCATGTCGCACCCGGAAATCTTTGGAGGGTCACCGCTTGTCAAAGGTCAAGCCGCGCATCGACCGGGCTCAAGGCGCGAGGTCGCAAGCCGGTGCAGGATGGCGCAAAGGAGAGGCCCATGCCGTTCGATATCGCTCTCGACTGTGGACGCAGGATGGACGAGGCGTTGGCGGAAGCCAGCCCCGCCGTGCTGATCGACCACATCCTGAACCGCTACCACGCTGTGCACCGGGAACAGTTTCCCGAGGCCATCGCGCTTGCGCGGCGGGTGGAGGCGGCTCACGCGACCCATCCGGCTCGCCCTGACGGCCTGGCCGATCACCTGGCGATCATGGCCGATCACCTCATGTCCCATCAGCGACGGGAAGAAGAGGTCCTGTTTCCGATGATGCTCGGCGGCGGCCATCCCATGATCCGCCATCCCATCGCTCGCATGGAAGAGGAGCATAGGGATGTGGACGAGCAGATCGTTCGCCTCTCGGTCCTGACGCGGGATTTCACGGCCCCGGAAGACGCTTGCTACTCTTGGCGGGCGCTTTGTCGGACCTGCAAGACCATCGCCGACGATCTGCGTGAACATATGCGGCTGGAGAACGACATCCTGTTCCCCCGGTTTCTGGCCGGCGCCTAGAGGTCCAGAACCTCGACCCAGTCTCCGACCGCGGCCGCTGGCGTACGCGGGCGACGGCGGACAAGCAGGTCGGCGCCGGCGAGTGCGCGCTGGGCCGAGGAGTCCTGATCGATCGCGACGGTGGCGCCGCATCGATCGATGCCGGCCCGATGGAAGGTCTCCCGATCACCCTCGGCGTCCATCGCCCGGTTCAGCGGCACGGCTCGCCAGTTCCATGCCACGCCCGGATCGCGTCCGGAAAGTCCCGCCAGCAGCGGCGCCAGGAACAGCCGGGCGGTCACGATCGCCGAGGTCGGATTGCCGGGCAGGCCAACGATGAAGGTATCGCCAACCCGGCCCAGCCACACCGGTTTGCCGGGCTTCATCGCGACCTTGCTGAACACCAGCTCAAGGCCCAGCGGCACAAACATCTCGCGGGCGAAATCCTTCTCGCCGACCGAGGCGCCGCCCGTGACGATGACCACGTCAGCCTCATCCACCGCCGCCGCGGCCGCGCTCCGAAGAAGCGGCAGGTCGTCGCAACACCGGCGCCGCGACACCACGGTCGCGCCCCAGTCCTCGGCCAGGGCCGCCACGCCGAACGAGACGCTCTCGGGAATGGCGCCGGCCGGCTGGCTGGCGCCTGGGGCGGCAAGTTCGTCGCCGGTCGCCAGGATCGCCACGCGCGGCCGGCGATAGACATCCACCGCCGCGAGATTGGCCGCAGCAGCGGCGACGAGGCGTTGCGGGTTCAACCGTACGCCGGCGGGAACAAGAAGGTCGCCTGCCTGGAAATCCGATCCGGCCGCCCGCACATGCCGCCGCCTGGGCAGCGGCTGATCAAAGTGGGCCAACCCGCCCTCGCGGCGAACATCTTCCTGCATGATCACCCGGTCCGCGCCAGCCGGCAGCGGCGCGCCGGTGAAAATCCGCAGGCAGGCGCCGTCTGGAAGGTCGTTGTTGAAGGGGGCCCCGGCGAACACCTCTCCGGCGACCGGCAGGGCCGCGGGAAGGACCGCGAGGTCCGCCTCACGCACCGCATAGCCGTCCATCGCCGAGACGTCGGCGGCGGGACAGGGCAGATCAGCATGAACAGCTGAGGCGAGCACCCTCCCCCGGCCCTCGGACAGCGGGACCATCTCGGTCCCCAGGGGCGTCGCGATCTGGCCGATCAGCGTCGCCGCTTCGTCAAAGGTGATCACGGGCAGATGTCCCGGAAGCGCGGAATCTGGCCGACCAGCGAGCAGGGCTTGAAGCGGCTGTCGAGCTCCATCGAAAGGACCAGATCCCAGGCGTCGCGGCAGGCGCCGGTCGAGCCCGGCAGGCAGAATATGAAGGTGTCCCCGGCCTGGCCGGCGAAGGCCCGCGACTGCAGGGTGGCGACACCGACCGTACCCTGGCTGGCCTGATGGAAGACGACCGAGAAGCCGTCCATCTCGCGACGGAACAGCGGCTTGACCGCCTCCGGCGTGACATCGCGGGGCGAGAAGCCCGTCCCGCCCGTCGACAACACCACATCGATCCCCGGATCAGCGACCCAGGCCGCCATCTGCGACCGGATAGGCTCGATATCGTCCTTCACGATCGCCCGGGCGGCCAGTCTGTGGCCGGCGGTGGTCAGCCGGTGGATGAGCAGGCCTCCAGAAGTGTCCGTCTCAAGCGTGCGCGTGTCGGATACGGTCAGCACGGCGATGTTCAACGGAATGAAGGTGCGGGCGAGATCGATGCCGGCCATGACGTCTCCAGTGCCGGAACGCCCGGCGCGAGGGGCCGGCTGAGCGGCGGCGGGGCCGCCATCCGGCGTGAAGCCTGACTAGCGCGTTCGCAGCGGGCGCCACTTGTTCAATGTCAATCGGCCGCCTCGCTGCGATCAGGCCGGGGCGAAGGACTACGGCCGCCGGCGCATTGCCTGGTCGAGGTCGGCCGGGGTGTTGAGATTGCTGAAAGCCGGCGCGGCTTGAAGCGTCCAGTCCACCGTCTCCATGCCGACCACTTCCGCGAAGCCTTTCACGGACGATCGACCGGCGGCGATGTAGGCGGGCAGATCAGCGCGAACCCTGACGTCCCAGACCGCGCAGACCGGGTGGAGGCGTCCGCCGCATGTCGCCACGACGGCTCCCGCGTCCGGGACCAGGGCTTCGCACAACCGCCTGGCGAGATCGTCGGGCAGTCCGGGCATGTCGCAGGGCAAGGTCAGCAGACGCGGAACCGAGGCCAAGCGGGCAAGATCCAGCGCCGCCGCGAGTCCGGCAAGTGGTCCGGCGATATCCGGGCCGTCCAGGATGAGGGGCGCATCAACGGGTCCCACCTGGTCCGGCGAACGCACCGATACAGCGACACGCGGTGACCAGCCGCGCGCCTTGTCGAGGGCGATCGAGATAAGGGAATGTCCCCGAAGAAGGCGCAGCGGCTTGCCGCCGCCCATTCTGCGTCCTGCACCGCCGGCCAGCACGACGACCATGAGGTCGGCCCCGTCCTCACCGTCGCGTCCGCGCATATCTGCCTCCCCGGCGACAGTCACGGCTTCAACTGCCGCGCCAGCCAGACCTTTGTCCGGGCGACGGAGACGGGCCTGTCCCCATAGCGCAGCCCTGCGTCGATGGTCCGGCCGCCCTCCCTGTCTGCGGCCTGAGCAATTGCAGGGGCGGACGCGGCGGCGAGAGCCAGGGGCGGCAGGCCAGCGGACGGGCGGCAGCGCACGGGGATCATGCTTTCCGGATGAGGGCCGGGGCGGCTGTCGGAGGCGCGAGATCGGAAGCATCCAGGCCGGCGGCGGCTCGGGCGGCCGCCTCGCCGATCAGGATCAGGACCGGGCCGGACGGGGCCATGGTCTCCAGCGCGGCGGCCAGATCGGGCAACCGGGCCGCCACCAGGCGGGCCGACGGCGCGCCGGCGTTCTCGATCGCCGCGGCCGGAGTGTCTTCAGCGAGCCCCTCGGCGAGCAGCTGCCGCGTCAACTGGCCGACCGCGCTGCGGCCCATGTAGAGCGCCAGGGTCGTCTGACCGTCGGCCAGGCTGGTCCAGTCCAGGTCGACCAGCCTGCCGCCTTCGGTGCGGGCCGTGGCGAACAGCACCCGGCGGGCGACGCCGCGATGGGTCAGCGGGATGTCGAACTGGGCGGCGGCGGCGCAGGCGGCGGTGACGCCGGGCACCACCTCGGTCTCCACGCCCCGATCGCGCAGGTAGTCGACCTCCTCCCCGACCCGGCCGAAGATCGAGGGGTCGCCACCCTTGAGGCGCACCACCGTCAGTCCGCG
The DNA here is from genome assembly GCA_030683005.1 of Caulobacter sp. Classification (GTDB taxonomy): domain Bacteria; phylum Pseudomonadota; class Alphaproteobacteria; order Caulobacterales; family Caulobacteraceae; genus Caulobacter. The sequence goes on along the minus strand of JAUXMY010000043.1, from coordinate 130,710 downwards.
CCGCGCCAGGCGCAGCATCAGGCGGTGGATCGTCTCCTGGGCCATGCTGGCGCGGCCGGCCCGCTTGCCGGTCTGGATGCGGACGCAGCCCGGCGGCGCCAGGGCGACCACCTCGTCGCAGACCAGGGCGTCATAGAGCAGGGCCTGGGCGCCCTGCACGGCGCGCATCGCGCGGATCGTCATCAGGTCGGCCGGGCCCGGTCCGGCGCCGACCAGCAGCACGCGGCCGGTCGAGAGGTCAGACGGCATGGGCGGGCTCCCTGGCGGCGGCGATCATGCGGGCGAGTTCGGGACGGCAGGAGCCGCAGTTGGTCCCGGCGCCGGTCGCGGCGCCGACCGCGTCGGGCGTGCCGGCCCCGGCGGCGATAGCGGCGTCAATGGCCCGCGCGCCGACCTTCAGGCAGGCGCAGACCATCGGCCCGGCGTCGACCACCGGCCCCGCCGGGCGACCGAACAGCAGGGTGGCGCGAGCCTGGGGCGAGAGCGGCTGCTCAAACAGGTCGATCAGCCAGTCGCGCGGCGGCAGGGTTCCGGCCGTGGTCATGAACAGCACCCGGGTCAGCCGGTCGCCGACCACCCAAGCCCGCCGGAGCGATCCCGCCCGGGCGTCCTCGTAGACCAGGGCCTCGCCTTCGGCGCCTCGGGCCGCCAGCCTTCGAACCGCCTCGCGTTCGACCTCGTCGCCGCGCCCGGCGATCTCGAATTGCCGGCAACCGGCCTGCGGGATGCGCCGCCAGATGACCCCGTCGGGCAGCGCCGGAGTCCGCGTCTCCGTGGTCAGCAGGAAGCCCTTCCAGGTCTCGCGCCAGGCCCTGATCCGGGCCGGCGTGTGCTTGAACTCCGGCTGGCCGGAGACGGGGTCGAGGTTGGGCGCGATCAGGCCGTTCGACCGGCCGGACGGCGCGAAGACATCGGTCCAGTGCATGGGCATGAACAGGCCGCCCGGGCGCTGGCGGTCGGTCAGGCGCGCCATCACCACCGCCTCGCCGCGCGCGGTGATCACCCGCGTCAGGACGCCCTCGGCGATCCCGAGCGGCGCGGCGTCGGCCGGATGGATCTCGACGAAGGGCTCGGGCGCATGGCGGCAGAGGTCGGGCGCCAGGCCGGTGCGGGTCATGGTGTGCCACTGGTCGCGGATGCGGCCGGTGTTCAACGACATCGGATAGACCGCGTCCGTCGCCGAGGCCGGCGGCGCGGGGCGGACCGGGACCATCCGCGCGCGGCCGTCAGGAGTCTGGAAGCGGCCGTCCTCGAACAGGCGCGACGTGCCGACGCCGGGCGCCGCGACCGGCCACTGCACCGGCTCCAGCCCGTCGTAGGCCGCGCGGTCCAGGCCCATCAGGCCGGTCAGGTTCAGCAGGCGCCCCTCATTTTCGTAGGCGGTCAGGCGGGTCCATTCGCGAAACACAGCCGCCTCGTCGGCCCAGGAGAAGCCGTCGGCGAAGCCCATGGCGCCGGCCACATCGGCGATGATTCGCCAGTCGGCCCGCGCCTGTCCCGGCGCCGGAAATAGCGGTCGTTGGCGCGAGATCCGGCGCTCGGAATTGGTCACCGTGCCGCTCTTCTCGCCCCAGGCCAGGGCCGGCAGCTTCACATGGGCGTGGCGCAGGGTGTCGGTGTCGGCGACGCAGTCGGAGACGACCACCAACGGACATTTCGCCAGCGCCTCCCGCACCCGCCCGGCGTCGGGCAGGCTGACGGCGGGATTGGTGGCCATGATCCACACGGCCTTGATGCGGCCGTCGTGAATGGCCTCGAACATGTCGATTGCCTTGAGGCCGGGCCTGGCGGCCGTGCCTGGCGCGCCCCAGAAGCGGGCGACGCGGGCGACGTCCTCTGGCGCGAAGTCCATGTGGCCGGCCAGGGTGTTGGCCATGCCGCCCGTCTCCCGCCCGCCCATGGCGTTGGGCTGGCCGGTGATCGAGAACGGGCAGGCGCCGGGCTTGCCGATGCGGCCCGTGGCCAGATGGGCATTGAGGATCGCCAGCCCCTTGGCCACGCCCTGGGCGGACTGGTTGGCGCCCATGGAAAACAGGCTGACCGTGCGCGGACGGGCGGCGAACAGCTCGTAGAAGGCGGTCAGATCCGCCAGCGGCACGCCGCAGTCGGCGGCCACGGCGGCGGGCGACTGGTCCGCCTCGGCCAGCGCCGCTCCGACGGCGGGAAAGCCGTTCACATGGGCGGCGATGTACCGGCGATCGATCGCCCCCCGCCGGATGAGGTCCGCCAGCAGGCCGTTCCACAGCCGAACGTCGCTCTGCGGCGCCAGGGCCAGATGGATGTCGGCCCCCTCGGCGGTGTCGGTGCGGCGGGGATCGATGACCACATGCTTCTGCCCCCGCGCCCGGGCCGCCTCCATGCGCCGGAACAGCACCGGATGGGTCCAGGCGGCGTTGTGGCCGCTGAACACCACGAGGTCTGCGAGGTCGAGATCCTCGTAGCAGCCCGGAACCAGGTCGGCCCCGAAGGCCTGTTTGTGCGCCGCGACCGCCGAGGCCATACAGAGCCGGCTGTTGGTGTCGATGTTGCCCGAGCCGATGAAGCCCTTCATCAGCTTGTTGGCGACGTAGTAGTCCTCGGTCAGCAGCTGGCCGGAAACGTAAAAGGCCACCGAGTCCGGGCCGTGCCGGGCGATGGTCTCGGCGAAGCGGCGGGCGACCAGGGCGGTGGCCTGTTTCCAGCCGACCTCCCGATCACCGATCATCGGGCTCAGCAGCCGGCCTTCCAGCCCGACCGTGGCCCCCAGCGCCGCGCCCTTGGAGCAGAGGCGGCCGAGGTTGGCGGGATGGGCGCGGTCGCCGGCCACCGCCAGCACCCGCCCCTCGCCCGCCACGGCCGACACGCCGCAGCCCACCCCGCAGTAGGGGCAGGCGGTCCGGACAGTCGCCGCGCCGCCGCCGTCAGCCATCGACGGCGACCATGGGAAGGCCCAGCAGCAGCCGCCCGTCCCGCACCTCCAGCGGCACGACCGGGGTGCAGCCCTTGCCCCTGTCGGCGCCAGTCGGCTCGCCGCTGGCCAGGTCGATGGTCCAGCTGTGCAGCGGGCAGGTCACGGCGCTGCCGTGTACAATGCCCTGGCTGAGCGGCCCGCCCTTGTGCGGACAGGCGTCCATCAGGGCGAAAACCGCGCCGTCGCCGGTGCGGAAGATGGCGACATCGCCGGCCGGCCCCGGAACCCGCCGGGCGCCGCGCCTGGGAATATCGGTCACCGCCCCGACGTCGATCCAGTGAACCACGGGAGGTTTGGTCAGGGCGTTCATGCGGGAACGAACTCCAGGCGACGGCTGAGCGGGGTGAACTCATCGGCGTGGCGACCGGCCACCCGTTCGGCCCAGGGGTCGATGCGGGCGCTGCGCTGCGAGACGACGAAGCGGTCGTAGAGGGCCCGGCGGGTCTCCGGGTCGACGACCTGGTCGCGGATAGCGTCCAGCCCCACGCGCGCCATCCATTTGTAGATGCGCTCCAGGTACCAGCCCTCCTCGCGATAGAGCTGCAGGACGGCGGTGATGACCCAGATCGCCTCCTGCTCGGTCGCCACCCGGGTCAGCACCTGCGTGCCCTGGATGTGCAGGCCCGCCGCGCCGCCGACGTGGATCTCGTAGCCGCTGTCGACGCAGATCACGCCGATGTCCTTGCAGGTCGCCTCGGCGCAGTTGCGGGGACAGCCGCTGACCGCCAGCTTGACCTTGGCGGGCGCCCAGGAGCCCCAGAGGAACTTCTCCAGCTTGATGCCCAGGCCCGTGGAGTCCTGGGTCCCGAACCGGCACCAGTCGCTGCCGACGCAGGTCTTCACGGTGCGCAGGCCCTTGGCGTAGGCGTGGCCGCTGACCATGCCGGCGGCGTTGAGATCGGCCCAGACGGCGGGCAGGTCGTCCTTCTTCACGCCCAGCAGGTCGATGCGCTGGCCGCCGGTGACCTTCACGGCGGGTATGGCGAACTTGTCGGCGACATCGGCGATGGCGCGCAGTTCGTCCGGGGTTGTCATCCCGCCCCACATCCGGGGCACGACGGAATAGGTCCCGTCCTTCTGGATGTTGGCGTGGACCCGCTCGTTGATGAAGCGGGACTGCTTGTCGTCGCGGTACTCGGTCGGCCAGGCGCAGAGCAGGTAGTAGTTGAGGGCCGGGCGACAGGACGAGCAGCCGTCCGGGGTCGACCATTCCAGCGCCTGCATGACGGCGGGCATCGACTTGAGCTGCTCCGCCACGACGCGCCGGCGCACCTCGCCGTGGTCGTGCCGCGTGCATTTGCAGGCGGGCTTGGGCCCGGTCTGGACCTGGAAGCCGTCGCCGAGCATCAGCTTCAGCAGTTGCTCGACCAGCGGCGTGCAGCTGCCGCAGGAGGCCGAGGCCTTGGTCACCGCCCTCACGTCGTCGAGAGTGGAGAGGCCCTGCGCCCCGATGGCTCTGGTGATCTGGCCCTTGCAGACGCCGTTGCAGCCGCAGATTTCCTGCTCATCGGCCATGGCCGCAACGGCCGCGCCAGGGTCCAGGCCGGCCAGCCCCTCGGTGATCGCCTGACCGAAGATCAGGGTCTCGCGGATGCCGGCCACGTCGCGGCCCGACCGCATCAGGTCGAAGTACCAGCCGCCATCGGCGGCGTCGCCGAACAGCACCGCGCCGGCCACCCGGCCGTCCTCGATGACCACCCGCTTGTAGACGCCCCGGGCGGCGTCGCGGAACACGATGTCCTCGCAGCCGTCGCCGCCGGCGAACCGGCCGGCCGAGAAGACGTCGACGCCGGAGACCTTCAGCCGCGTCGACAGGACCGAGCCTTCGTAGGTCCCCTCGCCGTCGGTCAGCGCCTGGGCCAGCGCCCGGCACATCTCCCAGATCGGGGCGACCAGGCCGTAGCACTGGCCGCGATGCTCGGCGCATTCGCCGACCGCGAACACCGCCGGGTCCGAGGTGCGCATGGCGTCGTCGACGACCAGGCCGCGATTGACCGCCAAGCCGGCGGTCCTGCCCAGCGCGGCGTTGGGCCGAATACCGACCGCCATGACCAGCAGATCACAGGGCAGGACGGTCCCGTCCTTCAGCCTCAGTCCGGCGACCCGACCTTCCACGCCGACGATCTCCTCGGACTGGGCGCCGAGCACCGTCTCGACGCCGCGATCGGCCAGCGCCTCGCGCAGCAGGAAGCCGGCGGATTCGTCCAGCTGACGCTCCATCAACACGTCCATCAGGTGAACGACCGTTGCGGCCATGCCCCGGCGCGCCAGGCCATAGGCGGCCTCGAGCCCCAGCAGACCGCCGCCGATGACCACGGCCCGCGCGCCGGGCGTCGCCGAGGCCGCGACCATGGCCTCGACATCGTCCAGGTCGCGGAAGGTGACCACCCCGGCCAGGTCCGCCCCCGGCAGCGGCAGCCGCACCGGGTCGGAACCGGTGGCGAGGATCAGCCGGTCATAGCCGACCTCCAGCCCGCCCTCGGCCAGCACCCTGCGGCCCGCCAGGTCCAGTCCGGTCACGGCCCGCCCCGCGTGCAGGGTGATGGCGTTGTCGCGGTACCAGGCCTCGTCGTTGATCACGATGTCGGCGAAAGCCTTCTCACCGGCCAGCACCGGCGAGAGCATGATGCGGTTGTAGTTGACCCTCGGCTCGGCGCCGAAGAGGACGATCTCGTAGCGGTCCGGGTCGCGCTTGAGGATTTCCTCGACGGCGCGACAGCCCGCCATGCCGTTGCCGACAACGACCAGTCTTTCCCTGCTCATGATCGTCGCGCCCTAGAGCCGGACCGGAACGGCGGAGTCGCCGTCCTGCAGGGTCGGCCAGACCGCCCGCCAGTGGGTCTTCAGCCCCAGCAGGGCGACCAGCGCCAGCAGGGCCAGCACCGCGAAGGCCAGGAATCCGGCCTGGTAGCTGCCGGTCAGCTTGCGGGCCAGGCCCAGACTGGAGGCCAAGTAGAAGCCGCCCAGCCCTCCGGTCATGCCGATCAGACCGGTGACCACGCCGATCTCCTTTCGGAACCGCTGCGGGGCCAGCTGGAAGACCGCGCCGTTGCCGGCCCCCAGGGCCGACATGGCGAAGATCATCACCGCCAGGGCGATCCAGGCGCTGGGCATGTGGAAGCTGGCGGCGGCCAGACCGATGGCGGCCAGGACGTAGACCGTCCCCAGGGTCCGCACCCCGCCGATGCGGTCCGCCAGGGCGCCGCCGACCGGCCGGATGAAGGAGCCGGCGAAGACACAGGCGGCGGTGAAGAAGCCAGCGATCACCGGGTCCAGCCCGTACTCGGCGTTGAAGTAGATGGTCAGGGAGGAGGACAGGCCGACGAAGCCGCCGAAGGTCACCGCGTAGAGCAGCATCAGCCACCAGGCGTCCGGGACCTTCAGGACGTCGAGGTATTCGGTCAGTTTCTTGGGCGCGGGCTGCTCTGGCGCGTCCTTGGCCAGAAAGATGTAGACCACCAGCGCCACGGCCAGCGGGATCGCGGCCAGACCGATGACATTGCCCCAGCCGAACATCTTGGCCAGGCCCGGCGCGAACAGTGCGGCCAGCGCCGTGCCCGAATTGCCGGCCCCGGCGATGCCGAGCGCCAGCCCCTGATGCTCCGGCGGATACCAGCGCGAGGCCAGCGGCAGCGCGACCGCGAACGAGGCCCCGGCGACACCGAGCAGCAGGCCCAGCACCAGCACCTGCGAATAGTTGTGGACGCCCAGGACCCAGGCGATGAGCAGGCCGGTCAGAACCATGACCTGGCCGATGATGCCGGTCTTCTTGGGCCCGATCCGGTCGACCAGCACCCCGGCCACCAGCCGCAACAGGGCGCCCGACAGCACCGGCACCGCGACCATGAAGCCCTTCTGGGCCGGGTCCAGGCCGAAGTCGGCGGCGATGGCGACGCCCAGCGGCCCGAGCAGCACCCAGACCATGAAGCTGAGGTCGAAGTAGAGGAAGGAGGCGAACAGGGTCGGCGTGTGGCCTGACCGCAGGAACGAACGGGTCGTCATGATGTGAGCCTTCGGATGCGCGTGAGCGAGAACGGCGGCGTCGCCGGGGCATGTGGCCGCATCCGAGCGGTCGTCTTGGTCGGGCCGGAACAGCGTTGTCCGCAGGCCTGAGGTCAGGGGAGCGCAGATCCGCCTGAACGCCTCCTGCTTCCGGTGAGGCGCGGCCGGGAAATCGACAATCGCATGATTATGCGGCGCCGCAGCATGGCCGTGATCGAAATGAGGGCGCCCGACCGGGTCAGACTCGGGCGGTCAGCGCCCTTTCCAGCAGGTCGCCGCGGAAGACCCGCGACGCCAGCGCCGCGTGATCGACCTGCGGCCCGATCTGCCCCCAATGCTGCATCTGCGAGAGGATCCACAGGGCGTCGGCCTGGCTGGGCGTCGCGGCGCCATCGCGCTGGAAGATGATTTCCCCGTCCAGGGCGCGGGCGATGGCGGAAGCCGGCGCGTCGACCAGGTCGGGCCGGGCCAGCAGCGTGGCGAGGTCCTGCCGGTTGGCGGCGGCGTCGCACCAGATCCCGGCCCGGGTCAGGGCGCGCAGCACCGCCTCGAGCAAGGGCCGGTCCCGTTCCGCCCATGACCACGGAACGCCGAGCACCTTGTCAGGCGCGCCGGGGAGCAGGGTCGCGGTCGTCGTCAGCATTTCCCCCGCCCCGGTCGCCCAGGCCATCGTGTTCCAGGGCGCGCCGACGCAGAAGCCGTCAATCCGCCCGTCGGCCAACTGCTCCACCATGCGCGGCGGCGGCACGACGACGATGGAGACGTCCAGGTTCGGGTCCACCCCGGCCGCCGCAAGCCAGCCTCGCAGGGCGTAGTTGTGAACGGCATAGGGAAAGACGACGGCGAAGGTCAGCGGCGGACGGCCATCCTGTCGGCGAGCGGCGACAACCTGCGCCAACGAGGACGCGGCGATCGCGCCCGCGAGCCCGGTGGACACGGTGATGCCTGCGCCGTTCCGGTTCAGCGCCATCGGGGCGATCATCGCCGCGGACTCCCGCGCGGCGGCCAGGGTCGCGGCGAGCGGGATCGGCGCCAGCATGTGGGCGCCGTCCAGGGCTCCGAACGCGACCTTGTCGCGGATCGTCGCCCAGGATGCTTCGCGGCTCAGGGTCACGGACAGTCCCTCGTCGGCGAAGAAGCCCATCTCCCGGGCGACCACCAGCGGCGCACAATCGGTCAGGGGGATGAACCCCAGCGTCAAGGCCGTCACGACCCGTCCCCTCCCCTCAGGATGCCGGCGAAGGCGAGCAGATCGGCCGCCACCGCGCTGATGGAGCGGCCCTTGTCCATGGCCAGCTTGCGCAGCAGTCCATAGGCGGCCGCCTCGTCCAGCCCCCGCTCCTTCATCAGCAGCCCCTTGGCCCGATCCACCGTCTTGCGCGACTCCAGGTCCGCCCGGGCCTTGGCCAGGTCGCCGCGAAGTTGCTGCATCAGGGAGAACCGGCTCATCGCCACGTCCAGAATTGAGCGGACCCGTCCGGGGGCCAGACCATCCACCACATAGGCCGCCACCCCGGCCCGGACAGCCTGTTCGGCGAGACCGGGCTCGGAGCGGTCGGCGAACATGACGATCGGGCGGGGATTGGCCTGGCTGGCCTCGCGCAGGCTTTCGAGCGTGTCGCGGTCGGGACTGTCGCAGGCGACGACGATGACGTCCGGCCCGAACGCCAGCGCCTCGGCCGCGTCGAACACCGCCGACTGCCGCACGACCGCCGGGTCGACGCCGGCCAGCCCCTCGGCGACCAGCGCCGCCCTGGCCGGATCGGGATCGATCACGAGGACACGCATGCGCCTCGCCTAGCGTCACCCGGGCGCAGAGCACGAGCGGGATCGGGCCGACGCGCTGTCATTGTGCCAAGGCGCCTGTTTATCGCGCATCGCGGGCGGGAGCCGGGGCGAGCGTACCGGACCGACCGTCGACGACTTTGTCGCCGCTTGCAGAGCGCCCAGCGACTTGTGTCAATCGCCCGGTGGTCATGGCCCGACCGGCTCGGCTAAGATGGTCACGTCGCCTCCCGGCGGCGCGCCCTCCTCCCCTGATCACCGACGCCAATAGGGTCCGATCCTTGCTGCTTGTGCTCGCCTTCCTGCCCCTGATCGGAGCCATTGCCCCCGCCCTGGCGATTCGGGCCGGGCGAAACGCGAGCGCCCTGGCCGCCGGCGCGGTCACCCTGTCGGCTCTGGTGATTCTCGGAGCCCTTGCCCCTGGCGTGATGGCTGGCGAGACGGTTCAGGTGCGGATCGACTGGATTCCGCTGCTGGGTCTCAATCTCAATCTGTTTCTCGATCCGCTGGGCCTGATGTTCGCCGGCATGATCCTGGGCATCGGGCTGCTGATCATCGTCTACGCTCGGTTCTATCTGGCGAAGGCCGACCCGATGGGACGGTTCTTCACCTATCTGTTGCTGTTCCAGGGCGCGATGCTGGGCATCGTCCTTTCGGACAACGTCCTGCTTCTGCTGATCTTCTGGGAGCTGACCAGCCTGTCGTCCTTCCTGCTGATCGGCTTCTGGCGCCACCTGCCCGAAGGGCGGCAGGGCGCCCGGATGGCGCTGATGGTCACCGGCGCCGGCGGACTGTCGCTGATCGCAGGCCTGCTGATCCTCAGCCACATCGCGGGGTCGACCGACCTCACCGTGATCCTGCAGAACCGTGAAGCGATCCAGGCTTCGCCGCTCTACCTGCCGGCCCTGTTGCTGATCCTCGGCGGCTGCTTCACCAAGTCGGCGCAGTTCCCGTTCCATTTCTGGCTGCCGCACGCCATGGCGGCCCCGACGCCGGTCAGCGCCTATCTCCACTCCGCCACCATGGTGAAGGCCGGCATCTTCATGCTCGCGCGCCTGTGGCCGGTGCTGGCCGGCACCGACGCCTGGTTCTACCTGGTCGCAACCACGGGTCTGGTGACCATGGTGTTCGCCGCCGTCGTCGCCCTGTTCAAGGACGACCTGAAGGGACTGCTCGCCTATTCCACGATCAGCCACCTGGGCTTCCTGACCATGCTGTTCGGCTTCGGCACGCCGATGGCGGCGGTGGTCGGCGTCTTCCACATCATCAATCACGCGACGTTCAAGGCGGCGCTGTTCATGAACGCCGGGATCGTCGACCACGAGGTGGGAACCCGCGACGTCAAGCGGCTGGGCGGTCTGGCGGCCTTGATGCCCATCGCCGCGACCCTTGCGGTCGTGGCGGGGCTGTCGATGGCGGGCATCCCGCCGCTCAACGGCTTCATCTCCAAGGAAATGATGCTTGAGGAGGCGGCGCACACCGTCTGGTGGGACCAGGCCTGGCTCGTGCCGGCCCTGGCCACGCTGGGCGCGACCTTCTCGGTGGCCTATTCGTTCCGTTACATCGTCCACGTCTTTTTCGGCAAGCGACGCACCGACTATCCCCGCACGCCGCACGATCCCGGCATCGGGCTATGGGGTCCGCCCGCCGTTCTGGTGGCGCTGGTCGTGGCGATCGGTCTGTTTCCAGCCGTGGTTGCGGGTCCTCTGGTCGAGCAGGTGGCGCGGTCGGTCATCGGCGGCGAGACGCCCTACTATTCCCTGTCGCTGTGGCATGGCGTGACCCCTGCCCTGTTCATGAGCCTTGCGGCCATCGGCCTGGGCCTCGCCATCCTGGCCGCCCATCACCGCATCGCCGGCTTCTGGCATGGCCTGGCGCTGCCGGACGCCAAGGCCTTGTTCGACAAGGCGGTCGGCGCCGCAGCTCGCGCCGCCGTGGCCTTCACGGATCGCGTCCAGAACGGCTCGCTCGAGCGCTACATCGCGATGTTCATCGGAACCGCCGTCACCGTCGGCTTCGCCGGGTACATGGGATTCGCGGACGGCGGCGGCGACCACCCGACGACACCGGCCTCGGCGCCGGCCATGGTCGGATGGCTGGCGCTGGTGACCGCCACGGTTCTGGTTCTGGTCAATCACCGGGCCCGGTATGTATCGCTGATCTACATCGGGATTGTCGGCCTGGTGATCTCGCTGGGATTTGTCCACCTGTCAGCGCCCGACCTCGCCCTGACCCAGATCTCGGTCGAGGTGGTGACCATCCTGCTGATGCTCCTGGCGCTGAACCTTCTTCCGAAGACCAGCCCTCGCGAGAGCAGCTCCACGAGGCGCGTCCGGGACGGCGTACTGGCCGCCCTGTCCGGCCTCGGCGTCGGCGGCGCGGCCTGGGCCGTGATGACCCGCGCGCCCGACACCATCTCGGCCTACTTCTGGGAGAACGCCTATTCCGGCGGCGGGGGGACCAACGTCGTCAACGTGATTCTGGTCGACTTCCGGGGCTTCGACACCTTTGGCGAGATCATCGTTCTGGGCATCGCGGCGCTCGCCATATTCGCCCTGCTCGAGAAGACCGGGATCGGCCCCAGCGGCCGTCGAATCCTGAACTGGAAGCCCGATACGCCCCGCTCGCCCGAACACCATCCGATGATGCTGGTCGTGGCCACGCGGCTGCTCCTGCCGCTGGCGATCATGGTCGGCTTCTACATTTTCCTGCGAGGTCACAACCAGCCGGGCGGGGGCTTTATCGCCGGCCTTGTCATCTCCATAGCCATTCTGATGCAGTACATGGCTTCAGGCTTCCAGTTCGCCGACCAGCGATTCCGGGCGGACCATCACACCGTGATCGGGCTGGGCGTGCTGATCGCCGCCGCGACCGGCCTGGGCTCGCTGGTGTTCGGCGCGCCCTTCATGACCACCGCATTCGGCTATTTCAGCCTCCCCATGATCGGAAAGTTCGAGCTGGCGACCGCCATGCTCTTCGATACCGGCGTGGCGCTGACCGTTATCGGCGCGGTGATCCTGGCGCTGGCGCAGCTGTCCCAGGTGGCCCAGAGCGCCGAGAAGCAGGTCCAGGCCGGGACCGACGAGGCCATGGACGTCGACCCGTCCCGCCCCGCCTCCCCGGAGGCCGGTCAATGATCAGCCTGGAACTTCTCGTCGCGTCCGCCATCGCCGTCCTGACCGCCGCGGGCGTCTACCTCGTGCTTCGCAGGCGGACCTTCCCTGTCGTCCTGGGACTGGCCTTTCTGTCCTATGCGATCAACGTGTTCCTGTTCGCCATGGGGCGGTTGGTGATCGACCGACCGCCGCTCTTCGACAAGGCGGCCGAGGGCTACACCGATCCGCTGCCCCAGGCGCTCGTCCTGACCGCGATCGTCATTGCATTCGGGATGACCGCCTTCGTCGTCGTTCTGGCCCTGCGGAGCTACCTGGAGACGGGCGCCGATCGAGTCGACGGAACGCAGGACGCCGAGGGCGACCAATGAGCCTGACCGTATCCTACTGGGTGATCGCCAGCGTCATTCTTCCGGCCGTGATGGCCGCGTCGATCCTGCTGCTCCTGCGCCACCGGCTGACCCTGTCGCGCCTCGCCTCGATCGGGTCATGCGTGGCCCTGATCATCATCGCGGGCGTTCTCGTGTCCGAGGCTGATGGCGGCGCGATCCAGAGCTACGCCCTGGGCAACTGGCGGGCGCCTTTCGGAATCGTTCTGGTGCTCGACCGCCTGTCGGCGATGATGCTGCTGCTGACAGCACTCCTTGCCCTGGCGGCGCTGATCTATGCCGTCAGCACCGGGGCGGACCGGAAGGGATGGCATTTCCACCCGCTGTTCCAGTTCCAGTTGCTCGGGCTGAACGGCGCCTTCCTGACCGGCGACCTGTTCAACCTGTTCGTCTTCTTCGAGGTCCTGCTGATCGCCTCCTACGGGCTGATGCTGCACGGTCAGGGCGCCGCGCGGCTCAAGGCCGGCGTGCGGTATGTGATCATCAACCTGGTTGGTTCGACCCTGTTCCTCGTGGGCGTTGGGCTCCTCTACGGCGTGACCGGGACGCTCAACATGGCAGACCTGGCTGTTCGCGTCGCCGCCGCTCCGGCCGGGGACCAGGGATTGATCGCGGCCTCGGCCCTGCTGCTGACCACGGTGTTCGCGCTGAAGGCGGCGCTGGTCCCGCTCCACTTCTGGCTACCCGGAACCTATGCGGCGACATCCGGAGCCGTCGCCGCCCTGTTCGCCATCATGACCAAGGTCGGCGCCTATTCCATCATCCGCACCAGTACGCTCATCTTCGGCGAGGATGCCGGCGCCCTCGCCTTCGTGGCCGGTCCGTGGATGCTGCCCGCGGCGCTGATGACCATCATCATCGGCTTCGTGGGCCTTTTCGCCTCGCGGGGTCTGCGCGACCTTGCGGCCTGGGCCGTGGTCGGATCAATGGGAGCCCTGCTGTGCGCCGTTTCGGTCTTCACCGTCGAGGCGATGGGGTCGGCGCTCTACTACATCCTTCATTCGACCCTGGCCGCCGCCGCGCTGTTCCTGGTCGTCGACCTGATCGCCGAGCGGCGGGCCGAGCACGGCGATGCGATCAGCCTGGCCCCGAGGTTTCGGCAGATCGAAGTCCTGTCGGGCCTCTTCCTGCTGGCGGCGATCGCCGTCGTCGGCCTGCCGCCCCTGTCCGGGTTCGTCGGCAAACTACTGATACTCGACGGTGTCCGGGCAACCCCGCATGCTGTCTGGATCTGGACGGTCATCCTGACAACGACGGTGATCGGAATCCTCGCCTTCGCGCGGGCCGGCAGTCTCATCTTCTGGAAGAGCGCGGCTGTGGAGGGCGAGGTCTCGCTCCGGACCCTGCGCGGCAAGCGCGGCGGGGTGGCGGCCGCCGCCAGCCTGCTGCTGGCGCTCGCAGTTCTGACCGTATTGAGTGGTCCCATCACCGACTACACAGCCGCGACCGCCCGGCAGCTGTTCCAGCCCGCGGACTACATCGAGGCCGTGTTGGGCCCGCAATCGGGAGGCCGTCGATGATCCGTCGAATCCTGCCGCACCCCGCCCTCAGCGCCATGCTGGTCGTGGTTTGGATGCTGCTGGTCAATGAACTCACATTTGGAGCGCTGTTTCTCGCACTCGTCTTCGGCATCCTGACGCCCCTGATCACCAGCCGCTTCTGGCCGGATCGGCCGAAGGTCCGGTTTGGACCTGCCATGATCGGCTATTTCAGCATTGTCCTGTTCGACGTCATCGTGGCCAATTTCCAGGTCGCGTGGCTGATCCTGTCACGGCGAAATCGCGATCTGCGCGCCCAGTGGCTGGTGATACCGCTGGAACTCCGGTCGCCGGAAGCGATCACGGCGCTGGCCGGCACCATCAGTCTGACCCCGGGCACCGTCTCTTGCGACATCTCGGCCTGCGGTCGCGCCCTGCTTGTCCACGCCATTGACGCCGCCGATCCCGAGGCCGAGATCGCCCGGATCAAGAGCCGCTACGAGGCCCGTCTTCTGAAGGTGTTCGCATGACCGGTTCCATCCTGACCCTGGCGCTGGGCTTTGCCATGGTCTGTGTCAGCCTTTCGATCCTGCTGAACCTGTTCAGGCTTTGGCGAGGCCCTACGTCGGCCGACCGGATCCTCGCGGTCGACACCCTGACCATCAACGCCATCGCCCTGGTCGTCCTGTTCGGCATCGCCTACGCGACGGCGAGCTATTTCGAGGCGGCGTTGCTGCTGGCCATGGTCGGGTTTGTCGGCACCGTGGCCTACTGCAAGTTCCTGCTGCGGGGAGACATTGTCGAATGAACCTGCTGGCTGAAATCCTGATCGCGACCCTGCTGGTCCTTGGCGGACTCTTCACCCTGGTCGGGTCCTGGGGCCTGGCGAAACTGCCGTCGCTCATGACCCGGCTGCACGGCCCGACCAAGGCCACGACGCTCGGCGTCGGCGCCTGCCTCATTGCGTCGATGATTTACTTCCCGGTGTTCGGCGGCACCTATTCGACCCACGAACTGCTCATCACCCTCTTCCTGTTCCTGACCGCCCCGGTCTCGGCCAACATGATCGCCAAGGCCCACATCCATCGACAGGGCCGGGGCATCGACTCCAATCCCTCCGACGGCATCATCGACGGCCTGCCGCGCCCGCCGAACAACTCCGACTGGGCGACCTTCGTGGGCGCCGGGCCGGTCCGGAGCGAAGAGGAAGGCTAGCCGTTCCTGGACGAGCCGGAGTTTTGAGCCGGCCCGCCGTCGCCGTCGAGATCGCCGCCCCCCCCCCGGTCTCGTGGAACCTGGCGCTCGAGCCAGGATGTCCGCTTCTCTCTCCGTCGCTGCTGCCGGCGTCACCATGCTGACATCGACAAGGGGGTATACGGAATGTCGGTGCGGGCGGGACCGGCATCGCAATGCCATCGGTCACGGGGACCACGGCGTCGTCACAACGGACAGATTCATGAAAAGCGTCGGCCTCCGCATGCTGATGAGCACCACCGCCCTGGTCGCCGCCCTGGCGATGGGCGCGGGATCAGCCCTCGCGCAGGCCCCCTCGGCCACGCCGCTCCCCAATGTCGCGGCGCGCGCGCAGACCGAGGCGAGCGCGACAGGAGAAGTCGCGGCCGGGGTCTTCGTCCTGGACGGCGCGACGACCCGCGTCCTGGCCGCCGGCGCGCTGGGCGGACTGGAAGTCTATGATGCGGCCGGCGCGCGACTCGGGTCGATCCCGGCCGGCGAAAGCGGGGGCGTGGACGCCAGCTACGGGTTTCGGCTGAAAGGGGCGCCGGTTACCGTCGTGGCCTCGATCGACAAAACCAGCAACGCCCTGCGCCTGTACCGGATGGATGGCGGCTCGCTTGCGGAGATCGGCGCCCGGGCGATTCCTCTCGGCTTCGCCGGTGAGAACGTCTGCCTGTTCCACAGCCGCATTGACGGCGCCCTCTACGCTTTCATCGTCGGCGACGGCGGCGAGATCGATCAGCAGTTGATCTATGCGAACGCGGACGGACGGCTGGATACGCGCCAGATGCGCCGGCTGAACGTCATCTCCACCGTCAAGCAGTGCGTGGTCGATGAAGCCTCGGCGACGGCCTACGCCTCCGAGGAAACGGTCGGCATCTGGCGCTTCAACGCCAATCCGGAAGCCTTCGCCGCCCCGACCCTGATCGCATCACCCCGGTTCGGACAGATCAGCGACGAGGTCGGCGGCCTGGCCCTGCATGACGGCGGGCCCGGCGCCCGCTGGCTGATCGCATCGGACGCCTCCGCCGGCCGTCTGAACGTCTATGACCGCGACGCCGACGACGCCTACATCGGCTCGGTCACCATATCCGGCCCCGAGGGCGGTGAATCGCTCGGCGAGCCTGGACCGCTGAATGGCCTGAGCGCATCCATCGCCGGCTTCCCCAATGGGCTGCTGCTGATCACCGACGAGGATGGATCGAACTTCAAGTCGGTGTCGATGGCGGACCTGGCCGCCGCGCTGGACCGCAGTCCCGGCGTCCCGACCGATCCGCGCGTGCGCCAGGATTCCCCCCTGCCTACGGTGGTCGCCACGGTGGAGACCCGGCCCGTCGTCAACTTCGGTGACGCCGCCGACGATCCGGCGATCTGGGTCCATCCGACCGACCCCGCGCTGAGCCTCGTATTGGGCACCGACAAGAAGGGCGGCCTGTACGTCTATGACATGAAGGGCGAGGTTGTTCAGGATCTGCGGGACGGCAAGATGAACAACGTCGATCTGCGGGACGGCTTCAGGCTTGGGCGTGAAACCGTGACCCTGGTCACAGCCAGCAACCGGACCAATCGCAGCATCGCCATATACCGGCTGGACCCGCAGACCCGCCAGCTGACTGACGTGGCCGACGGGCTGCAGCCCTCCGGGCTGAATGACCCCTACGGCCTGTGCATGTATCGCGATCCGGCCACCGGCAAGACCTGGGTCTTCATCAACGGCGACGACACCCGCAAGCGTCAGTGGGAGCTGGTCGACGCCGGCAAGGGCAAGGTGCGGGCGAAGTTCGTGCGGGAACTGGCCTTTGGCAGTCAGACCGAGGGCTGTGTCGCCGATGACGAGAAGGGCATTCTCTACGTCGGGGAGGAAGATGTCGGCCTGTGGCGCATGAGCGCCAGGCCTGACGGCGGCAAGGCGATGACCCTGGTCGAGCGCATCGCGGACAATCCGGCCGTCAAGGACGACTATGAGGGCGTTGGCCTCTACGACCTGGGCGGCGGGCGCGGCTACATCATCGTGTCCAGCCAGGGCAACGACACCTACGCCGTCTATCGGCGCGAAGGCGCGCAAGAGTACCTCGGCTCCTTCGCGGTCGTCGCCAACCCCTCCGCCGGCATCGACGGCATCTCCGAAACTGACGGGCTCGAGGTCACCAGCCGGAACCTCGGCCCCGGTTTCGAGAACGGCGCCATGATCGCCCAGGACGGCCGCAACGTCCTGCCGGTGGAGACCCAGAACTACAAATACGTCCCGTGGAAATCGATCGCCGAGGCGCTGAACCTGGAGATGCGTTAGAGCGCGATGCGGTCAGACGGAACCGTCCGACCGTTGAATTGTCCTCTGGAATCAAAGGTTGGAGCCTGATGGCCGATATCAGTCCCGCGCCGGCCCGCGGGACTGGAGGTTCAGGTCAGATTCCACCGCTGGAGCTCGCCTCCTCGATCACGCACCGTCAGGAAGCCCGGCCTCAGCCCAGGGTCCGCAGATGCGCAAGACTGGCCTCCACGCTGGGCCATCCGGGGGCCGGCGGGAAGTCGTGCTCGACGAAGTAGTGTTCGGCTCCAGCGGCGTCCGCGGCCCGGATCAGGGCCGCGAAATCCAGGGTCCCGGCCCCGACATCCGCCATCCCGCCATCGGCTGAATAGTCCTTGAGGTGGACCAGCTTCACCCGCCCGGCCAGCTGTTCGATGACCGCCCTCGGATTCTCGCCGCCCTTCTTCAGCCAATAGACGTCGAGTTCAAAATCGACGAGCGCCGGATCGGTCTCGGCCACCAGCCGGTCGAAGGGCCGCACCCCATCGACCGTCTCGAACTCGAAGTCGTGGTGGTGGTAGGCGACCCGCAACCCCTCCCCCCGGGCCCGCTTGGCGAAGGCGCCCAGCGTGGCGATGACGCCCGTCCAGTCCCGCTGCTCGGGCATCACATAGGGCATCACCAGGTAGCGGCAGCCCAGCGTGGCGGCCATCGCCAGCACCGTGTCCGGTCGCTCGGCCATGTCGGCGAGGCCCACATGCGCCGCGGGGCAGTCGAGCCCGATCTCCCGCATGCACGCCGCGAACCCGGCGAAGTCGGAGCCGAGCGGGGCTGCAAACTCCACCGCGTCATAGCCGATGTCGCGGATGCGCCCGAGCGTGCCCAGCGGGTCCGCCGCGAACGGCTTGCGCAGGGTGTAGAGCTGAACGCCGATGGGTCTCATGGGTCTACAGGCCTCCCTGTTGCAGCAGATCCGCGGCGTGGTGCGCCGCGCGCGCCGACAGCGCCATGTAGGTGAGCGAGGGGTTCATCGAGGCGCTGGAGGCCATGACCGCGCCATCCGAACAGAACAGGTTTGGCACGTCATGCGCCTGGCCCCAGCCGTTGAAGACCGACGTGCCGGGATCGCGGCCCATGCGCGCCGTCCCCATCTCGTGGATGCGGTCGCCGGGCGGCGTTAGCTGCTCGGCGGCCTCTTCCCAGGGTGTGATGTCGACGCAGCCGACGGCGCGCAGCATGTCGGCCGCGTCCTTCGCCGCCGCGCGCATCATCGCGTACTCGTTGGGGCCGTGGCTCGCCGCGATGATCGGCACCGGAATCCCCCAGCTGTCCCTGCGGGTCGTCGACAGGGTCACCCGGTTGTCGGGATCCGGCAGCACCTCGCCGAACGGCAGGAGCGAGAAGTGCCAGCCGTGCAGTCCCTCGTCATCCCCGCCGCCGACGCCCTGGGAGAAGCTGTCCGCGCGCCGCGAGCGGGCCGCGCCGCCCTGCATGCCGAAGCCGCGCAGGTACGGCTTGTCGCCCTCGGTCACGTTGCCGTAGCGGGGCACATAGATGCCGGTCGGCCGGTCGCGCTGGTCGTGGACGCCGGCGAAGCCCGGCATCTTGCCGACGATGTTCTTGCTGCTGACGTGATCCATCAGGTTGCGGCCGACCTGGTCGCTGCCGTTGGCCAGGCCGCGTGGAAACGCGTCCGACCGGGAGTTCAGCAGGAGGGTGGCGGTGTTGATCGCCGAGGCGTTCAGGAAGACCATTCGCGCCTCGAAGGTCTCGCCGCCCTTGTCCAGCCGGTTGATGGTCCGCACGCCGGTAACCCGGCCGGTTGCCGGATCGTGGATGACGCTCTCGACGACGCGGTCGGTCAGGACGGTCAGGTTGCCGGTGTTGAGCGCCGCCGGCAGCGTCGCCGCCTGGGTCGAGAAGTAGCTGCCCAGCGGACAGCCGTGATGGCACCGCACATGCTGCTCGCACCGCTTGCGGCCCATGTCCATCTGGGGCTTGGCGACGCGGCTGAGGTTGGCGGTCCGACCCATGATCATGCGCCGGGTCGGGAAATCCGCCTCGATCCGCGCCTTGGCGGCAAGTTCGACGTCGTTGAACGGGAAGGCCGGCAGGAAGTCGCCGTCCGGCAGTTGTTCGAGACCGTCGAAGTCGCCGCTGATCCCGGCGAAGGCCTCGACGTGGTCGTACCAGGGCTCCAGGTCCTCGTAGCGGATCGGCCAGTCGACGCCGTGACCGTCCTGCAGGTTGGAGAGGAAGTCCTGCGGGGCCCATCGGTAGGACTGCCGGCCCCAGGTCAGCGAGCGTCCGCCCAGCTGATAGCCGCGGATCCAGCGATAAGGTTTGCCGGGCGCGGTCTCGTAGGGATGGTCGTGATCGCTGGCCCAGAAGGCCTTGTTGGAGTTGAACAGCGCGTAGGAGACGCCGACGTGGTAGGGGTAGTGCAGGTCGCGTTCCGCCTCCGGGATCTGGTCGTCCCGCCGCCTGAGCTTCGCGGCCTGATCATGGCTGTAGCCCGATCCGTGCGGCACATCGGGACCCCGCTCGAGCATCAGGACCTTCAGGCCGCGCTCGCAGAGTTCCTTGGCGACCCAGCCGCCGGTGATGCCGGAGCCGACGACGATGGCGTCGAACATCACGCCGCTCCCCCTGATTGCAGCGATCCGTCGAACTGGACCAGCGCCGCCCGCAGCGCCGTTATCGGATCGCCACGCGGCACAAACTCATGGCCCACCCAGCCCTGGTAGCGCAGATGCCGCAGCAGGCCGGCGATGGCCGGCCAGTGGATTTCCTGGCGGTCGTCGAGGTCGCGGCGACCGGGCGCCCCGGCGGTGTGGACGTGGCCGATCAGGTCGAAGTTAGCCTTGATCGTCCGGCTCAGATCGCCCTCCATCAACTGCATGTGATAGCCGTCGTAGAGCAGCCGCAGGGCCGGCGAATTCACGCCCCGGACCACCTCCGCGCCGAACGCCGTGCGGTCGCACTGGTGGCCGGGATGATCGACCTTGCTGTTGAGCAGTTCCAGCAAGAGCCGCACGCCCGCTTGCTCGGCATGGGCCACGACCGGCGCGAGACCCTCGACGCAGGCCTGTATGGCGGGCCCGTCAGCGCCGTCGCCAATGCGGTTGCCTGAAAAGACGATCACCGCCTCGCAGCCGCCGGCGGCCGCCTTGTCGATATTCCGGCGCACTTCGTCGGTGAGGGCCGCGTGAAGGGAAGGGTCGTTGAACCCGCGCTCGAGCGTGTGACCGGTGAGAGTCACCAGCGACAGCCCGGCGTCGCGGGCTACCGGCCACAGCGCCTCGGGCAGCATCTCGACCCCCTGAGCGCCGGCCGCCGCCGCCTCTCGCAGCAGGGCGGCGGGCTCCACGTCCCGACCGGCGGTGAACGACCACCAGGCAAAGCTCTGCCGCATCACGCGATGCCCCCGCCAAGAGCCGTCCAGCGGCCGTCCGCCGCGGCGCTCCGCACCGCCGCCTCGATGAACCGCACGCCCTCGACCCCGGCGGCAATGCCCGGCAGGTCCGTCGCAGGCGCCGGCTGACCGACCTTGTGCGCGGCGATCAGGTCGGCCGCATCGGCGTAGATCTGCGCGAACCCTTCCAGATAGCCCTCGGGATGTCCCGCCGGGATGCGCGTCGCCGCCTGGGCCGCCGCCGACAGGTCGGGCCCGCCGCGCCGCAGGATCCGGGGCGGATCGCCCAGCGGCGTGTAGCGCAGGATGTCCGGGTCTTCCTGCGACCATTCCAGCCCGCCGGTCTCGCCGTAGATCCGCAGCCGCAGCCCGTTGGCCGCCCCGACCGCCACCTGGCTGGCCCACAGCTGCCCGCGCGCTCCGCTCGCCCAGCGCAGGCCAAGCTGTACGTCGTCATCAAGCCGGCGGCCTGCGACGAAGCGCGAGGTCTCGGCGCTCACCTGGCTGGCCGCCTCGCCAAGCACGAAGGTCGACAGGTGGTAGGCGTGGGTGGCGATGTCGCCGAGCGCACCGCCGGGTCCGGCTCGCTCGGGATCGCCGCGCCAGTCCGCCTGCTTGTTGCCGGGCAGCGCTGTGGCCAGCCAGTCCTGGGCGTACTCGGCCTGGACCACGCGGATCGCGCCGAGCGCGCCCGTCGCCACCATGGCCCGCATCTGCCGGACCATGGCATAGCCGCTGTAGTTATGGGTCAGCACCAGCGGCGTCCCGGTCCGCGCCACGGCGTCGGCGAGGTCCAGCGCATCGGCCAGACCGGTCGTCAGCGGCTTGTCGCAGATCACCGCGATGCCGGCCTCGAGAAACGCCCGCGCGGGCGCATGGTGCAGGTGGTTGGGCGTGACGATGGCCACCGCGTCGATGCCGTCGGGCCGCACGGCCTCGGCCCGCGCCATCGCCCGCCAGTCGCCGTAGCAGCGGTCGTCGCTGAGGCCGAGGCTCTGGCCGAACGCCCGCGAGCGGCCGGCGTCGCTGCTGAACGCGCCGGCGACCAGCGTCCAGCGATCATCCAGCCGTGCGGCCATGCGATGCACGCCGCCGATGAAGGCGCCCTCGCCGCCGCCGATCATCCCCAGCGAAAGACGCATCTCAGCGGTCGAGGCCCAGCAGCCTGCGATTGGCGGCGGCGTCGACGTCGGTGGCCAGGAAGTCGTCGAAGCTCTTGCCCGTCACATTGATGATGTGGTCGCGGATGAAGGTCGCGCCTTCGCGGGCCCCGTCCTCCGGCGCCTTCAGCGCGCACTCCCATTCCAGCACCGCCCAGCCCTGGTAGCCGTACTGGGCGAACTTCGAGAAGATGGCCTTGAAGTCGATCTGGCCATCGCCCGGCGACCGGAAGCGACCGGCCCGTTCCTTCCAGGGCGCATAGCCGCTGTAGACCCCCTGCCGCCCGGTCGGCCGGAACTCGGCGTCCTTGACGTGAAACATCCGGATCCGCTCGTGGTAGAGGTCGATGTACTCGAGGTAGTCGAGCTGCTGCAGCAGGAAGTGGCTGGGGTCGTACAGCAGGCAGGCGCGGGGATGGTGATCCACGCGGTCCCAGAACATCTCCACGGTCGTGCCGTCGAACAGGTCCTCGCTCGGGTGGATCTCGTAGCAGAGATCGACGCCGGCCTCCTCGAAGGCGTCGAGGATCGGCCGCCAGCGCCGGGCCAGCTCGTCAAACGCCTCCTCGATCAGACCGGCCGGGCGCTGCGGATAGGGATACAGATAGGGCCAGGCCAGGGAGCCGGAGAAGGTGACGTGGGCGTCCAGCCCCATGCGCCGGGAAGCCCTGGCGCCCAGCAGCACCTGCTCCACCGCCCAGGCCTGCCGCGCCGCCGGATTACCGCGCACTGACTTTGGCGCCGCGCCGTCGAACATCTCGTCATAGGCCGGATGCACCGCCACCATCTGGCCCTGGGTGTGGGTCGACAACTCCGACACCTCCAGTCCGGCGGCGGCCAGAACGCCCTTAACCTCGTCGCAGTAGGCATCGCTTTCGGCGGCCAGCTTCAGATCGAAGAGCCGCCGGTCCCAGGTGGGGATCTGCACACCCTTGTAGCCGAGGTCGCCGGCCCAGCGGGCGATCGCCTCAAGGCCGTTGAACGGCGGCTCGTCGCCCGCAAACTGCGCCAGGAAAATGGCTGGTCCCTTCATGCGTCCTCCTTCGAGGGGCCGCCTGCATCGGACCGCCCACCCCCTGTTCGTTGAAAGCTAGCATGCGCGGAAGCTTTGGCGAGCGGGTCGTTCGCCGGCGACAGTCTTCGGGTTGACGCCGGGACCAGCAGCACGGCCAACTTCGCATACCGCGAGTCAGCGGGCTTCGGGGGGAAGCCGTGCAGAACGATCTGGTTCAGTGGGCCGTCTTCATCGGCCTGACCGTCCTGATGGCCGCTCTGACGGGCTGGCAGGTGTCGCGGATGGGCGGCCGGTCGACCGACTCCAACCGCGAGTACTTTCTGGCGGGCGGCAACCTGACCTGGCCGTTCATCGCCGGCTCGATCACCCTGACCAACCTCTCGACCGACCAGCTGGTCGGCATGAACGGCAACCAGATGCTGCTGCTGGCCTGGTGGGAGCTGTCGGCGATCATCGGGCTTCTGATGCTCTGCTGGATCTTCCTGCCGATCTACTACCGCAACAACTGCACCACCACGACCGAGCTGCTGGAGCGCAAGTACGGCTCCAAACACCTTCGGGCCGTTGTGTCGGTTCTGTTCCTGCTCGGCAACGTCTTCATCTACCTGCCGATCATGCTCTACACGGGCTCGCTGTTCCTCAAGACGATGTTCGGGGTGGACATCCCGCTGATGCTGATCGCGGCGGTGATGGCCGTCCTCGGCGGGGCCTATGCGATCAGCGGCGGGCTGCGCACCGTCGCCGTCTACGACACGATCTCCGGAATCGGCATCCTCGCGATGGCTCTGCTGATCATGGTCCTGGCCCTGGCGGCCATCGACTTCGACTTCAGCGGCATTCCCCCTGAACGACTGAGCATGATCGGCGACAAGGATTCACCGATTCCCTGGCAGACCCTGCTGACCGGGATGATCTTCATCCAGATGTTCTACTGGAGCACCAACCAGACCATCACCCAGCGGGCGATGGCCGCGCCCAGCCTGCGGGAGGGGCAGAAGGGCGTGTTGGCCGCGGCGGTCATCCGCCTGCTGATCATCCCCGCGATCGTCGTGGTGCCCGGCGTGGCGGCCTACAAGCTGTTCGGCGACGCGGGCGACGCGACCTACGGGCGGATCGTGGCCACCGTGATGCCTGGCTGGCTGTCCGGCGCCTTCGCCGCCTTCATGGCCGCCGCCCTGCTGACCAGCTACACCTCGGTGCTGAACTCGTCAGTGACCCTCTATGTCTGCGACCTGCATGAGAAGTTCATCGCCGAGAAGCCGAACGTCGGACGCCTGAACACCATCATCTCCCTGGCTTTCCTGGCGCTGTCGGTCCTGCTGGTCCCGATCTACATGGGCGCTGACTCCATCATCAATCTGGTGCAGCAGCTCAACGGCCTGCTCTCGATGCCGATCCTGTCGGCCTTCATCGTCGGGCTGATGTTTCGCAACGTGGACGCCCGCGCCGTCATGGGCGCGGTGGTGTTCGGGACGCTGCTCTACGCGGGATTCACCTTCGTCTGGACGCCGACCCACTACATCCACCTGATGGTCGTCACACTGGCGGCCTGCATCGCCTTCGCGATCGGGGTCAATCGTCTCGTGTTCGGAAGGCGAGCGGCTCTGATCGACCCGGTGAGGCGACGCCTGGGCCTCAAGGCCGGCCAGGACTAGACCCCGCGACCTGGCCCGCGAAGGCCGCGCGAATGACCGGCGCGACCGCCGATCCAGCCTTCGCACTGGATAATATTGCGAGTCATTATCATTTCTGATTGACCGGCTCCCGGACCGGGCGTATCGCCGCCAATATTGCGATTGACTCGCATTATTATTGGTTCACGGCATCGCTTAGGGGGCGCTCATGACTCTCCGATCCACCCTGCGCCGCGCATTGTTCGCGGGCGCGGCCGCACTGTCTCTCACCGGCGGGATCGCCCATGCGGCCGAAGCCGGGTCAGACGCCGGCGCCACCGTGGACGCGGTGATCGTCACCGCCACCCGCACCCAGAAGGCCGCCGACGAACTTCCGGTCACCGCCTCGGCCATCACCTCGGACGAGATCGATGATCGGCTGGTCGGAGACATCAAGGACCTGATCAAGTTCGAGCCCGGCGTCGCGGTCCGCACCGCCCCGGCCCGCTTCAACGCCGCCCTGTCCGGCACGGGTCGTGACGGAAACAGCGGCTTCAACATCCGCGGCCTCGAAGGCAACCGCGTGCTGATCCAGATCGATGGCATCCGATTGCCGGACTCGTTCGGCTTCGGCGCCCAGGCGGTGGGCCGAGGCGACTACGCCGACCTCGACATGATCAGATCGGTAGAGATCGTCCGGGGGCCGGCCTCGGCCCTCTATGGCAGCGACGGTCTGGCCGGCTCGGTCAGCTTCTTCACCAAGGACCCGGAAGACTTCCTGCGGGGCGGGCGCGCGTTCGCGGCCCAAGCCCGCGCGGGCTATGCCAGCGCCGACGAAAGCACTTACGGCAACCTCCTGCTGGCCGGCGTCTTCGGCGACTGGCAGGCCATGGTCAGCTACACCCGTCGCCAGGGCTCCGAACAGGAGACGCAGGGACGCGACGGATCATCAACGGCGACCCGCACGGTCGCCAACCCCCAGGATTTCACCGCCAACTCGGTGCTGGCCAAGCTGGTGTTCGACCCCGCCGAAGGCCACAGCTTCCGCCTGACCTGGGATCACCTCGACCGCGAGGTCGACAGCGACATCCTCAGCGCCGTGAGCGCCACCACACTGTCGGTGCTGACCCATGACGAGACCGACCGCGACCGGGTCAGTGTCGACTACCGCTTCACCGGCGGCGAAGGCCTGGTCAGCGAGGCGCGCCTCGGCGTCTATGTCCAGACCGGCGAGACGACCCAATTCACCGCCGAGGACCGCACCTCGACCGACCGCACCCGTCTCAACACCTTCGACAACGAGGTCCGGGGCGTCAGCGGCCAGATCGACAGCCGCTTCACCACCGGCTCGGTGGAACACCACATCGTCTGGGGCGGCGACTGGTCGGTGACCCGTCAGGAGGGCATCAGGAGCGGCACGGCGCCCACCCCGCCGGACGTCTTCCCCACGCGCGCCTTCCCCAACACCGACTACACGCTCGTCGGCCTGTTCGTGCAGGACGAGATCGGGCTGTTCGACGGCAAGCTGGCCCTGTTCCCGGCGTTGCGCTGGGACTGGTACGAACTGGACGCCCGGGCCGACGCCCTCTACGTCGGCGCGCCGCGGGACAGCAGCGACTCCCACCCCTCGCCCAAGCTGGGCCTTGTCTGGAGCGCCACCGAAAACCTGAAGGTGTTCAGCAACATCGCCGCCGGCTTCAAGGCTCCAGCGCCGTCGCAGGTCAACAACGCCTTCAGCAACCCGGCCCAAGGCTACATCTCCGCTCCCAACCCCGACCTGAAACCGGAGACGAGCGAAACCTTCGAGGTCGGGCTGCGGTGGAAGTCCGGACCGCTCGCACTGGAAGGGACCGTCTTCGCCGGACGCTATGAGGACTTCATCTCGCAGGAAGTGGTCGGCGGCAGCTTCACGCCGGCGGACCCGGCGGTGTTCCAGTACGTCAACCTCGGCGAGGTCGAGATCAGCGGGGTCGAGGCCCGCGCCCGCCTCTCACTGGACGACGGATGGACGCTGATCGCGGCGGCCTCCAGCGCGAAGGGGGACGCCAGGAGCGGCGGCGCTTCCGCGCCCCTGGCCAGCATCGAGCCGGTCAAGATCAGCCTCGGCGCAGGCTGGCGCGATCCGGCCGGCCGTTTCGGCGGCCAGCTCAGTGTCGTACACTCCGCGAAGAAGGACGCTGACCGGGTCGGCACGACCTGCACGCCGAGCTGCTTTGTCCCGCCGGCCTTCACGCTGATCGATCTGACCGGCTACTGGAACCTGACCGGGCAGGTCACCCTGCGCGGCGGCGTCTTCAACCTGACCGATGAAAAGTACTGGTGGTGGAGCGACGCCCGCGGGCTGTCCTCCACCTCGGCCGCTCGCGACGCCTACACCCAGCCGGGGCGGAACATCGGCCTCTCCCTGACCCTCAAGCTGTGAACCTGACCATGCCCAAAACCATGCTCATCAAGACTGTCGCCTTCGCGGCGCTCGGCGCCGTCCTGCTGGTCACGCCACGGGCCGCCCTCGCCCAGGCCACGCCCGCCTCCGCCGCGCGGGTCCTCCCGGCCTTCGAACAGGATCGTCAGGCGGTCCTGGCCATGGCGGGAGAGTTCAAGGTCCGCTTCGACTTCCGTGAAACCGCCGCCTTCGTCGCCGACTACACGCCCATCGCGCCCAAGGTCAGCGGTGGCTACGAAGTCGTTCGCGTGATCGAAGACAGCGGTCGGGTCATCCGCCTGCAGCATCTGCTGGTGGTGGACGGCGGCGACGGCAAGCCAATGGTCATCAAGCACTGGCGCCAGGACTGGGCCTACGAGCCTGCCCGGATTCTGACCTACGCCGGCCCCGGCAAGTGGGTTCTGAAGGACATTCCCGAGGCCGCCCGCAAGGGTCGCTGGTCGCAAACCGTCTGGCAGACAGACGACTCGCCCCGCTACGGCGGCCTCGGCCGCTGGACCTTCGAGGACGGCGCCACCCGTTGGATCAGCGAGGAGACGCCCCGTCCGCTCGCGCGCCGCGACGCGGTCCGCAAGCCCGTCTACGGCTGGTACGTGGGGACCAACCGACATGCCCTGACCCCGGCCGGCTGGATCCACGAACAGGACAACGCCAAGATCGGCCCGCGCGACGGCAGGAGCGTTACGTTTGTCCATGAGGTGGTGCTGAACACCTACAGCCGCTTCAGGGGCTTCGACGTCGCGGCCGCCGACAGCTACTGGGCCGGGACCCGCGAGTATTGGGCCGAGGTCCGCAAGGCGTGGGACGAAGCTGCCGCGAAGGGCAAGGGGATCAGCCTGGAAGAGGAAGCCGAGGCCGGTTCAGTCACCGGCCCGACCCTGATGGGTCTCGCCGACGAGATCCTGAAGGGCGAGAAGACGACCAAGGCCGCCATCGCCGAGGCCCGTCAGGTCATCGCCGAGGAGACCGGAGGGCTGTAAGCCGCCTCATCCGCGTCGAGATACGGAAACGCCCGCGGCCGGAAGGTCGCGGGCGTCTTTTGCTTGCTCGCCGGACTGCCCCCCGGCCGAAGTCGGGGATCGCCCGGACCGTCAGAAGCGACGCGTCAGGCTGGCGACCACCACCCGGCGCGTGCCGTAGAAGCAGTTGCTGTAGCTGTAGCACCGCGCCACGTATTCCTTGTCGGCTAGGTTGCTGGCGGTGAGCGCCAGGCGCCAATCATCGCGGTCGTAGTGGATCGAGCCGTCGAACAGCGTGACGGACGGATTGATCATGACCGTTGTGAAGTAGGATTCCGGCAGGTTGCCGGCGCTCTTGCACAGGTAGCGCGCGCCAAGGCTGGCCCCGAGGCCGGCGAACGGACCGTCCTGGAAGGTCCAGTCGATCAGGGCCGACAGCTTGTGTTCCGGCGTCACGGGCAGCTCGGCGCCGAGCTCGTAGGCCGCGCCCTCGGTCACCTCGGAATCGCTCCAGGTGTAGGAGGCGTTGAGGCTGAGGCGCTCGTTGAAGCGGCCGACGACCTCGAACTCCAGGCCTTTGACCTCGACCTCGCCGACCTGGGCCTGGAAGCCGATGTTCACGGGGTCATCGGTGAGGACGTTCTGCTGCGTGATCCTGTAGGCGGCGGCGGTGGCGAACAGCTTCACGCCCTCGGGCAGGCCGCGGCCATCCCACTTCACCCCGGCCTCGATCTGCTCGCCGGTGGTCGCCTCGAAGGGATCGCCGCCGAAGCCAGCCCCGGCCACGGGCTGGAACGAGCGCGCCCAGGAGATGTAGGGCGTGACGCCATTGGCGAAGACGTAGGAGGCGCCCGCCCGCCAGGACGCTTCGCCATCGTCGGTCTCGGTATTGGCGAGACGGTCCTGGGTCGTCACCCAGTCGTAGCGGGCGCCCAGCGTCAGGATCAGGCCGTCCCCGATCCTGATCTGGTCCTGGGCGTAGAGACCGGTCTGCTTTTCCTCGTAGCTGGAGAAGGTCACCGGCGGCAGGCTCGGAATGGCGAGGCCATAGACCGGCGCGAAGACGTCGATGTTCGGCATGCCGAAGCCGAAGGCGCTGCCGCCGACATAGTCGTAATTGCGGTGGTCCAGCCCGATCAGGAGCTTGTGGCTGAGGCCGCCGGTCTCGATCTTCCCGGTCAGGCGGCTGTCGACGCCGAAGGTCCCGACCTCCTCGGCGAAGGAGAAGCTGTACCGGGAGACGGTGCGGTAGTCATCCGGAACGCCGTTGAAGTCGGCGTCGACGAACCCGGCGCCGCCGATGCCGCGCTGATCGCTGTCGAGGCTGGTGAACTTGACGTTCTGCTCGAAGTCCCAGCTGTCGCTAATCTGGTGGCTCAGTTCGTAGCCGAGGCCCCAGTGGGTGCGGACGAAGCGATTGTAGCTGGTCTCGCCGAGGTTGGCGTCCGAGCCGATCTTGCCGAGCGGGTTGGCCAGCAAGGCGCCCTGCGAGGGCAGGAAGCCGCCGCCGTCGCCACTGACGGTGTCGTCCTGCCAGAAGCCGAGGACCGACATCCTGGTGTCGGCGCCGAGGCCGAACGAGACGGCCGGAGCAAGGAAGCTGCGCTCGACGCCGACGCCGCGCACCTGGGTGCCCTTGTCGCGGTAGAGACCGGTCAGGCGGGCGCTGACGCCCGGCGCGATCTCGCCGGTGATGTCGCCGTTGACCTGCCAATGGTCGTTGTTGCCGATCTCGGCCCCGACCTCGCCGCCGAACTCGGCGCGCGGCCGGCGGCTGGTGACGTTGACGATGCCGCCCGGAGGGGCCGAGCCGTACAGGAACGAGGCCGGTCCCTTGAGGATCTCCACGGTCTGCGCGCCATAGAGGTCGAGGCCGGTGTTGGTGATCGAACCGATCGAGCCCTGGATGCCGTCGATGTACTGCACCGGGTTGAAGCCACGCACCGTCAGCCAGTCGACGCGCTCGTCGGGACCGTAGTTCTCGCCGTTGACGCCGGCGGTGTAGCGAACCACCTGGCTCAGCGTGTTCCAGTCCAGCAGGTCGATCTGGTCGCGGGAGATGACCGTGATCGACTGCGGGTTCTCGATCAGCGGGATGCCGGCCTTGCTGGCCGCGACGCTGCCCTGGGGCACGTAATCGCGCGCGGTCACGACCAGGGCCTCGACATCGGTGTCCTGCGCGAGGGCTGGCATGGCGACGGCGAGCGTGGCGGCGGAGGCTCCGGTCAGGGCGAGGCGGCGCATAATGTGGCGGTTCACGTAGGTATCCCCAGTCTTCTTGTTAGCTTCGACGGGCCTTCAGGGCCCAGATGATGACGACGACGGGCACGGCGAGGCCGGCCCACGAAATCCAGTCGCGCAGGCCGTCTCCGAGCAGAGCGCTGACCAGGCCGATGGTGCTGAAAAGGGCAATCAGCAGAGGCGCGCCGAAGGTGTGGCGCAGCGAGTGGCGTTTGCGGCTGCTCATGCCGACACCCCGCCGGTCTCAAGCTCCTTGAGCCGCGCCGCGATCGGCGCTCGGCGGCGGCCGAGCCACAGGTACAGCCCGCTGCCCAGGACGATGATGGTAATGATGTCCAGCACCGCCCAGAGGATCTTCAGCGGCAGTCCGCCGTAGTCGCCGAAGTGCAGCGGCTGCGACAGCAGCAGGGCCTGGGCGTACCAGGGCATCTTGCGGATGGCGGTGAGCTCGCCTGTCTCAGCGTCGACCAGCGCCGGCGTCAGCAGCGTCTTGGTCAGCGGCGTGTCGCCCTGCATGAAGACGGCATAGTGGTGCTTGCTGCTGAAATAGCCGCCCGGGAAGGCCACGAACTGCGGCCGCATGCCGGGCGCGACGGCCTTGGCGGTCTCGACGGCGGCATTGATGGAGCCGAGCCGGCGCGGATCCACCGGCGCCATGGCCTTGTAGGGCGCGGTCATCTCGGCCAGCTGGGTGGCCTGCCAGATCTGGATGATCGGCTGCGACAGGGTGTTGATCACGCCGGTCAGGCCGACCACGCTGACCCAGGCCAGTGTCACGATGCCGAGCAGGTTGTGATAGTCGAGCCATTTCAGGCGCGTGGAGCGGCTGGTCCGCACAGTCCCGAAGTCCAGCTTGGCCATGAAAGGGCGGTAAACGACCACGCCCGACACCGTGGCCACGAAGAACAGCAGCCCCATCAGCCCCATGAACAGCAGGCCGGGCAAACCCAGGAACAGGTCGGTGTGCAGGCGCAGGATGAAGTCCATCACGCCGCCGGCCGGGGCGGTGACGACCTCGCCCGTGCGTTGGTCCAGGGACTGGAACTGCATGGCGGTCTCGGGCGCGTCGGGGCGCGGACCGGTCGTCACGTTCACGACCGGACGGTCCTCGTCAAAGCTCATGAACAGGCCGACTTCGCCGGGTCGGTTGGCCAGGGCTCTCGCCATGATCTCATCGAGGTCGAGCAGCCGATCGCTCGCCACCGGCTTGAGTTCGCCATGCGCCCCGCTCAGCTCGTCGATCTCGTGGTGGAAGATCAACGGCAAGCCGGTGACGCACAGCAGCAGCAGGAACGCCGTGCAGATCAGGCTCGTCCACTTGTGAACGAGGTACCAGGTGCGGATCGTTCCGCGCGTCATGAGTCAGCTCCGCGCGCGCCAAGTTAAGAATGCGAACGCCTCTCAGAAGCACTAGGAGCGTCGGGCGCGGCTGGCAAGAGCCGCGGTGCAACATGTCGCCGATAGCCGGCGGGTTCACGGTACGAAGGCCAGATAGACCCCCAGGAACACGGCCAGACTCGCCGCCGTCAGGATCAGGCTGGTCTTCAGCCGAAAGCGCAGGCTGAAGAAGAGCAAATAGCCGATCAGCGACAGGCCCAGCACCAGCACGGCAGTGACGTCGATCAGCAGTCGCCAGGCTGGGCCGGCGTTCGTCCCCTTGTGCAGGTCATTGACGATGCTGGTCGCCGTCGCCGGCTGGATCGTCGCCTCGGCGAGCCCTGTCTCGAGGTTCAGGATGACGTCCGTCGCGCCGGTGACGCCCTCGAGGCGCAGCATCGCTTCGCCGCCGAGCAGTTCGCCGCTCTTGTAGGCGCCGCGCAGCTTGACCCGGCGCGTGACGGCCTCGGCAAGCGCACGAGGCGCGTCGGCCGTCTTCAGCGCGGCGGCAATGTCGGCTCCGGGGATCTGGGCGGTCACGGACTGCTCGGCGGGCGCCTCGCCGTGAAGCCAGGTCGGGTGGTTCAGCAGGATGCCCGTCAAGCTGAAGAACATCAGCGCCAGGAACGCGAAGGCCGAGATGTAGGCGTGCAGCATCCGACTGGTGCGGTAGAAACCGCCCTTGTCGAAGCCTTTCCTGCCGGCGCGGGCGGAGGTCGCGGTCTCGGCCTTCACCGCTTCTTCCCGTAGCGCAGCGTCACGCCGCCCAGTTCGTCCCTACCGGCGATGGCGCCGGTAACCGGTGCGGCGCGCAGATCGAGGTCCGTGGAGAGATAGCTGTGACCGCCATGTTCACGGACGGCTTCCAGATGGATCGTGTACCTGCCCTGGGCCACAGGGCGTCCCGTTTGGTCCCTGCCATCCCACACCAGGCTGTAGCGTCCCGGGGCGCGGGTCGGACGCGCGACAGTTTCCACAGCCGGCGTCTTGCGGCCGTAGCGTCGCCAGAAGACGTAGTTGTCGGGGATCCATTTGGGATTGTCCCCCAGCATGGTGATCACTCTCACCAGCTGCGTGCTCTCATCGGTGACCCAGACGGCGACGTAGGGCGAGCGGTAGTTGCCGACGGCGATCTTTGGGATCTCATAGCCGATGGCCATCTCGAACCCCCTGGGCCAGGCCGGGCCGTCAGCGACACGGATCAGCCGGACCCGGGACTTTTCCGGCGTGTCGACCAGCGACCGCCATCCCGCCGAGATCAGTCGGCGGCCGTCGGCGGTCTGGATCAGCGCCTCGACGCCGGGTCTGACGTTGGCCAGCGCGATGGCTTTTCGAGGCGGCATCACCGCGAAGGCGGTGGCGAGGGCGTCCGCCTCGGCCGCCGTCCGCGCCGTGACACAGGCGCCCAGCACACCCTCGGCGGGACGACCGGTGGCGGGATCGAGAAGATAGCCGGCGGGAGTTCCGTCCACAACATGGTCGCGGGGGCCTCGCCCGCTGAAGGCCACGGCGCCGGCCGACAGCGTCAGGACCGCCAGGGGTGGAGCGTTGTCCGCCATCTCGCAGGCGTCGGCGATGCCGATGCGCCAGCCTTCACCGCCCGGTGAGGCGCCCCGACAACGCAAATCGCCGCCCAGATCGACCATCACCCCGGCCACGTCCGGAGACGCCGCGCGGGCCGCGGCCACGGCCCGGTCGATGACGTGGCCCTTGGCGACGCCGTCGAGGTCCACAATCACGCCCGGCGACCGTCGCACCGAGCGGTTGGCAGGGTCCAGCGTGAGGGAAGCGGATGACAACAGAGCATCGCCCGGCGCGCCCGCCCGCAAGGCGAGCGTAGCCGCGCCCAGCCGTGGATCGAAGGCGCCGCCCGTCTGCGCCCGCCAGGCTTCCGCGCCTTGCAGCAGCGAGAATAGTTCGGGAGATGCGACATGGGTGTCGCTCCGGTTCAGCGCCGACAGCTCGCTGTCGGCGCGCCAGCCGCTGAAGATGCGGTCCAGCCGGTCAATCTCGGCCCGAATGGCGTTCGCGGCCATGGTCGCCGCCACCTCGGTCCGCGCGATGACCGTCACGTCCAGCGAGGTTCCCAGAACATGATCATCGTGGAGCCGCCAGACTGGCGACGCCTGCGATGTCGCGGGCAGGACCTCCGCGACAGGCGCAAGGCTGGCCATGCCCATGAGCAGGGTCGGTGAGATCGACATCGGTTCACTCCAGAAAGGCGTCGCGTCGGATGGGGAGGTCCAGCGGGTCGCCGGCGGACCATAGAAACCCATCCCACTTATTGCAACTACGAGTCATTCGCATTATTCAATGGCGCGCCGGGCGACGCGATCTGCGAGCCCCCGAAGGGAGACGAGCCTTTGATCGCCAGGGACCTGATCGTGAAAAGCGCCATCGCCGCGCTGCTGACGGCCGCCGCCGCGGGGTTCGCGGCCCCGCCGGCCCTGGCGCATACGCCCTACATCGTGCCGGTCACCTTCGCGCCGGAACGTGACTGGGTCGGCGTCCACGGCGGCATGTCCGAGGAGGCCGCCTTCGTTCCGGACTTCGCGATCCGCGGGGCCGGCGACTGGGTGGTGACCGGCCCGGACGGCGTCCAGACCGGGGCCACCCCGACGACGCTCAAGTCCGCCAATCTGCTCGACGCGGCGTTGCCGACCGCAGGCACCTACAGAATCAGCACCGGGGAACGCCCGGGCCGCGCGGGCAAGGCGGTGAAGGTCGGCGGCGTCTGGCGCGCCGTACGCCCCGCCCCTGCCGACGGCGCGCCCGCCGGCTCGCCCCGCCCGATGGAGGCCGAAGCCGTGGGCGGCGCCGGTCCGATCAACGCCGCCGACGTGCCGGCCGGCGCCGAGATCATCGACATCCAAGGTTACCTGATCGCGGAAACCTATGTCAGTCGCGGCGCCCCCACGCCCGGTGCGCTCAAGGCACTCGGCAAGGGACTGGAGCTGGAACCCGCCACCCATCCCAACGAGATCTACCTCGACGACGGATTCAGCTTCCGGATGCTGATCGATGGCAAGCCGGCGTCTGGCCTGCGCTTCACTGTCTATCGCGGCGGCGAGAGCTACGGAGGCGAACGCACAGCGATCGAAGGGCGCACCGACGTCGACGGCAGGGCGACGGTCAGCTTCACGAAGCCCGGCGTCTACATGCTCGAAGCCCGCTACCCCGGTCCGCCCGCACCGGACGCCATGCCGGCGGCCAGGACCTGGATTTACACCTTGAGCTTTGAGGTCACGCCGTAGCAGCCAGATTCCTCGCCCGTCTGACCCTGCGTCAGCGTGGGACCGGTACGGCAAACCGGGTAAGGATCAATTCCGCGCCCGCGCAGACGGGCCGGAGGAGATCGCACCAGAATGCCCGCCAAGCCCGATATCCGCATGCCCGGCGACGTTGACGCCGCCTGGCTGACCGCCGTGTTGCAGTCCGGCGGCGTCGACGCCGTCGTCAGCGGCTTCACCGCCCACGGCGTGGGCACCGGCCAGATCGGCGACAGCGTGCGATTCAAGCTCGAATACGAGCGGGGCGGCGAGACCGCCCCGGCCTCTCTGGTCGGAAAGTTCCCGGCGGCCGGTGAGGAGAGCCGCGCCACCGGGGTCGCTCTGGGCAACTACATCCGCGAGGTGCGCTTCTACCAGCAGTTGGCGCCCAAGGCCCTGATCCACACGCCCCGCTGCTACTTCACCGACGTCGACGAGGCGACGAGCGCCTTCGTGCTGATGATGGAAGACCTGGCGCCAGCCGAACAGGGCGACCAGCTGGCGGGCGTCACCCTGGACCAGGCGCGGCTGGTGGTGGTCGAGGCGGCGAAGCTGCATGCCTCCCATTGGGGCGACGAGAGCCTGGACGCCCTGCCCTGGGTGTCCGGATCCAGCACCGCGCCGCCAAGCGTGGCCAACGACGAGATGGTCGGCCAGCTCTGGGCCGGATTCAAGGACCGCTACGGCCCGCAGATGCGTCCGGAATGGGCGGCGGTCGGCGACCGGATCGCATCGCGCTTCACCGAGCTCGGCACGCGGCACGACGGTCCGCGCTGCCTGACGCACAACGACTTCCGCCCCGACAACATGATGTTCGGCAATGCCGCGGGCGGCCATCCGGTGACGGTGCTGGACTGGCAGTCGTTCGCCTATGGCGCCGGGCCGACCGACCTGGCCTACTTCCTGGCCGGCGCCCTGCCGGGCGACACGCGGCGGGCGGAAGAGCAGGAGCTGCTGGCGCTGTATCACCGCACCCTGACCGCGCACGGCGTGACCGGCTACAGCGAAGCCGACCTGGCCCGGCACTATGGTCAAGGGGCCTATCTGCTGTTCATGACGGCCTTCTTCGCCGCCATGATTGTCACCCGCACCGAACGCGGCGACGCCATGTTCCTGCGGATGCTGGGCGGCGCGGCCGAGCACATGCTTGATCACGACCCCCTGGTCCGTCCGTAGTACCCGGCTGACCTCGAACTGAACCGACGCAACGGAACGCCCGCACTTGTGGAACAGTGTTCGAGGCGTCTTCCTGTGATCAAAATGATCTTCGGGAGCGGACAATGAGTGACGGATCAGTGGATCTGGGCGGAATCCGGGACGCCATCTATGCGGCCCCGCTGGAGAGCCTCGATCCGGCCCAGCCCGCCCTGTTCCAGGCCGACACCGTCTGGCCGATCTTCGAACGGCTGCGCCACGAGGATCCCGTCCACTTCACCGAGGGCGGCGAGTTTGGACCCTACTGGTCGATCACCCGGTACAACGACATCATGGCGGTCGATACGAACCACCAGGTGTTCTCCTCCGACTTCCTGCTCGGCGGCATCACCATCGGGGGCGGCAATGCGAACTTCGAGCCGCTGCCGATGTTCATCGCCATGGACCCGCCCCGGCACGACGTGCAGCGCAAGGCAGTCAGCCCGGCGGTCTCTCCCGGCAACCTGCAGATCCTCGCGCCCCTGATCCGCGAGCGCGCCGGCGCGATCCTCGACAGCCTGCCAATCGGCGAGGAGTTCGACTGGGTCGACCTGGTGTCCAAGGAACTGACGGCCATGACCCTGGCCACCCTGTTCGACGCCCCGCAGGAAGACCGTCGCAAGCTGCCCTACTGGTCTGATGTCGTGACGGCTGTGCCGATGCCGGGCGGGCTGGTCGAGACGTTCGAACAGAAGCTGGAAATCTTCGCCGAGTACCAAGCCTACTTCAACGAGCTGTGGAACCGGAAGGTCAACGCTCCGCCGGCCGGCGACCTGATCTCGATGCTGGCGCACCATCCGGACACCCGGAACATGGCCCCGCGGGAGTACTTCGGGAACGTGGTGTTGCTGACCGTGGGCGGCAACGACACCACCCGCAACACCATCTCCGGCTCGGTCTTCGAACTGAACCGCAACCCCGACCAGTACGCCAAGCTGCGGGCCAACCCCGACCTGATCTCCTCGATGGTCTCGGAAACCATCCGCTACCAGACGCCACTGGCCCACATGCGCCGCACGGCCGTGGAGGACATCGAGTTCCAGGGCAAGCAGATCCGCAAGGGCGACAAGGTCGTGATGTGGTACGCCTCGGGCAACCGCGACGAGACGGTCATCGAAAACCCGAACGCCTACATCATCGACCGCGAGCGGCCGCGCCAGCACATCTCCTTCGGTTTCGGCATCCACCGCTGCGTGGGCAATCGCCTGGCGGAGCTGCAGCTGCAGATTATCTGGGAAGAGATCCTCAAGCGTTTCCCGGAAATCATCGTAACCGGCGAGCCCAGGCGCAGCTACTCGGTCTTCGTTCGAGGCTTCGAGACCCTGCCCGTGATGATCCCGAGCCGGCTCTAGGCCGGTTCCGCCCTATTCGGGGTGATCGATGAGATAGGCTCCGCCGGCGAACAGCTTCTGCAGCAGTTCCGGCGGCGGCTGGCCGCCGGGATGGGAGGCGATGATCGCCGCCATGCCCCGGCCAAGGGCCCACAGGGCGTAGGCGGCATTCTCCTGGTGCCGGGGCGGGATGCGCTCGTCGGCCTCGACGGCCGTCTTGTAGGCCAGGAACATGCGGTGCTCGGCCTCGCGCAATGTGTCATGGCGGGCCAGCAGCCGCTCGCTGCACATCAGCGAGAACAGCGACGGGCGCGACTGCGCGAAGGCGAAGAAGGCCCGGGCGCCGGCCCGCATCGGTGAAACGGACGGGTGGCTCGCCTGGCTGCCCTCAATGTCCCGGCGCAAATCCTCATAACCCATCAGGGCCAGGCTGAGCAGCAGGGCCTCCTTGCTGGCGAAGTAGTGGTAGATCGAGGCCAGCCCGATGCCGGCCGCCTCGGCGATGGCGCGCAGGTTGAGATCGTCCGCGCCCTGTTCGGCCAGAATGGTCGCCGCGGCGGTCAGGGCCCTGGCCTTCACACCGGGGACATCGTGGGCGGTTTGCCGGAGCGTTCGCGTCATCCGGCGACATTTGCCGCACGCGGGCGGGAGTCAAGCGGCATGGGCCGCGGCGCCCACTGGCTCCCGAGGCCTGTTCTTGCACCCATTGTTCTAGAGCTCCGGCCGCGCGGGCAGAATCGCACGACCGCCGGCGATACTGGCAACGATTCCCAGAGCGCTCGCGCAGAAACCTGTGCATACCCGCCCTTCTAAAGCGTGCTGACAGTTGCCGAACGGCGTTCGAACGTTCCAGACTTGAGGCGCGCCGGGAGTCGTCGGTCTGCGTGGAGGAATCTGATGGAGCCCGCCGGGTCCGGACATGATCTTGGCCCTCGCCTGGACGAGGCGGCGCTGTGCGGCATGACGCTGGCCGTCTGGGCGGACGTGCAGCCCGACCGGACCAGCGTCTTCAACCCCGACGGCGCAATCCACAGCTTCGCAAAGGTCAACGCCAACGCCAACCGGCTGGTTCGGCTGCTGCGGTCGAGGGGTCTGGGCGTGGGGGACTCGGTCGCGCTGGTCTGCACCAATCGCGTCGAGTTCGTCGAGGTTCTGGCCGCCACGCTCCGCTGCGGCATGCGGCTGACGCCGGTGAACTGGCACCTGTCGGCCGATGAGATCGCCTACATCATCCAGGACTGCGAGGCGAAGGCGCTGATCGCCGATGCCCGAGTGTCGACCGTCCCGGAGGCGGTCGCGCGCGTGCCGTTCATCGCCACCAGACTCGCGGTCGGCGGAGCGATCGAGGGCTTCGAATCCTACGACGAGGCCATCGCAGCCTTCGACGGGTCCGACATCGCCGACCCGTCGCTGGGCAACAGCATGATGTACACCTCCGGCACCACCGGCCGGCCCAAGGGCGTGTTCCGGCCCAACCCGGCGGTGACGCCCTACGCCACCTACCAGATGCGCGGCTACGATCCCCGAACCTCGGTCCAGATGTGCGCGGGACCTGGCTACCACGCCGCCCCGCTGGTCTTCGACATCCGGGCCGCCATGGGCGGCGGCGCGGCGCTGGCCTTCATCGACCGCTGGGACTCCGAGCATGTGCTGCGGACCATCTCCGAGCGCCGCGTGACGCACTTCCACATGGTGCCGATCATGTTCCAACGGCTGCTGGCGCTGCCGGACGACGTCAAGGCGCGCTACCCGGTCGACCACGTCCAGTTCATCATCCACGGGGCCGCGCCCTGCCCACCCGAGGTCAAGCGGGCGATGATCGACTGGTTTGGCCCGGTGCTGACCGAGTACTACGCCGGGTCCGAGGGCGGGGCCGGGTTCCTGATCGACTCCCATGAGTGGCTGGCCAAGCCCGGCAGCGTCGGCAAGCGCCCGGCCCTGCTGCAGGTCAGGATCCTCGATGAAGCCGGCCGCGACCTGCCCAATGGCCAGGCCGGCGCCATCTACCAGCAGCTGCCGCCCGGCGGAGCGTTCACCTACTTCAAGGACGAAGCCAAGACGCAGGCCTCGCGGGTTGATGACTTCTTCACCATGGGCGACGTCGGCTACTTCGACGAGGACGATTATCTCTTCCTGACCGGCCGCAATGCCGAGACCATCATCTCCGGCGGCGTGAACATCTACCCGCAGGAAATCGACAACGAGCTGGTCAAGCATCCCGCCGTGGCGGACTCCGCCACCGTAGGCGTGCCGCACGACGAATGGGGCGAGCAGGTGAAGGCCGTGATCCTGCTCAAGCCCGGCCACGACCCGAGCGAGACCCTGGCCGACGAGATCCTGGCCTTCGCACGCGGCAACCTGGCCAGCTTCAAGGTGCCGCGCAGCCTCGATTTCGCCGCCGAGCTTCCGAGGTCCGAAGCCGGCAAGATCCAGCGCAACAAGGTGCGTGCGCCCTATTGGGAAGGACGCGCGCGCCAGATCTGACCCGGCCGGCGACGGCCTTGCCACACAGAACAAGACGAACGTCCAGGAGCAGAGACATGGCCGATTTTGGCAGTACGGATGCGGAAGCCTTCCGCGCGGAGGCGCGGGACTGGCTGACCGCCAACTTCCCGACATCCCTCGTCGGGGTGGAGGTGGCGATGATCAACGCCACCGGACCGGTCGAGGGCGACGCCCTGCTCTGGAAGCAGCGGGTGGGCGAGAAGGGCTGGGGCACCCCGACCTGGCCGAAGGAATACGGCGGCGGCGGCCTGACCCCGGCGCAGGCGCGCATCCTGCAGCAGGAAATGAACCGGATCGGCGCCCGCAACCCGATCGGCGGCATGGGCATCATGATGTTCGGCCCGACCCTGCTGGAGTACGGCAGCGAGGAACAGAAGCAGCGGCACATCCCGCCGATCTGCCGGGGCGAGATCCGCTGGTGCCAGGGCTACTCCGAGCCGGGCGCCGGCTCTGACCTGGCCGCGCTGCAGACCCGGGCCGATGACATGGGCGACCACTTCTTGGTCAACGGCCAGAAGGTCTGGACCTCCGGCGCCCAGTACGCCGACTGGTGCTTCTGCCTGGTGCGAACCGATTTCACCACCAAGCATGAGGGCATCTCCTTCGTGCTGTTCGACATGAAGACGCCAGGCGTCGAGGTGCGGCCGATCAAGCTGATCAGCGGCGTCTCGCCCTTCTGCGAAACCTTCCTGACCGACGTGAAGGTGCCCAAGGAGAACCTGGTCGGCCCGCTGAACGGCGGCTGGACCATCGGCAAGCGCCTGCTCCAGCATGAACGAAACAGCCT
Organism: Caulobacter sp.; assembly: GCA_030683005.1. Taxonomy (GTDB): domain Bacteria; phylum Pseudomonadota; class Alphaproteobacteria; order Caulobacterales; family Caulobacteraceae; genus Caulobacter. Next base: position 90,200 of record JAUXMY010000043.1, on the reverse strand, counting down.
GTCGGGCGGCGGCGGGTCGGCCGGGCGTTTCGCGGCGGGGACCCCGCTCGACAAGCTGGCGAAGACCTATGTCGGCGTCGACGAGAGCGGCCGCATCGCCGATCCGGACCTGCGATCGCGGATCATCCGCCACCAGATGGAGGCCAAGGCCTTCATGCTGACCCTGATGCGCGCCCAGGCCGAGGCCAAGGGCGGCGGCGGACCGTCGAACGCCACCTCGATCATGAAGAACGTCGGCTCCAAGGTCGGCCAGGAGCGGGCCGAGCTGGCGGTCGAGATCATGGGCGCCCAGGGCCTGGGCTGGGAGGGCGAAGGCTTCACCGACAAGGAGCTGGAGCAGACCCGCAACTGGCTGGGCGGCAAGGCCACCACGATCTACGGCGGCTCCGCCGAGATCCAGAACAACATCATCGCCAAGCGTATCCTTGGCCTTCTTGATCACCAGTAGGGAGCGCGCGTCATGGCCGTTCTGACCGAAGAACAAACGATGCTGCGCGACGCCGCCAGGGCGTGGGTGCAGGAGAAGGCGCCCGTCGGCGCGCTGCGCAAGGCGCGGGACAGCGGCAGCCTGCTCGGCTACGCGCCGGAGGCCTTCGCCGACATGGCCGCCATGGGCTGGGCCGGGGTCGTGATCCCGGAAGCCCACGGCGGCTCCGAGTTTGGCTACCTCAGCCTGGGCCTGGTGCTCGAGGAGCTGGGCCGCACCCTGGCCGCCTCGCCGCTGGCGGTGTCGTCGATGGCCGCCGCGAGCGCCCTCGTGCGCGCCGGAGCGGAAGCGCAGCAGGCGGCCTGGCTCCCTGCCATCGCCGCCGGCGAGGCGGTCGCCGTCTTGGCGGTGGACGAAGGGCCGCGCCATGATCCGGTGCGGACCGCGCTGAAGGCGGAGGCGACAGCCGGGGGCTATCGCCTGTCCGGCGCCAAGGCCTTCGTGGCCGAGGGTATGGCGGCGACGGTCTACATCGTGGCGGCCCGCACCGCCGGTTCGCCCGGGGATGAAGCCGGGATCACGGTGTTCCTCGTGCCTGCCGACGCCAAGGGCCTGGCCCGGTCGCCGCGCCATCTGGCCGACAGCCGCGACTATGCGGCCCTGACCTTTGACGGCGTGGAGGTCGGCGCCGACGCCGTTCTGGGCGCTGTCGGCGAGGGCTATGCCCTGCTGGAACGCACGCTCGATGTCGCCCGCATCGCCGTCTCTGCCGAGATGCTGGGCATGGCGGCGCAGGCCTTCGACACCACGCTCGACTACCTCAAGACCCGCGTGCAGTTCGGCCAGACCATCGGCAGCTTCCAGGCCTTGCAACACCGGGCCGCGAAGATGTTCAGCGAGCTGGAGCTGGCCCGCTCCTGCGTCGAGGCGGCGCTTTCCGCCATTGACCAGGACGCCGACGATCTGGCCCAGCAGGCGGCGCTGGCCAAGGCCGTGGCCGGCGACACCCTGAACCTGATCTCCCGCGAGATGGTCCAGATGCATGGCGGCATCGGCATGACCGACGCGCATGACGCCGGCCTCTATCTCAAGCGGGCCCGGGCGGTGGAGACCCTGTTCGGCTCGACGGCCTGGCACCGCGACCGCTGGGGCAGGATGCAGGGCTATTGACCCACAACCCCTTCAGTAGCGTGCGGAGTTCAGCCGGCCATGGATGAGCCGGCCAAGGCGGACGCGGCGGACCCCGCCGGCGCGTCCGCGCCCGACGATCTGGCAACCCGCGAGGCCGCCTACGAGACCTTCATCTGGGCCAACCTGCGCCGGAACTACATCGGCAACTTCGTGCACGGCATGCTGGGCATGACGGGCTTTCGCCTGATCAACGCCCCGACCTTCATGCCCGCCTACCTGCATCTGGTGTCAGGCTCGAACACCGTTGTCGGGCTAGGTCTGGCGCTGCAGCAGATGGGCGGGATCATCTCGCCGCTGGTCGCCGGCGCCGCCATCGAACACCGCCCGAAGATCATGCCGATGGCCATTGTTCTGGGCAGCCTGGGTCGGCTGGCCATCCTGGGCATGGCGTTGACGGGCTGGTTCCTGCGCGACCAGGCCCAGGTCCTGACGCTTCTGATGTTCGTCTTCCTGTTCGGCGTTTTCATGGGCGCCCAGCGGGTAGCCTTCACCCTGCTGATGTCGCGAGTCATCCCGATCAGCCTGCGCGGGCGGCTGCAGGCCTGGCGCAATGCGGTCGGCGGGCTGATCGCGGCGATCCTGGCCTACCTCTCGGGCAAATACCTGATCGGCCAGAACGTGCTGGGCAACGGCTACGCCACCACCTTCATCCTGGCCTTCTTCCTGACCAGCGCCGGCCTGTGGTTCCTGCAGCACCAGATCCGAGAGCCGGTCCCGCCGACCATCCGCGAACCCGTCAGGTTTCGCGACCGGATGCGCGACATCCCCGGGTTGATCGCCGCCAACCCGGATTATCGGTGGTTCCTGATCATGCAGATGCTGGCCACCTCGGCCCGGATCGCCACGCCCTTCTACATCCTGCATGTCGGCGTCACGATGCACCTGGACGGCGCGACGCTGGGTCTGCTCACGCTCGCCTACCTGGGCGCCGACACCGTCTCCAACATCGTCTGGGGCTACCTGGGCGACCGGTCAGGCTTCCGGGTCGTGCTGGTCCTGTCGATCACGGCCTGGATCGCCTCGACGCTGCTGTTGCTCACCATGAGCGCGCCCTGGGCGGTGTTCCTGGCATTCTTCGGACTCGGCGCGGCCCTGGCCGGCTACATGATGGCGGCCAACACCATGATCCTGGAGTTCGGCCACCGCGATGACCTGTCGATGCGGATCGGCATCTCCGCGACGGCCGAGGGCGTCACCGCCACGATCGGGCCGCTCATCGGCGGCGCCGTCGCCGACCTGCTCGGCTACAACGTCGTCTTCGGCGCCTCGTTGGGCCTGCTGGCGGCGGCGCTGCTGACCCTGACCGTGATCAAGGATCCGCGCCGCCGCGCTGTCAGGTGAGCTCTTCGGACGAGTACCCAAGAATCTCGCGGGCGATGATCAGGCGCTGAATCTGGCCGGTGCCCTCGTAGATGTCGCTGATCCGGCCGTCGCGCAGGAACTTCTCGACCAGGTGGTCGTGGCTGACCGACATGCCGCCGAGCAGCTCCATGGCCGCCTGCGGGATGGTCCGGCAGACCTCGCCGCCCTTGGCCTTGCAGACCGAGCTTTCAAGGTTGTTGGGCTTGCGTACGTCGTTCAGCCAGGCGGCGTGCAGCACTGACAGGGTCGCCGCCTCGGTGTCGGCCTCCATCTCGATCAGTCGCTGCTCCGGCGCGCTGCGCTGGTTGTAGCTGCGGGTCCAGTCGACCTCGACCCCCTCCTCCGCCAGAGCGGCCCTGGCGAAGTCGAACGCGCCCTTGGCCTTGGCCACGCCCCCCGAAGCCACGGCCGGGCGGGTCATGTTGAAGGTCTTCATCACCCCCTTGTAGCCGGCCGAGCCGCCGTCCTTGGGCACGGTCTCGTCGCCGCCCAGCAGGGCGTCGCGCGGGACGCGGCAGTCGCGGAAGCTGTAGGCGGCGGTGTCCGAGGAGCGGATGCCGAGCTTCTTCTCCTGACGGACCAGTTCGAAGCCGGGCGCGCCCTTCAGGACCAGGAACGACTTGATGCCGGCCCGGCCCGCCGACTTGTCGATGGTCGCCCAGACGATGGCGCCGTCGCACTTGACCCCGTCGGTGACGAAGATCTTGTCGCCGTTGATCACCCATTCGTCGCCGTCGAGCCGGGCCGTCGCCTGGATGGCCTTGGTGTCGGAGCCGACGTTCGGTTCGGTGATCGACATGGCGAGGAACAGGTCGCCCCACTTGGCCTTCTGCTCGGGCGTGCCCGCCGACTGCAGGGCGGCGTTGCCCAGACCGCTGGCGCGGCCGGCGGGCATGGCGAGGCCCAGACCACGGGTCACGCCCGTGGTCGAGCCCCGCGCGATGCTGACCGCCATCATGAAGGTCATCATCGGCGTGTCGCCGGGCTGGCGCTGGCCAAAGAGCGGGAAGACCTCCTCGAAGCCGCGCTCGCCCTCCAGCCGCGTCGGCGGGGTCTCGTGTTCGTGGTCCTCGTAGTAGCGGGTGTGCCGTGAGGTGGACTCGCCGACCTCGACCACCTTGTCGAGGATCTGCTGGTCGATGGCGGAGAGACGGAAGTCAGCCATGATCGGGGCTCCCTAGACCGAAACCGGACCGTCGAGGACGGTCAGCGTGCGCGCGTTGCGAAGCCACATCTCCAGCGGCAGATCGCGGATGAAGCCGTGGCCGCCGAAGATCTGCAGCGCGTCATCGGCGATCTTCACCGCCTTGCGACGCACATAGTCCTGGGCCAGCACCGACGCCTTCACGGCGCCCGGATCGTTGTGCTCCAGCAGGCTGGCGGCCTTCCAGACCATCCAGCGCATCGTCTCGCACTCGATATGCATGTCGGCCAGCATGAAGGCGATCGACTGCTTCTTGCCGATCGGCTCGCCGAACGCGACCCGCTCCTTGGCGTAGGGAATGGCGAAGTCCGTCGCCTGGCGGCACAATCCGACAGCCACCGCCGCGGCGCCGACACGGGCCTGGCTGATCAGACGGGCCGCATCAATGCCGGCGTCGCCGCCGAGCCGCGCCGAACCGGGCAGTTCGACATTGTCGAGCGTGAGCTTGCCCTTCGGCAGGGGTTTGAGACCCTGGGTGCCGTTCTCCGTCTCGACAGACAGGCCGGCGGTTTCGCGCGGAACGATATAGGCCTGCACCGCACCCAGGCCCGCACCGCCCTCGTCGCGCGCCAGGACGAGGAAGCTGTCGGCGCGGTCTCCCAGAGGGACAAGCCGCTTCTCGCCATTCAGGACGAAGCCGTTGCCCTTGCGGGTCGCGGTCGTGCGCTGGGCCTCGGCGGCGAAGCCGAACTGGCTCTCCTGCACCGCCAGGCTGGCGGCGACCGGCGTGGCGCCCGCAAAGCGCGGCAGGTGCTCGGCCTTCTGCTCCTCGGTTCCGAAGTCGATCAGGGCGCTGACGAACTGGCCCGGCGCCATGATCGCCGCCGCCTGGCTGGCGCAGCCGCCGCCCAGCGCTTCCAGCGCCACGGCGTTGGTCATGCAGGAGCGGTCGCCGCCGCCCCCGCCGTAGGCTTCCGGGATCGCCGCGGCGATCAGGCCGAAGTCCCAGCCCTGCTGGATGATGGTCGCCGGCATCTCGCCGGCCTCGTCGATAGCCCGCGCGCCCGGCGCCAGCACCTCGGCCGCGAAGCCCTGCAGCGCCTCGCGGATCATCGACTGCTCTTCGTTGAGCTCGAACGTGATCATTGTTGTCTCCTGCCCGACCCAAGGGATGACAGGGAGACGGGCCTCAAGGCAAGGGGGCGCGGCGGATTCCAGGAGGAACCCGCCGCGACCGAACGCGTCAGCCTTTCCGGACCACGATGGTCTGGGTGTTCGTGTACTCGAGCAGGCCGTCGATGCCGTTCTCGACGCCCAGGCCTGACTGCTTGTGGCCGGCGAAGCTGACCAGCGGGCTGAGGTGCTGGGTTTCATTGATCCACACCGTGCCGGTCTGCAGCCGCTCGCCGACCGCCAGCGCCGCGTCGATGTCCGACGACCAGACCGAACCGCCCAGGCCGTACTCGCTGGCGTTGGCCCGTTCGAGCGCTTCCTCGATGCTGTCGACCTTGAGCAGCGGCAGGACGGGGCCGAACTGCTCCTCCTGGACGATCCGGGCGTTCTCCGGCGGGTTGTCCAGGATGGTGATCGGCACGAAGTAGCCCGGCGCGGTCGAGGCCTCGCCACCGATCAGGAACGGATAGCCGTTGGCCTTGGCATCGGCGATCAGCTCCAGCACGCGCTGGTACTGCTGCTTGTTCTGGATCGGACCCAGCTGGGTTCCCTGCTCGGCGCCGTCGCCCATCTTCACGGTCGCGGCGTAGTCGGCGATGGCCTTCTTCAGCGGCTCGTAGATGTCCTTGTGGACGTACATCCGCTTGCTGGCGATGCAGATCTGGCCGGTGTTGCGGAAGGCGGCCCAGAACAGCTGCTCGGCGACCTTCTCGACGTCGACGTCCGGCATGACGATGGCCGCGTCGTTGCCGCCCAGCTCCAGGGTGATGCGCTTGAGGCTGTCGGCGGCGCTGGCCATGACCTTGCGGCCGGTCTGGGTCGAGCCGGTGAAGCTGATCTTGTCGATGCCGGGGTGGCTGGTCATCCAGGGCCCGAGGCTGTCCCCGCCCGACACCACGTTCAGCACGCCCGGCGGCAGGATCTCCCGCGCCAGCTCGCCGATCTTGAGGGTGGTCAGCGGGGTGAACGGCGACGGCTTCAGCACGATGGTGTTGCCGGCCATCAGCGCCGGAGCGACCTTGAACATGGCCAGGATCACCGGGAAGTTCCAAGGTGCGATGGCCCCGACCACCCCGATCGGCACGTGGCGGGTGATGCTGCGGCGGACGTCGGTGTCCTCGTTGACCGTCTCCGGCAGGTCCAGCGTCGAGGCTCCCTGCAGCCAGCCGGCGCCGCCGAGCACGTCATTCATGGCGTCCGCGTGCGGCTTGCCCTGCTCCCGGGTCAGCAGGCGCTTGAGCCCCTCGGCATTGGCGGCGATGGCGCCGGCCAGAGCCAGCACGGCCTTGCGGCGCTCGGCGATCGGCGTCGCCGACCAGGCCGGAAAGGCGGCGCGGGCGGCGGCGACGGCTTCGTCCAGCTGTTCCCTCGAACAGTCGGGCGCCTGGGCGATGACCTGCTCGTTGGCCGGGTTGAGGACGTCGAACGTCCCGGCGCCGGCGACGGCCTTGCCGCCGATGGTCATGCTGTAGTCGGTGTCGAAGTCCATGGGTCGTTCTCCCTGCTCAGAGCCCCAGCACGGCCTTGGCCATGATGTTGCGCTGGATCTCGTTGGTGCCGGCGTAGATCGAGCCGGCGCGGTCGTTGAGGTACTTGGGGGCGACGGTCCAGCTGTACTCCGGCCCGATCCCGTCGTTGTAGCGCGGCGGCGTGAAGCCCGGCGTCGGGCCGCCGGCAGAGACCATGTGCGGCTGATGGACAGCGGCGTAGCGGCCGGCGGCGGCCAGGGCGATCTCGGTCAGGCGCTGGCTGAGCTCGGTGCCGACCGTCTTCATCATCGACGACTCCGGACCCGGCGCCTGGCCCACCGACAGCGCCGACATCACCCGAAGCTCCACTGCCTCCAGCGCATCGACCTGCACGGCCGCGTCGGCCAACTGTCGGCGCAGGGCCTGGCCCTCGCCGGTGGGGTCGCCGTCGGCGTACTCGGCGTCGAGGATATGGGCGATCTTCGCCATCCGGCCCCGGAATCCGGGCGTATAGGCGCTGCCGCCTCGCTCGAACTGCATCAGGTGCTTGGCGACGGTCCAGCCCTGGCCGATCGGACCGACGGCATTGGCCTTGGGCACCCGGACGTCGGTGAAGAAGACGTGGTTCTGGATGTGCTCGCCCGACAGCGAGATGATCGGCGTCACCTCCACGCCCGGCGTGGTCATGTCGATCAGCAGGAAGGTGATGCCCTTCTGCGGGATGTCCTCACGGGCGGTGCGTACCAGGCAGAAGATCCAGTTGGCGTGGGCAGCATGCGTCGTCCACAGCTTGTGGCCGTTGCAGATGAAATGATCGCCATCGTCCACCGCGCTCATCTGCAGAGTCGCCAGGTCCGACCCTGACTGCGGCTCCGAGTAGCCCTGACACCAGAAGTCCTCGCCGCTGAGCATGCGCGGCAAAAAGTAGGCCTGCTGCTCGGGCGTGCCGTGGCCGATCAGGACCGGGCCGCACATGCCGATCCCCATCGGCGAAAGCGGCGGCGCGCCGGCGGCGGTCAGCTCGGTGGCGAAGATGTAGCGCTGGGTCACCGACCAGCCGCAGCCGCCGAACTCCACGGGCCAGGCTGGAACCAGCCAGCCCTTGGCGTGAAGGATCTTCTGCCAGGCCATCTGCGTCTGGTGGTCGCCGTAGACGCTGGTCAGGCGCGAACCGGCCAGCCGCAGTTCGGGCGTCAGCGACGCGTCAAGGAACGCGCGAACCTCGTCGCGAAAGGCCCGGTCCTCGGGACTCCACTCGATCCTCATCCGTCGCTCCCTGACTGACGCGTTGGCCGCGCCTGATCTTTCGGAAAGTCTGACGCCTTGCCCCAACGTCCGGCCAGAGGGTTTGTCAGGCGCCCTGCTCAGCTGCGGAACGACAGCCTTCTGGCCAGGAACTCCGCCAGGACCTCGACCCGGGCGGGACGGGGCCCACCCGGCGGCATGACCAGATGCAACGCGATCGGCGGCGGTGACCAGTCCTCCATGACCGCCACCAGTTGGCCCGACGCCAACGCCTGACCACAGATGAAGTCCGGCTGCAGCGCGATGCCCCGCCCCGCGAGCAGGGCCGGCAGCAAAGCGGTGGCGTTGTTTGCCCGCATCGGCCCGTCGATGCGGATCGAAGCCTCCTCCCCGGAGGGATGGGTGAAGCGCCACGTTTCCGGCGTCGCGAGGTAGGCGTAGGCAAGGCAGCAGTGGTCGACCAGTTGGCCGGGATGCTTCGGCGTTCCCTGCCGCGCGAAGTAGGACGGGGCGCCGACGAGATGGCGCTTCACCGGCCGCAGTCGCCGGGCCATCAGCGAGGAGTCCGGCAGCGCTGCGATACGCAGCGCCATGTCGAACCCCTGTCCGATCAGGTCCACCATGGCGTCGCTGAGGTGCAGATCGACGAAAACCTCCGGATAGTCGGCCATGAACTCGGGCAGGATCGGCGCCACGTCCGACAGGCCGAAGGACATCGGGACCGCCAGCCGCACGAGGCCGCGCGGCGCCGCCGACTGCTCCAGGGCGTCCGCCTCGGCCGCCTCGCCCTCGGCCAGCACCCGCGCGGCGCGCTCGACCAGCGCCCGGCCGGCGTCGGTCAGGGCCAGCCTCCGCGAGGTGCGGTTGAACAGACGCGCCCCCAGCCGCGTTTCAAGACGGGTGACCGCCTTGGACACCGTCCCCTTCGACAGCTTCAGGTCCTCGGCCACGGCGGCGAACGACCGCAGCTCCACGACCTTGGCGAAGATCGCCAGCCCTTCGAGATCCGGCAGCCTGGACATGCGTTTTTGGAAACAATGAGTTTCAGGAGTTTCTATTTATGCGCCGATCCTGACGCCTATCTTGTCATCAAGCAACAGCGTCGGCGGTCCGGCGCGGAGACAGTACGATGATCGTGCACAAACCCTTCAACACGCTCGGCGGCGCTGACCATGGTTGGCTGAAGGCCAAGCACCACTTTTCGTTCGCCGGCTACCACGACCCCCGGAACATGAACTGGGGTTCTCTGCGGGTCTGGAACGACGACGAGATCGCCGCCAACTCGGGCTTCTCGCCCCATCCCCACGCCGACATGGAGATCATCACCTATGTCCGCGACGGGGCGATCACCCACCAGGACAGCCTGGGCAACAAGGGGCGCACCGAAGCGGGCGACGTCCAGGTGATGAGCGCCGGCAGCGGCATCCGCCACGCCGAGTACAATCTGGAGGCCGAAACCACCCGGATATTCCAGATCTGGATCCAGCCCAACCGCACCGGCGGCGCGCCGTCCTGGGGCGCCAAGCCGTTTCCCAAGGGGGACCGGTCCGGGAAGTTCGTCACCCTGGCCAGCGGCTTCGAGAACGACAACGACGCCCTGCCGATCCGCACCAACGCCCGCGTTCTCGGCGCGACGCTGAAGGCCGGCGAGACCGTCGAGTACCCGCTCGACGCCAGCCGCCACGCCTATCTGGTGCCGGCGGCGGGCCGGGTCGAGGTCAACGGCCTGACCCTGGAGGCCCGCGACGGCGCCGCCATCACCGATGAAACGTCGATCCGGGTCACTGCCCTGGAAGACGCCGAACTGGTCCTCGTGGACGCCGCCTAGGCGGCGTCCATTTTCCCCGATCCAGCAGGAGCCCCCATGCCCAGGATTCTCGTTCTCTATCATTCGGCCTACGGCCACATCGAAACCATGGCCCAGGCCGTCGCCGAAGGGGCCCGCGAGACCGGCGCCCAGGTCGATATCAAGCGCGTGCCTGAAACCGTGCCGGAAGAGGTCGCCCGGGCGGCGCACTTCAAGCTCGACCAGGCCGCGCCGGTCGCCACCATCGCCGAACTGGCCGACTACGACGCCATCATCGTCGGCGCCGGTACGCGCTTCGGCCGCCTGCCTTCGCAAATGGCGGCCTTCCTCGACCAGGCCGGCGGCCTGTGGGCGCGCGGCGCCCTGAACGGCAAGGTCGGCGGCGCCTTCACCTCGACGGCGACCCAGCATGGGGGCCAGGAGACCACGCTGTTCAGCCTCATCACCAACCTTCTGCATTTCGGCATGGTGATCGTCGGCCTGGACTACGGTTTCGACGGCCAGATGAAGCTGGACGAAGTCACCGGCGGCAGCCCCTACGGCGCCACGACCATCGCCGGCGGCGACGGCGCGCGTCAGCCCAGCGACAACGAACTGGCCGGCGCCCGCTATCAGGGCCGCAAGATCGCCGAGACCGCCGCGAAGCTTCACGGCTAGGCGACGTTTCCTGAAACAAACAACCTTGACCCCGCCTCGCAGGAGGCGGGGTTTTCCTTGCGAGCGCTATGGCGCCGCCGGCGCAGGGTCCTGCCTCAGCCGGAGCCCCATATTGGCCAGGAGGTACTCCTCGAGCACCTCTGCGGTGACCTCCCCGAAGCGCTTCCAGCTCTCCGGCGTGTCGCGCACACCCTTGAAGTTGGCCTCGATCTGGAGGCCGCAGATCCTGTCGTCGGTCTTGCCGCCGAGCGCCTCGGCGCCGGCTGCGCAGGTATGGCGGCTGGTGTTATAGCCCCCGGCGAAGTAGCGAGCGGACCCGGGACGCAAGTCGTTGTCGGCCGGAATCGCCGGGATTCCAGCGCGCGCATACAGGGCGCCGAGGCTTGAGGAACTCCGCAGCATCTGGGACAGGGTGGCCCCGCGCTCCTGTAGCAGCGCACGGATGCTCACCCGCTCCCTGAGTGAGGCCTTGCCGTCGAGTTCGGCGTCGGACGCGTTCAGGTCAGCCGACCGAAGCAGGTAGCCGAGTTCAAGCCGCTGGATCTCGTGGCCGTGGCCGTGGATATCCATGAACCACCCCCGGCCGCTCGTCTTCACGACCTCCGCCTTGGCGACATCAATGAAGGCGTGCCACTCGGCGAAGGCCCGTTCCGCCTCGGCATTGCCGCAGGCCGCCTCGTCCAGCGGACGGTTGGCGTCGAACTTCCGCCGGGCAAGGCGGTTGATGATCACATGGGGGTAGGTCCCGAAGCGCCGGAAGTGGGCCTCCCGCATCGCCAGGACGAGCTCGGCTGTGTTGGTGTCGGTCACGAGGACCGCCTCGCCACCACACGAGGCCTTGCTGCGATCCGGGATGCTGTCTGGCCTGAGCGCCCCCCCGTGGGGTGCGGTGAGGATCACCGGCGAGTTCCCGGGGATGTACTGAACGTAGCGGTTCGCGCCGAAATAGGTCTTGCCGACCAGATAGGTCGCTGACTCGATCGGCTGAGGCTCGGCCTGGCGGGCGTTCGCCCCGCTGCTCGCGCCGAGCAGACCGCAGACGACCATGGCCATGCCGACGCTCGCCGCCCATGCCGCCCGCTTCCCCGCAAATCCCCGCATTCCGGACATCCTGTGTCTCACGGCGGTCCACCGCGCCGCCGCCCTACCAACATCACGCACACCAGCGTGGCCGCTGATACCCCCGGACCACAACAGCAAAGACAGTCGAGAGGTATAGCTCCGCGCTATGGCGCCCGAAGCCTACGACTTGGCCAGGAACTCGCGCTTGATGCGCTTTGCCATCGACCAGCGGTGCACCTCCGACGGCCCGTCGTAGACCCGGAAGGCGCGGATATCGCGGAAGATCTGATGCACGGGCGTGTCGTCCGTCACCCCCGTGCCGCCCAGCACCTGGACGCAGCGGTCGGCGATGCGGAACAGCGCCTCCGACACCGCCACCTTGGCGAGACTGGATTCGGCCGTGCCCGACCCGTGGCCGCCGGCGTCCAGAACGCCCGCGCACCAGTCGATGGTCAGCTCGGCCTGCTTCAGGTCGATCTCGTTGTCGGCCAGCATGAAGCCGACGCCTTCGTGGTCGACCAGCGGCTTGCCGAAGGCATGGCGGCGGCAGGCGTACGCGACGGCGATGTCGTGCGCCCGCCGGGCGGCGCCCCACCAGCGCATGCAGTGGGTCAGCCGGGCCGGGGCCAGCCGCACCTGGGCGTATTTGAAGCCCTCGTTGGCCTCGCCGAGAATCTGGTCGGCGGAGACCCGGACGTTGTCCAGCTTCACCATGGCGTGGCCGCCCGGCATCGTCCGGTCGATGGTGTCCAGCACCCGGGTGATCGAGATGCCCGGCGCGGTCATCGGGGCAAGGAACATGGTCGCCCCATGGTCGGTCCTGGCCATGATGATGCCGTGCGCCGCGCCCTCGGCCCCGGTGATGAAGGTCTTGGCGCCGTTGATCACCCAGTGGTTGCCGTCCTGCACCGCGGTGGTCTTCATCATCGACGGATCGGAGCCGGCGCCGCCGTCGGGTTCAGTCATCAGGAAGGCTGTACGGATTTCACCGGCGGCCAACGGGCGCAGCACCTCGTCCTTTTGGGCCGCGCTGCCGATCTTCTCGATCAGGCACATGTTGCCCTCGTCCGGCGCCATGAGGTTCAGCGCGATCGGACCCAGCAGCGAGTAGCCGGCGGCGCGGAAGACGATGGCGATCTCGCGATGGTCCAGCCCGTGGCCGCCGTACTCGACCCCGACATGCGGCGCGAGCAGGCCCTGGGCAGCCGCCTTGCGCTGGAGCTCGACGCGCAGGTCATCGGATGGACCGTGCTTGCCGATCCGGGGGTCCTGCTCGAAGGGGATGACATGCTCCCGCAGGAAGGCGTCAACGCGGCGGGCAAGATCGTGGGCGCGGTCGGACATCGAATTCTCTCTGGGTAAGTCGGGCGCTGCGCGAGGACAGGTCGCCTCGCACGGCAGGGGTTTAGAGGAGGCGGCGCGGAACGGCCATCGCCGGCTGCCGTCGTTTCCTGAGGTTGACACAGATCAAGGCGGGGTTCCGGCCGCCGCGCCACCTTGGAGGCACAGGAGACTTCAGATGCTGCAAACCCTCACGGCGCTTCCGCCGACCCACATCGCCTATCTGGCCACGGCCGCCGCCGCCTTCACCCTGTTCGGCGCCACGCTTTGCATTGTCCACGTCTGGACGAACCTCCCCACCCGTCACGGTTCCTGAGGCCGAGACGCAGGTCCCCGGGCCAAGGCTCCCCCGTCGCGGGTCCGGGGACCGACCCCTTTCTGATCAGTTCACGCGGCGCTCGCGACCGGCCCAGTACGGCTCGCGCAGTTCGCGACGCAGGATCTTGCCGGACGGGTTCCGGGGCAAGGCGTCGATAAAATCCACGCTCTTGGGCGCCTTGAACGCCGCGATGCGGGTGCGGGCGAAGGCGATGATCTCGTCCGGCGTCGCACTCATGCCCGGCTTCAGCGCCACAACGGCCTTGACCGCCTCTCCCCATTTCTCGTCAGGGATCCCGATCACCGCCACCTCGGCGACCGCCGGGTGGCCGTACACGGCGCTCTCGACCTCGGCCGGATAGATGTTCTCGGCGCCGGAGATGATCATGTCCTTCACCCGGTCGTGGATGAAGAGATAACCGTCCTCGTCCAGGTAGCCGGCGTCGCCGGTGCGCAACCATCCGTCGGCGCCGATGGTCGCCCGCGTCGCCTCGTCGAGGTTCCAGTAGCCGGCCATGTTGGCCACCGAGCGGGTGGCGACCTCGCCGACGGCGCCGGCCGGCAGGGTCTCGCCCCTGTCGTCGATGATCCTGATCTCGACGCCCGGCATGGGAAGGCCCGCCGCCCGCATGCGCGGATTGCCCGCCGCATCGTGGTCCTCCGGCGGCAGGTAGACGATCGTGCCGCAGGTCTCGGTCATGCCGTACTGCTGGCAGAACCCGCAGCCGAACACCTCCATGCACTCGCGCAGCAGGTCCAGCGGGATGGGGCTGGCGCCGTAGAGGATGAACTTCAGCCGGCTGTAGTCGACCTCGCGGGCCCGCGGCTGCCGCACGACGATCTGCATCGCGGCCGGCACCATGAACATCTTGCTGATGTGGTCCTGCTCGATGAAGTCCAGCACCTTGAACGGGTCGAACTCGCGGGCCACGACGCCCTTGGCGCCGTTGTAGAGGCCGACGATGCCCCAGCCGGTGCCGCCGATGTGCGAGACCGGCATGGCGACCAGGCTGACGTCGTCCGGGCCCCACTGGTTCCAGGGCATCTTCGCCTCCGCGGCCTGCCGGCGACCGCCGAGAATGTTGGCGTGGGTCAGCATGGCGCCCTTGGGCTTGCCGGTCGTGCCCGAGGTGTAGAGCTGGACGGCGACATCTTGCTCGGTGATCGCGACCGCCGGATCGGCAGCCGAAGCCGCGTCACGCCACTCGGCGTAGAGAGGGCGACCGTCGGCTCCGTCGGCCTCCATCGCCACGACCTTGGGTCGGTAGCTCAGATGCTTGGCGACCTCTTCGCTGAGGCCGATGACCTCGGGTCCGACAAAGACGATCGGCGCCTTCGAGTCCTCGACGATGTAGGCGACCTCGGGGGGCGCGAGCCGCCAGCCGATGGGCGTCATCACCACGCCCGCCTTGGCCGCGCCGATCATAAGTTCGAAGTAGCAGTCGCTGTTCTTGCCGACATAGGCGATCCGCTGACCCTGGGTCAGGCCTTCGGCGATTAGCGCGTTGGCGACGCGGTTGGTCAGGGCGTCGAACTGGGCGAACGTCGTCTCGCGCCCCTCGAAGGTCAGGGCCGTGGCGTCAGGCCGGGTCTGGGCATGGTAGCGGGCGATATCGCCCAGGGTCGGCATCCGGTCGAAGTCGACTGTCGTGTCGTTAGCGCTCATCGTCATGTCGTCCGTTCTCAGAGGCCCAGCACCAGGCGAGCCATGATGTCCCGCTGGATCTCGTTGGAGCCGCCATAGATCGAGGCGGCGCGGTTGTTCAGATAGCGCGGCATCGCGACCAGGCTGTGATCAGGCCCGACCGGCGCCGCGTTGCTGCCCGGCTCGCGGGCCCGGGGCTGGTCGACAAAGGCGTAGTAGGCCGCCGTGTCGATCGCCAGGCCGTCGATCTTCTGGGTCATCTCGGTGGCCTGGGTCTTCAGCATGGACGAGGCCGGACCCGGGTTCTTGCCGGACGACAGCTCGGTCATCACGCGGTGCTCGGTCATCTCGATGGCCTCAAGGGCGATCTCCAGTTCCGCGAGGCGAGCGCGGAAGGCCGGATCGTTCATCAGAGGTTCGCCGAGATCGCCGCCTTCGGTCGCCGCCATGTTCCGCAGGCGGTCGAGCGACACCTTCAGGCCGGGAGCGGAGCTGCCGCCGCGCTCGAACTCGAGCAGGTACTTGGCCACCGTCCAGCCGTCGTTCTCCTCGCCGAGGCGATTGGCGACCGGGACGCGGACGTTGTCGAAGAAGACCTGGTTGACCTCGTGCTCGCCGGCCAGGGTGATGATCGGCTTCACCTCGATGCCGGGCGTGTCCATCTCCAGCAGCAGGAAGGTGATGCCCTTCTGGGGCTTGCCCTCGAAGCTCGTCCGCACCAGACAGAACATGCGGTTGGCGAAGTGGGCGTGGGTCGTCCAGATCTTCGAGCCGTTCAGCACATAGTCGTCGCCGTCCCGCTCAGCCTTCATCTGCAGGCTGGCGAGATCCGAGCCGGATCCGGGCTCGGAGTATCCTTGGCACCAGTAGTCCTCGCCGGCCAGGATGCGGGGCAGGTAGAAGGCCTTCTGCTCGGGCGTGCCGTAGCGCTGGATGCAGGGACCGACCATGCGCAGACCCATCGGCGAGAGGCCCGGCGCGCCGGCGCGGGCGCATTCCGCCGAGAAGATGTAGCGCTGCATCTCGTCCCAGCCGCAGCCGCCGTACTCGACCGGCCAGCTCGGGGCGACCCAGCCCTTGGCGTGCAGGATCTTCTGCCAGGGGATCGAGTACTGCTTCTCGACGAAGACGCTGGTCATCCGGCGGCCGGCGACCTGCAGATCAGGCGGCAGATTCTCGGCGAGAAAGGCGCGAACCTCTGCCTGGAAGGCGAGGTCGGCGGCGCTGAGTTCGAGATTCATCGGGGCCTCACAGGCAGTCCAAACGCGGTGCGCGAAGTCAGCATGACTGACCCGGCGGCAGGCTACTATGAAGTTGGCGTCGATTGACGGCTGCCGCGTAGAGGCTACCGTCTGGCCAACGAGACAACGGGAGGACGCCATGCGCACGAGGGGTATCAACCATCTGGCCCTGGTCTGCCGGGACATGCGCGAGACGGTGAAGTTCTACACCGAGGTGCTCGGCATGCCGCTGATCAAGACCATCGAGTTGCCCGACGGCGGCCAGCACTTCTTCTTCGACTGCGGCGGCGGCTCGTCGCTGGCCTTCTTCTGGTGGGCGGACGCTCCGCCGGCCGCGCCGGGCATCGCCTCGGTGAAGGCCTTTCCCAAGTCGCCCAAGTCGGCCATCGGCTCAATGAACCACGTCGCCTTCGACGTCGACCCCGAGCAGATCGAGGACTGCATCACCCGGCTGACCGCCGCCGGGGTGCCGCACATGCCGGTGGTGGTGAACCACGACGACAGCCCGATGGGGGTCTCGCAGGAGCTCAACGACGGGGTCTTCGTCCGTTCCGTCTACTTCACCGACCCCAACGGGATCATGATGGAGTTCGCCGCCTGGACCCGTCCCATGCGGCCCGACGACGTCCGCCACGAGCCCAAGGGCGCGGTGGTCGAGGCCTGATCAGGCCGCATCCACCGTCACGCGGCGCATATGCCGGCGCTGGCCGGGGTAGTCGTTCAACGCGAAATGCCAGACCGACCGGTTGTCCCAGAAGGCGACCGAGCCGGGCTTCCAGCCGAACCGGCAGGTGAAGGCCTCGAACCGGCTGTGCTCGAACAGGTAGTCGAGCAGCGCCTTCGACTCCCGCCGGCTCCAGCCCTCGATCCGCATCGTGAAGGCCGGATTGACGTACAGCGCCTTGCGGCCGGTCTCGGGGTGGACCTTGACCATGGGGTGGACGTACTCGCCCACCGCCCCCTCCGCCTCGGAGATCTGCATCGAGCCGCGGCTCTGGGCGGAGGCGCCAGTCGGGGCGTACTCACGGCCGGCCGAGTGGACCGCGCTCAGGCCCTCGAGCGTCTTCTGCAGTCCCGGCGACAGCGCGTCGAAGGCGGCGGCCTGGCTGGCGAACAGGGTGTCGCCGCCGTAGTCCGGGGTCTCCACGGCGTAAAGGATCGAGCCGATGCTCGGCGCCTCCAGGAAGCTCATGTCCGAATGCCAGCCGCCGCCGAAGTTGATGCGGTCGGACGGCTCCTTGATGATCTCCATGACCTCGGGATGGTCGGCCATGCCCTTCACATAGGGATGGATGTTCAGCGGTCCGAAGCGGCGGCCGAAGGCCAGCTGCTGTTCCGGCGTCAGGCTCTGGTCGCGGAAGAAGATGACCTGATGCTCGACCAGCGCCTTGCGGATGGCGGCGATGGTGTCGTCGGCCAGCGGAGCGGACAGGTCCACGCCGCCGATCTCAGCGCCCAGGGCCCCGGCCACGCGTCTGACGTCGATCCCGGTCATGGTCTTCTCCCCGCGTTCGTCCTTTCCGCCATGTTGGGCCGGGCGGGCCGCGGCTGCAACGTCAGCCACGCTTCACCGTCCGGAAGCCGACGTGCGAGGAGCCCGTGTCCGGCGGTCCCGGCTGGCGCGCCGAGGGCCGGTAGCGGAAGCAGAAGTTGTCGGCGCAGAGGAAGGAGCCGCCCTTGATCAGGTGGCTGCGCATCGGGTCGCCTGGCGGCCGGTCATCCGGGAACCAGTCGCCGGTCCACTCCCAGACGTTGCCGGTCATGTCCGACAGGCCCCAGGCGCTGGGCGCATAGCACCCGACCGGCGCGGTGCGGGCCTTGTAGCCGTCGTCGGCCGTGTCGATCGCCGGGAACACGCCCTGCCAGGTGTTGGCGCGCGGCGCCTTCGGATCGGGCCGCTCGTCGCCCCACTCATAGCGCTTGCCGTCCAGCCCGGCGCGGGCGGCGAACTCCCACTCGGCCTCGGTGGGAAGGTCGCGTCCTCTCCAGCGCGCGTAGGCGAGCGCGTCCTCGTAGGCGACCTGCACCACCGGGTGGCGCTCGCGGCCCTCAAGGTCGCTGCCGGGGCCCTCGGGATGCTTCCAGCTGGCGCCGTCGATGATCCGCCACCAGAGCGAGGGGTCGCCCGAGCCGAGGCCCGCCGCGCCGACGAAGACCAGCGACGAGGGCTTCAAACTGTCGGCCGGCACGCCCGGATAGAGGGCCGGGTCGGGCTGGCGCTCGGCCAGGGTGACGTAGCCGGTCGCCTCCACGAACTGCGCGAACTGTGCGTTGGTGACCTCGGTCCGGTCGATGGAGAAGGGGCCGACAGTCATCGTGCGGGGCGGCCCCTCCTCGTCGTGCATCCCGGCGGCGCCGAGCGTGAACGCGCCGCCGGACAGCCGCACCTCGCCTTCGGGGGCGGGAGACGGGCAGGCGCGGGTCGGTTCGGCCAGGGTCACGGCGGCGTCCGGCGCGCGGCCGCAGGCGGCCAGCAGCAAGGCGGCGGCGAGAGCCGCCAGCCTCACGCGGTCGCTCCGTCCAGCAGGGCCAACGCCATCCAGGTCATGATCGCGCACGCTTCGTCCGGGCTCGCGCCCTGGTCGGTGCGCAGGCGCCGCCAGGCCTCGAAGCTGACCGCCAGTTCGAGCGCGGCGATCTGCTGCGGCCGCGCCGTCAGGGCCGGAGGCGCGACGGCGAGCAGGGCCTCGCGCTGCTGGCGGACCAGCCGTGCCCGCCCCTCCTGCAAGGCTGGCGAGCGATGGCGCTGGGAGTCGGCGGCGACCTGCAGCGGCAGGATCAGTTCGAACAGCCGCGCCCGCCGCTCGACCTCGGCCTCCAGGTCGGTCCGGGCGTCCCCCGTCGGCGGCCGGCCGACCATGAGCGGTTCGGCCTCGGCGGTGATCACCGCCTGCATGGCGCGATAAACCCCGTCCATGTCCTCGAACAGCCGGAACACTGTGCGCAGACCGACTCCCGCGCGTTCGGCGACCAGTTCGGCCGGCGGCAGGCCCAGCCCGCCCTTCTCGCGAACGATGGCGATCATGGCGTCGACGATCCGGCCGCGACTGGCCTCCGAGCGCAGCCTGCGCCCGTCGGTGGGGGTCTTCGTCGGGTTCTGGATCGAATCGCTCACGTCCAATGAGGGCGCCTCCGCGCGCCGGTTCGCAAGCGACAAGGCGCAGGGCATCGTCAGATCCCGGTGCACTGGATCAGCAGCTGCCCCGCCAGCCCCGCCTTGCGGTGGACGCCGATGGCCTGGACCTCCGGCGAGGTGGCGATGGCGACGAAGGCGGCGCGGCTCGGGTACTCCATGATCGCGGCCACGTCCCAGAGTTCGTCCACCTCGCCGATCACCAGGGCGTCGATCCGGGCATTGAAGTGCATCTTGCCGCCCTTGCCCTCGACCAGCGCCTTCATCGGCTCGCCGTAGAGCATGTAGGCCTCCCGGCCCGAGATATCGGGATGTCCCGGCTCGTCGTACCGCGCACGGTCGTGGAACTTCAGAAGGTTGAGCATGACGATGGGCCGGTCGCCGCCCAGGCCCAGCAGGGCCTGAAGCTGTTCGCCTTTGGGAAGAACTGCGTTCTCGACGTTCATGGGATTCCTAACGCTCGCCCTTGATGAAGGCGTTGATGACATCGGCGATCTGCTCGGGACAGTCTTCCTGCAGGAAGTGGCCGCCGCCCTCGATGGTCACGTGCTTGCGCCCCTTTGTCCCGGGCACGCGCGCCTGGAAGACGGCCTCGCCACCGCCGGTCACCGGGTCCTTGTCGCTGAAGGCGGTGAGGAACGGCTTGTCGAACGCCTCGAGGACCTCCCAAGCGGCCTTGTTCTCGGCCACGGACGCATGCTCCGGCGTGACCGGCACGAAGGTGGGGAAGATCCGCGCCGCGACCTTGTAGCTCTCGTCCGGATAGGGGGCGTCGTAGGCGGCAATCTCCTCGGGCGACAGCTCGCGCTGGGTTCCCATGTTGACGATCATGCCGGCCGGGAAGACGGGGATCGACTGGCTCATGTCCAGCCAGGTCTTGAAGCCGTCCGACATGCCGCTGCCGGTCGGCAGGCCGGTGTTGCCGACCACCACCCGGGCGAACCGCTCCGGAAACGCCGCCACAAGCCGCAGCCCGATCAGCCCGCCCCAGTCCTGGCAGAACAGGGTGATGTCCTTGAGGTCCAGCGCCAGAAGCCAGGCGCTCATCCAGGCGACGTGGCGCTCGTAGCTGTAGTCGTCCTTGTCGGCCGGCTTGTCCGAGCGACCAAAGCCGACGAGGTCCGGCGCCAGCACGCGATGCTCGCCAGACAGCCGCGGGATGATCTTGCGGTAGAGGTAGGACCACGACGGTTCGCCGTGCATCAGCAGCACCGGGGCGGCGTCGCGGGGGCCCTCGTCGACGTAGCCGATCCGCAGGTCAGCGCCCTCGCCGCCGGGGACCGTCACGTAGTGGGCGGCGAACGGGAAGTCGGGCAGTCCGTCGAAACGGTCGTCGGGCGTGCGAAGCACCTTCACCGGGCATTCTCCTGGGCATGGCGCGCGGCCTTGACCGCGGCGATAACTAATGGCACGAATAATGCCAATATAATTGCGGCAATCAAGCGGGAAACGGAACGGGCATGAAACGCATCCTGGCGGGACTGATCGTCGTGGCGCTTCTCGTGGGTGGCGGGCTCTACGCCGTGCGGGGCAAGCTGGCCGTGAAGCTGGTCGAGCGGCGCGTCGCCGAGGGCATGACCAGCGACCTGACCAGCCGGCTGCCCGACGGCCTGCACGTGCTCGTCTGCGGCGCGGGCGGCCCCTTCCCTGACGCCGATCGCGGCGCGCCCTGCACCGCCGTCATCGCCGGCAAGCGCCTGTTCATCGTTGACACCGGCGAGGGCGCGGGCCGCACCCTCGGCCGCCTCGGCGTCGGCGGCGACTCGGTCGTGCTGCTGACCCACTTCCACTCCGACCATATCGACGGCCTGGGCAACATCGCCCTGATGCGCTGGGGCGGCTCCAACCTGACCACGCCGCTGCAGCTCTATGGCGCGCCGGGCGTCGAGCGGATCGCGGCGGGTTTCAACGAGGCCTACGCCTTCGACAGCAGCTATCGCACCGCCCACCACGGCGCGGACGTCATGCCGCCGTCGGGCGCCGGCATCACGCCGCGGCCGATCGACATTCCGGCCGGCGCAGACTCCGTCGTCGTGCTGGAAGAGGACGGCGTGAAGATCACCGCCTTCCGCGTCGACCACGGACCGGTCGAGCCGGCGCTCGGCTATCGCTTCGACTACAAGGGGCGCAGCGTGGTGATCAGCGGCGACACCTCGGTCTCGCCCGTCGTGGCCGCCCAGGCCAAGGGCGTCGACCTGCTGGTCCACGAGGCGCTGTCGCCGGAGCTGGTCAAGGTGCTGCAGGACGGCGCCATCCGGGCCGGCCGGCCCAAGCGCGCCAAGATCATGGCCGACATACCCAACTACCACACCAGCCCGCTGGAGGCGGCGCGGATCGCAAAGGCGTCCGGCGCCAAGGCGCTTCTGTTGACCCACATCGTGCCGCCGCTGCCGCTGCGGGCGCTGGAGGGGCCGTTCCTGGGCAAGGCGCGCGACGCCTATGACGGTCCTCTGTGGATCGCCCGCGACGGCGACCTGCTGTCGATGCCGGCGGGCGGGAGCGACATCGAGCGCAAACGTTTGCGCTGAGACGGCCAATCCCGCCGTTCCCGGCGAACGGCTTGGCGGCTGTGGAACCGTCTCCAGTGTCTCCACTGCGCTCATGCGGTGGAGCCCGCCCGCCAGGTCGGCTGCGAGACAGGGGGACAGAACCTGCTCTTCGGCGTCCGCGGCAGGCCGGACTCTGATGGCGACCGCACGCGACCGGGCGGCGCAAGGCCTATGGCGGCCTTGGGTTCGCGGAGGCGGGGAGAGGCGTCTCGAGCGTCGCATCCCGCCAGTATGACGCCGCGCGGGAGCTCGCGGATCGATCCGCCGGACGGCTCTGGCCGGGATGTCTCGCAAAGGGGCGAAATGTCCCGCTTTGTCTCCAGAGTATATGTCTCCAGAGTCTCCGTTCGGCTCAGGGTGCGGCGGTTCGCAGGTGGTGAAGAGCGATGCCCGAGGTCGTCGCGACGTTCAGGGAGTCGAACCCGCCGGCCATCGGGATGGATACCGTCCGACAGCGGGCGAGCACGTCCGCTGACAGGCCCGGCCCCTCGGCGCCCAGCAGCAGGGCCACGCGGGACGGCGGGACAAACCGGTGCAAGGCCGTCTCGCCGGCGGGGCTGAGCGCCACCGGCTCCAGCCCGTGGCGCAGCAGCGTCTCGACCATGTCGCCCTCGACCGTCGCGAACGGGACGGTCAGCACGCCGCCGACCGAGACCCGGATGGCCTTGCGGTAGAGCGGATCACAGCAGGCCCCGTCGAGCAGGACCGCGTCGACCCCGAACGCGGCGGCGTTGCGGAACAGCCCACCCATGTTGTCGTGATTGCCGATGCCGGATAGCGCCAGCACAAGCGCCCGCGCGCCCAGGCCGGCCAGAAGGTCATCGGCCGTCACCGTCGGCGCCCGCTGCGCTATGGCCAGGATGCCCCGATGAAGCTCGAAGCCGGCGATGGCGTCCAGCACCGGCTGCTCCGCCAGATAGACCGGCAGGTCGTCGGGCAGCGTCTGGAGAATGGGTTCGAGCTTCTGGCGACGCTTGGGCGCGATCAGCACCGACAACGGTCGATGGCGGCTCTGCCCGGCCAGCACCCGCAGCACCGTCTCGCCCTCGGCGACGAACAGGCCCCGGCGGCCGACGAGGTCCCGCTCGCGGATGTCGCGATAGGCCTCGATCCGCGGATCGGCGGGGTCGTCGATGGGTGTTAAACGCGGCACCATGAAGCGATAGCGCCCCGCCGCCCCCCGGGCCAGCGTCGGAATAGCCCGGGCCGCTCTATGCCGCCGGCGAGGTCTCGCCGGCCAGACGCCTGTTCATCTCCTCCAGCGACGCCAGCATGCCTTCCTGTGACGCGACCGGATCGGTGTCGTCGAGCAGGCGGCCGATGGCGTTGCCGTAGAGCGCGCCGAGCTCGGGCCGCCAGCGATCGCCCATCAGGTCGACGGCATGGGCGAACAGCCCGCCGCAGCGCGACAGCCGCATCATGCCCGCGGCGCCGCCGACGCCCAGGATGCCGTTGGCCAGCCAGCTGAGCCGCTCCTTGTCGGGATCAGCCTGTTCGCTGAGCCGCATGATCTCCGCAACCCAGTCCTTGACCGACTTGCGCATGTCGGCGCCGGCGTTGAGGACGACCTGTCCCCCACGGTCCGCCGCCGTGTCGACGCTGAGGCCGAAGCGGACGTCGACGGAGTCGGCGAGCCGGTTGTTCGGCTTGAAGAAGCGTGCAGCGCTGGTCACAGTTTCACCCTCGTCGGCTTCATGAGCAAATCGATCTCGTTCTGGGACATGTTCGGTTCAACCGCCGCCCCGATCTTGAAGTTCAGGTCGTCATGACGACGCCCCTTGATGCCGACCGGCGGACCAAAGGCCTTGAAGCGCCGATCCGGGCCGCAGTAGCCTTCCGCCTCGACGAACAGTCGCTTGTCGCGACCCAGCCAGATGATCCGCTGCAGCAGGACCGGCGGCGTCACCGGCTTGGCGAGCACGAAGTTCGCGCCGCTGTCCCGGGCCTTGTGCACCTGGTCCATCCGCGTGCCGCTGGTGACCACCAGAACCGAGGTGGCGCGGTTGAACTCCGGGCCTTCGCGACGCAGCCAGCGAATGAAGTCAAAGCCGGCGCCATTGGCCAGGGCCGCCTCGACCAGGATGAGATCGAACTCAGACCCGCCGGCCGCCGCCTTGGCGTCGCGCAGGTTGCCGACCTTGGTCTGACGGCGCAGGTCAAAGCTGCCTAACACGTTAGACAGCAGGTTCAGGTGGACCTGGTTGTCATCGAGCAGGAGGGCTCGGGCGCGGGTCAGGTCGACCTTGGCGGTGGCGGCGACGGGGCTCTGCGTTTCGTTCATCTGGCCCTCAGAAGAGGTCGAAGTCTCCGGACTCGAACACATCGGCCGGGGCCTCCTCATCTGCGGCGTGCGCGGTGAGACGGTCGGCCATATCCTGAAGCGGAATGGCCCCCAGAGCTGCGGTCAGGTCCACGGCTGGATCGAACGCTACTGTCGCCACGACGTGGCGGATGAAATGGGTGAGCACGCCAAGGCGCTGCGACACCAGGTCGAGGGTCTGCAGCTCGCGCACCAGGACCGCGTCCAGGTGAGCGGCGTGTTCGGGCACGTGGCAGATGCTCTGCACGCGCAGCAGATGCGCCTCCAGCAGCGCCAGCTCGTGGGCGACACCCCCGAGCGCGCCGTTGAGGCCATGCGGCAGATCCGCTGCTGGACGGGCGACCGCGGACATCAGAACAGCTCCAGATCGCCGGTGTTGGCGGCCGGAGGCGGCACGGCCAGCTTGCGCTCGCGGACGAACACCGACGGATCGGCGTCGGTCAGCAGCCGCTGCATGGCCTGGCCCGTGGTCGGACGATAGCGGATGCGGCGGGCGCAGGTCCCGCCGGTGTCTCCGCCGATCACGGCGATGCCTTCAGCCTGCAGGAAGCGCTTGGCGAAGGCGGCGTTTTCCGCGCCGATGTTGCGCAGACGGTCGAACATGCTGGCGCCGCCGAACAGCTTGGCCTCCAGCCGGTCGCGCCGCGCGCCGGCGCGCAGCAGGCTGTTGATAAGGATTTCCATGGCGTTGACGCCGTAGCGCTTGGCCTCGTCGGTATCGCCGCTGCCGTCGCCGTCGGGCAGGAGGAAATGGTTCATGCCGCCCAGACCCCGTTCGGGATCCCGGATGCACGCGGCGATGCACGAGCCGAGCACGGTGCTCATCACCACGTCGGAAGAATCCGACACATGGTGCTCGCCCTGCCCGACATGCAGCGTCCGCTCGCCCGTTCCGTCCAACCCGATGCTCATGTGAGTGCGCCGAACACGCCTTCGATCTTGTCCTTCAACACTTGAACCGTAAAAGGTTTCACCAAGTAGTTATTGACGCCGAATTGAACCGCCCTCTGCACCAGATCGGAATCGGCGCGGCCGGTCAGCATGATGAAGGCGATGGTCTTGAACGGCGGGTGCGCGCGCACGGCGCGCAGCAGGCCCAGGCCGTCCAGCTTGGGCATGTTGTAGTCCGAGATCACAAGGTGAGCCGGCTGGGTCAGCAGCATGCGCAGGGCGGCTTCGCCGTCCGGCGCCTCGCGGATGTCCTTGAAGCCAAGCTGCTGCAGGCCCGAGCGGACGAGCGTGCGGATCGTCATCTGGTCGTCGACCACGAGCACTGAAATGGCGGAGGCGGCGGGCATCTTGTCTATCCCTCGGTAGACACGGCACAGGCGCTCAGCAGGTGAGCTCCGATGCGCGTGATGGGGTACTGGCGCTCCACAGCGCCGATTTCGAAGGCCGCGCGCGGCATGCCGTAGACGACGCAGCTGGCCTCATCCTGGCCGAGGGTCCGGGCGCCGGCCTCGCGCATGGCCAGCAGGCCCTTGGCGCCGTCCCGACCCATGCCGGTCAGGATCACGCCGACGCTCTTGCCGCCGACCGCCTTGACCACCGACTCGAACAGGACATCGACCGACGGCGCATGACCGTTGACCGTCGGCCCCTCGCGAAGACGGCAGCGAAGCTGGCTTCCGGTGCGCTCGACGGCCAGATGCCGCTCGCCGCCCGGGGCCAGAAACACCCGGCCGACTTCCAGCAGGTCGCCATCTTCCGCCTCGGTCACCGTGGCCCCCGAGCAGTTGTCGAGTCGCTTGGCGAAGCTCCTGGTGAAGGTGGCCGGCATATGCTGGGTGATCACGGTCGGGGGGCAGTTGGCCGGAAAGCCCGAGATGACCTGGATCAGGGCCTCGACGCCGCCGGTGGACGAGCCGATCGCCGCGATGTTGCCGTTGGGACGGTAGACGCCCTGGCTCGACGTGCTGGGCCGGGGCGTATCGCTGAGCGGCCGCAGGCGGGAGCGGGCGGCGGCCTTGACCTTCTCGGCCAGGTTTCCGAAGGCGTCGTTGGCCGTCACGCCGGGGCCCGGCTTGCCGACACAGTCGACCGCGCCCAGGGCCAGGGCCTCGATCGTGGTGTCGGCGCCGGCCTGGGTGAGGGTCGAGATCATGATCACCGGCGTCGGCCGCAGCCGCATGATCCGTTCCAGGAACTCGATGCCGTTCATGTTCGGCATCTCGACGTCCAGCGTCACCACGTCCGGGTTCAGCCGCTTGATCGCTTCGCGGGCTTCCAGCGGGTCGCCGGCCGAGCCGACCACCTCGATCTCGGGGTCGCGGCGCAGCACCGCGGCGATGACGCCGCGCATGGTGGCCGAGTCGTCGACAATGAGGACGCGGACGCTCACAGCTGGCCCCCGACCTTGTAGACGGTCAGGCCGTCGCTGGTCAGCCGCCCGCCGTCGCCGGTCACCCGCTCGGAGTGGCCGATGTAGAGGCGCGCGCCGGGGCTCATCACGTCGATGAACTTGCGCCAGACCTGCTCCTGGGTGGCGTCGTCGAAGTAGATCACCACGTTGCGGCAGAAGATGACGTCGAACCGGCCCTTCATCGGCCAGGGCTTGATCAGGTTCAGCTCGCGGAAGGTGATGAGTTCCTGGGTCTCTTCCGACATCCGCCACATGTCGACGCCGGCCTCCGGCGCCTTGCGCAGGTGCTTGCGGTCGCTCGCCGGCACGGCGTCGAGCGCTTCGCGGCTGTAGACCGCCTCGCGCGCAGTCTGCACGACGTTGGGGTCGATGTCGGTGGCCAGGATCCTGACGTCATGGCGCGCCGCGTCGGGCAGCGCGGCCAGCACGCTCAGCGCCATCGAATAGGGCTCCTGCCCCGTGGAACAGGCGGCCGACCAGAGGCGCACGCGGCCGCCGGCCCTGGCCCTGGCGGCCAGGATCGGCATCACGGTGTCACGCAGATGCTCGAAGTGGTGCGGCTCGCGGAAGAAGCGGGTGACGTTGGTGGTCAGGGCCGCCAGCATCGCCTGGCGTTCGTCGACGCCCTGCTGCCCCTGGATGAGCGCGCAGTAGTCGCGGAAGCTGGACATGCCCAGCAGGCGCAGCCGCTTGGCCAGCCGCGAGTAGACGAGCGTCGCCTTGGTGTCGGGCAGGTAGATGCCCGCGTCGCCGTGAAGCACCGCGGCGATCGTGCGGAAATCTTCGGTCGTGAAGGCGAACTCACGGCCGGCGTCCCTGGGTGTTGTCGAGGCGAGTTCTGCGCCGGCCATGGGTGTCAGGCCGCCTCCGCCTGGTGGGTGTCCAGCACCAGGCCCAGGTCGATCAGGCTGATCATCCGCCCGTCGAGCGCGATCAGGCCCTTCACGAAGTTCTGCATGTGGTCGCCGGCCAGGTCCGGGGTCTTCTGGACGGTGTGATCGGCCGTCGAGAGGATGTCGCAGACGGCGTCGACCAGCAGGCCCACGATGCGGCTGCCGATCTGAACCACGATGATGACGTGGCGGGCGGTCTCGACCGCGGCGCCCAGACCCAGCCGGTCGGCCAGGTCGATGACCGGCAACACCGCGCCGCGCAGGTTGATCACGCCACGGACAAAGCGGGGCGAGTGCGGCACCGGCGTGGCCGGGGTCCAGCCGCGGATCTCGCGCACGGCCATGATGTCCACGCAGAACTCCTGCTCGCCGATGCGGAAGGAGATCAGTTCGCTGCCGTCGCGGCCGTCGAGGGAAAGCTCGGTCATGGTCATCATCCAGTCATGGCCAGGGTGTCGGCGCGCGGCGGCGCCTTGCGATGGGCCGTCACCAGCCCGTCGATATCGAGGATCAGGGCGACGCGGCCGTCGCCCAGAATGGTCGCGGCGGCGACGCCGTCGGTCGGCTTGTAGTTGGTCTCGAGGCTCTTGATCACGACCTGGCGCTGACCCTGGATGTGATCGACCATCAGGGCGACCTGGCCCGCTACGTCGCTTTCGACCAGCAGGGCGACGCCCTCGGTCGGATCGAACTTCGACTTGCCGAAGCCCAGCGCTGCGCCGGTGTCGATCAGCGGCACGAAGGCGTCGCGGATCTTCAGCACGAAGTTGTTGGGACCCAGCGGACGGACATCGCCGGCGCGGGGCTTGAGGCTTTCGATGATCGTGGTCAGCGGCGCGACGAGGGTCTGATCGCCGACAGTCACCACCATGCCGTCCAGCACCGCCAGCGTCAGCGGCAGGCTGAGCGAGAAGCGCGAGCCCTGGCCGGGCGTCGAGATGATGGTGATGCGTCCGCCCAGCGCCTGGACCGAGCGCTTGACCACGTCCATGCCGACGCCGCGCCCCGAGATGTCGGACACGCTGGCGGCGGTGGAGAAGCCGGGCGCGAAGATCAGGTTGTCGATCTCCTCGTCGGTCATCTGGGCGTCGGCGGTGATCAGGCCCTTCTCGATGGCCTTGGCCCTGACGCGCACGCGGTCGACGCCGCGTCCGTCGTCGGAGACCTCGATGACGATCCGGCCGCTGCGGTGGGCGGCGGTCAGGCGCACGACACCCTCGGCCGACTTGCCGGCGGCCTCGCGCTCGGCGGGGGTCTCCAGGCCGTGGTCGATGGCGTTGCGGATCATGTGGGTGATCGGGTCGGACAGCTTCTCGACCACGGTCTTGTCCACCTCGGTGCCTTCACCCTCGGTGACCAGCTTCACGCGTTTGCCGGTGGCCTCTCCGACTTCGCGGACCAGGCGCGGCATGCGCTGGAACACCGACTTCACCGGCTGGGCGCGGATCGCCATGACGCTGTCCTGGATGTTCCGGGTCAGAAGCTCCAGGTCGGTGATGGCCAGGTTCACGTCGGTCGCCTTGCCGGCGCCGCTTTCCATGACCCGCTGGGCCAGCATGGCCTGGTTGATGACCAGTTCGCCGACCAGGTTGATCAGCCGGTCAACGCGATCGAGGTCGACGCGAATGGTCTGGGGCGGCGGCGGCGCGGGCGGCGCATTGGCGGCGGCCGGGGCCGGAGCGGGCGCCGACGGCGCGGACTGGGTCAGTGTATCCACGTGCGGCGCCAGATCCATCAGGTTGAAGGGCTTGTCCGGAGCCGGCGGCGTCGCAACGGCGGCAGGGGCCGCCGCCGGGGCTTCCACGGCGCCTTGCAGGAGCGAGGACAGCAGATCGGCGGGCTCCGCGGCCGCCGGGACCGGCTCGGCCGCGCCGGCCAGCAGGGCCGCGATGTCCGGGCCGCCCTGGACGCCGTCTTCGCGCGTTATTTCCAGGTCGCAGTCCTCGTCGACGAACGCGAAGGCGTCGCGGATGTCTTCCTCGACCACGCTGCCGGGCAGGCGAACCGTCCAGCCCAGATAGGCGCCGGCCGGATCCATCTCGTCGAGGGTCGGCAACGCCTCATCATTCACGGTGATGACCGCCTCGCCGAGGCTGGCCAGTTCGCGAAGCACGAGGGCGGAGTCGTTGGCCTTGGCGTAAAGCGACGCGTGCGGGGCGAAGTTGACGACCCAGCCGCCCTCCTCGTCGTTGGCGACCGGCTCGCCGGCCGGCTCCGCGGCGGCGCTGGCCAGCAGGGCCGAGATGTCGAAGTCGGCCGCCGGCTCCGCCGCCGGCAGGTCCAGCGAGATCATCTGCGGCTTGAAGTCGATGCCCTCGATCTCGGCCGGCTCGGGCTCATAGGCTCCCGTCGCCGAACCGCCGATGGTGTGGGACATGATCGCCGCGGCGATCTGTTCGGAGCGGGCCTCGTCGACGCCGCCGCCGTCACGGGCGGCGCTGACGTGGTCGGCCAGCATGTCGGCGGCGCGCAGCAGCGTGGCCACCACCGCTTCGGTCGGCTCGACCTGGGAGGAGCGGATCTGATCGAGCAGGGTCTCGAAGACGTGGCTGAAACGCACGAGCGGGTCGAGGCCGAAGGCCCCGCCCCCGCCCTTTACCGAGTGCACCGCGCGAAACACCGAGTTGATCGTCTCGGAGTCCGCCGAGCCCTGCTCCATGGCCATCAGGCCTTCCTCGAGTTGCGCGAGAAGCTCGTCGCACTCGATGAAGAACGTCGTCCGGATGGCGTCCATCGGATCCATAGGTATCGTCCTTCTAGGCCGCGACCCTGCGGATGGCTTCGATCAGCTTGACCGGATCGAACGGCTTGACGATCCAGCCCGTCGCGCCGGCGGCGCGGGCGCGGGCCTTCTTCTCCGGTTCGCTCTCGGTGGTCAGCACCAGGATCGGGGTGGTCCGGGAGGCCCCCTCCGCGCGCACCGCCTCGATGAAGCCGAAGCCGTCGAGCCTGGGCATGTTGATGTCGGTGACGATCACATCCGGACGCTCGGTCTGCAGGACTTCCAGGCCATGCACGCCGTCCTCGGCGGTGATGACCTGATAGCCGGCCTGGCGCAGGGTGTGGCCGAGCATCTCGCGGATGGTTCGGGAATCGTCGACGGCAAGGATCGTCAGGCTCACGGGAGGAAGTCCTCTTGCGGGCGGGTCCAGTCAGCGGCGCCAAGCTGCGCCAGACCGTTCTCGAATGCGGGTGAAGCGTTGGTGAAGGCGAAGGGCTGGCCGTCGGCGTCCCAGGTCAGCCGGGCCGAGGCCAGCACCTGGAAGCAGAGCCCGCTGAGGCGTTCGACGTCCGACGCGTCGACCGACAGCGGCGCCCCGCGCCGGGACAGCAGGGCGTCGCGCAGCGGTCCCGCCTGGTCGAGGCTCAGGTTGGACCCGAGCCTTAGTGGTTCAGTTTCAGAGATCACCCCCGCCCCTTCCTTCTTGAACGCTGCCCGCCCGCGGCGCGAACTGGCCTCTGCGGGACGTCGGGATCAGACGAACGGCATTCTGCGGTGTGACTTGATCCATCTGGTTAACGGCGGCGTTTACCGCACCCGGAACGCCGATCTTGCGGCGGACGATGCTCGACATCGTGGCCCAACGGCCATCGGCAGCGCCGGCGCCCACGGGCGCCGGCGAGGTCGAACCGGGACTTTCCTTATGGAATTCCGAGACTTGCTTGACCTGGAAAGTAGCGCCGCTGACCGGGAGAAGGGCCGACGCGGATCGCCGCGGCCCGCGTCTGGCGCGGCCCCGGATCGCGCCCGCGGTGGTCGGGATGCGCCCTGCGGCTGTCGTCTGCCGCGCATACCCGGTTCGGGGATTAAGGGTCGCGATGCCGGTCGCCGGCGTGCGCGGGCTCGCCGCCGCTCCGCGCATGTCCAACAACGACGATGAAAACAGCATGCCCCGACGCCTGTGCCCATTCCCTCACGGCATCGGTCCCAAGCTTCGGAAAATATTTGGTTAAACCGGAGAACCCCCGGACTGGCGATCCGATGGTCTTCGGAAAGTCGAGGCGAGGTCCGCCGCGGCCCGGGACTCAGGCACGACTGTCCCCGGCGAGCAGCAGCAAGGCTTTGCAGGGCGCTTCGGAGTCCCTGACCAGGGCGTAACCGGCGCGGCCGTCGAAGTAGACGCCTTCACCCGCGACGAGATGTAGCGGGGCGTACAGCTCCGAATGCAATGACAGGGCTCCATCCAGAACGCTCAGCCAGGCTTCGCCGGCGCTGTAGCGGAAGCCGCCCTGGGCCTGGACCGACATGGCCTCGACATCACACATCACCGGCGTAAAGGCCTTGCGGATCAGATCCCCGGCGCCGACCCGGCCGGGCCCCCAGGGCAGGTCGACAACCTCGCCCTCCCCTCGGCGCACCACCGCCCGGCGACCGAGCGCGGCGGGGGGAGCCGCCGGGGTGGTCGTCGACCCGAGCATGCCGTCCGCCTCCGCGCCGATCAGGCGGGCCATGTCGATCTCGAGTCCCTTGCAGATGCGCAGCAGGTTCTCGTAGCTGAGCGAGGTCTGGCCCAGCTCGACCTTCGACAGGGTCGACAGCGGGACGCCGGAGCGCTCGCTCAGCTGGGCAAGCGTCCAGCCGCCCGCAAGCCGAAGCTTGCGGATGGCCAGGCCCGCCTTTGCGGAGAGACGCGAACTCATTGCACCCTACAGTCCACGAACCCGTCGAGGCGGTCACAGATCATGAGTCTATGACCGTCCCAATGTCCCGGACTGTCTAAATGCAACTCATTTTCGGGAGGCAAGCGCCTGTTCGAAGAACAGGGCCGCGCGGGCCCGCACGTCCGCCGTGGCCTGGGCGTTGAGTTCGACGTCCTGGGTCCGGCGGCCGGGCTCGTCGAACCCGTGGCCGACGCCCTTGTAGAGAGTCAGTTCGATGTCGCCCTTCGCCTTGCGACTGCGGTCGACCAGGGCCTTGCAGGTCTCCGGCGACGCCCCCTTGTCGGCGGCGCCCATAAACACCCGCACCGGCGCATAGGGCTTGTAGCCCTTCTTGTCGAAACGCCGCTTCAGCAGGCACCCTGGATAGAGGGCGATGGCGGCGCGATAGCCGAGCTTGCGCATGTCGCCGGGCTTGTCGTCGGCCATGGTCGCCAGGGCGACGCTGCCGCCGTTGGAGAAGCCCATCAGCCCGACGCGGTCGCCGTCCACCTCCGGCAGGGTGCGCAGGTACTGCAGCGCGCCGTAGGCGTCGAGCGGACGGACGTCGACGTCATCGACGGTGGCCGGGCGATCGCGGACCGGCGTGGCGCCGAACCCCTGCGGGAATCCCCGCACGCCATAGCTGTCGACCAGCAGCACATAGTAGCCGCGCGACGCCCAGTACTGCCCCCAGAACTTGAAGCGCGGCGTCAGGGTCGTGGCCCGGTAGTCGCCGTCCGCCCGGCTGGAATAGGCGCCGTCCTTGGTATGCATCAGCACCACGGCCGGGGCCTTGCCGGACACGCCCGACGGCTTGAACAGATAGCCGGTCAGCATCGGCTTGCCGTCGGCGAGGCTGCGGACGGCGACCTGCTCCACCGGGGCCCGGCCGACCGGGCCGGCGGGAGCGTCATCGTCCTGCGCCCGGGCCGGAACGGCCGCCAACGACAGGCTGGCGATGATGGCTGTGACGGCGATACGGATCATATCTGTCTCCCTAGAACCCCTGGCTTTTCTTCCAGGTCTCGTAACGGCCTTTGGTTTCGTCGTTCGCCGGGTAGAGCCCCGGCAGCGGAACGCCGCGCTCGACTTCCGAAACGATCCAGCCCTCGAGCCGCTCCTGCTCGACGCCTTCCTCGGCGACCTGCGCGACGATGTCGGCGGGGATGACGACCGCGCCGTCCTGGTCGGCGACGATGACGTCATCGGGGAAGATGGCCACGCCGCCGCAGGATACCGGCTCCTGCCAGCCGACGAAGGTCAGGCCGGCGACCGACGGCGGGGCGGCGACGCCGGCGCACCAGACGGGCAGGCCCGTGGCCTTCACGCCGACCGCATCGCGGACCACGCCGTCGGTGACCATGGCGGCCACGCCGCGCTTGACCATCCGGGCGCAGAGGATGTCGCCGAACACGCCGGCGTCGGTGCAGCCGAGGCCGTCGATGACCACCACCACGCCCTCCGGCATGTCCTCGATCGCCGCGCGGGTCGACCGGGGCGAGGCCCAGGAGGCGGGGGTCGCCAGGTCCTCGCGGGCGGGCACGAAACGCATGGTGAAGGCCGGACCGGCCACGCGCCCCTCGGCGGCGGCGTAGGGCAGCGCGCCGCGTAGCCAGACGTTCCGCAGGCCCTTCTTGAGCAGGATGGTGGTCAGGGTTCCGGTCGAGATGGTCTCGAGCGTGGCCTTGAGCTTGGGGTCGAGGGGCATGGCGCGGGCTTTCTCAGTCGGAGGCGAAGCTAGATCGAGGCAATCTGGCCGCCGTCCACGCGGACGGTCGAACCGGTGACGTAGGAGGCGCGGGTCGAGGCAAGGAAGGAGACGACGTCGGCGTACTCGCGCGGGTCGCCGTAGCGGCCGGCCGGGATTGCGCCCAGACTGGCGGCCTCGACCTGGCCGACGGGGCGGCCCTCTCGCTCGGCGCGCTTCTCGTCGAGGAACCGGGTGCGATCGGTGGCGATGCGGCCGGGCACGACGATGTTGCAGGTGACGCCGTCGCGGGCGACCTCGCGGGCCAGGGTCTTGGACCAGCCGACCAGCGACAGCCGCAGGGCGTTGGAGATGGCCAGGTTGGCGATCGGCGCGATGACGCCCGAGGAGGTGCTGGTGATGATCCGTCCCCATCGGCGGGCGATCATGCCGGGCAGCACCCGGTCGGTCGTGGCGATCACCGAGGCGACCATGGCCTGGAACTGCACGGTCCAAAGGTCCGGCGACTGGCCAGAGGCGGTGGTCGGCGGCGGTCCGCCCGTATTGTTGATCAGGATGTCGACCGGCCCGAGCGAGGCCTCGATCGCGGCGACATTGGCGTCGATCACGGTCAGGTCGGCCAGGTCCCAGCGCACCGCAAGCGCGCGGACGCCCAGCGCCTCGATCTCGCCGGCCAGGGCGGCCAGGGCCGCCTCGTTGCGGGCGGCGACGGCGACGTTCGCGCCCTCGGCGGCGAGGCCCAGCGCAATGGCGCGGCCGAGTCCGCTGGAGGCGCCCAATACGAGGGCTGTCTTTCCGGAAAGTCCAAGGTCCATGGTTCAGCTGTCCTGGGCGGCGCGGCTGTCGAAGCGGGCCAGCCGGGCGAGGAGGTAGTCCACCTCGGCCCGGGCCTTCTCGCTCAGCGCCGACGCCGGCTTGCGTTGATGGTCGCTGGCGATGACGCCGCGCTTCCTGAGGATGTACTTGCGGACGGCCAGCCCGACGCCCTGCTGGTGCTCGTAGCGGAGCAGGGGCAGATGGGCGTCGAACAGGTCGTGGGCGGCGTCGCGGCGCCCGGCCCGGGCGTGCTCCACCAGCTCGACCAGCATGTCGGGGAAGGCATAGCCGGTCATGGCGCCGTCAGCCCCGCGCTCGGTCTCGAAGTCGAGGAACAGGCCGCCGTTGCCGCACAGAATCGAGATCGGCCGCATCGAGCCGTCGGCCTCGAAACCGCGCAGGGCGGTGATTTTCTCCAGTCCGGGCCAGTCCTCGTGCTTGAGCATCACGCAGTTGGGATTGTCCTGCACGATCCGCCGAATGACGCCGGCGGTCATCTGGACGGTGAGCGCCAGCGGATAGTCCTGCAGCACCCAGGGGGTGTCGCGACCGATGGCCTCGGCGGCGCCGGAGAAGTAGCCCGTGATCTGGTCGTCGGTGCGCAGGTTCGGCGGCGAGCCGATCATCACGCCCGCCGCGCCGACGTCCATCACCGCCTTCGCCAGCGAGCCCATGGCCGCGAAGCCGGGCGCCGAGACGCCGACGACGATCGGCAGCGCTGTGCGCTTGATCACCCGCGTGGCGAAGGCCAGGGCCTCGGCCTGGTCAATCTTGGGGGCCTCGCCGAGGATTCCCAGGATCGTGAGACCGTCCACGCCGACGCCTTCGTAGAAATCGACCATGCGGTCGACCGAGGCGTCGTCGATGGCCCCCTCCGGGGTGAAGGGCGTCACGGCGATGGCGTAGACGCCTCGCGTGCTTGCGTTGAATGACATGGGCGACAGTCTCAGTTCACGGGTTCAAGGGCTTTTGCGACGCCTTCGCGCCGGGAATCCGCGCCACCCACGAGGGCGCCGTCGACGACCATGACGCCATGGATGCCGCTCTCCTCGCCGGCGCCGCGCTTCACGTCGACGCCCCGGGCCTTGAGCCCCTCCAGGACGCCCGGCGCGAACTTGTGGGCCTCGCCGTTGAAGTCCGGCCCGCGGGCCACGAGATTCGGCAGGTCCATCGCCGCCTGCATCGGCAGCTTCCAGTCGAGCACCCCGACCAGGGTCTTGGCGACATAGGCCGGGATGGCGTTGCCGCCCGGCGAGCCGACCGCGCCGACAAACCGGCCCTGTTTGTCGAGGATGATCACCGGCGTCATCGAGGACCGCGGACGCTTGCCGCCAGCGACGGCGTTGGCGGCCGGCGCGCCGTCCTTCTCGCGCGGATTGAACGAGAAATCGGTCATCTGGTTGTTGAGCAGGAAGCCTTCGACGACACGGCCCGACCCGAAGTAGGTTTCGATCGTCGTGGTCATGGAGACCACGTCGCCGTCCTTGTCGACGACGACGAAGTGGGTGGTGCCGGCGGGCTCGTCGGTCCGGTCGACGCCGGCCATCACCGCACCGGCCGGCTTTCCGGCCCTAGGCGGGCTGGACGAAGCCTTCTTGCCGATCAGGCGGGCGCGCTGGTCAAGGTAGGCGGGATCGAGCAGGCCGGCGACCGGAACCTGTACGTAGCGCGGGTCGCCGACATAGCGGTCGCGATCAGCGTACATCACGCGGCTGGCCTCGGCGAACAGGTACCAGGCCTGCGGGTCGGTCGGCCCGCGCTGGTCGATGTCGGTGCGCTCCAGCAGTCCCAGAAGTTCCAGGAGCCCGACCCCGCTGGCCGGCGGCGAGGGCACGCAGACGATATGAATGCGGTAGGGCCTGCACAGCGCCGGGATCTGCTGCGGCTGGTAGCCGGCCAGATCGGCCAGGGTCATCTTGCCGGCATAGGGCGCGGCCGTGGTGCGGGAGACGATCTTCTCGGCGATCGGACCGGTGTAAAGCACCCGGGCGCCTTCGCTGGCCATCCGCCGCATGACGCCGGCGTAAGCGGCGTTGCGATAGTGGTCGCCGGCCTGCAGCGGCGTGCCGTCGGGCCGCGCGAACAGGGCGCGGGCGTCAGGCGTCCGGTCGGTGGCCGCGTAGCGTTCGATCTGGTCGGCCATGCGTGGCGTAATGGCGAAGCCCTGCTCCGCCGCCTCGGCCGTGTCCTCGAACAGCGTATTCCAGGGCAGCTTGCCATGGCGCTTCTGAACCGCCTCCAGCACGGCCATGGCGCCCGGCACGCCGGTGGCCCGGCCGCTGCGCATGGCGTCCGCCCGCTTCAGCGGCGCGCCGTCGTCGTCGAGGAACATGGTCGGCGAGGCCGCCGCCGGCGCGGTCTCGCGGCCGTTCCAGGCCGTCACATCGCCGGTTTCGCTGTCGTAATGCATCAGGAAGCCGCCGCCGCCGATGCCGCTGGCCTGCGGTTCGGCCAGGCCCAGCATGACCTGGACAGCCACAGCCGCGTCGGCGGCGCTGCCGCCCCGGCGAAGGACGCTCAGGCCGGCCTCGACAGCCATCGGGTTGGCGGCGGCCACGAAGCCGCCCGACACCGCCGACGCCGCGGCGGCAGGCGCGGTCGGCGCGACCTGTGGGGTGGTCGCGCCGACCGGCCCGGCCGCCAGGATCGCCGTGATGGCGAATCCGGCGACAGTCCTGCGCAGCAGCCCGCTCACGGCGCCACCGCCAGCGCGCCCGGACGGCGCGGATCAGCGGCGCCCAGGAACAGGCCCTTGTCGATCATGATGGACTGGGCGCTGCCCATGGTCTCGGCGGTCTTCACCGGATGCCCCTTGGCGCGGAACGCCGCGATGGTGTCGGGATTGAAGTTGGGCTCGACCTCGAGCGTGTCCGTCGCCGCCTGGAAGATGCGCGGCTGATGGGTCGCCTCGGCGATGTTGAGGTCGAAGTCGACGACGTTGACGATCACCTGCAGCACGGTGTCGATGATCGTGCTGCCGCCGGGCGTGCCGGTGATCAGCCAGGGCTTGCCGTCCTTGAAGACGATGGTCGGCATCATCGTCGACAGCATCCGCTTGCCGGGGGCCATGGCGTTCAGCGGCGCCGGGCCGCCCGTCTCCGCCGCCTTGAACGCCTGCTCGTGGCTGTAGTTGTTCATCTGGTTGTTGAGGACAAAGCCCGTCCCCTCGATCATCACGCCCGAGCCGAAGTCGGCGCCCAGGGTGTAGGTCGTGCTGACCACGTTCCCCGCCGCGTCCGCGACGCTGTAGTGGGTGGTGCTGGGGCTCTCGAACTTCCAGGGATCGCCGGCGCCGAGCGCCCTGGCGGGCTTGGCCCTGTCGACATCGATCAGTCTGGCCCGCTCGGCGCCGTAGGCCTTGGAGGTGAAGCCCTTCAGCGGGACCTTCACGAAGTCGGTGTCGCCCAGGAACCGGTAGCGGTCGGCGTAGGCCAGCTTCATCGCCTCAGCCATGACATGCAGCGCGCCCGAGGAGCCGGCGCCGCCGAGCGCCTTGAGGTCGAAGTGCTCCAGGGTGTTGAGCATCTGCAGCAGGGTGGCGCCCCCCGCGCTGGCCGGCGGCGTGGTCGCCACCGTGTAGCCGCGGTAGGTCCCCATCAACGGCTCGCGCACCACCGGGCGGTAGGCGGCGAGGTCTTCCATGGTGATCAGGCCGTTGTTGGCCTTCATGTCGGCTGCGAAGCGGCGGGCGATCTCGCCCTTGTAGAAGGCGTCGGCGCCGTGATCGGCGATCTGTTGCAGGGACCAGGCGAGGTCGGGCTGCTTCAGGGTCTCGCCAGCTTTGTAGAGCTCGCCGCCGGGCTTGTAGAAGGTCCGCTGGCCGGCGGCGCTTTCGGTCATCCGCTCCTGCGCCCAGCTGAAGACGAACGCCTCGTCAGGGGTCAGCACGACGCCCTCGGCCGCCAGCCGCCAGGCCGGCATGACGACATCCTTCCAGGGCAGCTTGCCGTACTGGCCGTGGGCCAGGGCCAGGCCGGCGACCGTGCCGGGCACGGCCGGGGCGCGGTAGCCCCGCGACGCCCGCGCCGTTTCCTCGCCGTCCTTGTTGACGAACATGTCCGGCTTCGCGGCGACCGGCGCGACGGAGCGGAAGTCGAGGACGACCGACTTTCCGGTCTCGGCCATATACACCAGCATGAAGCCGTCGCCGCCGATGTTGCCGGCCCGGGGCAGGGTGACCGCGAGGGCGAAGCCCACGGCCACGGCGGCGTCGACGGCGTTGCCGCCCTTGCGCAGGATCTCGGCCCCGACCTCTGTGGCGATCGCGTTCTGGCTGACCACCATGCCCCTCGTGCCCACCACCGGATGGTGGATGGACGGGTACTCGAGGAGCTGGCGGCGTTGCGGCTGGGCCTGAGCCAGCGGCGCGATGGCCACCGACAGGGCCGCGAGGGCCGCCAGCCAGAACCGGATCATGCGCATGGGTCAGACATCCTTCGAAGATTTGTAGATCTCGACATCGATTTCGTTCTCCCAACGGGCCACCACGGTCGCCACGGCGAGGTCGCTGGTGTTGTTGGGAACCGTCCGGATCATGTCGAGGACCCGGTCAAAGGGCAGGATGAAGCCGACCAGGATGGCGGTCTGCTCGGGCGTAATCCCGAAGGTGGTCAGCACGCCGGCCAGCATGAACAGCGAGGCCGAGGGCACCGGCGCGGTGCCGACTGCGACCATCACCGTGGTGACGCCGATCAGCAGGTACTGCTCGAGACTGAGTTGAACGCCGAAAGCCTGGGCGGCGAAGGTGGCGAGCAGGCCGATGTAGAGGGCCGTACCGTCCATGCTGACCGTTGTGCCCAGAGGCAGGGCCGTGGAGACCACCGCCGGCTTGATGCCGAGGTTCTCCTCGGCGACCCGCATCGCCACCGGCAGGGTGGCGGAGCTGGACGAGGTCGAGAAGGCGACCAGCATGGCGTCGGTGATGCCCCGGAAGAACGGAACCACCGGCAGCCAGGCCATCAGCCGCACGACCAGGCCGTGGACGATGAAGCTCTGGAACATCGAGCCGCCGAGCACGCAGAGGGCCAGGACGCCGATGCTGGCGAACACGCCCAGGCCCGTCGTGCCCATGACCGTGGCGATCAGGGCGAAGACGCCGAAGGGCGCCAGTTCCATGATGATGGCGACGACCTTGAGCATCACCTCGGACGCCGCCTCGAACAGGGAGGCCAGCGGCCTGGCCTTCTCGCCGGTGGCCAGGATCGCCGATCCCAGCAGCAGCGCGAAGAAGATGGTCGGCAGCAGCGCCCCGTCGGCCAGCGCCTTGAAGACGTTGGCAGGCACGACGTCGGTGATCTTCAGACCCACCGACTCGGTGGTGTTCAGCACCTGCGGCGTGGCGGCCGAGAAATCGGCGCCCAGACCGGGCTGGGCGAAGGCGCCCAGCGACAGGCCGACGACCACGGCGATGGTCGTGGTGAACAGGTAAAGCAGCAGCGTCTTGACCCCGATGGAGCCGAGGCGGCGGGGGTCGCCCAGCGCCGCGACGCCCGAGACGATGGTCACCAGAACCAGCGGGATCACGGCCATGCGGATCAGCAGCACGAACAGGTCGCCGATCCACTTGATCGACGCGGCGCCCGGGCCCCAGAGGTAGCCGACGACGCCGCCCAGCAGCAGCGAAGCGATGATGCGCTGCCACAGCGGCACGGCGAACCACAGGCCGGCGACACGGCCCAGGGGGCCGGGCTGCTTCGGCTGGTCCGCGGGAGGATTGGAGACTTCGGTCATGCAGGGCACTTCCATTCGGGATGGACGGGACGGCGCAGGCCCTTGCCGGCGAGCGCCAGAGTCGGACGTCCATCTTCGATTGCCGGGCGGCCATTGACGAGGGCCCATCGCACCCCCGTCGAAAGCCGGGTCGGATGCTCGTAGTCGGCCCGGGCGGCGAAGGTCGCCGGATCGAGGACCACGACGTCGGCGAACTTGCCCACCGCGAGATACCCGCGGCCTTCAAGGCCGAAGGTATCGGCCGCCAGACCCGAGCTACGGCGCACGTACTGTTCCGGCGTCAGCAGCCGCCCCTGGGTCACGAACCGCGTCCAGGCCAGCGGGAAGGTGCCGTACTTGCGCGGATGGCCCGGGCTGCCGTCCGACCCGGTCATGACCCAGGGCTGCACGGCAAAAGCCGATATGTCCGCGTCGGTCATGTTGAAGCTGGCCACCCGGGCGTCGCCCTTGTCGCGGACAACCCGGATCGCGGCCTCGACAGGATCAACGGCCCAGGCGAGCGCCAACTCGCCCAGCCGCTTGCCGGCGAAGGGACCGGACGTGAGCAGCAGCGAGGCGGGACCGCCGCGGCGGCGCAGATTGTCGGTGATGTCGGCCACCAGCCGGTCGCGCAGCGCCGGATCGGCCAGCCGCGCCTTCAGCGCCGCCTCGCCGCCATCCATCGCCCAGCGCGGCATCAGGGCGTTGGAGACCCGGGTGCCGGAGGCCGACCAGGGATAGTGGTCGGCGGTAATGCTCCGCCCCTTCGCCCGCTCGGTCTCGATCAGGGCGATAACCTCGGCCGCCTTGCCGTGAACGTCGACGCCCAGCGCCTTGATGTGGGCGAAATGAACCGGCATCCCCGCCTCGCGACCCACGCGCAGCGCCTCCTCCACGGCGGCGAGCAGGCCGATGTTGTCGGAGCCTTCGTCGCGCAGATGACTGTCGTAGACGCCGCCGCGCGTGGCCGCCTCGCGCGCCAGGGCGATGACCTCGTCCGTGGTCGCGAAGCTCTGCGGCGCATAGTAGAGGCCGGTCGAAAAGCCGACAGCGCCCTCGCACATCGCCCCGGCGACCAGGGTCTTCATCCGCGCCAGCTCGGCGGCGGTCGGCGCGCGGTCGGCCTGCCCGACCACGGCCCTGCGCACGGCGCCGAAGCCGACGAAGCCGGCGACGTTGACGCCGACGCCGCGCCGGCCGGCCCGATCAAGCTGGGCCGCGATATCGGGC
Source organism: Caulobacter sp. (assembly GCA_030683005.1). GTDB lineage: Bacteria > Pseudomonadota > Alphaproteobacteria > Caulobacterales > Caulobacteraceae > Caulobacter. The sequence continues at coordinate 48,757 of JAUXMY010000043.1, read as the reverse complement.
CTGCCATCGCCATCGTTGCCGATCAGGACCGTCGTCACGCCCTGGGTGAGATAGTTGAGGCTCGCGCGAACCGCCTCGTCGTCAGAGGCAAGATCGGATCCGGCGTGGGTGTGGGGATCGATGAACCCCGGCGCCACGATCAGGCCGGAGACATCGACAACCCGGTCCGCGTCGCGCCCCTGCCCGTCTCCGACCAGGACGATGCGGTCGCCGATGACGCCGACGTCGGCCCGGCGCGCGGGTGCGCCGGTTCCGTCGATCACCTGCCCGCCGCGCAGGAGCAGATCGAGGCGGGACTGTCCCGCCTCGACAGCGCCGCCGCGCGACCCGCCGAGGGCCAGAGCCGCCATGACGACGGCTCCGATCCACGGCAGGCGCACCTGTGGCGTTCCTCGGCGCGGGGGCCGGATCATGGCGAACTCCCTAGGACCTGCGACCGGGCGCTAGAAGCGCTTGCGGATCGACGCGTACCAGTTGGCTCCGCGCGGCGAGTGCAACTCACCGACGAACCCAAGCTCGTTGTCGGCCAGAGGCGGCAGGGTGTTGAAGATGTTCCGGCCGCCGAAGCGCACGCGGGCCCCATCCATCCAGCCGCCCTTGTCGAAGGTGTACTGGACGTAGAGATTGTGCGTCTGGAAGTCGTCCACCCGCCACTGGGTGCCGTCGGCCAGCGTTGCGCTGGTGTCGTTCACCTCGCCGACGTAGGAGGTGTAGTAGCCCGCACCCCACTGGTCCTTGCGCCAGGTCACCGTCGCCGACCAGCGCCACTTCGGCCGGCCGTTCTGCTCGATGAGACTGTCGGCGCCGGCGATCGGGATGGCGACATCGACTCCGCCGACGGCCTGGGCGTCCAGCAGCAGCTGCTGCTCCGGCCCCGGCGTCTGGTAGAAGGTCAGCAGGCGCGCGGCGTTGACCTTCACGTCGAAGTCGCCGAGCGGCGTGGAGTCGATCTTGTAGTAGACGCCCAGATCGACGCCCTCGACCTCGCGCGGACCGAGGTTGCGGTAGTTGTCGATGACCGAGGTCACGCGTCCGACGGGGGTCAGGCCGGCGGCGGTGAAGTCGATGATGTCCTGCGCCGTCGGATCAGCCCGGATCACGTTCGGGTTGGAGCTTCCGCTCTTGCGCAGGAAGTAGTCCAGGGTGAGCGCGTTGGCGTCGCCGAACAGGCCGATGATGTCGGTCTGCTCCACCGACCAGTAGTCGAGAGTCAGCGTCAGGCGCCCGTACTCCTGCGGCACGAAGGTGCTCTGCAGCACGATCCCGGCAGTGAAGTTCTCGGACTCTTCGGGCGTCAGGTCCGTGCTGCCCGACCGGTTGCTGACCACAGACACCGAGGCCGCGCAGGTGTCGAAGTTGGCGGTCGTGGCATTGCGCACCTGCACCTCGCACCGGATCCAGTCGGTGCGGCCGTTGCTGCGCTGGATGCCGCGCTCATACAGCTGCGGCAGGTTGGGGGCCCGGAACCCTTCCGACCAGGCGGTGCGGAACTGCAGGAATTCGAACGGATACCAGGAAAGGGCGATCTTGGGCTTCGCGGTGCTGCCGAAGACGCTGTAGTTCTCGTATCGGGCGGCCAGCTGCAGATCGAGCGAGCGGACCATCGGGATGTTCATGTCCGGCGACACCAGCGGCACGGCGAACTCGAGCCAGGTCGACTGGACATTGCGGGCGCCGGAAGTGTCGGGCGTCGGGCTGACGCCCATCACGTCGCTGCCGGTGGTTACGCCGGCCAGATCGGTGAAGGTGATCGTGCCGTCCAGGCGATCGTCACGGTCGTCGCCGTAGGTCTCGCGCCGCAGCTCCACGCCGGTCGCCACCCCGACCGAACCGGCCGGAAGGGTGAAGAGGTCGGGCTTGGACAGCTTGAAATCCCACATCGCGATGGAAGTGTGCGACTTGCGCGTCACATCGACCATGAAGCTGTCGATGACCGACTTGGGGTTGGGCGAGGAGTCGCCGGCGGAGGGATTGAACGGATCACCGCCGTTGAACGGATTGTAGGCGGTCTCATCGGTCCGCGAGAGCGCAGCCTGGAACAGCGTCATGCTCGGGGAGTACATGACGTCCTCGGTCTCGGCCCGCGAATAGAGCAGCGCCGACTCCCAGTCCCAGCCGGCCCAGTCGCCGCGGAAGCCGGCGAGATAGCGAAGCACGGACTGATCGACCTCGTAGGTCTGGTTGCCCGCGTCGACGAGGCGGTAGTCGAGAACCTCGATCGGCACCCCGGCCGCGGCGACGCCGGTGAGCAGGGGCAGGCGGTTGGGGCTGCCCGTCGGGCCGAACGGGTTCCAGTAGCCGGTGATCGGCACGATGACCCGCTGGGTGCCGAGCGTGGTTTCCTGTTCGCGCTGGGCCTTGGTCTTCGAGCCGTAGAAGCCCGCCTCGGCGAAGAATTCGATGCCGCCGTCGAACTCGTGGTTGAAGTAGGAGAACAGGTTGACGCGCTCGACGTCCGACCAGAGCGTGCGACCTTCATTCTGGTTGTAGCGCAGGTTCTCGTCGATGCTGATCGTCGAGAGGGTGCTGTTGTCGTAGCAGACGTCGGGGCCTGCCGGCGCAATACAGCCGTCGTTGGTCGCCGGCTGGACATGGAAGATGCCGCTCGTGGTCAGCGACACGCCGTTGTACTGGGCCGTGGTCGTCGACGGAGCAAACGAGTTGGTCAGCCGCTGGAACTCGGCCCAGGGGGTGTCGATCGACGTGTTGCGGAAATCGGTATCCCCGATCCAGTCCGGACGATTAACGCGAACGCGAAGGTCGGCGTTGGCGGCGAAGTCGCGCTCGCGCGTGTAGAGGGGGTCACGCTTGGTGTAGGAGCCGAACAGCGAGAAGTTGCTGTTGCCGCCATTGAAGTCGACGCCGTACTCGAACCCCAGATCGTACTCCTCCTGGTTGGAGTCTTCGGTCCGGGTGTATTCGGCGTCGATCGTGAAGCCGTCGAAGCTCGACTTGAGGACGGTGTTGATCACGCCGGCCACGGCGTCGGTGCCGTAGATGGCGGCCGCCCCGTCGCGCAGAACCTCGACGCGCCGAATGCCCTTCACCGGAATGGCGTTGGTGTTGACGGTCGCGACCGGCACCAGGTTCTCGACCTGGATCGCCGGGTGAAGAACCATGCGGCGGCCGTTGAGCAGCATCAGGGTGTTGCCGGTGCCGAGACCACGGAGGTTGATCGAGGCCGTATCGCCGCGGGCGTCGTTGATCCCGCCCGCCGAGCGCGCCTCGTTGAAGGTCACATCGCCCGCCTGGGGGATGGAGCGGAACAGATCGTCCCCGCTCGTAGCGCCCGTGGCGTCGATGTCGTCGGCCTCCATCACGGTGACCGGCAGCACGCCCGTCACCTTGGCGCCCTTGATGTTGGAACCGACGACGGTGATGGCCTCGACTTCGGTGCCCTCGGCGCCGCCGTCCTGCGCCCAGGCGTTGGTCGCGATCAGGGACGCACCCGCGAGCAGGGCGAACTTAAATGTCGTGATGATTCTATGGGACATGTCCCGTAACCCCCTTTTGTGCGCGAAGCCGGACCTTCCGCCCTGTGCACCGCCGTCTCTTGCAGGATCGCTGTTCGTCTGGCCGCAGCCAATAACCTGAGCCTTTCCGACCCTTCGGAAAGTCATAACCAAACCTTATACGTCCTATCCGGGTTCTCCCCAGAAACCGCGGGCGGGCGGCGTCATCCAGCCGTCCTCGACCTTGACGCCGCAGGGCCAGTCGCCGGCCAGCCACCACGGGCCGTCGAGGTCGGCGAAGTCGGACGCGCCGGCGACGTGCAGGGCCGGCGCGATCGCCAGGGATGACCCGACCATGCAGCCGGTCATCACGGTGAACCCGAGCCGCCGGGCCTCGGCCAGCAAGGCGATCGCCCCGGTCAGACCGCCCGTCTTGTCGAGCTTGATGTTGATCGCCTGGTAGCGGTCCTTCAGGCCGGCAAGCTGGTCCGCCGTATGGACCGACTCGTCCGCGCAGACCGGGGCCGGCGGGTCGAAACCGGCCAGCGCATGGTCGTCGTCCGCCGGCAGGGGTTGCTCAATCAGGGCGATATTCAGGCGGGCCAGCAGGGGCCGGGCATCCCGGAGGATATCGATGCTCCAGCCTTCATTGGGATCGATGATGAGTCGGGAATTGGGCGCCGCCTGACCTACGGCGAGCAGACGCTGTTCTATCAGGTCGCTATCCAGCTTGACCTTGACCACCGGAGCGTCGGCGATGGCTCGCGCCGCCGCCGCCATGGCCTCCGGCTCGTCCAGACTGACGGTCACCGCGCAGGCCAGCCGCTCGGGACGGGCGAGGCCCGTCATCTCCGCGACGGTGCGGCCGGTCTCCCGGGCGCGCAGGTCCCACAGCGCGCAGTCCAGCGCGTTGCGGGCGGCGCCGGCGGGCAGCATGGCGGTCAGCGCCTCGTCCGGCACCCCCGACTCGAAGGCGCCGCCCACGTTTTCCAGATGGGCGACAACCGCATCGACGCTTTCGCCGTAGCGCGGATAGGGAACAGATTCTCCCCGGCCCACCGCCGCGCCGCGCCGCAACTCGACCATCACCGTGTCGGCGGATGTCTTGACGCCCCGCGAGATGCGGAAGGGCGCCTTCAGCGGCCAGCGGCGGCGTGAGACGACGAAGCTTCGAAGCATGACAGCAGATTGTCCACGATCTGGTCGACGCCCATGCGGACAGGGTCCTGGCAGGGCAGATTGAGTTCGGCGGCGGCCTCGGCGCAGAGGCGGGCGGCCTCCTCGTCGCTGAACGCCGAGGTGTTGAAGGCCACGCCCACCGGGATGACGGCGGCATTCGTCAGGCGGGCGGCCTCGAGATTGCGCTCCAGCGTCACTCGCAAGCCGGGGACCGGATGGCCCGGCACCCCGCGCATGTGCGGCCGGCCCGGTTCGTGGCAGAGCACCAGGGCGTCCGGCTGGCTGCCGTGCAGCAGGCCCAGCGAAACCCCGGCGTAGGACGGGTGGAACAGCGAACCCTGCCCCTCGATGATGTCCCAGCCGCCGTCGTGGCGGGCCGGGGAGACCCGCTCGGCGCCGCCGGAGATGAAGTCGGCGACCACGGCGTCCACCGCCACGCCCTCGCCGGCGATCAGGATGCCGGTCTGGCCGGTGGCGCGGAAGTCGGCCTTCAGCCCCCTCGCCCGCATCTCACGCTCCAGGGCCAGCGAGGTGTACATCTTGCCCATCGAGCAGTCGGTGCCGACGGTGAGCAGCCGCAGGCCGGCGCGGGGCACGCCCTTGCCGACGCCGAGGTCGGCCGGCGGCTGGCGCACGTCGAACAGACGGCGGCCCAGGCGCTCGGCCGCCTCGCGAATGGCGGGGATCTCGCCGAGCCGCTGGTGCAGGCCGCTGGCGACGTCGAGGCCGGCTTCCAGCGCGGCGACGATTTCCGGGATGGCGGCGGCGCTGAGCACGCCCCCGGCGTTGGCCTCGCCGATGATCATCGTCTTCGCGCCGCGCGCCGCAGCCTCGGCGACGGTCAGGTCCTCGAGGCCCAGGGTGACCTCGCAGCCCGGCAGCCGGCGCTGGCCGACGCAGAGCTGCGGTCGCCACTCGGCCACGCCGCGCGCGGTCTTCACCGCCAGCGGGTCGGTCGCGGCCCCCAGGTAGAGGAGGTAGGGAGAGGAAATCATGGAACGCTCGGGCGGCTGGTGTCGGTGGCGCGACCATCGCGACACAGCCCCCCGGCGTCGAATTCAGATGCGGGTCTGGTCTATGAAGAAAAGCTATGGGTGAGCCTACCCCCCGCTCTTCTCCGCCAGCACCTGGCTCATCGTCTTGATGAAGTTCTCGGACAGGTGCGACAGCGGCCGGTCCTCCAGGTGCATGCAGTAGACGCCGAACTTCAGCGGCGGATCCAGCGGCCGGAACTCGACCTTGTCGGACGGATCGGCCCGGGCGGTGAACTCGTCGACCACCGCCACCCCGACGCCGTTCCGCACCAGCGAGGCGGCCATGTAGAAGGTGCTGCAGGTCACGGGCTCGTTGATGATCAGGCCACGCTCCTCGACCTCTCGGGAGAAGATCTCGCTGACAGGTCCCGTGGCGCCCGAGCCGATGTATTCGCGCGTTTCGAGCTCGGCCAGGTCCAGCCGCTCGGCGGCCGGCGCGCCGAACTCCCCGCGCGGGAACATGAGCATGAGTTCGCCGGCCCCGATCTGGAAGTTGGCGATGCGCGGGTGCTGGATGGCGTCATAGGCCAGCGCCATGTCGACCTCGTGCTCGTAAAGGCCGCGCAGCACCTCGTCGTAGTGCAGCGTCCGGAAGTCGAAGGTCACGGTCGGGTGGGCCGCCCGGAAGCGGGCCACGGCCTCGGGCGCCACGCCCAGACCCAGCGCCGGCAGCACGGCGGCGCGGATGTGACCGCCCTCGCCGAGCTTGAGGTTGCGGGCGGCCTGTTTGAGCGAGTCGAGTCGCTCGAAGACCTCCTTCACCTCCCGGAACAGGGCATGGGCCTCGTCGGTCGGCGCCAGGCGCCCCTTCACCCGCCGGAACAGGCCAAAGCCAAGCTGGTCCTCGGCGTGCTTGAGCACTTTGGAAACCGATGGCTGGGACACGTTCAGCGCCCGCGCCGCGGTCGAGATCGACCCGTGCGCGTACACCGCGTGGAACACTTCAATATGCCTTAGACGCATGGCTGCGGATAAAAAGCCATGCGGCGGGGTTATGCAAGGGGGAGCCGTGCGTCCTTCGACACGCCGCTTCGCGGCTGCTCAGGATGACGTCGATTGAAGACCGCCTCTTCACGTCATGCTGAGCAGCAACCGCAGGGTGCGTGTCGAAGCACGCAGGACCTAGAAGCTCTTCGGCATCCCCAGCACGTGCGTGCCCACATGGCTCAGGATCAGGTTCGTGCTGATCGGGGCCACCTGGTAGAGGCGGGTCTCGCGGAACTTGCGCTCGACGTCGTACTCCTCGGCGAAGCCGAAGCCGCCGTGGGTCTGGATGCAGGTGTCGGCGGCCGCCCACGAGGCTTCGGACGCCAGCATCTTGGCCATGTTGGCCTCGGTGCCGCACGGCTGACCCGCCTCGAACAGGGCTGCGGCGTGGTCGACCATCAGGGCGGCGGCCGACAGCTGGACATGGTTGCGGGCGATGGGGAACTGCACGCCCTGGTTCTCGCCGATGGCCCGGCCGAAGACGGAACGGTCCTTGGCATAGGCCGAGGCGCGGTCGATGAAGAAGCGCCCGTCGCCGATGCATTCAGCCGCGATCAGGATGCGCTCGGCGTTCATGCCGTCGAGGATGTAGCGGAAGCCCTTGCCCTCCTCGCCGACGAGGTTTTCCACCGGCACCTCGAGGTTGTCGAAGAACAGCTCGGTGGTGGCGTGGTTCAGCATGGTGCGGATCGGCCGGATGGTCAGGCCATTGCCGACCGCCTGGCGCATGTCGACCAGCAGCACACTCATGCCGTCGGCCGGGCGGGCGGCCTCCTCGCGCGGGGTGGTGCGGACCAGCAGCACCATCAGGTCGCTGTGCTCGGCGCGGCTGATCCAGATCTTCTGGCCGTTGACGACGTACTTGTCGCCGACCCGTTTGGCGAAGGTCGAGATGCGGGTGGTGTCGGTGCCGGCGGTCGGTTCGGTGACGCCGAAGGCTTGCAGTCGCAGCTCGCCCGAGGCGATCTTCGGCAGATAGGCCTCCTTCTGGGCCTTGCTGCCGTGCTTGAGCACCGTGCCCATGGTGTACATCTGGGCGTGACAGCCGCCGCCGTTTCCGCCGCTGCGGTGAATCTCCTCCAGCACCGCCGTCGCCGCCGACAGGCCCAGGCCCGAGCCGCCGTACTCCTCCGGGATCAGCACCGACAGGAAGCCCGCCTCGGTAAGGGTGCGGACAAACTCGGTGGGGTAGGTCCGGTCGCGGTCCAGTGCGCGCCAGTACTCGCCGGGAAAGCCCGCGCACAGCTTGCGGACGGCCTCACGGATCTCGGGATGGGATTGCTCGCTCATGGGCGCGAGCTAAGGCCGCGACGTAGCGTCAGGCAAGAGCCGCGTCGCCGGCACTATCCCGGCCGTTCGGGCTGCGCCCCGCCGGTCGCCACGGCATCGACGCCATCCGCCACCGCCCGCAGGGCTTCGCCCAGCTCGTCCACCATCTCCGGCGTCGTCGCCCAGCTGCACATGAAGCGCACCGTGCCGTCGATGAAGCGGTAGACGAACCAGCCCTTGCGGCCGAGGCGGTCCAGCGTCGGCTGGTCCATCTCGACGAAGACGCCGTTGGCCTCGACCGGGTGGACGATCGGAAACGGCATCAGGGCCGCCAGCCGCCGGGCCATGGCGTTGGCATGCGCCGCGCGGGCCGACCAGGCGCCGGTCTCCAGCAGGCCGATCCAGGGCGCCGCCAGGAACCGGCCCTTGGAGACCAGCTGGCCGGCGTGTTTCAGCCGCGCGTCGAACCTGCGGGCCAGCCCCTTGTTCAGCAGGACGATGGCCTCGGTCGGGGTCGAGCCTGCCTTGGTCCCGCCCATGATCAGGATGTCGACGCCCAGCCCGGGGACTGCCTTAAGATCAAATCCGGCCGCGACCGCGTTGGCCAGCCGCGCGCCGTCGAGGTGCACGCCGTAGCCCCGGGCCTTCACCGGATCGATCAGCGCCCGGAAGCTGTCGACCGAATATACGGTTCCGTATTCGGTGGCGTTGGTCAGCGACAGGGCGGCCGCCGGCTGGCGATAGGACACTTCCGGCTGGTCCAGCGCCGCGGCGAGGGCCGCCGGATCGATGCGACCACTCCGGCCCGGCAGGCCGATGAGTCCGACCCCGGCGCCGAAGTAGCCCGGCGCGCCCGTCTCGTCGGTCAGGATGTGGGCGTGCTCGTGGGCCAGCACCGCCTCATGCGGCTGGGCGAGCACCGCGCAGGACAGGGCGTTGGCCGCCGTGCCCGACGCGACGAACCGCACCTCGGCGTCGGCGTCGAGCGCTGCGCGGATCAGGTCGGCGGCGCGGGCGCTGACGTGGTCGGTCCCATAGCCGGACGCCACGCCGGCGTTGGCGGCGATGATGGCCTCGATCACTTCCGGCATCGCGCCGGCGACATTGTCGGAGGCGAAGTCGTAGCGTCCGGCCACGGCTACTTCCGCAGGGCCGGCTTGGACTTGGACATCGAGGCGGCGGCGGCGTTGCGCTCGCCCTTCTTGCCGCCGGATGCGGCGTTGGCCTGGCCGGCGGCGGCAAGGCCGCCCTGCTTCTTCGCCAGGATGGCCTTCATCTTCTCGGCGGGGGTCTGGGTCTTGTCGGTCATGGGCGGGCTATAGCACAGCCGCGCCGGACCGCTCAGATGTCCTGCAGCACGCCCAGCACGGCAAGACGGGGCGTCCGCGCGGCGGGAGTCACCAGCGACAGGGTCGGCGGGCGGGACCGGTCGAACAGTGTCAGGGCGCCCGGCTCCGGCCGCCAGCCGCGCAGGGGCTCGCCGTCCTGGACCAGCAGCAGGCCGCCGTGCGCCGACGGCCAGTCGCTGATGAGGTCGAGGACGAGACCGATCCGCCCGGCCTCGGCCGGCGGCAGACCCCATTGCCCGGGAGCGTGACGGATGAGCCGCAGGCTTGTCGCGCCCAGCGCCGCCATGAGGTCCGGCGCCGTCAGCGGCGCGGTGTCGAGGGCGTGGTCCTCGCCGGCCTGCGGGGTCCAGTGGGCAGACGCGGCGGCAGCCAGCAGGTCGTCGCGGACCGCCTTGGGCACGGCGTCAGCCGCGCGCGCCCAACCCCGCGCCGCAAGCGAGGCGCGCAAGGCGTCCCGCTCTGGAAGGGAGATCCCCGTCTGCTCCACCCCGAACCAGCTTTCCCCAAAACCTTACGGATTTGTAACAATAGGATCGTGGTCTTGGCTAGAGTCGCAGGCGGTAGTCCGGCCGTTTCGCCGCCCGGATGCTCCCGAGCGCCAGTCCAGGCCTCAGCTTTCGCCGTCGGCCGGGGCGCGGCTGCGGATCCAGCCGGTCAGGGAAATCCGCTCGCCCTCTGCGAAGGGCGCGACCATCGACACCGAGTGGCGCTGGGGCACCTCGAAGATGTTGAGGGCGTTGAAGGCCGGCACATAGCCTTCAGCGACATGATCCTCGTCGTCGAGGAACATCAGGATGCCGCCCCAGTCGGCCCGCCACTTCGGGGTCAGGTTCAGGACATAGGCGAAGCGTCGATGCTGTTCGGGCGCTTCGTCGTCATGGACGGTCAGGAAGTCGCCGCCCCGGTAGCGGGTGGCCGTCATGTCGCAATAGGCCAGGTCCGGCTCGCCGGTCAGGGTGCGGACGAAGTCCAGGAACGGGGCGCTGTTGACGAAGGCGAAGGCGGCGGCGAGCGCAGGATCGACCTGTCGGCCGGCCCTCACATCGGCGCTGACCCGGATCAGATCGAAGATGTAGCGGAACGAGTCTCGCGCCATGCCCATGAGCTGCCGCTCCAGCACGGCCCTGGCTTGTGGCGACGGGGCGTCTTCGGCGTCCAGCACGATCTCGGCGTCCTGCCCCTTGTCGACATGGATCGTCCGCAGCCAGCCGCGGGACAGCGCCACGGACCGGTACAGCCCGGCGGCGGAATCGGGGTCGAGGAAGCCCGGGATATGCAGACGGCGAAATTGCCGGAACACAGGTCTGTACGCCTGAGGCCGCAACCCGCCGTCGAGGCGCAGCTGATTGCCCAACGACGTCTCCCCACCCGTGCCGACGCGCGGTCTCGCACCGCCGTTCATTGCGCGGGATGAACCCGCCGGGCGGCCGCTTGCGCAAGTTAAACATCGGACAGGTTGTGGGCCGCGTGGGACTTGACCCGTCGCCCGTCGCGCAGCAACCAGAGGCGAACGGGGAACTCAGCACCGCCTGCGCGCTGAGCCTTGCGGCGCTGTTCCTGCTGAAGGGGAAGGCTGAGGCGTGATCTCAGCCGGGGACATGCACTTCAGTGCGTGTCCCCGGCCGCTTCAAGCTGGTGGGGACACGTACCGAAGACGGTACATGTCCCCGGCAATGCCTACGCTTCGCTCACAGTCCCCGCGCCCAATCCCGCACATCCGCCACGAACAGGTCCGGCTCTTCCATCGCGGCGAAGTGGCCGCCTGTTTCCATGTCGGTCCAGCGGGTGATGTTGTAGGCGCGGTCGGCCCAGTTGCGCGGCGGAGCCTTGTAGAGCGCCTCACCCGGGAAGTTGGCGAAGGCGGTCGGGGTCTCGCAGCGTTGTCCCTCCATGGCCGCCACGCCGCCCTCTTCCATGAGGCCGCGGTAGTACCAGGCGCCGGTCGTGAAGCTGCCGGTCATCACATAGATCATGATGTTGGTCAGCAGCTGGTCGCGGGTGTAGGCGCCGATCAGCGGCTTCGTGCGCAGGTCGGACCAGTCGTAGAAGCGCTCCAGGATCCAGGCCGCCTGCCCGACCGGATTGCCGGCGCCGAGCCAGGCCAGCGACTGCGGCTTTGAGGCCTGCAGGCTGAAATAGGCGCCGAGCATCTGCATCATCATCTGGCTGTGCTGCAGCCAGGCGACCTCCTCGGGCGACTGCGGCCCGCCCTTGGGGCGGAAGCCGATCATGTTGAGGTGGATGGCCCTGGCGTGGGCGCCGTGATCGAAGCCCAGCCATGAGGTGACCAGCCCGCCCCAGTCGCCGCCCTGGGCCAGGTAGCTGTCGTAGCCGAGGACGTCGGTCATCAGGGCGTTGAACAGCTTCGCCGTCAGCCGCTGGCCGACCGGGCGCTTCGGCTTCGAGGAGAAGCCGAAGCCCGGCAGGCTGGGAACCACCACGTCAAACGCGTCGGCCGGGTCGCCGCCGAACCGCGAGGGGAAGGCCAGCTTCTCGATGCTGGCCCAGAACTCGTAGTGGCTGCCGGGCCAGCCGTGGGTCAGCAGCAGCGGCCGCTTGCCGCCCGCCTCGCCGACGACATGGACGAAGTGGATGTCGAAGTCCTCGATCCGCGCTGTGAACTGCGGGAAGCGGTTCAGCTCCGCCTGCGCCGCGCGCCAGTCGTAGCGGTCGGCCCAATGCGCGCAGATCTCCTCCAGGAAGGTCGCGTCGCAGCCATAGAGCCAGCCGTCCTCCACCGCCGGGGCCGGCGGCCAGGGATAGTGCCGCACCTGGTCCAGCACCCGCCGCACATCGGCCTCCGCCCAGTCGACCTTGAAGGGTTTCGGTTCGGACATCGCGGTCTCCTGCATCTGCGCCCTGCGTCCTTCGCGACGCCCTGCGGGCTCCTCAGGATGACGAAGGGAAGTGGGCTGCAACAATGGTCGTCATGGTGAGGAGCGAGCGCTTCAGCGAGCGTCGCGAACCACGCCATGACCATCGGCGCGGTTACGCAGCGACCGTCAAGCCTTCGGCTTCAGCCCGCGCAGGATGGTGGCGAAGGCTTCCCGCCGCATTGCCGACGGATCAACCCTGGGCGAGACCTTGCCAGCCATCTGCAGCACCAGGCCGCCGTGCAGCGAGGCCCAGAGGATGTGGGCGATCATTTCGGGATCGCCCTCCGCCTCGCCGGTGGCGACCAGCCCCTCGGCGTGGCGGATCAGCATGGCCCGCGCCCGGGTCGAGGCGGCGACCAGCTCGGGATAGTCAGCCTCGCCCGGCTGGGAGAAGTCGAACATCAGGCGGTAGGCGTCCTGGTTCTCCAGCGCGAAGCGGACATAGGCCCGGCCGGTCGACTGCGAGCGGTCGAGCCCGTCGGCGCTGGCCGCCGTCGCTGCCTCGAGCGCCGAGGCGAACCGCGCAAAGCCGCTGGCCCGGACAGCGGCCAGGATGGCGTCCTTGTCCTTGAAGTAGCGGTAGGGCGTCATCGGCGAGACGCCCAGCGCAGAGGCCAGCTGGCGCATGGTCACCCCGTCCGGCCCGTGCTCGGCGAACAGCCGCTCGGCGGCGGCGATCAGCCGTTCGCGAAACTCGGCGACATCGGACTCGGACAGGAGACGGGGCATGGCCGGGAAAAACTGACGTGGGGACTTGCTATGTCGGGGTTGGGTTTACAGTGTACGCCCCTCGACGCCAAGGGAGAGCGCCATGACCACGCCAGCCTGGGACCTTCTGGTCGCCCGCAACGACCTGCACAGCACACGGATCGCGCCCGTGACGCTGGCCGATCCGGCTGACGGCGAGGTGCTGTTTCGCGTCGAATCCTTCTCGCTGACGGCCAACAACATCACCTATGCGGTGGCTGGCGACCAGATCGGCTACTGGCAGTTCTTCCCCCGGCCGGACGGCTGGGGCTGCATCCCGACCTGGGGCTATGGCGTGGTCGAGAAGACCGCGCACCCGGACTTCAAGGTCGGCGAGCGGTTCTACGGCTACTGGCCGATGGGCAGCCACATGCCGGCGCGGCCAAAGCGCTCGCGCACCGGCTTTGTCGACACCGTCGACCACCGCGCCGCCCTGCCGCCGACCTACAATCAGTACGTCGAGGCGCCCGCCGACGCGCCGCACCAGGACGAGCGGTCGCTGCTCAATCCGCTGTTCATGACCTCGTTCCTGATCGACGACCTGCTGGTCGACAACGGCGACTTCGGGGCCTCGACGGTGCTGCTCTCCAGCGCTTCCAGCCGCACGGCGCTGGGGCTGGCCTGGCTGCTGAAGCGAGCCGGCCGCACGCGGGTCGCGGGCCTGACCTCGCCGGGCAACAAGGCCTTCGTCGAGGGTCTCGGCATGTATGACGACGTCATCCTCTACGATGATCTGGCCGCCGCGCCAGTGGAAACCCCGGTGGTTTTCATCGACTTCGCCGGCGATCCCAAGGTGCTGGCCGCCGTCCACAACCGCTTCGCCGACGGCCTGGCCTACAGCTGCCTGGTCGGCCTGACCCACTGGGAAGCCGGACGCGGCGGCGGCGAGTTGCCGGGTCCCAAGCCGATCTTCTTCTTCGCGCCCGACCGGGTGGTGAAGCGTCGGCAGGACTGGGGCCCCGGCGGGCTGGAGACGCGCTATGCGCAGGCCTGGGACGGCTTCGTCGCCGAAACGCCCCGCTGGCTGACCCTTCAGCAGCACAGCGGCCCCGACGGCGTGCAGGCGGCGTTCCTGTCGGTGCTCGACGGCAAGACGCCGTCCAGCGTGGGCGTGATCTGCCGGCCGTAGGGCCCCACATCCGTCATCGTCGGACTTGTTCCGACGATGACGACGGGAGTGCGCTTGACACCCCCTACAATTTACGTCGTAAATATACACCGTTCAGATGAGCCCGCAGAGGCTCGCGAGGAGGAACGGCCATGGACGGTGAAGCGCGCATCAACCCCTACCTGTCGGGCAACTTCGCCCCGATCCGGAGCGAGGACGACTTCGACCTGGAGGTGAAGGGGCAGATCCCGCGCGAGCTGCGCGGCGCCCTGTTCCGCAACGGGCCCAACCCGCAGTTCGAGCCGCGCGATCCGAACTACCACTGGTTCAACGGCGACGGCATGTTCCACGGCTTCTACGTCGAGGACGGCAAGGTGCGGTACCGCAACCGCTATGTCCGCACCCACAAGTGGCAGATCGAGAACGCCGCCGGCCGCTCGCTGTTCGGCACCTTCGGCAATCCGATGACCACAGACCCGGAGTACTTCGGCCAGGACAGCGGCGTGGCCAACACCGCCATCATCTGGCACGCCGGCAAGCTGCTGGCGCTGGAGGAAGCCCATCCGCCGACGGCGATGGACCCGCGCACGCTGGAGACGCTGGGCTACCAGGACTTCGGCGGCAAGGTCACCGCCCACCCCAAGATCGACCCGGTCAGCGGCGAGATGATCTTCTTCGGCTACAACGACGCGCCGATGCCATTCACGACCAAGGTCAGCTATGGCGTAGCCAACCGTGACGGGTCGTTGCAGCGACGCGAGACGTTCGATGCGCCCTACAGCTCGATGATCCACGACTTCATGGTCACGCAGAACCATGTGCTGTTCCCGGTCCTGCCGCTGAGCGGCAGCCTGGAGCGGGCCATGTCCGGCAAGCCGCCCTTCGCCTGGGAGCCGGAAAAGCCGGCCCTGGTCGGGGTCATGCGGCGGGACGAGGACACCTCGAAGATCCGCTGGTTCTCGACCGACGCCTGCTACGTCTTCCACGTCATGAACAGCTGGGACGAGGACGGAAAAATCGTCGCCGACGTAATGAAGTACCGCGTGGCGCCGCTATTCCCCAACGCCGACGGCAGCCGCGGCGAGCAGTGCGGCGCCTATCTGGTGCGCTGGACCTTCGACCTGGGCGACGCCAGCGACACCATTCGCGAGGAGCAGCTCGACGACATGCCGGGCGAGTTCCCGCGCTACGACGAACGCTTCAGCTTCCGGAAGAACCGCCACGGCTGGTTCGCCGGCCAGACCAGCAAACCGGGCGATGTTCGCACCAACACGCTCGCCCACATCGACCTGCAGACCGGCAGGCGCAGCGACTGGTTCGCTCCGGACGGCGACGCCCTGTCCGAGCCGGTGTTCGTGCACCGGTCCGACGACGCGCCCGAGGGCGACGGCTGGATCGTCGCCGTCGCCTACCGCGCCGCAGAGGATGTCAGCGAGTTCCTGGTCTTCGACGCCCAGGACGTCCCCGCCGGCCCGATCGCCTCGGCGAAGATGCCCCGGCGTGTGCCGTTCGGCTTCCACGGGACGTGGGTGAATATGTAGGCCGTGCGTGGTTCTCGACGCCGGCCCGAGGGCCGGCTCCTCACCATGACGAAGGTGGTTGGCGTTCCGCTGAGTACGTCATCCTGAGGAGCGAGCTCTTGGGCGAGCGTCGCGAAGGACGCACCTAGATCAGCGCGCCGTGGCAGTGCTTGAACTTGCGGCCCGAGTTGCAGGGGCAGGCGGCGTTGCGGCTGGTGCGCTCCCAGCCGGCCGGCAGGGCGCTGATCGGCAGGGCCGCGCGCTGCTCGCCGGTGAGGTCCGCGCCTGATCCGGCGAAGGCCAGGGCCCGCTCGTTCTCGCCGGTCATCGGATCCATGTGGACCTCGGTGAACTGCATGGGATCGGGCGCGGGCTCGGGGTCCAGGAACTGGAACTCGATGGTCATCAGGTACTTGGTGACATTGCTGCGCAGGTCGGTGAGCAGCTTCTCGAACAGGCTGAAGGCCTCGGTCTTGTACTCGTTCAGCGGGTCGCGCTGGCCGTAGCCGCGCAGGCCGATGACGTTGCGCAGGTGGTCCAGGTGGACCAGGTGCTCGCGCCATTGCATGTCGATGGTCTGCAGCAGGATGTTCTTTTCGAACGACCGCATCTGCTCGGTGCCGAGCAGCGCCTCGCGTTCGGCCGCCCGGGCGTTGGCCGCCTGGGTCAGACGCTCGCGGATCTCCTCGTCGGCGATGCCTTCCTCGGCCGCCCAGTCCTTGAGCGGCAGCTCCAGGCCCAGCACCGACCGGACCCGCTCGTCGAGGCCCTCGATATCCCATTGCTCGGCATAGGCCTTGGGCGGCAGGTGGCGGCTGATCAGGTCGTCGATCAAATCCTCGCGCATGTCCGTTGCAAACTGCGACAGGTCGCTGGACTCGAGGAACTCCTGCCGCTGCTCGAACACCGCCTTGCGCTGATCGTTCACGACGTCGTCGTACTTGAGCAGGTTTTTGCGCATCTCGTAGTTGCGCTGCTCGACCCGCTTCTGGGCCGTGGCGATGGCCTTGTTCAGCCACTTGTGGGTGATGGCCTCGTCCTGCTGGACGCCGAAGTTCCGCATGATGGCGTCGAGGCGATCGCCGGCGAAAATGCGCAGCAGGTCGTCCTCGCAGCAGAGGAAGAACTTCGACTTGCCCGGGTCGCCCTGACGACCCGTGCGGCCGCGCAGCTGGTTGTCGATGCGGCGGCTTTCGTGGCGCTCGGTGCCCAGGACGTAGAGACCGCCGGCGTCCAGCGCCCGCTGGCGGGCCGCGACGATCTCGGCCTCGTAACGGGCCTTCTCCGCCTTCTCGGCGTCGTGGTCGACCGGGATGCCCAGGCCGGTCTGCTCCTGGCGCCACTTGGCCATGTGCATGTCGACGTTGCCGCCCAGCTGGATGTCGGTGCCGCGCCCGGCCATGTTGGTGGCGATGGTCACCGCGCCGGGTACGCCGGCGTCGGCGACGATCAGGGCTTCCTGCTCGTGGTAGCGCGCGTTCAGCACGCTGTGCGGGATGCCCTTGATGGTCTTGCCGTCCATCTCGAAGCTGTGCTGGTTCAGCATTTCGGACAGCAGCTCTGACTTCTCGATCGAGACGGTGCCGACCAGGATCGGCTGGCCGCGGCGGTGGCAGTCCTCGATCTGCCTGATGATCGCGCGGTTCTTCTCCTCGGCGGTCCGGTAGACCTCGTCGTCCTCGTCAATCCGCTTGACCACGCGGTTGGTCGGGATCTCGCTGACGTCCATCTTGTAGATGTCGCCAAACTCCTGGGCCTCGGTCGCGGCGGTGCCGGTCCTGCCCGACAGCTTTGTGTAGAGGCGGAAGTAGTTCTGGATCGTCACCGAGGCGAGAGTCTGGTTCTCGGGCTGGATCTCGGCGCCTTCCTTGGCCTCGATGGCCTGGTGCAGGCCCTCGGACAGGCGGCGGCCGGTCATCATGCGGCCGGTGAACTCGTCGATCAGGATCACCTCGCCGGCCTTGACGATGTAGTCCTTGTCCCGGGTGTAGAGGACATTGGCGCGCAGGGCCTGGTTGATGTGGTGCACGACCGAGACGTTGGACGCGTCGTAGAGCCCTTCGGAGTCCTCGGCCAGATGGCCGCCGGCCATCAGGATCTCCTCGATCCGCTCCGTGCCGAGTTCGGTCAGCAGAACCTGCCGCTGCTTCTCGTCGTGGTCGTAGATGCCCTCTTCCTGGATCAGCGCCTTCACCACCGTGTCGATGGTCCGGTAGAACTCCGAGCGATCCTCGGTCGGGCCGGAGATGATCAGCGGCGTGCGGGCTTCATCGATCAGGATCGAGTCCACTTCGTCGACGATGACGAAGTTGTGGCCGCGCTGGACCATCTCGCTGACGTCGTAGACGAGGTTGTCGCGCAGGTAGTCGAAGCCGAACTCGTTGTTGGTGCCGTAGGTGATGTCGCTGCGGTACGCCGCCTGGCGCTGGCCCTGCGACAGACCGTTGACGATGACGCCGACCGACAGGCCCAGGAACCGGTAGACGTTGCCCATCCACTCGGCGTCGCGGCGGGCGAGGTAGTCGTTGACGGTGATGACATGGACGCCCTTGCCCTCCAGGGCGTTCAGGTAGGTCGGCAGCGTGCCGACCAGCGTCTTGCCTTCACCGGTGCGCATCTCGGCGATGCCGCCCTTGTGCAACACCATGCCGCCGATCATCTGGACGTCGTAGTGGCGCTGGCCGAGCGTGCGCTGGGACGCCTCGCGGACCACCGCGAAGGCCTCGCTCATCAGATCGTCGAGCGTTTCGCCCTTCTCCAGACGCGCCTTGAACTCGTCCGTCTTGGCCCGCAGCTGATCGTCGGTCAGGGCCGAGATCTGCGGCTCCAGCGCGTTGATCTTCGCGACCCGGGCCTGCATGGCCTTGACCTTGCGGTCGTTGGATGAACCGAAGAAGTTTTTGGCGAAGCCGAGCATCAGGTCAGATATCCAGTGAAAGCGGCGCGCGGCGGCGGCGTCGGGGTTCGCCAGGAACCTCTCGGTTCCTTGAAAATCCGCCCGTTTCGGCGCGCCGGAGACTTAAGCAGCGCCCCCGCCACTGTCAACGCGAGCGCCCGCCGGAGCGATCCCTTGTGGCGGTCAGGACACGGGTCGGGGACAGTTCAAGGCGCCCCTACTCGATGTTCTCTCCCGGCCTCAGCCCGCACTCCAGCAGCCGCGCCCACAGGCCCTCGGCGTCCTCGGCGAAACGCAGCAGGGTCATGTCCTGCGCCGCGATCATGCCGTGCTCGATCAGGGCGTCGAAGCCGATCACCGAGCGCCAGTAGGCCTCGTCGAACAGCACGATCGGGATCGGCGGCGCCTTGTCGGTCTGGCGCAGGGTCAGGATCTCGAACAGCTCGTCCAGGGTGCCAAAGCCGCCGGGGAAGACCACCAGGGCGTTGGCCCGCATGGCCAGATGCATCTTGCGCATGGCGAAGTAGTGGAAGCGGAAGGTCAGGTCCGGGGTCGAGTACGGATTGGGTTCCTGCTCGTGCGGCAGGGTGATGTTGAAGCCGACCGAGGGTGCGCCGGCGTCGGCGGCGCCCCGGTTGGCCGCCTCCATGATCCCGGGCCCGCCGCCCGTAGCGATCACGTTGTCGCGCGGTCCCTGTCCCTCGCGCAGGGCGCCGCCGCGCTCGGACACGATGCGGCCGAAGGCCCGGGCCTCGTCGTACCAGCGCGCGTGACCGTTGGCCCCGCCGTCGTGGACCCGGGCGCTGCCGAACACCACGACGGTCGAACGCACACCCCAGGCCTTCAGCGCCTCGTCGGCCTTGGCGAACTCCAGCAGGAATCGCACGCCGCGCATCGACTCGCCGAGCAGGAAGTCCTGGTCGAGGGCCGCAAGCCGGTAGGAGGGCGAGGCGATGTGCGCGGCGTTGGGGACGGGATCGTTCGGCGGGGTCATGAATCATCGTCGGCTGTCATGGAAAAGCTGACCATAACGGTTCGCGTGCGGCGCGCGATGTCATTCCGTTCGCGGGGAAACCGCGCTACGGAACCTGACTGACTCTTCCGCGGAGAGAAGCCCGTCATGAAGACCGCCCGACACGGCGCCTGGAACGCGATGCTGGCCATCGGCCTGGCCCTGACGCTGGCTGCCTGCGGGCAGCCCAAGGGCTCGGAGAAGCCGCCGGAGCCCGGCGACGCCGCCGTGGCCCGCGTCGACGCCGACACGATCTGGTCCTCGGACGTCAAGCGCGAGGCCGTGGCCCAGGGCTTGATCGGCGAGGGCGAGCCGCTCGACGTCTCCTCGGACCTGTTCCGCCGGGTGCTGGACGAGGTCATCGACCAGCGCCTGCTGGCCGCCGAGGCCGTTCGCATGAAGCTGGACAAGAACCCGGTCGCCCAGCAGCGCCTCGAGGCCGCCCGTCAGCGGATCCTGGCCGACATGGTGGTCGAGGGCGTGGTCGAGAAGAAGGTCACCGAAAACGCCATCCGCGAACTCTACCAGGAGCAGCTGCGCCTCTCCCGCCAGTCGGAGGAGGTCAAGGCGCGCCAGATCGTCGTCGGCACCGAGGCCCAGGCCGAGGAGGTCAAGAAGCTGCTGGCCGCCGGCGCCTCCTTCGAGGCCCTGGCCATGGAGCGTTCCATCGATGCGGCCACCCGCTTCAGCGGCGGCGACTTCGGCGGCTACTTCACCCTCGACGTCATGCCCGAGGGCTATGTCGCGGCGCTGAAGGAAGCCAAGGCTGGCCAGCTGGTCGGTCCCTTCCCGGTCGAGGGCGGATTCGCGCTGGTGCGGGTGGAGGACAAGCGTCAGGAGGCGCCGATCACCCTGGAGGCGGCCCGGCCGCAGATCGTCCGGTTCCTGACCTACGACGAGGTGCGCGAGCTGCTCGAGACCCTGCGCGGCAAGGCGAAGATCGAGCCGCTGCTGGGCAAGACCCAGGACGTGCCCGGCGCCCCCCGTGAACCGGACTCGGCCCCGCCGCCCGCCGCGCCCGCGCCGGCGGAGCCCGCCGCGCCGGCCGACAAGGCCGCGCCCGCTCCAGCCGCGCCGGCCAAGAAATGACCAAGCCCCCGACCCGTTCCACGGCCTCCCGCGCGCTGGAGGCGGCCGCCAAGCCGGTCGAAGCCGCCGCCCACGCCGTGCTCGACCCCCTGGCCACCGCCCTCAAGCGCAGCCTGCGCCGGCCCGACAGGGACGAGCCCGCCGCGCCGGAGCCGGACGCGCCGACGCCGGGCAAGCCGGGCCTGAAGGTCTCGCCGCTGGCCGTATCGATGCCGAAGATGCCGGCGATACCCGGCGTGCGGATGGGCATCGGCCGGGCCGGCTTCTACAAGCACGAGCGGCCCGACCTGCTGGTCATGCGGTTCGAGCCGGGCACCAGCTGCGCCGGCGTCTTCACCCGCCACGGCGTCGGCTCGGCGCCCGTGGACTGGTGCCGCAAGCAGCTGGAAAGCTCCGGCGGCGAGGGCGTTCAGGCGCTGGTCGTCAACGCCGGCTGCGCCAACAGCTTCACCGGCAAGCCGGGCGCCGACGCGGTGCGCCGCGTGGCGGGCGCGGTGGCCAAGCGCTTCGACTGCCGTCAGCGCGACGTGATGATGGCCTCAACCGGCGTCATCGGCGTGCTCCTGGACGACGGCAAGATCACCCAGAAGCTCCCGGCGGTGGAAGGCCGCATGACCGACGACGCCTGGCAGGACGCCGCCAGGGCGATCATGACCACCGACACCTTCCCCAAGGCCGCCACGGCCACGGCGAAGATCGACGGCCAGACGGTGCGCATCAACGGCATCGCCAAGGGCTCGGGCATGATCGCGCCCGACATGGCGACCATGCTGGCCTTCGTGGCTACCGACGCCGACATCGCGCCCAAGGCGCTGCAGACCCTGGTCAGCCTCTACACGCGGACGACCTTCAACTGCGTGACCGTCGACGGCGACCGCTCGACCAACGACACCCTGCTGCTGTTCGCCACCGGCCAGTCGAAGGCCCCGCGCATCAGCCGGGCCGGCGACCACCGCCTGGCCGACTTCCGCGACAAGCTGGAGAAGGTGCTGCTGGACCTGGCCCTGCAGCTGGTCCGCGACGGCGAGGGCGCGAGCAAGTTCGTGAAGATCAACGTCACCGGCGCCCAGAACGCCGCCAGCGCCCGCAAGATCGCCCGCACGGTGGCCGAGAGCCCGCTGGTCAAGACCGCCTTCGCCGGCGAGGACGCCAACTGGGGCCGCATCGTGATGGCCGTCGGCCGCGCCGACGAGCCGGTAAACCGCGACCGCATGAGCGTGAAGTTCGGCAAGCTGGTCGCCGCCCAGGACGGCCTGGTCTCCCCGACCTACTCCGAGGCGAAGATGAGCGCCTACATGAAGAAGCAGGAGCTCGAGGTCAGCGTCGACGTCGGCGTCGGCCGGGGCTCGGCCAGCGTGTGGACCTGCGACCTGACCAAGGAATACGTGGCGATCAACGGGGATTACCGGAGCTAGACTCCGATCCCCCACTGTCATCCCGGACGCCGCGAGCGATCCGGGACCCAGCCGATGCCGTGAGCCCCCCTCTGGGTCCCGGCTCTCCGCTTCACTTCGGCCGGGATGACAGCGGTGTATGCCCGCTGATGGACGCTTCCTCACCGCCATCGTACGAGTACCCTCAGAGGCCCGGCCACCCGGGTCCACCCTGGGGAGGGGCACACATGGGACTGGTCGCGCGGATCGTGCGCTGGGCGCTGGCGACCTGGTTCAGGCTCGACGGCTGGACCGTCGAGGGCCAGGCGCCGGCGTCGCGCAAGTTCGTGGTCATCGCCGCGCCGCACACCAGCAACTGGGACTTCGTCTACTTCGTCGGCGGGGCCGGGGCGCTGGACCTGAACCTCAGCTTCATGGGCAAGGCCTCGCTGTTCCGCTGGCCGTTCGGCGGCATGATGCGCGACCTGGGCGGCGTGTCGGTCGACCGCGCCGCGTCGAAGGACATGGTCGGCGCCATGGTCGCGGAGTTCGCCAAGCGCGACGAATTCATGCTGACCATCGCGCCGGAGGGCACGCGCGGCCGGGCCGGCGAGTGGAAGTCCGGCTTCTACTGGATCGCCCTGAAGGCCGGCGTGCCGATGGTCTGCGGGATGATGGACTACGGCCGCAAGGTCGTCAGCCTCGGCCGCGCCATCATGCCGACCGGCGACTACGAGTCCGACATGGCGGTGCTGCGGGAGATCTACAGCGGCTGCACGCCGAAGCATGCCAGGCTGGCGACGTACTAGCGCCCTCCCTCCCCTTCATGGGGAGGGACAGACCCGCGCAGCGGGTCAGGGTGGGGAAGCAGGGCGCCAACCGCGGCGCCCTGCGATTGGCATCCCTGTTCCCCACCCGGTCCCTTCGGGACCACCCTCCCCATCAAGGGGAGGGAAAGATCAGGCCCGCACCGCGTCCCGGACCGCCTTCAGCGTCGTCAGCAGGGCCCGCGCGCCGTCCAGCGGCAGGCAGCTGAGCGGGTCGCAGAGGGCCTTGTCGGGATCGGGGTGGAACTCGAGAAACACGCCGTCCGCGCCCGCCGCGACCGCTGACTTGGCGATCACGGACACCCCATCGCGACGGCCGCCGGTCGAGGCGCCGCCGGTGCGCGGGTCGGCGCCGGGCAGCTGCACCGCATGGGTGGCGTCGATGGTCACCGGCGCGCCCAGCTTCTGCATCTCGGCGATGCCCAGCATGTCGACGATCAGGTTGTTGTAGCCGAACGACACGCCGCGCTCGCACATCAGGGTCATCTCCGCCCCGCCGGTCGCTTCCTTGATCTTGTCGAGGATATTTTTGCTGTCCCAGGGCGCCAGGAACTGGCCCTTCTTGACGTGCAGCAGGCCGCCGGCCGCCTGGGTGGCCCGGGCGGCGGCGACGACCAGGTCGGTCTGGCGGCAGAGGAAGGCCGGAATCTGCACCAGGTCGGCGACGGCGGCGACCGGCTCGCACTCCTCGGGCGTGTGGATGTCGGTGCAGATCGGCACGTCCAGCTGGGACTTCACCTCGGCCAGGATCTCCAGGCCCTTCTTGACGCCGGGCCCCCGGAAGCTCTTCAGCGAAGAGCGGTTGGCCTTGTCGTAGCTGGCCTTGAACACATAGGGCAGGCCGAGGTCGGCGCAGATGGCCTTCAGCGCCCTGCCCGTGGTCAGCGCCAGGTCGAGATCCTCGATGACATTGATGCCGGCGATCACCGCCAGCGGGGCGTCGCCGCCGAAGGTGATGTTCCAGCGGTCGAGGGTCAGCTGCGCCATGTCGAGGCTCCCGTCGGAGATGAAGGACGCTCCATAGCAGAGGTTGCCGCCCTGTCGCCTCCCTCGTCGGCTGACGTGGCGGTTGTGGGGCTTCGCTCATTCCCCCTTCCTCCTCGATGGAGGAAGGGCCGGGGATGGTGGTGTGGCCATGGCGGTGCGGGGAAAGTGCTGTTTGGCGCCGGCGCCGCGCCGAGCCCTTCCCCCGACGCAGCGGCCACACCACCACCCAACCCTCCTCCATCGAGGAGGAGGGCTTTGCCGGATGTCCGACTTCCGGGACGATGGTGGCTCGGCTAGACCTGCGCCATGACCTCCCCCGCCCCCGACAAGCCCATCCTCCTCGTCGCCGCCGCCGCCCTGATCGACGGCGACGGGCGGGTGCTGATCTGCCAGCGGCCGAAGGGCAAGCAGCTGGCCGGGCTGTGGGAGTTTCCGGGCGGCAAGGTCGAGGCCGGCGAGACGCCGGAGGCCTGCCTGATCCGCGAACTGAACGAGGAGCTGGGGATCAGCGTTACGGAGGCCTGCCTGGCCCCGTTCGTTTTCGCATCGCACGGTTACGATTCGTTTCACCTGCTCATGCCACTGTACCTGTGCAGGCGCTGGGACGGCTTTGTCACGGCGCGGGAACACGAGGCTCTGGCGTGGGTGAAGCCCCAAAAGCTCGCCGACTATCCGATGCCCCCGGCGGACACCCCGCTGGTCGCCTTTCTGCGCGACTTCATCTAACGCTGAAGGCCTTCCGCCGCGACGAGAGGGGCGCGACGGCCATCGAGTACGGCCTGATCGCCTCGCTGATCTTCCTGGTGATCATCACGTCGGTGACTGCCTTTGGCAACAAGACCACCGACATCATCGCCGAGGTCAGCGCCGCCGTGGACGCGGCCATCGGCGGCGGGGACGGCTAGCCGGCCTTGTCGCCGGTCGGCACTTCCACCGTGCCCAGCGCATCGGCCAGCCGCATCTTCGCCGAGCCGGGCTTCAGCGGCTTCTGCTGGCTCTCGTGCGGGGCCCAGCCGGTGATGGTGATGATCTCGAAGGTGGCCGGGACCTTGCCGTCGGCCTGGGCGAAGCGCTCGACGTAGAGCGCCATCGCCCGCAACAGCACCGCGCGGGGCAGCGGCCTGCGCGGGCGATCGAGCAGCACGTTCGTCTCGCCCATGGCCCGCAGGTCGCGCAGCAGGGCGATGGGGTGGGCGTAACGAACCGTCACCCGATCGACGTCCGCCACCGGCAGCGCGAACCCGGCCCGTTGCAGCAGCGCCGCACCGTCGAAGCCGTCGGCGAACGGCGAGACCCGCAGGCCCGCCCCGCCGCTCAGCTCCGACTCCGCCGCCAGCAGGCACTGGCGCAACTCGGTCAACGATGCCCCGCCCAGCAGGGCGCCGATGAACAGGCCGTCCGGCTTCAGCGCTCTCCGGATCTGGATCAGTGTCCCGACCAGGTCATTGGTCCAGTGCAGGGCAAGGGTCGAGACCACCAGGTCCAGGCTGGCTTCAGCGAACGGCAGGCGCTCCTCGTCGACGACCAGCCGGAGGCCGTAGCGACCGGCCAGCATGGCGCGGGACAGGTCCGTCTCGACCAGCAGGTCGACCTTCGCCGCCGCGTCGCTGGTCGCCAGGGCGCGGGCGAAGGCTCCGTCCCGCGCGCCAAGGTCGACCGCCAGCGGAAACCGTCGCATGATCGCTTCCAGCCGGACCACGGCGTCCTCGGCCGCCCGCGCTTTCAGGAAGCCCGCGGCGGCGTAGCCGGGGGCGGCGCGGTCGAGGCGGCGCCGGTGAAGGGCGCGGTCGAACAGGAGGGGTGGCGTACCGGACATGCGGGCGGAACATGGCCCTTCACGGA
Organism: Caulobacter sp.; assembly: GCA_030683005.1. Lineage (GTDB taxonomy): Bacteria > Pseudomonadota > Alphaproteobacteria > Caulobacterales > Caulobacteraceae > Caulobacter. Next base: position 23,210 of record JAUXMY010000043.1, on the reverse strand, counting down.
CGCGATGGGAACCGCCGGCGCGCATCATCGGCGCCGCGCGCGGCCTGCTCGACCTGCTGCTGCCGGTCCGCGACTTTGACGGCGAGGCGGCCCAGACCGCCGGCCTGCCCGCCCGCCAGTGGAGCCGCATCGCCTTCCTGGAGGACCCGGTCTGCGACGGCTGCGGCTCGCCATTCGAGTTCGACCCCGGGCCGGACGTCCGCTGCGCCGCCTGCACGGCCAGGCCCAGGGCCTTCGACCGGGCGCGGGCCGCCTGCCTTTACGACGAGGCTTCGCGCGACCTGATCCTCAAGCTCAAGCACGCCGACCGCACCGATCTGGCCGGGCTGATGGCGCGCTGGCTGTCCCGGTCGGCCCGGCCGTTGCTGGACGACGCCGACGTCGTGATCCCGGCGCCGCTGCACCGCTGGCGTCTGCTGCGGCGGCGCTACAACCAGGCGGCCGAGATCGCCAGACCGCTGGCCCGCGCGCATGGCCTGGCCTACCTCCCCGACGCGCTGCGGCGCGTCCGCGATACAGAGACCCAGGGCGGCAAGTCGGCTGCCGGGAGGCGCCGCAACGTGGCCGGCGCCTTCGCCGTGCGCGACACCGCGCGGGACCGCCTGGCCGGTCGGCGCGTTCTGCTTGTCGACGACGTCCTGACCACCGGAGCCACGGCGCAGGCTTGCGCCAGGGCGCTGAAGGCCGCGGGCGCCGCCGCCGTCCACGTCGCCGTCATCGCCAAGGTGCGCGCCGGGGCGGACACCACTATATGAAACCCAAGCAACAGGTTCCGTTACGAGTCATGGCCAAGGTCACCATCTACACCCGTCCCTTCTGCGGTTACTGCGCGCGGGCGCTCTCCCTGCTTCAGGCCAAGGGCGCCGACTTCGAGGAGATCGAAGCCGGCATGGACCCCAACCTGCGCCGCGAGATGATGGATCGCTCCGGCGGCACGACCTTCCCGCAGATCTTCGTCGGCGAGACGCACATCGGCGGCTGCGACGACATGCTGGCGCTGGACCGCGCCGGCAAGCTGGACCCGATGCTGGCCGCATGATCCTGCGCGTCGGCCTCGTCCAGACCCGCACGCCGGCCGCGCATGCCGAAGCGCTGGCCCATGTCGCGCCGCTGGTTCGCCAGGCGGCGGCGGATGGCGCGCGGCTGATCGTGACGCCGGAGGGAACCAACATCCTGCAGAAGGACCGCGAGAAGCTGTTGCCGGTGCTGACCTCCGCCGAGGACGACCCGGTGGTGACCGGCCTGCGCGCCCTGGCCCGGGAGCTGGCCATCTGGCTCGACATCGGCTCGGCCCTGGTGCGGCGCGAGGACGGCAAGGCCGCCAACCGCCAGCTGCTGATCGCCCCCGACGGGGCCGTCGCGGCGACCTACGACAAGCTGCACATGTTCGATGTCGACCTGCCGACCGGCGAGACAGCGCGGGAATCGGCAACCTACGAACCAGGCGACCGGGCCGTGGTCGTCGACGCGGCGGGCTCAAGGCTGGGCCTGACCATCTGCTACGACATGCGCTTCCCCGCCCTGTATCGCGCGCTGGCCCTGGCCGGCGCCAATGTCATCACCCTGCCGGCCGCCTTCACCCGGCCGACCGGCGAAGCCCACTGGGAGACCCTGATCCGCGCCCGGGCCATCGAGACCGGCAGCTTCATCCTCGCCGCCGCCCAGGGCGGGTTCCACGAGGACGGCCGGGGCACCTGGGGTCGCTCGACCATCGTTGCGCCCTGGGGCGAGATCCTCGGCAAGCTGGACCATGACGAGCCGGGCGTGCTGGTCGCCGACCTCGACCTGACCGCCTCCGACAGGGCCCGGGCGGCGATCCCGAACCTGAAGAACGCCCGACCGTTCACGGGACCCTAGATGATAAAATACGCCCTCGTATGTGAGCATGAGCACGGCTTCGAAGGCTGGTTCGGCGCCTCGACCGACTATGACGATCAGCAGGCGCGCGGCCTGCTGGAATGCCCCGTCTGCGGCAGCGGCGCTGTGCGCAAGCAGATCATGGCTCCGGCCGTGGCCGGCACGAAGGCCAGGGACTCCGGCGCCGACCTGAAGCCCGGCATGCGCGAGATGGTTATGGAGGCGATGGGCAAGGTGCGCGCCCATGTGGAGGACAATTTCGACTATGTCGGCGACGCCTTCGCCCGCGAGGCCCGCGACATCCACGACGGCAAGAGCGAGGCGCGCGGCATCTACGGCGAGGCCTCGCCGACCGAAGTGAAGAAGCTGGTCGAGGACGGGATCAACGTCGCGCCGCTGCCGCCGGCCATACCAAAGAAGACCGAAATCAACTGACACACCACCATGACGCTAGTCACGGCGGAAAACTGAGCGCAACCTGTGGTGTCTCGCGGCCGGTCTTCCCGGCCTGGTCAGGCAGGGGGCCGTCATGTCCAGCACATCGTTCGACAATCTTGTCGCCGCCTGTCGCCAGGCGGTGATCGCCCATCCGAAGCTGCGCGCCGTCACGCTCGCCCAGTGGATGCTCGAGAGCGGGCGCGGGACCTCGAAGCTGGCGACGCTGCACAACAACTTCGGCGGCCTGAAGTGGCGGCCAGAAATGGCCGCCTACGCGACCAAGGTGTTCTACGAGGCGCACGATGGCGGCGACTACTACTGCCGGTTCGCCAGCCCGGAGGCCTTCATTCGTGGATACTGGGCCTTCCTTGAACGCGCGCCCTACAGGGGGTGGAAGAGTCACACCGCCACGCCGGAGACCTTCATCAGGTTCATCGGCCCGATCTACACGCCGGCGGCGAACTATGCCGACAAGGTGTTGGCCCTGCTGGACGAGGCCGGCGACCTGCTGGCGGACCAGCCGGCGCCGACGCCGGCCCCCGTCACGCCGGACGTCGATCTGGGCGTGATCGTGCTGGATCCCGGCCACGGCGGCGCGGCCAACGTCAGCGGCAGTAGCTGGAACAATGCGACCAGCGCCAGCGGCGTGCAGGAAAAGGCGCTGACCCTGCTCTGGTGTCAGACCCTGAAGGACCAGATCCTGTCCCAGGCCGCGGCGGCGGGCGAGAAGATCAAGGTCGTCCTGACCCGGACCACCGACGTCAATCTGACCGGGGCGGCGCGCGCGAAGAAGACCCGTGAGCATGGCGCCAAGGCCTTCGTCTGCCTGCATTTCAACGGTCTCGGCGACAAGACCGTCAGCGGCGCGGAGACCTTCTACCGCGCGCCGCAGAACGGAAACGTCAACCTGGCCGCCGATATCGCGTTCGGCCAAGCGCTGCATGACGCCCTGGTGGCCGGCCTGCGCCAGGTCCGGCCCGAGACCCGGGACCGCAAGCTCAAGCCAGACACCGCCTCCGGCCCCAGGGTGCTGGGCGTCCTCAACGACACGGCGCTCGGCAATCATCAACCCGGGGGACGGCTGGCCGTCTCGACCTATTTCGAGGTGGAGTTCATCACCAATCCGGCGGTCGACGCGGCCTTCATCTCCGGCCCGAACGCCGCGGCCAACCGAACGACGGTCATGGCGTCCGTCGCCAGGGCTGTCCGGGCCGAGATGCGCCTGCTGCCCTGAGCGACGATGCTTCGCGGCCGGGCCCAACGCCCTGTTCTCCCGGCCCCGCGACGCAGGCTAGACAGGCCCCTCGGCGGACCGTCCGCCCCGGGGGAGCCGCCATGAGCGACATGACGTTCGTCTTCAGCCAGGTCGACGACCTGACCGCCCGGCTGCGCAGGCTGGGACGACCTTGCGTGGACATGCTGAAGCCCGGCATCGCGCCCTTCGATGTCGAGGACGCCGTGGCGCCGGCCGGCACGGCGCCGGACGACCTGGTCTCCATGTACGGCCGCCACGACGGCGTCGACCTTCCGGTCGGCCGGACGCTGGGCGATGGCCACCTGGTCCCCGGCTACTACTGGATGCCGCTGGCGGAGGCGGTGGACCACTATCGCGGCTTCGACGGCCTGGCCGAGATCTGGCCACGCTGCTGGTTCCCGATCCTCGCCGACGGCGGCGGCGGCTATCTGGCGGTGGTCTGCGATCCGGGCCACCCCGACCACGGCGCCGTGGTCGAGTACCTGCCCGGCGAGCCGGAGCAGGAGCTGGTCTACGACAGCGTCTCGATGATGCTGGCCACCGCCATCCGCTGCTTCGAGGCCGGCGCCTGGCGCGTGAAGAACGGCTTCCTCGACGAGGACTACGAGGCCTCGGAGGCGATCGCCGACAGCCTCAACAGCGGCCGGCGGGAAGTGGAGGCGGGGGAGTTTTCGTGATCTCCCTCCTCCTTGTGGAGAGGTGGATCGGCGAGCGCAGCGAGACGAGACGGGTGGGGCAAGAAGCGATCCTCACCTGACTCAGAACGTGGCCACCCCTTGCCCCGCCCTGGCCCGCTTCGCGGACCTGTCTCTCCCCACGAGGGGGAGGGAGGGCTACTTCGCAGCCCGCGCCACCGTCATCATGTAGTTCACATCGGCGTCCGCCGACGGACCCCACTTCCCCGTCAACGGGTTGTAGGTGACGCCGAACGGGCCCTCGATGTCGAAGGGGTGGCCTTCGAGGAAACCGCGCAGTTCCTGCGGGGTGAGGAACTTCCGCCAGTCATGTGTCCCGGCGGGGACCCAGCGCAGCACGTACTCGGCGCCGATCTTGGCCAGGGCCAGGGCCTTGAGGGTGCGGTTCAGCGTGGCGACGATCATGATGCCACCCGGCGCCAGCAGCCTGGCCGTGGTGCGCAGAAACTCGCCGGGATCGGCGACGTGCTCGATGACTTCCATGTTCAGCACGACGTCGAAGGGCCCGGCCCCATCGGCCAGCAGCTGCTCGGCCGTGGTGGCGCGATAGTCGATCTCCAGCCCCTGTTCGGCGGCATGGGTGGAGGCGGTGCCGATGTTGCGCGCCGAGGCGTCGGCGCCGGTGACCGCAAAGCCCAGCCGCGTCATCGGCTCGCTGAGCAGGCCGCCGCCGCAGCCAATGTCGAGCAGCTTGAGTCCTTCGAACGGCCGTTTCGCCTTGGGGTCGCGCCCGAACCGCGTCGCCGCCTGGTCGCGGATGAAGGTCAGGCGGGTCGGATTGAACTTGTGGAGGGGGGCGAACTTGCCGCGCGGGTCCCACCATTCGGCTGCGATGCGCGAGAAACGCTCGACCTCTTCGGGGTCGATGGAACTGGTCAGGGTCGGTGCAGCAGCGGCCATGCCGCTTATCTAGTGCGAGACGGCGCTCCCGTCGATGTGCGGCGCACATGCGCATTGCCGCGCCGCGTGCGCGCCGCTAGAAGGGCGCCTCTTGCCCGGCAGGCTGCCGTTTCAGGCGTCTTCGGGGCAGGAAAAACCGCCAATCCAAGGAGGCGAGCGGCCTGACGTGTCACGGCTGGTGATGAAATTCGGCGGCACTTCGGTGGCCGACCTGGAGCGGATCCGGCGCGTGGGCCGGCTGGTGGCGGCCGAGGTCGCGACCGGCAAGCAGGTGGCTGTCGTCGTATCGGCGATGTCGGGCAAGACCAACGAGCTGGTCGCCTGGACCGACGGGGCCGGCGCGGCCGCCCAGGGCCTGCCGCCCTCGGACGACGAATACGACGTGGTCGTCGCCAGCGGCGAACAGGTGACCGCCGGCCTGTTGGCCATGACGCTACGCAACATGGGCCTGAACGCCCGCTCGTGGATGGGCTGGCAGGTGCCGATTATCACCGACGACGCCCACGGCCGTGCGCGTATCGACGAGATCCCGCCGGAGAATCTGGCCCGCGCCATGGACAACGGCGAGATCGCCGTCATCGCCGGCTTCCAGGGCGTCGACCGCCAGGGCCGCATCGCCACGCTCGGCCGCGGCGGCTCCGACACCAGCGCCGTGGCCATCGCCGCCGCGGTCGGGGGGGCCTGCGACATCTACACCGACGTCGACGGCGTCTACACCACCGACCCCCGTATCGAGAGCAAGGCCCGCAAGCTGGCCCGCATCTCCTACGAGGAGATGTTGGAGATGGCCTCGCTGGGGGCCAAGGTGCTTCAGACCCGTTCGGTCGAGCTGGCGATGTCCCAGCACGTGCCGCTACGGGTGCTTTCAAGTTTCGTCGAGCCCGGGGAAGCCCCCGGTCAGGGCACCATCGTCTGCGACGAGGAGGAGATCGTGGAAAAGCGTATCGTGAGCGGGGTGGCCTACAGCCGCGACGAGGCCAAGGTCAGCCTGTTCGGCCTGCCCGACACCCCCGGCGTCTCCTCGAAGATCTTCGGCCGGCTGGCCGACGCCAACGTCAATGTCGACATGATCGTCCAGAGCCACGCCCGCAGCGAGGGCGCGGCCAACATGGAGTTCACGGTCGGCAAGCGCGACGCGGCCCGGGCCGTCGAGATCGTGCGCCAGGCCCAGAAGGACATCGGCTTCGAGGACGTGCAGCTGAACGAGGACGTGGCCAAGGTCTCGGTCATCGGGGTCGGCATGCGCAGCCACGCCGGCGTCGCCAAGACCATGTTCACCGCCCTGGCGGAGAAGGGCGTCAACATCCAGGTCATCTCGACCAGCGAGATCAAGATCAGCGTGCTGATCGACGCCGCCTACACCGAACTGGCCGTGCGGGCCCTGCACGCGGCCTACGAGCTGGACAAGGTCTGACCTCGGACGGCGACATGTACCGTCTTCGGTACGTGTCGCCTTGGGCTTTCAGGCGCCAGGCCGTGCGTGGTTCGAGACGCTCGCCCAGGAGCTCGCTCCTCACCATGACGAGCGTTTTTGCAGCCCACCCACCTTCGTCATCCTGAGGAGCGCGAAGCGCGTCGTGAAGGCCCCACCGAAGAGTATGACCTCGGTGGGTGCGCCGCTTCCGTAAGCGTATCGTCATAACCCCCACAATCGTCGGGTCGATCACTGTTCCCTCACGGAAATCTGCTATAGGCGCCGTGGAGGACGGGAGACTTCCCACACCATGGTCACGAGCTTCGCCATCCGCGGCCCGCGCAGTCTGCTCCGGCAGATCCGCGAAGCCATGGCCGGCGACGCCCCCGCCCAGGCCAAGCTCAACATGGTCGTCCGCATCATCGCCGGGTCGATGGTTGCGGAAGTCTGCTCGATCTACCTGCGGCGCGCCGGCGGCGAGCTGGAGCTGTTCGCCACCGAGGGCCTGTCCGCCGACGCCGTCCACGTCACCCGGCTGAAGTCCGGCGAGGGTCTGGTCGGCGAGATCGTGCGTCTGGGCCGGCCGCTGAACCTCAGCGACGCCCCCAACCATCCGGCCTTCTCCTATCGTCCCGAGACGGGCGAGGACCCCTACCACTCCTTCCTCGGCGTACCGCTGTTGCGCGGCGGCCGGGCGATCGGGGTGCTGGTCGTCCAGAACCGCACCGAGCGCAGCTACGGCGAGGAAGAGGTCGAGGACCTGCAGATCATCGCCATGGTGCTGGCCGAGATGGTCGGCGCCGGCGAGCTGCTCGGCCAGGAAGTTCTCAAGGACGTCGAGATCGCGCCGCACCGGCCCGAGCGGCTGAAGGGCGCGCGGTTCGCCGACGGTCTCGCCTACGGCAAGGTCATCCTGCACGAGCAGCCGGTCGCGCCGGAAAAGCTTCTGAGCGACGACCCGGCGGCCGAGGAAATCCGCCTGCGCGCCGCGGTCGAGGCGCTGCAGAAGCAGATCGACGACATGCTCGAAGGCCACCACGGCCTGGTGGGAGCCCCTTACGAGGTGCTCGAGACCTACCGCATGTTCGCTCATGACCGGGGCTGGAACCACTCGCTCGAAGAGGCCGTGCGCAACGGCCTGACGGCCGAGGCGGCGGTGGAGCGCGTCCGCTCCGAGCACCGCGCCCGGCTGGGCCAGGCGCGGGACCCCTACCTGCGCGAGCGTCTGCACGACCTGGAAGACCTCAACGACCGGCTGCTCCGCCACCTGTCGGGCGACGGGCACAAGGCGCGGGAGCTGCCCGACGACGCCATCCTGGTGGCGCGGAACCTGGGTCCCGCCGACCTGCTGGAATACGATCGCACCAAGCTGAAGGGGCTGCTGCTCGAAGAGGGCTCGCCCGCCAGCCACGCCGCCATCGTCGCCCGGGCGCTGGACATCCCCTGCGTGGGCCGCCTGGCCGGGCTGCGGGACAAGGTCAACGAGGGCGATCCGGTGATCGTCGACGCCGAGAGCGCCGAGGCCTTCCTACGCCCGCGCCCTGACGTGGTCGCCGCCCTGGACAACCGGCTGGCGGTCCGCGCCCAGCGCCGGGCCGAGTTCGCCCGCCTGCGCGATACGCCCGCCTTCACCAAGGACGGGGCCAAGGTCACGCTGCTGATGAACGCCGGTCTGGCGGTCGACCTCGACATCCTGGGCGAGACCGGGGCCGAGGGCATCGGCCTGTTCCGCACCGAGTTCCAGTTCATGGTCGCCGAGGACATGCCGCGGCTGGACGCGCAGCGGGCCCTCTACGAGAAAGTGCTGGACGTCGCCGACGGCCAGCCGGTGACGTTCCGCACCCTCGATCTCGGCGGCGACAAGCTGCTGCCCTACATGGAGCTGGAGCGGGAGGAGAACCCCGCGCTCGGCTGGCGGGCCATCCGCATGGGACTGGACCGGCCGGCCCTGCTGCGGCTGCAGCTGCGGGCGCTGATCTGGGCCGCGCGCGGACGACCGCTGCGCATCATGTTCCCGCTGGTCGCCAGCGTGGACGAGTTCCGCGCCGCCCGCGCCTTCGTCGACGCCGAGCTGGCCTGGGCCCAGCGCCGGGGACGCCCGGCCCCCTCCCGGCTGGATGTCGGCGCGATGATCGAGGCGCCCGCGCTGCTGTGGCACCTGGACGCCCTGCTGCCGATGACCGACTTCGTGTCGGTCGGCACCAACGACCTGATGCAGTACCTGTTCGCCGCCGACCGCGGGAACCCGCGGGTGGCCGACCGCTACGATCCGCTGTCGCCCCCCGCCCTGCGCGCGCTGCAGCAGATTCAGGTCGCCTGTGCCGAAACGGGAACGCCGGTTTCCGTCTGCGGTGAAATGGCCGGCCGGCCGCTGGAGGCCTTCGCGCTGGTCGCCCTCGGCTTCGACCGTCTGTCGATGCCTCCCGCCGGAATCGGACCGGTGAAGCAGATGGTGCTTTCCGTGGACAGGGAGGCCGCGCAGCGCGGCGTCATATCCCTGCTGAAGGGCGCCTCCGGCTCCGTCCGCAACGAGATCGAGACCCTGGCCCGGAAATTGTATGTCGCGGTCTGACGCCAACCTCGTGTGACGGATTAGCACATTGAATTCCGGGCACTATTTTGTTATCCACAACCCAGCATCAGGGTTTCCCGGCTCACGGGAAAAGAGGTGCGCCGCGCTCGCTCGCGGCGCGAGTACGTGGGGGCGTTGGTAGCCATGCCGCTCGATTCTGGCGGGGTTACGCATCTGTACCGCACCGGGGACGCTGACCCGGCGGATCAACTCGTCCCGACCGAGGAGCCTTCCCTGCACTACGGACCCGACATCGGCGCGGCCCTCAAGGCCGCGCGCGAGTTCCGCGGCCTGTCGCTGCAGGACGTCGCGGACCAGACCCGCATCCGCCGCACCTATCTGGCCGCCGTCGAGGACATGCGGCTGGAGGAGCTGCCGTCGCGCCCGTTCGCCGTCGGCTACGTCAAGGCCTACGCCAAGCTTCTGGGGCTGGATCCCGACGAGGCGGTCGCCCGCTTCAAGGACACCTCGCCCGACCCTGACGAGCCGCTTCGCGCGCCGGTCGGCGTTCGCCGCGAGCGTGATCCCCGCCTTGGCGTGGTCATGGCTGTCGGCGCCTTCGTCATCTCGGCGATCATCCTGTGGAACATCGCCCAGCGCGCCATCAGCGAGGAAGCGCCGGTCGCGCCGGTGGTCCAGGAAGCTTCGACGGCCTCGACGCCGATCGAGGCCGATCCAGCCGGACCTACCGCCATTGGCGCGCCGCTGCCGGCGCCGACCGAGGCCTCCACCCCGCCCGTCTACGAAACGCCCGGTCTTGAAGCCGCGGCCCAGGCCGGCGGATCGGCCGACGCCGCCGCCGCCGCCGGCAAGGCGCGCCGGGAAGCCGAGGCCGCCGCCGGTCCGGCCGCGCCTTCCGACGAGGTCGGCCGGCCGTTCGTGGCCAAGGGCAAGGTCCACGGTGCGCCCGCGCAGGCCTCAACGGTGACCCTGCAGGCCCGTCGCCAGACGATGCTGATTGTTCGCGGTCCCGACAACGCCATCTACTTCGCCCGTCCGCTGGCCGTCGGCGAGGCCTTCCGGCTACCCGACGCCAGGGGCGTTTCGGTGGAGGTCACAGATCCCTCCGCCATGGACGTTTTCGTGGGCGGCGCGCTGAAGGGCGCCATGCCGTCGTCGCAGGCCACTGTCACCGCCCTGGCGAGCTAGCGTCCTTGTGTTCCTCCCCGCTCGCGGGGAGGGGGACCATGCGGAGCATGGTGGTGGGTCAGCGCCGAGGTCGGACGAGCAGCCGCCGTGCACAGCGCCCCGTTCTGACCCTCCCGCGCCGCCCCCTCCGACCTCGGCGGAGTTTATCCTCGGGCGCGCGCTTGGCGCGTCCCGGGGCGAGGCCACTTGCCTCTCGCTGCGTTCCGGAGAGGAATGTCACTTGGGAAACCGGGCCAGCAGTCTTACCTTGATCATCTCATGAGCCACGACGATCACACCCATCTCCGCCCTTGGCGCCGGATCGACCGGCGCAAGTCCCGCCAGATCATGGTCGGCGCCGTGCCGATCGGCGGCGACGCGCCGATCGCGGTGCAGTCGATGACCAACACCCTGACGGCTGACGCCGCGGCGACCATCGATCAGGTTCGCCAGCTGGAAGAGGCGGGCGCCGACATTGTCCGCGTCTCCTGTCCCGACGTGGAGTCGACGGCGGCGCTGTCGACCATCGTCAAGGCCTCGAAGGTCCCGATCGTTGCCGACATCCACTTCCACTACAAACGCGGCATCGAGGCCGCCAGGGCCGGCGCGGCCTGTCTACGGATCAACCCGGGCAACATCGGCAGCCCTGATCGCGTGCGCGAAGTCATCCAGGCCGCCCGCGACCACGGCTGTTCCATGCGGATCGGCGTCAACGCCGGCTCGCTGGAGCGGGACCTGCTGGAGAAGTACGGCGAGCCCTGCCCCGACGCGATGGTCGAGAGCGCGCTCAGCCACGCCCGCATCCTGCAGGACCACGACTTCCACGACTTCAAGATCAGCGTGAAGGCCTCGGACATCTTCATGACCGTGGCCGCCTACCAGCAGCTGGCCGACGCCATCGACTGCCCGCTGCATCTGGGCATCACCGAGGCCGGCGCCCTGCGCACCGGCACGGTGAAGTCGGCCATCGGCATGGGCAGCCTGCTGTGGGCCGGCATCGGCGACACCATCCGCGTCAGCCTGGCCGCCGACCCGGTCGAGGAGATCAAGGTCGGCTTCGACCTGCTCAAGTCGCTCGGGCTGCGCCATCGCGGCGTCAACATCATCGCCTGCCCGTCCTGCGCCCGGCAGGGCTTCAACGTCATCAAGACGGTGGAGGCCCTCGAGGAGCGGCTGGCCCATGTCTCCACGCCGCTGTCGCTGTCGATCATCGGCTGCGTCGTAAACGGCCCCGGCGAGGCATTGATGACCGACCTGGGCTTCACCGGCGGCGGCAAGGGCTCGGGCATGGTCTATGTGGCCGGTCGCGCCGACCACAAGCTCGACAACGACGGCATGGTCGACCACATCGTCGGACTGGTCGAGGCGCGCGCCGCCGAGATCGAGGCCGAGAAAGCCCGCGCGCTCCAGGCGGCGGAGTAGCCGACACCCTTCCGGCGGCCTTGCCCGACCCTGCCGCGCCCTCCGGAGGCGCGACACATGCGCGCGCTTGACCCACATCAAGGCGGACTACCCGAAACGGGGACAGATCATCCGTGCAGTCGCCGCCCACCCCGGCGTATGCATACCATTGGTATCGATAGCGACCACGGAGAACGGACTTTGTCGACTGACCTGGAGAAGGATCTCAGCCGGCTGGCCCTGCGGGCGTCCACACGCTTCTTCCTCAAGTCCGTTGAACTGCTGACCCGCGCGGTCAGCGACGGCGACATCCTGCGGGGCGTCATCTTCCTGGCGATCGTCGACGCCAACACCCGACACCTGCGCCCCGCCGACCCGGTCGCCCGGTCCTTCGGCGGGACGAACGACCGGGTGCCGGACGAAATGCGCCGGCCGGTCAGCGTTCACGCCCTCGCCCTGGACCTTGCCCTGCCCTACGAGACCACGCGGCGACATGTGAACGCCCTCATCGACCACGGGCTCTGCGAACGGGTCGAGGCCGGCATCGTCGTGCGCGCCGAGGTGCTTGAGCGGGACGCCATGCTGGCGACCCACCGCAGGAACATCGAGAACCTCCGCACGCTGTTCCGGGATCTGCGGGACGGCGGTGTCGATCTTGAGCCTTGACGAAGCGGTCCCCGACTCCGGGGAGCCGGGGACGCCCGAGGGCGGCCGCGTCGGGGGGCAGGCCGGCCGCCCGGAACAGCGCCGCCATTGGGCCGGGTAGCCCCGGCCTGGCGGACGCCGCACGTTTCATTTCACTCCCGGCCCATCCGGGACTTGCCTTTCCGCCCCATCGCGCCACGTCGGGGCAGATGGTCGTAGCTTCAGGCGACAGTTTGGGGAGGCGGGACAGAACGGCGCCGACGACGCTGCGCCGCAGGTCCCACCGATCGCCCCTGGCCGCGACAGGCGCGTTGCTCCCCAGGCTCTCAACCCGAAAGCGAGTATACGCCCCCACCCCGGAGCCGGGGGGCCGGGCTACTCATTTTGAGGAATTGGGTTGCGTTCGCCACACGGGAACGGAAGGCTGCGTGAGATCAAGGGAGAGGCTTCGCGCCGCAGGGACCGATTGACCAACCTGGACACACGAGACGCGGCCGGCGAGTACGAAATCGCCGCGAGGCTGGCTGGCGAGTTCTTCGTCCGGGGCGTCGAGATCATCGCGCGCGCGCACGACGGCGATCTGGTGAAGGGGATCATCTTCACGGCCATCGCCGTCGCCAACCGTGAAGGCGCCTCGGGCGCCGCAGCGCCCGGCAGCGCGCGTCCGGTCAGCGTGATGTCGGTGTCCAGCTCCATCGGCGTGCCGTACGAGACCACGCGCCGCTATGTGAACCTGCTGGTGTCACAAGGCCTGTGCGAGCGGATGGGACGCAGCGGCGTTGTCGTCAGGCAGGAGGGCCTTATGACGCCGGCGATGCTGACCGCCTATCAGGAGACCGTCACCAGCTTCAACCGACTGGCGACGGCGCTCCGCCGCCTCGACGCCACGAACGGGAAGGCTTGAGGCGGCGACGGACGCCGCCCCGGCCGGTGGTGATCAGCTGTCGAAGACGATGACCGAGCGGGCCAGCTCGCCGCGCTTGAGTTCCTCGAACGCCTCGTTGACCTGCTCCAGCTTCAGGCGCTGGGAGATCATTTCGTCCAGCTTCAGCTTGCCCGACATGTAGAAGTCGACCAGCCGGGGCATGTCGACCGGGAAGCGGTTGGAGCCCATCAGCGAGCCCTGGATGCGCTTCTCGCCGAGGAAGTCGGCGCCGTGCAGCTCGATCATCGTGCCGACCGGGATCATGCCGATGACGTTGGCCGTGCCGCCGCGGGCCAGCATCTTGAAGGCCTGTTCGGTGGTCTTCTTCAGGCCGATGGCCTCGAAGCTGTGCTGGACGCCGCCCTTGGTCATCTCGATGACCGCCGCGACGGGGTCGACCTCGCTGGCGTTGATCACGTCGGTGGCGCCGAAGGCCTTGGCGAGGGCCAGTTTGGAGTCCTGCATGTCGATGGCGATGATCCGGCCGGCCCCGGCGATGGCCGCGCCATTGACCGCCGCCAGGCCGACGCCGCCACAGCCGATGATGGCCACGGTCTCGCCGGCCCGCACGCTGGAGGTCTGCACCACCGCGCCGACCCCGGTGGTCACCGAGCAGCCGATCAGGGCCGCGAGGTCGAGCGGCATGTCCTTGCGCACGGCGACACAGGCGTGTTCGTGGATCAGCATCTGCTCGGCGAAGGACGACAGGTTCAGGAACTGGTTGAGGCCGTTGCCGAGGCGCGGCTCGTCACCCTTGGCGCGACGGACGTCGCCGCTGACGCAGCGGGCCATGTGGCCGGTGACGCAGTGGGCGCAGTGACCGCAGAAGGCCGACAGGCAGGTGATGACGTGGTCGCCCGGCTTGACGGTGCGGACTTCCGAACCGACCTGCTCGACGATCCCGGCGCTCTCGTGGCCCAGAACGGCCGGCAGCGGGTGGGGATAGGAGCCTTCCACGAAGTGCAGATCCGAGTGGCAGACGCCGGCGGCGACGGTGCGGATCAGCACCTCGTGCGGGCCGGGCTTGCTGATCGAGATGTTTTCGATCTGCAGCGGCTTGCCGACTTCACGCAGGACTGCGGCCTTCATGGCGTATCTCCCCTTCATTGATTGCGGCGGAGGTTATCGCCGTTCACCCGTCGGGCGAAAGGCCCCGCGAACAATCGGCCGCAAGAATCTCGACGAACCGCGGCGCGTAGGATACCGATATTTCTAAAATGACGGAGTGAAGCCCCATGACCGACCGCAACCTGCTCTCGAGGCGCGGCCTGCTGCGCTGGACGGCCCTGGCGGGCGTCGCCGTCTCCACACCGGCGCTCGCGAAGCGCGCCGATCCGGTGCTGTCTACGACCCGCGGACCGGTGCGGGGCCTGACGCTGGCCGGCGGAGTCATGACCTTCAAAGCCATCCCCTACGCCGCCCCGCCGGTAGGCGCGCTGCGCTTCGCCCCGCCGACGCCGGCGGCCGCCTGGACAGACGTGCGGGACGGCTCAAGCCTTCCGGCGACGGCGATGCAGAACCCCTCGCCGTCCTCGGTCAATCCGACGTCCGAGCTGGGCAAGGCGCTGCAGGAGGTCTTTCCCGGCCGCGCCGACGTCGAGGCCCAGAGTGAGGACTGCCTGTACCTGAACGTCTGGACCCGCGGCGTCGCCGACGGGAAGAAGCGGCCGATCATGGTCTGGATGCACGGCGGCGGCTTCGCCTACGGCTCCGGCGGCTGGCCGATGTACGACGGCGCAAACCTGGCCGCCCGGGACGTGGTGATCGTCACGATCAACCACCGGCTCAATGTGTTCGGCTATCTGGACCTGCCGGAGGTCGCCGGCTCGGGCAACGCCGGCATGCTGGACCTGGTCGCGGCGCTGGAGTGGGTGCGCGACAATGCCGAGGCGATCGGCGGCGACGCCGGCAACGTCACCATCTTCGGCGAGTCCGGCGGCGGGGCCAAGGTCAGCTACCTGCTGGCCATGCCGGTGGCCAAGGGGCTGTTCCACCGCGCGATCATCCAGAGCGGCCCGGGCGTGAAGGCTGTGCCGCGCGACCGCGCCGCCATGCTGCGCGCCGACCTCTACAAGGAACTGGGCCTGGCCGACGGCGACATCGCCGGCCTGCGCGCCGCCGAGCCCGCCGCCATCCAGAAGGCAGCCGCCGCGGCGGAGGCGAAACAGACGGGCGCCGGCTTCGACCGCTCGGGATTCTCGCCGGTGGCCGGCGACGGCGTGCTGCCCGATCAGCCCTGGGACCCCACGGCGCCGGACACGGCGCGGGACGTCCCCGTGCTGATCGGCATCAACCGCGACGAGATGACCCTGTTCATGGCCTCGGCGCCCTGGTTCGGCCGGCTGGACAACGCCGGCCTCGAGAAGATGGCCGGCGCGATCTACGGGCCCAGGGCCCCGGCGGTGCTGGAGGCGCTGCGCAAGGACTTCCCGAACGACAGCCCGACCTATCTGGCCACTCACCTGACCACCTACGGCCGGATGTTCGCCGGCTCGGTGCAGATCGCCGAACGCAAGGCGGCGCAGGGCGGGGCGAAGGCCTGGTTCTATCTGCTGGAATGGGAGACGCCGGTCGGGCCGTTCCGCTCGCCCCATACGCTGGAGATCCCGCTGGTGTTCGACAACGTGGAGAACAGCCGCGTCCTGATGGGCGCCGGCCCGGCGCCGCAGCTGATGGCGAAGCAGATGAGCGCCGCCTGGCTGGCCTTCGCCCGCACCGGCGATCCCAACACGCCGGCCCTGCCCAAGTGGCCGGCCTATGACGCGGCCCGGCGGGCGACCATGGTGTTCAACCTGGAAAGCCGGGTGGTCGATGACCTCTATTCGGCGACACGGCGGGCGGTGACCTGAGGCGGGCGGTGCGACCGTGCGTCCTTCGCGACGCTCGCCCGAAGGCTGGCTCCTCAGGATGACGCGTTCAGTGGCTCCTCAATCTTCGTCATCCTGAGGAGCGGCGCAGCCGCGTCGCGAAGGACGCAAGCCCTCTGCGGCGGCCTGCGGACGCACGACCTTTGACAGGCCCGCCGCCCGCGCCTAACGCCAAGCCATGACCGCATCGCTCCTCTTCGCCACACGCATCCACCGCGCCAGCCTCGCCGGCGACAAGGGCTTTTCCGCCCTCAACGCCGATCTGGAGGAGGCCTGCCGCATGCTGGAGGCCGAGGACGAGGCCGGCCGGGCCTGGAGCCGCCGCAACGGCTATCGCGGCTTCACCTCCTACAGTTCGCCCGGCGAGCAGTGGACCCGGGCCACCGCCTTCGGAGACCTGAAGCGCAAGCTGGACAAGCACGCGGCGGTCTTCGCCGAAACGCTTGGGATGGACCTGGACGGCCGACGGCTGCGGCTGGACAGCTTCTGGGTCAACGTTCTGAAACCGGGCGGCGGCCACAGCGGTCACATCCATCCGCACAGCGTGCTGAGCGGCACCTACTATGTGGCCCTGCCGCCGGGCGCGCAGGGCATCCGGTTCGAGGACCCCAGGCTGGCGATGATGATGGCCGCGCCGATGCGATCGGCCGACGCGCCCGCTGACCAGCAGCCGTTCGTCACCCTGGCGCCCGAGGCCGGCGACCTGCTGCTGTGGGAAAGCTGGCTGCGGCATGAGGTGCCGCCCTCGCACGCGAAGGCGGACCGCATCTCGATCAGCTTCAACTACGGCTGGCGCTAACCTTCGCCGAACACCACGTCGCGCATCGGATCGCGTCGGCGCTTGCCGCGGCGGCCGAGGGCCTGGTCGATGCCCAGGCAGGCCAGCCCGATCCACGGGATCATCGCAAGGCCGTAGCCCCGCTGCCACAGGCCGACGTTGGCGCTGGTCACCAGGTTGAGGCCGCCGACGTTGTACATCACCAGCGTCAGGCCGATCATGGCCAGGAAGCTGAGGATCAGCAGCGACTTCACCCCGCCCATGTCCGAGCGGCTCGAAAGGCCCAGAAACATGAACAGCGCGGCCGGAATGGCCATCAGACCCAGACCCAGGCCCATGAAGGTCACCGGCCCGGCGTGCAACGGGTTGGGCATCGGATAGAGCCCGCCGTACACGAACGAAACACCCCAGGCCGCCAGGCAGATCGCCGCCAGGATCGCCCACAGGATGTGGGAGCCCAGGCTCTTCATGCCGATCAGTACGCCCAGCGATGCAGCGACGGCGCAGCCGCCGGCGGCGATGATCCCGTAGTTGAACAGCTGGGCGGCGGGCTTGCCGGCCATGCCCAGTTCACTCGCGTACTGGGTGAGGTGATTGTAGCCCGGCGTCAGGTAACCGCCGACGAGCAGGACGCCGTAGTAGAGAACCGGAACAAGTACGCCCAGCTTGAGCAGCAGTGATGCAGGATGCATCTCTTCCCCCTTCTTATGTCGTTACCTCAAGGCTCGCGCGCGCTGACCGCAGCGTCAACGCAAGACCCCTAGCGGTTGCGCGGCGCCACGCACATCGGGCGATCGGCATAGAGGTCGCCGACCAGTGAACCGTCCTCCGCCGCGAGCTTGCGGGCCTTCTCGAACGCGCGGGTCTCGGCCTGCGGACGTTCGCCCGGGCCACAGACCGGCGCCTCGACCCGCTGGGCGTCGCGGCACAGGCAGATGTCATCGCGCCCGTCCAGACGGCTGGCCGGCCCTGTGCAGATCGCAGGCCGGGACTCGCCGCCCAGGTCCAGGCAGATCGTGCGGGTGGCGGGATTGGTCGGCGAGGAACCGGGGACGCCGGCGCCGGCGGCCATCACGGCGGCGACGGACACGGCCAGGATGGTGATGAGGCTGCGCATGGGGTGGTCCTCCTGCTCCATCCTAGCACGGACGAGGCGGCGGGAGGATGCCCCCCGCACCTAGACCCCCAGACTGGCGAAGGTCACGCCGCCATCGACGGCGATGGTGATCCCGACCGCATAGTCCCCGGCCCGGGAGGCCAGGTAGATGGCGACGCCCTGCATGTCCTCGTCCGTGCCGATGCGGCGCGAGGGGATGCGCGAGGCCACGGCCTCGGCCTGGTCGCGGGCGGTGATGTTCATGTCCGAGGCGAAGGCGCCGGGCGAGATGGCGGTGACCACGATGTTGTCGGCGATCAGCTGGGCGGCCATCCGGCGGGTCAGGTGGATCAGTCCGGCCTTGCTGGCCTGGTAGCTGTAGGTTTCCTGCGGATTGGGCCGCATGCCGTCGATCGAGGCGATATTGATGACCTTGGCCGGCTGCTCGTGAGACGCCCGCGCGCGCAGGGCCGGGGCCAGGGCCTGGGTCAGGAAGAAGGGGGACTTGAGGTTCAGGTCCACGACCTTGTCCCAGCCGTTCTCCGGGAACGTGTCGAACTCGGCGAGCCAGGCGGCGCCGGCGTTGTTGACGAGGATATCGAGCCCGCTCTCGTGCCGGCCGTAGGCTTCCGCCAGCGCCTTGCAGCCGTCGATCGTCGAGACGTCCTGCGGCAGCGACACGCAGGTCCCGCCACCGGCCGACAGCTCGGCCGCCGTGGCGTCACAGGCGCCGGGCTTGCGCGAGGAGATGTAGACCTCCGCCCCGGCGGCGATGAAGCCGGCGGCGATCATCTTGCCGATGCCGCGCGAGCCGCCGGTGATCAGCGCCGTGCGGCCCTTCAGCGAGAACAGGTCGGTGCTCATGGTGTCTCTCCCCTTGGTGGTTGCACCGAAACCTAACGGGGCAGGCGCCAAATCCCAACAACTCGCTCAGCAGGTGTTCAGACTCGGCAGTGCAGGATCGTGTGTGAAAGGAACTTTCCGCATGGGCCAGGCCATCACCGAACGCCGCATCATGGGAGTCTGGGTTTTCGACCTCGACGACGCCGAAGCCGCGCGCAGTCTTTATGCCGACCTTCCGGCCCCGCTGAAGGCGGCGACCGAGCTTCGCGTCTGCATGGGCGCGGGCCATCTGCACGCCGCCAGCGACGCCGCCGCCGCCTGGCTGCGCGAGCATCTGCCGGCCTGAGCGGGCGTTCACCACGCTTGTGAGCGGCCGGTTAAGCGCGCCGTGGCAGGGTGATCCCAGCCACCCTCGCGAGATCGTCGCCATGCAGGTTACGCCCACCGCCGCCGCCGGCCTTCTGGACGCCGCCGGCCGCTTCGACGCCAGCGCCCGCCGCACGGCCGCCGCCCCGCTGGACAACCTCGAGCGCGAGATCGTCGCCCGGGTCCAGGCCGTCCAGGACGTCAAGGCCAACGCCGCCGTCATCCGCGCCGCCGACCGCATGACCGGCACGGTGCTGGACATGCTGGCCTGAGTCCGCCGATCAGGCCGCGGCGGGCTCCCGCCCAAGCAACCGCTTGATCCACGGCCAGGCCCGGGCAAACGCCGAGACGAACCCGACAAGGCCGGCGAACAGCTGCATCAGCTGCCAGACGGTCTCGAACAGCGCCCCGCTGAACACCGACTGCACCAGCGGATAGACCAGGTCGCCGACCACGATGCGGAAGCGGGCGTAGGCGGCGGAATACTCGATCGAGCGCTCGAACAGCCAGGCCGCGCCGACCGCCGCCAGCACCGGCGACCAGAGCAACGGCAGCGCCAGCAGCACGGTCAGCAGCAGCAACGCCAGCTTGGTCCCCAGGGTCTCGCCCGAGACCAGCGCCATGGCCAGGAAGACGATCAGCCCAAGGCCAATCACCGTGAACGCCGCCGGCAGCACCCTGTCGGCCAGGTCGATGACGTCCAGATCCAGCAGCCAGGGCCCGCCGACCAGCGCCACAGCGCACAGCGCGAAGGCGATCAGCCAGGCGGCGCCGTACTGACTCAGCCGCGTCTTGAGCAGTTCCAGATTGAACATAGATGCCTCCAGCCGGCGGAGGTTAACCATGACCGCGCTGGCGTGCGGAGTCGAGATCGGGGACGGTTTAAGGCGTCCCCTCACCCTCACGCCGGCGTCTCATACGACTCGATGGTCCGGTCAGGCTGCGGAACCCGGATCCGCACCCGCCCCTCCAGCTCCGCCGCCAGCGCCTCGAGCAGTTCGCGCGTGCCCTCCTCGCGGCCGGCCACCTGGCCGGGATCGTCGAAATAGGCGCCCTGTTCGGTGAAGACGATGCGCGTGCCGCTGCCCTCGGCCCGGAACTCGACCGTCGCCAGCGACGCGGAGATCGGCTTGCCGGCCACGGTCATGTGGTAGGCGAACACCAGCCGCTCGTTGGGCGCCACGTCCATGTAGAGGCTGTCGTTGGTGATCACGACCTCGGCCCCCGGCGGGGAGAAGGCGCTCGACGCCGCCTCCCCGACCCCCAGCGCCCCGCCCGAGTGACGGTGCAGCGCCCAGGCGCCGACCTGGAAGAACCAGCGGCTGCGGGCCTCCTTGTCGGTGAAGGCGTGGAACACGCGGGCCGGGGCAGCGTCGTAGACGCGCTCGAGGCAGATGGTGGCGTGGGTGACGCTGGTCATCGGATTGTCCTTTCTTCTGCTGTCATCCCGGGCGCCCGAAGGGCGATCCGGGACCCGGAGGCGGCGCACGGCATCGGCTGGGTCCTGGCGCTTCGGCCGGGATGACAGCGGTAGGGGTTGTCCGGTGGGGTCACGCCTCGTCCTCCGGCTTGGTCTCCGCCAGATACGCGCCCAGCCGGTCGAAGCCCTGCTCCCAGAAGGTGCGGCGCTGGTTGATCCAGACCTCGGCCTGGCTAAGAACGGACGTATCGAGCGAGCAGGTCCGCACCCGCCCAACCTTCTCGCTCTTCACCAGGCCGGACGCCTCCAGCACTGCCAGATGCTGAACCACCGCCGACAGGCTCATCGGCAGCGGCTCGGCCAGCGCGCTGACCGTCGCCGGCCCGCGCGACAGCCGCCCGACCATCTCGCGCCGGGCTCCGTCGGCCAGGGCATGGAACACGGCGTCGAGCCGGGGGTCGGGGTTGTGCGTGGGGGGCGAATACTGAAGCATATGCTTAAGTATCGCGCCGCCGGAGCCGTCGCAAGCGGAAACTGAAGCAGGTGCTAAACTGTTCTCCGCCGAGGGCAGGCTGTCTCGATCGCAGGCTTCCGTCCCGACCGCCGGCGCCGAATGGGGGGAAAGATCCGTCCGCATTGACCGTAGTTGCGCCCGCAACCGGTCGGCCTCGGCGGTCAGTTCCGCTTCCAGGGTAAGGAGTCTGCTGCTCAGGTCTTTGCTCATGCGAGCAGTCTAACGCCGCCCTGAGCAGTGGGGATCGATGCGGCGCCGGCCGAGCCCGGCAAAGGGGCGGAATGGGGCCAAATGTCCCCATTTGTCTCCAGAGTATATGTCCCCAGAGTCTCGCATCCGGGACCTCCGGCATCGCCGGTCGCCGCCCCCGACCGGCGATCATCGGGGACAGCGCCCGTCTATTGACGGAAGCCGTCCCCCTTGCGCTCGAGCCCGACATCCGGCCACCTGCGACCATTCCTTGGAGTCGCCCATGAAGACGCCCCCCAAGCCGCCGACCTACGCCCCGCCGACGCCGAAGGTGACGCGGATGAAGAAGGCCAAGGTGCTGACCCCCGCCGAGCGGGCGGCGTTCCTGGCGTCGCGGCCGGACCTGAAGGGCCGATAGCGGACGCAAAACCGCGTTCACGGAACGGATCGGCCCAAAATGGGCCATACATGTGCTAGCCTTGTTTGAGGCGGGGGCCGTTCTGGTTGCGGTCCCGCGCCGTGATCGGTCGGCCAACGCCCGAACCCCAGGGACGACAGTGCATGCCTTACATTGACGCCACCGTGATGGCCGTACCGACGGTCCGCAAGGACGCCTGGCTGGCCCACGCCCGGGAGGTGGAGCCGATCATCATGGAGACAGGGGCGATCGGCGTCGTCGACGCCTGGGGCGACGACGTGCCGGAGGGCAAGGTCACCGACTTCCGCCGCGCGGTGCAGGCCAAGGCCGACGAGACCATCGTGCTGGGCTGGATCATCTGGCCCGACAAGGCGACCCGGGACGCCGGCTGGGAGATCCTGATGCGGGACGAGCGCCTGAACGCGCTTGACCCGCCGTTCGACGGAAAGCGGATGATCTTCGGCGGGTTCCAGGTGGTAGGCGAGGACTGAGACCCAGCGCTTCATCCCGCCTGCCGGCAGCGGTCGGAGCAGTAGCGCACCTGATCCCAGTCTCGCGCCCATTTGCGCCGCCAGGCGAACGGTCGGCGGCAGGCCTCGCAGACCTTGCCCGGCAGGTCGGCCTTCGCCGGGGCGCGGCCGAGATTGACGTGCTTGCGGGCCATGATCGGGGAGATGGCGCGGGCGGGGCGCGGGGCAAGGCGCCGGAAGACCTTGCGTGGTTCGCGACGCCGGCCCGAGAGCCGGCTCCTCACCATGACGAACGTGGTTTGCGTTCCACAGACCTTCGTCATCCTGAGGAGCGAGCACTTCGCGAGCGTCGCGAAGGACGCACAGCCCGGCAGCGAAAAAGGGGCGGCTCCTGCGAGCCGCCTTTTACCGCCCCTAGCTGTCGAGGAACGACCGCAGCTTCCGGCTCCGGCTCGGGTGCTTCAGCTTGCGCAGGGCCTTGGCCTCGATCTGGCGGATGCGTTCGCGGGTAACCGAGAACTGCTGGCCGACCTCTTCCAGGGTGTGGTCCGTGTTCATGCCGATGCCGAAGCGCATCCGAAGGACACGCTCCTCGCGCGGCGTCAGGCTGGCCAGCACGCGGGTGGTGGTCTCGCGAAGGTTGGACTGGATCGCCGCGTCGATGGGCAGGATGGCGTTCTTGTCCTCGATGAAGTCGCCCAGGTGGCTGTCTTCCTCGTCGCCGATCGGCGTTTCGAGGCTGATCGGCTCCTTGGCGATCTTCAGGACCTTGCGGACCTTTTCCAGCGGCATGGCCAGCTTTTCGGACAGCTCTTCCGGCGTCGGCTCGCGGCCGATCTCGTGGAGCATCTGACGGCTGGTGCGGACGATCTTGTTGATCGTCTCGATCATGTGGACCGGGATGCGGATGGTCCGCGCCTGGTCAGCGATCGAGCGGGTGATCGCCTGGCGGATCCACCAAGTGGCGTAGGTCGAGAACTTGTAGCCGCGGCGGTACTCGAACTTGTCGACCGCCTTCA
>JAUXMY010000040.1 GCA_030683005.1 Caulobacter sp. | reverse complement strand
CGCTGCCCTGGATGTAGGCCCGCGTCTTGGGTGTGGTCGCGGCGTTCGCGTGAAGCTTCACAAGCATCGGCGTGCCTCCAGCCAGGCGATGCCAGACACTACACCGAGTCGATCAACCCAATCTCCCGGGACACAACACCTCCGCCGGGAACACGGAGGAGTTGGTCAGGCTCGCGCCTTGTACAGCTCGCCCAGCACCCCGACCGCCAGGCCCGGCAGGTCCTCGGCGATAAGGCCTGGGCCGTGGCGGCGCGCGCATTCAGCGTGGATCCAGCTGCCGGCGCAGGCGGCCTCGAAGCTGTCCATGCCCTGGGCGATCAGACCGGCGATGAAGCCGGCCAGCACGTCGCCGCTGCCCGCCGTGGCCAGCCAGGGGGCCGGCGCGACGTTGACGGCGGCGCGGCCGTCCGGCGCGGCGATCACCGTGTCGGCGCCCTTGAGCAGGACGATGGCCCCGGCCCGCGCCGCCGCCTGTCGCGCGGCCTCGATCCGGTGCGGCCCGGCCTTGAGCAGCCCCGGGAAGACCCGCTCGAACTCGCCGGGGTGGGGGGTGAGAACGTCGTCGCGATCCAGCGCCTTGAAGAGGTCGGCCGGCTTGTCGCGGAACACGGTCAGGGCGTCGGCGTCGAGCACCAGGGCCGCGCCGGTGCGGGCCAGGGCCGAGACGCGGGCGCGGGTGTGCGGGGTGACGCCGGCAGCCGGGCCGATGACCACGGCGTCGGCGCTGTCGGCCGCCTCGATCAGTTCGGCGTCGCTGTCGAAGGCGCGCAGCATGATCGCTTCCAGATGGGCGGCGTTGACCGCCACGGCCGACAGCGGCGACAGCACCGTCACCACCCCGGCGCCGATGCGCAGGCCGCCGCGCGCCGCCAGCCGCGCCGCGCCGGTCGAGGTCTGCTCGCCGCTGACCACCGCCAGCCGTCCCCGGGCGTGCTTGTGCGAGGCGGAGTCCGGCCAGGGGAACCGCTCCCGCCACAGGGCGGGGCCATTCTCTTGCAGGGTGGCCGGCGTCGGACCCAGGCCGATGTCGGCGACCACCACTTCGCCACAGGCGCTGCGCCCGGGCTCCAGCACATGGCCGATCTTCTTGCGATGGAAGGTGACGGTCAGATCGGCGCGGACCGCCGCGTCGCCGAGCCGCTCGCCGCTGTCGCCGGAGACGCCGCTGGGGACGTCGATGGCCACCACCCTGCCCTTCAGGGCCTGCGCGGTCTGGGCGAAGCGCAAGGCTTCGTTGGCCAGCGGCTTGCTCAGCCCGGCCCCGAACAGCGCGTCGACATAAAGCTCGGCCGGGCGGCCGGCGGCGCCCAGCGCCCGGGTCTCGCCGCGCCACTTGCCGGCCATGGCCCTGGCGTCAGCCGTGGTCGGCGCGCCGAAGGTCTCGACCCAGACGGTCCAGCCGCGCCGCTTCAGCAGCCGGGCCACGACATAGCCGTCGCCGCCGTTGTTGCCGGGGCCGCAGAGGACGGCGACCCGGCAGGGCTTGAAGCGGGCGCGGATGGCCTCGACCACCGCCGCGCCGGCCCGCTCCATCAGCACCAGGCCGGGGATTCCGGCGGCGATGGCGGCCTGCTCGGCGGCCGTCATCTCCGCGACGGTCAGGATCTCGGGCGCGGACATGGCGACTCTTGCGACTAGAGGACTTGAGTCGAAGCTTCGCGCCCGCGGGCCACCAGGATCAAGACTCCATCGCCATTGACCTCGAAGGTCTGGATCGAGCAGTGGTCGGGGCGGAAGCCCATGACCAGGTCGTGGCCCTCGGCCGTCGAGACGGCGGCGTTGATGGCGACGTAGTGGCTGAACACGGCAGTTGCTGGATAGCCGGCCACGGCCGCGGCCACGCCGCGCCGCCAGGCGTCGTAGTCGAGGTCGCCGACGATCTCGCCCCAACGGCCGGCGAAGGCGTTGCGCAGCCAGGCGCTTCGGTCGTCATGGCTGACCGTCGAGGGCGTCGGGATCTCGCCGACCATCGGGTCGATGATCAGCTCCACGCCGAGCGCGGCGGCGAACGGCGCGGCCGTCTCGCGGCAGCGGCGCAGCGGCGAGGACACGACCCTGGTCGGCCGCTCGGGCTCGGGCAGCGCCAGCAGCGCCTCGGCGGCGGCATGCGCCTGCATCCGGCCAACATCGTCCAGACCGGGATCGCCGTCGTCGTTCGAGTCCCCCCAGGTGGCGGCCGGCTTGCCGTGGCGGATCATGTAGGTGCGCATCTGAAACTCCACCCTCTTCCGTCATGGCCCGACTCGTTCGGGCCACCCATGAACGCGGCGCGGAAAGGCCCGCGCGGAAACCGGCTCACTCATCACGCATGGGTGGCCCGGACAAGCCGGGCCATGACGGTTTTTGAGGTCAGTCCGGCGTGAACAGGTTCCGCTTGCCGTCCGGGTGGCGGCTGACCGTCCCCGTCCGCCCAACGCCCTCGCGCTCTTCGAAGCTCTTCAACGTCGCCTCGTCTTCCGGCAGCACGGCCATGAAGCGGTTGTCGTGCGAGTCGCGGCCGACGATGATGCCCATGTGGTAGCCGTCGCGGGTGTGGACGATGGTGTAGGTTTCCACCGTCGCCGGGCCCTGCGGGTGCTCCTCGACGGCCGGGTGCGGCAGGGCGTCGATCTGGCGCTGGATGACGGCCGGGTCCTCGCGCTCCCAGACGCCCTCGACGGGCGTGGTCGAGTAGATTCCGGTCGACTGCTTGGTCAGGTACCAGCCGTTGGCGGTGCAGAGGCCCCAGCCGCCGGGCTTGTGGCGCAGCTTCTCCAGCATCGTGACCACCGAGTGCATGGCGTAGTTGTTCCCCGGGCCGCCGAAGTACGGCAGGCCGCCGGTCACCGTCAGGCCGCGCGGATCGTCCAGCGAAAGGCCCAGCGCCTCGGCGCCGACTTCCACCGCGATGGGGAAGCAGGAGTAGAGGTCGATGAAGTCCAGGTCGGCCGGGCCGATCCGGGCCATCTGGAACGCCCTCTTGCCGGTCAGCTCCATGGCCGGGCTGGAGTGGAAGTTCTGACGGTCGATCGGGTGCCACAGGTCGCTGGCGTCGGCGCAGCCGTGCAGGAAGACCCACTTGTCCTCGGGCACGCCCAGCTCGCGGGCCTTCTTGACCGAGGCGATCAGCACGCCGGCCGACTGGTCGACCTCCATGATGGCGTTCAGGTACTTCGGATAGGGGAAGCTGACCCAGCGGTTCTGGCCGGTCACCTCGACCAGTTCGGTCTCGCTGCGCTCCGTCGGGAACCATGCGTGCGGGTTGGCGGCGGCCACGCGGGTGAAGGGCGCGAACAGCTTGCCCAGCCGCTTCTGGTGGTCGGGGATCGAGCGGCCGTCACGGGCCCGCAGCGCGTTCTCGAACATCGGATAGACGTTGATCGGCCGGTTCAGCCCGTGGGCGTTCTCGTAGTCCGTGGTGCCCGGGCGCGGGTCGCCGATCCGTTTGGGCTCATCGGTGATGGCGTAGGGATCGTCCCAGCCGGCGAAGCCCGCCCCGCCCTTGAGGCGCTTCATCAGCGAGCCGAGGAACTCGGCGCCGGCGGCCAGCACCAGGTCGTTCTCGCCCCGGGCGATGCGCTCGCAGGCGGTGTTGATCAGCTGCTGGGGGCTGTTGCCGCCCATGTGGGAATAGATCTCCCAGGACGGCTGCGCCCCGACCGCGCGGGCGAAGCTGGCCGGCGGATTTTTCAGGCGCGGGAACGGCAGGTTCTGGAAACCGCCCGGCGCGTCGATGGTGAAGCCGACGACGGCGACCCCGTCGAGTTGCGACAGCGTCGACGGATCGAGGCCGGCGTCGACGGCGGCCCGTTCCGCCGCGACTTTGAGCAGGTCCAGCGGCGAGGGCGAGGTCTCGGCCGCGCCCCGGTAAGTGAATTGGCCGCCTCCGATGAGAACCGGCGTGTCGTCGCGCATCGTTCCACTCCCTCGAACCGCGTTTTGCCCCCAGCTACCGCCTTCACGCGGCGGCAACCAAGGGGTTTGCCCGCCTGCCCTTGTCTTGGGCGCCGGGCGCCTGTTTCATAGGCGCCGGAAATCTTTCGCTGCAGCGCAGCGCACCTGTCGCCGGTCCGCCCTTGAAGCGGCTGCGCGGCGCGTGCTCCGTCCCGCCAACCGCCCGAACAGAGGCCCGCATGAAGAAGATCGAAGCCATCATCAAGCCGTTCAAGCTCGATGAAGTGAAGGAGGCCCTGCAGGAGCTGGGCGTCCAGGGCATGACCGTGCTCGAGGCCAAGGGCTACGGGCGCCAGAAGGGTCACACCGAGCTCTATCGCGGGGCCGAGTACGTCGTCGACTTCCTGCCCAAGATCAAGATCGAGGTCGTGGTTTCCGACGACCAGCTGCCCGGCGCCCTGGAGGCGATCCAGAACGCCGCCCGCACCGGCCGCATCGGAGACGGCAAGATTTTCGTGTCCGAGATCACCGACGTGATCCGGATCCGCACCGGAGAAAGCGGCGCGCTGGCCGTCTAGGTCGCCGCCTCGAGAGACAAGCCACAACCAAGCCGAGGGGATAAGGCACATGGGAAAGACCACCGCCAAGGACATCCTGGCGCAGATCAAGGAGAAGGACGTCAAATATGTCGACGTCCGTTTCACCGATGTTCGCGGCAAGATGCAGCACGTCACGTTCGACATCGACCTGGTCGATGAGGACTTCCTGGAAGACGGCACGATGTTCGACGGCTCGTCGATCGCCGGCTGGAAGGCCATCAACGAGTCCGACATGAAGCTGCGTCCGGACCTGGACACCGCCTACATCGACCCCTTCTACCAGCAGACCACGCTGTGCCTGTTCTGCGACGTGGTGAACCCCGACGACGGCACCCCCTACAACCGTGACCCGCGCTCCATGGCCAAGACGGCCCTGGCCTATGTGAAGTCCTCGGGCGTGGGCGACACGGTGTTCTTCGGCCCGGAAGCCGAGTTCTTCATCTTCGATGACGTGAAGTGGTCCACCGACCCGCACAACACCGGCTACAGCTACGACTCGGTCGAGCTGCCGACCAACACCGGCAAGTCCTATCCGGAAGGCAACATGGGCCATCGCCCGGGGCCCAAGGGCGGGTACTTCCCGGTCAACCCGATCGACAGCGGCCAGGACCTGCGCGGCGAGATGCTGGAAGTCATGGGCCAGCTGGGCATGAAGCCGGAAAAGCACCACCACGAGGTGGCGCCCGCCCAGCACGAACTCGGCCTGAAGTTCGACACCATGATCACCATGGCCGACCGTCTGCAGCTCTATAAGTACGTGATCCACAACGTGGCCCACGCCTACGGCAAGACGGCGACCTTCATGGCCAAGCCGATGTTCGCCGACAACGGTTCGGGCATGCACGTCCACCAGTCGATCTGGAACGACGGCAAGCCGCTGTTCGCCGGCGACCAGTACGCGGGCCTGAGCCAGATGTGCCTGTGGTACATCGGCGGCATCATCAAGCACGCCAAGGCCATCAACGCCTTCGCCAACTCGACCACCAACAGCTACAAGCGTCTGGTGCCCGGCTACGAAGCCCCGGTGAAGCTGGCCTACTCCAGCCGCAACCGCTCGGCCTCCATCCGCATCCCGCACGTCGACAGCCCCAAGGGCAAGCGCATCGAGTGCCGGTTCCCCGATCCCATGGGCAACCCGTACCTGACTTTCACCGCGCTGTTGATGGCCGGCCTGGACGGCATCGAGAACCGCATCGATCCGGGCGCGCCCGCCGACAAGAACCTCTACGATCTGCCGCCCCGCGAGCAGAAGAAGATCCCGGAAGTCTGCGGCTCGCTCCGCGAGGCTCTGGAGAACCTCGACAAGGACCGCGCCTTCCTCAAGAAGGGCGGCGTCATGGATGACGACTTCATCGACAGCTACATCGAGCTGAAGATGGAAGAGGTCATGCGCCTGCAGCTGCACCCGCACCCGGTCGAGTTCGACATGTACTACAAGTGCTAGCCCCGGCGGGGACATGCACTTCAGTGCGTGTCCCCGGCCGCTGAATTGCGAAGGGCCGAAGAGCGATCTCCGGCCCTTTTGCTTTGGGGTAGCGTCCCCCTTTCCCCTGGAGGGGGGAAGGCCGGGAGGGGGCCTCGTCTCGCTTGCCCTTCCTTCCATCTCGCGCGTTGATCGTGGCATGCTCCAGCCACCCCGCTCGACCGTCCTCACGACCGCCCGCCTCCTCCTCCGCCCCAGCCACGGCGGCGACGCGGCGCGGGCGTTCGAGATTCGCTCGGATCCGGCGGTGTCGAGGATGCTCAGCCTGGCCCGGTTCCCACCTGACCGGGACGAGACCGCCGACTGGTTCGCCGACCATCCGCGCGAGTGGGCCGAGGGTCTGGCCTTCCGGTTCGCCATCGAGCGCCACGACCGCATGATCGGCCTCATCGACCTCGACGACGTCTCGGTGGACGGCCGGGAGGCGGAGATCGGCGTCTGGCTGGAGCGGGCTGCCTGGGGTCATGGCTACGCCGGCGAGGCGGCGCGCGCTGTCGTCGACTGGGCGTTCGGGCCGCTGAGCCTCAGCCGCATCCGGGCCGGCCACGCGCAGGACAACGCCGCCTCGGCGCGGATGGTGCAGACCTTCGGCTTCCGGCACCTCGGCGACGTCGCCGCGCCCTCGCGGTCACGCGGCGAGGATGTCCTGCAGCGGCGCTACGTGCTGGAGCGTTAGCTCCGGCACTCGCCCGGGTAGGCGACGCTGACGCCGGCCGAGGCGGCCGTGCAGGCGTTGCCGTAGGTCTTGCCGTCGGCGCCGCAGACGGGGTCGTACTGGCGGGTGCAGACCTGCGGCCGCTTGCGGCAGACCCCGGCGCCGTCGGCGGCCTGCTGCATCTCCGGGGTCATGGAGCAGTAGAGACCGTCCTGGCACTGGAAGCCGGCGATGCCGCCGCACATGCCGCCCTCGCCGCGCGGGGCGCGGGGGTCGGGCTGGGGCATGCCGTCGGTCTGGCAGGCCGACAGGGTCAGGATCGCGGCGGCGGCGAGGGCGAGGGTGCGCAGGGTCATCACGGGCTCCGGAGGCGGTCTGCGAGCAGTACGCGCCGGCGGGCGAGAGGTTGCAAGGCGTGCCCGCCAGGGCATGGCGGGCGGCGATTGGCGCCTCCCTTCCTCCTCGATGGAGGAAGGGCCGGGGATGGTGGTGAAGGCAGGGTGGTGCGGGGAAGGCTCAGCATGGCTCCGTCGCCTCGCTGAGCCCTTCCTTCAACGCGGCGGCCACACCACCACCCAACCCTCCTCCATCGAGGAGGAGGGCTTTGGGCGTCCCTACAGTCCCAGCTTCGCCTTCAGGATCTCGTTGACGGCGGCCGGGTTGGCCTTGCCGCCGGTCTCCTTCATCACCTGGCCGACGAACCAGCCGATGGCCTGCGGCTTGTCCTTCACCGCGGCGGGCTTGTCGGGGTTGGCGGCGATCAGGGCGTCGACGGCGGTCTCGATGGCGCCGGTGTCGGTGATCTGCACCAGGCCGTGCTTCTCGACGATGGCGGCCGGAGCCCCCTCCCCGTCCCACATATGCTCGAACACGGTGCGGGCGATCTTGCCGGAGATGGTGCCGTCCTCGATCAGCCCGACCAGGGCGCCGATGTCGGCGGCGCTGATCGGCGAGGCGGTGATCTCCAGCCCGTCCTTGCCGAGCCGGCCGAGCAGGTCGTTCAGCGTCCAGTTGGCGACCAGCTTGGCGTCGCGGCCCTTGGCAGCTTCCTCGAAGAAGGCGGCCACGTCGCCGTCGGAGGTCAGCACCGAGGCGTCGTAGGCCGACAGGCCATAGGCGCTCATCAGCCGCGCCTTCTTGGCGTCCGGCAGTTCGGGCAGACCGGCCTCGATCGCCTTGACCCAGGCGGGGTCGAGGACCAGCGGCAGCAGGTCGGGATCGGGGAAGTAGCGGTAGTCGTGCGCCTCTTCCTTGGACCGCATCGAGCGGGTCTCGTTCTTCGTCGGATCGTACAGGCGCGTCTCCTGGTCGACCTTGCCGCCATCCTCGAGGATCTCGATCTGGCGGCGGGCTTCGTACTGGATGGCCTGCTGGATGAAGCGGTAGGAGTTGACGTTCTTGATCTCGCAGCGCGTACCGAGGTGGCTGAAGCTGCCGGTCTCGCGGAACTTCTCGTAGTCGCCGGGGCGGCAGACCGAGACGTTGACGTCGGCGCGCAGGTTGCCCTTCTCCATGTCGCCGTCGCAGGTGCCCAGCGTGATCAGGATGGCGCGCAGCTTCTTGACGTAGGCGGCCGCGTCCTCGGGCGAGCGCATGTCCGGCTTGCTGACGATCTCCATCAGCGCCGTGCCCGAACGGTTGAGGTCGACGTAGGTCGCCTTGGGATCGAGGTCGTGGATCGACTTGCCGGCGTCCTGCTCCAGGTGCAGCCGCTCGATGCGCACGGTGAAGCTGGTCCCGTCGATGCGGTCGACGATGACCTCGCCCTCGCCGACGATCGGGAACTCGAACTGGCTGATCTGGTAGCCCTGCGGCAGGTCCGGATAGAAGTAGTTCTTGCGGTCGAACCGGCTCTTCAGATTGATCTGCGCCTTGAGGCCCAGCCCCGTGCGCACCGCCTGCTCGACGCAGTATTTGTTCAGCACCGGCAGCATGCCGGGCATGGCGGCGTCGACCAGCGACACCTGCTCGTTGGGCCCGGCGCCGAAGCCGACGGCCGCGCCGCTGAACAGCTTGGAGTTGGACGCCACCTGGGCGTGGACCTCGAGCCCGAGGACAATTTCCCAGTCGCCGGTGCGGCCCTTGAGGGTGAAAGTCTCAGTCATTTTCAGATTCCGGTTCGGACCCAGCGGACAGCCTGGAGGCCATCCGGCGCGCCCGGAGATGCATAATAATCCGCACGACGACCAGTGCGGGAAGGCTGTAGCTGATCGCCAACAAGACCTTTGGCGGCAGCACGGATGCCACGTTCGTCGTCGGGCTCAACATAGTTTGCGTGAGCGAAAACGCCCAGAGAAGCAGAACCAGCAACACGCCGACATAGACGATCAGCAGCACATCGCTGGAGCGCTTCTTCACCACCACCGCTCCGCCTTGGCCCGGAAGCCCGCCGCCTTCTCGAGGGCGCCGGCGACCGAGAACACCGTGCCCTCGTCCAGCGCCCGGCCGATGACCTGCAGGCCCAGCGGAAGGCCGCCGCTGTCCAGGCCCGCCGGGACGCTGATCGACGGCAGGCCGGCGAGGTTCGTCGTCACCGTGAAGACGTCGTTCAGGTACATGGCGATGGGGTCGGCGTTGCGCTCGCCCAGCGCGAAGGCCGCCGACGGGGCGGTCGGGGTCAGCAGGGCGTCGCAGGTTTGCCAGGCCTGGTCGAAGTCGTCGGCGATGCGCCGGCGGACCTTCTGGGCCTTCAGGTAGTAGGCGTCATAGTAGCCGGCGCTGAGCACATAGGTGCCGATCAGGATGCGGCGCTTGACCTCCTGGCCAAAGCCTTCGGCCCGGGTGTTCTCGTAGATCTCGGTCAGGTTGCCGCCCTCGGCGCGCAGGCCGTAGCGCATGCCGTCGTAGCGGGCGAGGTTCGAGGACGCCTCGGCCGGAGCGACGATGTAGTAGGCCGGCAGGGCGTATTTGGTGTGCGGCAGCGAGACCTCGACGATCTCCGCGCCGGCCTCCTTCAGCCAGTCGATGCCGTCCTGCCAGAGCTTCTCGATCTCGGCCGGCATGCCGTCGACGCGGTATTCCTTCGGCACGCCGATGCGCAGGCCCTTCACCGACTTGCCGACGAACGGCGCCCAGTCCGGCGTCTCGACGTCCAGGCTGGTGGAGTCCTTGGGATCGTGTCCGGCCATGCTGGTCAGCAGGATGGCGGCGTCCTCGACCGTCTTGGCGATCGGGCCGGCCTGGTCCAGCGAACTGGCGAAGGCCACGATGCCCCAGCGCGAGCAGCGGCCGTAGGTCGGCTTGATGCCGACGGTGCCGGTGAAGGCGGCCGGCTGGCGGATCGAGCCGCCGGTGTCGGTCGCCGTGGCGCCCAGGCACAGGTCCGCCGCCACCGCCGCCGCCGAGCCGCCCGACGAGCCGCCGGGGGTCAGGGCGCGATTACCGCCGCTGGCCGACTTCCACGGGTTGATGACGTTGCCGAACGCCGAGGTCTCATTGGACGAGCCCATGGCGAACTCGTCGAGGTTCAGCTTGCCCAGCATGACCGCGCCGTCGCCGAACAGGTTGGCGGTGACCGTCGACTCGTACTCGGGGATGAAGTTGCCGAGGATCTTCGAGGCGGCCGTCGAGCGGACGCCTTCCGTGCAGAACAGGTCCTTGATGCCCAGCGGCGCGCCTTCCAGCGCCCCGGCGTCGCCCGAGGCGATGCGGGCGTCGGACGCGGCGGCCATCTCGAGCGCCTTCTCCGGCGTCTCCAGCACGAAGGCGTTCAGCGGCCGCGCCGCCTCGACGGCCGCGATAAGGGCGCGGGTGATCTCGACGGACGAGAACTGCTTGGCGCGCAGGCCTTCGAGGGCGGCCTTGAGGGTGAGGGAAGTAAGCTCAGACATCAGGCGATACCTCCAGCCGTCATGGCCCGACTTGTTCGGGCCACCCATGCGTGATGGGCAAGACGGTTGGCACGGAGTTCATGGGTGGCCCGGACGAGCCGGGCCATGACGGAGAAATGGTGGGAGATGGCGGCGCGCATCTACTCGACCACCTTCGGCACGACGTAGAAGCCGTCGGTGCTTTTCGGGGCGTTGGAGAGGACGCGGGCCGCGTCGCCGCCGTCGGTGACGACGTCGTCGCGCAGCGGCAGGGTGGCGTGGACGACGGACGTCAACGGCTCGACGCCGTCGGTGTCGACCTCGGCCAGCTGCTCGATCCACTGCAGGATGCCGTTCAGTTCCTGGACGAGCGGCTCGATGCGCTCTTCCGGTTCGGCGATGCGGGCGAGCCGGGCGACCTTGCGGACGGTCGCGGCGTCGATGGCCATCGTGGCCTCCTTTGTCTTGAACGCCGGGGTTAGCGGTCGCAGGCCGCACTTTCAACTATCGTGAGCATCTGTGCTCATCGAATGAGAAATTCCGCTGTCATCCCGGCCGCAGCGAAGCGGAGCGCCGGGACCCAGCCTTCTGTTGCGGCAGGCTGGGTCCCGGATCGACCTGCGGTCGTCCGGGATGACAGTAGGAGGATGGCGGCGATGGCGGTATGGCAGGCCAATGCCCGTCCTCGACATCACAGACCTCGCCGCCGCCCTGCCGCAGTACGCGCCGCTCGTGGGGCTGGACCCGGGGGAGAAGACCATCGGCGTCGCCGTCTCCGACGTCACCCGCACGGTGGCCAGCCCGCTACACACCATCGAGAAGACCAAGTTCACCAAGGACGCCGAGGCGCTGTTCAAGCTGATGGACAGCCGGGGCGCCGTGGGCATCGTCATCGGCCTGCCGATGAACATGGACGGCACCGAGGGCGCGCGGGCCCAGTCCAACCGGGCGCTTGCCCGCAACATCCTGCGCCTCAAGGACCTGCCCATCGCCTTCTGGGACGAGCGGCTGTCGACGGCGGCGGTGACCCGGGTGCTGATCGACGAGCACGACGTCAACCGCAAGCGCCGCGCCGAGGTCGTCGACAAGATGGCCGCCGCCTGGATCCTGCAGGGCGCGCTCGAGCGGATGCGGAACGCCTGACCTGCCATGACCGCCATCCTGCTGGGCGTGCTGCCCGTCTTCGCGATGATCGCGCTCGGCTGGGCGCTGAAGGCCTCGAGGTTCATTCCCGAGCCCAGCTGGCCGCCGATCGAGCGGATCACCTACTTCGTCTTCTATCCCGGCTTCCTGATGCCCGCCGTCTGGAAGGCCGACTTCGGGGCGCTGTCGGCCGGGCCGCTGGCCATCGGGACGGTTGGGGCCATCGGCCTGCTGGCGCTGCTGGTGCTGGCAGCCAGGCCGCTCATCCGGCTGCCGGACGCGAGCTACACCAGCGTCTTCCAAGGCTGCCTGCGCTGGAACACCTTCGTCTTCCTGCCGCTGGTGGCGGTGGTCTACGGGGCGCAGGGCGCGGGCCTGGGCGCGATGATCATGGGCGCCCTTATCCCGGCCATCAACGTCGTCTGCGTGCTGGTCATGGCGAAGTGGGGCGAGGGCCAGGGCGGCGGCTGGCGGACGGCGCTGCTGGGCCTGGTCCGTAATCCGGTGCTGTGGGGCTGCGCGGTCGGGGCGCTGTTCAATGTGCTGAAGGTCCCGCAGCTGCCGGTGCTGATGAGCACGATCGACCTCTTGTCCAGCGCCGCCCTGACCATGGGGCTGGTGGTGGCCGGCGCCGGGCTGAACTTCGCCTATGTGCGCCGCAACCAGCTGCTGATCGTGGCGGTCAGCGCCGTGAAGCTGCTGGTGTTGCCGGTGCTGATGTGGGGCCTGACCCGGCTGGCCGGCGGCGACGAGACGGCCCAGGGCATCGCCCTGCTGGTCGGCTCAGCCCCCGGCGCGGCGGCCTCCTACGTCCTGGCGCGCCAGATGGGCGGCGACGCGCCGCTGATGGCCGGGGTGGTGGCGTTCACGACGGCGGCCAGCCTGGTGACGATCCCGGCGTTGCTGGTGGTGTTTCATCTGGCTTGAACATCCCTGTCATCCCGGCCGTAGCGCGTAGCGCGAAGAGCCGGGACCGAGAAGGCGGCGCGCGGCATCGGCTGGGTCCCGGATCGCCTCCGGCGTCCGGGATGACAGCAGGAGGGGAAGCGCTAGAGCTTGTCGCCCCTGTGGAGCGGATCGGGCAGCGCCTCGCCGTCGGCGACGAAGCTCAGCGACACCGAGTTGATGCAGTAGCGCAGGCGGGTCGGCGGCGGGCCGTCGGGGAAGACGTGGCCCTGGTGGCTGCCGCAGCGGGCGCAGATCGTCTCGATCCGCAGCATGCCGTAGCTGACATCCCGCACCTCGCCGACGTGGGTTTCGTCCAGCGGGGCGTAGAAGCTGGGCCAGCCGGTGCCGCTTTCGAACTTGGTCTCGAACCGGAACAGCGGCAGGCCGCACAGCCGGCAGCAGTAGGCGCCGGGGCGCTTTTCGCCGAGCAGGCCGCCGCAGAACGGCGCCTCGGTGCCGTGGTGCAGCAGCACCTCGGCCTCCTCGCGGGTGAGATCGGCTTCCAGGCGCGCGCGCTCGGCGTCGGAGGGCGGGGTGAGGTCAAAACCGGAGGGAGAAACAGTCATGCCGCCAATCTAGGGCGCGGCGGGCGTTTCCGAAAGCATCCGGCGTCGCACGTCCCACAGATTGGCCAGCACGAACAGCACGCCGTACAGCTCGATCGACTCGCGCACGCCGATGTACTGGGCGCGGATCAGGTCTTCAGCGTCGGTCGCGACCAGGCCCCGTTCCAGGATGCGAAAGATCACCGACAGTGCGCCAGCGGGCCACAGCAGGCTGCTCGGCCAGATCCAGCTGAACCAGCCGGTCCCCATGTAGGGTCCGCGCTTGTTCCGCGCCGCATAGATCGGCCAGACGACGCCGCCGGCCAGGGCCGCAAGCACCAGCAGGCCCTTGGGAACCTGTTCGGTGAAGGAATGCAGATTGTGCAGGTTGGTCTCGCCCTGGCGATTGAGGGCGGCAAAACCCTCCGGCGTCTCCCACCGGAACCAGCTCTGGCCCCAACTGGCCTCCTCGCCGGCCAGGAAGAACAGGCCGACGACGAACAGGCCGTACCAGACAACCAGCGCCGGGTGGGGCAGACGCTTGCGTTCGCGCACGATGAGCGCCGCCGTCCACGCGCCCCACAGGGCGAAGACCACGGTGGCGATCTCGATCAGGCCGGTCTCGCCCGAAAGCCAGACGCGCGCGCCTTTCGGCCAGGGCAGCAGGATCGCGCCCAGGACGAGGCTGGCGAGCAGGCAGTAGAGCGGCAGGCGGCGGCTGAAGGCTAAGGTCATCGTCACCTGTTTGAAGGCTCCTAGACAGTTCTGCAACCGCCTCGCATCCGCCATGGGGAGTGGCGGCGCGCGCGCCTCATGCGTATCTGTCAGACTGGCCCATCCGACGGAGGACCCCTCATGCTGACCGCCACCACCCACACCATCGCCGAACGTCCGACCGTCCAGACCCTCGGCGTCGTCGCCGGCGAGGCGATCATCGGCGCCCACATCTTCAAGGACCTGTTCGCCGGCATCCGCGACGTGGTCGGCGGCCGGGCCGGCAGCTATGAGAGCACCCTGCGCGAGGCGCGCGAGGCGGCGACCCGCGACATGGTCGAGGCCGCCCGGACCATGGGCGCCGACGCGGTGGTCGGGGTCGACTACGACTACGAGACCATCGGGACCAGCGGCAGCATGCTGATGGTCTCCGCCACCGGCACGGCGGTGAAGCTGGGCTGACGCCCGCGCCGCCCTATCTGGCGGTTGATGACAGCCCCCTGCCCGCTGCTGAGCTTCCCCGCCGACGGCTGCGCCGTGGTCGTCGGCGCCGGCGGCGGCATCGGCGGTGCGCTAGCGCAGGCGCTGGCCGCGAGCGGACGGTTCGCGACCGTCCATGCCCTGCGGCGCGCGGACCTCGACCTCGAGGACGAGGCCTCCATCGCCGCCGCGGCCGCGCGGCTGACCGCACCGCCACGACTGGTCATAGTCGCCACCGGCCTGCTGCAGGGCCAGGGTGTGACGCCGGAGAAGGCCCTGCGCGCCGTCGATCCGGCCGCTCTCCTCAAGGGCTACGCCGTCAACGCGGTCGGGCCGGTGCTGGTGGCCAAGCACTTCACGCCGCTGTTCCCGCGCGCCGGCAAGACGGTGTTCGCGGCCTTGTCGGCCCGGGTCGGCAGTCTGGGCGACAACCGGCTGGGCGGCTGGCACGGCTACCGGGCGTCCAAGGCGGCGCTGAACATGCTGCTGCGCAATGTGGCCATCGAGCTGGCGCGGACCCGGCCCGAAGCAGTCTGCCTGGCCCTGCACCCCGGCACGGTGGACACCGGCCTGAGCGCCCCCTTCCAGACCGGCGTGCCCGGCGTGCGGCTGTTCACCCCGGCCTTCAGCGCCGCCCGGCTGCTGGAGGTCATCGATCGTCGGGGGACCGAGGACAGCGGCGGCGTTTTCGACTGGGCCGACAAGCCTGTGCCGTGGTGACGCTACGTCCGGTCCTGTCAGGCGTTGCCAAGCCCGCCCATGCGGTCTAACCCGCAACGCAACAATCGTGCGCAAGGGACGACCGCAGGCCTATGTTCTCGAAGATTCTGATCGCCAACCGGGGTGAAATCGCGGTCCGGGTCATCAAGACCTGTCGCCGGATGGGGATCAAGACGGTCGTCGTCTATTCCGAGGCCGACGCCGACAGCCTGGCCGTCGAGATGGCCGACGAGGTCGTGTTCATCGGCCCGGCCCCGGCCAGCGAATCCTACCTGGTCCAGGACAAGATCATCGCCGCCTGCCTGCAGACCGGCGCCCAGGCCGTCCACCCGGGCTTCGGCTTCCTGTCGGAGAACGCCAGCTTCGCCCAGCGCTGCGCAGACGAGGGCATCGTCTTCATCGGCCCCAACCCGGGCGCGATCAGCGCCATGGGCGACAAGATCGAGTCCAAGAAGTTCGCCGAGAAGGCCGGCGTCAGCTGCGTGCCCGGCCATATCGGCGAGATCGACGACACCGCCCACGCCGTGAAGATCTCCGAGGAGATCGGCTATCCGGTGATGATCAAGGCCTCGGCCGGCGGCGGCGGCAAGGGCATCCGCGTCGCCCACAATCGCCGCGACGTCGAGGAAGGCTTCCCGGCCGTGAAGTCCGAGGCCAAGTCCAGCTTCGGCGACGACCGCATCTTCATCGAGAAGTTCATCACCAGCCCGCGCCACATCGAGATCCAGGTGCTGGGCGACAAGCACGGCAACGTGGTCCACCTGTTCGAGCGCGAATGCTCGATCCAGCGGCGCAACCAGATGGTCATCGAGGAGGCCCCGAGCCCGCTGCTCGACGAGGCCACCCGCGCCGCCATGGGCGCCCAGGCCGTCGCCCTGGCCAAGGCCGTCAACTACGACAGCGCCGGCACGGTCGAGTTCGTCGCCGGCCAGGACAAGAGCTTCTACTTCCTGGAAATGAACACCCGCCTGCAGGTCGAGCACCCGGTCACCGAGCTGATCACGGGCCTGGACCTCGTCGAGCAGATGCTCCGCTCCGCCGCCGGCGAG
Organism: Caulobacter sp.; assembly: GCA_030683005.1. Lineage (GTDB taxonomy): Bacteria > Pseudomonadota > Alphaproteobacteria > Caulobacterales > Caulobacteraceae > Caulobacter. The sequence goes on along the minus strand of JAUXMY010000040.1, from coordinate 10,982 downwards.
ATGATGGCGTTCCGGCAGGACGACCTGAAGATCAACGGCTGGGCCATCGAGAGCCGCATCTACGCCGAGGACCCCTACCGCAAGTTCCTGCCCTCCATCGGCCGCCTGGTCCGCTACGACCCGCCGGTCGAGGGCCAGCATGAAGGTTACACCGTCCGCAATGACGCCGGCGTCCGCGAGGGCGACGAGATCTCGATGTACTACGACCCGATGATCTCCAAGCTCTGCACCTGGGCCCCGACGCGCCTCGCCGCCGTCGACGGCATGGCCCGGGCGCTGGAGGACTTCCACATCGAGGGCCTGGGCCAGAACATCCCGTTCCTGGCCGCCGTGATGGACCAGGAGCGCTTCCGCACCGGGGCCCTGGCCACCAGCTACATCGTCGACGAGTTCCCGGACGGCTTTGACGGCACGACGCCGACCGCCTTCCAGATCGACGTGCTGACCGCCGCCGGCGTGGCCATGCACCGCGTCATGTCGGCCCGGGCCGGCTCGCCGGCCCGCAACGACTGGATGGTCTTCGTCGGCCACGCCAGCCGCGCCGTCGCGGTCGCCGACACCGGCGAGGGTCTGACCCTGACCCTGGCCGACGACGGCCGGGTGATGAGCCTGACCGACGTCGTCTGGCGTCCCGGCAAGGCGCAGTTCCGCGGCCGGCTGGACGGCAAGGCCTTCACGGTCAACGTCGCCCCCGCCGCCGAGGGCTTCGTGATCCGCCACCGCGCCGCCAAGCAGAAGGTGCTGGTCCTCTCGCCCCGCTCGGCCGAACTGCACGGCAAGATCCCCGAGAAGAAGCCCGCCGACACCAGCAAGATGATCATCTCGCCCATGCCGGGCTTGGTGGTCAGCATGGACGTCGAGGTCGGCCAGACCGTCCGCGAGGGCGAGGTGGTCTGCGTCATCGAGGCGATGAAGATGCAGAACATCATCCGCGCCGAACGCGAGGGCGTGGTGAAGGTGATTTCGGCCAAGGGCGGCGACAGCGTCGCGGCCGACGAGGTGCTGGTCGAGTTCGGCTGATCGGTGCAGCCTACCCCCGGTTGAGGGGGAATCACCGATGACGTTGCGCGACAAACTGTTCGGGTTTCGGGGCCGCGTCCGGCGGATGGACTGGTGGTGGCTTGGCTTCCTGGTCGGAACCGCCCAGGTCGTGACGATGTTTGCCCTGGCCTCGGTGATGTCCATCGCCAACCTCGGGTCTTCGGCGACGCCGGTCCCCCCCTTCGAAGCGTTGGCCACCCTTCCCTTCTACATCCTGTTGCCGATCCAGCTGGCCTTCCTGTGGCCGACCCTGTCGCTCTCGGTTCAGCGCTACCACGATCGCGGCCACTCAGCTTGGCCGGTGATCGCCTATTACATCGTTGTCTACGGCGCGGACTGCATCCCAGCGTCGGCGATGGCCTGGACGGCCGCGCTTGAGCCGTCGCAGCTGGGAGTTCTGACCCTTGCCTGGTGGATCGCCGTCATCGTCCCGGCCATCTGGTTCTTTGTCGTCATGGGCTTTCTGGACGGCACGAAGGGCCCTAACCGCTTCGGACCGTCTCCCAAGGGCCAGCAGGCCGATGAGGCGTTGCGGTCCGTCACTGTCTTCGATTGACGAAGGCGGCGGCCCGGCCGCCTCGCCCCGCCGTGAACCTTCGCCGCCTCCACCGCGTTAAGTCCGCGAACCAAGCCGGGACTTCGCCATGGACGCCTCCAAACTCTATCGCTTCAGCGGCCGCGCGGGACGGATGACCTTCGCGCTGACGCAGATCGGCGTGTTCACCGCCACCTACGTCTTCACCTTCCTGATCATTGTCCTGACCGGGGCAGGCCACGAGAGCCGCAGCGGCGTGACGGTCACTGACCAGGCGGCCGTCATGGCCGTGGGCTCGGTCTTCTACATCAACATGGTCTGGATCAGCCTGGCCGCCGCCGTGCGTCGCTGCCACGATCGGGGCCTGTCGGGCTGGATGCTGCTGTTCGCCATGCCGCCTGTTCTCGGCCAGATGTGGCTGGTGCTCAGCCTGGTCACCGGCGAGGGCGAGCCCGGTCGCAACCGCCACGGCCGTCGCCGCCCCACCTTCGCGACCGACGATGCGGCCCCTGCCCTTGCCTGAGGCCGTTCCCCTCGGGCCGGAAGCGCATTAGACAGGGTCCAGTCACACCGGACTCGGAGCGCGACCTCGCATGAGCGGCCAGATCGACTGGGCGGAGCTGTTCTTCTCCTCCACGGGCCGCGGAGCGCGGGGCCCGTTCCTGATCGCCGCCGCCGTGCTGATCGCCATCACCGTGCTCTACGAGGCGACCGTCGGTCCGACCACGCACTTCCTGACCGGCTGGTTCGTCTATCCGGCCCTGCTGTTCTCGGGCTGCTGCGTGCTGTCACGCCGGCTGCATGATCGCGGGCGGTCCGGCTGGCTCGCCGCGATCGTCCTGCTGGCTCTGGTCCTTGCCTGGCCCCGGCCCGAGGGGCTTGTCGACTACCTCGCCGCCGTGGTGGTCATCTGGGCCGTGATCGAGCTGGGTGTCATGCCCGGCGAGCAGGGCGCCAACCGCTTCGGCCCCAACCCCGTCCGCACCTTACCGGTCTAGGAGTCTTCCCCGCCATGCGCATCATCCTCGCCGCCGCCCTCGCCGGCGCCATCGCCACGCCCGCCTTCGCTGCCGACCCCGTCGCGCCCGAGGCGCAGCCGGCCGTCGACGCGGTCACCGCCGTCATGCAGAATTCGAAGAACGCCCGCTTCCGCAAGCTGAAGGTCTCCGCCGCCGGCGACGTCTGCGGCACGGTCAGCGCCAGCGCCGCCTCGCGCGACCTGGAGTTCGTCTGGACCAAGACCACCGGCGCCATCTGGCTCAACGAGTCGCCGCAGGAAGCCTATTCGGCCTTCGTCTACGGCGCCCCGCACCTGAAGCGGTCCACCGAGCGGTCCGACTTCCAGGCCTGGAAGGCCTGCCAGAAGGGCTAGAGGGCCCCGATCCCCGACGGCGCTTCCGCGTCCTCGACGGCCCCGAACACCCGCGTGAACGCCGCCTTCAGCGCCGCGTCGGCCTCGTCCATGCTCACCGGCAGGCCCAGGTCGACCAGGCTGGTGACGCCATGCTGCGTCTGGCCGCAGGGCACGATGCCGTCGAAATGCGACAGGTCCGGCTCGACGTTCAGGCTGACGCCGTGGAAGCTGATCCACCGGCGCAGCTTGACCCCGATGGCGGCGATCTTGTCCTCGCGCGACCAGCCCGGCTCCTTGCGCTCGACCCAGACGCCGACGCGACCTTCGCGCGGCCCGCCCTCGACGTTGAAGGCGGCCAGGGCGTCGATGATCCAGGCCTCCAGCGCGGCGACGAAGGCGCGCACGTCCCGGCCCCGCGCCGTCAGGTCGAGCATGACGTAGGCCACCCGCTGTCCGGGCCCGTGGTAGGTGTACTGTCCGCCCCGGCCGCTCTGGAACACCGGAAACCGGTCCGGCTGCAGCAGGTCGGCGTCCCTGGCCGACACCCCGGCGGTGTAGAGCGGCGGATGCTCCAGCAACCAGACCAGCTCGCCCGCCGTCCCCTCGGCGATCGCGGCGGCGCGCGCTTCCATCGCCGCCACCGCCTCCGGATAGGACACGGGCGCCTTCGACACCGCCCAGCCGGCAGGAACGCCGTCGGCGCGACCGAATAGCGCGGCCGGAGCGTCGGGATTTAACGGCTGATCAAGCATGCTGCCCGCAATGTGGCGTGTCGGCGCGAGTTGCGCGAGAGGGGCTGCGTTTTCGTGAGTCAGGTCAAAGCCGTCAACGTCGATATCGCGGTGCTTCTGGGCCGCTCGACCCTGCCGATGCAGCAGCTGCTGCGCATGGGCCGCGGCGCGGTGATTCCGCTCGACGCCAAGATCAACGACGAGGTCTGGATCCTGGCCAACAACCACCCGGTGGCCCGCGGCGAAATCCAGATCAATGACGACCGCATCAGCATCGCGGTGACCGGCCCGGCCGACGTCTACGATTTCATGGCCGGCGGGGGGTGACCACCGCCTCGACGGTGGGCCGCGTCGATCTCCGTCATTGTCTCCTCGAGCAAGCCACGGACATCCTCGGCGAGATCATCGAAGAAGCCTTCGAACAGATCTGATCGGGCGCGGGCGCATTCCGCCGCACCGGCGGCAATTTCGCTGAGCACTTTCATGTGCGCCGTTATGGCGGTCGGCCGGGCCCGTTGGCGGGCGTCTTCTTGCGCCTTGAGGCGCGCGCGGCTGGGGCGTGGCTTGGACACGGCTATTCCTTGGTTGGCGCGGGTTCGCGACCCGCCACGAACGAACAGGTTGGGGAGGTGGCGCGGAGCGCTCCGGGTTCGCCCCGGAAGTCTGTGTGTGCAAGATGCGAACGGTGGTGCGAACCAGAGCGCTCCGCGAAGTCCGTTATCCGGAAGCCGCCGGTGGGCAGCGCTCTTAGCGCTTAGCCGGCAAAGCCTCCGACGGGCGGGCAAGGCAGCGGCCTCGTCCCGGACCGCGTGAGTAACCCCCTCACCCCTGTCCCCGCTCGAACTCCATCCCCTCGCCGCAAGGTCGCTGGCCATGCGCCCTCCCCGTGCGACGGGACCCGTGAAGGATATGCGGGCTGGAGCAGAGGGGGATAAAACAGTTCTATCCCCTTATCTCCGTCTCCCCGGCGAAGGCCGGGGTCCATACGGGGTAAGGGCTCGGGGCGTGTCGTGGCTCCCGGCCTGCGTCGGGAAGACGGGGGATAGATGGGCCGCGGCGGCGCATCCCTCTCCACCCCTGTCCCAAAAGGAAGAGGATAGAGGCGACTCTACCGCTTCTTCCCCAGCTCGGCGGCGATGTCCTTGGTGGCCTTGCCGACCTTGCGGTGGGCGGCGGCGATCTGGTCGCGGGTGACGCCCCAGCGCTTCATCCAGTATTCGACGGCCTGACGCTCGGACAGGTCGAGGCGGTCCTTGTCGATGAAGCCGCGCTTGTCCTTCAGTCCCGCCATCCGTCTGCTCCGTGATTTGCGCCGGCGGCCATTATCCCGGTAAGTCGGGCCCATGACCAGCCAGCCCAAGCTCCGCCGCCTCATCGACCTGCCCGGAATCGCCGACCTGGAGACGAACGCGCTGATGAAGCCGGCCTGGGCCGAGCCCGAGGCCCGGGCCGAGCATCCGGAGATCGACGCCTGCTCGCTGGCCATCTTCGGGATCACGGCGGATCAGGCCGAGGCCGTCGAACGCCCGGCCGACTGGGACGACGTCGATACCCTTGCGCTGCGCGACCAGGTCGACGCGTTCGAGGCGGCCGGCTGGGACGTCACCGAGCGCCGCAAGCCGCTGCGCATGCTGGCTCACTTCAACCAGCAGCTCTGGCTGGCGATGCGCGGCGTGGCCGGAACCCTGCCCTTCGCGCCCGAGGACGAGACGGTGCTGAGCGGCTGGGGTGCGTCCCTCGCCGCCGACGCCAAGGCCTTCAAGAAGCGCTAGCCGCTACTGGCCGCCGCCGAGCGGATCGGGCGGGCGGACCACGCGGCGGGCGCTGAAGTGCTGGTTCTGCTGCTGCAGCCGGGTGACCTGGCTGCTCAGGTCGACGATATCGCCCTCGAGCTGGGCGATGCGCTGCTTGAGGTAGGTGTTCTCGCGCTGCAGCCGGGCGGCGTCTTCGTCGGTCATGGGGCGGTCCTTGAAGGGCTGAAAAGGGTCAGCGGCCGGCCCGCTGTTCCTGGCTGCGGATCACCGCCCGCAGCACCGAGGCCCGGCGCGGCGGCACGTCGCGACCGGCCAGCTCGGCCCGCGCGCCGCGCAGCACCTCGCCGCCATGCCGGCCGCCGAGCGCCCAGGTCTCGGCGCGGATCTCGCGGTCGGACACGCCGCCGCCGGTCATCGCGTCAATCAGTTGCTTGAACAGGGTCATGGCGAGCCTCCGGCTCGGTTTGTCGATCGCGGGCCTGGGACGCGGGGCTTACAGGCGGATGAAGTCGATGACCTTGCAGCGGGCGTCCCAGGCCGGGCCGTCGGTCTGGGTCACCTCGGCGACCTCGACATCGTAGAGCCCGGCCGGCCGGCTGAAGGTGTAGACGTCGCCGACCACCAGCGGCCGGGCGGCGCCGCCGCGGATGGTGACCTCCATCGCCTGCTCCAGCCGACCGTAGGCGATCTCGTAGTGATGGGCCCCGAAGGCGTCGGCGCGGCGGGAATCGTCGTTCTCAGACCGCGCCATGGCCAGCCTCGCGCGACAGGGGGGCGTCGGTCGCGGCCGGGCGGATCGTATAAACGTCAGCCATGCAGCGAAGTCCTGTCGCGCTATCGAATAGGCGCTGTTGCGGGATTGTATTCGGCGGCGGGATATTCAACCCGGACCGGCTGTTGTCTTAACACGATAAACGGATGATCGGGCGGTCTATTTGTCCAAACGCCGCCAGATCATGGCGCCCGCGCGACAGATCATCACCCCGGCGAGAGGGCGACAGACCGATTCCCCGGCGCGCTGAAACCCTCTAGACAGCGGCCATGGCCTGGACCCGCACCTATGACGAGCCCGAACCGCAGCGGGTGAACCGCTGGCTGGCGCAGAGCGGCGTCTGCTCGCGGCGCGAGGCCGAGGCCCTGATCGCCCGGGGGCTGGTCAGCATCGACGGCCAGACGGTCGAGGATGTCGGCCGCAAGATCCTGCCCGGCCAGACCCTGACCCTGGCCGACGTCGCCACGGCGGACCTCGGCGCGGCGATGACGCTGATGGTCCACAAGCCGGTCGGGATCGTCTCTTCCCAGCCCGAGGGCGAGCAGATCCCGGCCGTGCGCCTGATCACCCGCGACAGCCTGTGGGGCGAGTCGCCGTCGATCCCCGGCCGCGACAGCCGGCTGGCCCCGGTCGGGCGGCTGGACATGGACTCGCGCGGCCTGCTGATCCTGTCGGAGGACGGAGTGGTGGCCAAGGCGGTCATCGGGCCCGACTCGCTGCTGGAGAAGGAATACCTGGTCACCGTCACCGGCCAGATCACCGAGGCCCGGCTCGCGCTGCTGCGCCACGGGCTGGCGCTGGACGGCCGCCAGCTGCGCCCGGCGAAGGTGACGCAGGAGGGGCCCCGGACGCTGCGCTTCGTGCTGACCGAGGGCCGCAACCGGCAGATCCGGCGGATGTGCGAGCTGGTCGACCTGTGGGTCGCCGACCTCTACCGCATCCGGGTCGGGCCGCTGACGCTCGGCGACCTGCCCGAGGGACGCTGGCGGCCGCTGACCCCTGAGGAGCGCGCGGCGCTGATCAGGGGCGCCTGAACGAGGCCAGCGCGATCCCGGCGCCGATCAGGGCCACCCCGACCGCGTGGAAGCCGTGGAAGGCCTCGCCCAGCAGGGCCACGGCCAGCACGCTGCCGAACACCGGCATCAGATGCATGAAGTGCCCGGCCCGACCCGCGCCGAGCAGCTCCACGCCGCGGTTGAAGAACAGGTAGGCGAGGAAGGACGGGAACACCGCCACATAGGCCAGGCCCGCCAGAGCCTGCGGCGTCACGGTGAAGCCGCCCAGCTGCGACACCTCCCAGGCGTAGAGCGGGGCCAGCAGCAGGATCGAGACCACGAAGGTCGCCCACAGCAGGCTGAGCGGATGCACCGCCGGCTTGCGGCGCAGCAGCAGCGAATAGCCCGCGTAGAGCAGCACGCCGACCAGAACGATCCCGTCGCCGGGATGGATGTCCAGATGCAGCAGGTCCCAGGGCCGTCCCTGGGCGATCACCACCAGCACCCCGGCCAGCGACAGGACCACGCCCAGCGTCTGGGGCCAGCCCGTGCGCTCTCGCAGAAAGACCAGCGCGAACAGCAGGATCAGCGGCGGGATGGCGGCCTGCATCAGCAGGCTGTTCAGCGCCGTGGTGCTCTCCAGGCCCAGGTAGAGCAGCGCCCCGAACGAGGCCACGCCCGTGGCCGACAGCAGCACCACCATGGGCCAGTGACGGCGCAGCTGGGCGAAGTCGGTCTTCAGGTGCGGCCAGGCGAAGGGGGTGATCAGGACCGCCGCCAGCACCCAGCGCCAGAAGGACAGGCTCATCGGCGGCACGACGCCGGCCATGGCCCGTCCGGCGATGGAATTGCCGGCCCAGAACAGCATGGTCAGGCACAGCAGCACCGGCGCGGCGCGCCACAGGCGGGAAGCAAGGGTCATGGCCGTCGAATAGAAGGTCCCGGCCCCGTCGTCATGGCCCGACTTGCAGGACTGGCGAAGCGCCTGACCGAGATGGGCTTGCCTGAGACCGAGGCCAGTGTTCAGGTAGAGATCAACCGGGGGGCGTTTCCAGCGTGGTTTCTCTTAGCCGCACTATCGGCCTTGGGCTGCTCGTCGCTACGCTTGGATTAGCTGGGACGCCCTCGCTGGGCGCTGCGCCGGCGCCTGTGGCGCCAGCTAGCAAGCCACAGAGCGCCCTAAAGGCCGCCCCAGAACCCGCCAAGGCCGATAGCGGCCGCGAGCAAGGTCTCACGGAATATGAGCGGGAATCCCTCCGAATTGACGGTATTGCGAACCGCATCGCCGAAGCTCAACGGTCCTACGGTTTCGCCCAACTGATCCTTGGTTTCTTCGGTGTTGGCTTTACAGGGGTCGCGGCCTTGTTCGCGTGGCGCGCCACCGTTTGGGCAAAAGAGGCTGCGCTCGCCACTCGTATGAGCGCTACTGCCGACAATGCCGCCCTCGCCGCCACGCTCGCCGCTGCCGAAGAAGCCCGGAGCGATGCCGCCAAGCAGGCCGAGCGGTTCGAGGCTCAGATCAAGGTTGCGCAGGAGGGAGTCGCCGCCGCTAGGGCCGCGACTATCCAGGCTGACAGGGCATGGGTAAGCATCTCCATAGAGCCTCACAGCCAGCTTGTGTTTGAAGGCGACGATGTATGGATAAACGTTGGCGTCACGTCCAAAAACCTGGGCCGCTCCCCAGCAATTGGCGTGGTTTTGGATTTGGGGTTGTTCGCCTCCGGCGGCGAGGCCAATGGAGCAATACTTAAGTATACGCGAGAGCGGTTCGTAACGCCCGGACACTCTTACGGGAGCGTCGTGTTTCCCAATGGGGAACGCTCGGAAAAAAATGTGCGCATCAGAATGGACCGGGCCGCCTTCATCGCAACGGCGAACAACGCTCCAGAGCCGGACGGGGAAAGCGAAGAGTTCGTAAGTGGCGCGTTCCCCGCTATTGTCGCCGGGGTCCAATACTGTCTGCCGGGAGAGACGAAACGGAGGTTCACCTACCTCCTTTATTCGCCCCGCAATTTTAACGGCGAGCCGATGTGTTTCGACGGTTCCGAGGGGAAGTTTGACGTTATGCTCTTCGCCAGCGGCCTCGCGGGGCCAATAACATAGCGCCAGCGCCGCGATGATCCCCGCGACGCTCACCTAAGCCCCCTCGGGAGACTTGGTGTGTTTGCTACCTAATGCCGGCCATGACGGCTGAGAGAGGCGTCAGTACCCCGGCGGCGCGACGAAGCCGCCAAATTCGCGCTCGAGCAGGCCGGCGAAGGCGATCGGCGTGCGATCCTCCAGATACGGCCCGATGATCTGGATGCCGATCGGCAAACCGCCGCGCGACAGGCCGATGGGCGCGGCGGTGGCGGGCAGGCAGGCCAGGGTGGCCATGCCCGGCCAGGCCAGCTGGTCGAAGTAGCGGGTCGCCTCCCCGTTCAGCGTCAGGGTGCGGGCCCCCATGTCGGGACTGGCGTCGTGCGGGAAGGCCAGCGATCCGTGGGCGGGGGCCAGCACCACGTCGAAGCCCTCGAACAGCCGCGCCCACTGGCGACGCACGTCCAGCTGACCGTCGAGCAGGCCCATCCACTCGTGCGCCGACGGCGATCGGGCGCCGGGCTGGCCGCGGGTCATGGCGACATTGAGGATCGCGCCGTACAGCGCCTGGGCCTCGGACAGGTCCGGCAGCAGATCGGTGTGGCGATCGACCCGCGCGCCGGCGTCCTCCAACCGGTCGCCCAGGCCGTGCAGGGCCGCCACGATCTCGGCGTCGACCCTGGCCATCGGATGGGCGTCGAGGATCAGGACGCGGAAGTCGGCCAGGCGCTCATGGCGCGGCGGGCGGAGCGCGAGGCTGTAGCCCACGGCCTCCTCCGGCGAGGGCCCCGCCAGCACGCCCAGCGCCAGGTCCAGGTCGGCGGCGGTGCGCGCCATCGGCCCGACCACCGCCAGCGGCACGTCTGTCCCGTCGGCGCCCGGCGGGGTGTGCCCGCGCAACGGCACGAGGCCGTAGCTGGGCTTGTGGCCGTACACGCCGCAGAAGGCGGACGGGATGCGGATCGAGCCGCCGATGTCGGAGCCGAACTCCAGCGGGACCATGCCGGCCGCCAGGGCCGCGCCGCTGCCGCCGGACGAGCCGCCGGGCGTGCGGGAGAGGTCCCAAGGATTGTTGGTGCGGCCGTAGACCGGGTTGTCGCTCTGCCAGTCGGCCAACATCGGCGGGACGTTGGTCTTGCCCAGGATCACCGCTCCGGCGGCCTTCAGGCGAGAAACCCCGACGCCATCGACCGGCGCGGTCCAGTCGCGCCACATCTCCATGCCCCAGATGGTCGGGGTCCCGACCTGCCAGTTGGCCTCCTTGATGGTCATCGGCACGCCGAGCAGCGGGCGGCGTTCGCCCCGCGCCAGGGCGGCGTCGGCGGCCTTGGCGGCCTCGCGGGCCCGGTCGAAGTCGCGGACGACCACGGCGTTGATCGCGCCGTCGCGGGCCTCGATGCGGGCGATGGCGGCCTCGGCCAGTTCCAGCGCGCTGACGCGCCGCGCCGCCAGCGCCGCGACCAGCGTCGTCGCCGATGCGTCGGCGAAGTCCTGCGTGAGCGTGTCGGACACGTCCGCCTCCCTGTCGTTGTCTGTTCTGGTTGGCGGATCGTCACCCGCCGGGCGGCCCGATGTCCAGCCCGACGAACGAGGATCGGTCCTCCTGCTGACAGGACGCTGGCGGCAGGATGGCGTCAGCCGCCGTCGGGCAGCCGCGTGCTGATCGGCGCGTCGGGATCGGCCGGCGGACGCGCGGCGGGCGGCGGCGCCGGCCGGGGCGC
>JAUXMY010000032.1 GCA_030683005.1 Caulobacter sp. | reverse complement strand
CGCTTCGACCCCGGCGTTCAGGGCCAGAAGATTGGTCTGGAAGGCGATCTCGTCGATCACCCCGATGATCTGGCCGATCTGCGAGGATGAACTCTCGATCTCGGTCATGGCCCCGACGGCGTCGCGCATGACGTCACCGGACTTCTCAGCCTCCGAGCGCGCATTGGTGGCTGCCTCCGATGCCTGCTTGGCGCCCTCGGCGGTTCGCCTGACCGTCTGGGTGATCTGGTCCAGCGCGGCCGCCGTTTCCTCGAGGCTGGCCGCCTGCTGCTCGGTGCGTTTCGACAGATCGTCGGAGGCGCGGGCGATCTCGTTGGAGCCGCGCGCCAGTTCGCCCGTGGAGGCTGAAACCGCGGCCAGAGTCTCGCCGAGGGTCGCGGCCGCCGCATTATAGGCATCGCGCAAACCGTGATACTCGACCGGGATGTCATCCGTGACCCGGCGGGTCAGGTCCCCCTGGCTCAGCGCCGCCAGCGCCTCGCCCAGAGCGCGCTGGACGCGCTCGCGTTCCTCGCCCAGGACCCGCCGCTCGGTCTCGACGCGGTTGCGCTCCGCCGCCTGAAGGTAGACCGAGATAGCGTAGTCCATGTCCAGCAGCGTCGCCTTGACCAGGGCCGACAGCTCGGCCGCGATCCGCGCCGTCAACGCCCGATCGTCGCGCTTGCGCTGCGGCAATCGCGCCTGCAGCACCGCCTCGACCAGTCCGCCCAGCACCATGGCGTAGCCGCCGATGTACCAGCGGGGCTCCAGACCGATGCGGGCATGGGTCTCGCCCACCCGGGTGACGGCCTCGACGTAGGCGCCGTCGAACCGGCCGTCGGAGATGCCATCCCAGTGGCGCAGCTGCCGCGCCCGCGCCGAGCCGATCAGCGCTTCGTCGGCGAAAAAGGCCCGCGTGGCCGGCGTCGCCCGGACCTGATCGTAGAAGCTGTCGAGAATGCCGGGCAGCCGGGCCCGGACAATGTCCTTGACCCCGCGGATGTCCGCCTGGGCGGCGGGATCCAGTTGCATGAACGCCAGTCGCTCATTGAGCTCCGCACTGTTGGCCATCGTCGCCTCTCCTGCGCTGCCTCGATCGAGGCGTTGCGTGAATGGATCGAACTACCTTTCCGCGCAGAGGGGACGTTTGGTGATTCGCCAGTAAATGGCAACTCGAATCGCGACGTTATATGAATATTGGAATCCGCTAATGCCTTCGGGCTGCTACCGGTGTCTTTAGTATCTTTCTACAATATTATACTATTGGCGCCCGCACCTGACTACACCCCCATTAATACCTTGGGATTAGCCACTTTCGACTTTTTACCCGTGTTGTAAGTATGGGTATTGCGCGGGACCTTTGCGCGCAATAGAAGCGCCGGAGGCTCTGAAAAAAAGGGGCGCAAGCGGTTCGGGGGAAGCGCGCTGTGAGTCTGGATGTCCTCATCATTGATGATCAGGCGCTCTGTATCGAGCAACTGTCGACGCTCGTTCGCGAACGGGCGCCGGATGCAGACATCCGGGTGATCGATCATCCGAAGGCCGCAGTCTCGCTGCTGGCACGGGAGCGCCCCAACCTCATCGTCGTCGAACTCTCCCTGCCCGGTCTTGATCGGGAGGCCGGCGTGGGGATGCTGACCCGGCTGACCTCCGCGCCGGTCCTGGTGCTCGACGCCCGCCACGACGGCGCCGCCCTGCGCGCCAGCGCCGCGGCGGGGGCGAGCGGCTATGTGACCCGATCGACCGGGCGCGATCTGGTCGCGGCGGCCATCGCCGTGGTGCTGGCCGGCGGTCGTTATTTCCCGCCCGGCGACGACCTGCCTGACGAGCCGACCAGGGCGTCGCCCCAGGCGTCCTTGTCGCCGCGCCAGGCCGACGTGCTTGATGGCCTCATGCGTGGCCAGACCAACCTGGAGATCGGCGAACGGCTGGGCATCGCCCTGCCGACCGTCAAGGTTCACGTCCGCGCCGTGCTGCGGGCCCTGGGCGCGCGAAACCGCACCGAGGCCGCCCTTATGGGCCGCTCGCTCCTGACGTCGCGGCCGGATGAGCCCGCCAGCTAGAACCGCGTCAGTTCGGTGAAGCCGCCGAAGATCATGCGCTTGCCGTCGAACGGCATCGTGGCGGGATCGGGCTGCAGGCGCGGGTCGGCCATCACCTTCGCGTTGACCTCGTCACGCTTCTGGCGGCTCTCGTAGGTGATCCACGAGAAGACCACCACCTCGTCGTCGGTGGCCATCACGGCGCGCGGGAACGAGGTCAGTTCGCCGTAAGGCGTGTCATCGGCGACGCATTCGACGTAGCTGGTCGCGCCGTGCTCCATCCAGACGCTGCCGGCGATCTCGGTGATCGCCTTGTAGGCGTCGAGCTTGTCCTTGGGGACGGCGAGCACGAAACCATCGACGTAGGGCATGGGAGGCTCCTCTGCGGGTCTGATCCAACCAGAGGACGTACGGTGGTGAGAGGTTCCGACGTCAGGGCGGCGGCTTTTTTTCGCCGGCGTCGGCGACCGCTCCGGATTGTGTGAGATTTGTAACTTGTCGTGAGACTCCAGTCTCATTAATGACCCGTCCAGGATCACACCACCGCACGAGGATTTCGCCATGGCCCTGAGCCGCGCGTTGATGGACAGCAAGATGGACGAGCATTTCGGCTATGAGGCGGCCGACGATGTCGAGGGGGTGCTGGCCACCCTGACCGAGGACGCCGAGCACGACATCGTCGGCTGGCCCTCCGGCCCGACCCGGGGCCGCGAGGCGCCGAGGAACTTCTACGAGACCCTGTTCAGCGATCTGTCCGACGGCAAGGTCGACACCACGCGCCGGCTCTATGGCGACAACTTCATGGTCGACGAGTCGGTGTGGAGCGGCCGGGCGCCGGGCCGGCCGTTCGGGCTGGAGGGCCGGGGCCGACCGCTGTCATTCCGCCTGCTGCATGTGGTGGAGTTCGCCGACAGCGGCGATATCCGGCGCGAGAATGTCTGGCTCGACCTGGCGGCGATCATCCAGCAGCTGCCGCAGGACGGACGGTGACGGGGCGCCCCAACCAGAAGCAGCGCACGCGCAAGGACCTGCTGCAGGCGGCCTACCGGCTGATGCAGGCGGGACAGTCGCCCGGCCTGGAGGCGGTGGCCGCCGAGGCGCTGGTCTCGCGGGCCACCGCCTACCGCTACTTCCCGAGCATCGAGGCCCTGCTGCTGGAGGCGGCGCTGGACGTGGCCGCCCCCGACGCCGACGCGTTGTTCCCGCCGGGCGCGCCCACGGAACCGGCGGAGCGGCTTGAACGGGTCGACACCGCCTTCCACGAGATGATCCTGGCCAACGAGCCGGCCCTGAGGCTGATGCTGGCCCGGTCGGTGGAGCGGGTGGCCCGCGGCGAGGCGCCCGGCGACCTGCCCATCCGCCAGAACCGCCGCTCGCCGCTGATCGAGACGGCGCTCGACCCGCTGCGCGAGACCGCCGACCCGGCGACCCTTAACCTGGCCGCCAAGGCGCTGGCGATGATCATCGGGGCCGAGAGCTTCGTGGCGCTGAAGGACGTCCTGCGACTGGACGACCGCGAGGCGCGGGCGGTGAAGCGCTGGGCGATCGCGGCCATCGTCGCGGCGGCGGCGCGGTAGGGAGCCTCGCGAAAACGCCCGGATTGGCGGTCCTGTGAGCGCCTTGCCTAGCGCTCCCAGCCGGGCTCGAACGGGAACCGCTCGGCCCAGAAGTCTGCAAGGCGCGGGTCGGCGTCCACCCGGCGCACCACCGGGGCCATGCCCGGCGCCACGCGGTAGAAGCGGTTGCGGCCGGGGCCCCAGCGGCTGACCACGGCGACATAGAGGTCGAGCACCGACAGGTCATCGCCGAGCAGAAAGTCGCCCGCCGGAGTGATCTGGCGGTCCATCATCGCCCAGCAGTCGGCGATGCGCCCGGCGGTGGCGGCCTTGACCCGGGCCTGGGCGTCGAGGTCCGGGCCGGCCAGGCGCGACGGCTCGTCGCGGACCCAGAACATCGAATAGATCGACGCCGGGATGAAGGTCATCCAGCGCAGGAATTGCGCCCGCCGCGGATCGCCGACCGGCGGGCCCAGGCGGGCGGCGGTGTGTGTGTCGGCCAGCCAGGTCAGAATGGCTCCGCTCTCGGTCAGGACCTCGCCGCCGGGCAGCACCAGGGCCGGGATCTGCACCAGCGGATTGACCCGGCGCACCCGCTCCAGCACCGCCGCGTCATGCTCCCAGGTCGCGCCTTCGACGACCTCGTACTCGAGCCCGATGAGCGTCAGCGCCGCCTCGACCGGCACGCTGCCCGACCCCAGGGCGCCATAGACCGTGAGCATCGCAATTCTCCCTGTCCGCCGCCTCCACCTGATGTCAGGCGGAGGTGGCGTCAAGGCGCGCGGCGGGGGAATGCCGGCGCCTCGGGGGCGACCTCAGGGACGCTGAGGATAGACGCCCTCGTAGGCGACGCACCAGGACACGGCGAGCACCGGGCTCTGGATGTTTACGGGCTGGCTCCCTCCGGTCTGCTGGAGCATCCGGACGTTCATCATGGTGGTCGGCGGGGCGCCGGCGGCGGCATAGACCGGCGAGCCGGACGGGAACATGCCGAGCATGGCGCCATTGGGACCGGGACCGACCGGCCCGGTGTCGTCCCCGTTGAAGACATGCGAGTGCATCGGCAGTTCCGAGATCAGGACCGTCCCCGACGACCGGCCCGTCATCGCACCGATGGGCAGGTTGGTGTTGTAGGAGACCGGCATCCGCTCGCGCAGGTCCGGCAGGGCGAAGGTCACCCGGCCGTCGCCGCCGTAGGTGACGCCGTAGAGGCTGTAGAGGGCGTTGTACTGACTGATGGACAGCAGCTGTCCGTTAGCCGGAAGCCAGCCGTCGGGACACCAGTTCATGCCGAACTGGAACAGTGAGCCGACATACTGCTCGACCTGGGCGGCGGCAGGGGTGGCCGCCGCGAGAAGGCCGGCGGCAGAGACGGCCGCGGCGAGGGATTTCAGCGACGTCATGGCGCGATCCTCCTCAAGGCCGGCTCGGGTAGACACCCGACATCGACACGCACCAGCTCATGGCCAGCGCCGGACTTTGGGTCGGGAAGGGCTGACTCCCCCCCGCCATCGTGACGATCTGCGGGTTCATCGGGATGTCCGGCGTCGACGACGGCGCGGCGTAGATCACCGTGCCGGTCGGGAAGGTGGCCAGCGAGGCGCCGGACGGGCTGCCGGTGGTCGGTCCGGTCGACGCGGCCATCACCAGGTGGTTGTGGGCCGGCATCTGCTGGGTGGTCAGGGTCACGCTGGTCTGGCCCCAGGAGGAGCCGACCGGATAGCTGCCGCTGGCGCTGACCGGGGCTCGCGCCTGCAGGTTGGGCAGCGCGAAGGTCTGCACGCCGTCGCCGCCGTACTGCACGCCCAGCAGCGAGAAGAGGGCGGAGTTCTGCTGGATCGACAGCGTCTGGCCATTGGCCGGCAGCCAGTTCTTCGGACACCAGTTCATGCCGAACAGCGTCAGCTGTCCGATGAACGGCTCGGCCTGGGCGAGCGCGGGCGCGGCGCACGCGAGGCCGGCGGTCATGGCCAGCGCCGCGGCTCCCACACGGATCGTCGTTTTCATGGAGGTCTCCCTGTCCCCGAGATTGTGGATCACCGAAGAGGGCGTCGGTGACTCCATCAACTCAAAGTAGGGCCCATTATGAGCAGCTTGTCTACCCGCGCGCGAGTATTGCGCGCCATGCGTGAGTCGGCGGCGACTGACCGGGCGCGGCGGCGCGGCGGGCTCGAGGGCCGGAACAGGCGAGTTATCCCCGGTGCGCTCACAACATATTGCGTGGGTGCGTTAACTCGCCGCTAGATGTTGTCGGATTGACTGGTATCGTGACGGCTCGGTCGTCCCGAATCCGACCGTCTGTCCGCCATTCCGTCCGCCATAGGGAAACCAAGTCCGTGACCGCCCCGTCCAAGCTGATCACCCTGCCCGGCCTGCTCACCCCGTCAGCGGCCTACAAGCCGTTCCGCTACCCGTGGGCCTTCGACATGTGGAAGAAGCAGCAGCAGGTCCACTGGATGCCCGAGGAGGTGCCGCTGGGCGAGGACTGCAAGGACTGGGCGGCCAACCTGAACGACAAGGAGCGCAATCTGCTGACGCAGATCTTCCGCTTCTTCACCCAGGGCGACATCGAGGTCCAGGACAACTACATGGACCGCTACGGCCGGGTGTTCCGCCCGACCGAAGTGAAGATGATGCTCTCCAGTTTCGCCAACATGGAGACCATCCACATCGCCGCCTACGCCCTGCTGCTGGAAACCATCGGCATGCCGGAGAGCGAGTTCGGCGCCTTCATGGAATACGAGGCCATGAAGGCCAAGCATGACTACATGCAGCAGTTCGGCGTCGAGAATAACGCCGACATCTGCCGCACCCTGGCGATGTTCGGCGGCTTCACCGAGGGGCTGCAGCTGTTCGCCTCGTTCGCCATGCTGATGAACTTCCCGCGCTTCAACAAGATGAAGGGCATGGGCCAGATCGTCAGCTGGTCGGTGCGCGACGAGAGCCTGCACTGCGAGGGGATCATCAAGCTCTACCACGCCTTCAACGCCGAGACCCAGGCGGTGACCAAGGCCGTGGCCGACGACATCGTCGCCTGCTGCGAACATGTGGTCATGCTGGAAGACCGGTTCATCGACCTGGCCTTCGAGCAGGGCGACGTCCAGGGCATGACCCCCGAGGACATCAAGCAGTACATCCGCTTCATCGCCGACTGGCGCCTGCGCCAGCTGAAGCTGCCGGAAGTGTACGGGGTGAAGGAAAACCCGCTGCCCTGGCTGCAGTCGATGCTGAGCGGCGTCGAGCACGCCAACTTCTTCGAGGCCCGCGCCACCGAATATTCCAAGGCCGCGACCAAGGGCCAGTGGCACGGCGAAGAGGGCGTCTGGGGCG
Source organism: Caulobacter sp. (assembly GCA_030683005.1). GTDB lineage: Bacteria > Pseudomonadota > Alphaproteobacteria > Caulobacterales > Caulobacteraceae > Caulobacter. Next base: position 153,014 of record JAUXMY010000032.1, on the reverse strand, counting down.
AGTTCGACCGCCTGATGGCCCGCCGCGGCGAGACCCTGCTGCCGGCGGAGTAGGACCTTCCCTTCACCGGGGGGCTGACGGAGGGGACACGCACCCGGGTGCGTGTCCCCTTTTCGTTGTGCTAGAATCCCGCCGTCTCGTCGAAGGAACACCCCATGCTGATCATCCGCCTGATCCTGCGCACCCTGGTCGGCATGGCCGGGCTGTGGCTGGCCGACCGCTTCATCAACGGGGTCAACATCACCAGTAACGAGACGTTGCTGATCGCGGCCCTGATCATGGGGGTGGTCAACGCGGTGGTGCGGCCGGTGGTGTTCTGGCTGACCCTGCCGGTGACCTTCCTGACGCTGGGTCTGTTCCTGTTCATCGTGAACGCCGCGATGTTCGGCCTGACCGCCTGGTTCCTCGAAGGCTTCAGCGTCGACGGCCTGTGGGCCGCGGTGCTGGGCTCCATCGTGATGGGCATCGTCAACTGGATCGGCCAGATGGTGATCGGGCCGAGGGAAGAGCGGGGGGAGTAGCGTCAAGCCTTCCTCCCCAGCTTGCTGGGGAGGGGGACCGCTCGAAGAGCGGTGGAGGGGAGATGCCGTGCACTCAAGCCACGGTCACGCCCGCTGCCTTGCCGATAGTACGCAAGGCTTCGTCGAGATTGTCCGCGACGAGCCGGTCAGGGAGCCGCACGACCCTGACGCCCTGCCCCGCAAGCCAGCGATCACGCTCGTCGTCATGTTGCACGGCCCTTTCATCGGCGTGGACTCCTCCGTCGACTTCCACCGCCAACCGGGCGGCGAAGCAGAAGAAGTCGAGGACATAAGGACCGATCGGGTGTTGCCGGCGAAACTTCAGGCCTCCGAGCCGCTTGCCTCGTAGCTGCGCCCAGAGCGCAGCCTCCGATCGGGTCATCGCCCGGCGGAGACGACGCGCCAACGCAACCGTGCGGGCATCCTTGCTCATGATAATCGTTTAACGGGTATTTTAGGGAGATGCAAGATTGCGCTGCATCTCCCCTCCACCGCGCTCCGCGCGGTCCCCCTCCCCGGCAGAGCCGGGGAGGAAGAATGGAAGATAGAAAAAGGGCGGCTCCGTTTCCGGAACCGCCCTTCTCGTAGATCGTAGCGCGAGTGACCTGGACTAGAAGTCCATGTCGCCCATGCCGCCCATGCCGCCGGGCATGCCGCCGCCGGCCGGAGCGTTCTTCTTCGGCGCTTCGACGATGGCCGCTTCGGTGGTGATCAGCAGGCCGGAGACCGAGGCCGCGTCCTGCAGAGCCGTGCGAACGACCTTGGCGGGGTCGATGACGCCCATCTTCACCAGGTCGCCGTACTCTTCGGTCTGGGCGTTGAAGCCGAACGAAGCGGTGTCGTTCTCGAGGATCTTGCCGACCACGATCGAGCCTTCGACGCCGGCGTTTTCGGCGATCTGACGGATCGGGGCCTGCAGCGCGCGACGCACGATGGCGATGCCCGCGGTCTGGTCGGCGTTGTCGCCAACCATGCCTTCGAGCGCCTGAGACGCCTTCAGCAGCGCGACGCCGCCGCCGGGGACGATGCCTTCCTCAACCGCGGCGCGGGTGGCGTTCAGGGCGTCGTCGACGCGGTCCTTGCGCTCCTTCACCTCGACTTCGGTCGCGCCGCCGACGCGGATCACCGCAACGCCGCCGGCCAGCTTGGCCAGACGTTCCTGCAGCTTTTCCTTGTCGTAGTCGCTGGTGGTGTCCTCGATCTGACGCTTGATCTGGGCGATGCGGCCCTCGATGTCGTCCTTGGCGCCGACGCCGTCCACGATGGTGGTGTCGTCCTTGGTGATCGTGACCTTCTTGGCCCGGCCCAGCATCTCGAGGGTGACGTTCTCGAGCTTGATGCCCAGGTCTTCGCTGATGACTTCGGCGCCCGTGAGGATGGCGAGGTCTTCCAGCATGGCCTTGCGGCGATCACCGAAGCCCGGCGCCTTGACGGCCGCGACCCGCAGGCCGCCGCGCAGCTTGTTGACCACCAGGGTGGCCAGGGCTTCGCCTTCGACGTCTTCAGCGATGATCAGCAGCGGACGGCCCGACTGGACGACGGCTTCCAGCACCGGCAGCAGCGGCTGCAGCGAGGAGAGCTTCTTCTCGAACAGCAGGATCTGCGGGTCCTCGAGAACGGCCTCCATCTTGTCGGCGTTGGTGATGAAGTAAGGCGACAGGTAGCCGCGGTCGAACTGCATCCCCTCGACGACGTCGAGCTCGGTCTCGGCGGTCTTGGCTTCCTCGACGGTGATGACACCCTCGTTGCCGACCTTTTCCATGGCGCGGGCGATCATGTCGCCGATTTCGCTGTCGCCGTTCGCCGAGATGGCGCCGACCTGGGCGATTTCCTGGTTGGTGGTGACCTTCTTGGAGGTCGCCTTGATCTCGGCGACGACCTTGATCACGGCCTTGTCGACGCCGCGCTTCAGATCCATCGGGTTCATGCCGGCCGCGACCGACTTCAGACCTTCGACCACGATGGCCTGGGCCAGGACGGTGGCGGTCGTCGTGCCGTCGCCGGCCTTGTCGTTGGTCTTGGAGGCGACTTCGCGGATCAGCTGGGCGCCGAGGTTCTCGAAGCGGTCAGCCAGTTCGATTTCCTTGGCGACCGAGACGCCGTCCTTGGTCGAGCGCGGGGCGCCGAAGGACTTTTCGATCACGACGTTGCGGCCCTTGGGGCCGAGGGTCACCTTCACCGCGTTGGCGAGGATGTTGACGCCGCGCAGCATGCGGTCACGGGCGTCGGAGGAGAAATAGACGTCTTTGGCGGCCATTTCGGTGCTCTCTTTCTAAAAGGGTTGGGGAAGAAACAGTCCGGGGAATGCGGGAGGCCTTAAGCCTCGACCACGCCCAGGATGTCGCTTTCCTTCATGATCAGCAGATCCTGGCCGTCCACCTTCACTTCGGTGCCGGACCACTTGCCGAACAGGATCTTGTCGCCGGCCTTCACATCCGGTTGGATGTACTTGCCGTCTTCATCGCGCGCGCCGGGACCAACGGCGATCACTTCGCCTTCCTGCGGCTTTTCCTTGGCGGTATCGGGGATGATGATCCCGCCCTTGGTCTTCTGTTCTTCCTCGACCCGCTTCACAAGGACGCGGTCGCCAAGAGGACGAAACTTCATCGGGTCGTCTCCGTATGTAACGGTTGTTCTGAACGGTGCGCCGACGCCGGGAGGCTGCTGTTAGCAGTCTGCCACCCCGAGTGCCAACGACAGGCGGGAAGTAGGGTCGCGGCCTTCGGGAGTCAAGACTCGCAGGGCCAATCAGCGCTCCCGCATGGACCCGCGACGCACTACATAGGAAGCATCGAACGCCGCGACGAGCCCGTCGCCGACCGGAGTATCCGCCTTGTACGGACTGGCCCTGCCCCTCGCCGTGATCGCCTGCAGCCTGGCCGGAGCCATGGGCGGCTATCTGCTGGTGCGGCCAGAGCCGGCGATGGCCGGCGCCGGCCTGATCGCCGCCGCGGGCCGCCGCGACGGGCCGGGCGAGGCGCGGGCGCTGGGCGGCATGCTGCTGGCCTCGCACGCCGGGACGGCCGGCATGCTCGGCTACAGCCCGTCGGTCGGCGCCTACATGGCCCTGGCGCTGTCGCTGGCCTGGGGCGGGGCGCTGGTCGGGCGGCTGGTCAACAACCTGCGCGAGGGGCCTGGCGAGGGCCGGGCGCTGCAGGCCCTCGCCTTCGAGGCGATGATGGCCCTGACCCTGGCCCTGCCCTTCTGGATGTCGCGCAACGGCATCGTCGTCGGCCCGACCGTGACCGTCTGACCACTGCCGCTCGCCCAACGGGTCGGGAGGGCTATTACCGCGAATTAAGCGGCAGCGAACGGCGCTCCGTGGTTTTCCTGCGTCTGACATCAGACGGAGGGGCTCCGCCATGCGTATGAAATTCGCCGCCGCGTTCCTGCTCGCCCTGGCCCTGGCCGGACCGGCCCGCGCGGCCGAGCCGACGATCCGGGCCTACCCCGCCGGGCCGCTGTACGCCTGGCCGCTGGACAGCCTGCGCGGGGTGCAGAGCCTGCTGTTGCAGAACGCCGCCGTCATCAACACCACCGGCGCGCCGATGACCGTCGGCTCGGTGCGGTTCGAGCTGCTGCGCGGCGACCAGGTGATCGAGACGCGGGTGCTGACCGGCCTGGACGTCGAGCGGCTGGCCCGCAGCGGGTCAGGCGCCCAGGCGGCCGGGATGATCGACGTTGTCGGCTTCCAGTTCGGCGACGTGCTGGGCGAGCCGGCGGCGAAGCTGCCCGCCACTCCGACCCTGGCGCCGGGCGAGGCGCTGCTGATCACCAGCCAGGTGTTCAGCTGGAGCGGCGATCGCGACGCCCTGCGCATCACCATCGCGGCGGCCGCGCCCGGCGCCGCGACGGCCAGCCTGACCCTGCCGGTGCGGACCGCGCAGCCGCAGGCCCGCTACCGCTTCCCGATGCAGGGCCGCTTTTATGTCCAGGCGGGGGCGAGCTTGCACACCCACCACCGCTGGGCCGTGCCGGAGGAGTTCGCACTCGACATCGGCCAGCTCGGCGAGGGCCTGACGAGCTATCGCGGCTCGGGCCAGGCCTTCACCGACTACCTGGTCTATGGCCAGCCGGTCTATGCGGCGGCCGACGGCGAGGTGGTCAAGGTGCTGTCCGACCTGCCGGAGGACCCGGCCCAGTTCCGCCGGCCCGGCGAGACCCAGGAGGCCTATTTCGAGCGCATCCAGGGCTGGCAGACGGCGCTGATGGTCCGGGGGACCGACGCGCTGGGCGGCAATGTCGTGGTCATCCGTCACGACTGGGGCGAGTACAGCGTCTACGCCCACCTCAAGCCGGGCCCCCCGCCGGTGACCGTCGGCGCGAGGGTCAAGGCGGGCGACCTGATCGGCCGGGTCGGCAGCTCGGGCTCCTCGACCGAGCCGCACCTGCATTTCCACGTCTGCGACGGCCCCGACGCCCTGGACTGCGTCGGCCGGCCGACGGCCTTCACCAACATCGAGAATCCCTTCGCCCTGATGCCCGGCCCGATCCAGAGCGGGGACGTGGTGGTGACGAAGTAGAGGGACGCTTCTAGCCCTCCTCCTCGATGGAGGAGGGTTGGGTGGTGGTGTGGCCGCTGTGTTGAAGGAAGGGCTCGCCAAGGCTCGGCGCCGAACGGGGCCTTCCCCGAAAAGCTCTGCGTCCACCACCATCCCCGGCCCTCCCTCCATCGAGGAGGAAGGGAGAACGCCGGCACAACAAAAAACCCCGCCGGTGTTTCCACCGGCGGGGTTCCTTGCGCGGACCGTTGTTGAATTCAGCGGTTCCGGTTTGTCTCTGACTAGCGGATGCCGGCCACTTCCAGGGCCTTGTCCGCGTCGTTCTTCTTCTGCATGCGCAGGTCGCCGTACTTGCCGAACTCGTCGCGGGCGATGGTGCGGCAGTGGACTTCATCGGGACCGTCGGCCAAGCGCAGGGTGCGCTGACCGGCGTACATCTTGGCCAGGCCGAAGTCGGTGGTCACGCCGGCGCCGCCATGCGCCTGGATGGCGTCGTCGATGATCTTCAGGGCGATCCGCGGGGCGGCGACCTTGATCATGGCGATTTCCAGACGGGCCGACTTGTTGCCGGCCTTGTCCATCATGTCGGCGGCCTTGAGGCAGAGCAGGCGGCACATCTCGATGTCGATGCGGGCCTCGGCGACGCGCTGTTCCCAGACCGAGTGGTCGGCCAGGTACTTGCCGAAGGCCTTGCGGCTCATCAGGCGGCGGCACATCTTCTCCAGCGCCATCTCGGCGGTGCCGATGGTGCGCATGCAGTGGTGGATGCGGCCCGGGCCAAGCCGCCCCTGGGCGATCTCGAAGCCGCGGCCCTCGCCGAGCAGCAGCGCGTCCTCGACCTTGACCCGCACGTTCTTGAGCAGGACCTCGGCGTGGCCGTGCGGCGCGTCGTCATAGCCGAACACCGGCAGCATGCGGACGATCTCGATGCCCGGCGCGTCCAGCGGCACCAGCACCTGCGACTGCTGCTGGTGGCGGCTGGGGTTGTCGGGGTCGGTCTTGCCCATGACGATGGCGACCTTGCAGCGCGGATCGCCCACGCCCGAGGACCACCACTTGCGGCCGTTGATGACGTACTCGTCGCCCTCGCGGCGGATCTCGGTCTCGATGTTGGTGGCGTCGGAGGAGGCGACGTCCGGCTCGGTCATCAGGAAGGCGCTGCGGATCTCGCCGTTCATCAGCGGGCGCAGCCAGCGCTCCTTCTGCTCCAGCGTGCCGTAGCGCATCAGCACTTCCATATTGCCGGTGTCCGGCGCGGAGCAGTTGAACACCTCGGACGCGAAGCCGATCTTGCCCATCTGCTCGGCGATCATGCTGTATTCGAGGTTGGTCAGCTGGATGCCTTCGAACTGGAAGGTGTCATCCACATGCGACTGGCCGCTGTGCGGCGGCATGAAGAAGTTCCAGAGACCGGCGGCCTTGGCCTTTTCCTTCAGCTCTTCGACGACCTGGACGACTTTCCAGCGGGCGTCGCCGAGGACGTTCATTTCCTCGTTGTAGCGGGGCACCGCCGGGGCGATGTGCTCGTCCATGAAGGCGACGACGCGGTCGAGAAACTGACGCTGCTTGGGGGAAATGTCGAAGTCCATGGCGGCCCTGCCCTTGTTTCAAACGATTGTTTGAAGACCGTACCACCCGGCTTACGCAGGGGGCAAGTGCGAAGGGCTTTGGGTGCGGTGCGGCATGACGAGGGTCAGTCTTCCGCCGCCGCCAGATCCCCCGCGTCATAGCTGTAGTCGAGCAGCTCGCCCGGCGTGCACTCCAGCACCGCGCAGAGCTTGGACAGGGTGTCGAACCGCATGCCCCGCACCTTGCCGGTGCGCAGCAGGCTGAGCTGGGTTTCCGACAGGCCGATGCGCTGGGCGAGATCCCGGGCCTTCATCTTGCGACGGGCCAGCATGATGTCGAGGGTGACGACGACGGGCATGGTCAGATGATTTCGTCGAGTTCGGACTGCAGCCGGCGGGCCTGGCTGGTCATCCGGCCGAACATCAGCACCGCACCGCCGATGACGGCCAGGACCAGGGTCTCCTGCTCGATCCGCACGCCGGCATAGCCGTACTCGCCGTCGATCCAGGACTGCAGCCACGGCACGATGACCATGGCCGCGGTCGCGCCCCACAGCAGGGCGCCGCCGATGTCGGCCAGGCTCTTGCTGTTGGCGGCGCTGAACAGCTCCCCCCTGGCGACGCGCGAGAACAGCCCCTGGGCCGCCCAGACGCCGCCCAGGTAGATCAGCGTCGGCAGCACCCCGACCAGCGCGCCGAGGAAGCGGTTCAGCTCCGGCCAGAAGGCGGTCAGGTCGCCCGAGCCGATGGCGTCCGCGGCGGCGAACCCCACCGCCACGACGCCGACAAGGCGCAGCAGATTGAGCGCCAGCAGGACCAGCGCGATGATGGTGACGGCTTCCAGGACCTTGGCCTGGCTGATGAGTTTGGGATCTGACATTGACGTTCTGGCCACGGGCGGCCCCCCTTCGTGGTCGTGAATGACGCCGCTGGACGGCCGGCCGTTGACGGTCCGACCAGTCCAAGCAGGATGCTTATGTTTTTATATAAGACATAAAGTTTTATCCGCACCACATTAATTCTCGGTAAGCCGCCGAGGCGCTTGCCCACACAGGCCGTCAGGCTCGCCCGGAAAAGCGCCGGCGGCGCCTTGCACCGCACCGCCGCCTTGTCCCATCCTCGCCGCCATGAACCTCAAGCCCAAGCTCCTCAAGGGCCGCTACGTGCGGCTGGAACCGATCACCGCCGACCACAAGGAGGAGCTGCGCGCCGCCGTCGACTGCGACTCGGAGTCCTGGGAGATCATGTCGGTCAACGGCTGCGGCGAGGGCTTTTCGGACTGGTGGGGCGCGCTGCAGGGCGAAACCGAACGCGGCGAGCGGATCGGCTACGCCATCCGCCGGCTCAGCGACAAGCGGGTGGTCGGCACCTCCAGCTTCCTGAACATCCGCAGGATCCACAAAGGGGTCGAGGTGGGCGCGACCTTCCTGCATCCCGACGCGCGGTCGGGACCGGTCAACCCGGAATCCAAGCGGCTGTTGCTGGGCCAGGCCTTCGACGCCGGGGCCATCCGGGTGGAGTTCATGATCGACGAGCGCAACGCTCGCAGCCAGGCGGCGGTGACCAAGCTGGGCGCCCACCGCGAGGGCTCCCTGCGCAACCACAAGATCACCTGGACCGGCCACGTCCGCGACACCGTGGTGCTGTCGATCTGCGACTTCGACTGGCCGACCGTGCGCGACAAGCTGGACTTCCGGCTGCGCGAGACGTTCGCCTAGCCTGTCATCCCGGCCTTGAGCCGGGACCCAGCGGTCGGCGCGGCATCCCCCCGGGTCCCGGATCGCCTGCGGCGTCCGGGATGACAGGGTTATTGAGCTGTCGACCTCCCCGGGTTATCACCCCTGCACGGTCGGCAGTTCACCGAGGCGTCGCTGTCCCGAAAGGGAAGCTAAACCTGCCGCAGTAACCCATCGACACGCACCGCTCCTCGCGCCGCGTCGAAAGCCAGCGACCATCGACAGTTCCAAGGCGCGCCAGAGGAACAGGTGATGACCCGAACCGCCCTTCCCTTCGCCACGAAGGATGTCTCCGCGCTGGCGCGGTCGCTGCAGCGTGAGCTGGCCGCCCACGACGGCGCGCCCGGCCATGTGCAGCTGCTCAACATGCTGGCCCGCGCCGGCGGCTATCGCAATTTCCAGCACTTCCGCGCCCAGCGGGCGGCCGCCGACCGACTGGAGACACCTCCGGCCGCGGCCGAGCCTGTCGATCACAAGCGCGTCGAGCGGGTCGCCCGCTACTTCGACGGCGAGGGGCGACTGACCGCCTGGCCGGCGAAGACCATCGACCAGCGGCTGGCCCTCTGGGTTCTGTGGGCGAAGTTTCCGCCGGACGCGGTGATGACCGAGCAGCAGATCAGCGCCTGGCTGCAGGACCGCCACCGCTTCGGCGACCCCGCCCTGCTGCGGCGGGAGCTGGTCCAGACCGGCCTGATGACCCGCACGCTGGACTGCCGCGAGTACCGGCGGATCGAGCGCAGGCCGCCGGCCGAGGCGCTGGCGCTGATCCGGGCGACAGGACGTTAGGGCGTCGTCCGCGCCGCCTTGCGGAACAGCGCGGCCGATCCGAGCCAGATCGCCGCGAAGACGACGGTCATCGGCCAGATGAAGTGGCCGTAGATCTGGGCCACGACAGCCACGACGACCTGGGCCGCCGCCATGGCGATCATCGTCCGCGCCATGCCCGACGCCCGGAAGCGGGCGATTGCCGCGCCGAGGACTCCGACCAGCAGGATCCCGCCGAACATGGCGTTCAGCGGGTTGTCCTCATTGCCGATGACCCCGACGGCGAGGTTGGCCCACACCAGCAGAAAACCCGCGACGGCGGCGATGGCGACAGCGAGGCGGTAGGCCGGGCTGCCGCTCAGCCGCACGCCTGCCTCGATGGCGCCGCCGACGATGGCCAGCATGACGCCGAAGATCGCGAAGTCTCGGCTGTCCCAGGCGACCTCGGCGGTGACCTGCATGGCCGCCAGCGGCAGCAGAAGCAGGGCGATCAGACCGCCCCAGAGCGCCATCCGCCAGGCCTGTCCTCGCCAACCCCGCCCGTCTGTCGCACCGGTCATCGTTCAGCCCTCCGTGAAGCCGTCACTCTGGCCCAGGCGTCGGTCGGACGCCATCAAGACGATGTGAGGATTCCGTGGAGACGCGAGTCTACGGCGCGCGTCGGTACCGCCAGTCGACCGCCCGGGTCTGGCCGTCCACCAGGCCCTCGATGCGGCCGCAGAGGTCCTCGCCACATTTCCGGTAGATGACGCGCTGGGGGAAGTCGTGGTCGAGGTTCTCGAACACCGCCTCGCCGGCCGGACCGGGCTTGCGCACGAAGGGCGTCGGGGTCTGGCCCTCGATGCGGGCGGTGAAGGTCAGGCCGGCCGCCTCCGTGGTGATGCTCATGAACTCGAAGCTGGTCCTGCCGTCCGGGCGCGTGGCCTGGCCGACGCCGGCCATGGCGCCGCCGAGCGGGGCCAGCCAGGTCTCCCGCGTGGTGACGCCGCGGTCGTCGGTCTGGGTCCAGGCGCCGGCCATCCAGGCCAGGTCCTCGATGGAGGCCGGCGTCGGCTCGCGCGCGATGCAGGGCGTGGCCGCCAGCAGGGCCAGCGCCGCGATGATGATCCTCATGTCCCCTCCCCCTTCTTTCGCCGCGCCTTGAAGAACCCGCGTAGCAACTCGGCGTTCTCCTCGGCCAGCACGCCGCCGGTCACCTGCGGCCGCCAGTGGCAGGTGGGTTGCTCGAAGAAGCGCGGGCCGTGGATCACCGCGCCGCCCTTGGCGTCCTCCGCGCCGAACACCACCCGGCCGATGCGGGCGTGGCTGATGGCCCCGGCGCACATGGCGCAGGGCTCCAGCGTCACCACCAGGGTCAGGCCGGTCAGCCGGTAGTTGCCCAGCTTGCCCGCCGCGATCCGCATCGCGGCGATCTCGGCGTGGGCGGTCGGATCATGGGCGCCGATGGGACCGTTGCCGGCCACGGCCAGCACCTCGCCCGTCGCCGGGTCGAGCACCACCGCGCCCACGGGCGTCTCGCCCGCCGCGGCGGCGGCATGGGCGGCGTCCAGGGCCAGGCGCATGGCGTCGGTGTCTGAAAGAGGCGTCACGTGGCGAAGTCCGGCGATCTGTGCTTATAGAACCCGATCTCGCCGGGAGGCGACATGATCCTTTGCCAGGAGCCGGCCCGATGCCCGCAGACCCCACTTCCGATCCCGCCGAACCCGCCGACCACGAACGCGTCGCCAAGGTGCTGGCCCGGGCGGGCGTCGCCTCGCGCCGCGAGGTCGAGCGGCTGATCGAGGCACGCCGCGTGGCCATCAACGGCGATGTGCTGACCACGCCGGGCGTCAAGGTCATGCCGGGCGACATCCTGACCGTCGACGGCGAGGTCATTGGCGGGCCCGAGCCGGTGCGGCTGTTCCGCTATCACAAGCCGGTCGGGCTGCTGACCAGTCACAACGACCCCAAGGGCCGGCCGACGGTGTTCGAGGCCCTGCCCGAGGGCCTGCCGCGCGTGATCTCCATCGGCCGCCTCGACCTGGCGTCCGAGGGGCTGCTGCTGCTGACCAACGACGGGGAGTTGTCGCGGGCGCTGGAGCTGCCGCAAGCCGGCTGGATCCGCCGCTACCGCGCCCGGGCCTTCGGCTACGCCACCCAGGAGCGGCTCGACAAGCTCAAGGACGGCGTCACCATCGAGGGCGTCCGCTACGGCCCGATCGACGCCCATCTGGACAAGGCGACGGGCGACCGCGACGGCGCCCGCAACGTCTGGATCACCGTCACCCTGACCGAGGGCAAGAACCGCGAGGTTCGCCGCGTGCTGGAGTCCATCGGCCTGAAGGTCAATCGCCTGCTGCGCCTCAGCTACGGCCCTTTCTCGCTGGGCGACCTGGGCGCCGGCGAGGTCGAGGAGGTCGGCCCCCGCGTGATCCGCGAGCTGCTGGCCGACTACATTCCGGCGGAGAACATGCCCAAGGGCGCCGCCGTGCAGTTCAAGGGCGCCCGCGGCCCCGGCCGTCGCCGCCCCTCCGGCGAGGCCGGGGGTACGCCGCACGAGGCCGCAGCTCCGAAGCCCCAACGCCGCGGCCCGCGCCCGGGCCAGGAGACCGGCGAGCTCAAGGGCGACCGCCAGCCCAAGAAGGCCGGCTGGGCGAAGGCCAAACCCAAACCGCCCGGCGGCCTGCGCACGCCCAAGAAGCCGGGCGAGGTAAAGAAGAAGTGGGTGGAAACGCCGAAGTCGGCGCGGCCCGTGGCGGCGCAGCGGGACCGGGTGGACAACCCCTATGCGAAGAAGCCGGCGGCGGGGAGCAAGCCTTTCGCCGGGCGAGGCGCGAAACCTGGACCGAAGCGGAAAGGCTGACGCGGAATCCTCTCCCTCTGGGAGAGGAAGATTACTCACCCGCCTGCTCTCGCAACCCCTTCGCCAGCCGCCCGGTCCGCCGCCAGACGGTGACCACGCAGCCCGCCGCGATCACCGCCAGGGCGATCAGCAGGGTCTCGCCCCGCCAGCCCCAGAGCGGCTCGGCCATCGAGACGAGGCAGGCGACGGTCAGGGCGAACATGCGGTGCGGCTTGGCCATCGGACCGGAGAAGTCGGCGGCAAAGCCCAGGCCCCGGCCGAGCTCGCGGACATAGGCGGTCAGCACGGCCAGCACCGTGGCCATCCAGCCCAGCCAGGCGCCGTGGTCGAGGCCCGCGGCGACGACGCCGTAGCCGGCGGCGACCAGGAACAGGCCGTCGGCAATGCGGTCGGGCAGCTCGTTCCAGATCGGGCCGGCCGGACCGCCCCGGCCATGCTCCACCGCCACCATGCCGTCGAGCATGTTGGCCAGCAGCCGCAGCTGGATACAGACCGCCGCCAGCAGCAGCCAGGCGATGCGACCGCCCCCCTCGACGCTGCCGCTGACGCCGAGCGCGGCGGCGCCCAGCATGGCGAAGGCGACCGAGGTGAAGGAGATGGCGTCGGGGCTGACCCGCGCCTTGCCCAGCGCCGTGGCCAGGGCTCCGGCCCAGCGGGCGGAACGGGTCTTCAGCGGGCGGCGGTTCTCGGGGCTCTCAGGCGTGTCGGTCATGCGGCGTTCCGGCGGGCCCGGACGAGGCCGGCGTTGTAGACGATGGCGTAGAGGGTCGAGACCGACCAGGGCACGGCGATGGTGGCGATGACCTCCGGCGTGCCGATGGCGGTGTGAACCAGAAGGAGCAGGGTCAGGATCGAGCCGGCGGTGATCGCGGGCGGGACGATGAGGGCCGGCGCGCCCTTCAGCCGCCCGTCGAGTACCTCCAGCGTCTTCTTCAACACCCCGGTCAGGGCGCCGGAGATGGTCCCCTGGGCCAGGGCCGGCAGCCAGGCGCCGGCGAGGCCGTGTTCGCGGTTGGCGAACAGCGCCCAGCTGCCCATCGCGAGAAAGCCGAAGGCGATGTGGACCAAGCTCGATTTCAGCAGGCGTTCCATGCGACGGAGCCTTGACCGGAACGCCGCGCTCGGCAACCTCCGTTCGGCGGTACGTTGAACGGCGGGGACAGGGTCCTGGACATCATCACGCGCTTCCTGTCGGCCCAGCCGCCGGCCCTGCTCTGGGGCCTGGCCGGCGTCGGCGGCGTGCTGGCCCTGGGCGCCGTCATCGCCGGCCTGCTGACGGTGACCCGCCCGGGCAAGGACTACACCGAGCTGCGCCAGCGGATCTTCAGCTGGGTGGTCATGATCGGCCTGCTGGCCGCGGCGCTGCTGGCCGGCTGGCAGGCCACCGTGCTGCTGTTCATGGTGGTGTCGTTCATCGCCCTGCGCGAGTTCCTGTCGCTGGCCCCGACGCGGCGCGAGGACCGGCTGATCATCCTGGCCGCCTATCTGGCGATCCCGGTGAACTACGCCTTCGTGGCGCTGGACATCTACGGCATCTACCTGGTGCTGATCCCGGTCTACGCCTTCCTGATCACGCCCTACCTGATGGCGGTGATCGGCCAGACGCGCGGCTACCTGTCCAGTGTGGCGATGTTCCACTGGGGTCTGATGACCTGCATCTACAACATCGGCTACGTCGCCTTCCTGATGCGGACGTCGGACGCCGACCTGCCGGCCGGGGCGGCGGGGCTGGTGTTCTTCCTGCTGGTCGCCACCGAGTTCAACGACGTGGCCCAGTACGTCTGGGGCAAGCTCCTGGGCCGCCACAAGATCATGCCGAAGGTCAGCCCCAACAAGACCTGGGAGGGCTTCCTCGGCGGCTGGGCCACCACCGCCGCCCTGATCTGGTTCGCCGGCCCGCTGTTCACGCCGCTGGAGGGCCTGGGTCTGGCCATCATGGCGCTGGTGCTGCCGGTGGCGGGCTTCGCCGGTGATGTGACCATGAGCGCCATCAAGCGCGACATCGGGGTCAAGGACACCTCGCACCTGATCCCCGGCCATGGCGGCATCCTGGACCGCATCGACAGCCTGACCTTCACCGCGCCGATCTACTTCCACCTGCTGGCCTACTTCGCGCTGGAGTCGTTCTGATGATCCGCTGGCTGCGCTGGCTCCTGCTGCTGCTGATCGTGCGCCCGATCGCGCGGTTCCTCACCGGGGCCGACGTCACGGGGCGCGAGCACCTGCCACTGAAGGGGCCGGCCATCGTGGCGGCCAACCACAACAGCCATATGGACACCCTGCTACTGCTCAGCATCTTCCCGTCGGGCGCGGTGATGCGGGTGCGGCCGGCGGCGGCGGCGGACTACTTCCTGAAGGACCCGGTGATCGGCTGGTTCTCGCGCAACATGATCGGCATCGTTCCGGTGGCCCGCGACAAGGTCGCGTCCGGCGAGGACGTGCTGGCTCCGGCCCGCGAGGCGCTGGCGGCGGGCGACATCATCGTCGTCTTCCCGGAGGGCACGCGCGGCGACGCCACCGACGAGATGGCCCGCCTCAAGAGCGGCGTCGCCCGCCTGGCCGAGGCCTTTCCCGAGGCGCCGGTGACGCCGGTCTGGATCCAGGGGGCCGGGCGGGTGCTGCCCAAGGGCGAGGTCATCCCGGTGCCGATGAACTGCGCGGTGCTGGTCGGCGCGCCGCTGCACTGGCACGGGCGACGGACGGAGTTTATGGACGGCCTTCGCGACGCCCTGCTCAAGCTCAAGGCGCAGGCGCCGCCGCTGCGGTGGAGTTGAGCCCTTGCGTATCGTTTCCGGCGGCCTTCGCGGCCGCACCCTGATCACCCCGGAAGGCCAGGGAACGCGGCCGACGTCCGATCGGGCGCGCCAGGCGGTGTTCAATATCCTGGAGCACGCCGCCTGGGCGCCGGAACTGCAGGGCGTGCGGGTGATCGACCTGTTCGCCGGGTCCGGCGCGCTGGGCTTCGAGGCCATCTCGCGCGGCGCGGCCTTCTGCCTGTTCGTGGAGACCGACGAGGCGGCGCGGGGCGCGATCCGCGAGAACATCGACGCGCTGGGCCTCTTCGGCGCCACCCGCATCCACCGCCGCGACGCCACCGACCTGGGTCTGCGGCCGGCCAGCGCCGGCGAGCCGTTCGACATGGCCTTCATGGACCCGCCCTATCGCCAGGGCCTGGCCGAACGGGCGCTGGCGGGCCTCGCCGAAGGCGGCTGGCTCAAGCCCGGCGCGTTGATCATGGTCGAGCGGGGGTCCGACGAGGCTGACCTGTCGGCGCCAGGCTATGAGGTGCTGGACACGCGCGAGTACGGCGCGGCCCGGGTCAGCTTCCTTCGCCGTCTGTAAGGCAAGCCCCCCCGAACACCTGACGACGCCAGGCCCGGCATTTGCGACGACTTGGGCGCAACCTTAGTTCCTCCAGGCCGTTACGACGGCAGCCACGCATGACTTCCGTCTTCCCGGCGGACATCTGCAGCACGCGCGATCGTTCGCGCCCGCGGCGCCGAACTGGAGACGTCCTATGACCAAGACCCATCTGCTGGCCGCCATCGCCGCCGGCGCCCTCACCTTCGCCGGCTCCCAGGCCGCGGCCCAAGGCTACCGCATGTCGCCGGCCCAGAGCCTGGGCAACTCCTGCGAGGACGTGCAGACGCTCGACAGCGGCTACGTCACCGCCGTCTGCCGCGACAATTCCGGCCGCTATCGCTGGAGTTCGATCTACTATCCCTACTGCCGCTCCGACCTGAGCAACCGCGACGGGATGCTCTACTGCGTCGGCGCCGAGGGGCGTGGCGGCGACTATATCCAGCGTCAGGGATCGCCCTCCTACGGGTCTTCAAACCCCTCGGGCACCATTCAGGGCGCGATCATCGGCGCCATCGCCGGCGCGTTGCTCGGCGGCAACGACAACAGCGGCAGCTCGCTGTACGCACCCGGCTCGCGTTATCCGGCATGGGGCGAAACCGGCTACGGCGACCCCCGCTATGATCCGCGTTTCGGCGAACAGGGCTGGGGCTGGGGCTCCTCACGCGACCAGTGGGTGTCGATCAGCCGTCGCGGCGAGTGGCTGGAACGCCGCATCGTCCAGGGCGAACGCAACGGCTCGCTGACCCGCAATGAAGCCTACACCCTGCGCCGGGAGCTCTCGGCGCTGATCAGCCTGGAGCGGCGCTACAGTTCGGGCGGCCTGTCCAACAGCGAGCGGGCCGACCTGGACCGCCGTTTCGACAGCCTGAGCCTGCGGATCCAGATCGAGCGTCGGGACGGTCAGTCCAGCTGGAGCTCGATCGGCGATCGCCGATCCAACCTTGAGGCCCGCATCAACGCCGGTGTCCGGGATCGTTCGCTGAGCCAGGCCGAAGCCAGCCGCCTGCGCGCCGACTTCCAGACCCTGGTCCGGCTGGAGGCCACCTACCGCCGCAACGGCCTGACCGCCGCCGAGCGCGCCGACCTCGACCGCCGCTTCGACGCCCTCAGCGCCCGTATCCGTGACGAACGCCGCGACGGCGACGGCGGCTGGAGCTCGATCAACCAGCGTCAGGCCAACCTTGAGGCCCGTATCGACGCCGGCGTCCGGGATCGCTCGCTGAGCCAGACCGAGGCGGCCCGCCTGCGCGCCGACTTCCAGGCCCTGGTGCGGATGGAGGCCGACTACCGCCGCAACGGCCTGACCGCCGCCGAACGCGCCGACCTCGACCGCCGCTTCGACGCCCTCAGCGCCCGCATCCGCGCCGAGCGCCGCGACTAGACGATCCAGGGACCCGTGTGGCCAGTCGCCGCGCGGGTCCCGTCGTCGCCCGGCCTAAAGCCGCCTTATCGTCACCCGGTTGTCGAGTTGCGAGCGCAGGCTAAGCAGGCCGTCCCGGGTGATCCGGTAGGGCCCGCCGCCGGAGCTGGCGATGAAGCGGCGGCGCTTCAGGGACTTGAAGACGTCCAGCGTGCAGTCGCTGAGCCGCCAGCCGTCCCGGGTGATGCAGTCGACGCCGATGAGGTGGCCGGTGGCCTCGTCCCGGTCGAGGATGATCGCGCCGCCTTGCGCCAGCGCGTGCAGCGTTCGCTGCTGCGGTTTCGAGATGTTCACTTGAGGAAGTCCGTGTTCGAGACATGAGACGTCGCGCCCCTGCCTGGACAGGGACGTGCGGTTCATCGGGCGCTCAAGACAGACGGACCTTTGAAAGGTCAGACCGTCAGGCCCGGGCCTCGATCACATTGGGAAGCATGATGCCTCGCGGTTGGACGACCGCTGTTTAGCGGACCCGGCCTGATGGGACTATGACGTGGCTGCCACAGGTCGTGCTGGTCGGAAGCAGCGCCCGCCCTTCGCGACGCGCGCGCCAGGTCCCCCTACCGTCTCCCGAACAGTCGCTCGATGTCGGCCAGCTTGAGTTCGACGTAGGTCGGGCGGCCGTGGTTGCACTGGCCCGAGTGGGGGGTGGCCTCCATCTCGCGCAGCAGGGCGTTCATCTCGGCGGCGGTCAGGCGGCGGCCGGCGCGGACCGAGCCGTGGCAGGCCATGGTCGAACAGACTTCTTCCAGCCGCTCGCGCAGGGCCAGGGCCTGGCCGTTCTCCGACAGGTCGTCGGCGATGTCGCGGACCAGTCCAGCGGCGTCGGTCTCGCCCAGCAGGGCCGGGGTCTCGCGCACCAGCACCGCGCCCGGCCCGAACGGCTCGATGACCAGGCCGAGCGCCGCCAGTTCGTCGGCGCGGGCTATGACCCGTTCAGCCTCGGCAGGGTCCAGCCCGACCACCTCCGGCAGCAGCAGCGTCTGGCGGGTGACGCCGCCGGCCTCCATCTCGTGCTTCATCCGTTCGTAGACGAGGCGTTCGTGGGCGGCGTGCTGGTCGACAATGACGATACCGTCGCGGGTCTGGGCGACGACATAGGTCTCGTGCACCTGGGCCCGGGCGGCGCCGAGCGGGAAGTCGACGGGATCGATGACCCGGCCGTCGGCCATCGGCGGCGGCGAGGCGTCGAAGACGGCGCCGACGGCCTCGGTCAGGCCCGGGCCGTCCATGCCGAAGCCTGGCTCGACGCGGGCGGACACCGCGCTCATCCCCGGCAGCTGCTGCGCGGCGGCGGGCTGCCAGCCGCCGGACTGCCAGGCCGAAAAGCCGGCCGCCGACGGTCCCGGCGTATAGCCCTGCGGCCGGAAGCCGGCCAGCGCCGCCCCGGCCGCCGTGGTAGAGGCGCGGTGCCCGGCTCCGGCCAGCGAGTGACGCAGGCCGCCGACGATCAGGCCACGAACCAGCGCCGGATCGCGGAACCGCACCTCCGCCTTGGCCGGATGGACGTTGACGTCGACGTATGAGGTGTCGAGCTCGATATAGAGGGCCGCCGTCGGGTGACGGTCACGGGCCAGGTAGTCGGCGTAGGCGGCGCGCAGGGCGCCCTGCAGCAGCCGGTCGCGCACCGGCCGGCCGTTGACGAACAGGTACTGATGGGCGGCGTTGCCGCGGTTGTAGGTCGGCAGGCCCGCGAAGCCGGTCAGGCGCACGCCGTCCCGCTCGTGGTCGATCTCCAGCGCGTTGTCGTGGAACTCGCGGCCCAGCACGGCGGACAGGCGCGCCAGCCGTCCCTCCGGCCCCGGATGCTCCGCCGCCAGCCGCAGCACGCGGCGGCCGTCGAGGTCGAGGGTGAAGGCCACCGCCTCGTGCGCCATGGCCTGGCGCTTGAGCTCCTCGGCGATGGCCATCTGCTCGGACCGCGCCGACTTCATGAACTTCAGCCGCGCGGGCGTGGCGTAGAACAGGTCGCGGACCTCGACCCGGGCGCCGTGTGGGCCGGCGAAGGCGGTGGGGCCGACCGGGCCGACCGCCCCGCCCTCGACGAGGATGGCGTGGGCCGCGCCGCCGCCGCGCGGCCGGCTGGCGATCGACAGCCGGGCCACCGAGCCGATCGAGGGTAGCGCCTCGCCGCGGAAGCCCATGGTGTGGATGTTGAGCAGGTCCCAGCTGCCGTCGGGCAGCGGGGCCAGCTTGGATGTCGCGTGGCGCTCGACCGCCAGGGCCAGCTCATCGGCGTCCATGCCCGAGCCGTCGTCGCTGATCAGGATGCGGGTCAGGCCGCCGTTGTCGGCCTCGACCTCGATGCGCGAGGCGCCGGCGTCCAGCGCGTTCTCGACCAGCTCCTTGATCGCGCTGGCCGGCCGCTCGACCACCTCGCCGGCGGCGATGCGGTTGACGGTCTCGGGCGGCAGGCGGCGGATGGGCATGGGGGGAGTTTAGACGATTCCGCGGGGGTGAGTCGGTGCGTGGTTCGCGACGCCGGCCCGAGAGCCGGCTCCTCACCATGACGAAGGTGGTTTGCGTCCCACCGAGTTCGTCATCCTGAGGAGCCCGAAGGGCGTCGCGAAGGACGCACAAAAGAAAACGCGCGGCTGCCTGGGCAATCCGCGCGCTCTCAGAACACCTGGCTGAACCCTGGGTCTACAGCCCCGGAAGCTTGACCCAGCTGCCCTTGTCACGGGCGATGATGACGGTCTTGCCACCGGTCAGGCTCTTGAGGCGGGCTTCCTCGGCGGCGGCGTCGACCAGCACCGGCGGCGCGGCGCCCTCAGTGGTCGGCGCGGGCGCCGGCGCGTCCTTGCGCCAGAACATCACGCGGTCGGCGAAGGTCTTGTCCTTGTGGGCCAGATCGCCGAACTCATCGTCAACGACATAGCGGATCAGCGGATCGGCCCGATCGGAGCCAGCGCGGGCGACCAGCATGCGCTCGCCGTCCGAACGCTGGGCGGCGGCGGCCTGACCGGCGAGGGCGGCGCGCGCGGCGCTCTCGGGTTGAAGCTCCTGCGGACGGGGCTCGCCCGGGGCCGGCGGACGCAGCGCGTATTCCGGCGGCACAACCAGCGGCGCCTTGGTCACGACGCGGAACTCGTCGGGCGTGACCTTGGCCATACCCATGGCGCGGCTCGCCGACTGGCATCCGCCAAGTCCGGTCGCCGCCGTCAACGCAACCACGCACATAACGCGGGTAGAGATCATCGAGCCTAGCTCCTACAGGCCGCCCCGGCCTCAATCAGATGAGGTGGATACGCCAAAAGTTAGGCGGGCGGCAACTTCGTTTACGGCTTCACGTCGCGGCGGAGGCTGTCGAGCAGCAGCAGCAGCACGCCGACGGTGATGGCGCTGTCGGCGATATTGAACACCCACGGGAAATACAGCGCCTGCAGGTCGAGGAAGTCGGCGACCGCGCCCAGACGCGCCCGGTCGATCAGGTTGCCGATCGCCCCGCCCATGATCAGGCCGATGGCCGCGCCCAGCAGCGGGCGCTCGATCCGCCGCGCCCAGACGCCCAGCGCCACCGCCACGCCCAGCGAGAAGGCGACCAGCACCCAGCGGACCCAGTCCGCCTCGCCCCGGAACAGCCCGAAGCTGACTCCCTGGTTCCAGACCATGGAGAGGTTCAGCGGCCCGAAGACCGGCACGCTGCACGGCGTGTAGTAGGCCGGGGTCGGCACGAAGGGCTGGCAGGCGGCCGGGAAGACGCTTCCCAGGATCCAGAACTTGGAGATCTGGTCGGCGACGATCACCGCCAGGGCGATGGTGAAGGCCTTGGGACCCTGCAGCACGACGGGCCGCGCGGCGGCGGGGGGCGCGATCGGCTCAGGCGTATGGGACACTTGCGAGACGTGCGGGTCTTCGGAACTCAATCTGCGGCCCTCTGGCCCCGCGAGGGGGTCGAAGTTGGATCCCGGCCTTCGCCAGGATCCCGGTGAAATATCAGGCGGCGCGGGTCTTGTCCCAGGCCTCGACGGCGTCCTCGCAGCGCAGGCAGAGCTTCGTGGCCGGCTTCACCTCGGGAAGGATGCGCCAGCAGCGGTCGCACTTGTTGCCCGCCGCCCGGAACGGACGCACGGCCAGCTCGCCGGCCGACGCCATTTCCACGTCGCTGGTGCGGAAGATCTCCGCCGCCGACAGACCGTCGAACAGGGCGGCCAGCTCCGGCGTCAGCTCGACGCGGGGCGCGGCCTCGAGCGAGGCGCCGATGCGCTTTTCGCGCCGCTCGACTTCCAGCGAGGCGGTGACGGCCGAGACGACGACATCGAGCGCCGTCCACCGTTCGAACTCCGCGTCATTGCGCCACGCTGCCGGCGTCTCCGGAAATACGCGCAGGCAGTTGGAGCCGGCGTCCGGGAAGCGCTGGGTCCAGGCCTCCTCCATGGTGAAGCTGAGCAGCGGGCCGAGCCAGATGGTCAGGCGCTCGAAGATGGCGTCCAGCACCGTGCGGTAGGCGCGGCGTTTCAGGGAGTCGGGCCGGTCGCAGTAGAGGCTGTCCTTGCGGATGTCGAAGAAGAACACCGACAGGTCGCTCTGGCAGAAGTCGAGCAGCGGCCGGACCACCTCGTTGAAGCGGTAGTTTTCGTAGGCGGTGCGCACCTGACCATCCAGCTGCCACAGGCGGTGCAGGATGTACTGCTCCAGCGACGGCATGTCGGCCGGCGCGACCCGCTCGGCGTCGGTGAAGCCGTCCAGGGCGCCCAGCAGGTAGCGCATGGTGTTGCGCAGCTTGCGGTAGCTGTCGGTGACCGTGGCCAGGATCGTCTTCCCGATCCGCTGGTCCTCCATGTAGTCGACCGTCGCGGTCCACAGGCGCAGGATCTCTGCCCCGGACTCGGCGATGACCACATGGGGCTCGACCGTGTTGCCCAGCGACTTGGACATCTTCTGTCCGTTCTCGTCGAGGGTGAAGCCGTGGGTGACCAGGGTCTTGTAGGGGGCGCGGCCGCGCGTGCCGCAGGACTCCAGCAGCGAGGACTGGAACCAGCCGCGGTGCTGGTCGGAGCCCTCGAGATAGAGGTCGGCGGGCCAGGCGGTGTCGTCGCGGTCTTCCAGGGTGAAGGCGTGGGTCGAGCCGGAGTCGAACCAGACGTCGAGGATGTCCTCGACCTTCTCGTACCTGTCCGGGTCGTGATCGCCGAGGAAGTCCGTGGACGGACGGTTGAACCAGGCGTCGGCGCCTTCGGCGTGCATCAGCGCCACGATACGGTCGTTGACGGCCTGGTCGCGCAGGGGCTCGCCCGTCTCCTTGTCGACGAACATGGCCAGCGGCGCGCCCCAGGCGCGCTGACGGCTGATCAGCCAGTCCGGCCGGGTCTCAACCATGCCGCCGATGCGGTTGCGGCCGGCGTCGGGATGGAAGGTGGTGTCGGCGATGGCCTTCAGCGCGCGCTGGCGCAGCGTCTCGCCGTTCTCCAGCGGCTCATCCATGCGGATGAACCACTGCGGCGTGTTGCGGAAGATGACCGGGGCCTTGGACCGCCAGCTGTGCGGATAGCTGTGCTCCAGCCGTCCGCGGGCCAGCAGGTTGCCGGCCTCGATCAGCTTTTCCATCACCGCCGGATTGGCCGGACCGAACTTGCCGGACTTCTTCCCCTCGGTCTCCAGCACCTTCAGGCCTGCGAACAGCGGCACATGCGGATAGTAGGCGCCGTCGGGATCGACGGTCTCGGGGATGGTGGCGTCCACGCCCATGGCGTCGAGCTGCTGGCGGCTCTTCAGCCAGATCAGATAGTCGTCGGCGCCGTGGCCGGGCGCGGTGTGGACGAAGCCCGTACCGGCGTCGTCGGTGACGTGGTCGCCGGCCAGCATGGGGACGGGGAAGCCGTAGCCGGCGTCGAGTTTCGCCAGCGGGTGCTCGAGCACCACGCCGTCGAGCTTCGCAGTCTCGATACGCGTCCAGGCGGCGATCTTCGCGGCCTTGAACACGTCCTCGGCCAGCTTGTCGGCGAGGATCAGCCGGTCGCCCGGCGCGGCCCAGGGCTGGAACTCAAGGCCCTCTTCCAGCGCGGTGACTTCATAGACGCCGTAGTCGATGCGCGGGCTGTAGCTGACGGCGCGGTTGGCCGGGATGGTCCAGGGGGTGGTGGTCCAGATCACGACGGCCGAGTCGCCGCCCGCCACCGGGAACTTCACCCAGACCGTCGGGCTGTTGTGGTCGTGGTACTCGACCTCGGCGTCGGCCAGGGCGGTGCGCTCGACCGGCGACCACATCACCGGCTTGGAGCCGCGATAGAGCTGGCCGCTCATGGCGAACCTGTGGAACTCGGCGACGATGGTCGCCTCGCTCCTGAAGTCCATCGTCGAGTAGCGGCGCTCCCAGTCGGCCAGCACGCCCAGCCGCTGGAAGCCCTTCATCTGCTCGCCGATCCAGTGACCGGCGTAGGCGCGGCATTCGGCGCGGAACTCGGCGGTCGGGACGTCGTCCTTGCGGCGGCCCTTCTTGCGGTACTCCTCCTCGATCTTCCACTCGATCGGCAGGCCGTGGCAGTCCCAGCCGGGGATGAAGTCGACGTCGTAGCCCAGCGCGAAGCGGCTGCGGCAGGCGAAGTCCTTGAGCAGCTTGTTCAGCGCGTGGCCGATGTGGATGGCGCCGTTGGCGTAGGGCGGGCCGTCGTGGAACACGAACAGCGGCGCGCCGGCGTCCTGCCGCGCCTTGCGCATGGCCTTGTAGAGGTCCTGATCGGCCCAGCCGGCCAGGATCTCGGGCTCCTTCTTCGGCAGCCCGGCCCGCATCGGGAACGGGGTGTCGGGAAGGAAGACGGTTTCGCGGTAGTCGCGCGGGGAAGCGGCGTCGTCGGCCATGGGGACTTTCTCGGGGTCAGGTCGGAAGGGTGCGGGGTCACGTCCCGGCATGCGCGGCCGTTCCCGGCGGCGTCACGCCGGGCGGATAATTCGCGAGGTCTTCCAAGCCATAGTCATGGGCCGGGGCTGTAGCAGAGCGTCAGGCGTTTTGCACTATCTGCATCCACCAACCCCCGTCATCGTCGGACTTGTTCCGACGACCCATGAACACTGCCGGGACACGATCGAACTCTGCGGGGAATCGGGCCGGCGCATCACGCATGGGTCGTCGGAACAAGTCCGACGATGACGGAGAGTGGAGTTGGGAAGGACGTGCCCTACCCCCGCTTCCGCATCTTCGGCGTGACGGTCACCGTCATCCGCCGGCCGGCGCGGACGACGTCGAAGGCGATGCTCTTGCCGATGCTGCCGGGGCCGAGCACGCGGAGCAGGTCGTCCAGGCCGGTGATCGGCTTGCCGTCGGCGGCGACGATCAGGTCGCCCTGGACCAGGCCCGCCTTCGCGGCCGGACCGCCGGGATCGACGCTGGCCACCCAGGCGGCGTAGGCTTGGCTGACCCCGGCCGACTTCTGGATCGACGGCGGCACCGGCGTCTGCTGGGCGACTACGCCGATCGAGCCGCGCTGGACATAGCCGTGCTTGAGGATCTCGTTCATCACGAACGATGCGGTGTTGGAGGCGACGGCGAAGCACAGGCCCTGGGCCCCGCTGATCACCGCCGTGGCCACGCCGATCACCTCGCCGGCCGAGTTGACCAGCGGCCCGCCGCTGTTGCCGGGGTTCAGGGCAGCGTCGGTCTGGATCAGGTCCTCGATCAGCCGGCCGCGCTCGCCGCGGATCGATCGGCCGAGGGCGCTGACCACGCCGGTGGTCACGGTGGCCTCGAAGCCCAGCGGCGCGCCGATGGCGATGACCAGCTGGCCGCGCCGCAGGCTCTTGGAGTCGCCGAGCTTCGCGCAGGGCGTCCGCATCGACTGTTCCAGCCGCAGCACGGCGATGTCGGTGTCGGCGTCCTCGCCGATCGGCCGGGCGGTCAGGCCGTGGCCGTCGGCGGTGATGATGGCGAAGCGGTTCACCCCGGCGATGACGTGCCGGTTGGTCAGGATCAACCCGTCGCTGCTGACGAAGAATCCCGAGCCCTCGCCGGCGATGTAGCCGTCCGGCACGATGGGGATGACCCGCACCACCGCCGGCCCCACCGCTTCCACGGCGTCGACCACGGCGTTGGAATAGGCGTCCAGCAGGCTCATGTCGCGGACCAGCAGCGGCGGCGCCTCGCCCGGATCGAAGACCAGCTGCGTCTCGGGCGGGTAGTTGAAGGTGGCCGGCAGCCGGCGGCGCGGGCGCCTGGCCTGCGCGAACAGATCGTACTTGCGCCCCTTGATCATCCCGGCCCCCGCCCCCGATTGGTTAACGGAAGCATGGCGGAGGGAGCGTGGGAAGGGGTGATCGCTTCACACGCGAACGGCGGGGAACCTCGATGTTCGGAGGTGACGATCTGTCGGGCCGCAGACATAGTGAACGCTCCATGGAGGGAGCAGATGATCCGACTTCTAGGCCGTCTCGTGTTTTCAGTCGCCGTGGTGTTCGCCGGCCCGGCGGCCGCCCAGTCCCAGTTCTATGGAAGCTTGTTTGCGCCCGACCGCACCAGGGAACAGGTGCTGGTTCTGGTGGCGCGGGTCGCCGGAAGCCCGGGCTCCTCCGGCTACGACTACGAAGTCAGGGCGGTTAGCCGCTCCAGGCCGGACGGCTACTACTTCGTCTATTGGCGCAACGGCTGTGTGGGTGGTCAACGTGCGCGGTCCTGGGGTTTCAAGCCCTGGAACGGCTCCCAGGTCAGCGGAGACTTCTTCGATCTGATGACCGATAATCAGGCCCGCGCGTTCACACACGCCATAGAGTGCCAGGATGAATTCCCGAAGAACCAACCGGTCGCCCCGGGCCGCGAAACTGAAGTCATGAAGATATGGCTTGACGGACCATAGCCTGACTCAGCGAAGAATGGCCCGCGCCCTCTGCTCGTCCATCCGGATCTGCTCGACCATTGCGTCGATCGACCCGAACTTCTCCTCCGGGCGCAGGAAGGCGATCAGCTGCGTCTCGATGACCTGGCCGTAGAGGTCCTCGTCGAAGTCGAACAGCCAGACCTCGAGCCGGGTTTCGACCTCGCCCGTCGTGGGGTTGTTGCCGATGTTGGCGACGCCGGGAACGACGCGGCCATCGGGCAGCCGGGTGCGGGTGGCGTAGACGCCGAGCTTCGGGACCACATAGTCGATCATGAAGACGTTGGCGGTCGGAAAGCCCAGGGTGCGGCCCAGCTGCTGTCCCCGGCGCACGACGCCCTCGATGGCGAAGGGCTGGCCCAGGATCGCCGCGGCGTCCTGCGGTCGGCCCTCGCGCAGCGCCTCGCGCACCCCGGTGGAGCTGTACTTCTCGGCCCCCTCGCCCACCGCCTCGGCGACGGAGACGGAAAAGCCCATCTCATCCCCATAGGCCGTCATCAGGGCCGGGCTGCCGGTGCGGCCCTTGCCGAAGGAGATGTCGAAGCCGACGGCGACGTGGCGCACGCCGAGGCCCTCGTGCAGGACCTTCAGGGCGAAGTCGCGGTCGCTGAAGTTGGCCATCTCGAAGTCGAACGGCAGGACGTAGAAGCGGTCCACGCCCATGGCCTCCAGCACTCGCGCCTGCTGGTCGGTGGTCATCAGGCGAAAGGCCGGCTCGTCGGGATGGAACAGCCGGCGCGGGTGGGGATCGAAGCTGATCACCCCCACGGGCGCGCCCAGCCGCCGGCCGGCCTCAACCGCGCCGGCGATCACCTCGCGGTGGCCCAGATGAACGCCGTCGAAGTTGCCCAGCGCCACGGCCGCGCCGCGGTCAGCGTCGGACAGGCCCTTCCAGCCGTGGACAATACGCAGGCTCATCAGCCGCCCTTGCGCGGGACCATGATCAGGGCCTCGCCCTCGATCACGGCCTTGCCGTTCACGGTGCAGACGGTGGCCAGGGTGGCGCGGGCCTTCTCGGCGTCAAGCGCGGTAATGGTGGCGGTGACCACTACCTCGTCGCCGATCTTCACCGGGCGTTTGAAGCTGAGCGACTGGCCCAGATAGATCGCGCCCGGCCCCGGCAGCTTGCCGGCGATCAGGGCGGAGATGAAGGCGGCCGACAGCATGCCGTGGGCGATGCGGGTCTTGAACTGGGTGGTGGCGGCGAAGGCCTCGTCCAGGTGGACCGGGTTGTGGTCGCCGCTGACGTCGGCGAAGCCCTGGATGGCCTTCTCGTCGACGGTGCGGGTCAGCTCGGCCGACTGGCCGACGCTGAGGTCTTCAAAGAACAGTGCCGTCATCGCGCGTTTCCCTCGTTCTTGTTGTGTGTCGCGTCTACCAGACCAAATCCGCCATCGCGTAGCCGGCCTTGACGCCCTCGGCGGCCAGCAGGGCGTCGACGGCGGCCGGCGACAGCTTTCCGTCCGGGCCCATGGCCGCCTCGCCGTGAATGCCCTTGGCGATGAACAGGCAGTCCAGCCCCTGTTGCTCGGCGCCCTGGACGTCGGTGTGAACGCCGTCGCCGATGCAGAGCACCCGGCGCGGATCGACCGGCCGGCCCAGCAGGCGCGAGGCCTCGGCCAGGCAGAGGTCGTAGATCGGGGCGAAGGGCTTGCCGGCCATCAGCACCTCGCCGCCCATGTCCGCGTACAGATCGGCCAGGGCGCCGCCGCAGTAGATCAGCCGGTCGCCGCGCTGCACGACGCGGTCGGGGTTGGCGCAGATCATCGGCAGGCCGCGGGCGGCGGGACCGGCGAAGCGGTCGCGGTAGTCCTCGGGCGTCTCAACCTCGTCGTCGAAGGGGCCGGTGACGGTTATGAAGGCCGCGTCGTCAGGCTCGGCGAAGGAAAGACCCAGACCCTCGTACAGCGGCATGTCGCGATCCGGGCCGATGCGCCAGGCGGCGCCGAGCGCGGCCTTCTGGCCCAGCAGCACGCGAGTGGCGTCGCCGGAGGTGATGAAGGCCGTCCAGGCCTCGCGCGGCACATTCAGCGCGTCGAGCTGGGCGACGACATCGCTGGCCGGGCGCGGCGAGTTGGAGATCAGGACCACGGGCCCCTTCTCCGCCCGGAACCGGGCCAGGGCGGCGCAGGCGTCGGGAAAACTCTCAAGGCCATTGTGGATGACGCCCCAGACGTCGCTCAGCAGCACGTCATAGCGGTCGGCGAGGTCGGCAAGGCCGGAAGGCAGCGCGGTCATGGGGTGAGGCGCTAGCGGGTGGGAGGTGGGGCGTCAACGCCTTGCGTCCTTCGACACGCGGCGGCTTAGTACCCCACCGCCCGGCGCATGGAGGCCCGCATGAAGTCGGCGGGCGGGTCGGTTTCGGCGAGGACGGCGTCGCGGATGGCGCGGGGCTCGCCGAACAGGTGGCCCTGGCCGAAGGCGAGGTCGAGGTCGAGGATGTCGACGATCTGGCGCTCGCTCTCGACCTTCTCGACGATGATCTCCACGCCGTAGCGGCGGGTCAGGCGCGAGAAGTCGGAGGCGTGCAGGTCGGGCAGCGACTTGATCACCAGCCGGCCGTCGGTCTCTTCCAGCTGGTCGAGCAGCATCTGGGCGCCGACCTTGATGAACTTCACGTCGGCCCGGGCAAGGTCCTGGTAGTCGAGGTCCAGGTCATTGACCTTGTCGAGGCTGAAGCGGAAGCCGAGGTCCGCCAGCCGGGCCATGTGCCGGGCCTCGACCGCGCCGCGCCGCGAGAAGGCCGACTGGCCCAGTTCGAAGATCAGCGCGCCGGCCATGTCCTTGTTGGCCGACAGGAAGTCGAGGAACTGCGGGAAGAACTGCTCGTCCGACAGGCTGGCCAGCGAGATGTTGCAGAAGATGCCGACCTTGCGGTCCTGTTTGGCCAGGCGCCGGACGATCTGCACGCAGCGGAACAGCAGCAGGTTGTCGATCGCCGCGACCAGGCCCTCGGGCTCGGCCACCGCCAGGTACTCGGCCGGCATCATCACGCGGCCGCTGTCGTCGCGCAGCCGCGAGAAGCTTTCGTAGAAGACCGTCCGGCGCTGCGGCAGCGACACGATCGGCTGCAGGTAGAGGTCGACGCGGTTCTCGGCCAGGGCGGCCTTGACCGTATCGAGCAGCGCCTCGGACTGGGCCGAGTGGCCGAAGGCGTGCATCGGGGCGGCGGCGACGCGGCTGGACAGCTGCGCCTCCATCTTCTCGGCCATCCGCTGGACAGTGTCCTCAAGCATGTGCACTTCGCTGGACAGTTCCTCGGAGCGGCGCAACGCATCGACGGTGACCGTCTCGACCACCTCGGTCAGGCGGGCGTCGACCTTTTCCAGCTGGCTGGTCAGGATGAGGTGCGCCTCGCGGATCGCGCCCAGCTCGCCGCGCAGGCTGGCGAGGTCCAGGCCGCGCGCCACCAGCAGGTAGACCACGCCCAGAACGCCCATGGCGGCGACGAAGCCGGATACGCCCGCACCCCAGCCACCCCCGGCGCGCCATATGGTCAGCGACAGGATGAGCGCCAGGCAGAGGAACGCGGCGCCGATCAGGATCTGAGTGAGTCGCTGCATTTCAGCACCCGCCCTTGCGAATCGTCGAGGTGAGTATCCGACGCGGATGATCATGGTGTCGATTGTATTAACGCCGCATGTTCGAGATCGGTCGGCGATGCATCGACAGCCGCCCGCCCTGCTGATAATCAGTCGCAAGTTTTGTCGGGCGCCCGGACCTCCATACCTTGACCCATACGCAGTCTGACCCTTCCGCCCGCTTCCTGAGCGAGGGCGCACCCGGCGCGCGCGGCGTCATCGTCCGGGTGCATCCGCACGAGGACGCGCGCGGCGCCCTGAGCGTCGAGGAGCTTGAGCGACGGCTGCTGGAGCTGGGCTTCGTCGAGGGCGCGCGGGTCGAGGTGCTGCACGAGGGCCTGTTCAGCCACGATCCGATGGCGGTGCGGCTGGATGACGCGCGCGTGGCGCTGCGCCGACGCGAGGCGGCCGCCGTGGAAGTCGCCTTCGAGGAGGACGGGCTTTGAACGCCGCCGTCGTTTCCGGCCACACGCGCATGGCGCTGGTGGGCAATCCCAACAGCGGCAAGACCGCCCTGTTCAACGCCCTGACCGGCAGCCGCCAGAAGGTCGCCAACTACGCCGGCGTCACCGTCGAGCGGAAGGAGGGCCTGGTCACCGCGCCGTCGGGCCGGGTCATCCAGGTGCTCGATCTGCCCGGCACCTACAGCCTGCGGGCCCGCAGCCCGGACGAGGCGGTCACCCGCGACGCGGTGCTTGGCCGGCTGACCGGAGAAACGCCGCCCGACGTCATCGTCTGTGTGGCCGACGCCACCAACCTGCGGCTGGTCCTGCGGCTGGCGCTGGAGCTCAAGCAGGTCGGTCGGCCGTTCGTGCTGGCGCTGAACATGTACGACATCGCCCAGCGCCAGGGCCTGCGCATCGACCTGGAGGGGCTGTCGCGCGAGATCGGCGCCCCGATCGTCACCACCGTGGCCACCCGCAAGCGCGGCATCGAGGACCTGGTCGCCCAGGCCGAGACCCTGGCCCTGACCGTGTCGCCCGCCGAAAGCACCTGGCGCGAGCCGACCGCGGCCGAGATCCGCGCGGCCCACGCCGAGGCGCAGCGGATCATGAAGGCCCACGTCCGGCCGGCCGAGCGGCCCGACACCTGGACCGGCCGCATCGACGACGTGCTGCTGCACCCGGTCGGCGGCCTGCTCATCCTGTCGACCATCCTGTTCGTGATGTTCCAGGCGGTGTTCGCCTGGGCCTCGCCGGCCATGGACGGCATCGAGGCGGGCTTCGGCTGGCTGGGCGAAGTGGTCGCCATGGTGACGCCGGACGGGCTGCTGCGCAGCCTGATCGTCGACGGCCTGATCGCCGGGGTCGGCAGCGTGCTGGTCTTCCTGCCGCAGATCCTGATCGTCTTCTTCTTCATCCTGCTGCTGGAAGACAGCGGCTACATGGCCCGGGCCGCCTTCCTGATGGACCGGATGATGGGCGCGGCCGGCCTGCACGGTCGGGCGTTCATTCCGCTGCTGTCCAGCCACGCCTGCGCCATTCCCGGCGTCATGGCCGCCCGGGTCATCGACCAGAAGCACGACCGCCTGACCACCATCCTGATCGCCCCGCTGATGACCTGTTCGGCGCGGATCCCGGTCTACACCCTGATCATCGGCGCCTTCATCCCGGACCGGACCGTGTGGGGCTTCGTCAACCTGCAGGGGCTGGTGATGTTCGGCCTCTACGCCAGCGGCATCGTGTCAGGCCTGATCGTCGCCTTCGTCATCCGCAACCTGTTCTGGAGGACGGCCTCGGAGCCGTTCATGATGGAGCTGCCGACCTACCGCCTGCCGGATCCCGCCAACGTGCTGCGCAACCTGATGCAGCGCGCAGGCATCTTCATCAATCGCGCCGGGCGCATCATCCTGCCGCTGATGGTGCTGGTCTGGGTGCTGTCGACCTTCCCCTATGCGCCGGCGGACGCCACGGGCCCGGCCATCGACTACAGCTTCGCCGGCATGATCGGCCACGCCATCGAACCCTTCCTGGCCCCGATCGGCTTCAACTGGCAGATGTCCGTCGCCCTGGTGCCGGGCATGGCCGCCCGCGAGGTGGCCGTGGCGGCGCTGGGCACGGTCTATGCGGTGGGCGACGTCGAGGGCGCCGGCGGCGCGACGCTGAGCGCCATCCTGGCCAGCCAGTGGTCGATGGCCTCGGGCCTGGCGGTGCTGGCCTGGTACGTGTTCGCGCCGCAGTGCCTGCCCACCCTGGGGGTGGTCAAGCGCGAGACCAACAGCTGGCTGTGGCCGACGGTGATGTTCAGCTACATGTTCGCGCTGGCCTACCTGGCGGCCTTCACCACCTACCGGGTCTCGGTGGCGATGGGCGGGGGCTGACAACGGCCGGATTTGTGGAGCGGGCAGGTTGTGATAGCCTTGCCGCATGACCGTCCACGTCAACATCGCCAAGACGACGTTGTCCGATGTCGTTGACCAGGTTCAGGCCGGCGAGGAAGTCATCCTCACCCGCGACGGTGAACCTGTGGCCACCCTCCGGGGGATCAAGCCGGCGCCGAAAGCAGGCGAGCGACGCAAGCTGGGCATTTGGGACCATCTGAACGTGAAGATTCCGGACGAGGTCTTCTTCGAGCCGGATCCGGAGGTCGAGGCCGCCATGGACGAACCAGTCTGGCCCAAACCTTGAAGCTACTGCTGGACACGCACACTTTCGTTTGGGCGTTGAGTGACAGCTCACGATTGTCATCCGCCGCCGCTGACGCCCTGGCAGATATCGGTAACGACATCCTGGTCAGCATCGCGGCTGCATATGAGATCGAATACAAGCGCCAGCGGGACCGCGCTTGCCCTGCTACCGGACGACCTGCTGTCGGCAGCGGCTGACCTGGATTTTCGTTGGGCCGCACTGGATCCCGAGCAGGCGGCTCTGGCGGGACGCCTGCCGAAATCTCACAAGGATCCCTGGGACAGAATTGTAGCCGCGCAGGCGATCTCGCTCGCGATACCCGTAGTCAGCGTCGACCATCGACTGAAAGCTCTAGGCGCCGAAACGCTCTGGTGACCCGCTACCGGGTCGGGACCGGAACCTCGCCGCGATAGTCGTAGAAGCCGCGCTCGGTCTTGCGGCCCAGCCAGCCGGCCTCGACATACTTCACCAGCAGCGGACACGGGCGGTACTTGCTGTCGGCCAGGCCCTCGTAGAGGACGTTCATGATCGACAGCACGGTGTCCAGACCGATGAAGTCGCCCAGCTCGAGCGGGCCCATCGGGTGGTTGGCGCCCAGCTTCATGGCGGTGTCGATCGACTCCACCGTGCCGACGCCCTCGTACAGGGTGTAGATCGCCTCGTTGATCATCGGCACCAGCACGCGGTTGACGATGAAGGCCGGGAAGTCCTCGGCGTTGGTCGTGGTCTTGCCCAGCGAGCGGGCGAAGGTCACCGCCTGCTCATAGGTGGCGCCGTCGGTGGCGATGCCGCGGATGACCTCGACCAGCTTCATCAGCGGCACGGGGTTCATGAAGTGCAGTCCGATGAACCGCTCGGGCCGGTCGGTGGTCGAGGCCAGGCGGGTGATCGAGATCGAGGAGGTGTTGGACGCCAGCAGCGTCCCGGCCTTCAGGTGCGGCTGCAGAGAGCGGAAGATCGTCTTCTTGATCTCCTCATTCTCGGTCGCCGCCTCGATGGCCAGGTCCGTCTGGCCGATCAGGGCCAGGTCGGCGGCGGGGCGGATGCGACCCAGCGTGGTCTTCATGGCCGCGTCGTCGATGAGGCCGCGCCCGACCTGACGCGCCAGGTTATGCTCGATGGTCGCCACGCCCGCGTCGATCCGCTCCTGGCTGAGGTCGTGCAGGAACACGTCGTATCCGGCCAGCGCACAGACATGCGCGATGCCCGACCCCATCTGGCCCGCGCCGATGACGCCGACCGTCTTGATATCCGCCATGAAGTCTCGCCCTTCGACGCCGGCGCGGTTGATCCCGGGGAGGTCCGCGCCGTCAAACTTTGTGGCAGGGGTTCTAGCACAGGAGTCCCGCAGGCCGCCAAGGTCTTTGCTGCGATGCAGCGGGAACGGGGCATCCGGCGGGCCGGAGCGGACGCGGACAGGCTAGCCGACGCGATCCGCCCAGGCCGCCTGCAGCGCGGCGGGCGGTCCGACCCCGAACACGTAGCGGTCGGGCCGCACCAGCACAGCCTCGGCGCCATGCCGGTCCAGCCAGCCGGTCAGGGCGTCGGCGAACGGGGCAAGGGCGCCGCCCGTCGCGTCCCGGACGATCAGCCACGGCCCCTCGCCCAGGACGTCGTCGAGCCTCAGGTCCCCGGCCCAGGGCTGGGGGAAATACTCGCCGCCGACCTCGCCCTGCCCGAGGCCCGGACCGATGCGGGGCGCGGCGAGGGCCGGCGGCTGGCGCCCGGCCGCGCGCTGGGCCAGCATGCCGGCGTCCCGCATGGCGGCCTGTTGCGGATCGCTGATGCAGACCACCCGGCCCATGGCGATCGCCAGTTCGATCACGGCGCGGACGTGTGGCTCGCGCTCGGTCTGGTAGCTATCGAGCAGGACTGGGTCGGCGCCGCTACGGATCACGGCGGCCAGCTTCCAGGCCAGGTTGTCGACGTCGCGAAGGCCCGAGCACATGCCCTGGCCGGCGAACGGCGGCGTCTGGTGAGCGGCGTCGCCGGCCAGCAACACGCGCCCGTCGCGCCAGCGCTCCGCCACCCGTCCGTGGAAGCGGTAGACCGCCTTGCGTTCGATCTCGACGCAGTCCTCGCAGTGCCAGGGTTTGAGCAGGTCGCGGATGACGTTGCCGTCCAGAACATCGGCCGGCTGTTCACCGGGCAGCAGCATGAACTCCCAGCGGTGGCGGCCCTGGCTCATGACGAGGCAGGTGGTGGGCCGGGCGGGGTCGCAGATCTGCAGATTGTCCGCCGGCAGCCGCGAGGTGTCGCTGACCACCGCGTCGATCACCAGCCAGGGCTCGTCGAAACCGTAGTCGCTCTGCCCGATCCCCAGCGCCTCGCGGACCGGGCTTCTGGCGCCGTCGCAGCCGACCAGCCAGCGGGCGCGGAGGGTTTCCGCCCCCGACGGGCCATCGACCGTCGCGCTGACGCCGTCGGCGTCCTGGGTGAAGGCGACCAGGGTCCGTCCGAGGCGGGCCTCGACCAGCGGCGAGGCCGACAGGAGCCGCCGCAGGGCAGTCTCGAGACTGGGCTGATGGAACATGTAGCCCGGCGCCCAGCCGGACGGACTGCCGCCGGCGCCCTGGTCATAGCGCATCAGGATCTCGCCGGCGGCGTTGCGGAACTCGTAGGCGGCCGCCGGTTGCGAGGCCGCCTGCATCTCCCCGGCGATGCCCAGCTTCTGGAACAGCCGCATGATCTCGTGATCGAAGTGGGCGGCGCGGGGCAGCGGATAGACCTCGGTCTCCCGCTCCACCGCGATGGCGCTGACCCCCTCGCGGGCCAGCAACGCGCAGAGGGCCGCGCCGACGGGTCCGAGCCCGACGACCAGAACATCGCAATCGTGGGACATCAGGGCGCCTCGCAGACCGCCTGGATGGCGCCCAGGCCTTCGACCTCGCAGCGCATGACGTCGCCGGCCTTGAGGAACTGGCGAGGGTCCATGGCCGCCCCTACCCCGCCCGGGGTGCCCGTGAAGATCACGTCGCCCGGCTCCAGGGTCATCGCCGAGGAAAGATGCGCGATCTGGTCCCAGACATCGAACACCAGATGGCGGGTGTTCGAATTCTGCCGCACCTCCCCATTGATCAGGCACCGCAGGTCCAGGGCGTGCGGATCGGCGATCTCGTCGGCGGTGGTGATCCAGGGGCCGAAGGGCGCATGGGTGTCGAAGGACTTGCCCAGCGACCATTGCGGCGTCCGGTGCTGCCACATGCGCTCGGTGACGTCGTTGCCGACGCACCAGCCGAAGACGGCGGCGGGGGCGTCGGCGCGGGTGATGTTCCGGCCGCCGGCGCCGATCACCGCGACCATCTCGACCTCGTAGTCGCAGAAGGGTGTGGGGACCTGGACCGGGTCGAAGGGTCCTGTAACGGCCGTTCCGGCCTTCGTGAACCAGACCTGGCTGGCCGGGGTCTGGACGCCGCTCTCGGCGATATGGTCGGCATAGTTCAGGCCAATGGCCCAGATCTTCCCGGGACGCGGGACGGGAGCGAGCAGGCGGACGCTGTCCAGCGGCAGGGCCCCGGCGCCGGCGCCGGCGAGGCGGCGAACCTCCGCCTCGACCGCCGGCCAGCCGCTGATCAGTCCGATCATGTCGGCGGGCAGGCCCGGCGAGGCGCGGGTCAGGGGTATGATGCGGCCGCCGTCGATGACGCCCGTTTCCGGTGCGCCGCCGGCGGTGAAGGTGGCGAGTTTCATGGTGCTGGCTCCTAGCCGAAGTCCGGCGGCGACGGCGGACCCCACTGCACGCCGAGAAGATCCTGGAGGGTGGCGGTGTTGGCGGCCTCGGCGGCGGTCAGCAGATCGCCGTCGGTCCAGTGTTCGAGAATGTGGCCCCAGGGATCGCGCCAGTAGTCGAACACCTGGCTGCCGAGGATGTGGCGGCCCACGCCCCAGGCGGGGGTGCGGGCGCCGGCCTTGAGGTGATCGTGCCCGGCCATCAGGTCGTCGAGATCGCGCACCTCGAAGGCGGCGTGGTTGAACCCCGGCCCGGCCGGTCCCTGCAGCAGGAACAGCGTGTGGTGGTCGGTCGGCGTCTCGCCGCGGTCGCAGCGCATGAAGGCGCCGATGGAGAAGTCCGGCGCGACGGCGATCTCGTCGGAGGTCAGGAAGCCGAAGCGGTCCTTGTACCAGGCCTCGGAGGCGCGGAAGTCCGAGACGCCGAGCACCGCGTGGCCCAGCCGGATGACATGGGCCGGCCCCTGGCCGGTGCGCTTGACGGCGCGAAGGCGGTCGCGCCGGTCGGCGCTGTTCCAGGCCGGGCGCGGCGTGAAGGCGGCCGGACCTCCGAAGGCCTGTCCGGCGACGACCTCGACGCTGTGGCCGTCGGGGTCGGTCAGACGCACGACCTGGCCGCCGCCGGGCGCGTCGAGCGGCTCGATGGGGACGCCCTCGGCCGCCGCGAGCGTTTGCAGGTCGGCAAGGCCGGCGGCGCGCAGACCGAGCGCCGCGAACCCGGCCTCGCCCCGTTCGGTGGCGTGCAGGAAGGGCGCGCCGCCCCGGCCGCGCATAAACAGCCGCGCCTCATCGGCCAGCGCGACCTCGAGGCCGAACTGCTCGAGGAACGCCTGCATCTCCCGAAGATCGGGCGCCCGGAAGCGGACGTGGGCGATGTCCTCGATGCGAATCACGCTCATGACAGGGTCTCCGAAAGCAGATCATCAGCGGCAGCGTCGGCGAACCGCCGCGCCTGGTCCTCGTCGACGCCGAGGCCGCGCAGCAGTCCGAAGTTCAGGCTGCGGCAAAGGTCCGCGACCGGCGTGACGGGGCCTGGCTCAAGCACGCGGGTGACGGCCACCAAGGCGACGCCCATCGCCATCAGGACCCCCGTCTCCACGGTCAGGCCCCGGAAGGCGCCGGCGGCGAGACCGGCCTCGACATCGGCCCTCACGCCCCGGTTCAGCGGGGCGTTGGGCAGGGTGGCGCCCGCGAAAAGACGCATCATCGCCCGCGCCCTCTCCCGATCCCGCCGGGCGAAGCGCACGAAGACGGTCTGGGCGCGGGCCATGCGACTCACCGGGTCGGCGACGTCGGCATTGGCCGCGTCGATCTCGGCCTCGGCCTCGGCCCGGACCGCCATGGCGATCTCGCGAGCCAGGGCCTCCTTGTCGCTGAAGTGATTGTAGAAGCTGCCCTTGGCGACGTCGGCGGCGGCGACGATGTCGTCGATGCTCACCGCGTCGACGGACTGGTCGGCGAACAGGGACTGGCCGGCGCGCAGCAGCGCCGACCGGGTCCTCGCCCGGCGACGGTCTGTCCTGGGTTCGGCGGCGAGAGTCATCGGCGGCCTCAAATTGACTATACGGTCATAATTGGACTATTTGGTCAGAAAGTCAATCCGGAGAGATCATGATCCTCGTCATTGGCGGCACAGGCCGCATCGGTTCGCGTGTCGTTCAACAGCTGGCGGACCTGAGGCTGCCGGTGCGGGTTCTGGCGCGACGCCCCGAGGCGGCGCGAGCGCTCGCCGGTCCGACGGTGGAGGTGGCGGCCGGCGACCTCGATCAGCCAGGCAGCCTGCCAGCGGCCTTCGCCGGCGTCAGCTCGGTCTTCCTGCTGACCACCCAGTCGCCGCGCCAGGAGGCCCAGGAGCGGGCGGCGATCGCGGCGGCGCGAGCGGCGGGCGTCAGCCATGTCGTCAAGGTCTCGGCCGGAGACGCCGCCACCGCGCCGAACAGCCCGACGCCCGTGGGCCGGGCCCATGCGGCGGCCGAGGCGGCGCTGAAGGCCTCGGGCCTGTCCTGGACCATCCTTCGGCCGTCGGCATTCATGCAGGTGGCCCTCGAGCCCCTGCTGGAGGGCGCGCGCGACAGCGGTCGCCTGCTCCTGCCGCTGGGGGCGGCGAAGGTCGCCTTCATCGACGTGGACGACATCGCCCGGGCCGCCGTCTGGGCCCTGACCCACCCCGCGCCGGCGTCCGACCGGACGCTCGTGCTCACCGGCCCCGAAGCCCTGGGCCTGCAGGAGCTGGCGCCGCTGGTCTCCCGGGCCGTCGGCCGGCCGGTGAAGGCGGTGTCGCCGCCGATGCTGCTGGTCCGCATGATCATCGGCCGCAGGATCGCCGATCCCTTCCTGCGACGTCACCAGCTGGCGTTGCTGGGTTTGATGCGGGCGGGGCGGCTGGCGGCGGTCTCGCCCGATCTGGCCCTAACCACCGGACAGGCCGGACGCTCCGTCGCGGACTGGCTGGCCGACCGGTCCTGAGGACCGTCCCTTTCGACAACGTCCCTTCCCCCTCGGGGCCGATGGGCGGCGCCGGGATCCGGCCCGGATGGAGTTCTGGCAGCCTTGTCCCGATACATCCCTGACAGTTGGCGGGCCTGTCGGGAGACCAGGCGGCTCGTTTCCCTGGATTCTGCTGCTACGCTCCCGCCGGTCAGAGGCAAGCGGGCTTAGGGTGACAATCGATGACTGCTGGTGTGTTCGCCGCGCTGCTTGGCGGGATCGGCCTGTTCCTGCTCGGTATGTGGCTGATGACCGAAGGGTTGAAGCTGGCGGCCGGGGGAGCGCTCCAGGCGGTTCTGGAATCCTGGACCCGGTCAGCTCCCCGCGGCTTCCTGGCCGGTGTGCTGATCACCGCGCTGCTGCAGTCGTCCAGCGCCGTGACGGTCGCCACCCTGGGCTTTGTGAACGCAGGGCTGCTGAATCTGGCCCAGGCGGTCTGGCTGATCATCGGGGCCAATGTCGGCACCACCATGACCGGCTGGCTGGTGGCCCTGGTGGGCGTGAAGATCGATGTGGCGGCGCTGGCTTTGCCCTTGATCGGCCTCGGCATGCTGGGCCGGCTGGCGTTCCGCGGCCGCTCCCGGTTGTTCGGCGCCGGCCAGGCGATGGCGGGGTTCGGGGCCTTCTTTCTCGGCATCGGCGTACTGCAGACAGGTTTTGCGACTCTCCTGGGAGATGTCGGTCACCTGGTTGCGGGCGACGTCACCTTCGTCAGCCTGGTGCTCGCCCTGGCGGTCGGCGTCGCGGTCACGGTGGTCACCCAATCGTCCAGCGCCGCCATCGCCATCGCCCTGACCGCCGCCGCCAGTGGTGAAATCCCGCTCTCGATGTCGGCCATGGCGGTCATCGGGACCAATATCGGGACGACGTCGACGGCGATCCTGGCCGCCCTGAACGCAACGCCGGCGGCGCGGCGTGTGGCCGTGGCGCATGTCACCTTCAACGCCGCGGCCGCGGTGGCGGCCATCGCGCTGCTGTCGCCCCTCCTGTGGGCAAGCACCTGGCTGACCGCCAGCTTCAACCCGCAGGCCGACACGCCGGCGATCCTGGCCATGTTCCATACCCTGTTCAATCTGGTCGGCGCCCTGGTCATGGCCCTGATGGGATCGCGGCTGATCGCCTTCCTGCAGCGCCGCTTTGTTTCAGAGGCGGAAAGCCTGGCCCGGCCGCGATATCTCGACCCTACCCTCGCGCCGGTTCCGGCCCTCGCGCTTCGGGGGCTGGTCCTGGAAACGGAGCGCATGCGCGAGGCCGCCTTCGCGATGGTCGCCCAACGACGGCGGGCCAGGGAGGCCGGGACGGCGGTGGACGAAGGCCGGCTTCTGCCCCTGGGGCGGGCCATCCGGACCTTCATCGGGGAGATGAGCGCCGGACCGCTTCCAGACGCCGTGGCCGACGCCCTGCCCGACGTGATCCGGGCCGTGCAGCACCTGGAGGAGCTTGAGCGTATGAGCGTGCGGTTGCGGCTGCTTCCGGCGGGCATGGATGCGGCGTCCGCCGGCTGGGCGGGCCTGCGACAGGCGCTGGCCGATAGCCTGGAGGGGCCTGGAGCGGATGCGGACGCCCTGGAGCCGGCCTGCACCCGGCTGATCGAGGCGACCGAGCGCGCCTATCAGCAGGTCAAGACCGACCTGCTGCGGGCGACCGCCCGCGGCGCCCTGCCCGTCGGTCAGCTGGATGGCGCCCTGGACCTGGCGGACGCCTTTCGTCGCTGCGCCGAACTGGCGGCGAAAACGCACAGGCGCCTGGCCCCGTGGGAGGGGCATCCCGATACAGCCCATGAAGAAGCGCAACGCCATACGGCCGCCGAATAGTCCCGTTTTGGCGAAGGCCGGGGCCAGGAAGGTCCGCGCGACCTGCGAAGGGACCAGGTCCCAATCGTATGCATTTTGAGATCGATCAATGCGTTCAGGCGTGAGCCCGCCTTGATGGAGGCAGGCAGCAGGATCGGACATCGCCATGCAGGACATTCTTTTCCAGATCAGCGGCTATCCGGAGCCGACGCCCCCGACCGCAATCGAGCAGGCGGTCCGCTTCGCCGCCGTCGTCGGCGGCAAGCTGACCGCTCTTGCCGTCCACGCCGACATTCGCGTTCCGGACAATGCCCTGGCCAACTATCTGATCGGCCTGAACCGGCTGGCCGTCGAGGAAGAAGCCAGGAGCCGTCAGGCCTGTGAGCAGGTCCTGTCCGACTTCGCCGCTGCGGCGAGCGCGGGCGGGGTCCTGGGCGACACTCTACTGAAGAAGGCCGAGCTGTTCGCCATCGAGGATGTCGTGGCCGTTCACGCCCGTACGCGGGACCTCTGCATCGTGCCGGTCGGCAGCGGCTTCGAAGGCCAGCGCGCGATCGCCGAAGCGGTCATCTTCGGGTCGGGCCGCCCGGTGCTGCTCTTCCGGCCCGGAGAGACCGGCCTGGCGACTGACGGGCTGAAGACCGTCGTGCTGGCGTGGGACGGCAGCCGCACCTCGGCCCGGGCCATGGCCGACGCCCTGCCGTTGCTGAAGGCGGCCGGACAGGTCCGGGTGCTCACCGTGCTGGGCGAGAAGCCCGAGGCGCGCCGGGGCATGGGCGCCGACGCGGTTCGGCACCTCCAAACGCACGGCGTCGCCGCGGTCGCCGACGAGGTGAACGCGGATAACCGCCCCATCGGAACAGTGCTGGACGCCTACAACGCGGCCAACGGCGCCGACCTTCTGGTGATGGGCGCCTACGGTCGCTCGCGCATCCGCGAATTCGTGCTCGGCGGGGCGACCCGGCACATGATCGACGATCCGAAGACGCCGCTGCTCATGTCTCACTGACGACCGGACGGCCGTCGGCGCTTCCGAAGTCGCCAGCTCTGGCGGGCGTCGCGGGGATCGCCAAGCTCATGGTCGGAGACGAAGGTCTCCCACCAGGTCGCCCTGTCCGCGCCAACCGGCGTGAGACGTCCATCAGCGTTGAGCCGGTCAATCGCGTCGATCAGGCCACCGGCCCGGGATCGTGCCTCGGCGAAGGCGTCGGCGCTCATGCCGAGGTAGTGGCTGATCAGATCGTCCCGGAACCTGGTGATGGCCTTCCGGGCCGCCGCGTCGGGCGCCGCGATGGCAAGGTCACACTCGGTATCGAAGCCTTCGGACCGGTTGTTCAGGTTCGCCGATCCGATGCGCACGATGCGGTCGTCGAACACGCCGACCTTCGAATGCACGATAATCGGTGTCCCGCCGGAGGTCGTCGGCGACAGGGCCCGGAACCGGCCGTACCGGTCCGCGGCGCGAATCCGCCGGATAAGGGGATTGCGGGCGTGGTCCATGGTCAGCCGGTCAAACCAGCTCGGCGAATGACCGGTGAGGATGAGCAGGACCTCGGGCCCGTCCGGCTCGCCCAGGCGCGCCGCGAGAGCGTCGGCCACGGGCGCGCAGGCGAAGTACTGGTTCTCAAGATAGATGGTCCGGCGCGCATCGGCGATGCAGGCGAGCGTCAGGCGGCGAACTTCCTCGACCAGCGGACGGCCCTTCCAGGCCGGCTGGGTGCGGGCGATAGCCACCTCTACCCCTGACATGGCGACGGGCACGGACGGGGGCCAGGGATCGCCCGGCGCCGTTGCTCCCGGCGCGATGGGCTCGCCGCCGGCGTTGCGCCAGCGCTCGACGAACAGTTCGCCCAAAGCAGCGGCGGCGGCGCCATCGACCAGCATCGTCACCTCGTGGCGTGGCGCGTGAGGCCTGCGCTCCGGCAGGATACGTCGCCCGTCATCGTGATGATGCCCGGATGTATCCCAGCGGTTGGCGACCATGTCGCCCCCGCCGCAGAAGGCGATCCGGCCGTCGACGATGACCAGCTTCTGGTGATGGCAGGCCCCGAAGGGGGCGTCGTCGGCCTCCCGGAAGCGCACGCCGGTTCCGGCGAAAGTCCGTCCGGCCCGGTGGCCGCGCGGGTCCTGCAGACCGTTGATGCCCAGGGTGGAGCGCCAGACCAGGACCCGGACATCCAGTTCCGGACGCGCGCGGGTCAGGGCGATGAGGATCTGTCCCACCTCATCGGGATCATCGGGTCCCTCGAAGCCGTCCGGCGCCAGCCGCGTCCTGGGATCGAACGCCCAGCCCAGGATCCAGATCGACTGCTTCGCCGCCAGGAAGGCCTCATGGGCGGCGGTGAAGCAGGCTTCATTGTCGATGATCAGCCCCGCCCGCCCGGCCGGCTCTGTTCGCCAGCAGGTCAGGCCCGGCGCAAGGATGGAGGCAGGGGGGAAGGGGATGGCGTCTGCTTCGGTCATGGGGACGGCGGTGCGGGTAAGTACCTGCTTGTCATACAGCAGCCGCAAGTCCAGCGCGCATTCCAGGAGCCATGGCTGCTTTCTGGTCAGGCGCCCCATCGTTCCGGATTCGACCGGGCGCTCGGAAACGCGAACCTTGGTCTCTGACCGCAACCTGCCCTAACGTGGGGAGAGCGGGTCGTGAAGCGGGGTAACGTACGATGAGAAACGCCGTCCTGTCCTTTTTCATGGTCGTCGGCCTGGCCCTGACGGCCTCCGCGCCCGCCGGGCCGGCGCGCGCTTCACTTGAGCTGCGCAAGGAACTGCCGGCGACCTACAACACCTGCTCCGGCAACGGCTGCTGCTATGACACACCCCGGGTCCGGGGCGGCGTCGGCTGCGTGCGGAAGACCTGGCTGTGGACCGCGCGCCCGTTGGGGGACGACCCCAACGCGACCATGGGCGAGCCGGTCCAGTACCGACTTCTGGTCGGGGGGTGGAACAGCAAGACCCATCGCCGGGATGCTTCCGGACCTCAGCTCTTCGGACTGGCGAACGCCGACAACAAGGTCGTGCTGCAGCCCGAGCACCGCCAGCTCGTGGTCATCTCGGCGACTCACGCAATTTCCGACGTCGGCCTCATCGACATCCGGCGCGGCAAGGTCGTCCGCCCCTGGGGTCCTGACCTGCGGATGCCGATGGTTTTCGAGAGCTACGAGGAGACGAAGGTCTTCAGTGGGACCTATCCGTCCACCCGCCGCGCCCTGCCCGCGGTCATAAGCGTCACGGCCGAACGGCCCAGTCCCGCCGTCAAAGGCGGCAAGCTTTGCGACATCGCCTTCCTGAACGCCCACGGGGAGCGGCGCTGGCTGCTGGAGAACACGGTCTGCACCGAGGGGCCGGCGGCCAAAAGGCTGTCGCGCCGAATGGTGATCGACGTGCAGAATCCCGGCGAACCGATCCGCCAGGTCTTCACCGACTTCCAGGGGAACTTCCTGTCCGTCACCGGCCCGGTGGAGGTCTTCAGACGCTACGGCGGGTACAGCTACGAGATCGGGGGATCCCGCCCCGCGATCAAGGCGGCGGGACGGGAGGCGGCCCGCCGCACCGTCGACTTCCCCAATCCGCTCGATCCGGCCCGGCGATGGCTCTACCAACCGCTGGACGACCACGGCGACCCGCTGGTCCTGGGCGACAGGGTCATGGGCGTGCTGCCCGTGAAGGTCACGCGCTACAGCTACGAGGATCTGTACGGCGGCTGGATGATCGTCGAGTTGGCCGCCGATGACGGCCTGCGCTACCGGTTCGGAACCGGGTCGGCGGCCGAGGTGCTGGCCCAACGGTCGAGCCTGCCCCTGTTCGACGAGCTCCACATCGCCCCGCCCCTGCGACCGGACAACCGGCTCGAGCAGACTGGCGCACCGATCTGGGCCGACCAGCCCCAGATCCTGGCGCGCATCGCCGGCGGCAAGGAGTGGATCGCCATAGACCGCGACGCGCCGGGCATTGACCGCGAGGCCCAGGCGAGGCTGTGGCGGCAGGCGACCGGGCCGACGAGGGCCGCCTGCGGCGGCGGCGCCTGGCGTCTGGAGGGCCGAAGCTCCATGGCGAGGTATATAGGCGGCCCACACATGTGCGTCGGCTGGTCGCCCGAGGCCATCCTCGCCGAGCGGACGCGCCACTACGCCGAGGTGGCCGTGGTCGCGGCGGCCGTGAGAAAGGTCGCCATCGACCACGGCCTCAACGCCGGGCGATACGAGGCGGAGATCGCCGCCGAACGCGCCGCGGTCCGCAGGGCGGCCGCGGTGGACGAGGCTCGCCGGTGGGCGGCCGGCGATTACAAATGGGGACACGTCCAGGAGATCATCTGCCCGGTCCTGGGCGAAACCTCGAAGGAATGCATCGAGGGGCGCCGCCGCTACCCCACGCCGCCGCCGCCGCCGCCCATGAGCATCCAGCAGATCCTGGCCGCGAACATGAAGCAGTACATGCAATGCCAGGAGGCCCGGGCGCGCGCCGCCTCGGCGCAGCGCTACCGGGCTGGCCCGAGCGGCCTGGTCTGGGTGAGCGTTCCCGGGTGCTGAACAGGTTGGCGCAGGCCGTCGTCGATAAAAAAGCATAGCCCCTCGCGCCGCCAGACCGTCCTTTTCGACAACGCCCCTTCCCCCCTCGGCGCCGATGGGCTCAATTGCGCGCCAATCCGGATCAACCGGGAACGGGAGTGACACATCATGGCGACGACATCCTGGGAGTCGGGGCTGCAACTTCGGTCGCTGGTGACCTCGGCGGGCGAGCTTCAGCTGTCGCTGGAGCGGGTGGAGACCCCGGCGCCGGCGGCGGGCGAGGTGGTGGTCCAGGTGCAGGCCTCGCCGATCAATCCCTCGGACCTGGGGCTGCTGATCGGCCCGGCCGACCTGAGCACCGGACGCGCCG
Source organism: Caulobacter sp. (assembly GCA_030683005.1). GTDB lineage: Bacteria > Pseudomonadota > Alphaproteobacteria > Caulobacterales > Caulobacteraceae > Caulobacter. The sequence goes on along the minus strand of JAUXMY010000032.1, from coordinate 108,407 downwards.
GCGCCAACGCCAACGGCCCGACCTTCACCGCCGACATCCCCAAGCACCTGATGCGGATGATGGCCGCCCGGGCCGACGAGAGCATGCCGGTCGGCAACGAGGGCGCCGGCGTGGTCGTGGCGGCGGGCGCTTCGCCGGAAGCGCAGGCGCTGCTGGGCAAGACCGTCGCCTGTCTGGGCGGCGCGATGTACGGCCAGTTCCGCACCCTGCCGCTCGCCTCGGTCATGCTGCTGCCGGAAGGCACGGACCCGAAGGACGGGGCGTCCTGCTTCGTCAATCCGCTGACGGCGCTCAGCTTCCCCGAGACCATGAAGCGCGAGGGCTTCACCGGCCTGATCCACACGGCGGCGGCCTCGAACCTGGGCCAGATGCTGGTCAAGATCTGCCTCGCCGACGGCATCCCGCTGGTCAACATCGTGCGCAATGACGAGCAGGCGGCCATCCTGCGCGGGCTGGGCGCGACGCACATCGTCGACTCCAGCAAGCCCTCGTTCCTCGAGGACCTGACCCAGGCCATCGTCGAGACCGGCGCCTATCTGGCCTTCGACGCCATCGGCGGCGGCAAGCTGGCCGGACAGATCCTCAACTGCATGGAAGTGGCGGCCAACAAGACGGCCAAGGTCTACAGCCGCTACGGCTCCAACCAGATGAAGCAGGTCTATGTCTACGGCGGCCTGGACACCGGCCCGACCGAGCTCAACCGCGCCTTCGGCATGATGTGGGGCCTGGGCGGCTGGCTGCTGACGCCGTTCCTGATGAAGATCGGGCCGGTCGAGACCCAGAAGCTGCGCGACCGGGTCGTCGCCGAGCTGAAGACCACCTTCGCCAGCCACTACACGGCCGAGATCTCGCTGGCCGAGGCGCTCGATCCCGAGGTGATCGCCACCTACAACCGCAAGGCCACCGGCGAGAAGTATCTGATCCGACCGTAAGAACCCGGGACGGCTTCCGTCGCCAGACGGTAGCAGTCCCCGACACTTCGCAGGATCAGGGACAGACACCGCAGGTGTTTGTCCCTTTCTCGTTGCGCGCCGACCGATTTCTGCTATTTCTGTCACGACAGAAATACGAGAACCACCGTGGACATCACCCCCGCCATGCAGCGCTACATCCTCCACTGGGGGGAGATGGGGACGCGGTGGGGGACCAACCGGTCGGTGGCCCAGATCCAGGCGCTGCTGTTCCTCGCCGGACGACCGATGCATGCCGAGGAGATCGCCCAGACGCTCAGCATCGCGCGGTCGAACGTCTCCAATAGCCTCAAGGAGCTGCAGGGCTGGGGGCTGATCAAGCTCATCCACCTGCCCGGCGACCGGCGCGACCACTTCGAGGGCAGGACCGATCCCTGGGACATGCTGACCCTGATCGTGGAAGGTCGGAAGAAGCGCGAGATCGATCCGACGCTGGAGATGCTGGCCGCCTGCGTGGCGGAGGCCGAGGCCGACGCGGCCACCCCTTCTGGGGTCAAGGCCAGGCTCAGGGACATGCAAGGGTTCATGACCCGGCTGGACCGCTGGTACGGCCAGGTCCGCCAGATCCCGCGCCCGACGCTGGTCAAGCTGATGGGCCTGGGCGCGAAGGTCGCCGGGTTGATAGGGCGCTAGAGGAGATCGGGACGATGGAACGGGTGCTGAGGGGATACCAGGGGGCCGCGGTCCCCGTCCGGGCGAGACCGGCCTTCGTCCCCCTCGACTTCCCCGCCCTGCTCGGTCCCGAGGCCTGGGCCCGCCTGCCCGCCGCCGTCCAGCACCGCTTCGCGGCCCACCCGGCCCTGGGGCTCAACACCGTTTACGACGGCCGGATGGTGGTCGAGGCGAGCTGGGTCGGCCGGCTGGTCGCCCAGGTCTGCCGGCTGATCGGCACGCCGCTGGCCCCCTGGACCGGCGCCGATGTGCCGACCTCGGTCGATGTCCACCTCGACCCGCTTGGCGGGCTCGTCTGGGCCCGGACCTACCGCTTCGATCGCCGCTCGCCGGTGCTGGTCAGCTCGACCAAGCTGATGACCGCCGACGGCGAACTGCTGGAGGTGGTGCGCGGGGGCCTCGGCATGGCGCTGACCGTCAGCGTCGAGGACGGCGCCCTGCACTTCCGCAGCCGCCGCTACTTCGCCAGCCTCGGCTCCCTGCGGGTCCCCATCCCGGACCTGCTGACCCCCGGGCGCGCCCACGTGGTCCACCGCGACGTCGGCGACGGGCGGTTCCGCTTCACGATGGACTTCCACCACCCCTGGTTCGGCCGGACGCTGTTCCAGGACGGGGTCTTCCGGGATCCGGAGTAGAAAGGCCGACCACGTCCCGCCCCTCCACCTTCCCCTCACTTGAGTTTGGTAGGAATTCTTACTACCGTTCCCGACGGAGGTTCGGATGTCCAACGTCGAGAAGATCAGCATCGCTCTGACCGCCGACATGGCCGGCGGTGTGCGTGAAGCGGTCGAATCCGGAGACTACGCGACGACGAGCGAAGTCATTCGTGACGCGTTGCGAGACTGGTTTCAGAAGCGGAAAGTCGCCCTGCTTGAGCAGGATGCACTCCGGCTGCTCATTCGCGAGGGCATGGACAGCGGCCCCGGCCGGCCCGCCGAGGAGGTGTTCGCGCGCCTCACGGCCAAGTACGCCGCCATGGTGGATCCGACGAAATGAAGGTGGTCTTCTCTCCGCGTTCCGAAGAGGACCTGGAGGAAATGGCCGACTTCATCGCCCGCGACAGTCCGCGACGCGCAGTCCGCTTCATCGCCGAAGTCCGGGTGACCTGCGAGGAGCTGGCGGATGCGCCACTGGGCTACGAACTGCAGCCTCAGCTTGATCCCGGCATTCGCCGTACGGTGCACGGTCGCTACCTGATCTTCTATTCAGTCGAGCCGGAACGCGTTCGCATCGAGCGTATCCTGCATGGCGCCCGGGATCTAACCGACGACCTGTTCGACGGATAGCGCCCAACGAAAAGGCCCGGAGCATGCGCTCCGGGCCTTCGTCGTTTCAGCCGTGTGGCCGGGCCTTAGCCCAGCGCGGCCATCAGTTCCGGAACCACGGTCTTGTAGTCGCCGACGATGCCGTAGTCGGCGACCTGGAAGATCGGCGCGTCGGCGTCCTTGTTGATCGCGACGATCACCTTGGAGTCCTTCATGCCGGCCAGGTGCTGGATGGCGCCCGAGATGCCGATGGCGATGTAGAGCGCCGGGGCGACGACCTTGCCGGTCTGGCCGACCTGGTAGTCGTTGGGCGCATAGCCGGCGTCGACCGCGGCGCGCGAGGCGCCCACAGCGGCGCCGAGCTTGTCGGCCAGGGGCTCGATGACCTTCTGGAACTCTTCGGCCGAGCCCATGGCGCGACCGCCGGAGACGACGATCTTGGCGGCCGTCAGTTCCGGACGGTCCGACTTGACCATCTCTTCCGACTGGAAGCGGGTCTTGCTGGCCGAGGCGCCGGCCACCTTCTCGACCGCGGCCGAGCCGCCTTCACCGGCCGCCTTGAAGGCGGTCGGGCGGACGGTCAGGACCTTGGTCTTGTCGGCGGTCTGGACGGTCTCCAGCGCGTTGCCGGCGTAGATCGGGCGCACGAAGGTGTCGCTCGACACCACTTCGATGACGTCCGAGATCGGCGAGGCGTCGAGCCTGGCGGCCACGCGGGGGGCGAAGTTCTTGCCCGCCGAGGTGGCCGGGACCAGCACCGCGTCATAGCCGCCGGCCAGGCCGACGATGGTGTCGCAGATGGCTTCGGCGATGCCATGGCCCAGGTCCGCGCTCTCGGCCAGAATGACCTTGCGCACGCCGTCGATCTTGCCGGCGGCGGCGGCCACGGCGTCGGCGCCCTGGCCCAGGACCAGGACGTCCACGTCGCTCGACAGCGCCAGGGCGGCGGTGACGGTCTTGTGGGTGGTGTCGCGCAGGTGCGCGTTGTCGTTATCGGCGACGACGAGAACGGCCATCAGAGCACCCCCGCTTCAGTCTTGAGTTTGGTCACCAGTTCGGCAGCGTTCTCGACCTTGACGCCAGCGGAGCGCTTGGCCGGTTCGGACACCTTCAGCACCTTCAGGCGCGGGGCGACATCGACGCCGTAGTCGGCCGTCGTCTTGGCCGCGATTTCCTTCTTCTTCGCCTTCATGATGTTGGGCAGCGAAGCGTAGCGCGGTTCATTGAGGCGCAGGTCGGCGGTGATCACCGCCGGCAGATCGACTTCCAGGACCTGCAGGCCGCCGTCGACCTCGCGGGTCACCACGGCCTTGCCGCCGCCGATCTCGACCTTGGAGGCGAAGGTCGCCTGCGGCCAGTCGAGCAGGGTCGACAGCATCTGGCCCACGGCGTTGTTGTCGCCGTCGATGGCCTGCTTGCCCATCAGCACCACATCGGCGCCCTCTTCCTTGGCCACGGCGGCGAGCAGCTTGGCCACGGCCAGCGGTTCGACGTCGGTGTCCGACTGGATGAGGATGCCGCGGTCACCGCCCATGGCGAGCGCCGTGCGGATGGTTTCCTGCGCCTGGGCCGGGCCGATCGAGACGATCACGACCTCGGTGGCGACACCCTTTTCCTTGAGACGGACGGCCTCTTCGACCGCGATCTCGCAGAAGGGATTCATGGACATCTTGACGTTGGCCAGGTCGACGCCCGACTGGTCGGGCTTCACCCGAGCCTTCACGTTATAATCGATCACCCGTTTGACCGGGACGAGCACCTTCATGGGCTTATTCCGCCGTGTTGCGTTGCGAAAAATCTTGCGCGAACAGGCTGATACCGACTCCCGCGCGCAATGCAAGTTTCCCTTGGGGTCAATCTGGGGCCGGAAAAATGCCCGACAAGGCCTGCTAGGCTGCCGGCGTCGTTTGCGATAAAGGCCCGCGCATGAATTCGACCATCGACCGCCTCAAGATCATCTTCATCGGCATCTTCCTGGTCAGCGGCGTCGCGCTGTGGGCCTTCCAGATCCTCTATGTCATGCCGGCCAAGAAGTGCGAGGCCGGCGGCCAGTGGTGGGACCGCGGCCGCCGGGTCTGCGCCCAGCCGATCTACATCCCCGACATTACCGGCCGTCCGGAAGGCGTCAGCCGCAGGGAATGGTCGGAGAAGAAGGCCGCCGAAGAAGTCCAGCGCGACCACCTCGGCTACCCTCAGGCGACGGCCGCACCGGCCGCGCCGGTCGCCAAGGCGCCTGCGACGCCGCCGGCGCCCGCGCCGAAATAGGCCTCAGCGGGTTCCGCCCGGAACCCAGAGCACGTCGCCCGCGCCCTTGTCGTTGGCCCAGCGGCCGGCGACGAACAGCAGGTCCGACAACCGGTTGAGATACTTGATCGCCGCGGGGCCCACCGGCTCGTCCGGCAGCGCGGCCAGGGTGACGCAGGCCCGTTCGGCCCGGCGGCAGACCGTCCGCGCCAGATGCAGCGCCGCCGCCGCCGGCGTGCCGCCCGGCAGCACGAACGAAGTCAGAGCCGACAGTTCGCCGTTCAGCTGGTCGATCTCCCGCTCCAGCCGCTCGACCTGGGACTCCAGGATGCGCAGCGGCTCCCAGCCCAGCGGCTTGCCGCGGTCCGGCGTCGCCAGATCGGCGCCGAGGTCGAAGAGGTCGTTCTGGGCCCGGGCCAGGATGCCGTCGAGGACCGGGTCGCCGGCCGTGTGCAGACGCACCAGGCCAAGGCAGCTGTTGGTCTCGTCGACCGTGCCGTAGGCTTCGACCCGGGCATTGTCCTTGGGCACAGACTCGCCGGTCGACAGGCGGGTGGTCCCGCCGTCGCCGGTGCGCGTGTAGATGCGATTGAGGGTGACCATGCCGGCTAGCCGCGCGCCTTCCACCAGAAGGCCGCCACCAGCACGATGACCGCGACGAACTGAAGCAGCACCCGAAGCCGCATCAGCCGGTTGGAATAGGACCGGCCGAAGTCGCCGCCCCTGTGCAGGGCGTAGAGACCGACCATCAGCGTGATGAGCACCGCAGCGAGGGAGACCGGGACGAGTATGTTGAACAGCGTATCCATTGGACCAAACCTAGCGCGAGAGAGGCGAGGCGACCACCGGTGGCGACGAACGGATAGTCAATTTTGCGCCCGATGAGCACGCTCAATGAGCATGCTTACCAATTATGGGGAGTGGATCTGTCACCCCGCCACTTCCAAAATACCCATTATCGCTAATATTTTCCCCGGTTTACGTAGAATCCCGGTCCGACGGATTTTCGCTTGATCCACCGGACCGCTCCGTGTAACGGAACGGAGACGGCGCTCGTTGAGCATGTTCATTGAACGCGATCACCTCCTCACCGCGGATCGCGTCGACCTGAAAGCGGGGAGGCGAGACGGAGCCATTCATGGGCATGACCCAAAGCACCGCCGCCCGCCCGGCGGCGGACAATGAAACCATCGCCGAGGTTCGGCAGTTGATCGAGGACCTGCGCGACGCCGCGCAGGACGGCCGCGATCTTGCACGCCGGTACGCTGACGTCCTGACAAAGGTCGTCGATGAGTACTGTGTGGAATTCGAGAAGCGCGCCGAGGCCGCGCTGGCCCGTTTGGAGGCGGACCAATGAATCATATCCCCATGCGCATGAACGCGCCGGCCATCCGGCCGCAGAAGATGACCCGCCGCGCGATGGCCAAGCAGCAAACCCGTGAAAAGGTCCTGCAGGCGGCCCGCGACCTGTTCATCGAGCGCGGCTACGAAGGCGCCACGATCCGTGACATCGCCCGCGCCGCCGGCATGTCGACCGGCGCCGTGTTCGCCAGCTTCGCCGACAAGAACGAGCTGTTCGACGCCATCCTGAATGACGACTTCGCCGCCCTGCTCGAGCCGATGCAGGACGCCGTGGTCGGGGCCGCCACCGCCCGCGAGGCGCTGGTCGGCATGTTCGGCGCCGCCTACCGCGCCCACGCCCATCAGCTGCCGCTGATCCTCGCCGCGCTCGCCGCGTCCTGGACCCGCACGCCGGAGGCCGAGCGCCTGCGCCGCGAAAGCATGCGTCCTATCCGCGCCCTGATCATGGAGATCCTGGAACGCGGCGTCGAGCGCGGCGAGCTGGCGCCCCGGTTCGACCTGCGCCTGATCTCCGAGATGGTGTGGGACCTGTTCCTGGCCGGCTACCGCCCGGCCGCTTTTGACGGGGCGTCCGTCGAGAACCAGACCGACAAACTTGCCGATCGGATCGACGTGGTTTTGACAGCCGTCAAGGCATAGTGAGCACGCCGCGCTACTCTTAGGGGAGCGCGGCTGTCCGGGGGGACACCAGTTGGGCGTACGCGAGACCCAGAAGCTGGAGACGCGCCGCAGGGTGCTTGAGGCGGCGCGCGACCTCTTCAACGAGATCGGCTACGAGGAAACCACCATCCGCGCCGTCGCGGAGCGGGCCGGCGTCTCCGTCGGCAGCGTCTTCACCACCTTCGCCTCAAAGGCCGATATCCTCAGCCAGGTCATGGATGACCGGGTCGAGGCCCTCTACAGCGAACTGGAACACGTCGCCCGGCACATGCGCGGCTCGGTCCTTGACCGGCTGTGCTCTCTTTTTTCGATCCACTACGACTTCGAGTGTCGGCGGGTGCGGCTCTTCCTGGCCCACATCGCGGCCTCGTTCAGCCCGTCGCTTGAAGCCACCACCATCCCCTATGGCCGCAACCAACGCTTCAGAGGCATGATCATCGACATGCTGCATGAGGGCCAGGTGAAGGGCGAGGTCAGGGCTGACGCCGACCTCGATCTGATCCTGGACACCCTGATGGGCGCCTATGCCTGGAACTATCGCCTGGCGGCGACCGGCAGCGCGGACCATGTCGTCATGACCGGCATCATGGAGCGCCAGATCACCCTGATCTTCCACGGCCTGATGCCGCGCTGACATTGCGTCCTTCGACACGCCCACTGCGCGGGCTGCTCAGGATGACCTACCCACCCACGTCATGCTGAGCAGCGCTCGAAGAGCGCGTGTCGAAGCATGCAGGCCCTCAGTTCCCGTCTTCGAGCAGCCGGCGGGCGATGACCTGGGCCTGGATCTCACCGGCGCCCTCGAAGATGTTGAGGATGCGGGCGTCGGCCAGCACGCGGCTGATCTCGTACTCCATCGCGAAACCGTTGCCGCCGTGGATCTGCAGCGCATTGTCCGCCGCCGCCCAGGCGACGCGGGCGGCGATCAGCTTGGCCATGCCGGCCTCGAGGTCGCAGCGCTTGCCCTCGTCCTTCTGGCGGGCGGCGAAATAGGTCAGCTGGCGCACGCCCATGATCTCGGCGGCCATGATGGCCAGCTTGTTGGCCACGCGCGGGAACCCGAAGATCGGGCCGCCGAACTGCTTGCGATCCAGCGCGTAGTTGAGGCCCAGCTCCAGGCCGCGCTGGGCCACGCCGATGGCGCGGGCGGCGGTCTGGATGCGGGCGCTCTCGAAGGTGGCCATCAGCTGCTTGAAGCCCTGCCCCTCGACCCCGCCCAGCAGGTTGGCGGCCGGCACGCGGAAGCCGTCGAAGCCGATCTCGTATTCCTTCATGCCGCGATAGCCGATGACGCCGATCTCGCCGCCGCTCATGCCCTCGGTCGGGAAGGGGTCGGCGTCATCGCCGCGCTGCTTGGGCGCCAGCAGCATCGAGAGGCCGCGGTAGTCGGTGGTGTCCGGATCGGTGCGGACCAGAAGGGTCATGGCGTCGGCGCGGGCGGCGTGGGTGATCCAGGTCTTGTTGCCGGTCACGACATAGCTGTCGCCGTCGCGAACGCCCCGGGTGCGCAGGGCGCCCAGGTCCGAGCCGGTGTTGGGCTCGGTGAAGACGGCGGTCGGCAGGATCTCCGCCGAAGCGATCTTCGGCAGCCACTCCTGGCGCTGGGCCGGGGTGCCGCCGGTCAGGATCAGCTCGGCGGCGATCTCCGACCGGGTGGCCAGCGAGCCGACGCCGATCCAGGCGCGGGACAGTTCCTCGGACACCACGCACATGGCGGTCTTGCCCAGGCCCGCGCCGTCGTACTCCTCGGGGATGGTCAGGCCGAAGACGCCCAGGTCGCCCAGCTCCTTGACCAGCTCCAGCGGGATCAGCTCGTCGCGCAGGTGCCAGCCGTGGGCGTGCGGCACGACCTTCTCCTCGGCGAAGGCGTGGAACTGGTCGCGGATCATCTCGAAGGTCTCGTCCAGGCCGGTGACCTCGACGGTGGCCTTGCCGCGCGAGGCGGCCACGAGGTCGGCGACGCGGATCTTCACCGCCTGGCCGCCGCCCTGGTTGACGAGCGTCAGCAACGGCGCGGCGAACAGCTTCTCCAGGGTCTCGGGCGTGACGCCCAGGTCGGCCGGGCGGATGGTCTCGCCCTGGTTCATCGGGATCCCGCCGATCATCTGGGCGGCGTATTCGGAGAACAGCAGCTGGGCCAGCAGGGCCTCGGTCTCGCCGAACGCGCCGTCGGCCTCCAGCCGCTCGGCCCAGCCGGCCACCTGGTTGAGCAGCTCGCCGTAGGAGGCGTACCAGCCGTAGCCGTGCACCGCGTGCTGCTCGACATCGGCCAGCTTGCGGTCGATCTTGCCGCCGGCGGAAATCCTCGCCTTCACCGGCCCCCTGGCCTCATGGACAAAGGCGCCGGCGGCGTCGGCCGCCTCGCGCAGCAGGGCGACCAGGTCCGGCAGGATCAGGCTTTGCGGTTCAGACTGGGCGATGGCGGCGCTCATGGGCAGGTTTCCCCGAATTATTGTTGCGGCGCACTATAATCGTTTCGCACTTGCACACAACGGACCTCCTGCAAGGTAGAATTTGCCAGCCGGAAGGCCAGCCCTATGGTGGAATAATTCTCAGTCCTCCGGAAAGGCCGCCATGCTCGTCGTTCACCACCTCAACGAGTCGCGCTCGCAGCGCATCCTCTGGCTGCTGGAGGAACTGGGCGCGCCCTACGAGATCGCCTTCCACCAGCGTGACGCCGAAACCCGGCTGGCCCCGCCGGAGCTGGTCTCCGTCCATCCGCTGGGCAAGTCGCCGGTGATCGTCGACGACGGCCGGGTAGTTCACGAATCCGGGGCGGTGATCGACTACATCATCCGCAAGCACGGCGGCGGCCGCATGGCTCCCACGCCCGGGTCAACCGAGCACGAAGCCTACCTGCAGTGGCTGCACTACGCAGAGGGCAGCGCCATGCTGCCGCTGATGATGCTGATGTACGTCATGCGGCTGGGCGAGGCCGGGGCGCCGCTGCACCCGCGCATCGAAAGCGAGATCGCCAACCACATGAGCTACGTCGAGGGCGCGCTGGCCGGCCGCGACTGGCTGCTCGGATCGGAGCCCACCGGCGCGGACGTGCAGATGAGCTTCATCCCCGAGGTGCTGAAGGCGTTCGGCAAGCTGGACGCCTATCCGAACATGGCCGCCTGGATCGACCGCATCCACGCCCGGCCGGCGTGGAAGGCGGCGCTGGAGAAGGGCGGGCCCTACGCTCTGGGGCGGTAGGCCGTTGCGTGCTTCGACACGCGGCCTGCGACCGCTGCTCAGCATGACGTGGGTGAGTAGCCTTCTGAATACGTCATCCTGAGCAGCCCGCGCAGCGGGCGTGTCGAAGGACGCACTGACGCCCTGCGTCCTTCGCGACGCGCCCTGCGGGCGCTCCTCAGGATGACGAAGGTTGGTGGGCGGCCCTACTGAGCTCGTCAGGGTGAGGAGCGAGCTCTTGGGCGAGCGTCGCGAACCCCGCAAGGACTCAAACCCCGTCCAGATACCCGTCCAGGAAGTCGAACACCGCCGCCTTGAGCAGCCCGTGCGGGATGGCGTTGAAGTGGTCGCAGCCGGTGAGGGTCAGGGCCTTGGCGCCGGGAATCGCATCGGCCAGCCCCTGCGGGTCGCCGGCCAGGTCGTCGCGGGAGCCGGCCACGACCAGGGTCGGGGCGCCGATAGCGGCGAGGCTGTCGCGGCTGACCGCGTCGGTCCGGCCGCGGGTGAAGGCGGCCAGGGCCAGGCGGTCCTCGCCCTGTTCGTCGGCGAACTGGCGAAAGCTCTTCAGAAGCGGCTCGCTGATGGCCTCGACGCTTTCGGCCTCCATGGCGGCGGCCATCGGATCGCCGGGCAGGGGCGGGTCGAACAGCCTGGCGCCCACGCCGCCGACGATCAGGTAGCCGACCCGTTCGCGGTGCTCGAGCGCCAGGGCCAGCGCCAGCCGCGCGCCCATCGAGTAGCCGAGAACATTGGCCCATTCGACGCCGAGGTGGTCGATGAGGCCGAAGATGTCGCCGAGCAGCCTCTCGCGGGCGTAGGCGACCGGGTCATGCGGCTTGCCGCTCTCGCCGTGGCCGCGCAGGTCCAGCGCGATGACCCGCTGCCCCCGCTGGGCGAAGGCGGCGTACCAGCCGGTGCGCTTCCAGGCCTCCTGCCGGTTGGACGAGAAGCCGTGGATCAGCAGCATGGGCGCACCGGGCCCGCCGGTGTCGTCGAAGGCGATCGGGACGCCGTCCGGGGCGGTCCACGTACTCATCGATCTACCCCTGCCCTGACCGCGTTTCTGCGTACGCGTCAGTAACGGAGCCTGCCTTCTGTGGCCGGAGGGTCAAGCGCGAAATGGGCGACCGGGTCAGCGCGCGGCGTCAATAGTCGTGATCCAGGCTTCCAGACCTGCGGTATCGCCGAGCGCGCCGGTCCAGGCGTGGTCGGGGACGGCGGTTTCGTTGTTGCCCCTGACCCGGCCGCGATAGACCTTCATCGGCACGCCGGCCTTCACCCGGCCGCCGGGCAGCGGTGCGTAGCGAACCTCCATGTAGACGGTATCGCCCGATGTCTCCTGGCCGACCTGCACCGCCCCGAGCGCCTTCAGCACATCGACCGCGTCCAGGCAGGCCGAGGCGCAGCCGTAGTCGGTCAGCACATAGACGCGGGCCTTCATCGGCGTGGTCGGGGCGGCGGCGGACCCGGGCGCTTCGGCTTCGCCATCGGTTTGCCGCCAGAGCGGGCGCCCCCTGGCCAGCGCCTCGCGCAGGCCGGCCTCGATAAGGCCCAGCCAGCGTTTGGTGTCCGGGTTGTCGCCCAGCAGGCCGTGATAGGCGACGATCTGGTCGATGTTGGCCTGCGAGGGCCGCCACTCGACCTGTTGGCTGGCCGGCTGCTTCGCATCGACCCACTCCCGGCCCCAAAGGGTGCGGACCAGGCCGTTGATCCAGCTGGACGAGCCGCCGTTGTTGCCGCGCAGGTCGAAGACCACCAACGGCGCCTGGCGGATGTCGGCCGCCCCGGCCTCGACGGCGGCCTGCAGGGCGGTCAGCTGCCGGCCCTCCTCGCTGGCGGCCTCGGACCGGAACGAGCCCAGCCCGATCCAGAGGCCGCCGTCCCGGCCGAAGGCGCGAAGCTCGACCGGGGTGGTGAAGCGCGGGCTCCGGGCGGCGGCGAAGCCCTCGTCGCGGACGGCGTCGGGCAGGTCGCGCCAGGTCAGGTGGTAGGTCCGCGCCGCGCCGCCGACCTCGAACACGCAGGCCGACGGCCGCGTCACGTAGGGGTTCTTCTGATCGACGAAAAGGGTGGGGGCGTAGGCGGCGCGGCGCGAGGCCAGCGCCCAGCGCCCGGCGCCCCTGCCGACGTTGTCCGCGGCGAAGGCGTCGGCGGCCTGGCCGCCGCAGGATGCCAGCACCGCACCGATCGGCGGCGCGGCGGGATCGCGGCTGAACACGACCGTATGGCGCCCCTCGCGCAAGCCGGTCAGGAACCCCGGCCACTCGGCGCGCCACGCGTGGCCCATCGGCGCATAGCCCGACAGGCTGAGGTGCCCGTCGTCGAAGGAGGCGGCGTACGCCTGCAGCGCGAAGTACCAGTCCTCATAGCTGTCGGCCGTCTTCGCCCGCTCCAGCGCCGTCCTGAGACCGGCTTCCAGCAGGCTGTTGAAGCCGGGGTTCCCGCGGTCGACCGGCCCGGGATGGGAGTCTGCGATCATGTCGTGGAAGGCTCTGGCGTCCTCGACCAGCGCCTGACCCCAGTCGGCGGGCGCTGCGACGGGCGCGGGACTGTCCTCAGCACCTGCGGCGCCGGCGACGGCGAGCAGCATGGCGACGGCGAGGCCGGCGAGGATGCGAACTGCGGACATGAACAAGGCCTCCCTGACGATCCGGCTTTGCCAGCCAGCCGCCAGGGAGGCCACTTAAAGGTTGGTAAGGCTGGCGCCCTACCGCAGATCCGGCGGCGTCGCTTCGGCGGTGAGGATGGCCACCGCCTCCTCGATCGTCACCACCGTCTGGTCCTGCGACCCGAGGCGGCGGATGGCGACCTTGCCCTCCTCGGCCTCCTTACGGCCGACGACGGCGATGGCCGGCACCTTGGCGACGCTGTGCTCGCGGATCTTGTAGCCGACCTTCTCGTTGCGAAGGTCGGTCTCGACCCGCAGGCCGGCCGCGCGGAGCTTGGCGGCGACCTCGGTGGCGTAGTCGTCGGCTTCGGAGACGATGGTGGTGACCACCACCTGCACCGGCGCGAGCCACAGCGGGAAGCGGCCGCCGTAGTTCTCGATCATGATGCCGATGAAGCGCTCGAAGCTGCCCAGGATGGCGCGGTGAAGCATCACCGGCCGCTGCTTGGACCCGTCCTCGGCGATGTACTCCGCGCCCAGCCGCTCGGGCAGCACATAGTCGAGTTGCAGCGTGCCGCAGGTCCACTCCCGGCCGATGGCGTCCTGGACGATGAAGTCCAGCTTGGGGGCGTAGAAGGCGCCGTCGCCCTCGGCGATGACCGGCTCGACGCCCGCCTGCTTCGCCGCCTCGGCCAGCATGCCCTCGGCCTTGTCCCAGAACTCGTCCGGGCCGGCCCGCACCTCCGGCCGCGTGGCCAGCGCGATGTACTTGGTCTCCATGCCGAGGTCGGAATGGATCATCTTGGTCAGGCGGATGAAGCGCTCCGTCTCCTCGACGATCTGGTCCTCGCGGCAGAAGATGTGGGCGTCGTCCTGGGTGAAGGCGCGCACCCGCATCAGCCCGTGCAGGGCGCCGGACGGCTCATAGCGGTGGCAGGCCCCGAACTCGGCCATGCGCATCGGCAGCTCCTTGTAGGAGCGCTGGCCGACATTCCAGATCTGCACGTGGCCCGGGCAGTTCATCGGCTTGAGCGACAGCGTCTCGCCCTCGACCGTCTCGCAGATGAACATGTTGGGGCGGTACTTCTCCCAGTGGCCGGAGTTTTCCCAGAAGGTCTTCTCCAGCACCTGGGGCGTCTTGACCTCGATGTAGCCGGCCTCCGTCAGCCGGCGGCGCATGTAGGCCTCCAGCGTCTGCCACAGCGTCCAGCCCTTGGGGTGCCAGAAGACCATGCCCCGGCCCTCTTCCTGCATGTGGAAGAGCTCCATCTGGCGGCCGAGCTTGCGGTGGTCGCGCTTCTCGGCCTCCTCAAGGCGCAGCAGGTAGGCGTCGAGGTCGGCCTGGGAGGCCCAGGCCGTGCCGTAGATGCGCTGCAGCTGGGCGTTGTTCTGGTCGCCGCGCCAGTAGGCGCCGGCCAGCTTCATCAGCTTGAAGGCCTTGCCGACATGTTTGGTCGACGGCAGGTGCGGCCCGCGGCAGAGGTCGGCCCACTGGCCCTGGTGATAGACGCTGACCTCCTGGTCGGCCGGGATGCTCTCGATGATCTCGGCCTTGTAGTGCTCGCCCTTGCCCTTGAACCAGGCGATGGCGGCGTCACGGGGCATGACCTCGCGCGTGATCTTCTCGTCGCGGTCGACGATCTCGGCCATGCGCTTTTCGATGGCCGCGAAGTCGTCGGTGCTGAACGGCTCGTCGCGGGCGAAGTCGTAGTAGAAGCCGTCCTCGACGTTGGGGCCGATGGTCACCTGCGTGCCGGGGAACAGCTCCTGCACCGCCTCGGCCAGCACGTGGGCCGTGTCGTGGCGGATGGTGTCCAGAGCGTCGGGGTCATTGCGGTCGACGAACTCGACCTTGCCGCCGCTGTCGGGCAGCGGGCGGTCGAAGTCGAGCAACTGGCCGTCCAGCCGGACGAGCAGCGTGCGCTTGGCCAGCGAGGGCGAGATGGCCGTGGCCACGTCGCGGCCGCTGGAGCCTTGCGGATACTGACGGACGGAGCCGTCGGGGAAAATCAGGTCGATCATGGCTTAGGTTCGCACTTTCGTGGCGGGACCGGATCAAAGCCGGAGCCGCCCCAGGGATGGCAGCTGCACAGACGCTTCGTGGCGAGCCAGCCGCCGTGAAGGGGTCCGTGCACGATCAGGGCCTCGCGCGCATAGTCCGAACAGGTCGGCAGAAAGCGGCACTGGCGTCCGATCAACGGGGACAGCGTGAGCTTGTAGGCGCGGTGCGCCAGCGTAACGCTGCGTTCGTAAAGGGTCATGCCGACGCTTGCGTGGGTGAACGAGTCCCGGCGCTTATCGACGCGCCAGCGCGCGCGATCAAGCCGCGTCGGCGCCGCTAGTTCGAGTCGCAGCGATCCGGGCAGCCTCCACCGCGGCCTCGAACGCCAGAAGCGTCGACGCATAGCGGGCGGGGTAGTCCTTCACGGGCGCCAGCACGGCCAGGTCCTCGAAACGTCCGGTCGGCGCGGGACCGCCGGACTTGAGCATCGCGGAAAGCTGATCGCGCGCGGTTGCGATTTCGTCAACCCCGGCCCCGATGACGTTGGCGCCCAGCACCGAGGCCGCCGCCTGGCCGAGGGCGCAGGCCTTCACGTCCTGGGCGAAGTCGGCGACCCGCCCGTCGGCGCCCAGCACGACATCGACGACGATCCGGCTGCCGCAAAGCTTGGCCACCTTCTCCGAAGACCCCTGCGGCGCGGCCAGCCGCCCGATCCGCGGAATGTTCGCGGTCAGGGACAGGACCTTGGCGCTGTAGAGGTCGTCGATCATGGGGGGGATATAGCAACTCGGTCGGGGACATGCACCGCAAGCTTCCTCTCCCGTTTCTGGAGGCAAACCCTCTTTCCGTTTCCCCGGCGAAGGCCGGGGTCCATGGGGCGAGGGCTCAGAGCGGGTTCATGGGTCCCGGCCTTCGCCGGGAACACGGGGCATGGGATCCGCTCAGGATCGAACCCGACACCTACCAGCATCGAGCGTGCAACTACATTGTCGCCCCGTGGGCCCAGCTCCCCCGCCTACTTCCGCTCCGCCCAGATCGCCTCGGCCTTCGCCTTTAGCGCCGCGTTCAGCGCTTCGAACCCGTCGAGGATGGGGCGGCGCAGGCGGCGGGCGGCGGACGGGCCGAGCCAGCCGTCGAAGATCTCGCCGTTGTTGAAGATGACGTTCTCCTCGCCCATCTTCTCGATCTCGAGGAAGCGCACGGTCCGCACCCAGCCGCGCATCATGTCGAGCCGCCAGTGGATGTGGTCGTAGGGCGCCCAGTCGAGGATCACCGGCTTGATGGTGCGCAGCGCCTGGCCCGGCAGCGCCAGGTCCAGGTCCCAGCGGTTGCCGATGCGGATCTCGCCCTCGGCCCTCGGGTAGAGCGGGTTCCACGTCGCCCAGCCGGGGACGTCCGACAGCAGCTCCCAGACGATCTCGTCGGGGGCCTGGATGCCGATGCGGCGTTCGAGCTTCACTGCCATGTCACGTCAATCCGGAAAGTCAGACAGGGTCCTTGAGGCGCCAGGTCGCGCCCTCGGCGGAATCCATCACGATCACCCCCATGGCGTCCAGTTCGCCGCGGATGCGGTCGGCGGCGGCCCAGTCCTTGGCCGTGCGGGCAGTCTTGCGGGCCTCCAGCAGCGTCTCGACCTTGCCGCGCAGCTCATCGTCCGCCCCGCCGGCGAACCAGACGTCGGGATCGGCTTCCAGGAAGCCTAGCAGGTTGGCGGCGGCCAGAAGTTCGGCTTTCGCCAGCGCCTTGCCCTCGCCGTGGGCGGTCTCCAGCGCCTTGGCCAGCGCGAAGAGCTCGGCATAGGCCTTGGGCGTGTTGAGGTCGTCAGACAGCGCCTCGAGGACGCCGGCCGGCGGCGCGGCGTCCTCGTGGTCCAGACCCTTCACCCGCTGCAGGGCGCCGTACAGCCGGTCCAGCGCCGCGCGGCTCTGCTCGATCAGCGACGGCGTCCAGTCCAGCGGCTGGCGGTAGTGGGCGCTGAGCAGGGCCCAGCGGATGACCTCGCCGGGCGTAGTCTCCAGCAGCTCGTGCGGGATGATCACATTGCCCAGGCTCTTGGACATCTTCTCCCCGCTCATGTCGAGGAAGCCGTTGTGCAGCCAGTAGTTGGCGTAGGTCGGCAGGTCGTGCGCGCAGCGCGCCTGGGCCAGCTCGTTCTCGTGGTGCGGGAAGGTCAGGTCGATGCCGCCGCCGTGGATGTCGATGGGCAGGCCGAGGACCGCCTCGATCATCGCCGAGCATTCGATGTGCCAGCCGGGGCGGCCGGCGCCCCAGGGGCTGTCCCACACCGGCTCGCCGGGCTTGGACGGCTTCCACAGCACGAAATCGGCCGGGTGGCGCTTGTAGGGGGCGACCTCGACCCGGGCGCCGGCGATCATCTCGTCCAGCGGCCGGCCCGACAGCTGGCCGTAGTCGGGGAAGGCCTCGATCGAGAACAGCACATGGCCCTCGGCCGCATAGGCCGCGCCGCGCTGGATCAGGGCCGCGATCTGGTTCTGCATGGCCTGGATGTGGTCGGTGGCGTGGGGCGCCAGCGACGGCGGCAGCGCCTTCAGCGCGGCAGCGTCGGCGTTGTAGGCCGCCAGATAGCGGTCGGTGATGGTCTTGATCGGCACGCCCTCGGCCACAGCCTTGGCGTTGATCTTGTCGTCCACGTCGGTGACGTTGCGGGCGTAGACCACCGCGTCCTGGCCGTAGATGTGGCGCAGAACCCTGAACAGCACGTCGAACACCACCACCGGCCGGAAGTTGCCGATGTGGGCGTAGCCGTAGACCGTCGGCCCGCAGACATACATCGTCACCCGCTCCGGATCGGCGGGAACGAAGGGCCGCTTTTCGCGGGCCATGGTGTCATAGAGCTTCAGGGACATTTCAGACTGACGTTACGTGAGAGGTTGCCGGGTCGGCGGGGTGTCCCATATAGCTTTCAGCAGCGGGCGAAGCCACGGCTCCCTGCGAGTGAATACGGGTGGCACGCGTAATTCCGGAGCGACAGGCGCCCCGGCGCAACTCAGCCCAGGAAAGACCCTCCTCCCTATGGATGCTACCGCCAGCGAGCGAACCCTGATCGGCGCCCCCGGTCTTGATCTTGAACCCGTCAAGCGGCCGTCCCGCGAGGAGGCCATGGACGCTGTCCGCACCCTCATCGCCTGGGCCGGCGACGATCCCCGCCGCGAAGGCGTCATCGACACCCCCAAGCGCGTCGTCGACGCCTACAGCGAGTGGTTCGAGGGCTACCGCGCCGACCCGGCCAAGGAGCTGTCGCGCATCTTCGAGGATGTGCAGGGCTACGACGACATCGTGTTCCTCAAGAACATCGAGGTCGAAAGCCACTGCGAGCACCACATGGCGCCGTTCCTGGGCAAGGCCTACGTCGCCTACATGCCGACCAATCGCGTCGTCGGCATCTCCAAGCTGGCGCGCGTGGTCGAGATCTTCGCCAAGCGTCTCCAGACCCAGGAGACCATGACCCAGCAGATCACCGACGCCATCTGCGACAGCCTCAAGCCCGCCGGCGTGGCCGTGCTGATCGACGCCGAGCACCAGTGCATGACCACCCGCGGCGTCCACCACCGCGACGTCTCGACGATCACCACCCAGTTCCGCGGCGTCTTCAAGACCGACCCCACCCTGCGCCAGCGCTTCCTGGACTTCGTGAACAAGAGTTGAGTGATCTTCCCTCCCCTTCATGGGGAGGGACAGACCCGCGCAGCGGGTCAGGGTGGGGAAGCGTGGCGCCAGTCACGACGTTTGGAGATTGGCGTCCCTGTCCCCCACCCGGTCGGCTGCGCCGACCACCCTCCCCATGAAGGGGAGGGAAAGGAATTGACCATGCCCCTCTTCCCCACCGCCCCCGATACCGCCGCCCTCGAGCGCGGCGCGACGCTCAGCCCGCGTTTCGACGCCGCTGGCCTGGTCGCCGCGGTGGCGCAGCATGCCGACACCGGCGAGGTGCTGATGCTGGCCTGGATGAACGACGAGGCGCTGAAGCTCACCCTCGACACCGGCCAGGCCCACTACTACAGCCGGTCCCGCAACGCGCTCTGGAAGAAGGGCGAGACCAGCGGCCAGCTGCAGGACGTCGTCGAGCTCCGCGTCGACTGCGACCAGGACGCGGTGCTGCTGAAGGTCCGCCCGCGCGGCGACGGCGGCGCCTGCCACGTCGGGTTCCGGTCCTGCTTCTACCGCGCGGCGACGGCGGATGGAGCGCTGGAAGAGCGGTCCTAACCTTCCACCACCGGCCCCACGCCGACGCCGTTCTCGCGGGCGACGGTGAAGCTCTTGACGGTCGCGGTCGTGTAGTCGGCGGCGTGGATCGTCGAGACGGCGATCATGTCGGCGCGGGCCTGGTCGCGGGTCAGGGTCAGCAGCACGAAGCCCTTGGCCGCCGAGTTGGCGTACTTGACCTCCGGATTGCGCTCCACGAACGCCTCGCTCAGCGGCAAGCCGGGCAGGATGTCGGAGAAGCCCGGGCTGGTGATGCCCGTCGTGCCGAACTCCGCCGCCACGCGGTTGCGGCGGCCGTCGTCCCACAGCTCGTTGGCCCAGAAGCTGTGGCTGTCGCCGGCCAGCACCACGGCGTTGGCGTTCGTCGCCTTGAACATGTCGTAGACCCGCTCGCGGGCGACCGGGTAGCCGTCCCACATGTCGAGGCCCAGCGGCAGGCCCAGCGCCGACAGGATCGACGACTGCTGCACCGGCGCGCGGGCATAGTCGGGCAGCTTGCCGATCATCTCGGCCCAGGCCGCCTCGCCCATGGTGGCGCGCAGGTTGGGCGGCGAGATCCGGGCCATGACGATCTGGTTGCCCAGCACCTGCCAAGCCTCGCCGGCCTTGACCGAGCGATCGAGTTCGCCGGCCAGCCACTTCTCCTGGCGCTCGCCCATCAGCTGGCGGGACGGATCGTTGAGGATCTTCAGGAAGTGGGCGACGTCGGGCTTGCCGTCGACGACCGGCAGGGTCTTGTCGGTATAGTCCAGCGGCTCGCCCCGCGCCGCCAGCCGGGTCTCGACCATCATCAGGCTGGCCAGGTCGCCGAAGCGGAACGACCGCCAGGAGGACTCCAGCAGGGCGCCGGGCGCCGGGTCGCGGATCGGCATCCACTCGTAGTAGGCCTTGAGCGCCGCCGCCTTGCGGGTGGCCCAGTCGCCTTCCGTAGACGGACTGTGGTTCTCGGCCCCGCCCTGCCAGCTGTCGTTGGCGGTCTCGTGGTCGTCCCAGACGACGATCCAGGGCGCGCGGGCGTGGGCGGCCTGCAGCTGGGCGTCGGCCTTGTACAGGGCGTGACGGGCCCGGTAATCGGCCAGGCTGACGATCTCGTGCGCGGGCACGGGCATGCGCTGCGCCGCCACCGGCGAGTTCATGCCGTACTGCCCCTCCGCCGCGCCGTACTCGTAGATGTAGTCGCCCAGGTGCAGCACCGCGTCGACCCGCTCCAGCGCCGCGATGGCGCCGTAGGCGTTGAAGTAGCCGGCCGGATAGAGCGAGCAGGAGGCGACGGCGAGCACCACATCCTTCACCGAGCCCTCGGGCAGGGTGCGGGTGCGGCCGGTGGGGGAGACGTGACCGTCGACCTCGAAGCGGTAGTAGTAGTCCGTGCCCGGCTTCAGGCCGTCGACGTCGACCTTCACCGTCCAGTCCCGGTCTGCGGAAGTGCTGAACGGGATCGCGCGGGCGCCCTTCAGGTCGGGGGAGGCCACGATCACCACCTTGCCGCTGATCGGCCCGGTCCATCCGTTCAGTTCCGGCGTCAGGCGGGTCCAGAGGACCACGCGGTCCTGCAGCGGATCACCGCTGGCCACGCCGTGGTTGAAGGCGACCGTGAAGGCGATCTTGACGGTGGTCGCCCGAGCCGAGGTCGCCGCCGCGCTGGCCCCGCCGAGGCCGAGGAGGCCCAGGGCCCCACGTCTGTTGATCCGCATGCCCTGATCCTCCCCGATCATTGTTCTGGTTGGCCGGAACAGTGCGACGCCTGCTCCGGCCAGTCCAGTGCAAGGCTGGCTCGCCGGCCGATGGTGATGATGTCACGGTCTTCCCTCACGTTCGTGACAATGGCCAGGAGCGTGGCGGCTCTGCCGCCTGAAGCCACGGAGACGATTGAACCTAGGCCTTCGCCAGCGGGCGGCTGTAGAGTCCGCCCGTCCGAACCCGAGGAGATCCCGTGTCCAGCGAAGGCCTGCATGTCCCCCGCGAGAAGCTGAAGCCCAAGACCCTGCTGCAGCACTACGCCATCACCTCGCTGATCGAGGAGCTGGAGGCCGTCGACTGGTACCGACAGCGGGCCGACGACTGCGAGGACGAGGAACTGCGCGCCATCCTGCTGCACAACGCCGCCGAGGAGCTCGAGCACGCGGCGATGGCGCTGGAGTGGCTGCGCCGCAGCGACCCGGAGACCGACAAGAACCTGCGCGAGTACCTGTTCAAGGAAGGCTCGATCACCGGCCACGAGGAAAAGGCGACGGGCAAGGCGTGAGCGAGCCCGGGTCCCTCTCCGATCCCCTTCTCGACGAGGACGAGCCCCTCGACGCCGGCCCGCCTGGCGTGCGGGTCGTGGAGATCACGCCCGACGGGGCCGGCGGTCGCCTGGACAAGACCCTGGCGGAACATGCGGCGGAGTTGTCGCGCGGCCGCGTCCAGGCGCTGATGGCCGAGGGATTGATCTCCTTTGCGGGGTCGGTGGTCACCGACGCCTCGTCCAAGGCCAGGGCGGGCCTCTACACGATCCTAATCCCCGCGCCGGCCCCGGCCGAACCGCAGCCCGAAGCGATCCCGCTCAGCGTGCTGTTCGAGGACCAGCACCTGATCGTTCTCGACAAACCGGCGGGCATGGCCGCCCACCCGGGGCCGGGCACCGAGAGCGGCACCCTGGTCAACGCCCTGCTGCACCATTGCGCAGGCAGCCTGTCGGGCATCGGCGGCGTGGCGCGGCCCGGCATCGTCCACCGTCTCGACAAGGACACCAGCGGCGTCATGGTCGCGGCCAAGACCGACGCGGCCCACCAGGGCCTGTCGGCGCTGTTCGCCGCCCACGACATCGAGCGAGTCTACATCGCCCTGACCCGCGGCGCGCCGCTGCCCAACAAAGGAACGATCGAGAGCCAGATCGGGCGCTCGGCGGGTGACCGCAAGAAGATGGCCGTGCTCCGCAGCGGCGGCCGCCACGCAGTGACCCACTACGTCGTGGAGAAGCTGTTCGGCACACCAAAGAGACTCGGCGACCCGTATCCGGCCGCGCGGGTCGCCTGCACGCTGGAGACCGGCCGCACCCACCAGATCCGCGTCCATATGGCCAGCAAGGGCTCGCCGTGCCTGGGCGATCCCGCCTACGGCTCGGGCCCGCCGGCCCAGCCGGTGCGCGAGGCGATGGCGACCGCCGGCCTGACCCGCCAGGCCCTGCACGCCGCCGTGCTCGGCTTCGTCCACCCGATCACCGGCGAGACGATGCGCTTCGAGACGCCGCCGCCCGCCGACATGCGGGTGCTGGAGGACCTGCTGGCGGGACTGTGAGGCCTTTGCCGGGGCAGAGGACACGAAGCAGTGCATCTTTTCTGACAACCCACCGACACAATCTCGATACCCGAGCGCCACAGTCAGGGATTACAAATCGGTCACTGGCCTTTGAAAGGCCATTTCGGCTTCCTATGTGGAACTTGAAGGGGGCGGACGGCGTGGTTTGTGTGCCGGTCCGCTGAAGTACGAAGGGGATAGATCTCGATGGCCACAACCTCCCTAGCCGTGATGACGCCGGACGGCGGCCTGTCGCGCTACCTGACCGAGATCCGCAAGTTCCCCATGCTGGCCAAGGACGAGGAGTTCATGCTCGCCCAGCGCTGGAAGGAGCATCAGGATTCCGAGGCCGCCCACAAGATGGTCACCAGCCACCTGCGCCTGGTGGCCAAGATCGCCATGGGCTACCGCGGCTACGGCCTGCCGATCGGCGAGGTGATCTCCGAGGGCAACGTCGGCCTGATGCAGGCCGTGAAGAAGTTCGAACCGGACAAGGGCTTCCGCCTGGCCACCTACGCCATGTGGTGGATCCGCGCCTCGATCCAGGAATACATCCTGCGCAGCTGGTCGCTCGTGAAGATGGGCACCACCGCGGCGCAGAAGAAGCTGTTCTTCAACCTGCGCAAGGCCAAGAGCCAGATCAGCGCCTTCGAGGAAGGCGACCTGCTGCCCGAGCACGTCACGACCATCGCCACCAAGCTGGGCGTGCACGAGGAAGAGGTCATCTCGATGAACCGCCGCCTCAGCGGCGGCGACGCCTCGCTGAACGCGCCGATGCGCGCCGACGGCGAGAGCGAGTGGCAGGACTGGCTCGCCGACGACAACGCCGTCAGCCAGGAGACCGTGGTCGCCGAGGAGGAAGAGCGCTCGCTGCGTATGGGCCTCCTGCAAGAGGCCATGGCCGAACTGACCGACCGCGAGAAGCACATCCTCACCGAACGCCGGCTGAAGGATAACCCGACCACCCTCGAGGACCTGGCCACAGAGTACGGCGTCAGCCGCGAGCGGGTGCGTCAGATCGAGGTCCGCGCGTTCGAGAAGCTGCAGAAGACCATGCGCGCCGCCGCCCTTGAGCGGAACCTCGTCGAGGCCTGATTCGATCCAGACTTTCGCCAGTCCGGACTGGGCGCGGTCGTCACGGCCGCGCCCTTTTTCTTTGGCGACCTAAGCCGCCTTCGAGGCCGCCGCGTCCTTTGGCATGTACTGCAGGACGGCGATGATCGACGCCTCCAGCGCGCGCCAGTTCGGCTGGCCCTCGGCGGGCAGTTCGCGGGTCAGGGCAGCGGCGGCTTCGGCGAGGCCCGGATTGGCCGAGGACTGTCCGACCTTGTGCAGCATGGCGGCCTGGGCCAGCAGCGCGCGGCGGGCCTGGGCCCAGTCGGTCTTCAGCGAGCCGGCGGCGG
Source organism: Caulobacter sp. (assembly GCA_030683005.1). Lineage (GTDB taxonomy): Bacteria > Pseudomonadota > Alphaproteobacteria > Caulobacterales > Caulobacteraceae > Caulobacter. The sequence continues at coordinate 84,537 of JAUXMY010000032.1, read as the reverse complement.
CGCGAACGATCTTCAGCGCCTGCAGCATGCGCGCCGCGTCGGAGGTGGTGTCGACGTCGCTCTTGCGCTTGCGCGGGCCGGCGTACTCCGCCGAGTTGAAGCGGCGGCGGTCGGGGCCGACGTACTGCACCGCCTCGACCCAGTCGCGCGGCTTCAGCGACACGGCCTCCAGCCGGCGCAGCAGGTCCTTCATCGTGTAGGGCTTGCGCAGGAACTCATGCACCCCGGCGTCGCGGGCCCCCAGGATGGCGGCGGCGGTGGCCTCGCCCGTGACCATGATCACCGGCGCCTCGCGGCAGGCGAAGTCGCTGCGGCGGATCAGGCGGGTCAGCCGGGCGCCGTCCAGGCCGGGGCCGGAATGCTCGAGAAAGATCAGTTGCGGATCGACGAGCTGGACCATCTGCATGGCCTTGGCCTCGTTCGGCGCGGACCAGACCTGGCCGGCCCCGCCATTGATAGTGCGCAGGAGCTCGGTCAGCAGCTTGACGCTCACGGGGGCTGGATCCACCACCAGCACCTTCTGGAGCTTCGGGGCCAGCTTCTGGAAGAGCCTCTGTTCGTCAAGCACGGCGGTGCGCCTCGGGTCGATTCGGTGGTGAGTGTCGCGCGGACTCGGTAAAGATCGCCTTGACGACGTCAGATGGGGAGGGACTCGCCCAGGCTGGCCTCGAAATCCTGGAAGATGTCGACAACCTCGTCGACCGGACCGGTCGGCGGCCGGCCGGCCGGGAAGCGATAGCGCCAGAAGCTGGCGATATGGGAGGCGGCCCCGACCTTCTCGCCCAGCGACAGGAACATGCGCGGCGCATCGAGCAGGAAGTTGCGGAACGCCAGCGGCTCGCCCTTGCGCGTCAGACCGGCGAAGGCGGCGTCATAGACCTCCAGCGACCGGTTGACCTGCTTCTGCTGTCCGGCGATGGCCGTGCGTAGCCGGCGGCGGGCGGCGTCCAGGTACATGCCGGTCTCCACGTCGCGGGGCCCCGACACCACGAGGCTGCCGATCTCGGCGGCCACGGCCTTGAGCTGCGGCCGGAGCGTGGTCAGCATCCATTTGTAGTAGAGGAAGCCCTTCCAGCTGAAGACGCCCTCGCGGAAGTCCTCGCCCTCGAGCATCAGGGTGGCGCGCAGGGGTTCCAGCCGCTCGTCGACCTCGGTCGACAGCAGGGCCTGGACAAGGCGGGCCGTGTAGGCCGCCGAGCTGGCGTCGGCGTTGCTGTAGGCCAGCCGGATCAGTTCCTCGACCTGCAGCGAGACGTAGCCGTGCATCGCCTCCAGGTCGGCGGGCGAGATGGCGAAGTAGCAGGCGGCGACGCTGTGGCCGTGCCGGCGCAGGTGCTCGCGCAGCAGGAACGGGTCCAGCGACGGCAGCCGGTCCATCAGCTTCAGCACGCCGACGTCGTGGTCGAGGGAGCGGCTGTCGGCGCAGGCCTCGCGCAGCAGATCCAGCCAGCCGCGCTGGCCGACGAAGAACGACTGCCCGCCCAGCGCCAGGTCGCTGCGCTCGAACGGGATGATGATCTTGGTGGCCGAGGTCCTGTAGTCGTCGAACAGGTAGGTCTCGTCGGCCCGCAGCCGGTGCTTGAGCAGCATCGAGGCGTTCAGGACGCGATTGCGGAACAGCGGCTGCGCTTCCCAGTCCTCGCGGGCGCCGTGGCGGCTCGCGATGGCCAGCAGGTTGAGCACCCGGCTGGTCGAGGCGGTGCGTTCCAGCGCGCGCAGGCTGCGCGACGAGCGGTCGGCGTTGCCCGCCGGTCCTCTCCTGCGTCTCGCCAGCACGCTGATCCTCCCCAACCCTTACTGCGCAAGGGTTTAGGGGATCAGGTGATAAGCAATCGCTAACCCGGAACGAGGTTATGCCAACCGACTCAACCCTGGAACGGATCCCGCATCAGGATGGTGTCGTCGCGCTCCGGACTGGTCGACAGCAGGGCGACCGGCGCGCCGATCAGCTCCTCGATGCGCCGCACGTACTTGATGGCGTTGGCGTTCAGGTCACGGAAGGTGCGGACGCCGGCGGTGCTCTCGGTCCAGCCGTCCATCTCCTCGTAGATCGGCCGCGCCGCCGCCTGGTCGCGCATGCCGGCCGGCAGGTAGTCGAAGATCTTGCCGTTGATGTCGTAGCCGACGCAGATTTTCAGGGTCTTGAGCCCGTCGAGCACGTCCAGCTTGGTCAGGGCGATGCCGGCGATGCCGTTGATGGCCACCGACTGGCGCACGAGCACCGCGTCGAACCAGCCGCAGCGGCGGCCCCGGCCGGTGTTGGTCCCCACCTCGCGGCCGACGGTGGCCAGGTGCTGGCCGACCTCGTCGTTCAGCTCGGCGGCGAACGGGCCTTCGCCCACGCGGGTGGTGTAGGCCTTGACGATGCCCAGCACGTAGCCGGGACCGCGCGGGCCCATGCCGGACCCGGCGGCGGCCTGGCCGGCCACGGTGTTGGACGAGGTCACGAACGGATAGGTGCCATGGTCGACGTCGAGCAGGGCGCCCTGGGCGCCTTCGAACAGGATCCGGCGGCCGTCGCGGTAGGCCTGGTCCAGCAACCGCCAGGCCGGCTGGGCGTAGGGCAGGATCTTCGGGGCCAGCTCGAGCAGCTGGGCCAGCAGGCTCGCGCCGTCGGCGTCCGGCAGGCCCAGGCCCTTGCGCAGCGCGCCGTGGTGGGCGAGCAGGCGGTCGATCTTGGCCGCCAGCGCCTCGGGATCGGCGAGGTCGGCGACGCGGATGGCGCGGCGGCCGACCTTGTCCTCGTAGGCGGGGCCGATGCCGCGGCCGGTGGTGCCGATCTTCTGGGTCGAGGCGGCCTCGCGGGCCTGGTCCAGGTCCTTGTGCAGGGGCAGGATCAGGCAGGCGTTGTCGGCCAGCACCAGCAGGTCGGGGCCGATGACCACGCCCTGCTCGGCGATCTTCTCGATCTCGCCCAGCAGGTGCCAGGGATCGACAACGACGCCGTTGCCGATCACCGACAGCTTACCCTGCACGACGCCGGAGGGCAGCAGGGCCAGCTTGTAGACCTTGCCGTCGACCACCAGCGTATGGCCGGCGTTGTGGCCGCCCTGGAACCGCACGACCACGTCGGCGCGGTTGCTCAGCCAGTCGACGATCTTGCCCTTGCCCTCATCGCCCCACTGGGCGCCGACAACGGTCACATTGGCCATGGATACGATCCTCCCGCCTGCCGGGACGATCCAGCGCGCCCTTCGACAGGCTCCTCGGCGCGTGGACTTGGGATCAGTTGTGGGCCGCGTCGCGGCAGCCGGGGCGGCGTATAGCGGTGTGCGCCCGCAGCGTCCAGCCCCACTCCGCTCATCTGACGGAGAGCGCGCTTACTGTCCGCCGCCCGTCACCGAGCCCCAGGAGCGGGCCTGGCCGTCGGGCGCGCGTTCGGTGGCGGCCTTGAGCCAGGCGAGGTTGTTGCTCACCTGGTCGGGCGGCAGGTCCTGGCGGGCCAGTTGCTCGGCCTCGGCCAGCCGGCCCTGCAGACCGACGACCAGCGCCAGGTTCTGGCGCACCCGGGCGTCTGCGCTCGAGGAACCGGCGGCGACGCGGAGCAGCTGCTCGGCCTTCGGCAGCTCGCCCCGGGCGGCGTAGTACATGGCCAGGTTGGAGATCGCGCCGGCCTCGTTCGGCCCCAGCGCCAGCGCCTGCTGGTGATAGCCCAGGGCCTCGGCGTCGCGGCCGGTCTGCTCCATGGCGACGGCCAGCAGGGCGACGGGGCGCCAGTCGCGCGGCGCGATCGCCTGCGCCTTTTTCGCCGGGTCGACGGCATAGAAGCCCTGGCCCTTGGCGATCCAGGCGCGGGCCGATTCCATGAGCAGCTCGTAGTGATCCGGCGCGACGATCAGGCCGCGACCCGCAACGTCCGCGGCTTCGTCGGCGCGGTCGAGCTGGCGAAGGGCGCGGGACAGGCCGACGGCGGCCTCGATATCGCGGCCGTCGGTCTCCAGCTCACGACCCCAGAAGGCGGCGCGGGCCAGCGGGTCCATGCGGGCGGCCTCGGCCCGTTGCTGGACGCCGGCCTTGGCCCGCGCCGGCGAAGCGGCGGCGGAGGCGGCGGCGGCCTGCGGTTTGACCGGTTCGGCGGCCAAGGCTGGCGTGGCGAGGAGGGCCAGGACTGTTGCGGCGAGGGCCGGCGTGCGACACATGGGAGGCGAGCCTTTGCGGAGATCGAACCTAAGCTTCCGCGACGCGGCTCAAGGAATCGTTAAGCATAAAATCGAGCCCCGACCCGAACCATGACCGAAGTCCTGCTGACCGCCCCCGAGGGCGAGACCATCCCCGTCGTCTGCGTCGCCGAGGGGGCGCTGGACGGCCTGTCCGCCTTCGAACAGGGGCTGGCCGCGGCCGCCGAGTTCAAGGGCAAGACCGGCCAGGTTCTCGCGGTCCCGGACGCCGACGGCAGAACGGCCAGGGTGCTGTTCGGCGTCGGTGATGCGGCCCGGGTCGAGGCCATGGCCTTCCGCGCCCTGCCCGCCCGCCTGCCGGCCGGCGACTACCGCATCGAGAGCGCGCCGGACCGGCTGGACGCGGCCCAGATCGCCCTGGCCTTCGCGCTGGGCGGCTACGGCTTCGACCGTTACCGCAAGAAGCGCGAGAGGCGCGCCCGGCTGCTCGTGCCGGCCAGCGTCGACATCGCCGAGATTCGCGAGATCGCCCACGCCTGCGCCCTGGCCAGGGACATGGTCAACACCCCGGCCAACGACATGGGCCCGCTGCAGATCGAGACCATCGCCCGTGAGATCGCCGAGCGGCACGGCGCCAGCTTCAGCGTCATCACTGGCGAGGCGCTGCTGGCGGAGGGCTATCCCTCGGTGCACGCCGTCGGCCGCGCCGCTGACCCGGCCCGCGCGCCCCGGATGATCGAGATGCAATGGGGCGAGGCCGACAGGCCGCTGGTCGCCATTGTCGGCAAGGGCGTGGTGTTCGACACCGGCGGCCTGGACATCAAGCCCTCGGCCGGCATGCGCAACATGAAGAAGGACATGGGCGGGGCGGCCCACGCCCTGGCGCTCGGACGGATGCTGATGGCGGCGAAGCTGCCGATCCGGGTGGCCGTGCTGATCCCGGCGGTCGAGAACGCGATCAGCGGCGACGCCATGCGGCCGGGCGATGTGCTGGACACCCGCAAGGGCCTGACCGTGGAGGTCGGCAACACCGACGCCGAGGGCCGTCTGATCCTGTCGGACGCCCTGACCCGGGCCGGGGAGCTGGAGCCGGTGCTGACCATCGACCTGGCCACCCTGACCGGCGCGGCCCGTATCGCGCTGGGGCCGCAGGTGATCCCGTTCTTCACCGATGACGATCAGTTGGCCGATGACATCGCCCAGGCCTCAAGGGCGGTCGCCGACCCGCTGTGGCGGCTGCCGCTGTGGCCGGGCTACGACGAGGCGCTGGACGGCGATGTGGCGGATCTGAAGAACGATCCCGACGGCTGGGCCCAGGCCGGGTCGATCACCGCCGGCCTGTTCCTCAAGCGCTTCGCCCCGGCAGCCGGCAGCTGGGTGCACCTGGACATCTTCGCCTGGAACCCGAAGAGCCGCCCGGGCCATCCGGTCGGCGGCGAGGCCCAGGCGATCCGGGCGCTCTACGCGATGCTGAAGACGCGATTCGCGTAGGGCGCTGCGAACCTCAAACTCCGTTTCGTCATGGCCCGACTCGTTCGGGCCATGACGGCGGATGGCGGCTGGACTCCGAATATGAGAAGGCCGCCGCGGGCGGAACCCGAGGCGGCCTTGAAACACCAGCGACTGAAGCCCAACGCCTACTTCGCGGCGGGCGCGGGATCCACAGCCGGCCCCGAGGACGGCGTCGTGGTCGTGCCGGGGGCGGGCGCCGGCGTGGCGGTCGAGCCTGTCGCCGTGGGCTCGCCCTCGGCGGCGGCGCCTTCGGCCGGAGCCGCGGCGACCTCGGCCGGACGCGGCGCCGGAATGGCCAGGGTCGAGCCCAGACTCTGCAGGTAGGCCATCATCGCCACCCGCTCTTCCTGCTTCTTCAGACCGATGAAGGTCATCTTGGTGCCAGGGACGTGCTTGGCGGGCGCCTTCAGGAAGGCGTCCATCTCGTCGAAGGTCCAGGTCTTGCCGGCGGCGAAGCCGGTGAAGGCGGCCGAGTAGGCGTAGCCGGCGTGCATGGCCGGCGCCTTGCCCAGCGTGCCGTACAGGTTCGGACCGGTGCCGTTGGCGCCGCCCTGGATGAAGGTGTGACAGGAGGCGCACTTGGCGCTGACCGCCTGGCCGGCGACGGCGTTGGCGGGATCCAGAAGCACCGTGCCCCAGTCGGGCGCCACCTCGGCGGCGGGGCCTGCCTCGGTCGTTTCCTGGATCGCCACGGCGTAACCGGGTTTCTCGGGCGGCTCGCTGTGAAACGCGATGGTGGTCAGCTCGCGCAGACCGAAAATGACGAGCCCGGCCGCCAGCACGCCGCCGGCGATCTTGTTGAACGTCAGATCGCTCATGTCCGCTGTCTTCGTCCTCTGGATAGCCCCGGGCCGGGAGCCGATGCCAACCGCCGCGGGAATCCCGTGACGCGCCCTGTGTTGCGCCGGGCTCTCTTACACGCTACCGCCCCTCGCGCAAGCCGGGCCCCGGGTCCGGACCGCCTGAATTGATCCGTGTCACGAACCATGAACCCGATCGTCCTGATTCCGGCCCGCATGGCGGCCACCCGACTGCCTGACAAGCCGCTGGCCGACATCGGCGGTCTGCCGATGATCGTGCGGGTGCTTCGCCAGGCTGAAGCCGCCGGCGTCGGTCCGGTGGCGGTGGCGGCGGGCGACCCCGAGATCGTGGCGGCGGTGAAGGCCGCCGGCGGCCTGGCCGTCCTGACCGATCCCCTGCTGCCGTCAGGCTCGGACCGCATCCAGGCGGCGCTGGAAGCGCTGGATCCGGACGGCCGGCATGACGCGGTGATCAACCTGCAGGGCGACATGCCCTTCGTCCCCGCCGCCATTGTCGCGGCCTGCGCCCGGCTGCTGGAGCAGCAGCCGTCCTGCGACGTGGCCACGGTGGTCTCGGCCGAGGCGTCTCCCGCTGATCGGTCCAATCCGGACGTGGTCAAGGCGGTGCTGGCCCTGGACCCGGGCGCGACAAGCGGTCGCGCGCTCTACTTCACCCGCTCGACCCTCTACGGCGACGCGGCGATCTGGCGGCACGTCGGGATCTACGGCTACCGGCGAGAGGCCCTGGCGCGATTTATCGCCGCTCCGCCCTCGCCCCTCGAACGGCGCGAGAAGCTGGAGCAGCTGCGGGGCCTGGAAATGGGCCTCTCCTACTGGGCCGCCGTCGCTGACGACGCCCCGATCTCCGTTGATAATCCGGCCGACCTCGAGGCGGCCAGGATCCACGCGAAAGACCACGACGCATGAGCGTTCTTCCGAAAATCGCCTTCCAGGGCGAACCCGGCGCCAACAGCCACGAGGCCTGCCGGACCTACTTCCCCGACCACCAGGCCGCCCCCTACCCGACCTTCGAGGAAGCCTTCGAGGCGGTGAAGACCGGCGTCTGCGAGCTGGGCATGATCCCGGTCGAGAACTCGATCGCCGGCCGCGTCGCCGACGTGCACCACCTGCTGCCCAGCTCGGGCCTGAAGATCATCGGCGAGCGGTTCAAGCCGATTCGCTTCCAGCTGATGGCCAACAAGGGCGTCAAGCTGGAGCAGATCCAGACCGTCTCCAGCATGGCCATCGCCCTGCACCAGTGCCGCAACTCGCTGAAGAAGCTGGGCGTGAAGACCGAGGCGGTCGGCGACACCGCCGGCGCCGCCCGGGCCCTGGCCCAGAATCCCGACCCGACGCGCGGCGCCATCTCGCCGGCCCTGGCCGCCGACATCTACGGCCTCGACATCCTGCTGCGCGACATCGAGGACGAGCGGCACAACACCACCCGCTTCCTGGTGATGACTGCCGACAAGGCCCCGCCGCCGCCGCCGTTCACCAGCCGTTGCATCACCAGCTTCTGCTTCAAGGTGAAGAACATCCCGGCCGCGCTGTACAAGGCGCTGGGCGGGTTCGCGACCAACGGCGTCAACATGACCAAGCTGGAAAGCTACATGGAGGGCGGCGCCTTCACCGCGACCTTCTTCTACGCCGAGGTCGACGGCCGTCCCGAGGACCGGGGCCTGGCCCTGGCCCTGGAGGAGCTGAGCTTCTTCTCCGAGACCATCGAGGTCCTCGGCGTATTCCCCGCCGATCCGTTCCGGGATCGGGTTTAACCAAACCAATCGCCGTCATCCTCGCCCTTGTGGCGAGGACCCCTCATTCGGATCGCACGTGAGTGTGTGATCACGCTCTCACGATGAAGCTTCGCGAGGGGTCCTCGGGACGAGCCCGAGGATGACGGAGTTTGCAAACCGGCGTTCCCGCTCTAGCCTCCCCGCACAACACTGCCTGGGGAGGGCGAGACGATGTTCAACGGCGTTCCGTATCTGCAATCGACGCTGGCGGCCGCGACGGCGCTGGCAGCCTGGTCGCTGCTCATCTGGATCTGGATGTACGCCAAGCGCATCCCGGCCATGGGCAAGGCGAAGATCAACCCGCAGGACGCCCGCTTCCCGGGCTCGCTGAACGGACTGCCCGACGACGCCCGCCAGGCGGCCGACAACTACAACCACCTGATGGAACAGCCGACGGTCTTCTACGCGGTGGCGATCATCGCCTACCTGGCCGCCCAGTCGAACGAGCTCACCGGCGCCCTGGCCTGGGGCTATGTCGCGCTGCGGGTCCTGCACAGCCTGCTGCAGATCACGATCAACGCGGTGCCGATCCGCTTCCTGCTGTTCTCGCTGTCGACCCTGGCGCTGATGGGCCTGACGGTGGTCGTGGCGATGGGCGCGATGGGCTGACGCCCTGCGTGCTTCGACACGCGCTCTTCGAGCGCTGCTCAGCATGACTATGGTGGATAGCGTTCCAGCTTAGTCATCCTGAGCAGCCGCGAAGCGGCGTGTCGAAGGACGCAAGGCCTACTCCTCCGACCAGCTCTTCAGCAGCTGGTGGGCGATGGCCATCGGCGGCGGGGCGAAGCAGCCGTCGTAGCCGCCGGCGATCAGCTGGCGGGCTTCCTCGCGGGTGAACCAGCGCACGGACTCAAGCTCTGTCTGGTCGGGCCGGGCGTCTTCGCTGTCGACCTCGGCGATCAGGCCGATCATCAGCGAGTTGGGATAGGGCCAGGGCTGGGTCGAATGGTAGCGGACCGACGTCGCGGTCAGTCCCGCCTCCTCCATCACCTCGCGGGCGCAGGCCTCCTCGATGCTCTCGCCCGGCTCCAGGAAGCCTGCCAGGGCCGAGTGCATGCCCTTGGGCCAGATCGCCTGGCGGCCGAGCAGGCATTTGTCGCCCTTGACCGGCAGCATGATCACCACCGGATCGGTGCGCGGGAAATGCTCGACGCGGCAGGCCGGGCAGGTGCGCTTCCAGCCGCCGTCGGTGATCTGGCTCGGCTCGCCGCAGGCCGCGCAGTAGCGGTGCTTGCGGCGCCACTCGAACATGCCCTTGGCCGTGGCCGCGATCGCCGCCTCGGTCGGCGGCAGCAGCAGCGCCACCTGGCGCAGGTCGGCGAACTTGCCGAGGCCGTTCAGCGGCCCGTCGGTCGGGTCCGGCGCGCCCTCCATGTCGACCGCGAAGACGGCGGTGTCCTTCCACAGGCCCATGAACAGCAGCCGCTCCTGGCCGCCGGCCAGCTCGTTGCTCATGCCGCCGGCCACATAGGCCAGCTGGACCTTGCCGTCGGCGGTCTTCTCGGTCAGCGGCGAGCCGTTCCACAGCGGCAGGCACAGGGTCGAGGGCGCGTCCAGCAGCTCGGCCAGCCAGGCGACGTCGCCGCGCCGCTCGCTGGCCCGGTTCAGGGGGTTGCCGGAAAAGGTGTTGTTGACGGCTGAAAGAGGCATGAGCGCTTCGTGGCGCAAACGAGGGAACTGGGCAAGCCTCCCTACCTTTCCCGCGTGTCCGTCATGGCCCGACTTGTTCGGGCCACCCATGCGTGGTGACGCAGTGGACGAGGCGCGACTGATGCGCGGCGGTCTTGCTGGGTCAGCCGTGTTCTGGGGTGGCCCGAACAAGTCGGGCCATGACGTGGAGTTTGGAGCTCGTGAACCGCCTAGCCTTGCACTCGCCCCCCCGATCCACGATATAGGCCTCGGAGCCGGCGCGGGCGGACGCCTCGCCAACCTGGTCAGGGCCGGAAGGCAGCAGCCACAACGAGTTTCGCTCCGGGTCGCGCCGGTTCCACCTCACTTCATCGCTGTTGTTTCGCGCGGACGGACGTTGCGTGGTTCGCGACGCTCGCTGAAGAGCTCGCCATGACGAGCTTTGTTGCAGCCCACTCCCCTTCGTCATCCTGAGGAGCCGCGCAGCGGCGTCGCGAAGGACGCAACGAGGTGGCGGCCAGGCCCGTCGATGACGTAGGATGAGACCTTCGGGATTCTTCCGAGCAGGACCCTCCGCGCTTCATGGCCGACACCGACGCCCCGATGGAACCGCCGCCCTGGGAGGAGGATGACGCCCTCCCCGAGCGCGATCCCGACACGGCGGACATCTTCGGCGATCCGGCGCCCGCCCCGGCTCCGGCCCCCGCGCCCGCCGAGCCCCCCGCCGACGACGGCGCCGCCTACCAGGTGCTGGCCCGCAAGTACCGGCCGCGCACCTTCGAGGACCTGATCGGCCAGGAGGCCATGGTCAGGACCCTGACCAACGCCTTCACCACCGGCCGCATCGCCCACGCCTTCATGCTCACCGGCGTGCGCGGGGTGGGCAAGACCACGACCGCCCGCCTGCTGGCCCGGGCCCTGAACTTCGAGAGCGACACGGTCCACCAGCCGTCCGTCGACCTGACCCATGAGGGCCGCCACTGCCGCGCCATCGTCGAGGGCCGGCACATGGACGTGCTGGAGCTCGACGCCGCCAGCCGCACCAAGGTCGACGAGATGCGCGAGCTGCTGGACGGGGTGCGCTACGCCCCGACCGAGGCCCGCTACAAGGTCTACGTCATCGACGAAGTGCACATGCTGTCGACGGCGGCGTTCAACGCGCTGCTCAAGACGCTGGAAGAGCCGCCGCCGCACGCCAAGTTCATCTTCGCCACCACCGAGATCCGCAAGGTGCCGGTGACGATCCTCAGCCGCTGCCAGCGCTTCGACCTGCGCCGCGTGGAGCCCGACGTGCTGGTCAAGCACCTGGGCGGCATCGCCGACAAGGAAGGCGCCCGCGTCGACGCCGAGGGGCTGGCCCTGATCGCCCGCGCGGCCGAGGGCTCGGTGCGCGACGGCCTCTCCCTGCTCGACCAGGCCATCGTCCAGGCCGACCGCGGCCAGATCGTCGGCGCCGCCGTGGTGCGCGACATGCTGGGCCTGGCCGACCGGGGCCAGACCATCGGCCTGTTCGAGGAGGTCATGAGGGGCCAGACCGGCGCCGCCATCCTCGCCTTCCGTACCCTGTGGGGCTTCGGCGCCGACCCGGCCCAGGTGATGCTCGATCTGCTCGAGCACTGCCACGGCTCCTCGGTGTCCAAGGCGCTGGGCCCGGATGCGCTGCACTTGCCCAAGGACCAGGCCTCGCGGCTGGCGGCCATCGGAGCCACCGCCTCGGCCGGAACCCTGTCGCGTCTGTGGCAGATGCTGATGAAGGCCTACGAGGAGGTGCGCCGCGCGCCCGACCCGTCGGCCGCCGTCGAGATGGCGCTGATCCGCATCTGCTACGCCGCCGACCTGCCCGGGCCCGAGGAGGCGCTGAAGGCCCTGCGCGACGGCGAACCGATCCCCGGCGGGACCAGTGGCGGCGGCATGGCCCCCTCGGGCGGCGGCGGGACCTCGGCGACCGGCGGCGGCATGTTCTCCTCGGCCCAGCCGGTGATGGCCACGGCCGCGCCGGTCGCCGCGATGCAGGCGACGACGGCGCTGGCCACCTTCGACGACGTGCTGCGCCTGATCCAGACCAGGCGCGACATCACCCTCTACATGGACGTCCAGCGCTTCGTGCGGCCGATCAGCTTCCGGGCCGGGGCCATCGAGTTCGAGCCAGCGCCCCGCGCGCCCGCCGACCTGACCAAGCGCCTCGCCCAGCGGCTGAAGGAATGGACCGGCCAGACCTGGCTGGTCGCCACCCAGGGCGGCGGCGGCGCCGAGAGCGCCTACGAGCGCGAGAAGCGCGAACAGAAGGAAGCCAACGAGGCCATTCTGCAGGACCCCTTCGTGAAGTCGGTCATGGACGCGTTTCCGGGCGCCGAACTGCTGGGCGTGAAGCAGCTTGCGATGCCGCAGGGGGAAGCGGTTAGCGTCGATCCTGAAGAGGACGGCGAGGAGGACTGAGGTCCGCTCCGTGCGTCCTTCGCGACGCTCGCCAAGCGCTCGCTCCTCAGGATGACGAAGTCTGTGGACCGCAAACCACCTTCGTCATGGTGAGGAGCGGACCGTCAGGTCCGCGTCGCGAACCACGCAATGCCCATCCGCGCCATCAGAGCACCGAGGGCCAAGGGAGAGTGAACCATGTCCAGGGCCAACGGCCGCAAGGCGATCTTCATCACGGGCGCGGCGAGCGGCATGGGGCTGGAGACCGCCCGGCTGTTCGCGTCCAACGGCTGGTACGTCGGCGGGGTCGACGTCAACAAGGACGGCCTGCGGGCGCTGGAGCAGGAGCTCGGCTGGGACAACTGCATGATCCGCGAGCTGGACGTCACCAACCGCGACGCCTACCGCCAGACCCTGGCCGACTTCGCCGAGGCCACCGACGGCAAGCTGGACGTCCTGTTCAACAACGCCGGCATCGGCCGGGGCGGACCGTTCGCGGACATGGCCTGGGAAGACGCCATGGCGGTGATCAACATCAACCTCGTGGCGGTGCTGAGCGGCATCCACCTGGCCATCCCGCTGTTGAAGGCGACGCCCGGCTCGCTGTGCTTCTCGACCTCGTCGAGCTCGGCGATCTTCGGCATCGCCAACATCGCCGTCTATTCGGCCACCAAACACGCGGTGAAGGGCTTCACTGAGGCGCTGTCGGTCGAGCTGAAGGCGGCCGGCGTCCGCGTCGCCGACACCCTGCCCGGCCTGATCGACACCCCGATCCTGCCCGACGAGGCCAAGATGAACGCCCCGACCGAGGGCATGTGGCGCCTGACGCCGCCCCGCGAAGTGGCCGAAGCGGTCTGGGGGGCCTACCACACCGACAAGATCCACTGGTATGTCCCGTCCGAACTGGAGGCTTACGACCTCGTCGTCACCCAGCACCCGGAGATGATCCGGGACCAGATGGCGCAGGCTGGCCTCTTCAACCGCGCGGAAGAATAGGAACCCTGGCGATGAAGGATCTCGGCGGACTGATGAAGCAGGCCCAGGCCATGCAGCAGAAGCTGGCCGAGGCCCAGGATCGCCTCAAGGCGCTCCAGATCGAGGGCACGTCCGGCGGCGGCATGGTCAAGGTCACCCTGTCGGGCGCCGGCGAGCTCAAGGGCGTGGTGCTGGACGAGACCCTGCTGACGCCCGGTGAGGGCGAGGTCATCTCCGACCTCCTCGTCGCCGCCCACGCCGACGCCAAGCGCAAGCTCGACGCCCAGCAGGCCGAACTGATGCGCGAGGCCGCCGGCCCGCTGGCCGGGATGAACATTCCGGGGCTGAAGTTCTGATGCATTGCGTGCTTCGCGACGCCGGCCCGAGAGCCGGCTCCTCAGCATGACGAAGTTTGTTGAAGCCCACCCACGCTCGTCATCCTGAGGAGCGAGCCTCAAGCGAGCGTCGCGAAGGACGCACGGCGCTTCCCCTCGCGCCCGACGCCCCATATGTCAGGACTCATGGCCGCCGCCGCAGGACCCGAGATCGAGCGACTGATTGCCTTGCTGGGCAAGCTGCCGGGCCTTGGCCCGCGTTCGGCGCGGCGGGCGGCGCTGGCGCTGCTCAAGCGGCGCGAGCAGCTGCTGGATCCGCTGACCGCCGCCATGATCGACGCCCAGAGCAAGGTGCGGACCTGCACCACCTGCGGATCGCTGGACACCTCCGACCCCTGCGCCATCTGCGCCGACCAGAGCCGTGACCGGGCGCTGATCTGCGTGGTCGAGGAGGTCGGGTCGATCTGGGCCATGGAGCGGGCCAGCGCCTTTCGCGGCCGCTACCATGTGCTGGGCGGCCTGCTGTCGGCGCTGGACGGCATCGGCCCCGAGCGGCTGCGCGCCGCCGAACTGGTCAACCGGGCGAGCGACGGGCTGGTGCGCGAGGTGATCCTCGCCCTGCCCGCCACGGTCGACGGCCAGACCACCGCCCACTACCTGGCAGAACGGCTGGTCGCGACCGGGGTGCCCGTGACCATGCTGGCCCGCGGCGTCCCGGTCGGCGGCGACCTCGACTGGCTCGACGACGGGACGATCGCCCAGGCGCTGCGGGCCCGGCGACCGGCCTGAACGCCCCCACCGCCGGCGGTCCCCGCCCTGACGCCTTGGCGGAGCATTGCGCGGGCGGACGTCCTGCCCAAGGACCGGCTACGCCGGCCGCGACGCGGCGGCCCGCAGGGCCGTCCTTGACCAGGGCGACCGCTCGCGCTCCCATTCCATCAAGGCCGAAGGGCGGGTGTGGTCGGGGCTGCCTCAACGGTCAGCACGCATCACCGCACCAAACCCTTCAACCCCCTCCGTCATGGCCCGACCTGTTCGGGCCACCCAGGCGTGGTGCGTAAGGTGGGTGTCCGGCGCGCTGTCGGCGCTTCCTGTCCTCAGGATCGTGTTCATGGGTGGCCCGAACAGGTCGGGCCATGACGGGAAGGGGGGAATCGAGAAGTCGCCATCCCGCCCGCTCCGCTTCCCAGGCGCGCCCAAAAAGCGAGACTCCCGAGACATATACTCTGGAGACAAAGCGAGACATTTCGCCCCATTTCACCCCTTCCGGCCGGCGGCCGCGCGAAATCCATCCTCACCCTTGCTGGCCGGGGGATAATGGACGGATGAAGATCTCGTCGCCCCCTCCGCGCCTTGCCTGCCGGCCTCCGTCCGCCCTCGGGCGCGCGCGAAATCGCTCAAGCGATCGCTTCAGTGTCCGCGCCGTCCCCCCATCGCTCACGCCCGGGCGGCGGACTCAAAACGAATGAAGACACTGGCCCCTACCCGGCCTCGCGGATTCCCGCTAAGGAACGGAGCATGAACAGCCTCGACCCCGCCGTCCTGATCGCCGCCGTCGCCGGCGCCCTGGCCCTGGCCTTCCTCGGCTGGGCGCTGATGGAGCGTCGCCGGGCGGGCGCCGCCGAGCAGCGGGCCTGGGACCTGCGCGAGCGCTACGCCGAGACCGAGGCGCGCATGAAGCTGCTGGAGGACCAGGCCGGGGCGCAGTCGGAGTTCCTGCGCGTCCAGGCCACGCAGTCCGCCGGCGTGGTGGCCGAGGAGATGCTGAAGCGGGCCGACGAGACCTTCCGCAACCGCGACCTGCTGGCCCAGCAACGGCTGGAGGCCCAGCTGAAGCCCGTCGCCGAGACGCTTGCCAAGTTCGAGGCCCAGGTCACCGCCGTCGAGAAGGCCCGCGCCGAGGAGACCGGCGGCCTCAAGCAGCAGATCCAGGCGCTGATGGAGGCCTCGACCGCCACCCAGGCCGAGGCCCGCAAGCTGTCGGCCGCCCTGCGGCGCGGGGCGGGCGTACAGGGCCGCTGGGGCGAGCAGACGCTGCGCAACGTGCTCGACGCCGCCGGCCTGACCGCCCACTACGACTTCTCCGAACAGTTCAGCCTCGACACCGACGAGGGTCGCCGCCGGCCGGACGTGAAGGTGAAGATGCCGGCCGGGGCGGTGTTCGCCATCGACGCCAAATGCTCGCTGAACGCCTTCATGGACGCCCAGGAGGCGGTCGACGACGTCGCCCGCGAGGCCGCCATGATCCGCCACGCCCAGAGCGTGCGCGGCCACATGCAGAGCCTGTCGGCCAAGGCCTACTGGGACCAGTTCGCCACCGAGCGCTCGCCTGACTTCGTGGCCATGTTCGTGCCCGGCGACGGCTTCCTGGCCGCGGCGCTCGACCGCATGCCCGACCTGATGACCGAGGCGATGGACAAGCGGGTGCTGCTGGTCACGCCCACCACCCTCTTCGCGCTGTGCAAGGCCGTGGCCTACGGCTGGCGCGTCGAGGAGCAGGCGGCCAACGCCGACAAGATCGCCGCCCTGGGCCGCGAGCTCTACAAGCGGCTGTCGGTGATGGGCGGCCACGCGGCCAGCGTCGGCAAGGCGCTGGAGGCGGCCGTCAGCCGCTACAACCAGTTCGTCGGCTCGCTGGAGACCCAGGTCCTGACCCAGGCCCGCCGTTTCGAGGACCTCAAGGTCGACCACGAGGGCAAGGAAATCCCGCAGATCGAGCCGGTCGAAACCGCCGTCCGGCCTCTGGCCAAGCTGGCCGGCGAGGAGAGCGCCAGGCTGCGCGCCATCGGCGGCGACGGCGCCTGACGCGGCCCCGCCCCACCTTGACGGCCCGCAAGCGCCCCCCTACCTCGTGAAGCAATGACCCTTCGCCGCATCCTCACCGTCGACAATGCCGCCGATCTGGCGGTGCTCAAGCGCATCTCCACCCCCGTCGAGGGCGGGGTGACCGATGAGCACCGCGCGCTGATGGACGACATGCTGGAGACGATGTACGCCGCGCCCGGCATCGGCCTGGCCGCCGTGCAGGTCGGCGTCGACCAGCGGATCATCGTCATGGACCTGGGCGACCGCGACGTCGCGCCGCTGAGCGTCAACGACGACACCGCCGAGGGCGAGGCCGAGATCGCGCAGCGCAACCCGCGCTACTTTGTGAACCCCGAGATCACCTGGAAATCCGAGGAGCTCTTCACCTACGAGGAGGGCTGCCTGTCGGTGCCGGAGATCTTCGACGCCGTCGAGCGCCCCGCCCGCGTGAAGCTGCGCTACCTCAACTACCAGGGTCAGCCGGTCGAGGAAGAGGCCAGCGGCATGTACGCGGTCTGCATCCAGCACGAGATGGACCACCTCGAGGGCGTGCTGTTCATCGACCACCTGTCCCGGCTGAAGCGCGACCGCGCCATCAGCAAGGTGAAGAAGGCCGCTCGCGCGGCGTGATCCCGCTGTCGGGCCGCGACTACTGCTTCTGTGACGTGTCGCCGGCGGCGGCGCGGGCCTCGTCGGCTTCCCGCTTGGCCTCGTCGGAGGCGTCGGCCACGCCCGCCTGCACATCGGCGGCGGCCTCCTTGACCGCGCCGGCCGCGACCTCGCCGGCGTTGCCGATGGCCGCGCCGGCGTCCTTGACGTCGGGATTGTCGGCGATGTTCCCGGCCGCTTGCTTGACCTCGGAGCCCACGGCGACCGCCCCGTCCTTGATATCGGTGCGATCCTCGCGCGAGCAGGCGGCGATGGACAGACCGGCGGCGGCGATGGCGGCGACGATGATGAGCTTGCGCATGGGATGGGCCCCTTCCGAAATGCGTTCCATCGATCAACGATCTGTGAGCGGCCGGGTTCCCGCAACCCCTCCGGCGCTGTAAACGCCCGCCATGCGCCTCGCCTTCCTGGGTACCCCCGACTTCGCGGTCCACAGCCTCGCCGCCCTCCTCGAGGCGGGCCACGAGATCGCCTGCGTCTACTCCCAGCCGCCGGCCCCGCGCGGTCGGGGTCAGACGCTGCAGCCCTCTCCGGTCCACGCCTTCGCCGAAAGCCGCGGCCTGCCGGTCCGGACGCCCGTTTCGATGAAGGCCGAGGACGAGATCGCCGCCTTCGAGGCGCTGGACCTCGACGCCGCCGTGGTCGTCGCCTTCGGCCAGATCCTGGTGCAGCGGGTGCTGGATGCGCCGCGCCTGGGCTGCTTCAACGTCCACGCTTCGCTGCTGCCGCGCTGGCGCGGCGCCGCGCCGATCCAGCGGGCGATGATGGCCGGCGACGCGGTCACCGGCGTCCAGGTCATGCGCATGAGCCTGGGCCTGGACGAGGGGGCTGTCATCGCCACAGAGGCTGTCCGCATCGATCCGCTCGACACGGCGGCTACCCTCGGCGCCCGGCTTGCCGAGGCCGGCGCGCGGCTCCTGCCCCCGACCCTGGCCGCCATCGAGGCCGGCACGGCGGTAGAGACGCCCCAGGCGGCCGAGGGCGTCACCTATGCGAAGAAGATCAAGCCCGCCGAGGCCCGCATCGACTGGTCGCGGCCGGCCCGCGAGATCGATCTGCACATCCGCGGCCTGTCGCCCTTCCCCGGCGCCTGGTTCGACGCGCCGTCGGCGAAGGGGCCGGTGCGGGTGAAGGCGCTGCTGTCCGCCGTCGAGGACGGCTCGGGACCGGCCGGCGCTATCCTGGACGACGCCCTGCTGATCGCCTGCGGCGAGGGCGCGGTGCGCCTGCTGCGGGCCCAGCGGGAGGGCAAGAGCGCCCAGGAGGCCGGCGAGTTCACGCGCGGTTTCCCGCTGCCGGCCGGGTCGGTGCTGGCCTGATGCCCCGCTACCGCCTGACCATCGAGTATGACGGCGGGCCCTATCGCGGTTTCCAGGCCCAGGCCGACCTGCCCAGCGTCCAGGGCGCCATCGAGGCCGCGGTGCTGGGCTTCACCGGCGAGACGGTCCGCATCCACGCCGCCGGCCGCACCGACACCGGCGTCCACGCCACCGGCCAGGTCATCCACGTCGATCTGGCGAAGGACTGGAAGCCGGAGGTCGTTATGAACGCCCTCAACGCCCACCTCGTGCCGCAACCCGTCGCCGTGCTGGACGCCCAGGTCGTCGCCGACGACTGGCACGCGCGCTTTTCCGCCAAGGCCCGCCGCTACCAGTACCGCATCCTCAACCGCCCCGCGCCGCCGGCCCTCGACCGGGGCAAGGTCTGGCATGTGAAGAAGCCGTTGGACGCCGACGCCATGCATGACGCCGCCCAGGCGCTGGTCGGCCACCACGACTTCACGACCTTCCGCGACATGCAGTGCCAGGCGAAGTCGCCGCTGAAGACGCTCGACACGGCCACGGTGCGCCGCGACGGCGAGATGGTGCTGCTGGAGTTTTCCTCGCGCAGCTTCCTGCACCGCCAGGTCCGGTCGATGGCCGGCTCCATCGTCGAAGTCGGCATCGGCCGCTGGACAAAGGCTGACCTCGCCGCCGCGCTGGAGGCGAAGGATCGCCGCGCCTGCGGACCGGTGGCCCCGGCGGACGGTCTCTACTTCACCGGCGTCAGCTACTAGTCGAGCAGGCTCGGCGGCACCTTGCCGCCGTTCTCGGCCAGCTTCTTCAGCACCTGCTTGTGCAGCCAGATGTTCATCGAGGCGCTGTCGGACTTGTCGCCGGTGTATCCGAGCTCGTCGGCCAGTTCCTTGCGTTCGGCCAGGCTGCTTTCCATCCCGACCAGCTTCATCAGATCGACGATCGAGGTGCGCCAGTTGAGCTTCTGCGGGTTCTCCGCTGCCATATCCTCGAGAACCGCCTCGACATCGACGGGCTCAGGAGCGGGAGCGGCCTGTGGCGCGGGCGTTGCGCCCGTCGGGCCCGGCTGCGGCGCGGCCTTGGGTTTCCGGTTGAAGATCTTGCCGAGAATGTTGCTCAGGATGCCCATGCGACCGCTCCGTCTGACGACGGGGCCATCGTGGCCCCGTCCGTCAACGCCGCGCGGAGTCGATGGTTCAGAAGGCGGCGCCGAAACGCTCGAAGTAGCGGCCGATGATGGTGGCGTAGGTCGCCTCCAGCGCCCGCAGCTGGCTGACCGGCACCTGTTCGTCGACCGCGTGCATGGTCTGGCCGACGAGGCCGAACTCGAGCACCGGGCACAGGTCGCGGATGAAGCGGGCGTCGGAGGTGCCGCCGGTGGTCGACAGGTCCGGCTCCTCGCCGGTGGTCTCGCGGATGGCTTGCGCCACCACGTCGGTGAACTCGCCCCGGCGGGTGAGGAAGGCCTCGCCGCTGATCAGGGTGGTCACCTCGACCCGGCCCGCGAAGCCGGCGCCGGCTTCGGCGGCCTGACCCTCGATCCAGGCCTGCAGGTCGGCGCCCTTGTGGGCCGGATTGAAGCGGATGTTGATCCGCGCCCTAGCCTCGGCCGGGATAATGTTCGTGGCCGTGTTGCCGACGTCGAAGGTGGTGACTTCCAGGTTCGAAGGCTGGAAGCCCTCGTAGCCGTCGTCCAGCACCCGGGCCTGCAGCCGAGACAGGATATCGACCATCACCGGGATCGGGTTGGCGGCGCGATGCGGATAGGCCACATGGCCCTGCTTGCCGGTGACCGTGATCCAGCTGTTCACGCTGCCCCGACGCCCGATCTTGATCATGTCGCCCAGCCGCTCGGAACTGCTCGGCTCGCCGACGATGCAGTGGTCGATGACCTCACCCTCGGCGGCCAGGGCCTCGACCACCTTGCGGGTGCCGTCGAGGGCCACGCCTTCCTCGTCGCCGGTGATCAGGAAGCTGATCGAGCCGGGCACGTCCCCGACCTGGGCCACCGCAGCGACGAAGGCGGCGATGGAGCCCTTCATGTCGACCGCGCCGCGGCCGATCAGGACGTCGTCACTGTTGATGTCGGCCGCGAAAGGACCGCTGGTCCAGGCCGCCGCATCGCCTACCGGCACCACGTCGGTGTGACCGGCGAAGCAGAGGTTGGGCCGCGCCGTCCCGCGCCGGGCGTAGAGGTTCTCGATCTCGCCGAACTTCATCCGGCGGCAGGTGAAGCCGAGACCTTCAAGCGCGTGGTGGAGAACGTCCATGGCGCCCTCGTCCGCCGGGGTGACGGACGGGCGGCGGATCAGGTCGCGGGCGAGGTCGAGAACGTCGAGGGCGGGCATCGTCGATTCGTTTAGAGGCACGGCGGCGGCGGCGCAAACACCAAGCCTCCGCTCCCGAGCCGACGAAGAGGATTCAACCCCTCTGGCGCCCGATTCAGGCGGCCCAAAATGGGGACCTCCCGCATTGAGCGACGGCGCCCGCGGTCGCCAGATGACCCGTCACAACGGGAGACCGCCATGCAACTGCTCGACCCCCACAGCCCCTCCTCGCGGCGCTTCGGCCTGTTTCAGATCCGGCGACCGCAAGCGCCGCCCTTCGGCCGCCGTCCCGCGGAAAAGCGTCCGGATCGCTTCTTCCTCCATGTCCGTTCCGTGTCGGCTGACGGCTTCGCCCATCTCTTCCAGTTCGCCCTGGTCGACGACGATGGCGAGGCCGCCGTCAGCGTTTTCGTCTGCGGGCGAAGCCCTGTCCGCGACGCCATTGTCCCGGCGGTCGGAGACGCGCCGCCGCCGATACCGGCCATCACCTGGGATCAGCTCGACACAGCGCTGGAGCCATGCGGCAACGCCTCCATCATCGCGTTCGGACGGACGCTTCACGGCAGCTTTCTGCCGGCGGCGACCCGTGGGGCCATCGCCGGTCTGGATTGCGCGCGGGCCCGGTTCGAGCGCGCCGCCCGGCGGGTGGGCATCCGGGTTCGCCCCGGCGACGTGGGAGATCTGAATGACGCTCGCCAACTGATCGGCTTGCCGCCGGTCCGGTCGCCGGACGCGGCGCTGAAGGCCATGGGGCTGCGCGAACTCTGGACCTGGATGGATGGCGTCGAGGCGGAGGTCTGACGACCTCAGGGCTTCACGCCCTCCCAGAACAGCGGGCTGAGCGCGTAGAAGAACTGGTCGATGTCGGTGGCTGGACCCGCGTAGTAGAGGCCATCCTCGCCCCGCTCGACCAGGCCCCGCGCGGTCAGCGCGGCGAGCTTTCGGCGCACGGTCTCGCGCGGCACCCGCGTGATGTCCGTCAGGCTGAGGATGTTGATGCCGCGCCGCCGGACGATGACTGTCCGGGCGCCCTTGGCCTTCGCCTCCGCGGCATGGTTGGCCGAGGCCAGCTCCGTGAGCATGAACACCAGGTGCAACAGAAACTGGTCGAGGTCCCCGTCGTAGCGACCTCGCAACCTGATCAACACCGATGAGAGCGAACCGCCCCACTTGTAGAAGAACCGGGACACATCCTGGGTCAGATAGTCGTCGACCCATTGCGCCGCCGGTGTCGGCGCCGCGACGCGGGACTCCACGCTGAGGGCCTCAACACCCGGCGTCGGCCCGTTAAACCGGTTAAGATTAATGCCCGTAAACTTTAGTTCTCTGGACTGGGGGCGTCTGTAATCGATGGCATCGTTGTTCTCACCGTACATATCTTCACCAGTCCACACTTGGTCGTGACTGCCCTCCGCCAAGAATGACCAGATCAGAATGCGCGGCCAGGTCGCAAGGGCGAAGGCGCCCCTCGCCGGCTTTTCCTGTGGACGAGCTTTGTGGACGGCCTTCCGGACGGCCCGCCCCCCCCGGTCAGTCGCGCAGCAGGTCGTTGATCGAGGTCTTCGAGCGGGTCTGGGCGTCCACCGTCTTGACGATGACGGCGCAGTAGAGGCTCGGCCCGACGCCATGCGGGTCCGGCAGGCTGCCGGGCACCACGACGCTGTAGGGCGGCACCTTGCCGATGTGGACCTGGCCGGTCTTGCGGTCGACGATCTTGGTCGTGGCCGACAGGTAGAC
Organism: Caulobacter sp.; assembly: GCA_030683005.1. Taxonomy (GTDB): domain Bacteria; phylum Pseudomonadota; class Alphaproteobacteria; order Caulobacterales; family Caulobacteraceae; genus Caulobacter. Next base: position 62,127 of record JAUXMY010000032.1, on the reverse strand, counting down.
GCCCATCGACAGCACCGCGCCCTGACCGACGATGACGCCTTCGACCACCTCGGAACGGGCGCCGATGAAGCAGTCGTCCTCGATGATGGTCGGGTTGGCCTGCAGGGGCTCAAGCACGCCGCCGATGCCGACGCCGCCGGAGAGGTGGACCCGCTTGCCGATCTGGGCGCAGCTGCCGACCGTCACCCAGGTGTCGACCATCGTGCCCTCGTCGACGTAGCCGCCGATGTTCACGAACGATGGCATCAGGATGACGTTCTTCGCCACATAGGCGCCGCGGCGGACGATGGCGCCGGGGACGGCGCGGAAGCCGGCCTCCTCGAACTGCGGCGCTTCCCAGCCGTCGAACTTGTTGGCCACCTTGTCCCACCAGGGGCCGACCGCGCCGCCCAAGGTCCCGGCGCGCATGATGGCGTTGGGGTTGAGGCGGAAGGACAGCAGGACCGCCTTCTTGGCCCACTGGCGGACGATCCACTCGCCGTCGATCTTCTCGGCCACGCGGACCTTGCCGCTGTCGAGCAGCGCCAGCGTCTCCTCGATGGCCGTACGGACCGGGCCCTGCGTCGCGGGCGAGACGGCGTCGCGCGCCTCCCAGGCGGCTTCGATTTCGAGTTCGAGGTCGGACAGGCTGACGGTGCTCATGCGGCGATTTCCTGGACTCTCGCGCCGGACAGAAAGGCGACGAGGTCGTTGGTGCGGTGTTGGACGAAGTCGGCGGTCGAGGCCACGGCGTGCGGGCCGACCAGGACGATAGTCATGCCCAGCTGCGCGGCGGGGGCGAGGTTGACTTCGCTGTCCTCGAAGAAGGCCGAGCCCACTGCGCTGACGCCATGACGGGCCATCATCTTCTCGAAGGTCAGCGGCGAGGGCTTGGGGATGTAGTCGGCGGCCGAGATGTGGAAGATGTCCTCGAAGGCATGGGCGATCTGCAACCGCTCCAGAACCCGCTCGGCGTGTGCGGCCGAGCCATTCGTGAACACCAGCCGCCGGCCCGGAAGGCGCATCAGCGCCTCCGCCATCCTCACGTCCGGCGTCAGGCGGTCGAGCGAGACGTCATGCACCTCGGTCAGGAAATCTTCCGGGTCGATGTCGTGGTGCGCGATCAGCCCGGCCAGGGTGGTGCCGTGGGCGTGGTAGTATTTCTTCTGGATCGCCCGCGCCTCGTCGCGCGGCAGGCCCGTCACCTTCTCCATGAAGTCGGTCATCCGACCCTCGATGAGGGTCATGAACTCGGTCTCGACCGGGTACAGGGTGTTGTCCAGGTCGAAGAGCCAGGTGTCGATGTGAACCAGGTCGGTCACGCGCGGATCAGCGTCCCGGCGCCGTGCTCGCTGAACAGCTCGACCAGCATGGCGTGCGGTCGGCGGCCGTCGAGGATGACCACCGCCTCGACCCCGGCGTCGATGGCGGCGATGGCGGTCTCCAGCTTGGGGATCATGCCGCCGTTGGCGACGCCGGTGCGGATCAGGTCGAAGGCCTGGGCCACGGTCATCTGGCGGATCAGCTCGCCGTCGGCGCCCTTGACCCCCGCCACGTCGGTCAGCAGCAGCATGCGCTTGGCCTTCAGCGCGCCGGCGAGCGCGCCGGCCACGGTGTCGGCGTTGATGTTGTAGGTCTGGCCCGACTCGGAGACGCCGATCGGCGCGATGACCGGGATGTAGTCCTGCTCGGCGTGGATGAGCGCCTTGATCAGGGCCGGGTCAATCTTCTGCGGCTCGCCGACATAGCCCAGGTCGACAACCTGCTCGATGTTGCTGCCCGGATCCTTCTTGGTCCGCCGCGCCTTGGTGACGGTGATCAGCCGGGCGTCCTTGCCGGACAGGCCGACGCCCCGCACGTCCGCCTCACGGCCGGCCAGCGTGATCCAGTTGGCGATTTCCTTGTTGATGGCGCCCGACAGCACCATTTCGGCGACCTCCATGGTCGCCTCGTCCGTGACGCGCAGGCCGTCGATAAAGGTCGACTTGACGCCGGCCCGGTCGAGCATGGCCGAGATCTGCGGACCGCCGCCGTGGACCACGACCGGATGCAGGCCCATCAGCTTGAGCAACACGGCGTCGGCGGCGAACAGCTTGGCCACCTCGTCCTCGCCCATGGCGTGGCCGCCGTACTTGATGACCACGGTTTCGCGGTCATAGATCTGGATGTAGGGCAGCGCCTCCGCGAGCGTCCTCGCGGTGGCCCAGCCGGCTTCCTCGGTCTTGTCGGTCAAGGCTGGAACTCCGTCGCGCGCGCGACGAGGCGATAGCGGATGGGGTTCGCCAAGTCCACTTTATGAAGGGATCAAGTCTGGCGGTCTTCCAGGCCGTGGAAGATGCGCAGGATGGTGACCGTGTCTGGCTGGACGAGATAGCGAACGATGTAGCCGCTACGCCCGAACCGTACCGGCCATTCCCTCACGCCCGGCAGCGGACAGGCATACCCACGCTCGGGGAATTCGCGAAGGGACAACATCGCCTCGGTGATCAGCTTCGCCGCTCTGTTGGCTGCGGCTGGAGCCTTCTCCGCCAGAAAATCTTCCAATCGCGAGAGATCGCGCTTCGCCGAGTTCGAAATGCGAAGGCGCCGCGTCAACGCTTGCGAGCCGACCGCTTTCGGACGTTCTCACGAAACTCCCGGAAGACCTCTTCGGCGTCATGGGAAATGCCGGTGCGCCGATACTCTTCCAGAGCGGCGAGGGTTTCGGCCTCGTCGTCCGGGCCACGCCAGACGACCGGGCGATCCTCAACCCCGGGAAGGCGTTGAGCGACCCATTCCTCGTACATCGTCGGCTTCGGCGCCTTGGTCATAGCGGCAGAGTATGCCCAAAATGCCCCCCCGTCCAGCTCTACCGGAACGGCGGCTCATCGAATGCTCGCAACTTACGGGAGTGCAGATTTGGACCTTCCGCCCGCAGCAGATCCACCGTCGCGATACCGATCTGAAGGTGTTGGTTGATGGCGCGCTCATAGAAGGCGTTGGCCTGACCGGGCAGCTTGATCTCGCCGTGCAGCGGCTTGTCCGACACGCAGAGCAGGGTCCCGTACGGCACCCGGAAGCGATAGCCCTGGGCGGCGATGGTGGCGCTTTCCATGTCGATGGCCACCGCCCGGCTCTGGTTGAAGCGGATGGCGCTCGAGGTGTAGCGCAGCTCCCAGTTCCGGTCGTCGGTGGTCACCACCGTGCCCGTGCGCAGGCGACGCTTCAGACTCTCGCCGCTCTCGCCGCTGACCAGCTTGGCCGCGTCGTAGAGGGCGCGCTGCATCTCGGCGATCGACGGGATCGGGATATCGGGCGGCAGCACATCGTCCAGCACATGGTCGTCGCGCAGATAGGCGTGCGCCAGGACGTAGTCGCCGATGGTCTGGCTGCCGCGCAGGCCGCCGCAGTGGCCGATCATGATCCAGGCCTGCGGCCGCAGCACCGCCAGGTGGTCGGTGATGGTCTTGGCATTGGAGGGGCCGACGCCGATGTTGACCAGGGTGATGCCCCGGCCGCCCGGCGCCACAAGGTGGTAGGCGGGCATCTGGTGGCGACGCCAGGGGCCGTTGGCGATGACCATTTCCGGCTCAGGCGTGTCGGCGGTGACGACGATGTTCCCTGGCGCCGACAGGGCCGTGTAGGGCGAACCCTCCTTGCCCAGCTGCTCGCAGCCCCAGCGCACGAACTCGTCGACATAGCGGTGGTAGTTGGTGAACAGGATGAACTGTTGCACATGCTCGGCCGGAGCGCCGGTGTAGTGCTTCAGCCGGGCCAACGAGAAGTCGGTGCGCAGGCCGTCGAACAGAGCCAGAGGCCGGGTGTCCTCCAGCGCCTCGCTCCACACGCCATCGGCCAGTTCGTCGCCGATGTGGGCGAGCTCGGTGGTCGGGAACCAGCGGGCGATCTCGCCGGCGCTGACATCGGCCAGGGCAAGGTCGCCGCCATCCAGCACGTAGGGGAACGGAATCTCCTGCATCGACCGGCCGACATCGAGCGTGACGCCGAAGTCCTGCATCATCAGCGCCAGCTGCTCGACCAGATAGTCCTTGAACATGGCCGGGCGTGTGACCGTCGTGGCGTAATGGCCCGGAAGGCCGATCCGGGCATAGGCCCGGCTGATGCGCGGATAGCCGCTCTCGCCGCTCCAGTGCAGCCGAAGCTCCGGGTAGGCGTAGGTCCCGTTCAGGCGATCGGCGGGGTCGGGACGAAGTCCGTCGGCCAGGAAGGCCTTCAGGGCGGCCCGCAGGGCCGAGACGGAACGGTCGTATTCTTCGATAAGCCGCTCGACGATGGCGGCTGCGTCTTTCTCATGAGTCATGGCTGCTTATAGCGGCGTTGCGTGAAACTGGCGAGACGGCCGCTTGCAGCGCGGCAAACCGGGGCCACATAGGGGATTATGAACAACTCGCTTCGCACCTTCATGCTCATGGCCGCCATGACGGCCATCTTTGTCGTGGCCGGTTTCCTGATCGGCGGGACCGGCGGCATGCTGATCGCCCTGGCGATCGGCGGCGCCATGAACCTGTTCAGCTACTGGAACTCCGACAAGATCGTGCTGCGCATGTACGGCGCGGTCCAGGTGGACGAGAGCCACCCCGATCCGCTGATCCGCAACTACGTCGCCGACACCCTGGCCCTGGCCGACGGCGCGGGCATGCCCCGCCCCAAGGTCTATGTCATGGAGCAGGATCAGCCGAACGCCTTCGCCACCGGCCGCAATCCGGAGAACGCCGCCGTGGCGGCCACGGTGGGTCTGCTGCGGATGCTCGACCGCCGCGAGATTCGCGGCGTCATGGCCCATGAACTGGCGCACGTGAAGAACCGCGACACCCTGACCATGACCGTCACGGCGACCATCGCCGGCGCGATCTCGGCCCTGGCCAACATCGCCTTCTTCTTCGGCGGCGACCGCGACCGGCCGGCCGGGATGATCGGGACCATCCTGATCGCCGTCCTGGCGCCCATCGCCGCCGCCCTGGTGCAGATGGCGATCAGCCGGGGCCGCGAGTACGAGGCCGACCGCGAAGGGGCGGAGATCAGCGGCGACCCGCAGGCCCTCGCCGACGCCCTGGCCAAGATGGAGGCCTTCAGCCACCGCACGGTGAACGAGACCGCCGAGCGCAATCCGGCCAGCGCCCAGATGTTCATCATCAACCCGCTGAGCGGGCGCGGCGCCGACAATCTCTTCTCGACCCACCCGGCGACCGGTAACCGGATCAAGGCCCTGATGGCGTTGGCGGGCGGCGCGCGACGCTCCGGCACTGCGGTTACCCGGACCGCCGCCCGCCGGGGCCCCTGGAGCTGAGACTGGCGCCCGGGAACCGCGGGCTCTAGGTTCTCAGCCATGGTTCGGACGGTGGTGATCTACGGGCTGGTTCTGGCGCTGGGCGCGGTGGCGCTGCAGTGGATGCAGTATCAATTCTGGACCCGCACCCACGCCATGGAACTCTGGATTGGCCTGATCGCCGCCGGCTTTCTGGGCCTGGGGGTGTGGATCGGCGCCTGGGCGTTGCGTCCAAAGGTGCAGGCGGGCTTTGAAGCCAATGAGACGGCCGCCGAACGGTTGGGCCTGACGCGCCGCGAGCGCGAAGTGCTCGGCCTGTTGGCGGCTGGAAAGTCCAACAAGGAGATTGCCGGCAAGCTGGGGTTGTCGCCGAACACGGTGAAGACCCACATCGCGCGCCTCTATGAGAAGCTGCAGGCCGTCCGGCGCACCGACGCCGTCTCACGAGCCCGCGCATTGCGCCTGATCCCCTGATCTTTTCGGGTGAAGTGTACGAAGTCACCCTTTCGGGCGATTGTCCCGACGGGTCGCCGCCACCTTGCATGGAGCCTCGATCCACGTGAGAGGGACCACCCCATGTTTCGCACCATCCTGACCTTCGGCGTCATGGCCGGTCTGATCGTCATCGTGCCGATGGGGCTGATGATGACCTTCGGCGAGTTCGGCCACGCCAGCCACTCGATGATCACCGGCTATGCGGTGATGCTGCTGGCCTTCAGTCTGGTCTTTATCGGCGTGAAGCGTCATCGCGACCGGACGCTCGGCGGGGTGATCCGCTTCCTGCCCGCATTGGCGGCGGGCCTGGGCATCAGCCTCCTCGCCTCTGTCGTTTACGTCCTCGGCTGGGAGATCACGCTGGCGCTGACCGACTACGCCTTCATGACCGACTACGCCGCCGCGGTGATCGAAGCCGCCCGCGCCAGGGGCGCCTCGGCCGGCGAAATGGCGAAGATCACAACCGAGATGGACGCCATGAAGGTGATGTACTCAAACCCGTTGATGCGTCTGCCGATGACCTTCGTCGAGATCTTCCCGGTCGGGCTGCTGGTCTCGATCGTAAGCGCCGCCCTGTTGCGCAACAGCCGCTTCCTGCCTCTGAAGACCGCGCTCCCGGCCCAACGACGCTCCGGCGAAAGGGGTGCGGCGTAGAGCGCCGCCGCCTCCCGCCGCCAGCTCGTCAAAAAGGGCCTCGTCGGCGACCTCGAAGTTGAAGCAGCTCTTGCCCTGCATCTGCTTCCTGAGCGCCGGCGTGATCTTCGCCGCCAGCGCTGCGTGCGTGTGGACCGGCATCGGATGGTAGCTGCCACAGGCCTTGCCTTCGCGCATCCGGCCAAACCACATCGGACCGCCCTTGCCGGCCGGGGTGTTCCGGGGGGCGACCAGCGCCCCGTCGGCCTCTGTCATCCCCGAAGCCGAGGAGATCATCAACGCGCGCAGCCGCGCAGTGAGTTCGTGGGGCCGCCTGGACATTCATGCCCCTCCGACACGTCGGTGAATCTGCTTGGCGCGCATCGGACGATGCAAACTGATGGGACGCCTGCAAGATGGTTTCGAAAAAAGACTTGCTTTACCCGCACGGCGCCCACTCTTTCTGCTGTGTCACCATATCGAGGAGGCTCCGCCATGAGCGTCACGATCACCCGCGACGGACCGGTCACCGTCATCGCCATCGATCGGCCCGACCGTCGCAACGCCGTCGACGCGGCGACGGCCCGCGAACTGTACGACGCCTTCACGGCCTTCGACGCCGACGAGGCCGTCGCCGTCGCCGTCCTGACCGGAGCCGGCCGGACCTTCTGCGCCGGAGCCGATCTCAAGGCCGTTGCGACCGGGACCGGCAATCGTGTCGAGCGAACCGGTGACTTCGGCCCCATGGGCCCAACCCGCCTGCGCCTGTCCAAGCCTGTGATCGCCGCCGTCGAGGGCCATGCCGTGGCCGGCGGGCTGGAACTGGCGATCTGGTGCGACCTGCGGGTCGCCGCCAGGGGCGCGGTCTTCGGAGTCTTCTGCCGCCGGTTCGGGGTGCCGCTGATCGATCTCGGAACCGTGCGGCTGCCGCGCCTGATCGGCGGCTCGCGAGCCATGGACATGATCCTGACCGGCCGGGCGGTCGGCGCGGAGGAGGCCCTGGCCATGGGCCTGGCCAACCGCCTCGTGGAAGAGGGTCAGGCTTTGGAAGCGGCCGTCGCCCTGGCCCGTCAGATCGCCGCCTTCCCGCAGATGTGTCTGCGCAACGACCGGCGTTCGGCGCTCGACCAGTGGAGCCTCGACTGGGACGGCGCCGCGGCGCTGGAGATCGGCCTGGGCCTCGAGACCCTCGCCTCCGGCGAGGCCGTCGCCGGCGCGACACGGTTCAGCGGCGGCGAGGGCCGTGGAGGGCAATTCTGATGACCACCGAACTCGCACCCGCCTTCACCGAGCGCCAGCAGGGTTATCTGCCCGGCGTCCTTGGCATGGAGTGGGAAACCGTTCGCCGCGGCCTGGTGCGCGGCCGTTTCACCGTCGAAAGGCGCCACATGGCCCCCAACGGCTTCCTGCACGCCGCCAGCGTGATCACCCTGGCCGACAGCGCCTGCGGCTATGGCAGCGCCGTCTCCCTGCCCGAAGGCGCCAGCGGTTTCACGACGATCGAGTTGAAGAGCAACTTCCTGGGCACGGCCCGCGAGGGCGTCGTCGCCTGCGAGGCGCGGATGGTTCACGGCGACCGCACGACCCAGCTCTGGGACGCCGAGGTCCGCCACGAGGACAGCGGCAAGGTCATCGCCCTGTTCCGCTGCACCCAGAGCGTCCGGTGGCCGAAGCCGTAAGGCGAAAGCGCCCCTTGCGGAAATGAAACCGCATCGCTAGGTTCCGCGCCTTCGCACTCAGGGCCCCTCACAAGGCCCACACCCGGCGTTACGGAGAGGTGGCAGAGTGGTTGAATGTACCGCACTCGAAATGCGGCGTGCCTTCACGGGTACCGTGGGTTCGAATCCCACCCTCTCCGCCATCCGACCCCACAAGGGTCTGATCTTATTCAAGAAGCCCAACATTCGGCCGTCACGTCCCAACGGGCGTCCCCAGCGCGGCGAACGCGGCGCTGGCGGCGGCGATGGTCCCGGCTCCGGGACGCGACGACGACCTGGCCTGCCAGGCCGCCCCGCAGCGCGTCGCCGCCTTCCGGGAGGTCGAGCAGCATCCCGCGGGCCGGGATCCGCTGCAGGGAGACGGCTGTTCAGTGAACACCCCGTCGATGCGGTGACCGTGGACGTCATCGCCCATGGCGCTAACTGGAGGGCGATCGCTAGCGGGTCCGGGCCCGCCCGGCCGGCGGCGCGGACTGTCTTCCGCTCCCTGCGCTACGCCACCACCCCTTCCGGAGTCGCCCATTGACCCCCCGCCCTCTCACGCCTTTCGAGGGCATGGACATCCGCACGCTCATCGACGCGCAGGCCTCCGAGCGCGGCGCACGCCCGTTCCTGATCTGGGAACCTTTCGAAGGCTCCGGCCGGAGCTGGACCTATGGCGACTTCGCGGAGGCGGTACGGCGTTTCGCGGCCGGGCTTCATCTTCGCGGCGTCGCGCCCGGCGACCGGATCCTCGTCCACCTCGACAACTGTCCGGAGTCGGTGATCGCCTGGCTGGGCTGCGCCTACGCCGGCGCCGTGGCGGTGACGACCAACGCCAGGTCCAGCCAGGACGAGCTCGCCTACTTCGCGGACCATAGCGGCGCGGTGGGCGCCATCACCCAGCCCCGCTTCGCCGACCTGCTGGCCTCGGCCGCGCCGCGGCTTGCCTGGCGCGTCGTCACCGATACCGACAACGGCGCGCCGCCCGTACCGGTCGCGGCCGGGTTCGAGCCCTTCGCCGCCCTCGATGGCGACCCGGCCGCCCTGCCGGGCCGACCTCATGATCCCTGGGCGCCTTTCGCCATCCAGTACACCTCGGGCACGACCGCGAGGCCCAAGGCGGTCCTCTGGACCCATGCCAACGCGCTGTGGGGCGCGCGGCTGTGCGCCCAGCATGAGGATCTCCATGCCGACGACATCCACCTGGTGCACCTGCCGCTGTTCCACACCAACGCCCAGGCCTACAGCGTCCTGGCCTCCCTGTGGGCCGGCGCGGCGGTCGTGCTGACGCCGCGATTCTCCGCCTCGCGGTTCTGGCCGATCTCGCTGAAGCACGGGGCGACCTGGAGCTCGATGATTCCGTTCTGCGTCAAGGCGCTGGTCGGGCAACCGGTCCCGCCACGCCACAGCTACCGCTTCTGGGGCAACGGCGTCTGCGAACCGGCCTGGGACCGGCTGTTCGGCGTCAAGACCATCGGCTGGTGGGGCATGACCGAGACGATCGCGCACGGGATCGTCGGCTCGGCGCACCGGAAGGACGCGCCGATGTCGATGGGCCGCCCGGCGCCCGGATACGACATCCACGTCCTCGACGACGCGGGGCGCCCCGTCGGACCGGGCGAGGTCGGCGATCTGCTGGTCGGCGGGATTCGCGGGCTGTCCCTGTTCCTGGAGTACGCCGGCGACCCGGCGGCGACGGCGGCGGCGTTCCGCCAGGACGGCCTGTTCATCACCGGCGACCGGGTCCGGCGCGGCGAGGATGGCTTCCTCTATTTCGCCGATCGCTCCAAGGACATGCTGAAGGTCGGCGGCGAGAACGTCGCGGCGTCCGAAATCGAGCGGGTCATCGCCGGCGTGCCCGGCGTCTCGGAAGTGGCGGTGGTGGGCATGAAGCACGCCATGCTCGACGAGGCTCCCGCCGCCTTCGTGGTCGCCCTCCCGGGTCACGAAGACGGGCTGGAGGCGCGGATCGCGGCGGCTTGCGGGGACGTCCTCGCGGCCTTCAAGCGACCGCACCTGATCCGGATCGTCGATGACCTGCCGCGATCCACGCTGGAGAAGGTGGCCAAGGCGGAACTGCGGGCGCTGCTGGCCGCCGAGCGGACCGGCTGACGCGGCAGCACCGAGGCAACGTCTAGCGGCCATCCTCCAGGATCATCCGGGCGGCCTTTTCGGCGATCATCATGGTCGGCGAGTTGGTGTTGCCGGAGGTGATCGTCGGCATCACCGAAGCGTCCGCGACGCGCAGGCCCTCGACGCCCAAGACCCGCAGCCGGTCGTCGACCACCGCCATGGGGTCGGAGGCCAGGCCCATCCGCGCCGTGCCGACAGGATGGAAGATCGTCGTCCCCAGGTCGCGGGCGGCGGCCAGCAGGCCCTCATCGTCGTCCACCGCCCGCCCGGGGTTGATCTCCTCGGGGCGGTAGCGGGCCAGCGGAGGACGCCCGATGATGCGGCGAACCAGCCGCAGCGAGTCGACCGCCACCTGTTCATCCTCCGGCGTGGACAGATAGTTCGGCGCGATGCGCGGCGCCGCAAACGGATCGGCGCTGATGGCGTGGATGGAACCCCGGCTGGCCGGGCGCAGGTTGCAGACGCTGATGGTGATGGCCGGAAACGGATGCAGCGGCTCGCCGAAGCGGTCCAGCGACAACGGCTGGACGTGGAATTGCAGGTTGGCCGTCGCCTGGTCGGGCGAGGACCGTGCGAACGCCCCCATCTGTGACGGCGCCATCGACATCGGACCGCGCTGGAGGGCGGCGTACTCCAGCGCCATCAGGGGCCGGCGCCACAGCGAGGCGTAGAGGGCGTTCATCGTCGGCACGCCGCTGACCCGGTAAATCGGCCGGATCTGCAGGTGGTCCTGCAGGTTCTCGCCGACGCCGGGAGAATGGCGCACTGTATCGATCCCGAGCGCCCGCAGGCGCGCACCGTCGCCGATGCCGGACAGCTCCAGCAACTGGGGCGTGCCCACTGCGCCGGCCGCCAGCACCACCTCGCCGGCGGCGCGGGCCGAGAAGATCTGGCCGCCCTTCGTCCATTCAACCCCGACCGCGCGATCCTCCTGGACCAGCACGCGGGTGACCTGAACCCCGGTCTCCAGCCGCAGGTTTCGCCGTTTCAGAACGGGCTTGAGGAACCCTCGCGCCGCGCTCCAGCGCAGCCCGCCGCGCTGGTTGACCTGGAAGTAGCCGGCGCCGTGGTTGTCGCCGCCGTTGAAGTCGGGAACCGTGGGGATGCCCTCCAGCGCCGCGGCCTCGGCGAAGGCGTCGAGCACCCGCCAGCGCATGCGCGGATATTCCACCCGCCACTCGCCGCCGGAACGATGGTGCTCCCCGGGCGGATTGACGTGGTCCTCCTGGGCCAGGAACAGCGGCAGGACATCGTCCCAGCCCCAGCCGGTCAGACCCCGCCGGCGCCAGCCGTCATAGTCCGCCGCCTGGCCGCGCATGTAGATCATGGCGTTGATCGCCGAGGAGCCGCCGATCACCTTGCCGCGCGGATACTTCAGGGTCCGACCGTTGAGCCCCGGTGAGGCGTCGGTCTCGAACATCCAGTCGGCGCGCGGGTTGCCGATCGAGAACAGGTAGCCGACCGGGATGTGAAACCAGATCCAGTCATCCTTGCCGCCGGCCTCCAGCACCAGAACCCGGCGCCCTGGGTCGGCTGACAGCCGGTTGGCCAGCACGCAGCCCGCCGAGCCCGCGCCAACGACGATGTGGTCATAGGTCTCGGTCATCCCCCCCTGTAGCCCGCCGGCAGCGTGGCGCAAGAGAACCGGGGGCCGCGACGCTTCACCGCAGGCATGGTGATAATCCGTGAACGAGTTGCGGCGCACGGTCCGGTGACGCGCCAAGAACTCCAAAGGTCCGGACGCCAGGATGCCTGCCAGCCCCAAGCCCCCCTGGGCAAAGGTCAACTTCGAGGATCTGTCGATTGTCGTCGTCGACGACAACCAGCAGGCGCTCGACATCATGATCCAGGTGATCACCGGCTTCGGGGCCAAGAAGATCAGCCGCTGCCTGTCGGCGGACGAAGCGCGCAAGGTAATCAGCGACGGGCAGGTCGACATGGTGATCACCGACGCCATGATGCCGACCATCGACGGCTATGACCTTACCCGCTGGATCCGCCGCGAGGCGCCGGAGCACAACCGGTTCACTCCGGTGATCGTGGTGACGGGCCACACGCCCCGGCGGGACGTGGTCAAGGCCCGCGACTGCGGCGCCAACTACATCATCGCCAAGCCGATCACGCCCAAGACGATCATGGATCGCATCCTGTGGGTCGCCCGCGAGGATCGCATGGGCATCGATTGCGACGCCTATGTCGGTCCCGACCGGCGCTTCCGTCGGCTGGGCCCGCCGGCGGGCATGGCCGGCCGCCGATCCGGCGACCTGAACGACGAGATCGGCGCCGCCGTCGAACCCAATATGTCCCAGGACCAGATCGACACCGTCATGAAACCCCAGAAGGTGACGGTATGACCGTTGTCCGGAAGTTCAAGATCCCCAACCGACTCCGCGCCGCCCTGTTCAGCGGCGGCGGCAAGCGCATCGACGAGGCGGTGGCCGACGCCGACGTCGGGCTGGCGACGCTGGTTGATGCCTGCCTGGCGGCCGTGGCGGACTGCATCGCCAGGATCGAGAGCGGATTCGGGTCGCAGGTCGCCGATCGCCAGACCCACGATATGGGCGACCTCTACCGCCTGTCGGCGGCGATCATTGACGCCTGCGCCCCGATCGAACCCAAGGCGCTGGCCGATGCGGCGCGCAGCCTGTGCGATGTCCTCGACTACGCCATGGAGGCCGGCCACTGGGACTGGCCCGCCGTGGATATACACATCGACGCCCTGCGGCTGCTCGCCAGCGGCGTCGATCTGGGCGAGGGTGGCGAGCAACGGCTCATCCAGAGCCTGGACAAGCTGCGCCAGCACCGCGAAGCCCTCGCCGGCTGACGATGGCGCCGGGGCGCGGCGGAGGAACCGGCCATGACCTTCCAGCGCACCGTCGTCGCCTTCAACACCGCCACCGCGAGCGAAAACCGCATCCACGCCGACGACGTGGCCAGCCGCTTCGGCTTCACCGGCGGTCTGGTGCCGGGCGTCGATGTCTTCGCCTACATGACCGCCGCGCCACTGGCGGTCTGGGGCGCGAACTGGCTTGGCCAGGGCCACATCCGCGCGCGCTTCAACCGGCCGGTCTATGATGGCGATGCCGCGACCCTGACCGCCGAGGTGGCCGGCGAGGGCGCCCTGTCGCTGGCGCTGAAGGCGCGGGGCGAGACCTGCGGCGCGGGCACGGCCTGGCGGGATGACCCGGCGGCGGCGCCCGAACTCCAGCCGGAGGCGGAACTGCCCTTGCCGGACGCCCGGCCGCCGGCCTCGCCGGACAGCCTGCCGGTCGGTCGCGTACTCGGCTCCCTCAAGGAGATTTATTTTGCCGATGTCGGCCGGGCGCATCTGGAGAACACGCGCCAGGACCCGGCGCCGTTCGAGGGCGGCGACATCGCCAATCCGGCCTACCTGCTGCGCCGGGCCAACTACGTGCTGGCGCAGAGCGTGCGGCTGGGGCCCTGGATCCACCTGGAGAGCGACGCGCGGCTGCATGGCCTGATCCGCGACGGCGAATGGCTGGAGACCCGGGCCGTCGTGGCCGAGAACATCGAGAAGAACGGCCACAGGATCGTGACCCTGGACTTCACGGTTTCCAGCCGCGACAGGCTGGCGATGTCCGGCCGGCACTGGGCCATCTACGAACCCCGGCAGGTGCGCGAGAAGGCCTGATCGACGCTACCAGACGGTCGAGACCTTCAGATCTGGCGAGCAGTTCGACACTGCCGCCACCACAAGGCCCTGACGGACGCGCTCGAAGGTGATGTCGACGCGGCAACCGCCCACCTCCAGCCCCGACAGCGTCAGCAGATTGACTCCTTCAGGCAGACGCGGACGCACGATGGTGACGGTCTTCTCCAGGGCGTCGACGCTTATCCCCAACAGCGACTGCAGCACCATGAAGGCCGAGCCGGCCGCCCAGGCCTGGGGCGAGCAACTGACCGGATAGGGCACCGGAGGTTCGCCCGGTCGCCGGGGAAAGCCGCAGAACAACTCCGGCAGGCGCATTCGCATGTGCTGGGCGGTCCCGAAGAGGTCGCGCAGCAGGTCCGCGACCCGATCCCGGTCGCCATACCGGGCCATGCCGGCCACGCAGACGGCGCTGTCGTGGGGCCAGACAGAGCCATTGTGGTAGGACATCGGATTGTAGCGCGGCTGGCCTTCGGCCAGCGTTCGCAGGCCCCAGCCGGTGCTGAACGCGGCGCCGGCCAGCCGCTGGCTGACCTTCTCGGCCCGCTCCGGCGACGGCAGGCCGCAGAACAGCAGGTGGCCGGCGTTGGAGGCCAGCGGCCGGCAGAGCCGCCCCTCGCCGTCGACCGCAATGCCGTAGAAGCCCTCATCCTCCATCCAGAAGCGGTCCTCCACACGTTCGCGGAGTTCCTCGGCGCGGAGCGTAAAGTCCGCGGCGCCGGGTTCGTCCAGGCGCGCGGCGAGGTCGGCCATCGCCCGCCAGGCGGCGAAGGCATAGCCCTGCACCTCGACAAGTGCGATCGGCCCGGGCGGGAACTTGCCGTCGGCGTGGAAGACGGAGTCGTAGCTGTCCTTCCAGCCCTGGTTCGACAGCCCGGTCTCCGCCGCGCGGGCGTAGTCGATCAGGCCGTCGCCGTTGGAGTCGCCGAAATCGCGCAGCCAGGCCGCCGCCGCGGTGAGGGCCGGCCAGAGCGTCCGCAGGAAGTCCAGGTCGCCGGTGCGGCGGGCGTAGGCGCCGGCCAGGGCAATGAACAGCGGCGTGGTGTCGACCCCGCCGTAGTAGAGACCGTAGGGCACCTCGCCCAGCGCCGCCATCTCGCCCTGCCGCGTCTCGTGCATGATCTTGCCGGGCTGGGCGTCGCGGAAGGCCGACTCCTCCATCGCCTGCCGCGACCCGAGATAGGCCAGCACGCCACGCGCCAGGCCAGGATCGAACAGCAGCAGCTGCCAGGCGCTGATGATCCCGTCGCGCCCGAACGGCGTCGAGAACCACGGGATGCCGGCAAACGGATAGCGTCCCGTCGGCAGGTCGGAAACGAGCAGCGCCAGATCGGCGCGCGACTGGTCGATCCAGCGGTTGAAGCTTGGGCTGTCAGTGCGCGGCCGCGCACCGTGCCGGGCCTTGATGCGCATCGCGCGCCGCGCGTCGGCGGCGGCGGTCCGGAAGCGCCGCTCGTCCGGCGCCTCGTCAGCCGTCTCGGCCGCCTCGATGAACAGGTCGAACCGCCCGCCTGGACAGAACCAGGCCATGAAGTCGGCCCGTCCGGCGGTCAGGCGTTGGGGCGGCTCGGAGAAGGCCACAACGCTGGTGCGGCGCAGCCCGTCCAGGCCCTCGTAGTCGAAGGTGGCGCTGCGACCGTCGAGGCAAGGCTCGCCCAGCCGGCCGCGCCGGTCGCGCACGTCGCCGCGCACCTCGAACATGTCGTGGAAATCGGCGCCGAACTCGATCGACACCGGGGCGAGGATCTCGTCCAGGCCGTGGTTGGTCAGGCTGACGTGTTCGTAGAGCCGGCGCCGCCAGATCAACCGCCGCCGCTCGACGTGCAGGACGCCGGGCGGCACCACCCTGCCCCCTGTCGGCGGGAGAGGGCGATTGGCGCCGTGGAAGGTGAACACCACGTTGTCCGACGTCACCCCGGAGCTGAGCATCGTCGGCCGCCGGTCGCCGATCAGCAACCGCAGCCGCGACAGCAGCCGGGTGTCGGCGTCGAACAGACCGTCGGGCCCTCCGGTGATGTCGCCGTGAGGGTCGCACACGACGAAGCAGTCGCCATCCTTGAGCGCCCAGAACCGCAGCGCGCCCTCGCCATGGGGATCACCGTCCGCGGACACGACCACCGCTGCGGAGTCATCCATGGCGGCGACCGTCAGCTGGCCACCGCCAGCGCCGCCGGCGACGGTGGCTGAGGCGCCAGTGGAATGTCCGCATACTCGCATCTGGCCAGCCGGTCCGCGTAGAGCGCGACATAGCGGCGGCCCATGGCCTGGGCCGAGAAGCGAAGCTCGAAGCATGCGCGGATCGCAGCCCGGTCGAACGTCATGACCTCGCGCACGGCGGCGACGGCCTCGTCCATCGACTCGACGATCCGGCCGGTCTCGCCCGGCGCGACAATCTCGCTGGTCGAGCCGCAGCGCCAGGCGACCACGGGCGTGCCGCAGGCCATGGCCTCGATCATCACCAGGCCGAACGGCTCGGGCCAGTCGATGGGGAACAGCAGCGCCGCGGCGCCGCCCAGGAAGTCGGACTTGGCGTCATCGCCGATCTCGCCGACGAACTCGATCAGCGGATCGCCGAGCATAGGCTCGATCACCTCCTGGAAGTAGCGGGCGTCAGCGGCATCGACCTTGGCGGCGATCTTCAGGGGCATGCCCAGCGCCTTCGCGATCTCGATCGCCCGATCCGGCCGCTTCTCGGGAGAGATGCGGCCCAGGAAGGCCAGATAGCCGCGGGGTCGCGGCGAGAAGGCGTAGAGCCGGGTCGGCAAGCCGTGATGGACCGTGGCTGCCCAGTTGGCCAGCGGCAGGCCGCGTCGCTGATCGTCGGAAATGGAGACGAGCGGGTAGTCGGGCCAGCGCTCGTACACCGATGACAGGTCCTTCAGGTCCAGGCGTCCGTGCAACGTGGTCACCGTTCGCCCGGCGATGTCCTCAAACATCGGGAAGTGAATCATGTCGGTGTGGAAGTGCAGCAGGTCGAACTCATGGGCGCGGCGACGCACCTCCCACAGCATCGACAGGTGGGCGGCGAGGTCTGACTTCAGCGGGGACGGGTCGAGCCGGATCGCCTGGTCCCGCACCGGCGCCAGGGTGGCGAGGGTCCTGGCTTCGGTGCTCGAAAACAGGGTGACGTCGTGGCCGAGCTCGACAAGGGCGTCACAGAGGTGAGCGACGACGCGCTCGGTGCCGCCGTAGAGTTTGGGGGGAACGGCCTCGTAGAGCGGGGGAATCTGGGCGATGCGCACGGGGTACTCCTGGGCCCGACGAACGCCGTCGCCGGGCCCAGAAGGAAATCGTCCGCAACCCTTTGGTTCCCCAAGGGACCCTAAGCGGCCTTCGCGACCGCCGGGGCGGGATTGGTGAACTTCATAACCCCGTCGTCAACGCCGCCATAGCGCAGCGCCATAATGTCGAGCGCATAGTTCTGATGCTGCTTCCAGGGCTTCTTCGCGCCCTGTTTGGGGAAGCGATCGATGGCCCGCTGGACGTAGCCCGAGGAGAAGTCCAGCCAAGGCTCCTCACCCAGATCCGGATCGGTGTTGCGCGGCGTGCACTGGCGCATGCCGGTGCGGTCCATGTGGTTCAGCAGCCGGGTGACGTACTCGCAGGTCAGGTCGCACTTCAGCGTCCAGGACGCGTTGGTGTAGCCGAACGAAGAGGCCATGTTCGGCATGTCGCTGTACATCATGCCCTTGTAGCTGAGCGTCTTCGCCGGATCGATCTGCGCGCCGTCTACGGTGAAGGCGATGCCGTTGAACACCTGCAGGTTCAGGCCCGTGGCGGTGACGACGATGTCCGCGTCCAGCGTGGCGCCGGACTTCAATTTCAGGCCGGTCGAGGTGAAGGTCTCGATCTGGTCGGTGACGACAGAGGCGCTACCGGCCTTGATGGCGTCGAACAGATCATTGTCGGGCACCAGGCACAGACGCTGGTCCCAAGGGTTGTAGCGGGGCGTGAAGTGGGTCGCGACGTCGTAGTCGGGCCCCAGATTCTCGCGGACCATGCCGATGATCCGCTGCTTGGTCTTTTCGGGGTTCTTGCGCGCCATGTTGTAGAACAGCATACCCAGCAGCACGTTCTTCCAGCGGGTGATGCGGTAGGCCGTCATCGGCTTGAACTTGCTGCGCAGCCAGTTGGCGGCGGCGTCCTCGGCCGGGCGGGAGACGACATAGGTCGGCGACCGCTGCAGCATGGTGACGTGGGCGGCCTTCCTCGCCATCTCGGGCACAAGGGTCACGGCCGTCGCGCCGCTGCCGATGACGACGACCTTCTTGCCGCTGTAGTCGAGGTCCTCGGGCCAGTGCTGCGGGTGGACGATGCTGCCCTTGAAGCTGTCCGTGCCTTCCCACTGCGGCATGTAGCCGGCGTCGTAATTGTAGTAGCCGCCACACAGGAACAGGAAGTTGCAGGTGAAGCGGACGGTCTCGCCGTCTCTCACCGCCTCAACGGTCCAGGCCGCGTCGTCGGTCGACCAGGACGCCGCCTTGACCCAGTGGCCGTAGCGGATGTGCCGGTCGATGCCGTGATCGGCGGCGGTTTCGCGGACATAGTTGAGGATCGATGGGCCGTCGGCGATGGCCTTGGCTTCCTTCCAGGGACGGAAGACGTAGCCGAGGGTGTACATGTCGGAGTCGGAGCGGATACCCGGGTAGCGGAACAGGTCCCAGGTGCCGCCCATGGCGGCGCGGCCTTCCAGGATCACGTAGGACTTGCCGGGGCTCTTGTCCTGCAGGTGGTAGCCGGCGCCGATGCCGGACAGGCCCGCGCCCACAATCACCACGTCGAAATGCTCTGTCGGCTGCGCCTTGCCCATGATCCCCGTCCCTCCGGCCTTCTTGTAACTTTACGCTGTTAATATATCGGCCAGGCGCGTTTGAACAGTCGTTTGGACCCTACGTCACCCGGTTGCCCCCGGGGCGGTCGCACTCTAACGAGAGGGCTGTTCTCGTTCGGAATTTCGGGGGAAGCCGCCATGCGTCCGGCAGCACTGGTCCTGAGGGCGGTCGCCTTCGCCGCTCTGCTCGTCGCCGGCCCGGCGATCGCGCAGGCCGGCCCCCAGGGCGGCGACGCCTACCAGCTGCCGCCGGCGCCGATCCCGCAGATCCTCGATGCGCCGCCGACGCCAAGCGTGTCCATCGATCCGACCCGTGCGACCATGGCCCTGTTCGGACGGTCGAACCTGCCGTCGGTCGCCGAGCTGGCCGAGCCGTCGCTGCGGCTGGGCGGCTACCGGATCAACCCGCGCAACAACGGCCCGGCCAACAGCCGGATCAGCTGGCTCAAGACCATCACCCTGCAGGATGTCGTCGGGGGCCGGCCGCGAGTCGTCGCGCTGCCGGCGGACATGCGCTTCACCTCGCCCGCCTGGTCGCCCGACGGTCGGTCGCTCGCCTTCCTCGCCGACGCTCCGACCGGGATGGAGTTGTGGGTGCTCGATGCCCGCACGGCGCAGGCGCGCCGGCTGACCGGCCCCCGGATCAACGCCGCCTTCGGCGCTTCCTACAGCTGGCTTCCCGACGCTTCGGGCCTGCTGGTGCGGCTCACGCCGGAGGGTCGCGGTCCGGCGCCGGCCGGAGATTCAACGCCGAAGGCTCCGCTGGTCCAGGAAAGCGCCGGCCGCCTCGCCCCGGTGCGGACCTATCAGGACTTGCTCGGCAATCCCGTCGACGAGGCGCTGTTCGACCACTACTTCACCGCCCAGCTGGCCATCCAGCCGGTCGACGGCGGCGCGGCGCGGATGATCGGCGCGCCCGGCCTGATCGCCGGCGCCAGCGTCTCGCCCGATGGCCGTTTCATCCTGCAGACCCGGCTGAAGCGACCCTACAGCTACATCGTGCCCGCCGCGCTGTTCCCGGCTGACATCGTGGTCACCGATCTGGACGGCAAGGTCGTGCACGCGGTCGCAGCCCTGCCGCTGCGGGACGACATCCCGCCGCCGTTCGACTCCGTCGCCAAGGGCCCGCGCTCGGCCCAGTGGCGCGACGACAAGCCCTCGACCCTGGCCTGGGTCGAGGCGCTCGACGGCGGCGACCCGCGCAAGGACGTCCCGGTCCGCGACCGGGTCTTCATGCTCGACGCGCCGTTCACCGGCGCCCCCCGCGTGCTGATCGACCTCAAGGAGCGTTTCGGCGGCGTCACCTGGGGCCGCGGCGATGTCGCCGTCGTTCAGTCGCGGTGGTGGAGGACGCGCCACGAGACCCGCTATCTGGTGAACCCGGACGCGCCCGTGACACCGAAGGTGATCGTCGACCGCAACTATCAGGGTCAATATGATGATCCGGGCGACATCCTGACCCGCACCAACGCCCAGGGGCGGCAAGTCATCCAGTTTACGGCCGACGGGAAGGGCGTCTATCTGAGCGGTCCCGGCGCCAGCCGTGACGGCGAGTTCCCGTTCCTGGACCGGTTTGATCTGGCCACCGGCGCCAAGTCCCGCCTGTGGCAGGCCAGGGCCCCCTACTATGAATACGTCATTGGCCTTCTGGACGACGGCGCCGGGCGATTCCTGACCCGTCGGGAGAGCAAGGCCGAGGTCCCCAACATCTTCCTGCGGCGTCGCGCGGGGGGAGCGCCGCGACAGCTGACCGCCTTCACCGATCCCGCGCCGCAGTTCGCCGGGATCACCAAGCAGCTTATCACCTACAAGCGCGCCGACGGCGTCGAACTGAGCGGTACGCTGTATCTCCCCGCCGGCTACGACGCCAAACGGGACGGACCGCTGCCGCTGGTGATGTGGGCCTACCCGACCGAGTTCACCGACGCGAAGATCGCCGCCGAAGTGGTCGGATCCGACAACCGCTTCGTGCGGCCGGGCGGGTCAAGCCATCTGTTCCTGCTGACCCAGGGCTATGCCGTTCTGGATGACCCCAGCATGCCGATCATCGGCGCCGGCGGCGCACAGGCCAATGACACCTACGTCGAGCAGCTGGTCGCCAGCGCCCAGGCGGCGGCCGACAAGGTGGTGGAGATGGGCGTCGCCGATCGTGAACGGCTGGCCGTCGGCGGCCACAGCTACGGCGCTTTCATGACGGCCAACCTGCTGATCCACTCCGACATCTTCCGGACCGGCATCGCCCGGTCGGGGGCCTACAACCGCACGCTGACGCCGTTCGGCTTCCAGGCCGAGGAGCGGACCTACTGGGAGGCGACCGACACCTACACGCAGATGAGCCCCTTCACCCATGTGAAGAAGCTGAACGAGCCGATCCTGCTGATCCACGGCGAGGCGGACGACAACTCCGGCACCTTCCCGGTGCAGAGCGAACGGTTCTACGCGGCGTTGAAGGGCAACGGGGCCAATGTCCGTTACGTGGTCCTGCCGCTGGAGGCGCACGGCTACCGTGGCCGGGAGTCAGTGCTGCACACCCTCTGGGAAATGACCCGCTGGCTCGATATTCACGTCAAGACGCCGAAGACGGAGAAGTAGCCATGGCCGGTCCCTACGCGGACGACGACTGGATCGTCGGCCAGACGGACGAGGAAGATGAGGCCGGGCTGATCGTCCGCTGCCGGGCCCGGTTGCCGGCGCCGGAATCGCGCAAGGCCTGGCAGCATCTGGTCCTCATCGGCTGGACTTACGAGGATCAGGACGACACAGGTCTGCCGCCCAAGGCGGTGGATCGCCAGATGGACGCCTTTGAAGAAGCGGTCACCGCTGCAGTGCAGGATTCGGGCGCCGGCGTGCTTGTCGCTTCCCTGACCGGGGCCGGCGTTCGAGAATGGCGCTTCTATACCCTTGGCCCGGACGCCTTCATGGAGGCCCTCAATGCCGGGCTGGAGGGCCACCCCGAGTACCCGCTGGAGTTCGACGCCTTCGAGGATCCGGACTGGAACGCCCTGGCCGAGCTTCTGCCGGAGTAGAGGTCAGGTCGGCGACAGGTCGCGCGGCGCGTCGATACGCCGGAAGACGGCCTCCACGACGCCGAACAGGCCAAATGCGACGAGGCCCAACGCCAGCCCCGCCAGGATGACCGAACCAAAAGGCCGGCCCTCTACCGTCTGCAGGGCATCGGCCCAGGTGCGCACCTCGGAGGCGCGAACCTCCCAGCCGGCGCGCAGGAGGAATATCCCCGGCGGAAGCGTCGCCAGCCCGCGCCCGATGTAGCCCGCCCGTCCGAGCGGGACGACCCAGCGGCAAACGTCCGGGCCGCAGCGGAGCCGTTTGCCGAAATCCTGCAGCGCGCCCTGCGCCAGGTTGCCGACGCCGACGGCCAGCAGCACCAGCCCTGCGCCGATGACGAGCCAGTCGCCATGCGGCCAGGCGAGGATCCCGGCAGCCGCCGTTCGAGCGGAGTCGGACTCATCTGCCTCGCCGATGTCTTCCAGACCGTCCAGGATCTCGAGCGCCGAGAGCGCGAGCGCTCCGTAGACGAGTCCGCTTATCGCCTGGCCGGCGCGGATCGCCCAGGCCTTCGGCGTTGTCCCGTGATGGTCGGCGTCGAAGACCGCCTGCAGCACGCGCCAGCCGGAGAAGGCGATTAGACAGGCCGCCAGGGCCGATATCAGGAACAGCCCGAGCGGCCACCTGGCCCACACCTCGAACACATCGCCGGTCCCGGCCGGTCGCGGCGTCAGGTCCGCCGCCGCCAGCACCGCGATCACGCCGACGGTCAGGTAGACGACGCCTCGCGCGGCGTAGCCAAGGCGCGACGCCAGCTCAAGCGCGTCCCGCCAGCTTCGCGGCAGCTGGAGCCGCAAGGCCTAGCGCTTGCGGTACTGGTCGAGCGCGAAGGTCCCGGCGGTCAGCGCCGCGCCGCGGGCCCGTTTGCTGAACAGAAAGACCAGGCCGATGCCGGCCGCGATCAGGACCGGCGGGATCGGCCTGGCCTTCACCTGGCTGGCGACGTTGCCGGCCAGCGCCTTGGCGTTGGCGGCCAGTTCCTGCTGGTGAAGCTGCCGCGCCGCCGGCGGTTCCCGGGTCGAGCCGAGCAGCGCGCGGGCCGCGTCGAAGACGCCGGCGACCGTGCCGCGGCGATTGTCAGGGAAGGTGTAGGGCGTGGCGTCGGTGGTCATAGAAAGCTCCTCTTCCGCCGACTAACGCCGCTGCCCCCGGGTTTGATCCGTCATCGCGTCGCCTTCACCGGGGCGCCCTTGCGCTTTCCCTCGGCAATCAGCCCGGCGCAGTTGGCGTCCTCCGCCAGACCAGGCTCCACAAACGGTAGAATGGCGGCGAGCGGGTTCACCAGAGCAGCCAGCGCCGCGCCGATCCCGCCCTGCGCCAGGGCGTTGCTGGTATCGAGATCGATGCCGGGTTTGGTCAGCGGACCGTTGACAGTGATGGGCATGAACAGGCGCAGCAGGCGCGGCTTCTTGGATTCGCCCTCGAACCTGAGGTCCAGCCGTTCGGTGCGCAGGTTGACGGTCCCCTCGCCCTTCACCAGCACCACGTCGGTATCGACGATGATGCGGTTGGCGCGCGCCACGCCGTCGGTGACCTTGAAGTCCGCCACGGCGCATCGGACCTTGCTGCGGTTGGGGCTCTCCGACAGCAGCAGCAGCAGACCCTTGGAGATGTTGACGCCCAGCAGTTCGGCGAAGGCCTGCCGCAGTTCGCCGGAGGGCGCGACCACGGTCAGCGACCCGGTGGCGCTGCCGGCGGCCGCGCGGACCGAGTTCCCGTAGCCGGTCAGTTTGGCCCGGGCCGCCATCTGCCCCTCGATCACAGGCTCGCCGGCGAAGCGCGTGGTGATCCAGTCCTCAAGACGGGCGCCGGTCAGCCGCAGGTCGACATCGGTGCGTGGCCGCGCGCCGCTGGCGTCCAGGCGGGCCGTCCCGGCGAGCGTTCCCCTTGAGAAGGTGACGGACACGGGGTCGCCCGTCAGCACGCCGTCCTTCAGCGCCAGGTCGAGCGCGACCTTGCGGAGCGGCAGGCGCGGCGCGTTGACGGCCTCGGCGCGGTACTTGACCTTCGCGTCCATCGCCCGGATGCGGTCGACCTGGAGGGTGGCGTCGGGAAAGATCCGGCGCTGGGCCGCCAGCCTGGCGCCGACAGCCTTCTGGTCGGCGGACACGGCTTCGCCCCGCGCCCGGGACGGCGCGCCGCCGAAGATCGAGGCGAGATCGTCGAAGTCCAGCCGGCGCGAGCGAAGGTCGGCTTCGAGATACGGCCTCTCCCCGCGGGTATCGACGCTCAGGTCGCCGGCGATATCACTGTCGCCGATACGGCCGTTGACCTTGCCGAAGATCCACCGGGTCCGTTCGCGGCGCAGTTGGCCGGACACCCGGTAGGGGGGCGTATTGGGCAGGGTCAGACCGGTCAGGCCATAGAGGTTGTTCAGGTCGGCGCCGGTGACCGTCAGGCTGGTGTCGAAGCGGCCAAGGTCAAACGGCCGGGTTATGCTGCCCTTGGCGAGGATACGGGTGGCGCCGGCGCGGACGTCGGCGTCAAAGGGATAGGGGCGCGCGGGCGAGACGTTCAACAACGGCGCGCCGGTGACCTCGGCCCTGAAGGCCTCGCCGTTCAGCCGGCCCTCCCCGCGCAGCGCGAAGACGCCCCGGCGCGGACCAACGGTGCGCTCGTCGGTGTAGACCGTGCCTTCGAAGGTGGATTTGCGCCGCCGGTCGTCCAGCTTCAGCCGACCCTCGTCGATGATGAACCGACGAATGGCGGGCAGCCTCGCGCCGCCCTTGCCGCCGCCGAACGACCAGTTTGCGCGACCATCCGCGAGCCTGAGCAGGGACACGTCCGGCTTGCGAATCTCCACATAGGGCATCACCACGCGACCGAGCAGCAGCGGCGGCAGTTCAACCTGGACGGCCAGCCGCTCGACGCGGGCCATGTCGCCCTCGGCCCAGGCGGGCTGGCCGATGCGCAGGCCATGGATCTCGGCGCGGGGGCGGAGCGACCAGGGGTGGACGTTCAGGTTCCCCTCGATGGCGACCGGACGTCCGAGCCGGGCCGAGGCCGCGCCCGCGAGCGGGCCGCGCAGCCAGTTCCAGTCGAACACGAGCAGGAGGATGACGGTCGCCAGGACAAGCGTCGAGAGCCCGGCCAGCCCCAGCCGGGCGCGCGGCGGGATGGCGTCGCGGGCGGCGGCTCCGCGTCGCAACAGCTCCGGCAGATCAGGCAGGCGTACAGGCAAGCTGGGAGACCTCCGGGCCCCACCCCAGCAGGATCAAGCGCCGGCCGCGGGGTCTGGTTCCCCGGGGGCGGCGGCTAGTAGGCCACCTTCAGCGCCGCCAGGCAGGCGGCGGCGGTCACGAACGCGATGATCGCGAGGACCTCGTAGCGCTTGAACAGCGGACCGTTTGGCGAACGCATGGCCTTCTCCCTTGTGCCGTTTCGGTTCAGTGAGAAGGAAGGTCGGCAAGGCGCGCGCCAGCGCGGCGGGATCGGGCTAGTAGGCGACCTTGCCCGGCCAGGTCAGGGCGCCGTCACGGGTGATGCCGGCCATCTGGCCGCTCGGGCCGTGCGGGCGATGGAGCGGAGCGCCAACGGTGGCCGGCGGCGGGCCATAGCGGCTTTCGCGGCCCGAACCGCCCGAGGCGTAGCCGCCGCCGGACGCGCCATAGGCGTAGTCGCCGCTCGATCCGGAGGCATAGGTCCCGCCGCGCAAGCCCCGGCGTTCCCCGGACTCGCTGTAGCGGTAGCCGACGCTGGACGAGCTGGTCTCGGTCACCGACACGGACGATCCGGCGTAGCGGACGCCATAGGCTCCGCCATAGACGCCGCCCCTCGGGCCCTCGGAGACGTAATCGCCGCGGGCGACGCGGCCGGTTCCCTTGATCGCGCGGGGGCGGTCAGAGACGCGGTGAACGCGCGGCCGGACGGGTTTGGCCGCGGGCTTCGCCACGGGCTCGGGCGCCACGTCGGCCGCCATGCATCTGGCGCGGCAGATCGCGGCCTTGTCGGACGCCGAAGCCGCCTCGGCGACAGGGGCCTTGTCGGCCACGGCGGCCGGCTTGCCCTGCGGGGTGCAGGCCATCACGAGGGTCGCCACGAACAGCGACAACGGCAGGCGGATCAGCATGGAAGCCTCGAGGGACGCCGGTTAAGGCCCGACGATACCGCCTGCCAGGGCCGCCCCTGGACTCATTCACCCCGGGCGGGAGACTTAACCATGAGCCGTTCCCCAACCAGGCGCGCCAGGCCGAGGCCCATCGCGATCCCGGCGCTGTTGGCAAGGGCGTCCAGCACATCGCCCTGACGACCCCAGCCCATCGTCGCCTGGGCGATCTCCAGTCCGACGCCGAGCGCGAACAGGCCGCCCGCCAGCCGCCAGGACCCTGCCCGGAACGCCCAGGCGCCCAGCAAAGCCAGGCCGAAGTAGGCGCCGGCATGCTCCAGCTTGTCCCACATGTTCACCCCGGGAAGGGCGGTGGTCGGCGTCACCGAAAGCCAGACGATGGTCGCGCAGGCGGCGAGGAAGACAGCAATGCGGATTGGACGCGGGATCATGCGGTGACGGGTTGCACCACCCACCCGCGCTGTCTAGCGTCCGCGCCGAAAACAAGGGGAACGATCAGTGGCGGTAGCGGCGGTAATCTGGGATTTCGGCGGGGTGATCACCTCCTCGCCCTTCGAGGCGTTCAACCGCTACGAGGCCGAGATCGGCCTGCCGCGCGACTTCATCCGGGGCATCAACGCCACCAACCCGCTCGACAACGCCTGGGCCCTGTTCGAGCGCAACGAGATCGACGCCGCGACCTTCGACGTGAAGTTCCTCGAAGAGGCGACGGCGCTGGGTCATGCGGTGCGGGGCGCCGATATCCTGCCGCGCCTTTCGGGCGACGTGCGGCCCCGGATGGTGGCGGCGCTGGAGCAGTGCAAGCAGCACTTCAAGGTCGGCTGCATCACCAACAACGTCCAGACCGGTCACGGCGCCGGTATGGCCGGGACCAGCGACAAGGCCAGGCAGGTGGCGGAGGTCATGGCGCTGTTCGACGCGGTGATCGAGAGCTCGAAGGCCGGCGTCCGCAAACCGGACCCGCGCATCTACCAGATGATGTGCGAGCAGTTGTCGGTCGATCCGGCCGACTGCGTCTACCTCGACGACCTGGGCATCAACTGCAAGCCGGCTGCACAGCTGGGCATGCGGGCGATCAAGGTCGGCGGCGTCGACCAGGCCCTGGCCGAGCTGTCGGCCGCGACCGACCTGATCTTCGAATAGGGAGAAACGCGCATGACCAGCAGCACGGGCCGGGTGGCCGGCAAGAAGGCCTTCATCACCGGCGCCGCCCAGGGACTGGGCGCGGCCATGGCCCGGCGGCTCGCGGAGGAGGGCGCGAAGGTCAGCCTGGCGGATATCAACCTCGACGGCGCCAGGGCCGTGGCGGCCGAGATCAACGCCGCCCACGGCGAGGGGACAGCCTTCGCCTTCCCGCTGGACGTGACGAAGGAAGACCAGTGGATCTTCGCGCTTGAGGAAGCCGATGCGGCGATGGGCGGCATCTCGGTGCTGGTCAACAACGCCGGCATCAGCAAGGGCGGCAACCTGGACCAGTGCAGCCTGGAGGACTTCCGGACGGTGATGGCGGTGAACGTCGACTCCGTCTTCCTGGGCGGCAAGCACGCGCTGAAATACATGCGCCACAACCAGCCAGGCTCGATCATCAACGTCAGCTCGATCGCCGGTCTGATCGCCAACCACAGCGGCCCTGCCTACAACGCGTCGAAGGCCGCCGTCTGGCTGTTGAGCAAGAACATCGCCCTCTACTGCGCCAAGCAGAAGTGGGACATCCGCTCAAACTCGATCCACCCGACCTTCATCGACACCCCGATCCTGGACCCGATCCGGCAGATGTTCGGCAAGGACGAGGCCGAGGCCAAGCTGGGCCGCCAGATCCCGCTGGGCCACATCGGCGAGACGCTCGATATCGCCAACGCCGTGCTCTACCTGGCCAGTGACGAGAGCAAGTTCATGACCGGCGCCGAGCTGAAGCTGGACGGTGGCATCAGCGCGATGTGAGGCGGCGCCTTCAGTTGATCAGGATCGTCCCGACCAGGAACCGGCCGCCGGCCTTGCCGAGGACGCGATCAGTCGCCTCCTGCATCTCGCCGGCCAGGTAGTCGGCGTCCGGCACGGTCGCCTGGGGGAGCCCCCCGGCATAGCCCTGCAGGATGCCGGCGTAGGCGTCGCGCAGGCGGGGGTGGACCGTGTTGGCCTTGGCCCGCAGCGCCTCGTTGGCGACATCGACGCCGCATTCGACCGTGATCACGCCACGGCTGCCGTCGCGGCGCATGATGGTGGCGGACACGGCCTTGATCTGGACGAAGGTGACGCCGCCGCCCTTCTTCTTCTCGCCGCCGGCGGCCGAGGCGACGGCGGGAGCCAGGCTGAGCAGGGCGGCGAGGGCGAGACGACGATCCATGCGCCCTTCATGCGCCGGGCCGGGTTGACGCTCCGTTTACCGCGACACCGCCCTGCGACGCGGCGAGGCGTGACCGGCGGCCCGACTCAACAGAGAATCATGCGCGATCAACGCAAGGAGTCCGCATGGGCCGTTTCGCGCCCGGGAACCTCGACCTCGACGGCAAGGTGATCCTGATCACCGGCGGCACCGGCTCGTTCGGCCGCCGCTTCATCGAGACCGTGCTGACCCGCTACGCCCTTCGCAAGGTGATCGTCTATTCGCGCGACGAGCTGAAGCAGAGCGAGATGCAGCAGGAGCTGCGCGAGCGTTTCGACGCCGAACAGATGTCCCGCATGCGCTTCTTCCTCGGCGACGTCCGCGACCGCGCCCGGCTGACCCTGGCCCTGCGCGGGGTCGACATCGTCATCCACGCCGCCGCCCTCAAGCAGGTTCCGGCGGCCGAATACAATCCGTCCGAGTGCATCCAGACCAACATTATCGGGGCCGAGAATGTCGTCTGGGCCAGCCTGACCAACCGCGTTCAGCAGGTGGTGGCCCTGTCGACCGACAAGGCCTGTAATCCGGTCAACCTGTACGGCGCGACCAAGCTGGCTTCGGACAAGACCTTCGTGGCGGCCAACAACCTGTCGGGCGACATCGGCACCAAGTTCTCGGTCGTGCGCTACGGCAATGTCGTCGGCTCGCGCGGCAGCGTCGTGCCGCTGTTCCGCCGGCTGCTGGCCCAGGGCGCCACCGAGCTGCCGATCACCGACACCCGGATGACCCGCTTCTGGATCACCTTGAATGAGGGCGTGGAGTTCGTGCTGTCGTCGCTGGAGATCATGCGCGGTGGCGAGATCTTCGTGCCCAAGATCCCGTCGATGTCCATGCCGGACCTGGTCGAGGCCATGGCCCCCGGCGCCGGCATCCGCGTTGTGGGCATCCGTCCGGGCGAAAAGCTGCACGAAATCATGGTCGGCGCCGACGACGCCCGGCAGACGATGGAGCTGTCCGATCGCTATGTGATCGAGCCGGCCTTTGTCGAGTACACGCGCAAGCCGTTCGGCGCGGAGGACGGCGCCGCGCCGGTCGACGAGAGCTTCGCCTATTCGAGCGACAACAACAGCGACTGGCTGACCGCCGACCGCCTGACCGCGATGCTCGAGGAGACCGGCGTGTGAGCGAGGGGTTCCTCCCCTACGGCCGGCAGACCATCGAGGACGACGACGTCGAGGCCGTGGCGCGGGCCCTGCGCGCCGACTACCTGACCACCGGCCCGACGGTCGCGGCCTTCGAGGGGCTGTTCGCCGACACCGTCGGCGCCTCCCATGCGGTCGCCTGCAGCAACGGCACCGCGACCCTGCATCTGGCCATGATGGCGCTCGACATCGGGCCGGGCGACGTCTGCATTGTCCCGTCGATCACCTTCCTGGCGACGGCCAGCTGCGCCGCCTACGTCGGGGCCGACGTGGTGTTCGCCGATGTCGACCCGGACACCGGGCTGATGACGGCGGAGACCCTGGCCGAGGCGCTGGAGCGCGCGGCGGGACGGCGGGTGCGGGCGGTGCTGCCGGTTCACCTGCGCGGCGAGATCTGCGACCTGCCGGCGTTGAAAGCCCTGGCCGACGGCGCCGGCGCGGTGCTGGTCGAGGATGCGCCCCATGCGCTGGGCGGTCGCTATCGGTTCGATGACGACACCGGCGCGGTGGGCGACGGCCGCTACGGCGTCATGGCCAGCTTCTCCTTCCACCCGGTGAAGACCATCGCAACCGGCGAGGGCGGCATGCTGGCCACCAACGACGCGGCGCTGGCCGAGCGCCTGCGACGCTTCCGCAGCCACGGCATGTCGCGGCCCGAAGGCGCCGACCCCTGGGTCTACGAGATGGTCCAGCCGGGCTTCAACTACCGCCTGCCGGACATCGCCTGCGCGCTGGGCATCTCGCAGCTGGGCAAGCTGCCGCGGTTCGCGGAGCGGCGGCGGCGGCTGGCCGCCCTTTACAGCGAGGCGCTGGCCCCACTCGCGCCGTTGGTCACCCTGCCGCCGCCGATGCCCTGGTCGGACCCGGTGCTGCACCTGTTGAGCGCCCTGATCGACTTCGAGGCGGCCGGCGTCACGCGGCGCGCGGTGATGGAGCGGCTCGCGGCCCGCGGGATCGGCTCGCAGGTCCACTACATCCCGGTTCACACCCAGCCCTACTGGCAGACCCGCAATGGTCCGCTGTCCCTGGCTGGCGCTGAGGCCTGGTACGCCCGTTGCCTTAGTCTGCCGCTGTTCCCGGCCATGGATGACGGTGATGTCGACAGGGTCGTGACGGCGCTGCGCGAGGTGCTGCGACTCTAGGCGGCCAGCCCGCAGGCTTGTGCCAGGCCCCGCACCTTGTCGAGAGCGTCCGGCGACTTCACCAGCTCCTCCCGCGTCTCGGGCGCCCGCATCAGCCTGGCGGCCTCGGCGCGGGCGCGCTCGCTGACCGGTCCGGTCGGGCCGGCTTCGCCGATCGCCAGTTTCAGCAGCAGGTTCAGGCGATGCACGGCTGGCGCGGGCGCCCGGGCCACCGTCGCCACGAGCTTCGAATCAGCCTCGATAAGGCCGCCGACCTCGCCGACCTTGGCGAGGATCGGGCCGGCTTCTTCGACGACCAGCCCGGCGCGCTGGATCGACTTCTGGATGGCCGCGAGCGTCGCCAGCTTCTGGGCCGGGGAATCGGGCCCGAAGCGCATTTCCTTCTCGAACCGCAATGCCGACACATTGGCGTTCAGCCAGCGGGCGGCCTGGCGCTTGTTGGCCCCGCCTGTGACATTCTCGGCCAGGCGGATCAGCAGCTCGATCTCCTCCCGCGCCCCCTTGTCCTTGCCCAGCAGAGCGTCGACGAAGTCGCCTGTGACCATGGCCTTCGACCGGGCGGTGAAGGCGCCGTGAATATCCTCGATCGACAGCACCCGCCCGCCAGCGGCGGTCAGGGCCATGGCCAAGCCGCGGAGGAGGTCGATCTCCTCGACGGCCTGGTTCGGCTTGAGACGACGCGGGCCGGTCAGTTCGCGCAACACCCGCTGGGCGATGGCGGCGCGGCAGGATTCGAAATGCGGGCCGCCCAGCCAGTTGGCGAGGCGCGCGGCCGGACCTTCCAGTGGCGGCATGACGCGGGCGACCGACGGCTCGATTGAAATCAGCGCCTCGACGGCGTCGGCGCCGGCCAGCCGGGTCATGGCGGCGAGCTGTGAGCCCAGGTCGAGATCAGCGCCAAGCAGTTCGGCCAGACCGGCGCGAGAGCCCAGAATTTCGGTCAGCGGCTTTTCGAGCACCTGAAGGGCATGATCGCGGGCCTGCGGGTTGACCGGCGCGGCGTCGGCGAGGTCGAGCAGCAGGCTGACCTTCTCGGCCCAGCCCTTGGCCGGCGCGATGGAGGCGGCCACGCCGGCGCCGAGCAGATATGCGCGCTCGGGTTCGCTCACCAGCCGCTCGGCGGCCGCGGCGAAGCCTTCCTTGTCCAGGTTGGGCAGCTGACCGCGCTTCTGGTCCTTCAGAATGCGCTCGATGGCTCGCTCGGCCAGCTTCTGGAACGAGCGAATGATTTCATGGACGCTGATCCCCCGGGCCTGGGCCTCGGGAATGGCGACCTTCTGGATGGCGTGCTGCAACTCGACGCCGGACGCTTCCAGCTTCTGGACCAGGTCCGGACGGTGCAGCAGCTCGAACGGCGTCGCGTGTTGCCGGGCCAGCCAGTTGTCCAGCAGCCGGCCGATCCGCTCGCGGGCATGGCAGGTGTAGAGGTCGGCCGGGCTGACGCAGAGCGGGGTGTTGTCCTCGGGCGCCTTCTTCTGCCTGGCCCGTTCGGGCGCACCCTTGTTCAGGATGGTGACGGAGGTGAACTCGCGGGTCTCCTCATCGAGGACTTCCTTGCTGACCCGGACGGCGGCGACGCGGCCCTCGGCCAGCAGCTCCTCGGCGGACTCCAGTGCCCGCGCACGGTCCTCGGTCGCCATGTCCAGGGTCCATCCGGACCCGGGCTGGCGACGCACGAACAGTTCGTAGTGGACCTTTCCCCGCATGACGCTGTTATGCCGGGGAACACCCTAAGGCCGCGTTTACGATGCCTCCGCCCCATTGACGCCACGCTGTCAGCGGAATTCCCTGCAACAGGACGCCGCCTCAGGTAAGGATCGCCACAGCGGCCCGTCATTCAGAAGGATACCCATGGCCAAGATCACCCTGGTGGACGACGACGAGAACATCGTTGCTTCGGTTTCGCTGGCGCTTGAAAGCCATGGCCATGTCGTGACCGCCTGCCATGACGGCGTGGCCGGGCTGGAGTCGCTGACGGCCAATCCGCCGGACCTGGCGATACTGGACGTCAAGATGCCCCGCATGGACGGCATGGAGCTGCTGCGTCGTCTGCGGCAGACGTCGAACATGCCGGTGATCATGCTGACCTCGAAGGACGAGGAGATCGACGAGATCCTCGGCTTCAACCTCGGCGCCGACGACTACATGCACAAGCCGTTCAGCCAGCGGCTGCTGCTGGAGCGGGTCAAGGCCGTGCTGCGGCGGGCGGACGTGCCGGACGACAGCGGCGCGCCGGCGGCTCCGGTCGACCCGGGCGCCAAGGCCATGCGGCGCGGCAAGCTGACTCTCGACCCCGAGCGCCACGACAGTCTGTGGGACGGCAAGCCCGTTCGCCTGACGGTCACCGAGTTCCTGCTGCTGCAGTCGCTGGCCCAGCGACCCGGCTTCGTGAAGAGCCGCGACAACCTCATGGACGCCGCCTACGACGATCAGGTCTATGTCGACGACCGCACGATCGACAGCCATATCAAGCGGATGCGCAAGAAGTTCCGCCAGGTGGATCCCAGCTTCGACGCGATCGAGACCCTGTATGGCGTCGGATACCGCTATCGCGAGTCCTGATCCCGGCGGGTCGGGCAAGCGGCGCTTCTGGCCGAAGGGCTCGCGCCTCGGCCGGCTGATCATCGCGCTCAATCTGCTCAGCCTGGCGATCCTGATCGGCGGGGCCCTGACGCTGAACGAGATGCGGCGCGGGCTGGTCAACGCCCGCATCGACAGCCTGATCGCCCAGGGCGAATGGATCGCCCGCATCATCGACGACGCCGCCACCGTGGGCGAGCCCGAGCCGGCGCTGCAGCCCGAGCGAGCGGCCCAGCTGCTCCAGCTCCTGCACCTGCCGCGCGACGCCCGGGTGCGGCTGTTCGACCGCGAGGGCCGCAAGATCACCGACTCCTACGTCGTCGCCGACCGGGTCGAGTGGAAGCCCCTGCCGCCGGTGCGAAAGCCCGACCAGACGCCGCGCGAGGCCGGTCCCAGCCCCACCGAACAGCGGGCGGCGAAGGCGCTGCAAGCGGAACTGGCCCTGGCCAGGACGGGCGAGATCGTCAAGGGACGCCGCATTACCGACAGCGGCGAACAGGTCATCTCCGTCTCCCTGCCGATCCGGCGGGTGCGGGCCGTGGTCGGGGTGCTGACCCTCGAGGCCGGCGATGTGAACGAAATCATCGCCCGCGAACGCGCCAACCTGATTCCCTTCATCCTGATCGCCGTGGGCGTGACCCTGCTGTCCTCGGTGCTGCTGACCGTGCTGGTCGCCCGGCCCGTGCTGCGTCTGGCGCGAGCGGCGGACCGGGTGAAGGCGGCGCGGGCGCGGTCGATTTCCCTGCCTGACCTGTCCCGTCGCGACGACGAGATCGGCGACCTCAGCCGGTCGCTGGAGGACATGACCGATACCCTGTCGGAACGGATGGACGCCATGGAGCGCTTCGCCGCCGATGTGGCGCACGAGATCCGCAACCCCCTGACCTCGATCCGTTCGGCCATCGAGACCCTCGATCTGGTCAAGGACGCCAAGGCGCGCGATCGGTTGATGGGCATCCTGAAGCAGGACGTCGGTCGGCTCGACCGGCTGGTCACCGACATCTCCAACGCCTCGCGGCTGGACGCCGAACTGTCGCGGGACTCGCCGAGGGTCATCGACCTGGGCCGCCTGCTGACCGACATCGTGCAGGTCTATGACGCCTCTCTCCGGCCCGGCGAGGCCACCGTGGTTCTGTCGGTTCCGGCCGGCGAGACGATCGCGGTCTCGGGTCGCGAGGGTCCGCTGGGCCAGGTGTTCCGCAACCTGATCGACAACGCGCGCTCGTTCAGCCCGGCCGGCGGCGAGGTGCGCGTGGCCCTGACCCATGACCGCGGCCAGGCCCGGGTGCTGGTCGAGGATGACGGCCCCGGTATCCCGCAGGACAACCTCGAGACCGTATTCGAGCGGTTCTATACCTCGAGGCCCAAGGGCGCGGCGTTCGGCGGCAACTCAGGCCTCGGCCTCTCCATCGCCCGCCAGATCGTCCAGGCGCACGGCGGCGAAATCCATGCGGAGAATCGCGCGAGATCCGGCGAAAAATCGGGCGAGAATCCGCGAGATAAATCTCCGGACTCGGCCAGTTCCGCCAGTTCCGGTGAAACGATCGCCGGCGCCAGGTTCGTCGTCGTCCTGCCCGAGCGGCGGTCGTGATCCGCCACGCGGGGCTGATCGCGCTGCGCATCGGCCGCGAGTGGCGCGGCGTCCTGATCGAGGGGCCCTCCGGGTCAGGCAAAAGCGATCTGGCGCTGCGGGCGATGGACGAGGGTTTCCGGTTGGTCGCCGATGACCGGGTGCTGGTCTGGACCTCCGGCGGTCGCACCTTCGGCCGCGCGCCGGACGCGCTCCACGCCCTTATGGAGTCCCGGGGGGCAGGGGTGTTGCCGGTGGCGGCCCTGCCCTTCTGTCCCATTGTGCTGGCGGTGCGCTGCGAGGGCTCGCCCGAGGCGGTGGAGCGGATGCCGGCGGGCGAGACCCTGGACCTGCCCGCCGGCCCGGTCCCCATCCGTTCCCTGTGGCCTTTTGACCGCGCGGCCCCTGCGAAGTTACGTCGCCTCATAGAGCATCTTGGACACGGACATTAACGGGCGTATCTAGCCCCTTCGCGGCCTCCTCCCGCCGCGAGGCTGACGGGCAGGGGATACCCGGTTTGATCATGACAAGGCGTTGGGCCCTCTGATGATTGGGCTCGTGATCGTTACACACGGTCGGCTGGCGGAAGAGTTCATCTTCGCCATGGAGCATGTGGTCGGGCCGCAGGACGCGGTGCAGGCCATCTGCATCGGCCCCGACGACGACATGGAAAAGCGCCGCAGGGACATCCTGAAGGCGTGCGCCGCCGTGGATACCGGCGCGGGCGTCATCCTGCTCACCGACATGTTCGGCGGCACGCCCAGCAACCTTGCCATCAGCGTCATGGAACAGACCCGGGCCGAGGTCATCGCCGGCCTGAACCTGCCCATGCTGATCAAGCTGGCGTCCCTGCGCACCCGCATGAGCCTGGAAGAGTGCGTGCACCACGCCCAGGAAGCCGGCCGCAAGTACATCTCCGTCGCCTCCTACGTGCTGGCCGGCGAGAAATGAGCCTGAAGCGCACGGTCGAGATCATCAATGAGCGGGGGCTGCACGCCCGCGCCTCGGCCAAGTTCGTCAAGCTGGCGGCGAGCTTCGACGCCGAGGTCCAGGTCAGCCGCGACGGCTCCACCGTCGACGCCCGCTCGATCATGGGCCTGATGATGCTGGCCGCCGGCATCGGCTCGACCATCGAGATCGTCGCCGAGGGCGAAGAGGCCGAGGCGGCGCTGGAAGCCCTGTGCGCGCTGGTGACCAACCGGTTCGACGAGGAGCGGTAGGGGCATTGCGTGGTTCGCGACGCTCGCCCGAGAGCTCGCTCCTCACCATGACGAGCTCAGTTGGAAGACGAGATTTTGCAGCCCTCTCCCATTCGTCATCCTGAGGAGCGGCAGAGCCGCGTCGCGAAGGACGCAGAGCGCCTAAGCGGCCCCTACCGGAAGAACCTGATCGGCTCCGACCCGTCCCAGCCCTCCGCCGCGCGGCGGATATGCGCGAAGGTCCGCCCCTTCGTCCCGCTGATGTCGGAGATCTCGATCACCGTGCCCGGGTGCGCCTGGGTGTCGAAGTAGGCGAACCGGCCCTGCTCGCCGCCGATCTGGCCCTCGTGGCCGACGCGGTAGCCGAGCGACAGGGCCTTGTCGTAGAGGCCCTGATAGTCGGTCGTCCAATAGCTCATGTGCTGCAGGCCCTCGAGGCCGGCGTCGAGGAACTCCTTGTACATTGAGGGCGCATCATTGCGCTGCTGGATCAGCTCGATCTGCAGGTCGCCGGAGTTGGCGAGCGCGATGGACATCTTCACATCCGACGGCTGGCCGCGGTGGGTGAACCAGTCGGTCTTCACGTCCTCGATGTAGAACCAGGGGCCGACGCCCATGACCTCGATCCAGTGGGTCATCGCCGCCTCGATGTCGCGGACGACGTAGCCGTTCTGGCAGACCTTCCCGAAGACGCGGCTCATAAGCTCTCCCCTGGTCAGTAGTGTAGACGGCATTGGACGATTTCCAGAAGCTGCTCGTTTCCCGTACCGGAGACGCGATAGACGAGCCTGTCCTCCAGCGTAATGCGCCGGGACCAAAGACCCTTGAGGTCGCCTTTGAGGGGCTCTGGCTTGCCAGTCCCCTTGAACGGCGTGCGCCTGCATTCCTTGATCAGTCCATTCAGACGCTCAAGGATGTTCGGGTCATTTGCCTGCCAGTGGAGGTAGTCTTCCCAAGCCCGCTCGGCGAAGACCAGCTTCACGGCTCGACGAGTTCGCGTTCAACACCCTTGCCGGCATCGAGTTCAGCGATGGCCTCGCGAAGCCGCGCCGCGTTCTTGGCGCTGGAGAGGAGATGAAGCGTCTCTTCCATGGCGTTCCAGTCGGCCAACGAGACCATGACCACGGCTTCCGCCTTCTGCCGGGTGATGACGATCGGCTGGCGGTCTTCCACCACCCGATCCATCACGCCCTTCAGGTTGGCGCGGGTGTCTGAATAGCTGAGCACATCCATCGGAGGCCTCCTTCCGATGGAATATGTACAGAAATTCGTACAATTGCAAGATCAGGCGCAGGCTTCCCCGAACGGCCGCAGGCCCAGGTCCTTCATCAGCAGGCTGTCCTCGTCCTGGCCCGGCAGCGGGGTGGTCAGCAGCTTGCCGCCGACGAAGATCGAGTTGGCGCCGGCCAGGAAGCAGAGGGCCTGGGTCTCGCGGCTCATGTCGTCGCGGCCGGCCGACAGGCGGACCATCGATTTGGGGCAGACCAGCCGGGCGACGGCGACGGTGCGGACGAACTCGATGGGATCGATCTCGCCCTCCCGCTTGATCATGTCGCCCAGCGGCGTACCGCCGACCGGAACCAGGGCGTTGACCGGCAGGCTGTCGGGATGAACCGGCAGGGTGGCCAGCTGGTGCAGGAAGCTGGCGCGGTCGGCGCGGCTCTCGCCCATGCCGACAATGCCGCCGCAGCAGGTCGAGATGCCGGCGTCGCGAACGTGCCGCAGCGTGTCGAGCCGGTCGTCGTAGGTGCGGGTGGTGACGACCTTGTCGTAGTACTCCGGCGAGGTGTCGAGGTTGTGGTTGTAGTAGTCGAGACCGGCGTCCTTCAGGGCCACGGCCTGCTCGGCCTTGAGCATGCCCAGGGTGACGCAGGTCTCCAGACCCAAGGCCTTAACCTCGGTGATCATCTCGGCGACCCTGGGCAGGTCGCGGTCCTTCAGGTCGCGCCAGGCGGCGCCCATGCAGAAGCGCTGCGCTCCGCCGGCCCTGGCGGCCCGGGCGGCGACCACGACGGTGTCGAGGTCCATCAGCTTCTCGGCCTTCAGGCCGGTGTTGAATGACGCCGACTGGCTGCAGTAGCCGCAGTTCTCGGCGCAGCCGCCGGTCTTGATCGACAGCAGCTGGCTCAGCTGGATCTCGCTCGGATCAAACCAGCGCCGGTGAACCTGGGCGGCCTGGAAGACCAGATCCATGAACGGCAGGTCAAACAGCGCCTCGACCTCCTCGCGCGTCCAGTCGTGGCGCGGCAGGGCGGGATCGGCGAAGCGGACGGGGGCGTTCATGGGCGTCTCTCCTTGCGGATGCTGTGCGATCTAGCAGCGAGGCGATGGCTTGGCCACCGCCCGTCCACCCCCGTGCGGAAGGACGGGCGCCTGTCTATAGCGCCGCGCCTGAGGCATAACCTCTCCGATGACCACCGCCTCCGAGCTGCATGAGCAAACCGCCCGCGCCGAGCTCGCCGCCTGGCGCGAGGCGATGGTGAAGCCGCCGTCGGCTTTGCAGGCGGCGGCCAAGGGACTGCAGACGCGGATCAACAATCTGATCCCGGAAAAGGTCCACCAGGCGGTCAGCAAGGTCATTGAACAGATGACCCGCGGCATTCTGGTCGGGTCCGACTTCGTCACGCCGCCGCCCCGCGCCGGCCTGACGCTGGCGCAGCGCGAGGCGCTGGTCCGCAAGGCCATAGACGGCTACCGCAATGTGGCGACGGTCGAGGGCGGGGTGGCCGGGGCCGGCGGCTTCCTGCTGGCGGCGGCCGACTTCCCGGCGCTGATCGCCATCAAGATCAAGCTGCTGTTCGAGATCGCCGCCCTCTACGGCCATGACGGGCAGGCGTGGCGCGAGCGCCTCTACATCCTGTCGATCTTCCAGCTGGCCTTCTCCAGCCCGGACCATCGCCGGGACGTGTACGAACGGCTGACCGGCGACGACCAGCCTGCCACGCCGGCCGATTTCGACTGGCGGCGCTTCCAGCAGGAATACCGGGACTACATCGACCTGGCAAAGCTCGCGCAGCTGTTGCCGGTGGTCGGCGCGCCAATCGGGGCTATCGTCAATTTTCGTCTGATCGAACAGCTGGGGACGACGGCGATGAATGCATATCGGGCGCGCTGGTTTGCTTGAAGCAATTTTCCGATTTGAGAACAGTGTTCCATGACGCCTTGTTCAGCATCGGTTTTTTCTCGATTCCGAAACCCTCGGAGACTGTTGGTTAACCAAACTGCCTGAAGACCGGAGTCTGCGGTAGGCGCTTCTGGTCGCGTCGCCGCCCGGATCAAGGCAGGCGACATGAACAATCTCAGGATCACGACCAAGCTGATGGTCGCCTTCGCGGCGATGATCATCGTCCTGACGGCCTCTTCGTCCGTGCTGTTCTTCAGCGTACAGAAGATGGGCGAGGCGGCGGACGTCTCGCAGCGCAGCCTGCGGCTGTTGACCACGCTCGAGACGATCATGCTCAACATGACCGACAGCCAGAACTCGATGCGCGCCTTTGTTGCCAATCCGGTCCAGACCAGCCAGCTCGACGATTATGCCGAGACCATGGGGCTGGTCGCCAGGGGTCTGGACGAGTTCGAGGCCACCACACAGCTGCCCGAGCAGAAGGCGCGCGTCCAGGATATGCGCAAGGCGGTCGCGACCTGGCGCGAGACCAATGGCGACCGGATCCTGGCCCTGGCCAAGGACCCGGCCACGCTCGAGGAGGCCCGCGCCCTGGCCGGCCAGCCGTCCTTCAAGCCCATCCGCGAACCCAGGAACGCCATCGCCAAGGCGGCCACCGACCACGCCGAGCGCAGCAGCGCCGAGCGCGACGCCGCCCGGGCAACGGCCACGATCGCCCTCGTCGTCGGCGGACTGGCCTCGATCGGCATCGCCGTCGCCATGGCCATGCTGCTCAGCCGCGCCATCGCCACGCCGGTCAACGCCATGACCCGCGTGATGCGCAAGCTCGCCGCCGGCGATCACTCGGTGGTCGTGTCCGGCGCCGGCCGTCGCGACGAGATCGGCGAGATGGCCGCCGCCGTCCAGGTGTTCAAGGACGCCGCCATCGAGAAGATCAGGCTGGAACGCGAGGCCGACGATCAGCGCCGCGTCGCCGAGCAGGAACGGGTCCAGCGTGAGCGGGAGAAGGCCGACGAGGCCGCCCAGGACGCCCACGCCATCGGCGAGGTCGCCCAGGCCCTGTCGCGCCTGTCGGCCGGCGACCTGACCTACCGCATCACCGCGCCGGTCGCCCCCAAGGCCGCCCAGCTGAAGGAAGACTTCAACGCCGCCGCCGCTCGCCTGCAGGACACCCTGCGCGCCATCAGCGGCTCGACCAGCGGCGTGCGCAATGGCTCCGACGAGATCGCCCTGGCCTCCGACGACCTGTCGCGCCGCACCGAGCAGCAGGCCGCCAGCCTGGAAGAGACCGCCGCCGCGCTCGACGAGATCACCGCCACGGTCCGCCGCACGGCCTCGGGCGCCAAGGATGCGGCCGGCCTGGTCGCCGACGCCCGCAAGGGCGCGGAGCTGTCGGGCCAGGTCGTCGACCGCGCGGTTTCGGCCATGGGCCAGATCGAAAGCTCCTCCACCGAGATCAGCCAGATCATCGGCGTGATCGACGAGATCGCCTTCCAGACCAACCTGCTGGCCCTCAACGCCGGCGTTGAAGCGGCCAGGGCCGGCGACGCCGGCAAGGGCTTCGCGGTCGTCGCCTCCGAAGTGCGGGCCCTGGCCCAGCGCTCGGCCGAGGCGGCAAAGGAGATCAAGGGCCTGATCTCGACCTCTACCGACCAGGTGAAGGTCGGGGTCGACCTCGTCGGCCAGGCCGGCGAAGCGTTGCGCCGAATCGTCGCCCAGGTCGCCGACATCGACCGTCTGGTCGTCGAGATCGCCGCCTCGGCCCAGGAACAGGCCACCGGCCTGCACGAGGTCAACGCCGCCGTGAACCAGATGGATCAGGTGGTCCAGCAGAACGCCGCCATGGTCGAGGAATCGACCGCCGCCACCCACAGCCTGAAGGGCGAGGCCGGCGAGCTGGCCAGCCTGGTCGGCCGCTTCAACGTCGGTGACGGCGACGGCGCCCACGCCGCCGAGTCCTCCCGCAATCCGGTCCACGCGGCGCGGGCGAGACTGGCGTCCTACGCGCGGGGCTGAGCCCTCCGCTCACCCCTCGATGGTCATCTGCGTCTGGGTGATCAGCGCCACCAGCTTGCCGCCCTCGCCCTCCAGCCGGGTCTGCCAGACGCTGGAGCGGCGGCCCACATGCAGGGGCGTGGAGACGGCGGTGACCACGGTCCCGGCCTTGGCCCCGCCGATGAAGTTGGTCTTGCTCTCCAGCGTCGTGGTTCGGGTTCCCGGTGACAGGTTCAGGAAGGCGCCCACCGCGCCCAGGCTGTCGGCGAAGGCCATCATCGCCCCGCCGTGCAGGATGCCGCCCGCCGTGCACAGGTCGTCGCGGACCGGCAGCCGGCCCTCGACGCGGTCCTTGTCGGCGGCGGTGATCTCCACCCCCATCAGCCTGGCGAAGGGAAGGGCGGCGATGTCGAAGGTCATGGCAGGGTCCTCTGGCTGGCAGGGTAGCGGCCATCATGACCTCGAACGCCGCCCCGTCGACTACCCCGCCGGTAGTGCGGTTTCGGCGGCCCGGGCTGCTGACAGTTTCTGGTCGCGACCCGGCGTAGGGTGAAGACGGGAGGACTCCTCATGATCCGACGCCTGACGCTGGCCGCCGCCCTGCTGGCCGCCGACCCCGCCTTCGCCCAGACGCTGCCCGCTACGCCCCCGCCGCCGGCCTGCGCCTCGGCCGAGCATCGCGCCTTCGACTTCTGGATCGGCCGATGGGACGTCTACCCGACCGCCCAGCCGGACAGGAAGGTCGCCGACAGCCTGATCGAGCGCCTCTACAACGGCTGCGCCATCCGCGAGAACTGGGCGCCGCTCAGCGGCAATGATGGCGGCAGCCTGAGCAGCTATGTCGGCGGTCCGGCCGCCGAGGGCTGGCGCCAGACCTGGGTCGGGTCCGGCGGCGAACGGGTCGACTTCAAGGGCGGCTGGGACGGCAAGGCCATGGTCCTGACCGGCTTCTGGGCGGGCGTGAACGGTCCGGGCCAGGACGCCCTGGTGCGGATGACCTACACCCGCGAGCCGGCGGGCGCGGTGCGCCAGCTGGGCGAGGCCTCCACCGACGACGGCAAGACCTGGGGGCCGAGCTTCGACTTCATCTACCGCCCGGCGAAATGAACCGGGGGACATGCACTTCAGTACATGTCCCCGGCCGTCACACCACCTCGCTGGCCACGACGAACTGCGGGTTATCCACCAGGCCCATGAACTCGCCCATGATCGCCTGGACCACGCCGCCGGGCATGTCCTGGGCGACGAAGCCGTCCAGGTCAGGGATGTCGAACACCTCGATGTAGTCCATCGACGGCGCGCCCTCGCCCATCAGCAGCCGCTCTGCGCGGTGGTTCACATAGGACGACACCCGGGTGAGGCCGCGCATGGCCGGATAGTCGCGCTCGCGGATCCAGCTCTCGAACGTTGCAGCGCTGACGCCGGGCTTGAGCCTGTAGGTCAGGAACAGCTTGGCCATGGGGAGTCTCCTTGGTCGGGGACGCCCAACCTAGGGGCGGCAGGACCGACGAACACCGCCTGAAAAGGGGGCCTTAAGGCGGTGCGAGGTTTCCTTGCCTTGCATGGCGGGGGCGACAGGCGTAACCGTCCCGTCCGCCTTATGCAGGAGATATCTCTATGGGTTACCGGGTCGCCGTGGTCGGCGCCACGGGCAACGTGGGCCGTGAACTGTTCAACATCCTCGAGGAAGTGAACTTCCCCGTGGACAAGATTCACGCGATCGCCAGCCGTAAATCCATCGGGGTCGAAGTCTCCTTCGGCGAGAAGATCCTCAAGTGCGAGGACATCGAGCAGTTCGACTTCTCGACCGTCGACATTGTGCTGATGAGCGCCGGCGGAACGGTGTCCAAGGCCTGGTCGGAGAAGATCGGCAAGGCCGGCGCCATCGTCATCGACAACAGCTCGACCTGGCGCATGGACCCGGACGTGCCGCTGATCATCCCGGAAGTGAACCCCGACGCGATCGAGGGCTTCCGCAAGAAGAACATCATCGCCAACCCCAACTGCACGACCATGGGCCTCTTGGTGGCGCTCAAGCCGCTGCATGACGTGGCCAGGATCAAGCGGGTGGTGGTGTCGACCTACCAGTCCGTCTCCGGCACCGGCAAGGCGGCCATGGACGAGCTGTGGGACCAGACCAAGGGCGTCTTCGTCCTCGGCGCCCCGCCGCCCAAGGTCTACCACAAGCAGATCGCCTTCAACGTGATCCCGCAGTGCGACGTCTTCCTCGACGACGACAGCGGCGACACCAAGGAAGAGCGCAAGATGGCGGACGAGACCCACAAGATCCTCGATCCGAACATCCGCGTCTCGACCACCTCGGTTCGCGTCCCGGTCTTCGTCGGCCACGGCGAGAGCGTGAACATCGAGTTCGAGAGCGCCATCGACGACGACGAGGCCCGCGAGATCCTGCGCGAAGCGCCCGGCGTTGTGGTGATCGACAAGCGCGAGGACGGCGGCTACGCCACGCCCAAGGACGTCCAGGGCGAGTTCCCGGTGTTCGTCTCGCGCATCCGCGTCGACAAGACCCTCGAGCACGGTCTCAGCCTGTGGGTGGTCTCCGACAACCTGCGCAAGGGCGCGGCCCTCAATGCCGTCCAGATCGCCCAGCTGCTCCATGAGCGCGGCCTGATCGGCAAGGTCTCGGCGTAACCTGATCCCCCGCAAGAAGCGGGTCGAACATCAGGGGCCCGGGACGCAAGTTCCGGGCCCCTTGCTATTGGAGTGATGTCCCGTGCCGGACGTGAAGGACGAAAGCCGCGCCGCGCTGCTGGCCGGGATCGGCTGCTACAGCCTCTGGGG
Source organism: Caulobacter sp. (assembly GCA_030683005.1). GTDB lineage: Bacteria > Pseudomonadota > Alphaproteobacteria > Caulobacterales > Caulobacteraceae > Caulobacter. The sequence continues at coordinate 18,351 of JAUXMY010000032.1, read as the reverse complement.
CCTGCTGCCGCTGTGGATGTACGCCTTGCGGGACGTGGGCGTGGGGGCCGTCGAGATCACCGCCCAGCGCGCCGTCTGGGCCGTGCTGTGGGCCGCCGCCCTGGTCATCGTCGCCCGCAAGCTGCCTGAACTCTCCCGCGTGGTCCGCGAGCCGCGCACGATGGGCCTGCTGCTGCTCTCGGCCGGGCTCATCGGGGCCAACTGGCTGATCTACGTCATCGCCGTGAACAGCGGGCGGACGCTGGAGGCCAGCCTCGGCTACTACATCAATCCGCTGATGAACATGGCAGCCGGAGCCATCTTCTTCCGTGAACGGATCGATCGCTTCGGCTACGCGGCTATCGCGCTCGCGGCCGCCGGCGTCGTGGCCCAGACCATCGCCGTCGGTCATCCGCCGATCATGTCCCTGGCCCTGGCGGTGACCTTCTGCGCCTACGGTCTGATCCGCAAACAGGTCACGGCCGACGCCCAGACCGGGCTGTTCGTCGAGACCGCCATCCTCGCCGTGCCGGGTCTGATCTGGGTCGCCCTGCTGCAGTCGAACGGCCAGGGGCATCTGGGCGATGGCGCCTGGCCTACCCTGCTGCTGCTCGCCGCCGGCCCGCTGACTGTCGCGCCGCTGGCCCTGTTCTCATGGGCCGCCCGGCGGATGCCGCTGGTCTGGCTGGGCTTCGTGCAGTTCATCGCCCCGACACTCGCCTTCGGCGTCGGCGTGTGGTCGGGCGAGGCTTTCACCCCCTTGCGCGCGCTGGCGTTCGGCTTCATCTGGGTCGGCGTGGCGGTGTTCGCGTTCGGGGTGTGGGTCAGGCATCGGCGGGTGGTGGCGGCGGTGTGAACCCTGATCCGTGCTCCCTGTTCTCACGCCTCGCGGGACGAACAGACTTCGCGGACACAGCCCCTAAGCCAGCGATGCGCCGGATCAGCCTCCATCCGCGGATGCCAGAGCATCGATACCGTGAACGCCGGCGCCGCCCCCGGCAGCGCGAAGCTGTGCATCCCGGTCCGCATAACGGCGGTGTGCCGGTCCGGAACCGTCGCCACAAGGTCGGAGAGCCGCGCCAGCGCCAGCGCCGCCGAGAAGCCGCCGACCACGGTCGTGGCCGGTCGCTTCAGGGCCGCCGGCAGGAAGGGCTGGTCCACGGCGCCGGCCTCGGCGTCGCCCCGCGACACCACAATATGCCGCTCCGCCCGGTAGCGCGCGGCGGTGACCTCGCCCGACGCCAACGGATGGCCGGCGCGGACCACGCCGACCAGCCGGTCGCGAAACAGCGCCTGGGTCCGCACCTCGGGGCCGAGCGTGTCCTCGACGACGCCGGTCTCCAGATCGACCCGCCCGTCGCGCAGGGGCGCGCTGTCCTTGTCGGGCTTCTGCAGGAAGTGGAGCCGGACGCCCGGCGCTTCGGCGGCGAGGCGCGTCAGCAGGGCCGGGCCGAAGGTTTCGACGAAGCCGTCGCTGGTGCGCAGGGTGAAGGTGCGGACCAGCCCCGCCAGGTCCAGCCCCTCGTCGGGACGCAAAACGGCGTCCACCTCCTGCAGCAGCGGCTGGACCCGGTCGCGCAACGCCAGGGCCCGCGGCGTCGGGACCAGGCCCCGTCCGGCCCGGACCAGCAGCGGATCGCCCATGGTCTCCCGCAGGCGGGCCAGCGCGCGGCTCATGGCCGACGGGCTGAGCCGCAGCCGCCTGGCGGCGCCGACGACGCTGCCCTCGGCGAGCAGCGCCTCGAGCGTGACGAGCTGGTTCAGGTCCGGTCGGGTCATCGGGAAAGACTAACACCATCGCCCGCGAATGACATGGCGCAGCATGCAGTATTAAAGTGCAATTGCTGCGTGTTCCGCCACTCCAGCCGACCCCGTACCTTTCCCTTCAGCTGCAAGGAAAGGTGCGACCATGGAGAACACTTCGCTCGACACATTCATCGCCGATGTCAGGGCGGCCTGGGGCCCGCTGACCAGCGGCCTGGTGGCGGACTACAGGATGCGGGCGGCGGCGCTGCTGGCCGCCGCGCCGTCCGAGCCGTGGCTGGCGGCGCTGCTCCGCGACCGGACGGCCAACGCCGAACTGCACCGCGATCCCGAGTTCGGGTTCCTGCTGCTGGCCCATGCCGAGCAGGCCGGGCTCTACCGCCCGCCTCACGATCACGGCCGCAGCTGGGCGCTCTACGCCATCCAGGAGGGCGAGATCGAAATGGGCTCCTACGCCCGGATCGAGGACGGCCGGGACAGCGTGCGCCTGGTCGAGCGGGACCGGACCGTGCTGCGAGCCGGCGATGTTCGCGCTTACCTGCCCGGCGACATCCACGACACGCGCTGCCTGACGCCCACGGCGCTGCTCTTCCGGTTCACCGAGCGTGACCTGAAGGCGGAGGTCCGGCCTGACCATCGCGTCACGCGATACGTCGACGTCGACGGGCAGTGGAAGCCGGCGCCGCAACGATGAGCGCGGACGCCGACCTGCCGCCGGGCCGAGCCGCGATCGCGGTCGCCTCTGTGCTCTGCGCGATGGCGCTGGCGGTGCTGGACGCGGGCCTCGTGAACGTGGCGTTGCCGACGATGGTCCGGTCGCTGCGGACGACGCCCGGCGACGCGGTGCTGGTCGTCACCGCCTACCAGGCGGCGCTGCTGATGGCGCTGCTGCCCTGCGGGGCGCTGGGCGAGCGGTACGGCCATCGGGCGGTGTTCGCCGGCGGCGTGGCCGTCTTCACCGCCGCTTCGCTGCTGTGCGCCCTCGCTCCGTCGCTCCCGTGGCTGGTCGTGGCGCGATTTGTCCAGGGGCTCGGCGCGGCCGCGATCATGGCGCTGGGCGTCGCGCTGCTGCGCTTCACCGTCCCGAGCGATCGGCTGGGGGCCGCGATCGGCTGGAACGCCACCACGGTCGCCCTGTGCTCGGCCGCCGGGCCGGCCATTGGCGCGGCGCTGCTGAGCTGGTTCGACTGGTCGTGGCTGTTTCTGCTCAATCTTCCGCTCGGCGTAGGCGTGCTGGTCGCCGCCCGCGCGCTGCCCCGGACCGCGAGGCGGGGGTCATCCGTTGACCTTGTCAGCGTCCTGCTCAACGCCGCCGTCTTCGCCGCCCTGATCGCGGGCGTGGAGCTGGTGTCCGTCAGACCCATGGTCGGCGGCCTGCTCGTTGTGGCGGCAGCGCTGGCGCTTGTGGCCCTGATCCGCCGCGAGCGTCGAAGGCCCGGCCCCCTGATCCCGCTCGACCTGTTGAGCCGGCCCGGCTTCCGCATCTCGGTGATCGCCTCGATCTGCTGCTTCGCCGGGCAGATGGCGGCGCTGGTGGCGTTGCCGTTCCATCTCCACCGGCTCGGCCTCTCGCCGCTGGAAACCGGGCTCTACCTGACGATCTGGCCGGTCAGCGTCGCGGCGACCGCCCTGACCCTCGGTCGCTTGGCCGACCGCCTGCCGACGGCCAGGCTCTGCGCGGTCGGCGGGGCGCTTCTCGCACTCGGCCTGGCGGGCGCCGCGCTGCTGTCGCCGCGGGGCGAGGCCGGGTCGCTCGCCCCGCTACTGGCCCTCTGCGGCGCCGGGTTCGGGCTGTTCCAGACCGCCAACAACCGCAACCTGTTCCTGTCCGCGCCGCCCGATCGCAGCGGCGCGGCCGGCGGCATGCAGGGCACGGCCCGCCTGATCGGCCAGACAGCCGGTGCGATCATCACCGCGCTACTGCTGGAGGCGACCTCGATGCGGTCCGCGCCGGGCCTGGCGTTCGGCCTCGGCGCGCTGCTCACCCTGGCGGCCGGCCTTGTCAGCCTGCTGCGGACGGGCGTCGCCGAGGCTCAGAGGCTCGCGTAGGCCGCGTCGATCAGGCGGCGCGAGCGCGGGTCGCCGATCAGGTGGACGTCCTGCTTGTTCATCACATAGGCGCCGGCCACGCGCCGCTCGGTGTCGGCGAAGGCGCAGCTGCCGCCCCAGCCGCTGTGGCCGATCGTGGTCGCCGTCGGGCCGTAGAAGAAGTTGGGCTCGTTGCGCATGAAGCCTGCGCCCCAGCTCATCTCGAAGGGCAGCACCAGGTCCTGGCCGCGGATGCGTTCGCGGCCGGCCTCGATGACCATCTCCGGCGACAGCAGCTCGACATCACCGATCTTGCCGTCGGTCGCCAGGGCCCCGAAGAAGCGGGCCAGGGCCTCGGCCGTGGCGTGGCCGTTGGCCGAGGGGACCTCGATCTCGCGCCATTCGCTGCCGCGCCGGCCGCTGGGCCCGGCCCAGGTCGACAGGAAGGCGGCGCGCTTGGGGTCGGTGGCCTCGCCGAACTGCGGCAGGGCGCCGGGCGGCTTCAGGTCGGCGACCCGGCCGTGCTCGGCCTCCGGCAGGCCGATCCACAGGTCCAGACTGGCCGGACCAGTGATGTCCTCGCGCAGCGCGGTCCCCAGGCTGCGGCCGTCGGCGCGGCGATAGATCTCGCCGACCAGATAGCCGACGGTCAGGGCGTGGTAGCCGCTGGCGCTGCCGGGCGTCCACATCGGGGCCTTGGCGGCCAGCATCGCGGCGATCACCGGCGGGTCGTACCAGAGGGTCGGATCGATCTGCTCGACGAAGCCCGGCAAGCCGGCCTGGTGCGACAGCACCTGCTCGACGGTGATGGCGCCCTTTCCCTCGGCGGCGAACTCCGGCCAGAGCTCGGCGACCGGCTGGTCGTAGCGCAGCTTTCCGGCCTGGACGAGGCGGGCGATCATCGTGGCCGCCACCGCCTTGGTGGTCGAGAACACCATGGTCAGGGTCTTGTCGTCGAACGGGACCTGCGCCTTGCGGTCGGCGTGGCCGGCCCAGAGATCGACGACCATCTCGCCCTCGACGCCGAAGGCGAAGCGGGCGCCCAGCTCCAGCCCCTCGGCGAAATTGGCGACGAAGGCGTCGCGGACGGCGCTGAAGGCCGCGTCGCAGCGGCCGTGGATCTCGATGCTCACGCCAGGCGCTCCATGCGGACGGTGGGGCTGGCCTGTTTGATGCGGCTGCCCATGGCCACGATCGGCAGCTCCGGCGAGGCCCAGACCCCGGCGGAGGTGATGGTCTCGGCCAGGCCGCCGACCGCGCGGGCCAGGCCGTAGGACGGCGTCTGCCCCTCCAGCAGGGCGGCGGCGAACAGGACGGTCAGCAGGTCGCCGGTGCCGCTGGGCACGGGGGAGGTCGCCTTCTGGTGCGCCGCCAGCCAGGCCTCCTTCTTGTCGGCGTAGACCACGCCGATCTCGCCGCCGCGGACGACGGAGGACACCAGCACGGCCTTGCCGGTCAGGCGCGCGGCGCGGACGGCGGCGGCCGGGTCGCGGGCGTCGGTCCCGGTGATGCGCTGCAGCTCCCAGCTGTTGGGCGCGAGCAGGTCGGCGCGGGGCAAAAGCTCGTCCTGGATGGCCTGGGCAACGTCGGGCGGGATGAACAGGCCCTTGCCCGCGTCGCCCATCACCGGGTCGACCACGACCATCGGCCGGCGGTTGAAGGCGCCCTCGCGCGGGGCGGCGCGCACGGCGTCGATGGCCCGGGCCGCGGCCCTCACCTGCTCGACGCTGGCGAAGTAGCCGGTCAGCACCAGGTCGCAGAGGCCGAACAGGCCGTTGGCCTCGACCCCGTCGAGCATGCCCTCGAAGGCCTCGATCGGCACCTGCGCCCCGCCGGGCGCGCCCCAGCCGGGGTGGCGGCCGTACAGGACCGTGGGGATGACCACGGGATCGATCTTGAACTGGGTCAGGGCCAGCGCTTGCGCCGAGCCGCCGACCCGGCTGCCTGCGACGTGGCTCGACATGATGAGGGCCATGGGCATGCCGAGGGGCTTAGCGGAGGCGAGGGGGGTTGGGTAGCCCTCTGTTGAGCGCCGGGCTCGTGTCCATGCGGGACGCGCCGTTCCGGCACCGCACATGAATCGAGGCAGAATTGAGATATCTCCAAAGATGTGGTATCTCATACGATATGCTTCGTGTCGTTGTTGATACCTCGGTGGTTGTCGCCGCGTTGCGCAGCCGGTCAGGGGCTAGCAATGCTGTCCTGCGGCATGTGGCTTTGCGCGAGCTGACGCCGCTGGCCACGACCGCGCTGTTTCTTGAGTACGAAGACGTCCTGCGTCGTCCGGAGCAACGCTTGGCGCACGGACTGACAGTGGAACAGATCGACCAGTTCCTGGCCGCCTTGGCGAGCGCCTGTGAGCCGGTGGACGTCCGATTCCACTGGCGTCCGCAGCTGTCGGATCCAAACGACGAAATGGTGCTTGAGGCGGCGGTCAACGGAAGGGCTGACCGGCTTGTCACCCACAATACGAGGGACTTCGCCGTCGCCGGAATCACGTTCGGGCTGCCCATAGTTACGCCGGGCGCCCTGTTGCTGGAGATGAGATCATGACCAAGACCTCCTATCCGCTGAAGCTGCCCAACTCGATGAAGGCCGCCGCCCAGCGCCTGGCGCGGGAAGACGGCGTCTCGCTCAATCAGTGGATCAGCTCGGCCGTGGCCGAAAAGGTCGGCGCCGTCGAAACCAGCAGCCTGTTCCTGAAGCGGCGGGCGGGCGATGCGAAGCCCGCCGACCTGCTCTGGTTCCTCGACAACGCCGCCGACGAGCCGCCCGTCCCGGGGGACGAACGGCCCGCCTGAGGTCGCCTAGTACCGGTAGTGGTCCGGCTTGAACGGGCCCTGCTCGGGCACGCCGATGTAGTCGGCCTGGTCCTTGCGCAGCACGGTCAGCTTCGCGCCCAGCTTGGCGAGGTGGAGCATGGCCACCTTCTCGTCGAGGTGCTTGGGCAGGGTGTAGACCTGGTTCTGGTAGGACTTCAGGTTGGTCCAGAGTTCGATCTGGGCCAGCGTCTGGTTGGTGAAGCTGGCGCTCATCACGAAGCTGGGGTGGCCGGTGGCGTTGCCCAGGTTCACCAGGCGGCCTTCCGACAGCAGGATGATCTTCTTGCCGTCCGGGAACTCGATGTGGTGGACCTGCGGCTTGATCTCGTCCCACTTGAAGTTCTTCAGGCCGGCGACCTGGATCTCGCTGTCGAAGTGGCCGATGTTGCAGACGATGGCGTTGTTACGCATCGCCCGCATGTGGTCGACGGTGATGACGTCCTTGTTGCCGGTGGCGGTGACGAAGATGTCGGCCTTGCCGGCGACGTCGTCCAGGGTCTGGACCTCATAGCCTTCCATCGCCGCCTGCAGGGCGCAGATCGGGTCGATCTCGGTGACGATCACCCGGGCGCCGCCCTGGCGCAGCGAGGCGGCCGAGCCCTTGCCCACGTCGCCGTAGCCGCAGACCACGGCGACCTTGCCTGACAGCATGACGTCGGTGCCGCGGCGGATGGCGTCGACCAGACTTTCACGGCAGCCGTACAGGTTGTCGAACTTCGACTTGGTGACGCTGTCGTTGACGTTGATCGCCGGGAACGGCAGCTCGCCCTTGGCGGCCAGCTGGTAGAGGCGGTGCACGCCGGTGGTGGTCTCTTCCGACACGCCGGTGACCGAGTCGCGGATCGCCGAATAGAAGCCCGGCTTGTCGCGCAGGTAGGTCTTCATGACCGCATAAAGGGCTTCTTCCTCCTCGTTCTGCGGGTTGTCGAGCAGGGTCGGGTCCTGTTCGGCCTTCGGGCCCAGCACGCAGAGCAGGGTGGCGTCGCCGCCGTCGTCGAGGATCAGGTTCGGGTAGCCGCCGTCCGACCATTCGAAGATGCGGTGGGTGTACTGCCAGTACTCATAGAGGGTCTCGCCCTTGACGGCGAAAACCGGCACGCCGGTCGCGGCGATGCCGGCGGCCGCGTGGTCCTGGGTCGAGAAGATGTTGCAGCTGGCCCAGCGCACGTCGGCGCCCAGCGCCGTCAGCGTCTCGATCAGCACCGCCGTCTGGATGGTCATGTGCAGGGAGCCGGCGATCCGGGCTCCCTTCAGCGGCTGATCCTTGCCGAACTCCTCGCGCACGGCCATCAGGCCCGGCATCTCGGTTTCGGCGATGGCGATTTCCTTGCGGCCGTAGTCGGCCAGGGAAAGGTCGCGGACGATGCTCTCGGTCACGCAGGACTCCTTTATCGGTGTGAGCGCTCTATAGCCGCCCGCGCCCATCTCTTCAACAGGGATATAAAGATATCCTTATATCTTGGCCTGCGGGGGCAGCAGCCGGAAGCCGCGGCCCGCCTTGGTCAGGTCCGTCGGCGTCAGGGCGGCGACCGCCGACAGCCGCGCCGCCAGCGTCTCCAGAGCAGCGGCCTCGCCGGCCTTCAGTTCCAGTTCCAGCTCCAGGAAAACGTCGGTGCGGTCACCGGCCTCGACCCGCGCATCGTCGATAACCAGTTCGATCAGCGCCCCCTCCGCCTGCACCATACGCAGAGTCCGGCGACTGGTGACCGTGAACAGCGGAACCAGCGCCGCTCCCGCGGGCAGGGCCGCGGGCGTGCCGGCCAGCAGCGCGGGGTCCGGCGTATCGGCCTCGACAGGCCACTCCCATTCGTCCCGACCGCCGTCCCGCTCGATCCCGGCCTTGAGGGTCTGGATCCGTTCGCCCCCCGAACGGCGCACGCGAAGCCCGAAGCCATGCCGGCGCAGCCAGTGGTCGGCGGTGTCGAAGTAGGTCGCCACCATGTCCTTCACCATCGTCTCGCCCTGCGGCAGGGCCGTCAGCACCGCCGCGGCGGCGGCGGCGTCCAGCAGGAACTTCAGTTCGATCTCGCGGGTCGGCGTCGTCATGGTGTCGATGTCGCCCGTCAGGCGGCTTCCCGCAAGCGCGCGGCGCCTCTAGGCTGACGTCTCAGTTCTGTATGGGGAGCCTTCCGATGATGATGAGACGAGGCCTTGTGGCCGCCGCCGCCGTGGTCTGCGCCGGCCTGCTGGGCATGACCGCCTCGGCCCGTCAGGCGCCGTCTGAGCTGACCCTGGTCCATGCCGGGACCCTGCTCGACCGACCCGGTCAGGCGCCCCGCCGCAACGCCACGCTGGTGATCCGCGGCGGCCGCATCGAGGCCGTTCGCGACGGCTTCGTGCCGGCCTCCGAGTTCCCCGGCGCGAAGGTCATCGACCTGTCGACGAAGTTTGTACTGCCCGGGCTGATCGACACCCACGTCCACCTGACCTCCGACCGCGCCGGCGCCGAAGGTCAGCTGGCCCGCGTCAGCGACTCAACCGCCGACTTCGCCTACGAGGCGGCCTGGAACGCGCGCAAGACGCTCGACGCCGGCTTCACCACCGTCCGCAACCTCGGCGACCGTGGCGGGGTGACGATGGCCCTTCGTGACGCCATCTCCATGGGCCGGGTGGCCGGGCCGCGCATCGTCGACGCCGGCCGCTCGATCTCCACCACCTCCGGCCACATGGACGGCCGGCTTGGCTTCAACGACGTGCTGGCCGACGTAATTCCGCACGACAACGTCTGCGACGGTCCCGAGTCCTGCCGCCAGGCCGTGCGGCTGCAGGTCGGCCGCGGCGCCGACGTCATCAAGATCGCCACCACCGGCGGCGTGAACAGCCGCATCGGCGCGGGCCTGGGCGCCCAGATGTTCGACGACGAGGCGAAGGCCCTGATCGAGACCGCCAGGCTCTACGGCAAGAAGGTCGCCGTCCACGCCCACGGCGAGGACGGCATCAAGCTGGCCCTGCGCTACGGCGCCGACTCCATCGAGCACGGCACCATCATGGACGAGGAAACCATCCAGCTGTTCCTGAAGACGAAGGCCTACTACGTGCCGACCCTGTCGACGGTGAACGGCTATCTGGAGCGGATCGCGAAGGATCCCAACGCCTACGCGCCGGAAGTGCGGGCAAAGATCGACTGGCGCATCACCATCACCGGCGAGTCGCTGAAGAAGGCCTTCCCGCGCGGCGTCCGCATCGCCTTCGGCACCGACGCCGGCGTCTCCAAGCACGGCCGCAACGCCGACGAGTTCGAGCTGCTGGTCAAGTACGGCCTGACGCCGATGGACGCCATCAAGGCCGCCACCGTCAACGCCGCCGACCTGCTGGGTCTCAGCAACATCATCGGCAGCCTGGAGGCCGGCAAACAGGCCGACCTGATCGCCGTCGACGCCGACCCGCTGGCGGATGTGACCGTGCTCAAGCAGGTGGGGTTCGTGATGAAGGGCGGGAAGGTGATGAAGGGCTGACGCCGTCCTACCCTGCCCGGGAGGGACCCTGGAGGGCGCCCAGCACCGCATCCCCCATCTGGGCGGTGGACAGGCTCCCGCCGAGGTCGCGGGTGCGGGCGCCGGCGGCGAGGGCGGCCTCGACGGCGGCCTTGACCCGGTCGGCGGTCTCAGCCCGGCCCAGCGACCAGCGCAGGGCCATCTCGAAGGACAGGATGGCGGCCAGCGGATTGGCCACGCCCTGGCCGGCGATGTCCGGCGCCGAGCCGTGGATCGGCTCATACAGCCCCGGCTTGCCCGGCGCGCCCAGCGCCGCCGACGGCAGCATGCCGAGCGACCCGGTCAGCTGCGCCGCCTCGTCCGACAGCACGTCGCCAAACAGGTTGTCGGTCAGGATGACGTCGAACTGCGTCGGCTGGCGGACCAGCTGCATGGCGGCGTTGTCGGCCAGCATGTGCTCCAGCGTCACGTCGGCGTACTCGCGCCTGTGCAGGTCGGTGACCACCTCGCGCCAGAGCAGGCCGGTCTCCATGACGTTCGACTTCTCGAGCGAATGGACCTTGTTGCCCCGCCCCCGGGCCAGTTCGAAGGCCACGCGGCTGACGCGCTCGATCTCGCTGGTGGTGTAGACCTGCGTGTCGACGCCGCGCCGTTGACCGTCGGCCAGGGTCTCGATGAAGCGGGGCTGGCCGAAGTAGACGCCGCCCGTCAGTTCACGGACGAACATGATGTCCAGCCCCGCAACAAGCTCGCGCTTGAGGCTGGAGGCGTCGGCCAGGGCGTCGAAGCACAGGGCGGGGCGCAGGTTGGCGAACACGTCCATGGCCTTGCGCAGACCCAGAAGGCCCATCTCCGGCCGCTTGCTCCGCTCCACACCCGCCCACTGCGGTCCGCCCACCGCGCCCATCAGCACCGCGTCGGACGCCTGGGCCGTGGCGATGGCTTCGTCCGTGATCGGCACGCCATGGCGGTCATAGGAAATGCCGCCGAAGTCGCGTTCGTCGAGGGCAAGGTCCGGCGTCACGACCTGGGCCACGCGGCGGACCTGGGCGATCACCTCCGGGCCGATGCCATCGCCGGGGAGCAGGAGCAGGGTCTGGGTCATGGTCTCAAATCGGTTCGGGCTGCCCGGCCTCGTAGAGGGCCAGGTCGCGGTCGGTGATGCCAAGGCTCGGGAATACGCCGCGCCAGGCAGCCATATGCGGGGTCTGGAAGTGGGCGGTGAGCGCGGCGCGATCACGCCAGGCCTCGGTCACGCGGACAAGGCCCGGCTCAAGCAGGTCGTGCGAGTAGGCGTACTGTATGCAGCCGTCCTCGGCCCGGCTGGCCGCGACCATGGTCTCCATGGCGGCGCGGGCCCGGTCGATGTTTTCCGGCGGCAGGCGGACGGTCCCGATGACCAGGAGGGTCACGCGCCCAGCTCCAGCCACGGCTGGCCGATGGCGCGCTTCATCTCGTAGACGTCGATGTCGCCGGCGTGCTGCAGGGTCTCGCCGATGGCGTCCAGGCCCTTGAGCATCTTCTCCTTGCGGCCCGGGTCGATGTCGAAGTGGAACACCGCGCCCGACGGGGCGGTGACGGTCTGCTGCTCCAGGTCGACGGAGAAGACGTGGTTGCCGCCGCGGGCCTCGTCCAGCAGCGCCTCGACCTCCTCGGGTTTGAGCACCACGGGCAGCAGGCCGTTGTTGAAGCAGTTGCCGTGAAAGATGTCGGCGAAGGACGGGGCGATCACGCAGTTGATGCCGAAGTCCTGCAGCGCCCAGGGCGCATGCTCGCGCGAGGATCCGCAGCCGAAGTTGTCGCCGGCGATCAGGATCTGCGCGCCCTTGTAGGCCGGGTCGTTGAGCACGAAGCCGTCCTTGGGCGCGCCCTGCTCGTCGAAGCGGAAGTCGTAGAACAGCCCCCTGGCCAGCCCCTCGCGATCGACGGTCTTGAGGAACTGCTTGGGAATGATCTGGTCGGTGTCGATGTTGGCCAGGCCCAGCGGGGCGGCGAGGCCGTCGAGACGGGTGAAGGCTTTCATGCGTCCGGTCCGATCACGAGGGTGGGTGCGCCGCCGGGGACGCTCCTGACGGTGAAAACGCGGGTGCCGGGCTTGCGACCGGTTCGGATCTCCGAGACCTCGATCTCCTGGCCGGCCATGCGGTGGTGGGCCGCCTCGACGTTGGCGACGCGCCAGCTGAGGCCCCAGGCCTCGTCCGGGCCGTCCGAGACTCCGGCCTTCAGGTCGTGGGCGATCTCGACGACCAGGTCGCCGACCCGGAAGAACATCAGTCGCGTGCCCCAGTCGGGGTTGCTGCGGTCCAGCCGCATGTCGAGGCCCATCCGCGCGCCGTAGAGGGCGGCGGCGCGGTCGGGGTTGGGCGTCCGGATGACGACATGGTCCAGTCCGGACACGGACGACCCCTCATCCACCGTGACCGGCGCCACCGGCCAGGGCTCAACGCCCGGCGCCTGTTCGACCAGGAACAGGTTCACGCCATAGGTGGCCTTGGGCGCGAGGCTGGCCACCGCCCAGCGGCGCGTCGCGCCCGTCTCCGGATGGGTGGTGATTTCTTCGCGGGGATAGGCCTTCAGGCCGACCCGTTCGAACCGGTGACCGGCCTGCGCAAGGTCCGGCACGGCGAAGCCGACGCCGTAGAAGCCCTCGCCATGGCTGGCCAGCCGCGCCCGGATGGCGTCGCCGACCGGGCCCTCGCCGGTCGGGGCGATGACGTCCAGCGCCATGTTGCCGAGCTGGAACCAGACCTGGCTGGCGCCGTGCATGTCGCCCCGCCAGTTCGGCGCGCGGCCGAACAGCCGTGTGTAGCCGTCGACGGCGGCCTCGAGGTCGTTCACGACATAGGCGATGTGGTCGAGGGCCTTGATCACAGGAAGTCCCTCACATCGACGATGTGGCCGGCGATGGCGGCGGCGGCGGCCATGGCGGGGCTCATAAGGTGGGTGCGGCCGCCCCGGCCCTGACGGCCCTCGAAGTTGCGGTTGCTGGTCGAGGCGCAGCGTTCGCCGGGGGCCAGCTTGTCGGGGTTCATGCCCAGGCACATGGAGCACCCAGGCTCGCGCCAGTCGAAGCCGGCGGCCCGGAACATGGCGTCCAGCCCCTCGGCCTCGGCCTGTTCCTTCACCAGGCCCGAGCCCGGCACGACCATGGCCCGCACGTGCGGCGCGACCATCCGCCCCTCGAGGAAGGCGCGCTGCACCACGGCGGCGGCGGCGCGCAGGTCCTCGATGCGGCTGTTGGTGCAGCTGCCGATGAAGACGCGGTCGATTCGGGCCTCGGTGATCGGCTGACCGGCGGTCAGGCCCATGTAGTCCAGCGCCCGCTCGACGGCGGCCCGCTTGTCGGCCGTCGCGAAGGTCGCCGGGTCGGGCACCACGCCGGTGACCGGCACGACGTCCTCGGGGCTGGTGCCCCAGGTCACCGTCGGCGCGATGCTCGCCGCGTCCAGCCGGACCTCGCGGTCGAAGACAGCCTCGGCGTCGCTGACGAAGGTCTTCCAGTAGCTGAGCGCCATGTCCCAGGCCGCCCCCTTGGGGGCCGCCGGACGGCCCATGATGTAGTCGAAGGTCTTCTGGTCCGGCGCGACCAGGCCGGCCCGGGCCCCGCCCTCGATGGTCAGGTTGCAGAGGGTCATGCGGCCCTCCATCGACAGGTCACGAACCGCCTCGCCCGCGAACTCGATGACATAGCCGGTGCCGCCGGCGGTGCCGATCTGACCGATCACGGCCAGGGCCAGGTCCTTGGCGGTGACACCGGGGCCGGCCTGGCCCTCGATGCTGACGCGCATGTTCTTCGACTTGCGCTGGCGCAGGGTCTGGCTGGCCAGCACATGCTCGACCTCGGAGGTGCCGATGCCGTGGGCCAGGGCTCCGAAGGCGCCGTGGGTGGAGGTGTGGGAATCGCCGCAGACCACGGTCATGCCCGGCTGGGTGCGGCCCTGCTCGGGTCCGACGACGTGGACGATGCCGTTGCGGATGTCGCCCATCGGGAAGAACTCGATGCCGGCGTCGGCGACGTTGCGGCCCAGCGTCTGAAGCTGCAGCCGCGCCTCCTCGTCGGCCACCGCGTCGACGCCCAGCGCCTGACCCTCGGTGGGCGTGTTGTGGTCGGCCACGGCAAGCGTGCGGTCCGGCCGGCGCACCTTGCGGCCGGCGGCGCGCAGACCGGCGAAGGCCTGCGGCGTCGTCACCTCGTGGATCAGGTGCAGGTCGATGTAGAGGATCGCCTCCTCGCCGTCGGTGGCGACGACATGGGCGTCCCAGATCTTGTCATAGAGGGTCTTGCCGGACATGCCGGGGATGTAGGACGCAGGGGCCCCTCTCGTCCAGTGGGGCGCAAGGAAAGTGCGCGCCCGGCGGTGGGGCATGGCCCGCCGGGCAAGGATGTGCCTCCCGTGTCCGGGGGCCCTTCCCCCTTCCTCCTCGATGGAGGAAGGGTCGGGGATGGTGGTGTATCCGCGGCGGCGCCGGGTGATTTCAGGATGGCGCCGGCGCCCCGCCGAGCCCTTCCTTCGGTACAGCGGCCACACCACCACCCAACCCTCCTCCATCGAGGAGGAGGGCTATCGGTGGACGGCGGATGACAGGAGGCCGGAACTGTGGACTCCTCCACCATCCCCGCTTTCCGGAGTCGCGTCTTGTCCAGCTTCACCCTCACCCGCCGCCACGCCCTGGCCGGCATCGCCCTGACCGGCCCGCTGGCCTCCACCGCATGGGCCGCCGGGTCCGAGGACGCCCGCTTCAACGCCTTCCTCGACGCCGCCTTCGAGGCGCGGGCCGCGCTCAGCCCGCAGACCCTGACCAGCCTTGGCCGCAAGGAGAAGTACGGGACGCTCGACGACTACAGCGCCACTGGCGACAAGATGGACCTCGCCCTGGTCGAGAGTCAGCTGGCCGCAATGCAGGCCGGTTTTGACCAGGCGAAGCTCAGCCCGGCTTCGCGCCTGTCCTGGCGGCTGTTCGAGGAACAGGTCCTGACTCAGCGGGGCGACTACCGCTGGCGCAACCACGGCTACATCGCCACCAGCATGGGCAGCCCCGCGGGGTCGCTTCCGGCCTTCCTGATCAACCAGCACCGCGTCGACAGCGTCGAGGACGCCCGCGCCTATGTCTCGCGGCTGGTCGAGGTGAAGCGGGTCATGGGCGAGGTTTCCAAAGATCTGGAGGACCGGGCCGAGGGCGGCGTGGTGGCGCCCGACTTCACCTTCGAGCCGGTCGCGGCCGACGCCCGCAAGGTGATCACCGGCGCGCCCTTCACGGACGGCCCCGACTGCGCGCTGTGGGCGGACTACAGGAAGAAGGTCGCCGGCCTGACCGCCGCCGACGACGTCAAGGCGGCGCTTCTGGACGAAGGCAAGGCGGCGCTGACCGGGCCGTTCAAGGCGGGCTACGAGCAGTTCATCGCGACCCAGGCCAGGATCCGGCCGATGTCGAAGGGCGCCGACGGCGTCTGGGCCCTGCCCGACGGCGAGGCCTATTACGCCTGGCGGCTGAAGGTCTCGACCACGACGGACATGACCGCCGACGAGGTCCACCAGACCGGCCTGGACGAGCTGACGCGCATCCAGGCCGAGATGCGGGCCATCATGGACGAGGTCGGGTTCAAGGGCTCGCTGCAGGACTTCTTCAAGCTGCTGCGCACCGATCCGAAGTTCCAGTACCCGAACACGCCCGAGGGCAAGGCCGCCTACCTGAAGGACGCCACCGCCTTCGTCGACCAGGTGATGGCCGTCGCCCCGCAGTGGTTCCTGCGGCTGCCCAAGGCGAAGCTGGAGGTCCGGGCCGTCGAGGCCTGGCGCGAGGCCACCGCCGGCATCGCCTTCTACAACCGTCCGTCGCCGGACGGGTCGCGGCCGGGCATATACTACGTCAACCTGTCGGACATGACCCAGGTCCTGAAGCCGCAGATCGAGGGCATCAGCTATCACGAAGGCGCGCCCGGGCATCACTTCCAGATCGCGCTGGCCATGGAGACGGAAGGCCTGCCAAAGTTCCGCAAGTTCGGCGGCAACGGCGCCTACAGCGAGGGCTGGGGGCTCTACAGCGAGCGGCTGGGCCGGGAGATGGGCTTCTACCAGGACCCCTATTCCAACTTCGGCCGGCTGACGACCGAGGCCTGGCGCGCCGTGCGGCTGGTCGTCGATACCGGTCTGCACCACAAGAAGTGGACCCGCGAACAGGCCCGGCAGTTCTTCCGCGAGAACACCCTGCTCAGCGAGCGCGACATCGCCAAGGAGGTCGACCGCTACATCTGCTGGCCGGGCCAGGCGACCAGCTACAAGATCGGCGAGCTGAAGATCATGGCCCTGCGCGCCAAGGCGCAGAAGGAGCTAGGCGCAAAGTTCGACATCCGCGCCTTCCACGACGCCATCCTGCGCGACGGCGCCCTGCCGCTGGACGTGCTGGAGGGGCAGATGCTGCGGTGGATGCTGGCGGTGGCGAAGGGGTAGGTGATGACCTGGGCCGGGTTCAAGCCCTGGATAGGCCTGGCGGCTGTCACAGGGATCGTGTCCTACGTTTCGACCGACTTCTGGTCTACGAGAATACTCATCTTCGCCATCAGCTTTGCATTCCTGGGCGGATGGCTCGCCCTCTATCTGCGGAAGATCAACCGCCTGCGGACATTTGCCCGAGTCGAGCTGGGCGACCGTTTCAGTGATGAGGACTTTGACCGCATGCTGAGTACCCGCCCTTTCGGCAGCACACTTGCCTATGCCGTTGAGCAGTGGATCGCTTCGCGGAGGAACGTGGGCTGAAGTCTGGCGGATGAGGGAAAGTGGGGACGGCGCCTGACTTTCCGGACGGGGCGTGGCGCAGGGTGGGAGACCGTCCAGCCCCGGCGCTACCCCACCACCATGCTCCGCATGGTCCCCCTCCCCGCGAGCGGGGAGGACTGCAAAGAAGAAAGCCCCGGACCTTTCGATCCGGGGCTCTTCAAAACGTCTCTGACCCGAAGGATCACTCGCCGGTGGGGGCGGCGTCCTTGCCGGGGCGGGCCATCTGGCGTTCGGCGATGCGGGCCGACTTGCCGCGACGATCGCGCAGGTAATAGAGCTTGGCGCGCCGGACGACGCCGCGACGCTTCACTTCGATGCTTTCGATCATCGGCGACATGATCGGGAAGACCCGCTCGACGCCTTCGCCGAAGCTGATCTTGCGGACGGTGAAGTTCTCGTGGAGGCCCGAGCCGGCGCGGGCGATGCAGACGCCCTCGTAGGCCTGAACGCGTTCGCGCTCGCCTTCCTTGATCTTCACATTGACGCGGACGGTGTCGCCCGGCTGGAAATCGGGGGTGGTGCGGAGGGCGGCGAGACGCTCGGTCTCGGCCTTCTCGAGTTCCTTGATGATGTTCGCGGCCATCGGTCAGTCCTTTTTTCGTTGGGCTTGCCCCTGTTTCGAGGGGGGGCCCTTTGGTTGTCGGTTGGCGAGGTGGCGGTCCCAGAGATCGGGCCGTTGCTCGCGGGTCGTCGTCTCACGCATCTCCTGCCGCCAGGCCGCGACCTTCTTGTGGTCGCCGCTCAGCAGCACCTCGGGAATGTCGAGCCCTTCGAACGTCCGCGGTCTCGTGTACTGCGGATGCTCGAGGAGACCGTCCTCGAAGCTTTCTTCACTCAGTGACTCCGGCTGTCCGAGCACTCCCGGAACCAGACGGACGCACGCCTCGATCGCCACCATCGCCGCCGCCTCGCCACCGGCCAGGACCGCGTCTCCGACGGAGACCTCCTCGAACCCCCGGGCGTCGAGCACCCGCTGGTCCACCCCCTCGAACCGGCCGCAGAGGACGATGATCCCCGGCGCCTCGGCCCATTGCTTCACCCGCGCCTGGGTCAGGGGCCGACCCCGGGCGCTCATATACAAAAGCGGCCGTCCCGCGACATCGACACTGTCGAGCGCCGCCGCGATCACGTCCGCCTTCATCACCTGTCCAGGACCGCCACCCGCGGGGGTGTCGTCGAGGAAGCCGCGCTTATCCTTGGAAAAGGCGCGAATGTCCACTGTTTCAAGGCGCCACAGGTCCTGCTCGCGCCAGGCCGTCCCGATCAGCGACACGCCGAGCGGCCCCGGGAAAGCCTCGGGGAACATGGTCAGGACGGTGGCGGTGAACGGCATGGGCGGGTGTTTAGCGGCTTGGAGCCGGTTCCGCGAATCCTGGCGTTACTCTCCCCAGCCCTTCCTCTCCCAAGTGGGAGCAACCATGTCAGGCGGGTTTGCCGCTTAGCCATGGCTGGCCGCGCTGCAGGACGAGGTTTGCGGCCTCGATGAGCTTTCGCATGACGGCGACGATGGCGACCTTGGGGGGCTTGCCGTTGTCGAGCAGCCGCTGG
>JAUXMY010000006.1 GCA_030683005.1 Caulobacter sp. | reverse complement strand
GGCGGGCGAGAGCGCCAAGGGCGACCTGGCCGGCGGCCTGGACAGCGTCAAGACCAGCGGCGGCGACAAGGCGCTGAAGGACATCGGCGACGCGGCCGGCGACATGGCCGGCAAGATGGGCGGCGCGGCGGGGGCCAGCCGAGGCCTGGGCTCCATGCTCGGCGGCCTGGTCGGCGGCCTGATCGGCAGCGCTGGGGTCGCGGTGGCGCTCGGTCTCGTGAACCGGGTGGTCGCCAGCTACAAAGGCTATCAGGAGGACATGGCCGAGGGCGCGGAGATCGCGGGCGAAAAGATCGCCGGGCTGCGCGACTACATGGAGGATCTGGCGGAGGAGACCGGTCGACTGACCGTTGACGTCCGCGACCTGGCCGCCGCCACCCGCCTCGGCGCGGATATGAGCTACGACGCCGCCGACGCCTATCTCGTTCAGGCGGCGGCGGCCCGGCAGGCGGCCAAAGACATCCGGGACATGACGGCCGCAGAGCGGGCGAAGCGAGAGCAGGAGATCAAGACCGAGCTAGCCGCCGTCAACAAGTACATTAGCGGCGGCGGCCCATGGGATTTGGTGACCACCGACCAGGCGGAGCGTACACGAGAAGCTCGTCGAAAACTGCTGGAGCCGGTGACCGGCCGCCGCCTGAGCGGCTTCGATGGGCCCGACGACGACCGCATGATCGCATTCATGCAGGACAACCGCGGCCAGCTCACTCCTGCGGCCCTCGCACGGCTCCAGGACTACGAAAGACAGACGTCGCTTCTGGCAGGGGCTCAAGCCAAGCGCACCGGCCTGGAGGCGGAAGCCGCCGCCTTCGCCGAAAGCTACCGTCCAGGCGCCCTCACCGCCCCGACATTCGAGCCCGAAGAGATCGTCGTCACCGCCGACCCGGCCAATCTGCGCGGCGGCCGCGGCGGCGGCGGCGGGCGCGGCGGCGCCGACCGGCTGTCCGACGCCGAGCGGGAGACGCGCCGGCGGCTGGAGATCTCCGCCGATCTGGAGCGCGGGCTGCGGATGGAGACCGCCGCCCTGGCGGCCCAGGAGGCGGCGGCCGGCAAGGGCGCGGCGGCGCTGGAGGACCTGCGGGTCGCGCAGGCCGGCCTGACCGTGATGCAGCGGCTGGGCGTGGAGACGCTGGACGGGCTGACGACGGCCGAGATCCTGGCGGCCGACGCGGCGATCGAGGCGGCCAAGGCGGCCGAGCGCCAGGCCATCGCCACCGAGAAGGCCATGGACGTGGCGCGGGTGACCGACGGCCTGGACGTCCAGATCAAGTCGACCGAGGGATATAACGCCGCCCTGATGGCCGGTGAGAAGGCGCTGGTCGACTACGCCCTGGCCGAGGCCCAGCGCCAGGCGGTCGAGCAGGCCGGGGCCAACCTGACCCCCGACCAGGTCAAGGCGATCAAGGACCGTGTGGCGGCGCTGGAGCAGTTGAAGGCCGTGACCGAGGGGCTGGAGGACAGCCGGGCCTTCGCCGAGGAACTGCGCCTGGCGCAGATGAGCACGACCGAGCGGGAGCGCGAGGTGCGTGTGATCGCCCTGCGCAACCGCTATCTGCGCGACGGGACGGCCAGCACGGAACAGGAGGCCGAGGCCCGGGCCCGGATCGCCGCCTCCTACGAGCAGGAAATGCGGCGCCGGGCCGAAGATATCGGGCGACTGGGCGACCAGCTGCGGGCCGAGTACATCGATAGCGGCAAGCTGGGGTTCGACGAGGTGGGCGAGTACGCCCAGCGCCGGTTGCGCGAGGCGGTCTACGACGCCTTCAGTGACCCGATCGACATTGTGATCAATGCCGCCGTCAACGTGGTGGGCGAGGGCATCCAGACGCTGCTGGGGGGCGGCGGCGGACGCGGCGGTGGACTGCTGGGCGGTCTTGGCCAGCTGTTCGGACTGGGTGGCGGCGCGGGCGGCGCGAGTGGCGGCGGGTTGCTGAGCGGGCTGGCCGGGCTGTTCACCGGCCCTGCCGGCGGGACGGTTAGCGGCTCGATCATGAGCGGCATCGCCGGGATCGGCGGACTGGCCAGTTCGATCGGCGGCATGCTGGGTCTGGGCGGCGCCGCCGCCGCCGGCGGGGCCATCGCCGGCGGCATCGGCGGACTGGGCTCGGCGGTCGGCGGCATGGCCGGGACCATGGCCGGCGGCGCCTCGGCGATCGGGGCGATGGGCGGAATGAGCCTGCTGGGTCCGATCGGGGCTGCGCTGGCCATCGGAACGCTGCTGCTGGGTAACAAGAAGCCGTCGAACAACGGGGCCAATGCGGTGTTCGACCAGGACGGCGGGTTCGTGGTCGGCGGCGCCAAGCGCAATCGCGAAACCGAGGCGGCGGCGACCAGCGCGGCGCGATCGATCAGCAGCCTGATTGAAACCCTGGGCGCGGCGGGTATCGATGCCGGCGGGGTGATCAGCAAGATCCAGGTGGGAACGCGCGATCCGGGCCGGATCATCCTGTCGGATGGATCGTCGATCAAGACCGCCAAGGGCGACATGCAGGCGCTGGTCGAGGCGGCCGGCAAGGCCATGCTGCGCGGGGCCGATTTCGAGAACCCGCAGATGGAGCGGCTGGTCGACCAGATGCTGGCGGCCAACAAGAGCTTCGAGGAGATTGTCGCCAAGCTGGACCAGTTCGTCGCCGCCCAGGCGGTGGGCGATGACCTGAAGCTGCGGCTGCAGGCGTTCCAGGACCCGGAGGGCTATGCCCTGAAGGTGCTGGAAAACAGCCAGAAAGCCCGGCGCGAC
Source organism: Caulobacter sp. (assembly GCA_030683005.1). Taxonomy (GTDB): domain Bacteria; phylum Pseudomonadota; class Alphaproteobacteria; order Caulobacterales; family Caulobacteraceae; genus Caulobacter. The sequence goes on along the minus strand of JAUXMY010000006.1, from coordinate 109,279 downwards.
CAGATCGACGACTGGGCCGACGAGGGGTTCTATAGCGAGAGCCAGCTGGCCGAGATCCGCGCCACCCTGGACGCGCTGGAAAACGCCGAGCTGGTCGACGCGCTGGAGCGGCTGGGCATCGGGGCGGTCGGGGCGGCCAAGGCCCTGGAGAACGCCCGGCCGCGGCTGCAGGACTGGCTGGACAGTTTCGGCTTCACCGACGCGGCGCAGATGAACCCCGCCGAAGAGCGTCAGCTGGCCATGGCCCAGTATGAGCGGCTGCTGGAGAAGGCCAAAACCGGCGACGTCGACGCCCTGGGCAAGATCACCGGCGCGAGCGACCGGCTGATCGAGACCGACGAGGCGGCGACGTCCTCGGCCACCGAGAGGCTTGCCCTGGCCAACAAGATACGCGCCGACATCGCCGGGCTGATCGCGCTGTCGGGACCCCTGCCCGGCGATGCGCTGGCGGCGATCGGCGGTTCGTCGGTGACCACCGACATATCGCCCGTGCTGGCGGCCACCGAGGAGGGCAACGCCCAGCTGATCACCCTGACCGCCGAAGTGGCCGGGCTGCGCGCCGATCTGGCCGTGGCCATGGCGCGCCTGTCAGAGGCGATGGGCGGTGGCGGGGCGGCGATCGCCGGAGAACTGCAGGGCCTGGCTGATATGAGCGCCGGGCAGCTTTCGGCGCTGCAGGAGCTGCTGCGCGACGCCCGGATGACCGGGGCGCTGGCGGCGGCGGCCGCGGCGAGGATCACCCAGTGAGCGCGGTCATCCTGGTCGAGGTGTCTGTGATCTCGCCCGAGGGCGAGGCCAGGGTGCTGCGGTTCAGCGACCGGGCCATCCGGCCGTTCCCGCCCACCGATCCGGACCGTCCTGGCGCGGGGTTCGAGGACCGGCTGGTTGAGCCGCCCAGCCTGAGGCGGGCGCTGTTCGACGACCTGACCACCTTGTCGCCAGGCCTGGGCGTGGGGGCCATGCGGCTGATGAATGCCGATCGGGGGCTGGACGTCTACCAGGCCTGGGCGTGGGGCGAGATGAAGGTCTTGCGCTGGACCGAAGGCCAGCCTTTCGCGGCGGCCGAACTGGTGTTCAGCGGTTTGTCCGGACCGCCGGCCGGCGGGATCAGCAGCACGCGGCCGGGCCGGGTTAGCGCGTCGCTGTACGACTATCGCGCCGAGGTCGAGGGCGTGCTGCAGACGGTCCTCTACGCCGGAACCAACGGCGTGGGCGGGGTGCTGTACGAGGGCGAGGCCGAGGGGATCAAGGGATCGCCAAAACCGATCGCCCTGGGCCGACTGGACGACGCCCACGTCCCGGCCCCGCAGGTCAACGGAGCGGTTCTGGCCCACCAGCTGCACGACGGGCCGATCGCCGGACATGTGCAGGTGTTCGACCGGGGCGACGACGCCGGGTTCGCCGACGCCGGGTCGCTGGCTCCGGCGGCGTTCGACACCTTCAGCCCGCCGCCGGCCGGATGGTGCCGCGATGAAACCCGGGGCCTGATCAAAATCAACGGCGACCCGGTCGGGACGCTGACGTTCGGCCTGCGGGGCGATGCGTCCGACGGCTATGTGGAGACCACCGGCCCGATCCTGCGCCGGCTGCTGCTGAAAGCCGGGGTTCCGGCCGCCCGGATCGGCGCCAGTGTCGCGTCCCTGGCCTCGACGGCGCCGGTCGGGGCGTGGTTCGGCCAGCCGATCGACGCACGCGAGGCCATCGGCTGGGTCGCGCGGTCGGCGCTGGCGGCGGCGCTGCCTGACCGCGAAGGGGTGTGGAACGCCGCCGCCCTGGCCGCGCCGGCCGAGGTGGCCGACCACGTGATCGACGCCGACGAGGTGATCGACATCGAGAGCGACGACGCCGCCCCCGCCCCGGTCGGCGAGGTGCGCATCGGTTGGGGCCGGATCTGGACCACCTTCGACGGCAACGCCCTGGCCGCCGCCCTGCGCGGCGCCAGCGCCGAGACCCGGCTGGCCGAGGACTATCGCTGGGCCGTCGACGAAGACCTGATCACCAAGGCCCGGCACCCGCGCACCTGGCGCACGTTGCGGCTGACCACCGCCCTGCGTCAGGAGGCCGACGCGCTGGCCCTGGCCGCGACGCTGAAGGGGCTGTTCGGGCTGCGGCCGGACGGCCGCGCCCGCGAACGCCGGCGGGTGACCGTGCCGCTGACCAGCGCTCGGCTGGCCGTGCCGCTGGGGGCGACGGTGGAGCTGAGCTATCCGCCGGCCGGCATCGACGACCGGTTCATCTTCCTGGCCGAGGAGCCGCTGCGACCGCGCCGCGACCTGGCCATCTGGACCCTGTGGGGCTGACCATGACCATCGCCAAACTTCGCTATGCCGACACCAACCTGGCCCGGACCGCCGTGCTGACCGGCGGTCTCGGGACGGCCGACCATCCGCTGGACAATCTGAAGGACGACAGCCGGTTCCGGGGCGCGCCGGCGCGGTGCGAAGACCCCAACGACCTGGAGGCGGCGACGTTCCAGGCCGTGCTGCCGTCGGCCAGGGCCGTCGACCTGATCGTGCTGCTGTTCCACACGCTGGAGATCGACGCCCGGTACAGGATCACGGTCGCCGGCCCGGACGGCGACCTGGACACGCCGGCGATCGCCGGGGCGTGGTCGCCCGTTTACGGCTCGGTCTTCGACAGCGAGGATCTCGAGTACGAGGATGACAACTGGTTCTTCGGCCAGCTGGCGGTCGAGGACATCGACCTGTTTCCCCGGCACCTGTGGATCTGGCTGCCGCAGCCGGTGATCACCGCCGCGATCCGCATCGAGCTCGACGACAGCGGCAATGCCGCCGGGTTCTTCGACATCGGCGGGCTGGCCATAGCCCGGACCCAGACCACCGAGCTGAACATTGACCGGGGCCGCCTGCTGGGCATCACCGCGCGGGACCAGAAGGACGAGAGCCCGTCGGGCCGGGTGTTCGCCGAGGAGCGGATGCCGCGCCGCGAGATCACGGTGAGCTGGTCGCGGCTGCAGGACGAGGAGGCCTACCGCCTGTTCGACGCCGGCATGCGTGGACGCAGCAACCGCATGGTGCTGATCGCCCCCAACCTGGCCGACCCCAGGAGCACCCTTCGAGAGGCGTTCCCGGCCACGTTCAGCCGGCTTCCCGGCCCCAGCTTCACCTGGCCCGGCCTCGGCCGCGTCGAGGCCACCTTGCAGGAGATCGTCGCTTGACCGCGCTAATCCGTCTGACCACCAACTACTACAACTCCCTGGCCTATGACGCCGCCACCAATCCCGGCGGCCTGGCCGTGGGCGGGCACCGGATCAACCTGCCGCTGCTGCTGGCCGATGTGGCCGAGGTGGCCCAGGCGACCAACGCGGCGGTTTTCGACGCCGCCGAGGTCTCGGCCGACGCCGACCAGGTGGCGCTGGACCGGGCGGCCGTGGAAACCGCCGCCGGGCCGGTGATCGCCGGGATGGCGGCGTTCGGCTTTCCGGCCCGGGTGCAGATCACCAACCTGGATACGCTGGCGCTGAGCGGCCACTTCTTCGCCACCGCCGCGGCGACAGGGCGGCCGGCCGGCGAGAACAGCGGCGGCTATGTCGTCGCGACCTCCGACGGGACGGCGAACAACGGCTCGCAGATGTTCCACTCGGTGGCCAACGGCAAGCTCTACAAGCGGTTCCGCCACGGCGGCGCCTGGGGGAGTTGGGAAGAGCTGACGACCGCCGCGGCCGGCAACGACACCGCGTTCGGGGCCGAGAGCTCCTTGGCCTCGGCGGCGACGACCAACCTGGGCGCGGCGGGAAGCCGCACGGTGCTGATCACCGGCACGACGACCATCACCAGCTTCGGCGCCACGGCGGTCACCACTAACCCCCATTACCTGCTGCGCTTCGCCGGGGCGCTGACCCTGACCCATCACGCCAGCAACCTGATCCTGCCGGCGGCCAAGAACATCCTGACGGCGGCAGGCGACCACGCGCTGGTCCAGTGCGTGGCCAGCGGCCAGTTCCGGGTGGTCGCCTATTTCCGGGCGACGGGAGAGGCGCTGTGGGCCGCCGGCTACGGCGCCGAGACGACCATCGCCAGCGCCGCGACGGTCGATCTGGGGGCCGCAGCGGCGTTGCTGGTGGCGATCACCGGGACGACCACGATCACCAGCTTTGGCGCCTCGGCCGGGACCGGCAGACCGGTCTACCGCGTGCGGTTCACCGGGGTGCTGACCCTGACCCACAACGGCGCCAGCCTGATCCTGCCCGGCGGCGCCAACATCACCACCGCCAGCGGGGACACCGCCGTGATGCAGTACCTGGGCAGCGGGAACTGGCGATGCCTGGGCTATCAACGGGCCGACGGCAAGTCGCTGCCGGCGGCGCTGGCCAGCCTGGCCGAGGCCAAGGCCGGTACGGTGGCCGACAAGTCTGTAACCCCGGCCGGGATGGCCGGGACGCTGCAGTCCAACGGCATGCTGTACGGAGCCGACAGCGACGCGGGCGCCAACACGGTTGTGGTCACCCTGGCCCCCGCGCCGGCGGCGCTCGACGAGGGCATGGCGGTGGATGTTAAGATCCAGGCGACCAACACCGGCCCGGCGACGCTGAACCTCAACGGGCTTGGGGCGGTCAGCATCAAGCGCGCCGGGGCGGCCCTGAGGGCGGGCGACCTGGTCGATGGCCAGATCAGCCGCTTCATCTATGACGGGAGCTTCTGGCAGCTGGCGCGATCCGTGGACGCGGTCACCCGCCACGCCGCCTATGTTTCCAGCCCGACGGGCGGGTTCTCCGGAATTGCCTGGACCCTGACGCGGCAGAGCACCGGCAACTACACAATCACTCTGGTCAACCCGGCCGACAGCGCCTGGAACTGGGGCTTCAAGATCGCGCTGGGCAACGCCGGCGGATCTCAGAACCTGGGCTACCAGGAGAAGACCAAGAGCGCCTCGGCCGTCACGTTCCAGGTGCGAAACGGCGGCAACAATCTGGATGATCCATCCAGCATGGATATCGAAGTGTGGGTGCGCGCGACATGACCCGGCCCCTGATCGTCCCCAAGACCGGCGACCTTCGCCATCGCTACAGCTTCTTCGACGCGGAAGGGGTGGCCGAGAGCATCGCCGGCGCGGCGGTGACCCTGACCCTGCGCCACCAACCGACCGGCGCGGCGGTGGCGCTGACCCTCGGCGCGGGTCTGTCGCGCGACGGGCCGACCCACAGCTTCGACGTCGACGTCGTCAAGGCGACCCTGGCCGGCTGGGCCAGCGGGCTTTGGGTCGCCGAGATCAACCTCTTGTGGGGCTACGGCTATGACGAAGCCGTGGCCGTGGACCCCTGGCAAATCGTCGCCACCGGCGCGGCGGCCGGATCGAGCGGCACCAGCATCACGCGCCAGCCGGAGGGGACGCGCCTGATCCGGATCGCCAGCGGCGGCGGCGACGGAGAGGACGGTGGCGACGGGTGGTCGCCGGTGCTCGGCTCGGAGGTCGATGGGGCCCGGCGCGTGCTGGTCGTCACCGACTGGACCGGCGGAACCGGGACCAAGCCGGCGGCGCCGCTCTATGTCGGGGCGGGCGGGCTGACCACAGTGCTGGCCGACGGGATCGACGTGCGCGGTCCGACCGGCGCCGCCGGAGCCGACGGCGCGGACGGCGATACCGGAGCGCCGGGGGCGGACGGCGGCGATGGATGGTCGCCGGTTTTCGGATCGGAGATCGACGGCGCCCGGCGCGTGCTGGTCGTCACCGACTGGACCGGCGGGGCCGGGACCAAGCCGGCGGCGCCGCGCTATGTCGGGGCGGCCGGGCTGACCACTGTGCTGGCCGACGGGATCGACGTGCGCGGCCCGACCGGCGCCGCCGGAGCCGACGGCGCGGACGGGGCAGACGGCGCTGATGGCGCAGCCGGCGCCGACGCATCGATCGACGTGACCATCAATGTTCAGGCCGGGACATCTTACGCTCTCGTCTCCGGCGACAAGGGCAAGGTGATCCGGTTCACCAGCGGCGCGACCGTGACGATCGATCTGCCGAACAGCCTGCTGGAAGGTTTCAACTGCACCATTCTGCGCGATGGCGACGGCGCCGTGGTGCTGGACCCCGCCGCCGGCGCGACCCTGAACCACCCCGACGGCTATGACACCCTGCGGGCCAAATACTCGATGGCGGCGCTGCTGGTGACGGGCAATTCCGGCGGGTCGGCGGCTGTCTACGCCGTCACGGGGGACCTCGCCTGATGCCCAGCGCCTGGCACACGCTGGGGCGAGGCGCGATGGGGGTTCGCCCCGGATATGCGCCCGAGACCGCAGCCTATCTGGACTATATCGAAAGTCAGGGCGTTCCCGCCGACGCCACGCGGTCGGCCCTGCTGGACGCCTTCATCGGCGGATTGGCCGCCGACGGGGTTCTGACCCGGCTCGACGCGCTCTATCTGCTGATCGGCCATGCGGATCTGGCCACGCGGGTCAACATCGTCTCGCCCGGCGCCTACACGCTCACCAAGGTCAACAGCCCGCTGTTCACGGCGGACGGCGGCTGGGCTGACAACGGCGGGGCGGGATACCTCGACAGCGGGTTCAACATCTCCTCGGCGTCGGGGCGCAAGTACGCGCAGAACGATGCCGGGATCGGCGGCGCGGTGCTGGGTGGATCCACATCGGCCGCAGCCTTTATCGGGGCCGGGGCCAACGCGCTGATCGTCGCGTCGACCGGTCTGGCGATGCGCTCGCGTCTGAACCAGGGCAGCAACAACGATCTTTCGGGCTTCACTACGCCAAAGGCCGTGATGGGCGTGGACCGCACCGGGTCCAACCTCGGCCAACGCTACCGGGCGGGTACGGCGCAGACAGCCTTCACCACCGCGTCGGCCGCGCCGACCAACGACACCTTCAAGGTGTTGACCAACAACGGATCGGCCTTCTCCGGCCAGACGGTCGGGCTTGCCTGGGTCGGCCAGTCAGTCGGCGCCGCCGGCCAGGCCGCCCTGCGCAGCCGGTACGTCGTCTTCGCCACAGCCCTTGGACTGACGCCCGAATGATCATCCTGACCGAAGAGCAGGCCGAGCTGGTGCGCGGTCAAGGGGCCCCGGGCTCTCGGCTGGAGCCTCTGGCGCTGGCCGACGGCGTGACCTGGGTGCTGCCCGAGGCCGTGCTGACCGACCCTGCCTATGAGGCCCAGCACGCCGCCCTGGCGGCGCTGCCCACCCGGATGGTGGAGCCGGAAGAGTACGGCGGCGAGGCCTGAGACAGCTTCCTCCTCGCGCGAGGGGGCCGGGGCGGTTGCAACGCCCCGAACCGCGGGTCGACGCCCGCACCTTCCGGGGCCGCGGCCCCGGTCAGTTCCCCCACCGTCGCGACGGCGGGGGCATAGTCCCGAGCAAAATGTGAAAGAGCCGTATCCAAGCCACCGACCGGTCAGCCCGGTCAAACCCGCCGCCCCCTACATCGGCGGCAAGCGCAACCTGGCCCGCCGGCTGGTCTCGCTCATCGAGAAGACGCCCCACCGGACCTATGCCGAGCCGTTCGTCGGCATGGGCGGGGTTTTCCTGCGGCGGCGACGCCAGCCGCCGGCAGAGGTGATCAACGACTGGAGCCGCGACGTGGCGACCTTCTATCGGGTGCTGCAGAGGCACTACGCGGCCTTCCTGGACATGCTGCGGTTCCAGATCACCAGCCGGGCGGAGTTCGAGCGCCTGGTCGCGGTCGACGCCGACACCCTGACCGATCTGGAGCGGGCTGCGCGCTTCCTCTACCTGCAGCGGACGGCGTTCGGCGGGAAGGTGGCGGGCCGGAATTTCGGGGTCAGCCACCACCGGCCCGGCCGCCTCGACATGATGCGGCTCGGCGAGACGCTCCAGGAGCTACACGAGCGACTGTCGGGGGTGATCATCGAGCGGCTGGACTTCGAGGCCTTCATGGCCCGCTACGACACGGCCGAGACGCTGTTCTATCTCGACCCGCCCTATCACGGCGGCGAGGGCGACTATGGCCCGGGGCTGTTCGCGCGGGAGGACTTCGAGCGGCTGGTCGTGGCGCTGGCCAGGCTGAAGGGGCGGTTTATCCTGTCGATCAACGACGTCCCCGCCATGCGCGAGGCGTTCGGCCGGTTCGCGATCGAGGGCGTGGAAACCAACTACAGCCTGCAGGGCGGCGGCAAGCCGGCGCGGGAGCTGATCGTGACGGGGTGAGGGGCCCCGCTTGCAGGGCCCTGCGAAGGGTGTTCAAGGGGCGATCGAACCGGCTACGAATTTTGAAAGCCCTCCAGAACCAAGTGTCCGGACCTCCAGATCCATGTGGCCCGCTACATCCACCATGCTCCGCATGGTCCCCTCTCCCAAGAGGGAGAGGAAAGATGCGGGGCGCTGGAGCGGATCATTCCAGGCGCTTCTAGTCCCGATTCCGCTTGGTCCAAGTCAAGGGAAGGTAGGCCGCGCACAAGACCGCTACCAACAACGGAAGCCAGACCAGAGAGAGGGCGAGAAGGGTCTGCTCGGGAAGCCAGGATGCGAAACCTTCCGGCACTGCAACCATCGCGACCAAGACACCACAGACCGCGAGACCCAGCACGCAGGCGCTCGCCAACACGAGATTGCGCGTGAGGCTCGGACGGACCAACCCCCGACCGGCAACCAGCATAGCAACGAGCGCGACCAGTGCGGAGGGCAAGCCTATGCCGAAGAAGACCAACTCCGGATAACTCTCGTCCGGCCGTCCTCCGAGAATCCAGACCAGGGGCGTGAAGGCGAGGATGGCCATAGCTGCGGTCGATGCCGCAGCAGCTCCACCCAGAGACCAGCGGACCCAAGGCCTCATTCGTCGCGCTCCCCGCCTAATGCCTCATACATCCGGCGGATGGATAGCACCCTCCGGTGCAGTGGCCGTGCAGAGCGTCTTGAACCTAAGCCGCCATCTCCGCCCGCACCTTGCTGCGCAGCACATCAATAGGCGCCAGGCCCTTGTCCGACTTGAAGTGCCAGTAGGTCCAGCCGTTGCAGGCGGGCTGGGACTGGATCATGGCGCCGACCTTGTGGATCGAGCCGGTCAGGTCGCCCACGGCCAGCGAGCCGTCGGCGCGGACCTTGGCCGAGCGCAGGCCCTTGGGGCACCAGACGGTGTCGCCCGGACGCAACAGGCCGGCCTCGACGATGGTGCCGAACGGCACGCGGGGCTCGGACTTCTTGCTGCCCATGACCTCAAGGTCGGCTGGGGCGATGGGGATCACCTTGCGGATGCGTTCCCTGGCGTGGGCGACGTATTCGCTCTCGCGCTCGATGCCGATGAACCGGCGGCCCAGCCGCTTGGCCGCGGCGCCGGTGGTGCCCATGCCGAAGAAGGGGTCGAGGATCACGTCGCCCGGGCGGGTCGAGCTCAGGATCACCCGGTGCAGCAGCGCCTCGGGCTTCTGGGTCGGGTGGGCCTTGTGGCCGTCGGCGCCCTTGATCCGCTCCTCGCCGGTGCACAGCGGCAGCGTCCAGTCGGACCGCATCTGCACCTCGTCATTGGCCATCTTCATGGCGTCGTAGTTGAAGGTGTAGCGCTTGGCGCCCTTGCTCTTGGCGGCCCAGATCAGCGTCTCGTGGGCGTTGGCGAAGCGGGTGCCCTTGAAGTTGGGCATAGGGTTGGACTTGCGCCAGATGACGTCGTTCAGCACCCAGAAGCCAAGGTCCTGCAGCACCGTGCCGACCCGGAAGATGTTGTGGTAGCTGCCGATCACCCACAGGGCGCCGTCGTCCTTCAGTACGCGGCGACACTCGGTCATCCAGGCGCGGGTGAACTCGTCATAGACCTTGAAGCTCTCGAACTGGTCCCAGTGGTCGTCGACCGCGTCGACCTTGGAATTGTCCGGCCGCAAGAGGTCGCCGCCGAGCTGCAGGTTGTAGGGCGGATCGGCGAAGACGAGATCGACGCTGCCGTCCGGGAGCTTCTTCAGCTCCTCGATGCAATCGCCGAGAATGATGGTTTCCGGCCCGAACGCCATGTGCAGCCCCTGAACACGAGAGAGTCCAAGGAATCTCGGCGATTCAGGGTTAAGGGCTCGTTCCGCGACGTGGTTAGCGAGGAGTTAATCGGCGAGGATCAGAGCGTCGGGGCGCTGACCTTTCTTGGTCGTCCGCCGAGTTTTCCGTTCTCCCGCGACGCCGCCGCGCGGGCCTGCTGTCGCGACCAGTCCAGCGGGCCCAGGAAGCCTTCAAGCAGCCGAGGGATCGAGAAGTCAGCGTCAAGGCGCGGTATGTGCAGCGTCCCGCCCGCGCCATCGATCATGATGCCGATGAAATCGTCGGCCGTCGCTTCCTGCAGACCGTAGGCGTCTCGCGGGTCGAAGGAAAACTCGATGCCGGTGTCCAGGCCCACGACGATGCGGTGGCTTCTTCTGTCGAAGTGCGCCGATACGGCCCGGACGGTTCGCTTCCGCTTGCCGGCGGCGGCGGCCTTCCGAAAGGCCGCTTCGTCGAGCGCCCTGAACTCAGCCATGAATTTCACTCCAGGTCCGGCAACAATGGCCCAGATGCATCGCGATCTCCTCGCCGAGCTCGTCCAGGTGAGCCAGGGTCCAGTCACCGTCGCAGTCCCAAAGCTCGACGGGGCCATCGGGGCAGTTCAACCTGAAGCGCGCCTCGCAACCCTTGCCGGAAGCATGGACGTGCGGCGGTGGATGATCGTTCGAGCGTACCATGACGCGATAGAGCCGACGGCTTCTGAAGACAGTGGCCATCTGTGCATACCAAAAACCTAGACATGCAGCTAGGTTTAATTGAGGGAGCCCATCCCTGAAGATTGCATAGAGGTGGAATGCTATCAAGGATGGCGCCGCGGCGACGTGTGACGCCCGCCCCCCTCGACTGCCCCAGCGGAAGCGCGGAAACATCGTCGCTTGAATGACGCCCGCCGCATGAGGCGCCGCAGGAGACGCCGATGTCCGATCCGCTCGCGCCGCTGACCGAGAGCCGCCTCAGCCCCTTCTACCAGGAGCATCACCGCGCCTGGCGCGACACCCTGCGCCGGTTCGTCGAGGCGGAGATCATGCCGCATGTCGACGCCTGGGATGAGTCGGGAACCTTCCCGCGCGAGCTCTATCGCAAGGCGTCCGAGGTCGGCCTGCTGCGGCTGGGCTGGCCGGAGGAGTACGGCGGCGTGCCGTCCGACCCCTTCATGTCCATCGTCACCAGCCAGGAGATGGCCCGCCACGGCGCCGGCGGGGTCAACGCCAGCCTGATGAGCCACGGCATCGGCCTGCCGCCGATCCGGCGCATGGGCAGCCAGGAGATGAAGGACCGCATCATCCCGCAGGTGCTGTCGGGCGAGAAGATCTCGGCCCTGGCCATCACCGAACCGTCGGGCGGCAGCGACGTGGCCAACCTGCGCACCACCGCCCGGCTGGACGGCGACCACTACGTCGTCAACGGCTCGAAGATGTTCATCACCAGCGGCATGCGGGCCGACTACTACACCGTTGCCGTGCGCACCGGCGGGGAGGGGGCCGGCGGCGTCTCCCTGCTGCTGATCGAGCGCGAACGGGAGGGCTTCTCGCGCACCGAGCTGAAGAAGCAGGGCTGGTGGGCGTCCGACACCGCCGCCCTCTATTTCGACGACGTGCGGGTGCCGGTCGAGAACCTGATCGGCCAGGAGAACATGGGCTTTTCCGGCATCATGCAGAACTTCAACGGCGAGCGGATCGGCATGAGCGCCGGGGCCATCGGCTTCTCGAAGGTCTGCCTGGAGGATGCGATCACCTGGGCCCGTGAGCGCAAGACCTTCGGCAAGCGCCTCGCCGACCACCAGGTCATCCGCCACAAGCTGGCCGACATGTACAAGCGCATCAGCGCCACCCAGGCCTGGCTCGAGACCCTGGCCTGGCGCATCGAGCAGGGCGAGCAGCCGATCGCCGAGATCGCCCTGCTCAAGGTCCAGGCCACCGAGACCATGGAATACTGCGCCCGCGAGGCGATGCAGGTGATGGGCGCCGCCGGCTACATGCGCGGCGGCCGGGTCGAGCGCATCTATCGCGAGGTGCGGGTCAACGCCATCGGCGGCGGGTCCGAGGAGATCATGCGCGATCTCGCCGCGCGGCAGATGGGGATCTAGCGGGACTGACACCGAAGGTGTCTGTCCCTGAACAGCTTTCCCGCCCCGACCTGTGAGGCGCTCGATAGGGACAGACACCTTTGGTGTCAGTCCCCGATCCCCGCGAACAGATCCCGGATCGGGCTCCAGCCCCGGCGGTGGATCGGGCTCGGCCCCAGGGTCTTCAGCGCCTCGACATGCACCGGCGCGTGGTAGCCCTTGTGGGCGGCGAAGCCGTAACCGGGGTAGGCCGCGTCCATCTCGACCATCAGCCGGTCGCGCGCCGTCTTGGCCAGGATCGAGGCGGCGGCGATGGAGGCGCTGAGGCTGTCGCCCTTCACCACCGTCTTGATCTCGCAGGGCAGCCTGAACCGGTAGTTGCCGTCGACCAGGGCGAACACGGGCGGCACCGCGAGCCCCTCGATGGCGCGACACATGGCCAGGCCCGTGGCCTGCAGGATATTGAGCTCCGCGATCTCCTCGACGCTGGCCCAGCCGACGCACCAGGCGACGGCCCGCGCCTTGATCTGCGGCTCCAGCGCCTCGCGCTTGAGATGGGTCAGCTTCTTGGAGTCGTCGAGGCCCGCCGGCGCGCTCGCCGGGTCGAGGATCACCGCCGCGGCGCAGACCGGGCCGGCCCACGGCCCGCGGCCGGCCTCATCGACGCCGCAGACGGGCGCGGGGCAGGCCATTTCGAGCAGGAAGTCGGGCATCAGCGGCCCATACCGGAGACCGGTCCGTGGCGGAAGCAGCCGGTCAGATGGTCGTTGACCATGCCGGTCGCCTGCATAAAGGCGTAGACGATCACCGGGCCGACAAACTTGAAGCCTTTGGCCTTGAGCGCCTTGCTCATCGCCTCGGCCTCCGGCGTCTTCACCGGCACATCGCCATGGGCGTCCCAGTGGTTCACGATCGGCGCGCCGCCGACGAAGTCCCACAGGAATTCGCTGAAATCCTCGCCACGGTCGCGCATGTCCAGCCAGATGCGGGCCCCGCCGATGGCGGCGTCGATCTTGGCGTTGGAGCGCACGATGCCGGCGTCGGCCATCAGCCGCGCCCGGTCCTCGGGACCGTAGCGGGCGACCTTCTCCGGATCGAAATCGTCGAAGGCCAGGCGGAAGGCCTCGCGCTTGCGCAGGATGGTGATCCAGGCGAGCCCGGCCTGGAAACCGTCCAGCACCAGCTTCTCCCACAGGGCGCGCGCGTCGTACTCGGGCACGCCCCACTCCTCGTCATGATAGGCGAGGTACTGGGCGTCGGTGGCGCCCGGCCAGGTGCAGCGAGTCGGCGCGGTCATGCCGCCCTCTTAGCATGACGCTGGTTGAACCGATTAGTCGCCACGATCCATGATCTGCTACGCCAAGAACAACCACAGCGTGGGCCCGGGGGAGCAGGCGGATGAAGCGGTTTCTGGTCGCTGTACTGACGGGCTCCCTGACGCTCGCGATCGCCGGCGCCGCCCTGGCCGTCCCGATGACCCTGGGCGAGGCCACCTCGGCCTTGCAGCGTCGCGATGTCGCCGCGCTGGAGCGGGCTGCCGCCGATGAGGCGCTGATCGCCCAGGTCGCGGCCATCGACCCGCAGGCGGCGGTCGGCATGCTGCTCGACATCGCCGAGGCGCTGGCTGCGCGGGGCCGCACTGCCAGCGCGCTGGACGCCGCCGATCGCGCTGTCGCCCTGGCCCGGCGGACCTGGGGCCCCGAGAGCCTCGAGATGGTCGCGCCGCTGCGCCGGCTCGCCATGCTGCAGATGCGGACCGACCCGGGCGCGGCGCGCATGACACTCGGCTGGGCTATCGCCAATGTCCGGCGCGCAACCGGCGACGACCTGGGCCCCTATGCCGACCTGGAGGCGCTGCAACGCCAGGCCCGTCAGCTGGAGGATGAAACGGGCGCGCCGCTTCCGCCTCCGCCTCCCCCTCCCCCTCCCCCTCCGCCGCCGGTCGGCGAGCCGGACTATCCGCCGGAGACGGCCGAGCCGCCGCCCGTGACCGCCGAGCCGCCGCCGGTGGTGGAAGCGGAGGAGCCGACGTTCGACCTGGTCGAGATCTTCTACGCCACCAGCCGAAAGCGGACCGGCAAGGTCGGGGCGGTGGACTTCTACGGCGGCCGGCGGGGCTCGCTGGAGTACGGCGCGGCTATGGTCTCGGTGCCGCGCGACCGCGAGATCGGCGAACTGCCCACCCCGTCGATCTGGACGCTGGAGTTCCGCCCGGACCCGGACAAGCACTTCATCCTGACCGAGGTCACGCCGGTCACCGATCGCCGGACCTTCCTGGGCGCCGTCGCCACGCGAGTCGCCGGCTCGGAGCGCAAGGAGGTCTTTGTCTTCATTCACGGCTTCAACACCACCTTCGAAGGGGCCAGCCTGCGCACCGCCCAGCTGGCGGCCGACCTGCGGCTTGACGGCGCGCCCATCCTCTGGTCCTGGCCGTCCGCCGGCGGGGTGCTGTCCTATTGGCGCGACGCCCGCGAGGCCGACAGCCCGGCGGAGGCCTCGGCCCTGGCCGCCTTCCTGCGCGATGTCGTCCAGACCACCGGCGCGACGCGGGTGCATCTGGTCGCCCATTCAATGGGCAACCGGCCGCTGATGGCGGCGCTGAAGCTGCTCGACGAGCCCGGCCTGCAGCGTCCGCCGATGTTCGACGAAATCGTCTTCGCCGCCCCCGACGTCGGCGTGCGGGAATTCGACGCCCTCTGGCCGTCCATCAACCGGCTGGGCGCGCGCTACACCCTCTACGCCTCGGCGCGGGACAAGGCGGTGATGCTGTCGCAGTACGTCAACGCCATGCAGCGCATCGGCGACGCCAGCCCCATCGTCGTGAGACCTGGCCTGCAGACCGTCGACACCACAGACGCCAGCGATGGCCTGCTGGGTCACGCGGATTTCGCCGGCACGGCGCTGGACGACTTCAGGGCCATCATCTGGCTGAGCCTGGCGCCCGATCGCCGCTGCGTGCTGACCGGCGAAACCGGGGAGGCGCGCTGGTGGCGGTTCGGCGGCGCCTGCCCCCCGCTTGAGTTCCGCGACGCCTCCCAGGCCGTGCGCCTGACCGGCAGCGTCCAGGCCGCCCTCGCCGACGTCAGCGAACGGCTGGCGCTGTCGGAGGGTGAGGAGCGCGAATACCTCGAAAGGCTCCGCGCCCGGCTGCAGGCGCTGGAGCGGGTGCAGGCGACGCGGTGAGCCACACCTGGTTGAAGGTGTCGCCGGGGTAGCAGTGGCGACCCAGGTCGATGCGGCGGCGGTGGATCGAAATCGGGCCGACGACTTGCCCCGAACGGGTCAAGATTGCGGGCCAGAACCCCGCCTGGCGCGGAATGGACGGAGCAGGCTTGAAGACGTTGGCGGTGATCGCCCTCAAGGGGGGCTCGGGCAAGACCACGGTGGCGACCCATCTGGCGCTGGCCGCCCACCTGCGCGGACTTGATACGCTGCTGGTCGACACCGATCCCCAGCTTTCGGCGCGCGACATCCTCGGTGCGCGCGAGGCGCCGGGACCGGCCTATGTGGACTCCTCGGGTCGCAATCTGGTCGCGGCCCAGTTCGCGGCTCTGGCCGAGCGCAAGGATCTGCTGATCGTCGATACCGCAGCCGGCGCCGTCGAAACGGTTGGTGAGGCGGTGGTGATCGCTGACTTCGTGCTGCTGGTCGCCCGGCCGACGCTGATCGACCTGTCGGGGTTGGCCCGGTCGCTGATGCTGGTGCGCAGGCTGGGCAAGCCCTCGGCGGTGGTCGTGAACCAGGCGCCGGTGGCGCGCGAGAATGTCGAAGCGCCTCTGGTCAAGCGCGCCATGAAGGGTCTGGACTACATGAAGGCGGACGTCGCCCCGGTGGTCCTGCGTTCGCGGGCCATCTACCAGGTCGCGCTGGAACGGGGCCGCTCGGCCGAGGAGAGCTCCGACCGCCACGCCGCGCGCGAAATCGCCGCGCTCTGGGACTACGTCGCCGCCACACTCGGGCTGAAGGTCGGCGACGCGGCCGCTCCTGCCGCGACACAATCCTGATCCCCGGTCCATCGCGGCTGGCCGCATCTTCGCGGGCGGCGGGGGATGCGAAACCTAGGCGGTCATCATCCAACCCGGCCGCTCGACCGTCACAGGCCGCCCGTCCACCGTCAGCGTCGCGCCGTCGATGCGGTCCAGCCGCATCGCGGCCATGGCGCGGCCGTCCACGCCCGACAGCACCTCGCCGGCGCGCAGGTCTCCGGCCAGCACCTCCGCGCCGGGGGCGGGCGGGGGGCCGTCAAATGTGATCGGCAGCATGCGGGTCTTGATCTGGCCGCGCCGCTTCATGCGGCTGGTGGTCTCCTGGCCGACGAAGCAGCCCTTCCTGAAGTCGATGCCGTTCAGGAGGTCGAAGTTGGCCTCGATCGGATAGGCCTTCTCCTCGCCCCAGTCGGCGCTTCCCGGAATGCCAAGTGAAAGCCGGTGGGCGTCGTAGGCGGCTTCGTCAGCTTCGGCGGCGTCGGAGAGCGGCCGGGCGCCGTAGCCGCGCAGGCCGAGGGCCGGCAGGCGGGGGTCAATGACGAATCCCGGGCCGGCGCCATTCCATAGAACGGACACCGAGCGCTCATCGGCCGTGATCTCCACCTTGGCCCGCAGCCGGTACATCGACAGCCGCGTGATGATGGCCTGGCGCTGGTCAGCGACGACATCCAGGAGCGCGCCATCGGCTTCGCCCAACACGAACAGGTCGAACATCAGTCGGCCCTGCGGCGTCAGCAGCGCGGCGAAGCGTAACTCGCCCTCCGCAAGGGTCTCGACGTCCTGGGTCAGCAGCCCCTGCAGGAAGGCGCGCCAGTCTGGCCCGGTAACCCGGATCAGGGCGCGGCTGGCAAGGCGGGCGTATCGGAGGGGGCTGGTCACCCGTCAGATATAGGGAGCGAAGAGGGCCTCGGCCATGGCCGCCTGCGACCTCTGCGCACGGAGGGAGCCGGATCGCCCGGCGCGGTCTATAGTCCCGAGGATGACGAGCCGCCCGTTCCCGATTCTCTTCGTCGGCCCCACCCGCATCGGCGATGCCGTTCTGGCGTCCGGGCTGGTGAAGAAGCTTGTCGACGAGGCGCCCGGCGCCCGGTTCACCATCGCCGTCGGCCCCGCCGCCGCCCCGCTGTTTGCGGAGGTTCCGGGCCTCGACGCCCTGATCGTGATGGAGAAGCAGAAGGGCTCGGGCCACTGGCTGCGGCTGTGGAACCAGGTGCGCCACAAGAAATGGAGCCTGGTCATCGACATGCGCGGCTCGGGCCTGTCGGGCTTCCTGCGCCGCGAGCGTCGGGCCGTCCACAGGAAGAGCCAGGGCGAGCCGGTTCACAAGGTGATCGAGGCCGCCCGCCTGCTGACGCTCCCCGAGGACGAGGCGCCGGCCCCCTTCCTGTTCACCAGCGACGAGATCGAGGCCCGCGCCGAGGACCTGGTCGGCGACGGCGGCCCGATCCTCGCCATGGGGCCGGCCGCCAACTGGCTGGGCAAGACCTGGCCGATCGAGCGCTTCGCCCGCGTCGCCCACGAGCTGCTGTCGCCGGACGGCCCGCTGGCCGGCGGCCGGTTGATGATCCTGGGTGGTCCCGATGATGTCCGCTACGTCGAGCCGCTGGCCCGGTCGATGCCGCGCGACCGGATCATCGACCTGACCGGCCAGGTCGACCTGCTCACCGCCCATGCCTGTCTGAAGCACGCCCGGCTGTTCATCGGCAACGACTCCGGCCTGATGCATCTGGCCGCCGCCGCCGGGACGCCGACGCTGGGCCTGTTCGGCCCGTCCGACGACCGGCTCTACGCCCCCTGGGGGCCGCACTGTCGCGCCGTGCGCGGGCCGCGCGCCTTCGAACAGTTCAAGGAGGTCGACCCCGGCCTCAACCAGACCATCGGCCATATGATGGACCTGCCGATCAACACGGTTGTCGCGGCGGCGACGGAGCTGCTGGCGGAGACGGACTCCGGATCTTCCCCTTTGGGGGAGGCAGCCCTGCGTAGCCCTGGCGAAGCAGGGACGGAGGGGGGCTGAGCCCCGACCGGAGACCCCCTCAGTCACCGCTGCGCGGCGACAGCTCCCCCGGAGGGAAGCATCTGGATGTACGGCCCCCGCCTCCGGCGGTAGAACGCGAGCATCCCAGCGGAGCCGTCCCATGACCCAGACCTATGACCTGATCATTCGCGGCGGCGAGGTGGTGAACCACGCCGGGCGAGGTTTCACCGACGTCGGCGTGACCGGCGGCAAGATCGTCGCCATCGGCGACCTCGGCCAGGCCTCGGCCGGCGAGATCTTCGACGCCACGGGGCTGACCGTGCTGCCTGGCGTGATCGACAGCCAGGTCCACTTCCGCGAGCCGGGCCTGGAGTGGAAGGAAGACCTCGAGACCGGCGCCAACGGCGCTGTGCTGGGCGGCGTGGTCGCCGTGTTCGAGATGCCCAACACCGAGCCGACCACCACCGACCCCGACGCCCTGGCCGACAAGCTGCGCCGGGCCAAGGGGCGCATGAGCTGCGACCATGCCTTCTACGTCGGCGGCACCCACGAGAACGCCCGGTTCCTCGGCGAACTGGAGCGGCTGCCCGGCTGCTGTGGCATCAAGGTGTTCATGGGCGCCTCGACCGGCACCCTGCTGATCAAGGACGACGCCGGCGTCGAGGCGGTGCTGAGCAGCATCAACCGGCGCGGCACCTTCCATTCCGAGGACGAATATCGGCTCGAGGACCGCCGGCCGCTGGCCCGCACCGGCGACTGGACCAGCCACCCGGAGGTCCGCGACGCCGAAAGCGCCATCATGTCGACCCGCCGGCTGGTCGGCATCGCCCAGCGGCTGGGCAAGCGCATCCATGTGCTGCACGTCACCACGGCCGAGGAGATCGAGTTCCTCGCCCTGCACAAGGATGTGGCCAGCGTCGAGCTCACGCCGCAGCACCTCACGCTCGAGGGCCCGGAAGCCTATGAGCGGCTGAAGGGCTACGCCCAGATGAACCCGCCGATCCGTGACGCCTACCATCGCGCCGGCCTGTGGCGCGGCGTGGCGCTGGGCGTCGCCGACGTGCTGGGTTCCGACCACGCGCCGCACACCGCCGAGGAGAAGGCGCGGCCCTATCCGGCTTCGCCCTCGGGCATGCCGGGGGTGCAGACCCTGGTGCCGGTCATGCTGACCCATGTGGTCGAGGGCCGGATGACGCTGGAGCGGTTCGTCGACCTGACCAGCCATGGCGTGAACCGCGTGTTCGGCCTGGCCGACAAGGGGCGGATGGCGGTCGGCTACGACGGCGACTTCACTATCGTCGACCTCAAGGCCCGCCGCACCATCCGCCACGCAGACACCGCCAGCCGCGTCGGCTGGACCCCCTTCGACGGCTTCGAGGCCAAGGCCTGGCCGGTGGCCACCATCGTGCGCGGCAAGGTCGTCATGCGCGACGACGAGATCGTCCTGCACGGGACCGGCGAGCCGGTGCGGTTCGCCGAGACGCTGGCGGGCTAGGGCTGGCGGAGAGCGAGCCGGGTCTGGCTTGCTCTACTTTTCCCGGGGTCGCCTGTCGGATCAGCCCCGCCTCGCGCGTCCTTGTCCAGAGACACCGCAACGGGTGCGTCCTGGTTTGGAGAACCACATGCAGTACCTGCTTCTGATCTACGAACCCGAGGCGGCCTATGCCGACGCGGACGAGGCCGCGCTGACCGAAATCGTCGGCAAGCATATGGCGCTGTCGGAGGCGCTGCGCGCCGAGGGCGTGCTGCGCGGCGGCGACGGGCTGGAGGGCGTCAGTACGGCGACCACGGTCGTCACCGGCCTGGGCGGCGAACAGTTTCTGCATGACGGGCCCTTCGCCGAAACCAAGGAACAGCTGGGCGGCTACTACGCCATCGAGGTCGCCGATCTCGACGCGGCTCTGGCGGTGGCGCGACGGGTCCCGGTCATCGCCGGCGGCAAGGTCGAGGTGCGCCCGGTGATGACCTACTGAAATCCCGCGACGGGGTGGTGAGGGCGCTGGGTTGAACCCCGTTCAACGGCGCCCGATAACCGCGCCCATGGACGGAACCCCGGATCTCACCACCGCCCCCTTCCGCGACGCCCGCTACGCGCCGCGCCGGCTGGACATCGAGCGCCGCGACGACGGTTCGCTGGTGCTGGCCAATCCGACACCGTTCGCGACGTCGTTCCTGACGACGCTGGACGCGCTCGACCGCTGGAGCGTCGAGACGCTCGATCGCGTCTGGCTGGCCGAGCGCGACGGCGAGGGGTGGCGCACGGTGACCTACGCCCAGGCGGCGCGGCAGGTGGCGGCGCTGGCCGGCGGGCTGCAGGGGCTGGGTCTGAAGCGCGGCGACTGCCTGCTGATCCTGGCCCGCAACGGCGTCGATCATGCGCTGATCTCCTACGCCACCATGAGCCTGGGCGCCGCCGTGGCGCCGGTCTCGCCGCAGTACGGGCTGGCGGGCGCCGACCTGTCGCGGCTGGCCTACGCTTGCGGGGTGCTCAAGCCCGATGCGGTCTACACCGACGACGCGCAGGCCTTCGGCGGGGCGCTGGAGGCGGCGTTTCTCAAGGGCCTGCCGGTGGTGGCCAGCGCCAACGCGCGCGAGGGCGACGTGCGGTTCGCCGACCTGCTGACCTCGGCGCCGACGCCATCGGTCGCCCGGCCTGACGACATCGCCAAGCTGCTGCTGACCTCCGGCTCGACCGGGCGGCCCAAGGCGGTGATCGGCCTGCACCGCAACATCGCCATCAACGCCGCCCAGATCGCCGCCTGTTTCGACGATCCCGACCCGCCGGTGGTGGTCAACGCCGCGCCCTGGAGCCACAGCCTGGGCGCCAACGCCATCCTGCACATGGTGCTGCAGCGAGGCGGGACCCTCTACGTCGACGCCGGCCAGCCTACGCCCGCGAAGATGGCCGAGACGGTCCGCAACCTGCGCGAGGTGGCGCCGACCTATCACAACATGGTCCCGGCCGGCTGGGGGCTGTTTGTCTCCGAGCTGGAGAAGGACGACGACCTGGCGCGCACCTTCTTCTCGCGGGTGCGGGTGCTGCAGTACGGCGGCGCCTCGATCGGCCAGAGCATCATCGACCGGGTGCAGGCCGTGGCCATCCGCCTGACCGGCGAGCGCATCACCTTCGCCACCGGCTACGGCTCGACCGAGACCGGGCCCACGGCCTGCAACATCCACTGGCTGAACGGCCGCGGCGGCATGATTGGCCTGCCGGTGCCGGGCACGGCGGTGAAGCTGGTCCCGGCCGGCGAGAAGTTCGAGATCCGTGTGAAGGGCCCGCAGGTCTCGCCCGGCTACCTGGGCGAGCCGGAGCTGTCGGCGGCGGCCTTCGACGAGGAGGGCTTCTATCGCCTGGGCGATGCCGCCCGCGCCATCGATCCGGCCGACCCGGAAGCGGGCCTGATGTTCGACGGCCGGCTGGTCGAGAACTTCAAGCTGGCCAGCGGCACCTTCGTGGCGGCCGGCGCC
Organism: Caulobacter sp.; assembly: GCA_030683005.1. Classification (GTDB taxonomy): domain Bacteria; phylum Pseudomonadota; class Alphaproteobacteria; order Caulobacterales; family Caulobacteraceae; genus Caulobacter. The sequence continues at coordinate 87,842 of JAUXMY010000006.1, read as the reverse complement.
CTGCGCGTGGCGGCCGTCTCGGCCATCGGCGGGGCGGTCAGCGACGCGGTGGTTTGCGGCGAGGGCCAGGACGGCGTCGGCCTGATGCTGTTCCTCGACCCGGCCGGCGCGGCCAAGCTGGGCTCGCCGGAGGCGGTTCGGGTGGCCGTGCGGGCGGGGCTGGAGCGCATGAATGCGGCGGCCAGGGGCGGGGGCGGCAAGGTCGCCCGCGCCCTGATCCTCGACGGGGCGCCGGACGCGGCGAGCGGCGAGCTCACCGACAAGGGCTACATCAACCAGGCCCTGGCGCGGGACCGCCGGCCGGCTGAGGTGGCGAGGCTGTTCGCGGAGAGGCCGGACGAGGGCGTGCTGGTGTTCTGACGGGGACATGTACCGTCTTCGGTACGTGTCCCCAGCAGCTTTCGGAAGCGGATGGGGACACGCACTGAAGTGCATGTCCCCGACTCTCAGCTGCCCGTCACCCGCTCCCTTCCCGCCGTCTCGCGCCAGTGCGCGATCGCGCCCACTGCGCCGACGGCGATCAGCAGCTGGCCGCCGTAGTAGGGGACCCAGACCGCCAGGCCCGTGAGGAAGGTGTCGGGGAGGAAGCCCATCTTGGCGAAGATCACCAGGTCGCTGACCAGGAACAGCAGCGCGCCGATGCCGACCGTGAAGCGCGGGAAGCGGCTGGTCCAGGCGGTCGCGGCCATCAGCGACAGGCCGAGCGTGTAGAAGGCCACGCCCGGCGCGCCGGCCCGGTCGGCGGGCAGCAAGAAAGCGATGAACACCGTCGCCGGGACCAGCAGCACCGCGAGCGCCAGCTGGCTGCGCTGGATCGTCTGGCGCCGGTTGCGCAGGTAGAGGACGATGGCGACCGCGTGGCCGATCAGGAAGGCGACGGCGCCGACGATGAACTGGATGCCCAGCAGCACGTCGCCGAGCGTTCCCAGCGTCATCACCGCCGCCAGCAGCCAGCCGTTCAGGTCCTTCGCCCTCAGCGCCGCGTAGACCGCCAGGAGTCCGACGCCCAGGCCTTTCCAGGTCAGGCTGGCGGCCTGCGACAGCTCCATGTTCCAGCTGGCGATGTAGCTGACGCCGGCGATGATCGAGCCGATCAGCGCCAGGCGGGCGGCTTTTTCGAGCCGTGTCATGGTCGTCTCCCCCGAAAGTCCCCGAGCGCTGACTTGCCCCCTTTGTCGCCGTGAGGGAAGCCCCGGAGCCGCCGGCGCCGGCGATTGCCCTGGATCAATCCATCTGGCCTGGCCTGGGGTTAGTCTGCCGGAAAACGCCCCCGGGAGGATGGCATGGACCAGTTGATCGAGGACCTTCGCGCCGCGCTGTCGCCGGGCGGAGTCCTGGCCGGCGACGAGGCCGCCGCCTATCCGCGCGGGCCGTGGACCCGGCTGGGCGAGCCGCTGGCCATCCTGCGGCCGGTTTCGACCCTGGAGGTATCGACCATCCTCAGGCTGGCGGCCGCCGCAGGCGCGCCCGTGGTTCCCTGGGGCGGCCGCACCGGGCTGGTCGACGGCTGCCTCGCCGACGGCGCCCTGGCCCTGTCGCTGGAGCGTATGGCCGCCATCGAGTCCATCGACGCCACCGCCGGGACGATGACCGTCCAGGCGGGATGTATCCTGCAGACGGCCTGCGAGGCGGCGGAGGCGGCGGGTCTGTTCCTGCCGCTGGACCTCGGCGCGCGGGGCTCGGCGACCGTCGGCGGCAACATCGCGACCAACGCCGGCGGCAACCGCGTCCTGCGCTACGGGATGATGCGCGACATGGTGCTGGGCCTCGAGGCGGTGCTGGCCGACGGCACGGTGATCTCCGCCATGCGGTCGCTGATGAAGAACAACACCGGCTACGATATCCGGCAGCTGTTCATCGGCTCGGAGGGCACCCTGGGCGTGGTCACCCGCGCCATCCTCCGGCTGCGGCCGGCGCCCGTGAGCCAGGACACCGCCTTCATCGGCGTCGCCTCCTTCGACGGTGTCGTCCGGCTGCTGCGGCGGCTGGAGCGGCGGCTCGGCGGCGCCATGTCCGCCTTTGAGGTCATGTGGGCCGACTTCCATGACCTCGTCACCACGCCGCCTGCCCGCGGCCGGTCGCCGTTGTTCGGGCGCCACCGGTTCTACGTGCTGGTCGAAAGCCTCGGCGGAGACGCCGTGGCCGACGCCGCGCGGTTCGAGGCGGCCCTGTCCGAGGCGCTCGAGGACGGCGAGGTGGAGGACGCGGCCATCGCCCGGTCGCTGGCGGAACGCGAGGCCATGTGGGCCCTGCGCGACGACGTCGGCCAGACCAGCCGCGACGGGCCGATCATCGCCTTCGATGTCAGCCTGCCGATCGCGGCGATGGAGGCCTATGTCGACGAGGTCCGCGCCGCCTATGCGGGGCGCTGGCCGGACCTGGAAGCGCCCTGGGTGTTCGGCCACCTGGGCGACGGCAACCTGCACATCCTGGTCCGTATTCCGCCCGGCGCGGGCCTGGCAGAACGCCATGACCTCGAGCAGATGGTCTACGGCCCTCTGCCGGCCGTGGGCGGCTCGATCTCCGCCGAGCACGGCATCGGCCTGGCCAAGCGGGACTGGCTGTCCCTGTCACGGTCGCCCGAGGAGCTCGCGCTGATGGCCCGCCTCAAGCACGCCCTCGATCCCGGGGGCGTGCTGAACCCCGGAAAGATCCTCGTCCCCCCGCCGCGCTGATCACAGGCGTTGGCGGGACGGCCGAAATGTTGGATGGGTTAGCCACCCCGCAGGAGACACTCCATGAACGGCGCCGACGCCCTGATCACGACGCTGGCCGACAACGGCGTCACTGCCTGTTTCGCCAACCCCGGCACCAGCGAGATGCAGTTCGTCTCGGCCCTGGACCGCGAGCCGCGCATGCGCTCGGTGCTGTGCCTGTTCGAGGGCGTGGCGACCGGCGCCGCCGACGGCTGGGGCCGCATGACCGGAACGCCGGCCTGCACCCTGCTGCACCTGGGCGCCGGCTATGCCAACGGCGGGGCCAACCTGCACAACGCCCGCCGGGCGGCGACGCCGGTGGTCAACGTCATCGGCGACCACGCCACCTATCACCGCCAGTACGACGCGCCGCTGAACAGCGACATCGCCGGCTGGGCCGCGCCCAACTCGCTGTGGGTCAAGTCTGCCGACACCCCCGATTCGGTGGGCCCGATGGCCGCCGAGGCGGTCCGCGCCAGCTTCGGCGCGCCCGGCGGCTGCGCCAGCCTGATCCTGCCGGCCGACAGCGCCTGGTCGGAGACGACCGTGAAGGGGCCGGTGCTGGAAAGGCCCGTCCGGGTGAAGGCCCTGTCCGGCGTGGTCGAGGCGACCGCCGCCCGCATCAGGGCCGCGAAGAAGCCCGTGATCCTGATGGGCGGCTCGACCTGCCTCGACGCCGGGGTGCGCCAGGCGGGCCGCCTCGCGGCGGCCGGGGTGCGGGTGCTGACCGACACCTTCGTCGCCCGACTGGCGCGCGGCGCGGGCCGCTTCGCCCCCGACAAGATGATGTACTTCGGCGAGATGGCCCTGGCCGACCTGGAGGGCGTCGACCTGATGGTGCTGGTCGAGACGGTCGAGCCTGCGGCCTTCTTCGCCTATCCCGACCGCCCCAGCCTGCTGGTGCCCGAGGGCTGCGCGGTGACCAGCCTGTGCGGCCGCGAGGCCGACGGTCCCGCCGCGCTGCAGGCCCTGGCCGACGCGCTGGGCGCGCCCGAGTCGCCGCCGGTCGAGGGGCTGGAGCTGCCCGGGATGCCGGGCGGCGTGTTCAACCCCTACAGCATCGGCGCCTCCATCGCCCGGCACATGCCGGAGAACGCCATCGTCAGCGATGACGCGGTGACCGCCGGCCTGCCGGTGTTCCAGTCGACGAGGACAGCGCGGCCGCACGACTGGCTGATGCTGACCGGCGGCGCCATCGGTCAGGGCATTCCGGTCGCCATCGGCGCGGCCGTCGCCTGCCCTGACCGCAAGGTGCTGAGCCTGAACGGCGACGGCGCGGCCATGTACACGGTGCAGGGCCTGTGGACGATCGCCCGCGAGCAGTTGGACGTAACCACGGTGGTCTTCGCCAACCACGCCTACCGCATCCTCAATATCGAGATGGGCCGCACCGGCGCCGGTAATCCCGGGCCGGCGGCCAGCAAGCTGCTGGACCTCGGCAACCCGCGCATCGACTGGGTCAGCCTGGCCGGCGGCCTCGGCCTGCCCGCCGAGCGGGTCTCGACCCCGGAAGCCTTCGATGAGGCGTTCGAGCGGGCGATGAACCAGACCGGCCCGCGGTTCATCGAGGCGGCGCTTTAGGCTGAGCTGGAGATTTGATCAGGCGCCGAACGTCGCCTGCATCGCCTCCCGTTCAATCTTCGAAGGGGCTCCGGTGCTCGTCGTCGTTCACTACGACGGTGACGACTCGTGGGCCTTCCTGGACGGACAGGCGTTCGACACCGGCAGCGCCTTGGTGGTGTCGATGAAGACAGCGGTGGACCGTCACCCTGATCTTGAAGAGATCGCAGAACTTCCGCCAGACTGGAGCGCATCCCGTGCCGCTCCCGGCCAGCCTTGGACTCGAAGCAAGGACGAGCCTGAAGAGCCTGCCTGACGGCCTACCCGTCCCGCACTGCAGGTTTGCGCCGTTGACGACCGGGAACCCCTCCTCCTCGATGGAGGAGGGGCAGGGGTGGTGGTGTGACCGCTGAGTTGAAGTGATGGGCTCAGCGGGCTCGGAGCCCAATGCGCTCTTCCACACACGCACTGCCCTCACCACCATCCCCGACCCTTCCTCCATCGAGGAGGAAGGGAGAAGGCCACGAAAAAGCCCCGCCGGATCGCTCCGGCGGGGCTCTTCGTTTCGGCGCGACTGACGAATCAGCTGCGCAGGTTGTTGGTGATCTTGCAGCCGCCGCCGACGTTGGCGGCCTGCTTGCAGGAGAGCACTTCACGGGGCTTGGTCGAGCCGGCGCCGTAGATCAGCACCCAGCCCGGCAGGCCGTCGGAGCAGCCGACTTCGAGGTAGCCGTCGCCGTTGGCCGTGCGGCCGATCGGGCGGGCTTCGGAGACGGTGCAGGTCGACTTGCCCATCGTCTTCAGGTCGGCGGTGACGGCCGGATAGGCGGCCGACTGGTCGGAGAACGAGCACTTGCGGCCGTCCAGCAGCGACAGCACGCAGTTGCTGACCTTGCCGTTGCCGTCGGCGTCGAACACGGCCACGCCGCCGTCCGGACGGTTCGAGCACTGCAGTTCGACCACTTCTTCGCGCGGCCTCGAGGGGAACATCGCGTACTTGACGACGGTGCACTGGAACCCGGCCTTGGCGGCTAGGCGGCTGTAAAGGCCGGCCTGCTCGGTCTTGGCTTCCCGCGAGTCGGTCAGGTTGCACTCGGCGCCCGACGGGGCGTTGGCGCAGTCGATGGTGCGGGCCAGGGCGCCGGCCGCATTACGCTCGAGCACGTAGCCCTTGCCGTCCTGGCAGGCGACCTCGAAGTAGGTCGAGAAGTTGATCGTGGTCAGGATGTAGCGCTTGTCGGTGATGGCGCAGGTCTTGTCCGACTGGGCCATCAGCCTGTCGACCACGGCCATCTGCGCTTCGCGGGTCGACAGCTCGCAGGAGATGTTGCCGCCGGCCTCATAGGCCAGGCAGGTGTTCATCTTCACTTCCTTGTCCAGCGACATGGGCGTGGAGGTGACCAGGATGAAGCCCGAGCCGTCAGCGCAGCCGAGTTCGAAATAGGTGTTGGTCGGGCTGGATCCGATCGAACGGGCGTTGGCGATCGGACAGGCGACCGGGGTCTTGGCGATGAAAGGCGCCAGCTGCTGCTTGGGATCGGCGTTTCCGGCCAGCTTGCAGAACAGCGAGCTGGGCTTGCCGTCGGGCTGGGGCTTGTTGGTCTCGAGGCAGTTGAAATAGGACGGCGCCGTGGCTTCCTTGTTGGCCACCAGCACGCCGCCGACGCCGGTCGAGCACGAGAACTCATAGTAACCCTGGCCCGACTTCTTGTCCTCGCCGATCAGGCGCGCTTCGTCCAGGGTGCAGCTGTGGCCGAGCTGGGTCAGCAGGGCGGGAACCGCGGCCATCCCGGCCGCACGGGCCTTGGGGTCAATGCCGTCGGCGGGCAGCGCGGCCGGCTTCTTGGGGGCTGACATCACGGCGGCGGGCGCCATGAAAGCCAGCGACAGGGCCGCCGCTAGGCCGATTCCGATGAACCGCATGGTCTGTAACTCCTGGGTATGTTCCTCGCGGCGACTTAAACGCGCGCATTTTCCGAGGGTCAAGATGCCCTTATGCAGCGGCCTAATTGCGGCTCCACGCTGAACGGCCGATGATAGGGGCATTCATCGGGAGAGCAGCAAGTTGCGGGACGGCATGGAAGACTCGGCGACCGAAGTTCGGCGTCCGAAACTGGATTACCCCTTCGAGACCGGCCCGGAGGTCGGGACCGGAGATGTGCGCGAGGTTGCGCCCGGCGTGAAATGGCTGCGGATGCCGCTCGGCGGGCCGCTGCAGTTCATCAACGTCTGGGCGATCGCCGACGGCGAGGGCTGGGCGGTGGTCGACACCGGGCTGCAGACGCGGGAGACGGCCCAGGCCTGGCGAACGGCCTTCAAGGAGGGTTTGGAGGGCAAGCCGATCACCCGGGTGATCGTCACCCACCTGCACCCCGACCACATCGGTCTGGCCGGCTGGATGACCCGCAAGTTCCAGTGCCGGCTCTGGATGACGCGCCTGGAGTACCTGCAGTGCCGCATGCTGGTGGCCGACACAGGTCGCGAGGCGCCGCAGGACGGCATCGACTTCTACAAGGCGGCCGGCTGGGACGAGGACTCGATCGAGAACTACCGCACCCGCTTCGGCGGCTTCGGCAAGGCCATCTACCAGCTGCCCGACAGTTTCCGCCGCATGAACGACGGCGAGGAGTTCGACATCGGCGGTCGCGTCTGGCGCGTGGTGACCGGCAACGGCCATTCGCCCGACCACGCCTGTCTCTACTGTCCGGAGCTGAAGCTGCTGATCAGCGGCGACCAGGTGCTGCCGCGCATCTCGTCCAACGTCTCGGTGTTCCCGACCGAGCCGGACGCCGATCCGCTGCATGACTGGATGACCAGCTGCGCCAAGGTGAAGGCCGCCGTGCCCGACGAGGTGTTGGTGCTGCCGGCCCACAACGACCCGTTCCACGGCCTGCACGCCCGGCTCGACCACCTGATTAACGGCCATGAGCGGTCGCTGGGGCGGCTGCAGAAGCTGCTGTCGACCGAGCCCAAGCGGGCCATCGACGTGTTCGGCGCCCTGTTCGCCCGCCAGATCGGTCCCGAGCTGCTCGGCATGGCCACCGGCGAGGGCCTGGCCCACATCAACTGCCTGATCGAACGCGGCACGGCGGTGGCCGAGACCGACGAGCACGGGGTGGTCTGGTACCGGGCGGCGTAACCATTCCTCTCCCGCAGGGAGAGGGGGACCACCCGCAGGGTGGTGGAGAGGGTTCGGTGCAGGGGGATGATCACGCCTGCACAACGGCATCTGCCGACTCCGCCAACGCTCGTGGCTGCAGCCCTCTCCACCATGCTCCGCATGGTCCCCCTCCCCCTGCGGGGGAGGGCATAGTGTTTCACATGCGAACTTGATATTTCGTACGCGAACTATATATCGTCCCCATGCCCGCCACCCCTCCGCCGTCCCGCCGCCTGTTCTTCCTCCTGTCCGCCGGCGCTCGCCGCGTGCAGCGGTGGGTCGACGGCGAACTGGCGGGCATGGGTGGTCTCACCCAGGCCCAGTCGGGCCTTCTGTTCTTCCTCGGCCAGGACGGCGGCGCCCTGATCGGCGAGGCGGCCGAGGCGCTCGATGTCGCGCCCTCGGCTATGACCGGTCTGGTCGACCGCATGGCGCGGTCGGGCCTGGTCGAGCGCCGGCCTGACGCCGACGATGGCCGTTCGCACCGCCTGTTCCTGACCGACGTCGGCCGCGCGGCGCGCGCCGCCGCCATCGAGGGCCTGAAGGAACTCAACGCCACCCTGACCGAAGGCTTCAGCGAAGCCGAGGTCGACGCCATCGCCCGCTGGCTCTCCAGCCTGCAGGCCCGCTTTCCCCGGAGATGACCCCATGACCGACCACATCCTCGTCGCCGTCGCCGACGGCGTCATGACCCTGACCTTCAATCGGCCCGACAAGAAGAACGCCATCACCGACGCCATGTACGGCGTACTGGCCGACAGCCTGGTCGCGGCCGAGGCCGACCCGGCCGTGCGGGTGATCCTGTTCAACTCGCGCGGCGACAGCTTCACCTCGGGCAACGACCTGAGCGACTTCGCCGCCCAGAACGCGTCGCAGGACACCGGCGCGCGCGGCGAGCGCAATGTCGGCCGCTTCCTCAAGGCCCTTGCCCACGCGAAGAAGCCGCTGGTTGCCGCCGTGCGCGGCCTGGCGGTCGGCGTCGGCACGACCATGCTGCTGCACTGCGACCTGGTCTACATCGCCGACACCGCGAAGCTGACCGTGCCGTTCGTCAACCTGGCCCTGGTGCCGGAGGCGGCGTCCAGCCTGACCCTGCCCAGCCGCGTCGGCCATGCCCGCGCCTACGCCATGTTCGCGCTCGGCGAGGCGGTCGACGGCCGGACGGCGCAGGCCTGGGGCATCGCCAACGAGGCCCTGCCGGAGGACGAGGTCGACGGCCGCGCGCTGCATGTCGCCCAGGCCCTCGCCAAACGCCCACTCGGCGCCCTGACGGTGACCAAGGGCCTGATGCGCGACGCCGAAGCCCTGGCAGCCCGCATGGACGTAGAGGGCGCCCACTTCGCCGACCGCCTGAAGAGCCCGGAAGCGGCCGAGGCCTTCGCCGCCTTCGCCCAGCGCCGGCCAGCGGATTTCAGCAAGGTGGGGTGAGGGCGAGGGGCTCTACACCCCAATGACCTGTCCTTGATCTCCTCATCCCGGCGAAAGCCGGGACCCAGAGTCAGTCTGAGCTCCCAGGATTCTTACCGGAGTCCGGCGCTCGCAACTGGGTCCCGGCATTCGCCGGGATGAGCGGTGTGGGGGTGAGCTCGGGTGCTTGGCCTGCCACTCACCCCCTCAGGATCTTGCCCATCGCCTTGCCCCTGGCCAGTTCGTCGATGAGTTTGTCGAGGTAGCGGATCTCGCGCATCAGCGGGTCCTCGACGTTTTCGACGCGCACGCCGCAGACCACGCCGGTGATCAGGCTCCGCGCCGGGTTCAGGCCTGACGCCGCCGCGAAGAAGGTCTCGAAGTCGGTCTTTTCCGCCAGATGGCGGTCGAGCTCGCCCTGGCTGAAGCCGGTCAGCCAGCGGATGATCTCGTCGACCTCGTCCTTCGTGCGTCTCTTCCGCTCGGCCTTGGCGACGTAGTGCGCATAGACGCTGGCGAAGCTGGTTGTGTAGAGCCGATGCTTCGTGGTCACGGGCATGTCCTTCCGGTTCTGTCTCCGGGTGGCGGCATCATTTCCAATTCCGGGCGCTGGCGCCCGGCCTGGCGGCGCGCCTTCGCCGCCCAGCTGGCGGTGTTCGCTGCCGCGTCGAGCGGCGGCCATAGCGATCCCGCCCTCACGCGCCCCTAGTCGCAACGGATCAGCATCGCCGACCGCCCCTGGACGACGCTGATCGCGAGCTGGCGTCCATCGGGACTGAGCGTCCAGACTTCCTCCTGATCCGAGAACCTTCCTTCCCCCTCGTAGGAAAGCCGGAGCCGGACAGCGCGCGGCTTGCCGGCCTGGGTGATCCTCGTCAGGCGACCCCCGTTCTCGTAGGAGTCCACGCCGTTCACGTAGACGACAAGGCGTTGCACGCCCTCGACGTCGGCGCAGGCCGAAGCGGACGGCGCCCATCGGCCGCGATAGGCCGGCGGGATGATCTCCGCCTCCAGGATGCTTGATCCGCCGGGAGACCAGGCCTCGCGGGGGAGTTCGGTCGCGGCGACGCTCGAACCCCCGGATGTCAGCAGCGCAGACAGGGCCAACACGACGGGTCCCAATCGATGAACGGCCATTCCAGCCTCCCTCCAGCAGCGACGCCATCGCCGCAGCATATCCGAGCACCGCACCATGAGCGGGGCGGCGAGAACGATAATGGGTGCGATTACGCGCATAGGCAATTAAATCAACCTTCAAGCGTGGAGGCTTGGGCGGCAGGGGCGCGCGCCAACGCCGGTTCATGTCCTCGACGTTCGCATGGACCCTAGGCCGAACGCCGGATGCTGGTGCAGGATGGAGGCGACGAAATCCGGCCCGACAAGAGGCCGCCCGGGAGCGACACATGACCGACCGCATCACATCGGCCTTCGGGACCTTCACCCCGGCGCGAGAGGTGGTCGCCGGCCATGACCTCTCCGGCAAGACCGCCATCGTCACCGGCGCGGCCACCGGCATCGGCATCGAGACCGCCCGGGCGCTCGCCGAGGCCGGGGCCGACGTGGTCATCGCCGCGCGCAAGCCTGACCTGGCCGCCGCCGCGATCGCCGACATCGACAAGACCGCGCCCGGCAAGGCCCGCTTCGAGATGCTGGACCTGTCGGAGCTGGCCTCGATCCGCGCCTTCGCCGACCGTTGGGCCGGCAAGCCGCTGCATATCCTGATCAACAACGCCGCTGTGATGGCCTGTCCGCTGGACCGGACCAAGGACGGCTTCGAGATGCAGATCGGCACCAACCACTTTGGCCACTTCCTGCTGGGCACGTTGCTGGCCCCGGCGCTGGTCGCCGGCGCGCAGCAGGCGGGCAAGGCCTCGCGGCTGGTCAGCCTGTCGTCGATCGGCCACCGCCGGTCGGCCATCAACTGGGAAGACCCGCACTACCGCACCCGCGAGTACGACAAGTGGGAAAGCTACGGCCAGGCCAAAACCGCCAACAGCCTGTTCGCGGTCGGCTTCCACCAGCGGTTCAAGGACCAGGGGATCACCGCCAACGCCGTCATGCCTGGCGGCATCATGACCCCGCTGCAGCGCCACCTGCCGCACGAGGAAATGGTCGCCCTGGGCTGGATCGACGAAGCGACGGGCAAGATCCGCGACGGCTTCAAGACCCCAGAGCAGGGCGCCTCGACCAGCGTCTGGGCGGCGGTCGGCCCCGAGCTGGAAGGCGTCGGCGGACTCTACCTGGAGGACTGCGCCCAGGCGGGGCCGTGGACCAAGGACGTTCCGTGGGCCGGCGTCATGCCCCACGCCCTCGACCCGGAAAGCGCCGACCGGCTGTGGGCGCTGTCTGTGGAGACGGTGGGCGCGCGCTGACCGGCCAGGTGCGGCGCCGGGCTACGGACCGCATTCCCAGCGGCCGGCGAGCGTGAGCCGGCCGCCGTCCGGACGCTCCCAGGTCAGGGTGGCCGGGCTGGGCGGTGACTCGCCGCCGCCGGCAGCCGGGCCCGTCAGCGTGATGCGGATCGTCTTGTCCTGACCGGTGAAGACCGCGCCCCTGGGCATTCCGTCGAAGCCGCCGGGCGCGGATATCCGCTCGACCATTCCGGCGACCTTCACCAGCCCCTGCGCGGGCGCGCGGGAGGCGACGTCGCCCTTGGCGATCAGCAACGGCGAGCCCGTGCCGGTGGAGAAGCTGCAACCCAGTTCGCCGGCCAGCGGCTGGGCGTCCATATCGGCCGCCGAGAGCGCGGACAGCTGGATCGCCGATCCCTCGCCGGGGGGCGCCGGAGCTTCGCCCGGAGGAGCCGCGTCAGGCATGGGCGCCGGCGCGGCCGCTTCCTGTCCCGAGCAGGCCGCAAGGAGCAGGACGGACGCGATGGCTGCTCCGCGCGTGAGGCGACCACGAAACCCGGTCATGCTGTGATCCCTCTTCAAGCAGAGGAGTACGCCTCGCGCCCGGGCCGGTTCCACGGATCCTGCTCCCAAGACGAAACGACGCGGTATAGGCTGGCTTTCAAACACGGAGCCCGCTCATGACCCTCGCCGGCAAGACCCTCTTCATCACCGGCGCCAGCCGGGGCATCGGCCTGGCCATCGGGCTGCGCGCGGCGCGGGACGGGGCCAATGTCGCCATCGCCGCCAAGACGGCGCAGGCCCATCCTAAGCTACCGGGCACCATCTATACGGCGGCGGCAGAGATCGAGGCGGCGGGTGGCAAGGCCCTGCCGCTGATCGTCGACGTGCGCGAGGAGGCCTCGGTCTACGACGCCGTCGAGCGGACCGTGGCGGCCTTCGGCGGCATCGACATCTGCGTCAACAACGCCAGCGCCATCAGCCTGACGCCGACCGAGGCGACGGACATGAAGCGCTACGACCTGATGCACCAGATCAACGCGCGCGGCACCTTCCTGACCACCAAGGCCTGCATCCCGCACCTGAAGCGGGCGGCCAATCCGCATGTGCTGGCCCTGTCGCCGCCGCTGGACATGAGCCCGCACTGGTTCGGGCGGCACGTCGCCTACACGGTCGCCAAGTACAACATGAGCATGTTCATGATGGGCATGGCGGACGAGTTCCGCGACGACGGCATCGCCTTCAACGGCCTGTGGCCGCGCACCGGCATCGCCACCGCCGCCATCCAGTTCGCGCTGGCCGGCGACGAGGGCATGAAGCACTGCCGGACGGTCGACATCATGGCCGACGCCGCCCACGCCATCTTCCTCAAGAAGGCGTCGGAGTTCAGCGGCAACTTCCTGATCGACGACAGCTTCCTCTACGCCGAGGGCGTGCGCGACTTCGACCAGTACCGCGTCGATCCGACCAAGCCCCTGATGCCGGACTTCTTCGTGCCGGCCGACAGCGCGCCGCCGCCGGGGGTCAAGATCGGATGAGCCTGACCGTTCGCCCGGCCCGGCCGGAGGACGCGGCGGCGATCCACCAGTTCGTCCGCGATCTGGCCGCGCACCATGAGCATGTCGAGGAGGCCAAGGCCTCGCTTGAGGACATCCGCCACGCCTTCTTCGGACCGCAGCCCTACGCCGTCTGCGAGATGGCCGAGCAGGGCGGCGTCCTGCTGGGCTTCGCCACCTGGTTCTACACCTTTTCCAGCTGGACCGGCCGAAAGGGCATCTATCTGGAGGACCTGTTCGTGCGCGACGACGCCCGGGGGAGCGGGGCCGGCCGCGCGCTGATGGCCAGCCTCGCGAAGCGCTGCGCGGCCGAGGGCCTGCCCCGCATCGAGTGGGCGGTCATGCGCGGCAACACCGGCGGCGAGGCCTTCTACAGCCGGCTGGGCGCCGCGCCGCAGGACCACGCCATCTGGCGGCTGGACGGCGAGGCGCTGGCGGCGCTGGGCCGATGAGCGCGCCGCCGGACACCGTGCTGGAGGTCTCGCCGCAGGAGGCCGAGGCGATCCGCGCGGCGGTGCTGGCGGCGGACCTCTCGACCCTGGGTCCGGGCCGCTCGCTGGCCGGCCCCGCGGATACCGCCGACCTGCTGGCCTTCCTGCTCGACCCGGAGGTCTCGGACGCCATCTACGACCTGCCCCGGCCGTTCACGCCGGAGAGCGTCGGCCGCTGGATCGCCGAGAGCGAGGCCTTGCGGCTGGAGGGCCGCCGGCTGCTGATCCTGACCCGCGACGAGACCGGGACCATCGTCGGCTACAGCTGCGTCAGCGTCTGGCCGGACCGCTCGGCGGCCGAGCTGGCCGGCGCCCTGGCTCGCAGCCGTCAGAGCGGCGGGCAGGGCGGCGCGGGCGCGCTGCACACCTTCGGCTGGATCTTCGACACGCTCGGCGTGCGGATGATGTGCCTGACCGCCGCGCTCGACAACGTGCGCTCGGCGAAGCTGATCGACGCGGCCGGGTTCGTGCGCATGGGGACCCGCGAGGCGGTGCGGCCGGACGGGTCGACGCGGACGTCGATCTACTGGGAAGTCACGCGGGACCAGTGGGTCGAGCGCTGGGGCTAGGCTGTGCGTGCTTCGCGACGCGCTTGGCGCTCCTCAGCATGACGAACGTGGATTGCGTTCCACCGAGTTCGTCATCCTGAGGAGCGAGCTCTTCGCGAGCGTCGCGAAGGACGCAATCAAGCCCGCTCGAACACCGCCGCGATGCCCTGGCCGCCGCCGATGCACATGGTCTCCAGGCCGTACTTGCCGTCGCGGCGGTGCAGTTCGCGCAGCAGGTTGGCCAGGATGCGGCCGCCGGTGGCGCCGATGGGGTGGCCCAGCGAGATGCCGGAGCCGTTGACGTTCAGCCTGTCGCGGTCGTCCCAGCCCCAGCCCTTGAGCACGGCCAGCACCTGCGGCGCGAAGGCCTCATTGAGCTCGACCAGGTCGATGTCGTTCCAGGAGAGGCCGTTGCGCTTGAACAGCCGCTCCACGGCCGGCACCGGGCCGATGCCCATGCGCGAGGGATCGCAGCCGGCGGCGGCCCAGCTGTGGAACCAGCCCATGGGTTCCAGGCCCAGCTCGTCCAGCTTGTCCTCGGCCACGACCAGGCAGGCGGCGGCGGCGTCGTTCTGCTGGCTTGCGTTGCCGGCGGTGACCACGCCGTCCTTCTCGATGGCGCGCAGCTTGCCGAGGCTTTCCAGCGTGGCGTCGGGGCGGAAGCCCTCGTCCTTCTCGAAGATGACCGGGTCGCCCTTCTTCTGCGGCACGGCGACCTTGACCAGCTCGTCGTCGAACTTGCCCTCGGCCCAGGCCTTCGTCGCCCGCTGGTGGCTCATGACGGCGTATTCGTCCGACTGCTCGCGGGTGATGCCGTAGTCGCGGGCGAGGTTGTCGGCGGTCTCGATCATGCCGCTGATCACGCCGAAGCGGCTGATCGGCTGGCTCATCACCCGGCCGCGGGCGAGGCGGTCGTGCATGGTGACAGGCCCGGCGCGGGCGCCGTTGCGCATCTCGAGGCTGTAGTACTCGGTGTTGCTCATGCTCTCGACGCCGCCGGCGATGACCACGTCGGCCGCGCCGGTCTGGATCATCATCGCCGCGTCGATGATCGCCTGCAGGCCAGAGCCGCAGCGGCGGTCGAGCTGGTAGCCCGGGACGCTGATCGGGAAGTCGGCGGCCAGCAGGGACCAGCGGGCGATGCAGGGCGCCTCGCCGTTGCCGTAGCCCTGGGCGAAGATCACGTCGTCGACGCGCTCGGGGTCAAGCTTCGTGCGTTCGACCAGGGCGCGCAGGATCACCGCGCCGAGGTCGCCGGCGGTCATGCTCGAAAGCCCGCCCTGGAACTTGCCGACCGCGGTGCGGATCGGGCTGACAATGGCGACGCGGCGCATTTTTCTCTCCGAGTATCCCGGCGAAGGCCGGGACCCATCGGGATCGCGTCGGCCTCTGGTGAAGAAGCGTGGACCCCGGCCTTCGCCGGGGACACGGGGTGGTCAGATCGGGTCGTAGGGGAACACGGACGCGCTGGCCCCCGCGTCGAAGAAGCTGTTCTTCATGGCCGGCAGGGCGACGTCGAGCAGGGAGCGCGGGCTCCAGCCCTCGACCTTGGCCATCGACCGGATCGGGCGGGGCTGGTCGAACAGCACCACCTCGTTGCCGCGCACGCCGAAGATCTGGCCGGTGACGTCCTTCGCCTCGGGCGACGCCAGGGCGATGGCCAGCTGGGCGACCTGGTCGGCGCGCATGGCGTTCTTCATGCGCTCGACCCGCAGGGCGCTGGCCTCGTCCTTGATCGGGATGGAGGCGATCATGCGGGTCCAGGCGAACGGCGCGATGATGTTGGAGCGGACGTTCTTGATCGCCCCTTCCATCGCCAGGATGCGCGACAGGCCCATGACGCCCAGCTTGGCGGCGGCGTAGTTGGCCTGGCCGATGTTGCCGATCAGGCCGCTGGTCGAGGTGAAGTGGACGTAGGAGCCTTCCTGCTGACCCCGGAAGTGCTCCACCGAGGCGCGGGAGACGTTGTAGGCGCCGCGCAGATGGACCTCGATGACCTTGTCCCAGTCCTCGTCGGTCATCTTGTGGAACATGCCGTCGCGCAGGATGCCGGCCGGATTGATGATGGCGTGCAGGCCGCCAAACGTGTCCATCGCCTGCTGGATCATGCCCTGCACCGAGGCCATGGAGGTGACGCTCTCGGAGTTGGCCACGGCATGACCGCCGGCGGCGTTGATCTCGTTGGCGGTCTGCTGGGCCGGGCCCGCGTCGCCCTCGTCGCCGCCGCCGACGCTGCCGCCCAGGTCGTTGACGACGACCTTGGCGCCCTCGCGCGCCGCCAGCAGGGCGCACTCCTTGCCGATGCCGCCGGCGGCGCCGGTGACCAGAACAACCTTGCCTTCAAGCACGCCCATGCCGGGTCTCCCTTGGACTATTCTTGCGCGTTGGCGACGGTCTAAGCGCCGAACGTGGCGTCAGGCAAGCCTGTCGGCCTTGCGAAGCTCGGGGAACAGCTTCGCCCAGACGCCGGTGACGACCAGCGCCCCGACGCCGCCCCAGACGACCGCCGCCACCGGGCCGATGAACCGCGCCACCACCCCGCCGCGGAACTCGCCCAGCTCGTTGGAGGCGCCGATGAAGAGGGATGACACCGTCGCCACCCGGCCGCGCATGTGATCGGGCGTGACCAGCTGGATCAGGGTCTGGCGGATGTAGACGCTGATCATGTCGGCGGCGCCCAGGATGACCAGCGCCGTCACCGACAGCCACATCACCGTCGAGGCGCCGAACACCACCGTGCCGGCGCAGAAGATGGCCACCGAGGTGAACATGATCACGCCCGCCTTGCTGCGGATCGGGACGGCGGCCAGGAAGAAGGCCATGGCGGCCGCGCCGATGGCCGGTCCCGCGCGCAGGAGGCCGAAGCCCTCCGGCCCCACATGCAGCACGTCGCGGGCGTAGACCGGCAGCATGGCCGTGGCGCCGGCCAGGATCACGGCGGCGAGGTCCAGCGAGATGGCGCCGAAGACGATCTTGTTGGTCCAGACGTAGACCAGGCCTTCCTTCATCAGCGCCCAGCGCGAGCCGGGCTGCACCTCCGGTTGGGTGTTCGAGCGGATCAGCAGGATGGTCAGGCCGGCGATGACATAGAAAACCAGGGCGGCGGCGTAGGACATCCCCGTCGACCAGGCGACGAGAATGCCGCCCACCGCCGGGCCGGCGATCGAGGCGGTCTGCCAGGCCAGACTATTCCAGGCGATGGCCCGGGGCAGCAGCGCCCGCGGCACCAGCATCGGCCCCATCGCCGTGTTGGCCGGCGCGAAGAAGGCGCGGCAGACTCCGAACAGGAAGGCTGCGCCCAGCAGCAACGGGATCGAGTCGTTGCCGGTCAGGGTCGCGACCATCAGCATGCCGGCGATGCCGATCTCGCCGGCGTAGGTGAACTTCAGGATGGTCCGCCGGTCATAGCGGTCGGCAGTCTCCCCGGCCGGCAGGGCCAGCAGTAGCACCGGCACGAACGACACCAGGCCGATCAGGCTGACCATGAAGGCGGCGCGGGGCACGTCCATGGTCTCGCGGGCGAGGCTGTAGACGTGCCAGCCCAGCGCCACCGACTGGATCTGCACGCCCAGCACGGCGGTCCAGCGCGACAGCCAGAATCGAACGAAATCGCCCTGCCGGAGCAGGGCGCGCATGGACGTGTCGGATTCGGCGGGCTCGGACATGGGTCAAATCCCTTTGCGCCCGGAAATCGCGTCTCGCAACCGTCGTTGACGCGCGGGGCGGCGATGCGTATGTGCGCCGCCTCTGTCACGGTGGAACGAGGGCGCGATGCGCAGCCTCCGACGAACGATCCGCCGCGCGACCCGCGCGGACGTCTGACCGCCCCCGCCTCCCGAAGGCGCGGGGCTTCGTTCCCCTGTTCCTTCCGCGAAGCCTCCGACATGACCGACATCGCCTACCGGCCCGAGGGGCCGAACGACGCCCCGCTGATCGACGCCCTGATCGACCGCGCCTTCGGGCCGGGCCGCCACGCCAAGGCCGCCGACCGGCTGCGCGAGACGAACACCTTGCTGCCCGACCTGTCCTTCACCGCATGGGAGGGCGAGCGGCTGGTCGGGTCTGTGCGGATGTGGCCGGTGACCGTCGGTGGCGCGCCGGTGGTGTTCCTGGGCCCCATCGCGGTGGAGGCGCAGTTGCGCAAGCACCGCATCGGGCAGACCCTCGTCGAGCGGGCCTGTGAGACGGCGGCCGAGGCAGGCTGGCGGGCTGTGCTGCTGGTCGGCGATGCGCCGTACTTCGAGCGGGTCGGCTTTTCGGCCGCGCCGGCGAGGGAAGTGGTGATGCCGGGGCCGGTCGACCAGCGGCGGGTGCTGCTCAAGGCCCTCCGCGAGGGCGGGGCGGACGGGCTGAGCGGGTTGGTGCGGGCTCCGTAATTGAACCGTCATGGCCCGACCTGTTCGGGGCGCCCATGCGTCGTGAGCAGGCCGGGCCGTGACGGATGTAGAGTTTGCGCGGGGGAAGAGGCTTTCACCGTGCGGCTCAAGGACTACATTGAGCCCGTGACCACAGAATCCACACCCGCCACAGGCCTCGATTCCGTCCTCGCCGCCGCCAAACAGGCGCCGGGGCGCGGGCTGCCGCCGGTGCATCTGTGGAATCCGGCCCACTGCGGCGAGATCGACATCCGCATCCGCAAGGACGGCGTCTGGTTCCACGAGGGCACGCCGATCGGGCGCGAGGCGCTGGTGCGGCTGTTCTCGACCGTGCTGCGGCTGGACCCGGACGGCTACCACCTGGTCACGCCTGTCGAGAAGATGAAGATCGTCGTCGAGGACGCGCCCTTCATCGCCGTGCGGGTCGACCGCGACGGCGAGGCCTTGCGCTTCCTGACCAACGTCGGCGACGAGGTCGAGGCCGGGCCCGACAACCCGATCCGCGTCGAGATGGACCCGACGACCGGCGAGCCGCGCCCGTACGTTCACGTCCGGCGCGGGCTGGAGGCGCTCATCGCCCGGCCAGTGTTCTATGAGCTGGTCGAGATGGCCGCCGAGCGCGAGGGTGTCATGGGCGTGACCTCCAATAGCGCGTGGTTCGCGGTGGGGCCGGCCGCGTGAACCCCAACGCCCCGGCCGACGAGCTGCGCGACTGGATCGGCCAGCACCTGGATCCGTTCGACGCCCTGTCTCTGTCCCACGAGCCCCGGTCGGACTTCGATCTCAATCCGACGATGAACCTCGGCGAGCCGATCGCGGTGCGGCCGGCCGCCGTGCTGGTGGGGCTGATTGAGCGCAAGGAGGGGCTGTCGGTGCTGCTCACCCGCCGCTCCGACACCATGCGCAGCCATACCGGCCAGGTGGCCCTTCCTGGCGGCCGTATGGATCCGGGCGAGACGCCCTGGCAGACCGCGTTGCGCGAGGCGGAGGAAGAGGTGGGCCTGTCGCCGGCGCACGTTTCGCTGGCCGGGCTGTCGACGCCCTACCGCACCGGCACCGGATTCCTGGTCACCCCGGTGGTCGGGTTTGTGCCGCCGGACCTTTCGTTCGTCCCCAATCCGGACGAGGTGGCCGATGTGTTCGAGACCCCGTTTGGATTCCTGATGGACCCGGCCAACTACGAGCGGCGCCACTACGACTTGCCTGACGGTCAGCGTCGGCACTTCTACGCCATGACCTGGGAGAACCAGCTGATCTGGGGCGCGACGGCGGGCATGCTGCGGGCGCTCTACGATCGGCTGTATGGCGCAGCCCTGGCCTGACCTGAAAGTGACGCCTTGGTCACTTTTCACCAGCGACGCGCCGTCGTAAGCCCTTGCCCATGACCACCTCAGTGACATTGCCTGACACCATCGGCGTACAGCCTTGGATGACCGTGCCCGCGACCAGGGCTGTGATCGAGGCGCTGGAGGCGCGCGGGTTCGCCGGCTGCGCGCGATTCGTCGGCGGCTGCGTTCGCAACACGCTTCTCAAGCAGCCCATCGACGATGTCGACATCGCCACCACCCTGACGCCCGACCAGGTCACCGAGGCGCTCGAGGCGGCCGGCATCAAGGCCGTGCCGACCGGCGTCGACCACGGCACGGTCACCGCCGTCTCCAGCGGTCGGACCTATGAGATCACCACCCTGCGCAAGGATGTATCGACCGACGGCCGCCGCGCCGTGGTCGCCTTCACCCAGGACTGGTCTGAGGACGCCGTGCGTCGCGACTTCCGGCTCAACGCGCTCTACGCCGACAGCGACGGCCGAATCTTCGATCCCACGGGGGAGGGCGTCGCCGACGCCCTGGCCGGGCGAATCGTCTTTGTCGGCGACGCCATGACCCGTATCCGCGAAGATTATCTGCGCATCCTCCGCTACTTCCGCTTCCAGGCCTGGTACGGCCGGGGCGAGCCGGACGCAGCGGCGCTGGCGGCCTGCAAGGCGCTCAAGGGCATGCTGTCGGGCCGTGCCGCCGAGCGGACGCAGAAGGAACTGCTCAAGTTGCTGGCGGCGGACGATCCGCGCCCGGCGCTGCGCCTGATGGCGGCCACCGGCGTGCTCGGCGCAGTGCTGCCGCAGGTGAAGGCCCTGACCCGCTTCGAGAAGCTGGTCGAGATCGAGACCTCGCAGCTGTTCGAGAACGATCCCGAACTGCGCCTCGCCGCCATGATCCCCGACGATCCCAAGGTCGCCCAGGATGTCGCCGAGCGGTTGCGCCTGTCCAACGCCCTGAAGGACCGGCTGGTCGCCGCCGCCGGCGCCATGCCGCGGATCGTGTCGTGGATGAGTCCGCGCGAGACCCGCCGCGGCGTCTACGCCATCGGCGCCCGCGCCTTCGTCGACCGGGTCAAGCTGGCCTGGGCGGCGTCGGACCGCAACGCCGCCGCCCCGCAGTGGCGGGCCCTGATCCCGCTGGCCGAGTCCTGGACCGCCCCGACCTTCCCGCTGACCGGCGAGGAGGTCATCGCCGCCGGCGTGCCCAAGGGCCCGCTGGTCGGACAGGTGATGCGCGAGGTGGAGGACTGGTGGATCGACCTGGACTTCATCGACGACAAGCTGGCGGCGGTGGAACGGCTCAAGGCCGTGGCCCAGGGCATGGTGTTCTAGGGGCTGGCGCTCCAAGCTGGCGAGGTCCGCCACCGGCCACCCGGCTCATGGCTGCCTTCGACCCATACCTGACACTTGGAAACCTGCTCCCCGGCATGCAATCAGGCGAGCCCCGCATCCACCTCGAAGATGACCTCCAGCCCGTCCTCGTCGTCCCACTGCTCGCCCGCTTTCACGAAGCCGTACTGGCTGACAAGCGCCAGTGACGCGAGATTATCCGGTC
This sequence comes from Caulobacter sp., assembly GCA_030683005.1. Classification (GTDB taxonomy): domain Bacteria; phylum Pseudomonadota; class Alphaproteobacteria; order Caulobacterales; family Caulobacteraceae; genus Caulobacter. Next base: position 66,824 of record JAUXMY010000006.1, on the reverse strand, counting down.
CGATGCTCGCCCTGACTCTGTGAATGGCCGCCTCCTCCCTTGCCCATTTCAGGAGCGCGACCAGGGCAGCGCGTGCATATCCCTGCCGCCGGAAGGCCGGATCGACCGCGTATCCGACCTCCACGAGGCCCGCAGCGTCCGGCGGTCCATGAAATCCCGCACGGCCGACCGCAACACCGCGATCTGCGTCAACGATAGCGCGCGTGATCCAGGTTTCAGACGCCGGATCGTCCAGCACCTGCAAGGCGCGGTAACGCCAGGTGCTCCGCCATTCGGGACAGACGAAATAGGATCCAAGCGGGATGGGTGCGGCAAGATTCGCCGCAGTCAGATCTCCGTCGGCAAGCGCCGCGAGCACAGAAGGCGATAGCTGAACAAGGTCTATGCGTCTCATCACTGCGGAGGCTAGGCGCGGCGTCGGTTGATGTCGAACGTCTGCTTCCCACCCTTAGTCGACGTTCGGCGTGTCCGCCTGCCTGGCGCGGGCAAGGACAGTCCTGGCGGGTGTGGCGACGTCGTCGCGACGTCTCGTGAGTTCGAAAGCCGGACCTTCCGCTCCCCCTAAGGCCACTTCACCGTCGGCGGCATCGAGCTGAGGATCGAGTCGACGTTGCCGCCGGTCTTCAGGCCGAAGGTCGTGCCGCGGTCGTAGAGCAGGTTGAACTCGACGTAGCGGCCGCGGCGGACCAGCTGCTCCTCGCGCTCGGCCTCGGTCCAGGGCTCGTGCATCCGGCCGCGGGCGATCTTCGGATAGATGTCCAGAAAGGCCTCGCCGACATCGCGGGTGAAGGCGAAGTCGCGGTCCCAGTCGCCGCTGTCGTGATGGTCATAGAAGATGCCGCCGATGCCGCGCGGCTCGTTGCGGTGCGGCAGGAAGAAGTACTCGTCGCACCAGGCCTTGTACTTGGCGTGCCAGGCCGGGTCGTGGCGGTCGCAGGCGTCCTTGAAGGCGGCGTGGAAGGCCACGGCGTCGGGGAAATCCTGCTTGCGCTGGTAGCCGAGCAGCGGCGTCAGGTCGCCGCCGCCGCCGAACCAGCCCTTCGTCGTGCAGATGAATCGGGTGTTCATGTGCACCGCCGGAACGCGCGGACTGCGCATGTGGGCGATCAGCGAGACCCCTGTGGCGAAAAAGCGCGGGTCCTCGTCGGCGCCGGGCATGGTTTTCGCCATCTCGGGCGTGAAGGTCCCGTGCACGACCGAGGTGTGAACCCCGACCTTCTCGAAGAAGCGACCGTGCATCATGCCCATCACGCCGCCGCCGCCGGCCTCGCGAACCCATGGTTTGCGCTCGAAACGGCCCGGATCGCCCGGATACAGGTCCGCCGGGGCCTCATCCTCAAGCTTTTCGAAGGCGGCGTGGATGCGATCCCGCAGGGATTCGAACCAGGTCTGGGCGCGAATCTTGCGGTCTTGGAGGCGTTCGGAGTCGGTCATGGCGGGCGTTTTACAGCCTTGGCCGGCGACGTCCATCTGGCCCGCGCTGACAGAAACCCTACATGGTCTGTTGAAAAAGGCCGTGACGCGCACTAATCGGTCTCGCCACGGGACATCGACGGGGTGGCGACGATTCAGGCGAGGCGACTCGCACACGCCACGGCTCGCTGTCATCGAAACGATTTGCAGGCCGCGACACTTCCCGCACGCGGCGTATCTGAAGGGTGATCTCCAGGTGGTCGATCCCGCCGTGAACGCAGCAAACCCGTCTGGCGGAGAGGATCCCTCCCGCCGGGACTTCATTCACATCGCCGCCATCTCCGCAGCCGCGGTCGGCGGCGCCGCCGTGGCCTGGCCGTTCATCGCCCAGATGAACCCCTCCGCGGACACCATGGCCCTGGCCAGCGTCGAGTACGATCTGACCAAGATCGAGCCCGGCATGCAGGTCACGATCAACTGGCGCGGCAAGCCCCTGTTCATCCGGTACCGGACCCAGGCGCAGATCGACGCGGCGGTGAAGGACGATGGGGCCTCGCTGCCCGATCCCCAGACCGACGCCGAGCGCCACAAGGAGGGCAAGGCCCAGTGGCTGGTGCTGGTCGGCTCCTGCACCCACCTCGGCTGCGTGCCCACGGTCGGCGGCGGCGACTACCAGGGCTGGTTCTGCCCCTGCCACGGGTCGCACTACGACACCTCCGGCCGCATCCGCAAAGGCCCGGCGCCGACCAATCTGGTCGTGCCCGAGTACGCCTTCCTTTCCGACACCAAGGTCAAGATCGGCTGACGTAGATGAGCGGACATTCGACCTATCAACCCAAGAACGCGTTCTCCCGCTGGATGGACGCCCGCCTCCCCGTCGGCCGCCTGGTCTGGGACAGCTTCGTCGACTATCCGACGCCGCGGAACCTGAACTACTGGTACACCTTCGGGGGCATCCTCAGCCTCTGCCTCGGCGTGCAGATCATCACCGGCATCGTCCTGGCGATGCACTACACGCCCAGCGCGGCCGGTGCGTTCAACTCCGTTGAGCACATCATGCGGAACGTGAACTACGGCTGGCTGATCCGCTACATGCACTCCAACGGCGCCTCGATGTTCTTCATCGCGGTGTACCTGCACATGTTCCGGGGCCTCTACTACGGCTCCTACAAGGCTCCGCGCGAGGTCCTCTGGATCCTCGGCTGCGTGATCTACCTGCTGATGATGGCCACCGCCTTCATGGGCTACGTGCTGCCCTGGGGACAGATGAGCTTCCACGGCGCGGTCGTGATCACCAACCTGCTGGGCGCCTTCCCGATCGTCGGCGAGACCATCACCACCCTGTTGTGGGGCGGCTTCGCGGTCGACGAACCGACGCTGAAGCGCTTCTTCTCGCTGCACTACCTGCTGCCGTTCGTGATCGCCGGCGTGGTTATCCTGCACGTCTGGGCCCTGCACGTCGTCGGCCAGAACAACCCGACCGGCGTCGATCCCAAGTCGAAGGCCGATACGGTGCCCTTCACCCCGTATGCGACGGTGAAGGACGGCTTCGCGATGAGCGTGTTCCTGATCCTGTTCGCGACCTTCGTCTTCTACATGCCCAACGCGCTTGGCCACGCCGACAACTACATCCCCGCCGACCCGCTGGTGACGCCCGCCCACATCGTTCCGGAATGGTACTTCCTGCCGTTCTACGCGATCCTGCGGGCCGTGCCGGACAAGCTGATGGGCGTGCTGGCCATGTTCGGCGCCATCGGCTGCCTGTTCGCGCTGCCCTGGCTGGACACCTCCAAGGTCAAGTCGATGCGGTATCGCCCGCAGGCCCAGCTCTACTTCGTCATCTTCGTGGCGACCTGCTGGATCCTCGGCGTCGCCGGCGGCAAGCTGCCGGACGACCACGTGATCCCGCACCTGTCGACGTTCACCTTCATCGACGCCGACCTCAACAGCTACGTCTGGCTGTCACGGGTCGCGACCCTCTACTACTTCGCCTACTTCCTGGTGGTGATGCCGGTGCTGGGTCTGATCGAGAAGCCGCGTCCGGTTCCCGAAACCATCTCCTCGCCGGTGCTCGGCGACTCCGACAAGAAGGACTGAGCCCCGATGCTGCGCAAAGTCACCCTGCTGGCCGCGGCTCTGGTTCTCGTCGCTGGCCCGGCCTTCGCGGCCGGCGACGCCAAGAAGCCGGCGGACATCGCCTTCAGCTACGAAGGTCCGTTCGGCGCCTACGACCAGGCCCAGCTGCAACGCGGCTACAAGGTCTATCGTGAGGTCTGCGCGGCCTGCCACAGCATGAACCTGCTGGCGTTCCGCAACCTCGCCGATCGCGGCGGCCCGTTCTACGATTCGAAGTACAAGAACGCGAACGACAACCCCTACGCCAAGGCCATCGCCGCCGACACCCAGATCAACGATCTGGACAGCGAGACCGGCGACGCCATTCAGCGTCCGGGCACGCCGGCCGACCGCTTTCCGAACCCGTACCCCAATGTGATCGCGGCCAAGGCCGGCAACGGCGGCATCGCGCCGCCCGACCTGTCGGTGATGGCCAAGGCCCGCTCCGGCGGTCCGGAGTACATCGCCGCCCTGCTCTCGGGCTACACCGATCCGCCAGCGGGCGTGACGCTGTCTCCGGGCCTCAACTACAACCCCTACTTCCCGGGCGGCCTGATCGCCATGGCCCCGCCGCTGGCGCCGGATCAGGTGACCTTCGACGACGGCACCAAGTCGACCGTGAAGCAGCAGGCCACCGACGTCGCCGCCTTCCTGATGTGGGCCGCCGAGCCCAAGCTGGAAGAGCGCAAGCAGATGGGGGCCGCGGTGCTGGTCTTCCTCGTGCTGTTCTCCGGCCTGCTGTACGCCAGCTACCGCCGGGTCTGGCGCAACGAGAGCCACTAGGCTTTCCGATCAAGGTCATGTCGAAAGGCCCGGGAGCGATCCCGGGCCTTTCTTCATTTCGGCAACAGCGTCAGCCGCCCGCCGGCGATGTCCAGCCGCAGGCTCCACCGCGACCACAGGTCCAGGCCCAGCGCCCCGGCCAGCGCCGGGTCCAGGTCGGTCGCGAGGGCGGCGGAGGGCTCTTCGTACAGCATCCCGTCGAGCGACAGCGCCCGCAGCCGGGCCGGGGCCAGGTCACGGCGCGCGGGGTCGAGCCCCTCGACCGCAGGGGTGATCCTGGCGCCAGTGAGCCGCACCGCCGCGCGTGAGCTCCAGTCGACCGCGAACAGGCCGGCCCGGGCCTGTCGGTCATCGGAGATGGCTGCTCGCACAGCGGGGACCCCGCCGACCGTCTCAAGCCGCAGGACGGCGCCACCGCGCACGCCTGGAGCCCGCCCGGCGTAGAGCCGGACTCGGCAGGGCTCGAACCGGAGATCGATCACGAAAGCGGCGAGGATATCTGCCCCGATCACCCCGGCGACGGGCGTGACAAACCCCGGCGCGCGGCCGTCGAGGTCTGCAACTGTCACCGGGACCGGGGGCAGCGCCAGGTCCGCCAGTCGCCCCGCAGCAGCGAAGCCGTCGCCCAGGCCCTCCATCGCCGCGCGCGTGTCATGCAGCTGCGTGCGCGGCGCCGAAGGGTCCAGCAGCCAGTCGCCCGCCACGCCGCCGATGCTGGCCGGAACCACGACCGCGCCGTTCTCGAACCAGCAGGCGACCTCGCCGGCCCGGGCGCCGGAACCCGCACTGCCGACGGTCAGGGCGCAGACGACAAGGAGGATGGCGTGGCGAGACACGGACCTCGTTAGAGCGCGTCCGGCGATTGTGACCAATCGCTAAGTTGAGTCGAACGGCGGTCGATGAAATCAGAGGCCCCGCCGACGGGATCGGCGGGATGGGGAAACGAGCGATGGCGAGGGCCTCGAAGATGATGATCTGGGCGCCCTGGGCGGGCGTCTATGTCGCGATCTGGGCGGCGGCGGTCTATGTGCGGCTACAGGCGGGCGACGCCTCCGATTCGCTGATCGTCGGCGTCCTGTTCGCCGTGCTGCTGCCGCCGCTGGTCTGGGCGTTCACGCGCAAGACCGAACCGGCGCAGATACCGGTCGCAAGGCCTGGCCTGGAACTGGGCGCGATTCTGGTCTGGCTGGCGATCTACGCCGTGGTCTGCCTGGGCTGGCTGTTCACAGTGGTGAAGCAGACCTTCGTCCCCGGCAGCCAGACCTACGAGATGGTCATGCTGGCGGTGAAGCTGGCCATTCACGTCGTCATTCCGATCCTGGTGCTCAAGCTGGTCGGCGCCAGGATCCTGCCGCTGCTGGCGCCGCGCATGGGCGCCAGGGGCGTCCTGCCCCTGTTGATCATTCTCGGCATCGTGTTCACGGCGCTGATGGTGGTCGTTTCGCCCAGCCTCAAGGAGATCTCGGGGCTGGATGTCGCGCCGACCGTCTTCGCCTGGGCCGCGCCCGCCGCCTTCGCGTGGATGGCGCTGGAGGCCGGCTTCACCGAGGAGTTCCTGTTCCGCGCCGTCCTGCAGACGCGGCTGGCCGCCTTCATGAGGTCCGAGGCCGGCGCGATCGTCATCGGCGCCCTGCTGTTCGCGCTGGCCCACGTTCCGGGCCTCTACCTGCGGCCCGACACGGCCGGGGACGCCATCTCCGGCCTGCCGCAGATCATCGCCTACTGCGTCGGCACCCTGTCGCCGATCGCCGTGCTGTTCGGGATCATCTGGGCCCGCACGCGGAGCCTCGGGCTTCTGATCGTGCTGCACGCGGCCGTGGACTTCCTGCCCAATCTGTCGGAATTCGTTCGCACATGGGCATAGGGCGGGACGCGCGTATGACGGGCTGGACACTGGGGATCATTGGCGGATCGGGGCTCTACGCGCTCGACGGGCTCGAGGACCGCGAGACCCTCCGCATCGAAGGACCATTCGGGCCGCCCTCGGACGCCCTGGTCACCGGCCGCATCGGGACGACAAGGCTGGTCTTCCTGCCCCGCCACGGAGTCGGCCACCGCATCCCGCCGGGCGACATCAACGCCCGGGCCAACATCGACGCCCTGAAGCGGGCCGGTTGCACGGACGTACTGTCGCTGTCGGCGGTCGGCTCGCTGCGCGAGGACCTGCCGCCCGGGACCTTCGTCGCGGTCGACCAGTACATCGACCGCACGGTTGGCCGGATCAGCAGCTTCTTTGGGCCCGGTCTCGCCGCTCACGTCTCGATGGCCGACCCGGTCTGTCCGCGTCTCGCCGCGCTCGCCGCCCAGGCCGGCCGCGCCGCGGGCGCCACGGTAGTCGAGGGCGGAACCTATATGGCCATGGAGGGACCGCAGTTCTCCAGCCGGGCCGAGAGCGAGCTCTACCGCTCCTGGGGCTGCGACGTCATCGGCATGACCAACATGCCGGAGGCCAAGCTGGCCCGTGAGGCGGAACTGCCCTACGCCTCCGTCGCCATGGTCACCGACTACGACTGCTGGCGGGTCGGGGAGGCGCCGGTCGAGGTCGGGCACATCCTCGAGGTGATGCACGCCAACACCACGCGGGCGAGGGCGCTTGTCGAGCAGCTGGCCCGGACCCTGCCGGCCGAGCGTCCACCCTCGCCGATCGACAGCTGCCTGGACTGGGCCGTCATCACCGCGCCGGAGGCCCGCGATCCGGCGATGATCGCCCGCCTGGACGCCGTCGCCGGGCGCGTTCTGGGGAAAGTCGGCTAAACCTCGCCGCGCGCCCCGCCGGAGCGGTGGAACAGCTGTAGCGTCCGCAGCATGGCCAGGCGGGCGCTGTCGGCGTGATAGCCGCTGGGCGCCACGAAGGCGTGGCCGGCGTCGTAGAGCCACAGCGGCAGGTCCGGATGGGCCGCCGCGATCGCCTCGACCTCGGCCGGCGGGATGGTGTCGTCGGTCTTGCCGAAATGCAGGATGGTCGGGGTCTTCGGCGTCTCGTCGACGTACTGGATGATGTGGCCGCCGTAGAAGCAGCTGACCGCCGTGATCCCGTCGCAGAAGCAGGACGCGATCCAGGCGCTGGTGCCGCCAAAGCAGAAGCCCATGACGAACACCGGTCCGGCCAGGGCGTCGACCGCCGCCTGGATCTGTCCTGTGCAGCCCTCGCCCCAGCCCGCCGCCTCGCCCAGCGCCATCCGCTGCTGCAGGATGGGGAAATCGGTGTTGTGCTCGGGGAAGGGCGCCTCGCCGTCCAGCAGGCTGGGCGCGATCACCTCGTAGCCCTGGGCGGCCAGGGTGTCGCTCAGCTCGCGGATGTGCGGCGTCACCCCCCAGATGGCGTGCAGGATCACCAGGCCGCCTCGCCGGGCCTCCTGCGCCGGCGCGTGGTACGCCGCCAGCCGCTCGCCGGTCTTCGTGGTCAGGAGAACGCGTTCGCCCATGCTCAGCCCGCCCCGTTGGCCTCGAACAGCGCTGCGGTGCGCTGGCGGGCCAGCTCGGCGTCGGCCAGGTCGGAGTCGGGCCGGCCGTCGTTGTTGAAGCCGTGGCCCGAGGCCTCGTAGATGTGGACCGGAACCTCCGGATGGGCGGTCTGGATCGCCGCCTTCACGGTGTCGGCCGGGATGTGGGCGTCCTTGCGGCCCAGGTGGACGATCACGGGGCAGGAGAGGGGCAGGGAGGCCATCCCGACCACCTGGCCGCCGTAGTAGCTGGAGCCGGCGCTCAGGCCCTTGCAGCGCGACGCTGCGAGCCAGACCATGGTGCCGCCGTAGCAGTAGCCGACGATGAAGACGGGGCCGCGCGGCTTCAGAAAGTCGATACAGGCCTGGATGTCGCCCATGGCGTTGTCCGGGCCGTTGGCCATGGCCCTGGCCACGCCCGCCTGGACGCCGGCGTCATCGTGCCCGGCGGTGAAGCCCGGTCCCTGACGGTCGAACATCGAGGGCGCGACCACTTCGTAGCCTCGCGCCGCCCAGCGGGCGACGTCGGCCCGGACGTACGGGTCGAGACCGAAGATCTCCTGGATGACGATCACCCCGCCCTTGCGCGGACCTTCAGGTTCGGCGTGCAGCGCGGAGAAGCCGAAGCCGTCGTGGGCGGCGGTCAGCGTAATGGTGGCGGTCATGGCGGGCTCCCGGGTTGCTCCGACATCTGCCCGCCGACCGGTCGGTTGACAAGCGGCCGGATTTTAACATAATTACGGTTATGCCAAAACTGGTTGATCATGACGTCCAGCGTCGCACCATCGCCGAAGCCGCCATCCGGGTGATTGACCGGGTCGGGCTGGACGCCGCGCGTCTGCGGGACGTCGCCCTGGAGGGCCAGGTCACCACCGGCGCCGTCACTCACTATTTCGCCAGCAAGGACGACGTGCTGGAGGCGGCCATGGCCGAGGTCGTCCGCCGCATCCTCGACCGCCAGGCCGACCAGGCGCTGGGGCGCGAACCGGTCCCGAGCCTGATCGAGGCGGCCGCCGCCTTCCTGCCGCTGGACGAGGAACGCCTGCGGGACTGGCGTGTCTGGTTCGCCTTCTGGGGCCGCGCCGCGGTGGACGCGCGCTACCGGGCGCTGCACCGGAGCTACTACGCCGACATCACCGTCAGCCTGACCCGGTCGCTGACCCAGCTGCGCGACGCCGGCCGGCTGCGAGACCGCGCGGACCCGGCGATCCTCGCCGACGCCGTCATCGCCGCCGTCGACGGCATCGGCGTGCGCGCCACCCATGAACCGGACAACTGGCCGCCCGCGCGCCAGGTCGCCACCCTGCGGCTCCTGCTCGAGCCGATCCTCTCTCCCGACTGACAGGAGTTCCCATGCCCGCTCTCGTGACCCTGCCGCCCACCGCTACGACCGACGAGATCATGGCCGTCCTCGACCGTGACGGCGCCCTGATCATCCGCGACGTGATGGCGCCCGACGACCTGGCCCGGCTGAGGGACGAGATCATGCCCTATGTCGAGGCGACGCGGCCCGGACAGGACGGGTTCTCGGGTTTCCGCACCACCCGCACCGGCGCCCTGGCCGCCCGGTCGGCGGTCTGCCGCGACCTGATCATGAACACCGTGATCCAGAGCCTCTGCGAGCGGGTGCTCAAGCCCAACTGCGAGCGCTGGCAGCTGCATCTGGGCCAGGTGATCCGCATCATGCCCGGCCAGGAGGCCCAGCCGATCCACCGCGACCGCTGGGCCTGGGGCCCGTACATGCAGGGCATCGAGCCGCAGCTGAACACCATCTGGGCCGTCAGCGACTTCCGGCGCGAGAACGGCGCCACCCAGGTCGTGCCCCGCTCCATCACCTGGCCCGACGACCGCCGCCCGACCGACGGCGAGATCACCTGGGCGGAGATGTCGGCCGGCTCGGTGCTGATCTCACCGGGACAGTGTTCCACGGCGGCGGCGCCAATGTCTCCGACGCAGACCGGGTCGGCCTGAACATCACCTACACGCTCGGCTGGCTGCGCCAGGAGGAGAACCAGTACCTGTCGTGTCCGCCGGAGATCGCGCGGGCGTTCGACGAGGCGCTGCAGAAGATGCTTGGCTACGACCTCGGATCCTATGCGCTGGGCTACTACAGTCCGCCGCTGCCGCCCGGCGAGGGGCCGGAGGTCGTATCGCCGCGCCATGCCCTGACCGGCGGCGGAACCGACTCCGCGCTGGGCACCGCCGAGCTGCTGGCGTCGATCTCCGAGAAGACCTCGAAGGTCACGGCGTAGCGGGGATTCACGCCTCGCGGGGCCGCCCGGGTGGGAGCCCCCAGCGCGGCGTCCTACAGTCGGGGGGTATCGAAGACCGGGGCGATCGCGCTCATCACCGGGCCGATCTCGTCGTGCAGCACGAGGTCGGCATGAGGATCGACGTCGGTGGCCTCGCGATTGACGATGGCCAGTGCGGCGCCGTTGCGCTTGGCCACCAGCGGGAAGGCCGCCGCCGGATAGACCACCAGCGACGAACCCAGCACCAGGAACAGGTCGCAGGCCAGGGTTTCCTCCTCGGCCCGCAGCATCGGCTCCTCGGGCATCTGCTGGCCGAAGGAGATGGTGGCGCTCTTCACCAGATGGCCGCAGTCGAAGCAGGTCGGAATCTTCCCCTGCTCGACGAAGACCGGCCGCAGCGCCTTGAACTCGTGCCGCAGACCGCACTTCAGACAGGTCGCATAGCTGGCGTTGCCGTGCAGCTCGATCACCCGGTCGTCGGGAATGCCGCTGTCCTGGTGCAGGTTGTCGACGTTCTGGGTGATGACGCTGGAGACCTTGCCCGCCGCCACCAGCCGGGCCACTGCGTCATGGCCCGCGTTGGGCGCGCGCCCGGTCCAGCCGGCGGCGCCGTTGAACACCCGCGTCCAGGCCTCCCGGCGGCGGTCCTCGTCGCTGACGAACTCCTGGAAGTAGATCGGCTTCATCTTCGACCAGACCCCCCCGGGACTGCGGAAGTCCGGAATGCCCGACTCGGTCGAGATGCCGGCGCCGGTGAACACCACCACCCGGCGGGCGTCGTCGATCATGCGGGCCAGTTCGTCGCGGCGGCTCATCGGTCCGTCCTCATCAGGGGGCGTAGCTCGACCGGGCCTTCACGCCCCAGTGGCCGTCCTCGCAGGTGACGACATAGATCGAGTCGAACCCGCCGATGACGCCGCCATCGGCGCGGTAACGGGTGAAGCGAGTGTCGAAATGCACCTTGTCCGGCCCGGCGTGGATCACCTGCCGCCGCTCCCAGGCCGAGTGATGCCAGTCGCTCAGCGCGCCGAAATCGAACATCTCCGGCTTGTGATAGCCGGGCTCGATGATCGTCAGGGTGTTGGACGCCAGCCGCGCGCTGGGGAAGTTGAAGGTCTTCTCCCAGGCGGTCAGGTCGCGGGCGTTGAACGCCGCCATGAAGGCGTCCAGGACGGCTTCCGCGTCGGCGATGGCGTCGGCATGGTCGGTGCTCATGGCGGCCAGTCTGGGTGATCAATCGCCGAAGCGGAAGAGCGCGCCTTCCTAGACGTTGAAGCGGAAGTGCATCACGTCGCCGTCCTTGACGATGTATTCCTTGCCTTCCGACCGCATCTTGCCGGCTTCCTTGGCCCCGTGCTCGCCGCCCAGCGCGATGAAGTCGTCGAAGGCGATGGTCTCGGCGCGGATGAAGCCCTTCTCGAAGTCGTTGTGGATCACCCCGGCCGCCTGCGGCGCGGTGGTCCCGATCTCGATGGTCCAGGCGCGGGCTTCCTTGGGACCGACCGTAAAGTAGCTCTGCAGGCCCAGCAGGCTGTAGGCCTCGCGGATCAGGCGGTTGAGGCCCGGCTCGTGCAGGCCCAGGGTCTCGAGGAAATCGGCGCGCTCGGCCGGGTCCAGCAGCGCGATCTCGCTCTCGATCTGGGCGGAGATGACGACGCTCTTGGCATTGTCGCGTTTGGCCCGCTCGGCGACCAGGTCGGAGAAGGCGTTCCCCTTGTCGGCCGAGCCTTCGTCGACGTTGCAGACGTACAGCGCCGGCAGCGAGGTCAGGAGCTGCAGCATGTGCCAGGCCTTGTAGTCCTCCTTGCTGATCTGCGCCGCGCGGGCCGGCCGGCCGGCGTTCAGCTGCTCCAGCGCGACCTTGACCAGGCGCAGGGTCTCGGCGCTGTCCTTGTCCTGCCGGGCCCGTTTCTCGAGGTTGGGCACGCGCTTTTCGAGGCTTTCGAGGTCGGCCAGCATCAGCTCGGTCTCGATGATCTCCAGGTCGGCAATCGGATCGATGCGGCCCTCGACGTGGGTGATGTCGCCGTCCTCGAAGCAGCGGGCGACGAAGGCCACGGCGTCACAGTCGCGGATGTTGGCCAGGAACTGGTTGCCCAGGCCCTCGCCTTTCGACGCCCCGCGCACCAGGCCGGCGATGTCGACGAAGTTGATCCGCGAGGGGATAATCTCCTTCGACCCCGCGATCTTCGCCAGCTGCTCCAGCCGTGGCTCGGGCACGGCCACGTCGCCGGTGTTCGGCTCGATGGTGCAGAACGGGTAGTTCGCCGCCTGGGCGGACGCGGTCTGGGTCAGGGCGTTGAACAGGGTCGACTTGCCCACGTTGGGCAGGCCGACGATCGCGACTTTCAGGGCCATGGAGTTCTCGAACGAAAAGGTGGCGCGGCTATAGCCGATCAGGGCGGAGTTGTCGTCAGGCGTCCCCGCCTTCGCGCGCCTGCTTGCGCGGATCGGCCTTGGGGGAGGGCGCCAGACGCATCACCTCGGCCTGGAAGCGTTCGTCGTCGCCGGCGGCGGCGAAGGGCAGGGCGTCGGCGATGGCGCCCAGCATCGGATCCAGCCAGACATGCTCGGCCTTGTGCAGGTCGCCCAGCACATAGTGCATCACCATGTCCTTGTCGCCGGGATGGCCGACGCCGATGCGGGCCCGCCGGAAGTCGGCGCCGACCTGGGCGGTGACAGAACGGATGCCGTTGTTGCCGGCCGCGCCGCCGCCGGTCTTCATCCGGAAGCGGCCGGGGGCGAGATCGATCTCGTCATGGAAGACGATGACGTCGGCGGGCTTGAGCTTGAAGAAGCGGACAGCCTCGCCCACCGCCCGACCGGTCTCGTTGTAGAAGGTCTGCGGCTTGAGCATCAGAAGCTTCACCGGCCCGCCCGGGGTCTCCACCTGGCCCTCGCAGGCCAGACCCTGGAAGCGGGCGCGCCAGGGCGCGGTCCCCCAGCGGCGGGCGATGGCGTCCAGCGCCATGAAGCCGACATTGTGGCGGTTCTTCTCGTACTTCGGACCCGGGTTGCCAAGGCCGGCGAGGATCAGCGTCATACAGGGCCCTCCCGCGCGGGACTCAAACGAAAACGGGCGAGCCTAGGCCCGCCCGTGAACTTCGTCGCGTGTGAAGACTGATCAGTCTTCGGTGGCGGCGGCGGCTTCTTCGGCGATTTCCGACATGGCGGCCGAGGAGACCTTGATGGTCGCCAGCACGAAGTCGCGGTCCGAAAGCACCGGGGTCACGCCCTTGGGCAGGACAACGTCGCTGATGCGGATGGTGTCGCCCATGTTCCTGCCGGTCAGGTCGACGACCAGTTCTTCGGGGATGGCGCTGGCCGGAGCGTTCACTTCCACGTCGTGGCGAACGATTTCCAGCGAGCCGCCAGCCTTCATGCCCGGCGAGGCTTCGTGGTTCTTGAAGTGAACCGGGACGGCGATCTTGATCACGCCGGTCGAGTCGACCCGGTACAGGTCGAAGTGCATCGGCATGTCGGTGACCGGGTCGAACTGAACGTCCTTGGCGATGACCGGCTGGGTCTCGTCGCCGTACTTCAGCGTCACCAGGTGGCCGAGCAGCTTGCCGGTGTAGAGCGACTTGCGGAACTCGTTCTCGCGCACGGCGATGGCCACGGGGGCCTGCGAGCCGCCGTACAGGACGCCCGGCACCTTGCCGGCGCGGCGGGCTTCGCGGGCGCCGCCGGTGCCGGTGCGCTCACGGACTTCGACGTTCAGGACGATCTCGGCCATGGTGTTCTAGGTCTCAAAACGACGTCGCCGCGGCAGAGGACTCCGCGCGGCGACGGTCTGTGAATTCAGGGTTGCGCTCGATACACGCTTTGTACCGGGGACGCAACGTGACTCTGCCCCGGTTCTCGCGCGAAACGTCTAGCGGCGCGTGGCGGCCTTCTTGCCGGTCGACGCGACGGCGGGCGCGGGCTTGGGCGGCGGCGGCGGCTCGGGCGGCATCTGGGCGCCGGCGGCCTTGATCATGCACTGGCCGGTGTCGATCATGATGTGCTGGCCAAGGCAGAAGACATCCTCGTAGTGCGGCTTGGAGACCGCCAGGCACTGGTACATGTTGAGCTTGGCCATCTTCAGGCAGAAGCCGCTCGACTGCTCCTCGGTGACCGAGTTGATCTGGGGCGAGTCGGCGTCGCCGGCTTCACCGAGCGCGGCCAGCGCGCCGAGCGCCATCCCGCGGATGACCAGCGGCGACCAGGGCGCGGGCGCGGTCTGGCCGATGACGCTCATCGGGGCCGCGCCGTTGTAGGCCTGGGACAGCATCAGCACATCGGAGGCGTCGCCCAGCATCGGGCTGGTGCTCAGCGTGCGGGCCTCGATCAGGCGGCCCTCACGGTTCAGGACCTCCTTCTTGGACCAGGGCATGCGCTGGACGTCGTAGGCCGCCTGCTTCACCGCCCGACCGCTTAGCAACAGGCGGGTGGCGTCGCTGCCGAGGCCGGCCACGATCAGATCCGCCGCGCCCTGGGCGCCGGGCAGGTTCACGACCGTGTTGGGGTTGGCGACGATCTGGTCGCGCAGCGTGATGCGGCCCTCCGGATGGGCGGCCTGGGCGCGCAGCCCCTGGACGAAGGTCTGGTCCTGCAGGGCCAGGATGGCGGCGTAGGCGACCGCGCCACGCTGGAACTGCCGGGGCTCATAGGCGGCGGCGAGCCTCAGGGACGACGCGATCTGGCCGCCATCGGCGAACTGCGGCTCGATGGAGCCGGCCCGGGCCATGTAGCCGCGCCAGGCGCTGGCTTCCTGGATCAGTTGCGGCGCCAGGGTGATCGGCGGCGGCGGCGGCGGCGGCGGCGGCGGCAGGGGCGGCGGCGGGGCCGTCGTCTTGCAGGCGGCGACCAGCACCGTGAGAGCGGCGAGCGCGGCGACAGGCGCGAAGCGACGAGCGTGCGATATCAGTTTCATGGCCGTGATTTCCCCCACCGGCGCCCGATGAAGTCAATAGAACTCGGTTGGACGGCGAGAATGTGACGCGGCGCGTTAACCATCCATG
The DNA here is from genome assembly GCA_030683005.1 of Caulobacter sp. Classification (GTDB taxonomy): domain Bacteria; phylum Pseudomonadota; class Alphaproteobacteria; order Caulobacterales; family Caulobacteraceae; genus Caulobacter. The sequence goes on along the minus strand of JAUXMY010000006.1, from coordinate 51,815 downwards.
GACGTCCGCCGAGTTTCGCCGATCCCTTAGTCGAAAAGCTTCGAGACGGACTCTTCATTGGCGATCCGGCGGATCGCCTCGCCAATCAGGGGAGCGCAGCTGACGCTGCGGATCTTCTTGCAGGCCTTCACCTCGTCCGAAAACTCGATGGAGTCGGTGACGACAAGTTCCTTCATGACCGAGTTCTTGACCCGCTCTGCGGCCAGCCCCGACAGCACCCCGTGGGTGACATAGGCGCTGACCTCGGTCGCGCCCTGGTCGACCAGGGCCTTGGCGGCGTTGCACAGGGTGCCGGCCGAATCGACGATGTCGTCGAACAGGATGCAGTGGCGACCGGCGACGTCGCCGATGATGTTCATCACCTCGCTCTCGCCCGGGGCGGAGCGGCGCTTGTCGACGATGGCCAGGTCGGCGTCGATGCGCTTGGCCAGCGCCCGGGCCCGGACCACGCCGCCGACGTCGGGCGAGACGATCATCACATCGGCGGCGGCCTTGCCGTACTGCTCGCGGATGTCGTGGGCCAGCAGGGGCACCGGCAGCAGGTTGTCGGTCGGGATGTCAAAGAATCCCTGGATCTGGCCGGCGTGCAGATCCATGGTCAGGACCCGGTCGGCGCCGGCGCGGGTGATCAGGTTGGCCACCAGCTTGGCCGAGATCGGCGTGCGGCCGCCGGTCTTCCGGTCCTGCCGGGCGTAGCCGAAGTAGGGCAGCACCCCGGTAATCCGCCGCGCCGACGCCCGCTTCAGGGCGTCGATGCAGATCAAGAGCTCCATCAGGTTGTCGTTGGCCGGATAGCTGGTCGACTGGATGATGAAGACATCCTCGCCCCGGACGTTCTCGTCGATGGTGACGAAGACCTCGTTGTCGGCGAACCGGCGCACCTGGGCGCGGGTCAGCGGCATGTCGAGATATTCGGCTATGGCGGTCGCCAGCGTACGGTTGGAGTTGCCTGCGAGCAGCTTCATCGGACGGGTCTTCGCGCTGGGAATGTTGCGCGGCTTCTATGGGGGCAGGGGCGAGGGGGCAAGCCGATTCGGGCTAACAGCGCTCGATCCGGGCCGAACGCGATCCCAAACTAACCATTGGCAACCTACCGCCCCCGCGCGACACTCATCCCCTGACCGCGCCGCCAGAGCGCGGCGGACACGGGAGAGATGACCATGGCCGATGACGCTTCGCCCCCCGGCATGCTGCAACTGACGCCGCTGGACCCGACGTACCGGGCCGATCCGCACGCGGTGCTCGGCCCGATGCGCGAGCAGTGCCCCGTGCACCGCGACGCCATGGCCGGCACCTTCGTCATCAGTCGGTACGAGGACGTACGGGCCATCGTCTCCGATAACAGCCTGTGGCGCGATCCGATGAACGCAGAAGAGGCGGCGGTGATGCAGCGGCGGTTCGCCGACAACGCCGACCCGACCCTGCCGCGCACCAGCACCACCAGCATCCTGATGCTGGACAATCCCGACCACGCCCGCGTGCGCCAACCACTCGCCCAGGCGCTCTATGCCCGGGTGGCGAAGTTCCGGCCGCACGTCGAGCGGATCATCGATCATTACCTGGACGCCGTGGCCGGGGAGCCGACCTTCGACCTGATGGCGAAGTTCTGCGTGCCGGTGCCGGTCGACGCCATCGCCGAGATCCTGGGCGTCGAGCATGAGCGGCTGGACGACTTCCGCGACTGGTCCGAGGGCGTGATCCTCGGCCTCAACCCGTTCCGCAACGCCGAGCAGACCGCGCACATGGAGCGCGCCAGCCTGGCGCTGAACGCCTATTTCACTGCCCTGATGGCCGACCGCCGCGCCGCGCCGCGCGACGATCTGGTCAGCGACATGGTCACCCTGCAGGCGGGCGGCGCGCCGCTGAGTGACGACGAAATCCGCATCAACCTCCAGGCCCTGCTGGTCGGCGGCAACCTGACAACCACCGACCTGATCGGCAACGGCGTGCGTCTGCTGATGCTCAATCCCGGCGAACTGGCCAAGCTGAAGGCCGATCCGAAGCTGGCGGCCGGGGCCGTCGAAGAGGTGCTGCGCTACGAGGGCCCGGTCGACATCACCGGCCGTGTCGCCTCGCGCGACATGGAGGTCGGCGGCTGTCCGGTCGGCAAGACCCAGTCGATGACCACCTTCCTGCGCGCCGCCAACCGCGACCCGGCGGTGTTCGACGACCCCGACCGCTTCGACATCACCCGCAAGGGCAAACCGCATGTCAGCTTTGGCGGCGGCTCGCACATCTGCATCGGCGCGCCGCTGGCCAGGCTCGAGGCCCAGGTGGCGCTGGTGAAGCTGTTCGAGCGCTTCCCGGACCTGCGCCTGGCCGACCCGGAGGCCGAGCCGGTCTGGCGCACGCTGCCCTTCTTCCGCGGCCTCGAGACGCTGCCCGTCGCGCCGTGACCTGATGGCCCTTGCCTCCCCCAGCGGGAGGGCGTCCAGCTAGGCTCCAGGGAAACAGAACACCGGGAGCTAGAAGACCATGGGCGACAGTCAGGCGGGCAAGACCCTGTTCGTGGCGGGCGGATCGAGCGGCATCAACCTGGGCATCGCCCGCTGCTTCGCGCGCGAGGGGGCCAACGTCGCCCTGATCAGCCGCAGCCCCGAGAAGATCGCGGCGGCCGCCGAAGAGATCGCCGGGATCAACGGCGGCCGGGCCATCGGCATCGCCGCCGACGTGCGCGACTACGCCGCCGTCGAGGCCGCGTTGCGCGCCACCCACGACAAGTTCGGCGACATCGACACGGTGATCTCCGGCGCGGCCGGAAATTTCGTCGCCCCGGCGCTGGGCATGTCGGCCAACGGCTTCAAGACCGTGGTCGACATCGACCTGATCGGCACCTTCAACGTGCTGCGCGCCTCCTACGAGTTCCTGCGCAAGCCGGGGGCGTCGCTGATCTCCATCACCGCCGGACAGGCCACCCGCGCCTCGATGTTCCAGGCCCACGTCTGCGCCGCCAAGGCCGGCATCAACATGCTGACCCAGTGCCTGGCGCTGGAGTGGGGGCCCGCCGGCGTGCGGGTCAACGCCATCTCGCCGGGCCCGATCGAGGACACCGAGGGCATGCTGCGCCTGGCCCCCACGCCCGAGGCCGAGGCCCGGGTGAAGGGCCGCGTGCCGCTGCGCCGCTACGGCACCAAGGACGAGATCGGCGCCGCCGCGCTGTTCCTGAGCTCCAGCGAAGCCCGCTACATCAACGGCGCCATCCTGCCGGTGGATGGCGGGTCGGGCTGTGGGGACGGCTCGGGCGATGCGCTGGGCGGCGGGATTCACTGACCGCCCTGCGTGCTTCGACACGCGACCTGCGGTCGCTGCTCAGCATGACGTGGGTGGGTAGCCTTCCGGTTACGTCATCCTGAGCAGCCGCGAAGCGGCGTGTCGAAGGACGCACAGCCTCACAGCAGCGTTCCCGCCGTCTCCCGCGGCGCTTCTTCGCACCGCCACGTCCCCGCCGCCGAGGGCGCCAGCAGGCCCTCCGCCGCCTCGCCGCGCAGCCAGCCGGCCCAGCCGTCGCGCTCGACGACCACCGGCTGGCGGTCGTGGATCGGCGCGATGTCGGGGCCGGGTTCGCAGGTCAGCAGGGTGAAGCGCCGGTCCTCGCCCTGACCGCCGATGAAGCCGGCGAAACAGAACCAGTCGCCGTCGGTGCGCGAAAAGCGCCAGCGGGTCTTGGGATACGTCGTCCCCGTGAACTCGAAGAAGCCGGAGGCCGGGACCAGGCAGCGCCCGCTGTTGAAGGCTCGCCCCTCGGACCGGAAGTTGATCACCGGCGGGCGCTTGGGCTGCGAAGGGATGAGCCCCCACTTCAGCCGCTCCAGCCCCGCCCCGCCGTCCGCCGTCGCCGTGACCACCGGCGCCAGATCGGTCGGCCGCACCTCGTCCACCGGCGCGAAGTTGGGCATCGGATCGGGCCAGTACCAGGCGATCACCTTCTGCAGAAAGGCGTCGGCGAGCGCCTCGGGCGGGATGTTGAGGGCGTAGGCGTTGCACATGGGAGCATTATCGCCAAAATTGCATAATGGGCATAGGCGTCGTGTCGAGTTGATCCCTATAACGTTATGCGTTATGGTCGTCCAACATGATCCGGAGCTTCGCTGACCGGGAAGCCGAGCGCATCTGGTCGGGTGAGAGGTCGCGTCGCTTGCCGCTGAGCATCCAGGCCGTGGCCCTCAGGAAGCTGAGGTCGCTGCAGGCAGCAGTGGACCTGGGTGATCTTCGGGTCCCGCCGGGCAACCAGCTGGAAGCGCTGGTTGACGACCGCAGAGGCCAGCACTCGATCAGGATCAACAAGCAATGGCGGATCTGTTTCCGCTGGTCGGACGGAGGCTGTGAGGATGTTGAAATCTGCGACTATCACTGACCTCGGCGACCAGGAGGAGCGGCCGCACAACCCTCACGCGGGGGACATGCTGCTGGAAGAGTTCCTCAAGCCTCTTGGCATGAGCCAGAACGCGCTTGCCCGCGCCATTGGCGTTGCACCCCGTCGGATCAACGAGATTATCCTCGGCAAGCGCGCCGTGACCGCCGACACAGATCTGCGCCTCTGCCGCTACTGGGGCCTCAGCGAGGGCTTCTTCCTGCGTCTGCAGATGGCCTACGACCTGCTGGAGCAGAAGCGGAAGATGGGCGCGGAACTGGAGAAGATCACGCCGAGGGCAGCTTGATGTCCGACACGCCGCCGCTCGCCGGTTTGAGTGTCTTGGAGCTCGTTCGTCTCCACGTAGCGGTCCTGTCTGAGCTGCAGTCGCGTGAGGTGCTCCGCACCGCGAATGGCGTTGCTGGTGACTATGCCGAGCTTCTGTTCGTCAACGCGTTCGGATGGGCCAGGGAAGCCAATTCGGCGAAGGCTTACGACGCCACCTGTAGCCAGGGCATCAAGTACCAGATCAAAGGTCGCCGCCTCACTTCACGTAGTGCATCTCGGCAGCTGAGTTCGATCAGGAGCTTGGAAGAACAGGGATTTGACTGGTTGGCAGTGGTGCTCTTCGACGCCCGCTTTGATGTGTCTGCCGCTGCACTCGTCCCATTCGAACTGGTTCAGGCTCGCGCAAGACGCGACGCGCACGTCAACGGATACCGCATGATGATGCCACGCATCGTCTGGGCACTCGACGGAGTCCGTGATGTTACCGCTCAGGTGGCGGCGGCTCAGGCAGCGTTGGCCTAAGCCACCTTCACCCGCGCCGCGCTCTCCGGCAGGTCCTCGCCGAACGCGCGCTGGTAGAACTCCGCCACGGTCGGGCGTTCCAGTTCGTCGCACTTGTTCAGGAAGGTCAGGCGGAAGGCCAGGGCCAGGTCGCCGTCGAAGATGTCGGCGTTCTGGGCCCAGGTGATGACCGTGCGCGGGCTCATGACGGTGGAGATGTCGCCGTTCATGAAGGCGTTGCGGGTCATGTCGGCGACGCGGACCATCGCGGCCAGGGTGCGGCGGCCTTCCGGCGTGGCGTAGCCCGGGTTCTTGGCCAGCACGATCTCGGCCTCGGCGTCGTGGTCGAGGTAGTTCAGGGTGGTGACGATGGACCAGCGGTCCATCTGCGCCTGATTGATCTGCTGGGTGCCGTGGTAGAGCCCCGTGGTGTCGCCCAGACCGATGGTGTTGGTCGTCGAGAACAGGCGGAAGTAGGGGTTGGCCCGGATCACGCGGTTCTGGTCGAGCAGGGTCAGCTTGCTGCCCGACTCCAGCACGCGCTGGATCACGAACATCACATCGGGGCGGCCGGCGTCATATTCGTCGAAGCACAGGGCGACCGGGCGCTGGATGGCCCAGGGCAGCATGCCCTCGCGGAATTCGGTGATCTGCTTGCCGTCCTTGAGGACGATGGCGTCCTTGCCGACCAGGTCGATGCGGCTGACGTGGCTGTCGAGGTTCACCCGCACCATCGGCCAGTTCAGCCGGGCGCAGACCTGCTCGATGTGCGTCGACTTGCCGGTGCCGTGATAGCCCTGGATCATCACCCGGCGGTCAAAGGCCAGGCCGGCGACGATCGCCAGCGTGGTCTGCGGATCGAACCGGTAGGACTCGTCGACGTCGGGAACGTGGCTGTCCTTCGTCGAGAAGAACGGGACCTTCATGTCGGAGTCGATCCCGAACGCGTCGCGCGCGGTGACCTGCTTGTCCGGAACAAGCATCAGCAAAGGATCGGCGGGAGCGGTGGTGTCTGAGAAATCGGCCATGATGGTCTGATCGATTAGCGCCTAAACGCTGATCAGCAAACATCTGTTCGACGGAAAAGATTGGAGACGACGCTCGATCTCCTGACACCGGATGACAGCATGGCTGAATCTGGCGGTGCGTGCCGCAGCGTTAACCCGGACTGTCATCCCGGCCGGAGCGAAGTGGAGAGCCGGGACCCAGCGGCGGACGCACGGCATCGGCTGGGTCCCGGACCGCCTTCGGCGTCCGGGATGACAGACGGCTTCAGGCCAGACCGGCCTTCTTGAGCGTCTTCCAGGCCTTCAGGACGCGCTGCAGCTTGTGCTCGGCGCTACGGTCGCCGCCATTGCTGTCGGGGTGGCACTTCTTGACCAGCTCGGTGTAGCGCACGCGGATCGCGACCTTGTCGGCGACGTCGGTCAGGTCCAGGTCGGCCAGGGCGTTACGCTCCAGCTTGCCCAGCACCCGGCCGTCGGCGCGCTGCGGCGGCGCCTCGACCCCGGAGCGGTCGGCGCGGCCGAAGCCGAACAGGCTGAACGGGTCGTTCCAGCCCATCGGGCCCTTGGCCTGGGCGGCGGCCTCCCGCGAGCGGTTGGAGGCCTTGAAGCTCCAGGTCGGCCGCTCGCCGGTGATCCGCTCGGCCTGGGCCTGGGCGATGGCGTCCTCGCTCATGCCGGCGAAGAAGTTCCAGGCCTTGTTGTACTCGGCCGCGTGCGGCTGGCAGAACCAGTAGAACTGGCCGGGCATGTTGCGGGCCTTGGGCGCGCGGGCGGTGGCCACCGACAGGCAGTCGGAGTGCTCGCAGCGCTTCTCGCCGGGCTTGAGGCGTGTGACATCGTTCTCCGCCGCCGCCTCCTCCTCGGGCTTGGGAGGGCGAACCCGGATGTCCACGAATCTGGGACGGTATTGAAAGGCGCCGGACATGGGACGAAGTATGGGCCCCAACCTTTCTCATTCAAGAATTGACCTTTGCAAAATGGGCCCTGTCGCCGAACTGATCGCGCAAAAGCTGACGGCTGCGTTTTCTCCGTCACGGCTGGAGGTGGTGGATGACTCCGATCGTCACGCCGGCCACGCCGGCCACCGGGAGGGTGGCGAGAGCCACTTCAACGTCCTTATAGAGTCGGCCGCCTTCGCCGGTGTGCCGCGCGTGGCGCGGCAACGGCAGGTTTACGCCGCCCTGGCCGAGGAGCTGGCCGGGCCGGTGCACGCGCTGTCGCTGAAGGTGTTCGCGCCGGGCGAGGGTTAGGGGCGATCGGCAGCCTCACCCCTCCCGCGTCATGGCCCGACCTGTTCGGGCCATGACGACACCCTGAAATTTCGACGCCTTGCCTAGCCCGACACCAGGCCGGTCAACGCGCGTTCCAGGTCGATCTGGCGGAACGGCTTCTGCAGCACCGGGGCGTCGCGATGGTCGCCTTCGACGCCGGCGGCGCCGTAGCCGCTGGCGAAGGCGAACGGGACGCCGCGCGCCTTCAGGGCGTCGGCGACCGGGAAGATCACCCGTCCGGCGACGTTGACGTCGAGCAGGGCGGCGTCGATCTCGGCGCTGTTGGCCAGCGCCATCGCCGCGTCGAAGTCCGGCGCCGGCCCGACGACCGCGCAGCCGAAGTCGGCCAGCATGTCCTCCACCAGCATCGAGACGAGCATCTCGTCCTCGACGACCAGCACGCGCAGCCCCACCAGACGTTCGTCGCTCACGCTCAGTCCCTTCCTTCCAGCGCCGCCATCGGCAGTCGCATGGCGCAGGTCAATCCCTGCGCGCGGTACATCAGTTCAACACTGCCGCCCAGTTCGGCAGCCAGTCCTTTTTCGAGCAGCCGGGAGCCGAAGCCGCGCCGTTGCGGCATCTCGACTTTCGGTCCGTCGGATTCGGTCCAGTCCAGCTCCAGTATCCCGTTGCTCACCTGCCAGTGAATGGTGACGACGCCGCGCGCGACCGAAAGGGCGCCGTACTTCACCGCATTGGTGGCCAGCTCATGGATGCCCATGCCGACCGCGACGGCGGCCTTGGGGGTCAGGTGCACTTCGGGCCCCGGCTGGACGATCGCGCGTCCGGCCCCGCCCAGCGCTTCAACCTCACTGTCAATGACGGCCCGCAGCGCGGCGCCTTCCCAGTTCTCGCGGGTCAGCAGGTTGTGCGTCTCCGACAGCGCCATGAGGCGCGCCTCGAAGGTCTCGCGGAACTCGGTCGGGGTGCGGGCGGTGCGCAGGGTCTGGAAGGCGATGGACTGGACGGTGGCCAGGGTGTTCTTCACCCGATGGTTCAGCTCGTTGAGCATCAGTTGCTGGCGTTCCTCGGCCCGCCGACGCTCGGTGATGTCCAGCGAGATGCCGGCCATGCGCTTCGCCGAGCCGCCCGGCACGATGGCGTCGGCCCGGCCGCGGGCGTGAACCCAGCGCACCTGGCCGTCGGGCCAGATCACGCGATACTCCACGTCGTAGTCGGAGCCGTCCTGGATGGCCGTCTCCATGGCCCGCGTCATCCGGTCACGGTCTGACTCGTGGATCGAGGCGACCAGGTCGGCGAAACCGAAGGACTCGTCCGGTCGACGACCGTAGTTGGCCTTGCACAGTTCGGAGGCCTCGTAGTCGCGGCTGTCGACGTCGAGCGCCCAGGAGCCCATTCGACCGGCGTCGAGCGCGAAGGACAGCCGCTCGGCCAGCCTGGCCTCGACGCTGCGCTGGGCTTCGGAAGCGGCCAGGGTTTCGTCGCGCCGGTGCATGGCCTCGACCGCCGCCGCGCCCAGGCCGGCGACGCCCGCAACGACGCGCTCGTCGGCGGCGCTGAAGCGGCCCGGCTCGGCGTGGCCAAAGAACAGGCCGCCGAGCACCTCGCCGGACCGGGACACGACCGGCGCGGAGAGGAAGCTGCGCACCGGAAGGTGGCCTTCCGGCATGCCGTGATAGGGTGCGTTGTGACCATACCGCGGGTCAGCCAGGATATCGTCCGACCGAATGACGGCCTCGCCCGAAAAGGTCGGGGCGAACACCGCCGTATTGCGGGGCATCGGATAATGCTCGAACGCTGATCGGGGCGCGCCGGCCAGCGCGAAGAGGCGGTAGCGCTCACCCTCTGCGTTGACGACGTTGTAGAAAAACGCTCCGAACTCGGCGCGGGTCATCTCGACGCCGCCGTCGACCACCGTCTGCACGATCGTCTCGATGTCCCGGCCTGCGCCAATGGCTTCCCCGATGCGGATCAGCACTTCGGAGCGGCGCGTCTCATCGGCCAGGGCGGCGGCCAGCGCACGCTCGCGCTCGGTCGCCCCGGTGTCCGGCTCGATCGTGTCCGACAGTGAACTCACCAGACTCCCCCGGATGCGCGCACATTTGCGCATCAGGCTTCGAACGCAGCCAGCCTCGCACGGTTCCGTCCGTCAGCCGGAGTGATCTTCCAGCCAGTTGCCTTCGGCGTCCAGACGGGGGCTGATTCTCAGGCCGGTGATCTGGTTGCGGCGGCGTTTGATGATCTGGAAGCGGTGATGGTGGAAGATGAAGGTCTGGCCTTCCTCGGGGATGGTCTGGGCCTCGTGGATGACCAGGCCCGCGATGGTCACCGCCTGGTCGTCGGGCAGGTCCCAGTCGAGCGCCCGGTTCAGGTCCCGCACCGTCACCGAACCGTCGATTTCGTACCAGCCGTCGGCGTCGGGCTTGACGCCCTCGACGGCGGTGTCGTGCTCGTCATCGATCTCGCCAACGATCTCCTCGAGGATGTCTTCAAGAGTGATCACCCCCTGCAGCGCGCCGTACTCATCGACGACCAGGGCGAAGTGGCTGCGGCGCTTCAGGAACGCGTTGAGCTGGTCCTTCAGCTTGGTGGTGTCGGGGGTGAACCAGGGCTTGCGGATCAGGGACGCGACCTCGATCTCGTCCATGCCCAGGTCGTGTTCCGACATCTCGCGGATCACATCCTTTATGTGCAGCACCCCGATGACGTTGTCGGGATTGTCCCGCCACATCGGCACCCGGCTGTGACCGGAGTCGAGCGCCTCCTTCAGCAGGGCCCTGGCCGGCTGGTCGGCATCGAGCATGAAGACCGACTTGCGGTGCACCATGACCTCGCTGACGTCCATTTCGCTGAGGTCGAGCACGCCGCCCAGCATGCGCCGGTCGCCGCTTTCGACCACGCCTTCGGAGTGGTGGTACTCGACCGCGCCGCGGATCTCCTGGTGGGCCGCCAGAACGTCGGTCTCCATCGACATCTGGATGCCGAACGGCCGCAGGGTCTGGCGAACGATCCACTGGGCCACCCGGGCCAGCGGGCCGAAGATGCGCACGACCCACCAGATCGGCAGGGACAGGGTGCGGGACACCGTCTCGGGTCGCGTGATGGCCAGGGTCTTGGGCAGGATTTCGCCGAAGATGACCACCAGCACGGTCATGCCGACCGTGGTGATCAGGATGCCGACCGGGCCGGGAAAGGCGGCGCCCAGCACGCTGGTCGCCAGGGCCGAAGCGCCGATGTTGATGGCGTTGTTCGACAGCAGGATGGCGCCGATCATGTTCTCCTGGTCGCCCATCAGCTTGTTGACGCGGGCGGCGCGGCGGTCGCCCTCGCGCTCGAGCTGGTGCATCCGGCCCCGGCTGGCAGCGGTCATCGCGGTCTCGGAGGCGGAGATCAGGCCGCTCATACACAGCAGGATGATGAGGGCGGGCGCCAGGGTGGCGAGCATGGCCACGATCACGGCAGGGCTCCTTCGGTGATGAGGAAGTCGCGCAAGGGGGCGGGATCCACCCCCTTGGCGGTGAATGCCTCGCCGATGCGGCGGGCGAGAATGAAGGTCAGGGTTCCGCCCTGCGCCTTCTTGTCCTGGCCCATGTGGGCGATCAGGCGATCAGCGCGGAAGCCGGGGCCCCGGGGCAGGTCGTCGAGCCGGGTCGGCAGTCCCGCCGCCTTCAGCGCCTGTTCGACCCGCGCGGCGTCGATGTCCGGACAGAGGCCCAGCATGGCCGAGAAGCGGAAGGCCATGGCGCAGCCGGCGCCGACGGCCTCGCCGTGCTTGAGCGCCTCGCCAAAGCCGCACTCGGCCTCGAGCGCGTGGCCGAAGGTGTGGCCGAGATTGAGCAGGGCCCGGCGGCCCTGCTCCTTCTCGTCCTCGGCGACGATTTCGGCCTTCATTTCGACCGAGCGCGCGACGGCGTGGCTGAGGGCCTCGAGTTCGCGCTCCAGAACCCTGGCGCCGTTCCGCTCCAGCCATTGGAAGAAGTCGGCGTCGCCGAGCATGCCGTACTTGATCACCTCGGCGTAGCCACAGGCCATCTCGCGGGCCGGCAGGGTGGCCAGGACGTCGAGGTCGGCCAGCACCAGCCGCGGCTGATGGAAGGCGCCGATCAGGTTCTTGCCACGCGGGGTGTCGATGGCGGTCTTGCCGCCCACCGAGCTGTCGACCTGGGCCAGCAGGCTGGTCGGGACCTGCACGAAGTCGATGCCGCGCTTGTAGATCGAGGCCGCAAACCCGGCCAGGTCGCCGATCACCCCGCCGCCGAAGGCGACGATGACGTCGCCCCGGTCGAGTTCCAGCGCCAGCAGCTGGTCGGACAGGTCGGCCAGCCCCTCGAAGCTCTTGCTCTCCTCGCCGGCCGGCACGGTGATCACATCGACGGCGACGCCGGCGCGCTCAAGGGCGGCGGACAGCCGCTCGCCGTGATGCTCGGCGACATTGCTGTCGGCGACGATTGCTGTGCGCCGGTTCCTGAGCAGCGGGGCGATATGGTCGCCGGCGCGATCGATGAGGCCCGGCCCGACGACGACGTCGTAGGCGCGCGCGCCAAGGCCCACGGGAATTGTGCGGATCAAGCCTCGGCTCCGGCCAGATGGGTGTGAAGGGCGGCCAGGATGGCCTCGACCGCCTCCTGGTGGGGGGTGTCGCCGGTCTCCACGGCGATGTCGGCCTCGGCGTAGATCGGATAGCGGACTTCGGCCAGGGCGGTGAGGACCTCCAGCGGGTCCTTGCCGCGCACCAGCGGGCGGGTGTCCTTGCGTCCGATACGCCGGGCCAGCAGCTCAAGGTCGGCCTTGAGCCACACCGACAGGGCGCGCGCCGTGATCAAGGCGCGGGTTTCGTCGTTGACGAAGGCGCCGCCACCGGTGGCCAGTACGAACGGGCCCTCGTCCATCAGCCGCGCGATCACCTTGCGCTCGCCCTCGCGAAAGGCCTGTTCGCCAAAGGTCTCGAAGATCTCGCTGATCGAGCGGCCGGCGGCGGTCTCGACCTCGGTGTCGGCGTCGCGGAACGGCAGGTCCAGGGCCAGCGCCAGACGGCGGCCGATGCTGCTCTTGCCCACCCCCATGAGTCCGACGAGGGCGATAGTCTTGCGACGAAGTCGTGGGTCCGGGTTCATGGCCACGTTCCGCTTACACGATAGGGGGGGCTCGGGCCAACAGCTACCGAAAGGGCGCCCTCTCCCATTCAGGGCGGCAGAGGTGCTAGGGTCCAGGCATGCGATCCCTTGCTCTCGCCGCCTTCGCCCTTCTGCTCGCCGCGCCGGCCGCCGCCCAGGTCGAGGTCGCGCCGCTGGCCGCGCCGGACTACTTCTCGCTCGGCTCGCGCGACACCGGCCTGCCCGGCGACCTGTGGCGCGACAGTTCCGGCCCGACAGCCGCCGCGATCATCCCCGTCCTCGGCGCCCGGCCGCTCACCCCGGCCGCCCGCGATCTGGCCTGGCGCCTGCTGGCGACCGCCGCCGTCGGGCCGGAGGGCGCGGGGCGTGACCCGGCCGTGGCAGGAGCCCGCATCCAGTCCCTGCTGGCGCTGGGCCGCCCCGCCGAAGCCTGGGCCGCCGCCGAGCGGGCCGGCAATCTGTCGACCCATCCGGCCCTGGCCGAGGCCGTTGCCGAGACGGCGCTGATCGTCGGCGACGACGACCGCGCCTGCCGTATCGCCAACGACCTCTCGATCGGCCGCGGCGAGATCTACTGGCTGCGGCTGCGGGCCTATTGCGAGGCGCGGGCCGGGGAGACCGGAACGGCCCAGCTGACCCTGACCCTGGCCAACGAGAGACAGCGCGACCCGGTGGTCGCCCGGCTGGTCGGCGCGGTGATCGCCGGCGCCGGAGATCCTGGCGCCGCCTCTGTGCGCAGCGGGCTCGAGTATTCGCTGTCCCGCAGGCTGGCCCTGGACATTGCGGCGGCCAAGGGCGCTTCGCCCGGCGTGGCGGCGATGATCGCCGGCCCCTTGCCGTCGCAGACCTTGCCCGATCCAGGCCTCGCCGGACGGTTCGTCCGCCCCGAGGGTCGCGCCGCCGAGTTCGACGCCCTGATCTGGCGGACCCAGGCCGCCGACTCCAGGGCCAGAGCGCGCCATGAGGCCGCTGTTCTGCTCGCCATCGCCCTCGGCGCAACCCCGACCGCCGAGCAGCGCGCCGCCATCGCCGGCTTCACCGCACCACAGGGCGCGGCAGCCTCGGGCCGGCTGGCCGCGCTGGACCTGGCCGCCGCTGCGGGGCTGAAGGGCGAGACGGCGCTGCTGGCGCTGGCCATCGTCGCTGACGCCGAGGGCAAGCCGCGGCCGGCCGACTATGCGCCCATGGTCTCGGCGCTGCGCCGTGTCGGCCTGGCCGACGCCGCCGTGGCCTTCGCCGATGAGGCCTTCGCGGCGTTGCAGATCGAATGAGTGAAGGCTGGGTCGACGCCTTTCTCGAGATGATGGCCGTCGAGCGCGCGGCGGCCCGCAACACCCTGACCGCCTACGGCAAGGACCTGGCCGACGCCGCCGCCTTCCTCAAGGGGCAGGGGCGGGACCTCTCCACCGCGTCGGCGGAAGACATCGAGGCCTGGTTCGCCGGCCTGGGCGCCGCCGGCCTGGCCCCCGCCACCGCGGCCCGGCGGCGATCCTCCATCCGGCAGTTCTATCGCTTCGTGCTGGGCGAAGGCTGGCGGACCGATGATCCCTCCCGCCGGGTCGAGGCGCCCAGGCAGGGCCGCCCGCTGCCCAAGGTGCTGTCCCGCGACGAGGTGGAGCGGCTGATCGCCGCCGCCGCGGCCAAGGACGGCGGCCAGGGCCTGCGGCTGGCGGCGCTGGTCGAGTTGACCTACGCCTCGGGCATGCGGGTTTCGGAGGTGATGAGCCTGCCGATGACCGCCCTGGCGCGGGACCCGGCCTACCTGATCGTCAAGGGCAAGGGCGGCAAGGAACGGCTGGCCCCTCTGAACGAGGCCGCGCGCACGGCGGTGAAGGCCTGGCTGGCGGTGCGCAAGGATTTCCTGCCCAAGGGCGATGCGGCCAACCCCTGGCTGTTTCCCTCGCGCGGCAAGGCCGGCCGCCTGACGCCCCGCCGCTTTTCCCAGCTGCTGGAGGAGGCCGCCGTCGCCGCCGGAATCGACCCGGCCCGGGTCAGCCCCCACGTCCTGCGCCACGCCTTCGCCACCCACCTGCTTGAGGGCGGCGCCGACCTGCGCGTCGTCCAGACCCTGCTCGGCCACGCCGACATCGCCACCACCCAGATCTACACCCATGTCGCGGGCGACCGGCTGGCCGAGGTGGTGAAGACAAAGCACCCGCTCGCGCGTAAGAGTTGAGGCTCGCCGACCAAAGTGGCGCTGACGCTGGAGTAGATCGGGTGAGATTTCGTGCTGTGCTGGCCGTCTGCATTGCGGCGTGGCTGTTGCCGTCCGCCACGACCTTGGCTGCCGACGCAGGGACAACCGTCTCCTCATTGACCGTAACGGCGGAGAAGCCGCCCGTAGCGGTGGTTTGGAGGCAGTGGCCAGCGCCAGGGCGAACGATGCAGCTCACGCCCGAAAGGGCGCAGCGTTTAGGGGTCGGCGGCTGGGCGTTGGTGGACTGCCTTGTGGCTGACGACGGCAAGCTCACCGACTGCAACGCCTGGGCGGTGTCAGCCAGCGACTGGGGCTTCGACGCGGCGGCCAATCGTCTGCTGACGACCACCGCCCCCCAGATTGATCTCGACGCTCCGGGCGCCGCTCAGCTGGTGGGTAAACCCGTGCGGTTCGCGGTCCTCTTCCGGGTCGACTATCCCGAGTTCCGCCGCTCCCAGGCCAAAAAGCCACGACCGCTGCCGCCGGTCTGCTTTCCAAAGGACGATGGCTCCGTGCCGATCATCGCGACGCCACAGTACGCCGATCCCTTGACCCCGATCCGGCGCTGCTGAGACATGGCCTCCGGGCTTGCCCTCAAGCCGCAAACGTCGTCTTGAAGGGACACAGCAGTCCTCAGGAGCGACGACAGACCGTGTCCGAAGACACCCGCGACAGCAACGGCGCCATCCTCGCCGACGGCGACAGCGTCACCCTGGTCAAGGACCTCAAGGTCAAGGGCTCGGGCGGCGTCACGCTCAAGCGCGGCACGCTGGTGAAGAAGATCCGCCTGACCGGCGACCCCGACGAGATCGAGGCCAATGTCGACAAGGTCAGGGGCCTCGTGCTTCGTACAGAGTTCGTGAAGAAGGCCTAGGCCCCCGATGCAGCCGGAACTCGAACAGCTCGAGCACGTCAAGGAACTGGTGCTGTTCAGCATCGGCAAGACGCCCGTGACGGTCGGCGGCGTGGTCGCGGCCCTGATCACCGTGGTCGTCGCCATCGTCGCGGCAAGACTGCTGGCCCTCGCGCTGGGCCGGGCGCGGGCCAAGATCACGCGCGGCGGGGCGGCGCTTTACATCTTCGAGAAGCTGACGACCTACGGTTTGATCGTGTTCGGGATCATCGCCGGGGTCTCGACGCTGGGCGTCGACCTGTCGTCACTGGCGGTGTTCGGCGGCGCGCTCGGCGTCGGCGTGGGCCTGGGCCTGCAGGGCATCGTCAAGGAGTTCGTCTCCGGCATCGTGCTGATCTTTGACGAGGAGCTGCGCGTCGGCGACTACATCGAGCTGGAGAGCGGCCAGCGCGGCGTGGTCCACGAGATCGGCGCCCGGGCGACCCGCATCCGCAACAACGACAGCGTCGACATTCTCATTCCCAACAGCCAGCTGATCCAGGGGACGGTGACCAACTGGACCCTGCGCGGCCACACCCGCCGAATCCGCATCCCGTTCCGCGCCGCCTACAACGTCGACAAGGAAAAGGTCCGCGACGCGGTGCTGGAGGCGGCCAAGGCCGTGCCCTTCACCCTGCCCGACAGCGCCACCTACCGCACCCAGGTCTGGCTGGTGGGCTTTGGCGAGTCGGCCCTGAACTACGAGCTGGTGGTCTGGCCGCGGCTGGAAGCGGTCAAGCGGCCCAACGCCATCCAGGCGGCCTACACCTGGGCCATCGACGACGCGCTGCGCAACGCCGACATCGAGGTGCCCGTGCCCCAGCATGACCTGCATGTCCGCTCGATCTTCGGCGAAGAGACCAACGATGCCCGCCGCACGCTGAAGCTGGAGAGCACCGGCGTGACGCCGAGCAAGGGCCGACGCCGCCGGGCCTCGACCAACGATGCGATCGAGGACACCCTGGCGCCGGGCCACGACGATCCTGAAACGTCGGCCAAGCCTTCCGCTTGACGGCTTCGCCGCACCGCCGCAGAAGTTCTCGCAATTGCGAAAAGAGCACTACGGGGACGACGCCATGAAGACGCCGCGCGGGTTTTTCAAACCTCTCGCCATCGGAGCGCCGCAGCCGCTTCGCGAGCTACCCGTCCGGGTCGAGCGGATGATCCACTTCGTGCCGGCGCACCTCGAGAAGGTCCGCGCCAAGGTCCCGGAGATCGCCCCGACCGTCGACGTCATCCTGGGCAACCTCGAGGACGCCATCCCGGCGGACGCGAAGGACGCGGCCCGCGCCGGCTTCATTGAGATGGCCAACGCCACCGACTTCGCCGCGCTCGGCGTCGGCCTGTGGACCCGGATCAACTGCCTCAACTCGCCCTGGCACCTGCAGGACGTCACCGACATCGTCGCCGGCGTCGGCGACCGGCTGGACGTGATGATGGTGCCCAAGGTCGAGGGGCCGTGGGACATCCACTACATGGACCAGCTGCTGGCGCTGCTGGAAGCCAAACACGGGCTGAAGAAGCCGATCCTGCTGCACGCCATCCTCGAGACCGCCGAGGGCGTCAACAACGTCGAGGCTATCTGCGCCGCCAGCCCGCGCATGCAGGGCATCAGCCTGGGCCCGGCCGACCTCGCCGCCAGCCGCCGGATGAAGACCACCCGCGTGGGTGGCGGCCACCCCTTCTATAAGGTCATCGAGGACCCGCGCGACGACGGCGCCCCGCGCGAGGCCGCGCAGCAGGACATCTGGCACTACACCTTCGCCAGGATGGTCGACGCCTGCGCCGCCCACGGCATCAGCGCCTTCTACGGCCCGTTCGGCGACATCTCCGACGCCGAGGCCTGCGAACAGCAGTTCCGCAACGCCTTCCTGCTCGGCTGTGTCGGCGCCTGGAGCCTGCACCCCAACCAGATCGCCATCGCCAAGAAGGTGTTCAGCCCCGATCCGGGCGAGGTGATCTTCGCCAAGCGCATCCTCGACGCCATGCCCGACGGCACCGGCGTGGTGATGCTGGACGGCAAGATGCAGGACGACGCCACCTGGAAACAGGCCAAGGTGATGGTCGACTGCGCCCGCCAGATCGCCGCCAAGGATCCCGAGTACGCCACGCTCTACGGCTTCTGACGCTCCCGCGCCGGGGCGCGGCTTTTTTTGACCGCATACCACAAATGGGTCATGCGCCCTGAACAGGGTTCGCTAGCGTCCGCCCCAGATTAATCTTGGGGAGCTTTGCGTCATGGCTGACGTCACCGGCGATAACGGTCCGAACAACATCACGGGCACCACCGACCCCGATACGCTGATCGGCCTGGGCGGCGACGACAAGATCAGCGGCGGCGCGGGCGACGACGTCATTCAGGGCAATGACGGCGCCGACATCCTCAGCGGCGGGACGGGCAACGACACCGTGTCCGGCGGGGCCGGCGACGACAGGGTCAGCGGCGACGCAGGCGACGACATCCTGGAAGGCGGCGCGGGCGACGACCTGATCATCGGCGGCGCGGGCAACGACACGGCATCCTACGCCAACGCCGCCTTCAGTTCCTTCTACGGTTTCCAGAACACGGCCAACGGCCCGGTCTCGCTGTTCTACCGCGGCGTCACCGTCGACCTCGCCGTCAGTGGGCCGCAGGACACCGGCGAGGGCGTGGACACGCTTCTGGCGGTGGAAAACCTGATCGGCTCGGCGTTCGACGACCGGCTGTTCGGCACGGAGGCCGCGAATGTCATCCAGGGCGGCGCCGGCGTCGACAGGATCGGCGGCCGCGGCGGCGCGGACGTGCTGTACGGCAATGACGGCAACGACATCATCCACGCCAACGGCGACTTCGGCGTCGGCAACTACATCATCGGCGAAGAGGACAACGCGGTCGATACCGTCTACGGCGGCGCCGGCGACGACATCATCGCGGTCGGCGCGGGCGATATCGCCGACGGCGGCGATGGCAACGACCGGCTGATTGTCTCCTTCGTGGGCCGCGGCAGCGGCGTCACCGTCGATCTGAGCGGCGGAGCCGAGACGGCCCTCGAGGCCGCGTCCGGCGGGTCTTTCTCCAATTTCGAGCGCTATCACGTCACTGGCAGCAACTTCGGCGACACGATCACCGGCGACGCCGGCGACAACGAAATCTGGGGCCTGGCCGGCGATGACATTCTCCACGGCGGCGCCGACGGCTTCGACGCACTCTATGGCGGCGACGGCGACGACGTCCTCACCGCCGGAGGCGGCTCGATCGGCGATGTGCTGGTCGGCGGGGCCGGTTCCGACATCATCACCGGCGGAGACGGCGGCGACATCCTCTACGGCGTCATCGGGGTTTCTGTCGCTACAGGCAGCACCCTGCGTTCGGGCCTCCAGGACGACGGCGCGGTCGACACCCTCATTGGCGGCGCCGGAAATGACACCATCTACGCCGGCCTCGGCGACAACGCCGACGGCGGCGACGGGGCGGTCGACGTCCTCTATGTGACCTTCCAGGACTTGGCCGGGCCGATCAATCTCGACCTCAGCACCGGCGGCGCGGCGGCCCTCTCTGCGCTGAGCGGCGGCGTCTACGCGAACTTCGAACGCTACAGCGTGTTCGCCACCAACCATGACGACGTCGTGGTCGGCGACGCCGGCGTCAACAACCTCTGGGGACAGGGCGGTGACGACACCCTGTACGGCGGCGACAGCGGCGACCTCCTCGGCGGCAATGATGGCGACGACACCCTGTACGGCGGCAACGGCAACGACAGCCTCTATGGCGGCGCCGGCGCTGACGTGATGAACGGCGAAGCCGGCGACGACACCCTCTTCGTCTTCAGCGGCTCCCAGGCCGAACCCTTCTCGCCGGGCGACGACCAGATCGACGGCGGCGACGGCATCGACACCCTGTCGTTCAACCCGACCTTCATTGGCGACCAGCAGGGCGCGGCCTTCGCGGTCACCGCCAATGTAACCGTCAACCTGAACATCACCGGCCCGCAGAACACCGGCGCCGGCGTCATGATCATCGTCAATGTCGAGAACGTCGTCGGCGGCCAGGGCAATGACCTGCTGATCGGCAACGGCCTGGGCAACTTCCTGTGGGGCGGTGACGGCGCCGACTATCTGATTGGCCTGGACGGGAATGACAACCTGTTCGGCGGGTACGGCGACGACATCCTGCGTGGCGACGCCGGCACGGACTTCTACAACGGCGGTGAAGGCGTCGACCGCGTCAGCTTCTACAACATGTTCGCCACCCAGGGCGTCGTCGCCGACCTGCGCACGCAGACGATCAGCAACGATGGCTTCGGCAACAGCGAAACGATGGTCTCGATCGAGGGGCTCGGCGGCGGAACGCGCTTCGTCGACATCTTCCACGGCAATGACTTGGACAACGTCCTCATCGGCGACGCGGGCGACTTCCTGTATGGCTACGGCGGCGACGACTTCATCCAGATCGGCTCCATGCCGGCGGTCGTGGACGGCGGCGCAGGCAGCGACCAGATCCTGTTCAGCAGCAGCCGCACCGTCGATCGCGGCGACGGCGTCGGTGTCGAGCAGTACACGAACCAGGGCGTGAACGTCGATCTGTCGACCGGCATGATCAACAATGACGGCTGGGGCAACTCCGGCGCCATCGTCAGCATCGAGAACGTCGCGGGCAGCACCTACAACGACTTCATCCGCGGCGACAACGGCGACAACTGGCTGGCCGGCCGCGAGGGCGACGACATCCTCGTCGGCATGGACGGCGACGACGAGCTGCGCGGCGGGGCCGGCGACGACCTGCTCTACGGCTTCCACGGAACCGACACCTTCGACGGCGGCGACGGGTTCGATCGGGTCAGCTTCTACAACGCCTACGCCACCCAGGGCGTTGTCGCCGACCTCCGCACCCAGACCATCGCCAACGACGGCTTCGGCTTCTCCGAGACGATGACCTCCATCGAGGGGCTGGGCGGCGGGACGCGCTTTGCGGATCTGTTCTACGGCAACGACGCCGACAACCTGATCCTGGCCGGCGGCGGTGACACCGCCTATGGCTTCGGCGGCGATGATCGCTTCCAGCTCGACGACGCCCCGGCGCTGGTCGACGGCGGCACGGGTGTCGACACCATCACCCTGTTCACCAGTTCCCGACTGATCGACCTGAACGGCGATGGCGTCGCCGAGACGCAGTTCACGACCAACGGCGTGAACGTCAACCTGCAGACCCGGCGCCTTGAGGACGGCTGGGGCAACGTCGGGGTCGTCAACAGCATCGAGAACCTCGGCGGATCGGACTACGCCGACGTTCTGACAGGCAGCAACCTCGACAACGACCTTTGGGGCTACGGCGGCGATGACGTTATCTCCGGCGGCGCCGGCAACGACGATATCGAGGGCCACGAGGGCAACGATACGCTCAGGGGCGACGCCGGCGACGACAACCTGTTCGGCGCAACGGGCGACGACATCCTGAACGGCGGCCTGGGCACGGACCTGCTCGATGGCGGCGAAGGCGTTGATCGGGCCAGCTATGCCGGTTCGGCGGCAGTCACCGTTGATCTCGAGATTGTCGGCGCCCAGAACACCGGCGGCGCCGGCATCGATACCCTGATCTCGATCGAGGATCTCGAAGGCGGCTCCAACAACGACATTCTGAACGGCTCGGCCGGGGCGAACCTGATCCTGGGCGGCGCGGGCAACGACACGATCGACGGCCGCGGCGGCAATGACATCCTCAACGGCCAGGCTGGCAATGACACGATCAGCGGCGGGCTGGGCGAGGACCTGATCCTCGGCGGCGACGGCATCGATACGATCTTCGGCGGCGCTGACAACGACGAGATCTATGGGGAGGGCGGAAGCGACATCCTCCACGGCGACGACGGAAACGACGTCATCGACGGCGGCGCCGGCAACGACTTCATCTACGGCGGCGTCGGTGATGATCGCGGGATGGGCGGCCTCGGCAACGATACGCTCAATGGCGACGAGGGCGACGACACCCTGTTCGGCGGCGCCGGCGCCGACACCCTGAACGGCGGGGTCGGCGACGACACCCTCAGCGGCGATGATGGCAGCGACAAGCTGAACGGCGGGGACGGAGCGGACATCCTCTACGGCGGCGAAGGCGGAGACATCCTGGACGGCGGCGCCGGCCGGGATACGCTGGTCGGCGGCGTCGGCAACGACACCCTGTACGGCGGCGACGGCGGCGACATCCTTCTGGGCGGCATCGGCAACGACAAACTGTTTGGCGGCGACGGCGACGACTTCCTGTTCGGAGGCCTCGGCAAGGACACCCTCACCGGGGGCGCTGGCCGCGACGTCTTCGTCTTCGAGGACGTTTCGGAGTCGACCCTGCTGCTTCGGGACACCATCCTCGACTTCAGCTCCGAGGACGTGCTGGATCTCAGCGGCATCGACGCCAACACGGCGGAGGCGGCCGATCAGGCCTTCACCATCGTGACAGCTTTCACCGGCCTTGCCGGTCAGCTGGTCGTGAAGGTGGCCGGCGGCAATACAACGGTGTCAGGCGATGTCGACGGCGATGGCGTCGCCGACTTCTCGATGCTGATCAGCGGCATTGTCACCGACACATCCGGCTTCCTGCTCTAGCCGGACCAGCCTTGGGTGGCGCGCGCCCCGGACCCCGGTCTGGGGCGCGTTGCGTTTGGCGACCGGCGCCGTGCAGCCCGGGCAGCCGCCGCCTGCTGACAACGGGAGTCACCAGCCGCCCTTCAAGAACCGGATTCCACAAGACGCCGCCGGTGGGGAGCCATATCGTTCTCCCGGGCGTTTGACCGGGGAACCGGGAGGGGCGAGGGCGACTTCATGGCATTGGACGTCAGTGACAGGGACCGCTGGGCCGCGGCGATCAGCGCGGTCCGGCGACGGACGACCGACCTCGCCGCGCCCTTGTCGGCAGAGGACCTGCAGGCCCAGGCCATGCCCGACGCCAGCCCCGGCAAGTGGCACCTGGCCCACACCACCTGGTTCTTCGACGCCTTCCTGCTGACGCCGGCCGGATGCGCGCCCGAGCGGCCGGCGTCGTCCGGCTATCTGTTCAACAGCTACTACGAGGCGGTCGGCGAGCGTCATCCCCGACCCGACCGTGGGCTGATCACCCGCCCGGCGCTGGACGAAGTGCTGGCCTGGCGGTCGCGGATCGACGCGGCGCTGGAGCGGTTCGTGCGCGACGCCGACAGCGACCGTTTCCGGTCCGTGGCTCCGCTGATCGAGCTGGGCCTGGCCCACGAGGAGCAGCATCAGGAGCTGCTGCTGATGGACACGCTGGCGCTGCTGGCCCGTCATCCGGATGCGCCGGCCTATCGCACCGACCTGCGCTCCGCCGCCGGCCCGGCCCAGCGCCGCGCCGACTGGATCGAGCATCCCGGAGGCCTGGTCGAGACCGGCGCCGGCCCGGACGGCTTCGCGTTCGACTGCGAGCGGCCACGCCACAAGACCTGGCTGGAGCCGTTCGCGCTGGCCGACCGGCTGGTCACCAATGGCGAGTGGACGGAGTTCATCGCCGACGGCGGCTATGCCAACGCCGCACTGTGGCTGGCCGACGGCTGGGACACGGTCCGCCGCGAAGGCTGGACGGCGCCGGAATACTGGCGCGGCGAGGGCCAGGCGACGCTGGCCGGGCTGGAGACGCTCGATCCCGCCGCCCCGGTGCAGCATGTCAGCCTCTACGAGGCCGACGCCTTCGCCACCTGGGCCGGCGCCCGCCTGCCCACCGAGGCGGAATGGGAGGCCGTCGCCGCCACCCGCCCGACGACCGGCAACTTCATGGACAACGACATCCTGCGTCCGACCCCGGCCGGCGGCCGCGACCAGCTGTTCGGCGACCTGTGGGAATGGACGGCCAGTTCCTATTCACCCTACCCGGGCTTTCGGCCCGCCGCCGGGGCGCTGGGCGAATACAACGGCAAGTTCATGGCGAGGCAATTCGTGCTGCGCGGCGGTTGCTGCGCGACCCCCGCGCTCCACATCAGGGCGAGCTACCGCAACTTCTTCCATCCGCACCAGCGGTGGATGTTTTCCGGCCTGCGGCTGGCCAAGGATCTCTGATGAACAAGCCTGTGCTCCTCGGCGCCGACCTGCAGCGCGCGCTGTTCGCCGCCGACATGATTGAAGGCCTGTCGGCGCTCCCGAAGGCCACGCCGCCCAAGTGGTTCTATGACGCCGAAGGCTCGCGCCTGTTCAGCGAGATCACCCGGCTGCCGGAGTACTATCCGACCCGCA
Organism: Caulobacter sp.; assembly: GCA_030683005.1. Taxonomy (GTDB): domain Bacteria; phylum Pseudomonadota; class Alphaproteobacteria; order Caulobacterales; family Caulobacteraceae; genus Caulobacter. Next base: position 28,025 of record JAUXMY010000006.1, on the reverse strand, counting down.
CCGAGCGGGCGCTGCTGGCGCAGGTGCGCGGCGACATCGGCCAGGCGGTCGGTCCGGGCCGCACCGTCGTTGAGTACGGCGCCGGCTCGGGCGACAAGGCGGTGACCCTGCTGCACGGGCTGGAGCGGCCGCGCGCCTACGTCTGTATCGAGATTGATCCCGGCGCCGCCCGCGCTACCGCCGAGGAGGTGGCCGGCTGTTTCCCGGACCTGCCGACGAAGGGAGTCGCGGGAGATTTCACGGCGCTGGACGGCGCGACGCCGGCGGGCCCGCCGGGAACGCGCCTGGGCTTCTTCCCCGGCTCGACGATCGGCAACTTCGACCCGACCGACGCGGCCATGCTGCTGGCCGACATGCGCGAGCACCTCGGCCGGGGCGCTCAGCTGCTGATCGGCGTGGATCTGGTCAAGGACCGCGACGTGCTGGTCGCCGCCTATGACGACGCGGCCGGCGTGACGGCGGCCTTCAACAGGAACCTGCTGGTCCGCGCCAACCGTGAGCTGGGCGCCGATTTCGACCTGGAGGCCTTCGCCCACGAAGCCCGCTGGAATCCGTCCGAGTCACGGATCGAGATGCATCTGCGCGCCATCCGGCCGACGTCTGTGCGGCTCGACGGACGGACCTTCGCCTTCGCCGAAGGTGAGACCATCCACACCGAGAGCTCGTACAAATACACCCGCGACCGCCTGGCCGCCCTGGCCGAGGCCGCCGGCTGGTCGCTGGAAACGGTCTGGACCGACCCGAAGGACTGGTTCGCGCTGGCGCTGCTGGAGGGGTAGGGCGCGCCCTGCGTCCTTCGCGACGCTCGCCCAAAAGCTCGCTCCTCAGGATGACGAGCTCAGTTGAACGCCAATCACCTTCGTCATGGTGAGGAGCCGGCTCTCGGGCCGGCGTCGCGAACCACGCAATGACGGCGCGCTACCCCCGCGGCGGGGTATGGATCATGTGGCCCCCGCCGCTGGCGAGCAGGCGGCCGTCTTCACCCCAGACCCGGCCGATCCCGTGGATCAGGCCGCCATGCGATTCCTCGGACCGGGCGTCGCTGAGCAGCCAGTCGACGCCGCCGGGGGCGTGGTGGAACCAGACCGCCAGGTCGAGGCTCGGCGCGATGTAGTTGGCCTCCGCCGGCTGGGCGCGTCGGTGCGCCGGCCACAGCGGCGTGTCGATCAGCACGAGCATCCGGGCGCAATCGGCGAAAACGTCGGGGGCCTCGAAGTCCCTGAACCGTTGCCACTGAAGGAGCGGCTCGCCCGCCTTTATCTGCTCGCCCCACGGAGTCCACTTCACCGGCCGCGTCTCGAAATTGGCCCAGAACCGATGCTTCGGCGCATCCGCGGGCAGGTAATGCTCCATCGGATGGAGGTTGGCGGGGAGCGGCGCCGCCGGCCGGGACGTCGCCGCCATGCTCGGGCCGTCGTCCTTGTTGGTGGTCCAGACCTGGGCGGTCAGGAACGGCTTGCCCTCCTGCGACAGCTCCACCGTCAGGCAGGCGGCCGACCGTCCGGCCTTGACCACCCGCACCTCCGCCTGGGCCGGCCCGAACTTGCCGACCGACAGATACTGGCAGGAAAAGCTCGCCGGCCGATGGCCCTCCGGCGCGCGCAGGCCCGCCGCCCGCAGCGCTATGGCGGCGACATAGCCGCCGTTCGGGCCCCAGATCTCCCAATCCCGGGAGAGGGTGGCGGTCAGGACGCCGTCGACTTCGACGACGGCGGTGTCTTCGTGAAATCGTCCCATGGGGCCCTCCATGCGACGATTCCCGTCGGGGAAGGGAAGGGGGCGCAGCGGCGGGAGAGTTCGGTGACAGTTTGCGAATTGCGACAGGGCGCAGCGGCTCCGGTCAATTCGCAAACTGTCACCGAACTCCCGAACGTCGCTCTCGACAGCGCGGACAGTCCGGATCAAGACAGCGCCATGACCACCCCGTTCTTCGACCTGCGCGGCTCGCACAATCCGCACCGCTGGCACCTGCCGCTGACGCCGCCGATCTGCGTCGGCCCGCCCGAGCATCTGTTCATGTACGGCGGCATCGGGCTGGCGGCCTCGATCTCGGCGCTGGAGCAGACCTGCGGCCGGCCCGTCGTCTGGGCCACGGCGCAGTATCTGTCCTACGCCCGACCGCCGTCCGTCGTGGACTTCGACGTCTGGATCTCCAACGCCGGCAAGTACACGACCCAGGCCCGGGTCACCGCCCATGTCGGCGAGACCGAGGTGGTCAGCGTCATGGCCGCCCTGGGCGCCCGGCCGGACACCCGCGACCACCAGTGGCCGAAGATGCCCGACATCCCCCCGCCGGACGACTGCCTGCCGGTAATGCTGTGGAGTGACGACGGCGACAACCTCAACCGCCGCATCGAGCGCCGCGCGCCGCAGGGCCGCTACGACCTCAAGAACCGCAAGGGCGAGATCAGCGCGGACGGCCGCATGCAGATGTGGCTGCGCACGGTCGAGGACGTGCCGGTCGACGCGGCCCTGCTCGCCGTGTTCGCCGACTATGTGCCGTCGGGCTTCGGCCACGCGCTCGGCGTCTGGGCCGGCGGCAACAGCCTGGACAACACCCTGCGCGTTCTGAAGATCGTGCCGACCCGCTGGGTGCTGGCCGAGATCTCGATCAGCGGCATCCACGCCGGCGTCGGCCATGGCGCCATGAACCTGTTCGCCGAGACCGGCGAGCTGATGGCGGTGGCCAGCCAGACGGTGATCGTGCGGGTGCGGGAGTAGGGGTGATCACCCTCTCCCCGTGGGAGAGGTGGCCCTGCGGAGCAGGGTCGGAGAGGGAAGCGCCTCGGCTGAAACGCCCAGCCGCCGCGCTTTCCTCTCAGTCATGGCTCCGCCATGACAGCTCTCCCACCGGGAGAGCGGGACCTTCCCGCTACGCCATCTTCCCCGGCACCACCGGGTGGCTGCTGCTAAGCCCCCCATCCACCGCGATGGCCTGGCCATTGACGTAGGACGCGTCGTCGGAAGCCAGGAACAGCGCCACCTGGGCGATCTCCTCGGGGACGGCGCCGCGGCGCAGCGGGTTCAGCTGGCCGATCTTGCCCTCGGTGCCGCGCTCGCGGGCGCGGTCGAAGACGTACTGGGTCATGCCGGTCTCGGTCAGGCCCGGGCAGACGGCGTTGATGCGCACCCCGGTCCCGGCCAGCTGGTTGGCGGCGGTCTGGACGATGCTGATCACGCCGGCCTTGGAGGCGCTGTAGGGCATGCCGCCGGCGCCCGAGCGGATGCCGGCGACGCTGGCGGTGCAGATGATCGAGCCCTTGCCGTTGGCCACCATCAGCCGCGCGGCGGCCTGGACGGCCAGGAAGACGCCGACGGTGTTGATGCGCAGCACCTCGTTCCAGTGCTCGGCCGTCAGCTCGAACAGGCCGGGCAGGCCGCCGGAGACCCCGGCGTTGGCGAACATGACGTCGACGCCGCCCAACATCTCGGCCGCCTCAATGGCCTTGTTGATGACGTCCGGCGTGGCGACGTCGCCGACGATGGCGACGCCCCGGCCGCCGGCCGCGGTGACCATGTCCAGCGTCTCGTTCACCTTGTCGGAGACGTCGGCCAGCACGACCGTCGCGCCCGCCGCGCTGAACAGTTTGGCCGCCGCCCGGCCGATGCCGCTGGCCGCGCCGGTGATGATCGCCGTCTTGCCTTCGAGACTGGCCATGGTTCGCTTCCCCTGCGTTATCGTTCAAACAGATGTTTGACACAGCGGCCGGGGGCTTGGCTAGCCGTGCTTGCTCCGCCAACGCCCTCGCTTTAGGTTCGCGACCTTTCAGGGGCGGCCCCGTCAGGCGATTCATGGTCCAGCATTATCTCGAGTTCGAACGGCCCATCGCCGAGCTGGAAGGCAAGATCGAGGAGCTGTCGCGGCTCTCGGAGACCGCCGGGGCCGGATCGTTCGACAGCGAGATCGACGCCCTGCGCACGCGCCTGGGTCAGCTGCGCCGCGAGTCCTACGCCGCCCTGACGCCCTGGCAGAAGGCCCAGGTGGCGCGCCACCCCGAGCGGCCCCACTTCGTCGACTACCTCGAGGGCCTGATCGACGAGTTCGTCGAGCTGCGCGGCGACCGCAAGTTCGCCGACGACCAGGCGATCATGGGCGGCCTTGGCCGCTTTCGGGGCATGCCGGTGATGGTGATCGGCCAGGAAAAGGGCCACGACACCACCACCCGGCTGAAGCACAACTTCGGCATGGCCCGGCCCGAGGGCTACCGCAAGGCCGTGCGCCTGATGGACATGGCCGAGCAGTTCAACCTGCCGGTCCTCACCTTCGTCGACACCGCCGGCGCCTATCCGGGCCTCGGCGCCGAGGAGCGCGGCCAGGCCGAGGCCATCGCCCGCGGCACCGAGCGCTGCCTGACCCTGAGGGTGCCGATGGTCGCCACGGTGACCGGCGAGGGCATGAGCGGCGGCGCCATCGGCATCGCCGCCGGCAACAAGGTGCTGATCCTCGAGCACGGCATCTATTCGGTGATCTCGCCCGAGGGCGCGGCCTCGATCCTGTGGCGCGACGGGGCGCGGGCCAAGGACGCCGCCGAGCAGATGCACATCACCGCCCAGGACCTGATCAAGACCGGCGTCGTCGATCGCATCATCGACGAGCCGGCCGGCGGCGCCCACTCCGACCCCGCCTCCACGGTGCGGGCTGTCGGCGACGCCATCGAGGAAGAGCTGAAGGCGCTGTCGGCGCTGTCCGCCGACCAGCTGCTGCGCCAGCGCGCCGACCGCTACTATGCGATCGGCCGCCAGGGATTGTCCTGAGTTGAGTTCGGTGACAGTTAGCGAATTGCAGGCGCGAAAGTGGGCTCAGATCGCAATTCGCAAACTGTCACCGAACTCGAACTCCACCGAACTCGCGCATGATGTTGCGACGGAGAAAAGCGCAAGCTAAAGTTGCCAAATGTCCAGAGCGCCGCGCGTCGTCGTGCCCGGGCTTCCGCACCATGTCACCCAACGGGGCAACCGGCGGGAACGAGTGTTCTTCGGGGACGGCGACTATCGATACTATCTGAAGCTGATCATCGCCGCGGCCGAGGTGGCCGGCGTAGAGGTCTGGTCCTACTGCCTGATGCCCAACCACGTTCATTTCGTGGTCGTTCCATCGAGTCCTGACGGCCTGCGCGCTGTGTTCGCCGACGCTCATCGCCGCTACACGAGCTTCATCAATGCGCGACGCGAGCAGACCGGCCATCTATGGCAAGGTCGCTTCGCCTCGGTCGTGATGGACGAACGGCACCTTCTCGCTGCGCTGCGCTATGTCGTGCTCAATCCGGTTCGGGCCGGTCTGGTGGAGCGAGCGACCGACTGGCCCTGGTCCAGCGCGCGGGCGCAGGTTGCGGGCCGGGACGACGGCGTCGTACGCGTTGGTCCAACGCTTTCACGGACGGGCGATTTCAAAGCCTTCCTGGATAAGGTCGAGGACGATGCGGCCGTGGCCGCGCTGCGGCAGTCCCGCGCCGGCGGCTGGCCTGTGGGCGATCCGGAATGGCTGGCCATGCTCGAGGCCCGCGTCGGTCGCGTCGTCGGGAAGCGAAAGCCGGGACCAAAGCCGCAGGCCAGAGTTCGGTGACAGTTTGCGAATTGCTGACAGCCGAGACGCCGACGGAACTGCAATTCGCAAACTGTCACCGAACTCGAATATCAGGCGCCGGAGTGACGCAGGCGATCACCCTTAACGGTTGCTTTAACTCCAACCCCGATAGCCTGCGACCCGGGGCAGGAGCTGCGGCGTGGCGGACATGATCGACCCGGACGGGCGAAAGGGCGCGGGGGCGCCGGGCCTCAACCCGAACACCGTCTTCAACCTGTCCAAGGCCACGGTCATGGTCGTGGACGACGAGCCGTTTTCGCTGCGGCTGACCGCCCAGACCCTGCTCGGCTTCGGGGTGGTCACCCGCCACCAGTGCGCCTCGGCTGACGAGGCGTCGGCCCTGCTCAAGACCCATCCGGTGGACCTGCTGATCGTCGACGCCGAGATGCCGGACAAGGACGGCTACGACCTGGTCAGCTGGCTGCGCCGGTCCGGCTTCGACAATGCCTGGGCGCCGGTCCTGATGATCTCCGGCCACACGCCGGTCTCGAAGGTGGCCAAGGCCCGCGACTGCGGCGCCAACTTCATCGTCGCCCGACCGCTGACCGCCGCCCTGCTGCTGGACCGCATCCTGTGGGTCGCCAGGGACATCCGCGGGATGCTGGAGACAAAGTCCTACGCCGGCCCTGACCGGCGGTTCCGCGAGCTCGGGCCGCCGGAGGGCGTCGCCGAGCGGCGCGGCGACCCGATGAGTCGGGGCAAGATCAACCTGTCCGCCGAAGGGGGCTCGGCCGCATGAGCGTCAACTGGGTCATGCGGCGTTCGCGCCTGTCAAAGTTGATCAACCAGCCCGGCGGCGTCACCGTCGGCAAGGCGCTGGCCGAGGCCGCCCTGCACACCGAGGAATTCCGGGCCGAGGCGATGACCGTGGTCGCCGCGGCGCTGGACGAGCTGGACGGCGTCGTCGGGGCGCCGCCATCGCCTGACGAGGTCCCGGCCTGGCTGGAGCGGGTCTATTTCCTCGCCACCCGCATCTCCGACACCGCCGGACCGTTCGGGTACGAAGATCTGTGCGCAGCGGCCTTCAGCCTGTGTGAACTGGCCGACCGCCAGCGGCGCGGCCGGGCGCTGGACCTGCCGCCGTTGAAGGTGCACGCCGCCGCCCTGCGCCTTCTTCTGGCCGGCGACCAGCCGCCGGCGGCGCGCAAGGCCGTGCTGGCCGGCCTCGCGCAGGTCGTGGAGCGCACGCGAAACCCCGTCGACTGAGGGCCGAAAAGCGGCGCTTGCCTGACGTGGGGTGACGTGTCTGACTATCTTCCAAACAGACGTTCGGGAGAGAACCATGGCCATCAAGACCCGCTTCACGGAGATGTTCGGCGTCGAGCATCCCATCGCCCAGGGCGGCATGCAGTGGGTCGGCAAGGCCGAGCTGGTCTCCGCCGTGGCCAACGCCGGCGCGCTGGGCTTCATCACCGCCCTGACCCAGCCGACGCCGGAGGATCTCGCCAAGGAGATCCAGCGCACCAAGGATCTGACCGACAAGCCGTTCGGCGTGAACCTGACCATCCTGCCGGCCATCAAGCCGCCGCCCTATGCCGAGTACCGCGCCGCGATCATCGAGGCGGGCATCAAGATCGTCGAGACCGCCGGCTACAAGCCGCAGGAGCATGTCGACGACTTCAAGAAGCACGGCATCAAGATCATCCACAAATGCACCGCCGTCCGTCACGCCCTGTCGGCGGAGCGGATGGGCGTGGACGCCATCTCCATCGACGGGTTCGAATGCGCCGGACATCCGGGCGAGGATGACATCCCCGGCCTGATCCTGATCGCCGCCGCCGCCGACAAGGTGAAGATCCCGATGCTGGCCTCGGGCGGCATCGCCGACGCGCGCGGGCTGGTGGCGGCCCTGGCGCTGGGCGCCGACGGCGTCAACATGGGCACCCGCTTCTGCGTCACCCAGGAAGCCCCGATCCCGATGTCGTTCAAGGAACAGATGGTCGCCAACGACGAGCGCCAGACCGACCTGATCTTCCGCACCCTGCACAACACCGCCCGGGTCATGCGCAACGAGGTCAGCCAGGCCGTGGTCGCCATCGAGCGGGCCGGCGGCGCCAGGTTCGAGGATGTCCAGCATCTGGTGGCCGGCACGCGCGGCCGCGACGCCCTCGCCAACGGCGACACCCAGGGCGGCATCTGGTCGGCCGGCATGGTCCAGGGCCTGATCCACGACATCCCGACCACCAAGGACCTGGTCGACCGCATCATCAGCGAGGCCGAGGACCTGATCCGCGGCCGCCTGGCAGGCATGGTCAGCGGCCCGGTGCGCGTCGCTGCGGAGTAAGTCAGGGCGCGGACTGAAATGCAGAGCGGCCGGCGCGGCTCGGCAGATTGCGGCTTTGACAACTGCTGATGAATCTCCCAGATCGTGGGCGTTGCCTCCGCTTCGGATGCAACGGGGGGGATGATTTCATGCGTAAAGTTCTGGCGCCGTTGCTGTGCCTGTCCATGGCCGCCTGCGCGACCGTAGAGCCCGTGCCGGCGGCGCGGCCGCTGTCTCAGGCCAGTATCGAGACCATGGGGCCGACACGGCTGAGCGTCACCGGCAACGAGGCCGGCGTCGCCAAGTCCTGGTTCTATACACAGGTGAACGGGGGTGGCGCGGGAATGATCGGCGCTATCGCCGGGGCCATCGCCGCCGCGATCATCAACGCCGCGCCCGCAGCCCGCGCCCAGAAGCAGGCTAACGAAGTCTCCGAGGTCCAGACGGTCGAGGCGCTGAATGAGTCGCTGGTCGCCCGGATGAAGGACGAGGCCGGCAAGGCCCCGGCCGCCGCGGGAATCACCTTCCCCGAGATTGTCCTGACCTACAAGTCCGTGACGCCGGGGATGCTGGACGACACCGTCGAGGTGGTCTCGACCTACACCCTGTCCGAGGATTCCAGCGTGCTGAAGATCGTCGCGGTCGCGACCTATCAGAACGCCGCGATCCCCTACAAGACGCCCTACACCTTCACCAAGTCGGTTCCCAAGAGCGAGACCAAGGGGCCTCTGTATCGCAACACCTTCACCTACTACTCGACGCCGCTGCCCATCCCGACGCTCACGCCGGAATTGCGGGAACGCCTTATCGCCAACATCCGCGAGAGCGCGAAAGACGAGGCCGGTGCGCCGCCCGTGGAGGGCACGACCGAATACAAGGCGATGCAGCGCGAGATCGAACTGGCGAACGACGACAAGCTCACCCCGAACGAGGTATCGCTCTTCCTGACCCGGGAATGGCTTCGCGACGACGGCGCCATGATCAAGGCCGAGGTCGATCGGGCCCAGGCCTTCGTCGCCCGGTATGTGATCCTCGACATCAACAGGACCGCGATCCCCTCGATCACCGGCGAGGACGAACTGCTCGAGACGTCGGACGATCAGCGGACGGTTCGTCGGATCGGCAAGGGTTATGAAGCCGGCTCGTATGTCTGCTCGGCCGCCAACGTCACGAACTTCGCGACCTACGGCAACACCATCGCCGTCGCCAAGAGCACGGTGGCCTACGTCAAGGGACTCAAGGCGGCGGCTCCGAAGGCCGCAAAGTGATCCCGGGGCGCCCGCATACCCTTCTCGGCTCTGCCTCGGCGGTGGCTGCGGCTCTGCTCCTGCAGGGCTGCGTCACCGCCACGCCGGCGGTCTACGGGCCGATCGGGCCGGAGGCTCCCTACGGCTACAAGGATCGTCCCAACGCAGACGGCGGCTACACCGTACTGGTGGTCATGGCCGGGTATGCGACGGCCGCGGAACTGCGCGTCTTCTTCGACCGCCGCGCGGCCGAGCTATGCCCAACGGGCGTCGACCGGACCAACATCTTCCGGGTCCAGGCCAACGAGTACTATGCCGACGCGCCCTACGTTTACGGCAGCGCCGGCGTGGGGTCGCGGGCGCGGGTGGGCGTCGAGCTGGAGGGCTATGTCTACTGCAAGCCCGGACCGGAAAGTGCCGGGCCGTCGACCGCGGCCGATGGCGCCGCGGCGGACTGACAGCGTCGCGCGGCGAGATTCCGTCGACAGGTCGAACACTCCATCCCGGAACGTCGCGCGACGGGCTATCCTGCCGCCATGACCATCGAGATCGTCCGGCTCACGACCGCCAACGCAGGCCTGCTGCGCAATGTCGCCGAGGACGTGTTCGACACGGACGTTGTCCCGTCGCGGCTGCGGGCCTATCTGGCGGAGCCGGTGAATCTGATGATCGTCGCCGTCGATGGCGACCTGGTGGTCGGCCAGGCGGCGGCCGTCATCCACAAACACCCCGACAAGCCCGACGAGCTCTATATCGACGAGGTCGGCGTCTCGCCGGACTGGCGGCGCCGGGGCATCGCCCAGCGCATGATGGAGGCGCTGTTCGCACTGGGCGGGTCGATGGGCTGTCAGGCGTCCTGGCTGGCCACCGAGGTCGACAACCTGCCTGCCCGCCGCCTGTACGAATCGTTCGGCGAGAACGGGGTCGAGATCGTGATGTTCGACTTCGACCTTTAGGCTTCCTCGGTCTCGGCAGGAACGCTTTCGCCGCCTTCGAAGCTGCGCGGGGCGCGGCGACGGCGAGGTTTCTTGGCCTCGGCGGCCGGAGCCTCCTCGCGCGGCTCGGCCTGGGCCGGGCGGCCGAGGAAGGCCGGAAGTTCGCTGACGGCGCCGTCCTGGCCGCGCAGGCGCGGGGAGTCGTCGGACGGGGTTTCGGCGACCAGCGGCGCGGCCTGCGGCTCGATCACGGCAAGCGGATCGCGCGGCGCCTCGGCGGCGGCGCGTTCCTGACGCTCGCGACGTTCGTCGCGCTCCCGCCAGCGGTCGCGGCGGCCGCTTTCGGGCCGCTCCTCGCGCGGGCGATCGTCCTTGGGTCGATCCTCACGGGGCCTGTCGTCGCGCGGACGGTCATCGCGCGGACGGTCTTCCCGAGGACGTTCATCCCGCGGCCGATCCTCGCGGGGCCGATCATCGCGCGGACGGTCGTCACGGTCGCGACGGTTCTCGAAGCGGTCGCGACGGCCTTCCTGACGCTGGCCATCGGTGTTGTCGCCCGTTTCAGTCGCTTCCGGCGCCTCGGGCTGCTCGGGAGCGTCCTCGGGCTCGGCCTCGAAGTCGAGGTCGAAGCCGGAGGCGAACTGTTCGCGGCCGACGATGTCGGACACCGGGCGATGCGGCTGCATGGCCCGCAGGGTGCGGAAATAGTGTTCGGCGTGCTGCAGGTAGTTCTCGGCCAGCACGCGGTCGCCGGCCGACGAGGCGTCGCGGGCCAGTTGCTGGTACTTTTCGAAGACGCCCTGGGCCGCCCCGCGGACCTTGACGCCCTCGGGACCGTTGGAGTCGAACGCCCGGTTGGCGTTCTGCTGTTGGGGCTTGTTGCCGCCGCCGCCGCCGCGATTGCGGCCGCGCTGACGCTTCATACCCTTGAAATCTCTCATGTTTACCTTTGACCTGCACTGCGGCTGGTCCTGTTGCGGACCTTGCCGGCTGGTTCTGGAGACCTGTTCGGGCGCATTGGCCCGGTTTGCTGTTCTAGAAAGACGCTGTTTCCTAAGGTTTCCGCCCGGCTTTCCAGCGCTGCGAACCGGCCACAAAGGCCCCGCGCGTCCGTCGTCGAGACTTTCGATCTACGGCGATCTGGGAGGGAACGAGTCGAGATGTAACCCCTCAGGCCTATGTTTCCAAGGGGTTTTTCACGCCCGCGACAACCCGGTCACGCAGGGCAAGATCCTTGATCGTCCGCACCTGCGCTCCGCCGGCCGCGCGGAACAGCGTCTCGACGGCCCTGGCCTGGGTGTGGCCGATCTCCACCGCGAACAGGCCGCCGGGCTTCAGCACACGCAGGATCTCGGGGGCCAGCACGCGGTAGGGGTCCAGCCCGTCCGGGCCACCGTCCAGCGCCACGCGCGGCTCGTGGTCCTTCACCTCCGGATCAAGGGTCTCGATCTCCTCGGTGGCGATGTAGGGCGGGTTGGAGACCACCAGGTCGAAGGTCTCGTCGCCCAGGCCGGCGGTCCAGTCGCCGCGCAGCAGGGCCACCCGGTTGTTCAGGTCCAGGTTGGCGGCGTTCTCGCGCGCCACGGCCAGCGCCTCCTCGGAGATGTCGACGCCCAGGCCCTTGGCGGCCGGCCGCTCGGCCAGGATGGCCAGCAGGATGGCGCCGGAACCGACGCCCAGGTCGAGCATGTTGAAGGCCATCGCCTCGGGGAAGGCCTTCAGGGCCTCGTCGACGATCACTTCGGTGTCCGGCCGCGGCGTCAGCACATGCGGCGTGACGTTGAGCATGATCTTCCAGAAGCCTTTGCGGCCCAGGATGTGGCTGACCGGCTCGCGCCGCAGGCGGCGCTCGATGTAGTCGTCGAAGGTGGTCATCTGCTCGCCGGTCAGCAGGCGGTGCGGGTCGGTGATGATGTCCACCCGCGTGACACCGGCCGCCGCCTCCAGCATCAGGCGCGAGTCGATCACCGGCTGGTCGATGCCGCCGGTCTCCAGCCGTTCGCGGCCGGCCTTCCAGGTCTTCACCAGAGTGCTCATGAGCCGAGCTCCAATGCGTCGCCCTCGGCGACCCGTCCCGCGGCGGTGACTTGCACATAGAGTCCGCACAGCGTGTGGCCGTAGTGGTCGAACAGCGCCTTCACAACATCGATATCGCGCTCGGCCGTCGTCGGATCGACGTGGGTGGCGGCGCAGCGGACGATGGGCTTGAACACCGTGGTCATCGCGCCGCCGACCTTCAGCGTCCGCCCCGTCCACTGGTTCTCGACCCAGGGCTCCCAGCCTTCGACATAGAGGTTGCCACGGAAGCGCAGCGGGTCGAGCGGCTTGCCGATGCGGTGCTCCAGATCGCGGACGCTGGCCATGTTGATGATCGAGACATGGCCCAGAGGGTGGTCCATGAACCGCCAGGTCCCGGGCGCGGCGATGACCTTCAGCGGCGCGTCCGCCTCGTCTCCGAGCAGCGCCGTCAGCCAGGCCGCCAGGGCCTCGCGACCGGCTTCGGAGGTCAGGTCGGCGTTGATGTCCGGCAGGCCGTCGGCGCGGGCGGAAAAAACGCCGGCGGCCTCGTTAAAGGCCGTGCGCGCCTTCGCCACCTCGGCGATCCGCGCCAGCACCGCGAATTTCATCTTCGAAACCCAGGCCGGGCTGGCCGCGTCGAACCCGCTGGGGCCGACCTCGACCGCGTAAAGCCGATCGCACGGGAAGTTCTCGCCGACGGCGAGGTCGGCGGAGGCGAGCCGCTCTGGGGTGAAGCCCTTCACGGGGTGGCGGTAGAGGGCGGAGACAGTGGCGGTCATCATCCGTCACTGCCTCAGGGGCCGGGTCGCGGCAAGCCCCGGGGGAACGGCAAGGGCCTCCGCGGCATTTCCTTTCGCGATGGATCAGCGCGTAGGCGAGAGGATGAGGGCGGCGTGGCGCTGGGGGCGAACGCGCCCGTGGGGCCTGCTGCCCTGGATCGGCCTGGCCGCCACGGTGATCCTGTGGCCGGGCCGGCGGGCGCCGCCTCCGGGCATGAGCGAGGACCGCGTGATGTCGCCGGCGGCCTTCGACCAGGCCGAGCCCGGGCGGGGCAGGGCGGCGACCTTTCCGCACGCTATCCCGCTGATCGGCTGGCGCGACATCCTCTGGCGTACCCTGCAGGAGATTTCGCGCGACAAACTGCCGAGCGCGGCCGGCGGCGTGACCTTCTACGTCCTGCTGGGCATCTTTCCGGCCATCGGCGCCTTCGTGTCGTTGTACGGGCTGTTGTGGGACGTGGCCGCCGTGCAGGAGCAGCTGCAGGGCCTGTCGGGCGTCTTCCCCGGGCCGGTGATCCAGATTGTCGGCGACCAAATGCTGCGGCTGGCCGGCCAGCATCCAGGCAAGCTCTCGGCCGCCTTCGTGCTCAGCCTGCTGGTGTCGGTCTGGTCGGCCAACGCCGGCATGAGGGCGCTCTTCGAAGGCCTGAACGTCGCCTATGACGAGGTCGAGACGCGGCCCCTGCTGCGCCGGACCATGTTCACCTACGGCTCCACCTTCGCGGCGCTGGTGTTCCTGGCCCTGGTCGCCGGCGTGCTGGTCGCCGCGCCGGTCGTTCTGGCCTGGCTGGGCCTGGCGCGGGCCGACAGCTGGTGGTTCGCGCTGCGCTGGTGCCTGGTGGCGGCGGTGACGGTGGCGGTGTTCAGCCTGGTCTATCGCTATGGGCCCAGCCGTACACGGGCCAAATGGCGGTGGGTCACATGGGGCGCGGTTTTGGCCGCCGCCGGCTGGCTGGGCGGGTCACTCGGGTTTTCCTGGTACCTCGCCAATGTCGCCCAGTTCGACGTCACCTATGGCTCACTTGGCGCGGTGGTCGGCTTCATGCTGTGGGTCTGGGTGTCGGTGATCATCCTGCTGGTCGGGGCCGAGCTGAACGCCGAGATCGAGCACCAGACCGCCATCGACACCACCGGCGGTCCCGAGCGGCCGATGGGCATGCGCGGCGCCGTCATGGCCGACACGGTCGGCCAGCCGCTACACCTGCGGGCAACGCTCAGGGTCGGCGCCGGCCACGCCCGCAGACAGGCCGGAGGGCTGTGGTCGCGGGTCTCGGGATCGGGACGTGCGGATCCTGACGCCCCGCCTCCGGCGCCCAAGCCGCCTCGCCAGCGCGGACGGGGGAGAGGGCGTTCCTAGTTGAACTCGTCTTCCAGCGCCGACAGCCGGGCAGCCTGGTCCTCGGCGATCAGCGGCTTGATCACGTCGTCCAGCGCCTCGCCCTCCATGACCTTGGCCAGGTTGTAGAGGGTCAGGTTGATGCGGTGGTCGGTCACCCGGCCCTGCGGGAAGTTGTAGGTGCGGATGCGCTCGGACCGGTCGCCGCTGCCGACCTGGCTCTTGCGGGCGTCGGCGCGGGCGGTGTCCAGCGCCTCGCGCTGCATGTCGTAGAGCTTGGCCTTGAGGTTCTTCATCGCCTTGCGGCGGTTCTCGTGCTGCGACTTTTCCGAAGAGGTCACCACCACGCCGGTGGGCAGGTGGGTGATGCGGACGGCGGAGTCGGTCTTGTTGACGTGCTGGCCGCCGGCGCCGCTGGAGCGGTAGGTGTCGATGCGCAGGTCGGCGTCGTTGATGACGATGTCGACGTCCTCGACCTCCGGCAACACGGCCACGGTCGCGGCGCTGGTGTGGATGCGCCCCTGCGCCTCGGTCTCGGGCACGCGTTGCACCCGGTGCACGCCGCTCTCGAACTTGAGCCGGCCGAAAACGCCGTCGCCGGTGATCGAGGCGACGATTTCCTTGTAGCCGCCCATTTCGCCTTCGGAGACGCTGTCGATCTCGACCCGCCAGCCCTGACTGGCGGCGTAGCGCTGGTACATGCGGAACAGGTCGCCGGCGAACAGCGCCGCCTCGTCGCCGCCGGTGCCGGCCCGCACTTCGAGGATGGCGGACGCGTTCTCGTCCTTGTCGCGCGGGGCCAGCAGCAGGGCGACCTCCCGCTCCATCTCCGGCAGGCGCGCGTCCAGCCGCTCGAGCTCGTCCCGGGCCAATTCGGAGATGTCGGGGTCCGGGTCGGCGGCCATGGCCTCCAGCTCGGGCTTCTCGGCCAGCACCTTCTGCACGGCTATCACAGCCTCGGCGACGGGCCTGAGCTCGGCGTGCTCCTTGGACAGCCGCACGATCTCGGTCCCGTCCGTGGCCGCGCCCATGCGGGCCTCGATCTCGCGGAAGCGGTCGAGCACCTGGTCGAGACGGGCCTGGGGAAGTCGCAAGGGAGAGGGTCCGGAAGCTGTTGCGGGCGGGCGGTCTCTCTAGCGCCCCGGGGGCGTCGCGTCACGCCCAACTCTATTTCCGTCATGGCCCGGCTTGTCCGGGCCACCCGTGAACACGGCCCATGCAAGAAGGGCGCGGATCGCTCCGCGCCTTCTCGTCCGAGTCATCAGGCTTGGGTAGCCCGGACAAGCCGGGCCATGACGACGAGCTGTTACCCCGCCCGCGGACGCAGCGTCGGGGCGGCGGCCTTGAAGTCGGCCTTCGCCAGCTTCTTGCCGGCTTCCGGCTTGGCCGTCTCGGCCGGGACGGCGGGCGCCCCGATTTCGGCGCGGCGCGGGGCCAGCAGTTCGTCGAGGCGGGCCTTGGACGCCTTGAACGCGGCGACGTCGCGGGGATCCTGCTCCACGCCGACGGCGATCTTGGCGCCGATCGGGTTCACGCGGACGCCACGGCGCCAGATCTCGTAGTGAAGGTGCGGGCCGGTCGAGGCGCCGGTCGAGCCGACGTAGCCGATGATCTGCCCCTGGCTGACCCGTTGGCCGGGCTTGAGGCCCTTGGCGTAGCGCGACAGGTGGGCGTAGCCGGTTTCCCAGCCGTCAGCGTGGCGCACGCGGATCCAGTTGCCGTAGCCGCCCCAGCGGCGAGCCTCGACCACGACGCCGTCGCCGGCGGCCAGGACGGGCGTGCCCATGCCGGCGCCGAAGTCGATGCCCTGGTGCATCTTGGTGTAGCCGAGGATCGGGTGGCGGCGGACGCCGAAGCGCGAGGTGATGCGGGCGCCGTCAACCGGCGTGCGAAGCAGCATGCTCTTGACGGTCTTGCCGACGCTGTCGAGGAAGACCTTCTTCCCCTGGGTGTTGGTGAAGCCGTAGAAGCGCTGGCCCTTGATCTCGGCGTACTGCAGGCCGCTGGCCTCGACCGTACGGCCGCTCTCGGTGATCTTGCGATCAAACACCAGGCAGAACGGATCGCCCGCCTTGATGTCGCGCGAGAAGTCGATCTTGTGGGCGAACAGCTTGGACGCCTCGGCGACGATGGCAGAGTTGGCGCCGATGGCCGCCGCACTTTCGTGGAACGAGCCGTCCATCTTGCCGCAGGCCACGGTGGTCTCGGCCCGGACCTTCTCCTCCAGCTCCCTGAGGCGCAGGGCGCCGTCGAAGGTGCGGGACACGGTAATCGTCTTGACCGCGTCGGCGCGCATGGACAGGCCGATCAGGCGCGCCGGACCGCGGCGGTCCAGGGGGCGTGCGACCGAAGCGACGAAGTCCATGCCGGCCTTGATGTTGACAGTGTCCATGGCCTCGCTGAGGACGCCGACCGCATGGCGGGCCTCTGCGTCGCCCACGCCGCTGCGCGCGACGGCGGCGGCCAGGGTCTCGCCGGGAAGGACCTCGACATTGACGTTGTGTCCCCGGCCAAACCCGGGATGGGCCTCCGCCTCGGCGAAGGCGGCGTGCTGCAGGGCGACCATGGCGGCGGGGTCGAGCGTCTGGCTGGCCGCGATCTCTGGACCGGCCGTCAGTTTCCAGCCCAGGCCAAGGGCCGCGAAGCCGGCGATGGCCACAAGGATCTTCGGCGCGAAGCGAAGCGTCGGGCGCCTGGGATCAAACTCCTGCATCGGTCCCCCATCGTTGACGATGCCGCAAGCGTCAGAATGACACGGCTGGGTCGCCCCCCAGCAACTATCAGGCCGGTTCATGCAGGAACCGTTACATCAGGCGCAAGCAATATCCTGCGGTTCGGCGCATTTGTCACGCCGGCTCACGCGTCGGGCGCATTTCCGGGCAGGACTCGCTCGCCGTCCTCCTTGACGAAGGCGGCCGGGGCGTTGTCGAGGATCTCGAAAACCCGCTCGGACGGACGCGACAGCACCGCGCCCCGGGGAGCGACCACGATGGGACGCTCGACCAGGATCGGGTGGGCGACCATGGCGTCGAGGATGGCGTCGTCACCTACGGCCGGGTCGGTCAGACCCAGGTCCGCGGCCGGCGTGCCCTTGATCCGCAGGATGTCGCGCGGCCCCAGGCCCAGCTTGCCCAGCAGGTCCCGGAGTTGCGCCCTCGTCCAGCCGGTCTTCAGGTACTCGACCACGGTCGGCTCGACGCCGGTCTCACGGATGGCGGCCAGGGTGTTGCGCGAGGTGCCGCAGGCGCGGTTGTGAAAAATGGTCACGGTCATGGGGTCAGGCCTCGTTGCGGGGGGCGAGGCGGCGTTCGTACCAGCCCTTCGAGCGATTCACGATGGCGACCAGCGTCAGCATGACCGGCACCTCGACCAGCACGCCGACCACCGTGGCCAGCGCCGCGCCGGACGTCAGGCCGAACAGACTGATCGCCGCGGCGACGGCCAGTTCGAAGAAGTTGCTGGCCCCGATCATCGATGACGGCCCGGCGATGTTGTGCGGCTCCCGGGCCGCCCGGTTCATCATATAGGCCAGTCCGGCGATGAAATAGACCTGGATCAGGATCGGCACGGCCAGCAGGACGATGATCAACGGCTGGGCCAGGATCTGCTCGCCCTGGAAGCCGAACAGCAGCACCAGGGTCGCCAGCAGCGCGGCCATGGAGACCGGTCCGAGCCAGGCCAGGCCCGCCTGGAAAGAGGCCTCGCCCTTCGCCAGCAGCACCTTCCGCAGCACCTGGGCGATGATCACCGGCACGACGATGTAAAGCCCGACCGACAGCAGCAGGGTCTCCCACGGCACGACGATCGCCGACAACCCGAGCAGCAGCGCCACGATCGGCGCGAAGGCGAAGATCATCACCGCGTCGTTCAGCGCCACCTGGCTGAGGGTGAAGTGCGGCTCGCCCTTGGTCAGGTTGCTCCAGACGAACACCATGGCCGTGCAGGGCGCGGCGCCCAGCAGGATCAGCCCGGCGATGTAGCTGTCGATCTGGCCGGCCGGCAGCCAGGGCCTGAACAGCATGCCGATAAACAGCCAGCCGAGCAGGGCCATCGAGAACGGCTTGACCGCCCAGTTGACGAAAAGGGTGATGCCGATGCCGCGCCAGTGGCGGCCGACCTGCCCCATGGCCGAGAAGTCGATCTTCATCAGCATGGGAATGATCATCACCCAGATCAGCAGACCGACCGGAATGTTGACCTGTGCCACTTCCATGCGCCCCAGTGCCTGGAACGGGCCCGGCATCCACTGGCCCAGCAGCACTCCGACGACGATGCACAGCGCCACCCACAGGGTGAGCCCGCGCTCGAACAGGCTCATCGGCGCGGCAGCGGCAAGTTTCCCTGCTACTTCACACTGTGCACTCATGGCGTCTTTCCGATCTCGCGCACCGCCTGTTGCAGCTTCATGCCGTCCAGCGTTGCGAACGGCAGACTGACGAACATGCAGATGCGACGCTGCAACTGGTTCATGGCCTCGACAAAGGCATGGCGCTTGATGTCGTCGCTGCCTTCCACCGCGGCCGGGTCGGGAATGCCCCAGTGCGCGGTCATCGGCTGCCCCGGCCACACCGGACAGACTTCACCCGCTGCGTTGTCGCATACCGTAATCACGAAATCGAGCCGCGGTGCAGCGGGCTGCGCGAATTCGTCCCACGACTTGCTGCGCAGTTCGCCGGTGGGGTAATGATTTTTTTCCAGCAGTGCCAGCGCAAACGGGTTGACCCGTCCGGCCGGCGTGCTGCCTGCACTGAACGCCAGAAACCGCCCCTTGCCAAAATGGTTGAGCAGCGATTCGGCCAGAATCGAGCGCGCCGAATTGCCGGTACACAGAAACAGCACATTGAAAACAGGTTCAGCCATGGCAGCGTCTCCGTTGATTCAGGCAGCGGCCGCTTGCAAGCCGAGTTTCTCGTGCACGGCGGCCACCAGCCGGGTGCGGATGTCGTCGCGCACCGCGAGGAAGCTCTCCAGCGGTTCGCCGTGCGGGTCGTGGAACGGCAGGTGGATGGCCGGGATCGGGCGCGGGAAAATCGGGCAGGCTTCGCGGGCGTTGTCGCACACGGTTACCACCAGATCGATGTCCTCGTTCATCACCGCATCGATGTCTTTCGGGTGCAGGCCGTCGGTATTCAGGCCGGCGGATTTCAGCGCCGCGATCGCGCCGTCGGCCACTTTCGGCTGCGGCCGGGTGCCGGCGGAGAGCGCGCGCACCTGGCCGGCGAGGTCATGGTTCAGCAGCACTTCGGCCATTTGCGAGCGACAGGAATTGCCAGTGCACAGCACCAGCACGGTGTAGGTTTTTTCAGCCACGAGATGTCCTTGATGAAATGGAATAAAACTTAACAACAACCGCCCGCGGCAGGCTTGGCCTTGACCGGGATACGGCTGGAGACGCTGACTGCGACGGGCTCGGGCACACAGCAGCCGCTGGCGGATACGGACGCATCGGCATGACCGAACACCGGGATGCTGTCGAGCGTATGGTAGGTTTCCCAGGCGATACCCTGCGGATCGGTTGCCCAGTATTTGTCGGATTTGGCGTAGCAACAGGCGGTACCCATTTCCTCCACCACCTCGGTTTCCAGCTTTTGCAGGCGCGCGCCCATCTCGGCCAGTTCGCCGGCAGACTCGACCTGAACACCCAGATGGTTCAGCCCGGGTGTGGCGCCGCGCGCCGAAATCGCAAAATTCACGCGCGGATCATCGAGCATCCATTTTGCGTAATCGTCCTTGCTGACTGTGGGCTCGGCGGCAAACATGACGGAATAAAAGCGGATGCTGGCGGCCAGATCATCGACCGCAACGTGAACATGCAAGCGTTTCATGAGAACTCCTTTTCGGTTGGACAAACAGGTGCGCAGACCGGCGAGCAAGGATTGCCACCGCAGCAGTTATCAGTCAGAAAACCCAGCAGCGCATTCATGGTGTCGAACTGCGCGGTATAAATCACGAAGCGACCGTCCTGACGCGCGTGCGCCAGGTCGGCGTGTGTCAGCTCTTTCAGATGAAAGGAAAGCGACGAAGGCGGGATGCCGGTCACCTCGGCAATCCGGCCCGCGGCCAGCCCCGCCGGCCCGGCTTGTACCAGCGCGCGGAATACAGCCAACCGGGAGGTTTGGGCCAGTGCAGATAAAGCGAGGACGGCATTATTTGTTTCCATGTTTCGATAATAGTCGAAACATGGAAACAAATGCAAGCGTCTGGCACAACCCTGCCTATTGTCTACGATCAGAATGGTCACTTGCCGATCATCCGGGGGCTGTTAATTCCTGGCTGTACGGAACCCGGTGTCACCTATTGCAGCTTCGACTGGATGAAACAACACGCCGCCCAAAGCGTCCCGCTGGGTGGCGCCTTCTGGGATGGTGGCGCCGAGGTCTTCATCAACAAAGGCGTCAACGGTCGCTGGCGTGACACACTCACGCCGGAAGAGTCGGCTGAATACGAGGCACGCTGCGAACGTGAATTAGGGGATGACTGCGCACGCTGGCTCGCCAGCGGCGCACCTTGAGTCAACCCTCACCAGATAAGTAGCGCTACAGCAGAACCGAACCCAAACAGACATGGGACGGCTTGTTTTTTTGGAAACAGCCAACCGCCCCTGGAGCCATCCGGCGGCATGTTCAGGGTGCGGCTTGTCCCAGACTCTGTAGCGCCACGGCTTCTGCCACCCGGATGCCATCCACACCCGCAGAAAGAATGCCGCCTGCGTAGCCGGCGCCCTCGCCTGCCGGATAAAGGCCCTTGACGTTGAGGCTTTGATAATCCTCCCCGCGGGTAATGCGCAGCGGCGATGAGGTGCGCGTCTCGACCCCGGTAAGCACGGCATCGTTCATCGCAAACCCCTTGATCTGCTGGTCGAACGCAGGCAGCGCTTCGCGAATCGCTTCGATTGCGAAATCCGGCAGGCAGGATGCCAGGTCGGTGAGACGCACGCCGGGCTGATACGACGGCTCAACGCTACCGAGTTGCGTCGAGGGCGTGCCTGCAAGAAAATCGCCGACCAGTTGCACCGGCGCCTCGTAATTGCCCCCGCCCAGTTCAAATGCGTGTGATTCCAGCTTCCGCTGCAATTCAATGCCAGCCAACGGCCCACCCGGATAATCCGCGGGCGTGATACCCACCACGATGCCGGCATTGGCATTGCGCTCGTTGCGCGAATACTGGCTCATGCCGTTGGTGACCACACGATTCGGCTCGGATGCCGCCGCCACCACCATGCCCCCGGGGCACATGCAGAAGCTATACACCGAGCGGCCATTTTTCGCGTGATGCACCAGCTTGTAATCTGCTGCGCCCAGCAGCGGATTCCCCGCATTCGGTCCCAGCCGGGCTTTGTCGATCAGCGACTGCGGATGCTCGATACGAAAGCCGATCGAAAAAGCCTTGGCTTCCATAAAGACGCCGCGTGTATGCAACATCTCGAAGGTGTCGCGGGCGCTGTGGCCGAGCGCGAGTACGACATGATCGCTGCGCAACGTTTCGCCGCCGGCCAGCACCACGCCACGGATATGCTTACCCTTGGCGCCTTCTTCAATCACCACATCCGTCACCCGCTGCTCGAACCGGATCTCACCGCCGAGCGCCTCAATCTCGTGACGCATCGCCTCAACCACCCCAACCAGGCGAAAGGTGCCGATGTGGGGTTTCGACACATATACGATTTCTTTCGGCGCACCCGCTTTGACAAATTCAGCGATGACCTTGCGCCCGTAGTGTTTGGGATCCTTGATCTGGCTGTAGAGCTTGCCATCGGAAAACGTGCCCGCGCCGCCCTCGCCAAACTGCACATTGGATTCCGGATTGAGAATGTGCTTGCGCCACAGCCCCCAGGTGTCCTTCGTCCGCTCGCGCACCGCGCGGCCACGCTCCAGCACTATGGGTTTGAAGCCCATTTGCGCCAGCACCAGTGCGGCAAAGATGCCACAGGGACCAAAGCCAACCACGATCGGTCGCGACGCCAAGGGTTCCGTCGCCTGACCTACGAAGCGATAGGTCGTGTCCGGTGTCGGCATCAGATGGCGATCAGTGCGGAACTGCTTCAGCAGCGCCGCTTCATGCTGCACTTCGATATCAAGCGCATAAATCAGCAGCATCGCGTGCTTTTTACGCGCATCAAAACTGCGCTTGAAAATGCTGAAACCCAGCAGTTCATCGTCCTTGAGGGCAAGACGTTGCAGAATGGCCACCCGCAAAGCTTCGGGTGGATGGTCGAGCGGCAGTTTGAGTTCAGTCAGTCGCAACATGGTGTCGTACTTTAATTTTTATCAGTCAAATAATTCAACGCGCCCTGCCCCGCCACGCGTCCGCTGGCAAAACAGGCCGTGAGCAGATAGCCGCCGGTAGGCGCTTCCCAATCCAGCATCTCGCCTGCGCAAAACACGCCGGGCAGGTCACGCAGCATGAGTGTTTCATCGAGTGACTCGAAGCGCACGCCCCCGGCACTGCTGATCGCCTCATCGAGTGGGCGCGCTGCAACAAGCGTGAGCGGCAGCGATTTTATCGCGTTAGAGAGTTTGATTGGGTCATTCAATTGGTCCGCTGACAAGCGTTCGCGCAGCAACGCCATTTTCACGCCTTTGATCCCAGCCCGGCTTTGCAGATGGCTGGACAGCGAACGCGCACCACGCGGGTGAGCGACTTCGGCGACGACGCGCTCCAATATTTTATCGGGCACCAAATCAAGCTCGACAGTGACCTCGACCCGCGCCGCAATCGTGTCGCGCAGCGGCGCCGACAGGGCATACACCAGGCTGCCCTCGACCCCGCTATCGGACAGCATCAGCTCGCCTTTGCGCTGATGCGTGTTTCCCGCAGCATCGGTGAAACGCAGCGCCACGGTTTTTAGCGGCTGCCCGGCAAAGCGGCTGCGTAGATGTTCGCTCCATCCGCCCGCCACGTCGAAGCCGCAGTTCGATGGCAGCAAGGGCGTCACCCCAATCCCACGCTGCGCCAGCAACGGCGCCCACGCGCCGTCCGACCCCAGTTTCGCCCAGCTGCCGCCGCCCAACGCCAGCACCACGGCATCAGCTTTCACGACAATCTCGCCCTGCTGAGTAGCGAAGCGCAACGCGCCTCTGTCAGTCCAGCCCAGCCAACGATGACGCATATGAAACCGCACCCCGGCTTCGCGCAGACGATGCAACCACGCGCGCAACAGCGGCGCGGCCTTCATATCCTTCGGGAATACACGCCCTGACGAGCCAACGAAGGTCTCGACCCCCAGCCCGTGGATCCACTCACGCAGTGTTGCGGGGGGAAAGGCTTCAAGCAGCGGTTTGGTTTCAGTGACTCGTGCGCCGTAGCGCGACAGGAAAGCATCAAACGGCTCGGAATGAGTGATGTTCATGCCGCCTACCCCCGCCAGCAGGAACTTGCGCCCCACCGAAGGCATGGCGTCGTACAGATCGACCTGAACGCCGCCTTGTGCAAGCACCTCGGCCGTCATCAAACCGGCCGGGCCGCCACCGATAATTGCAACAGTACTCATGGACAAATGGGAGGGATTGGGCAGCGCATCATACTTCGTCACCCCACGACCGCACGCGAAAGTGCTTTCATTCAGCCCGCACCACGCGGGCCAAGTGCGCCCGTAAGTGCAGGTATTCAGGAGCGATGGGAGGCTGCTTTATAAACCGCGTTGCGTTCCCGTTTACCAACCGCAACAACGAGCACCACAAGCTGTTTATCGCGTACTTCATAGACCAATCGATAACCCGCATTGCGCAGTTTGATCTTGAAACGGTCTTTCTGGCCCGAAAGCTGTGAACCCGGAACCATGGGGTTTTCCAGCCGTTCTGCCAGTTTTTTCTTGAACTGGTCCCGCACGGATTTATCCAGCTTGCGCCACTCATCCAGCGCATTCGGATGAAAGTTCAGCTCATAGCTCATCCAGCGTGACTCGCACCGAAGCCTTTCCATCCTTCAGGCGAGCATCGGCGAGCGCGTTCAGTTCGATATCTTCCAACCGGTTCATCAGTTCCTCGTAGGCTTTGGCAGGAACACAGTAGAAAGCCGGCGCGTTGCGGTTAAGAATCGCAACGGGAAAGCCCTCACCCGCCGCCACAGTGGCCATTGGATTACGCTTCAATTCAGAAACACTGGCAGTCGTTTCCGCCAGGACTTGGTGTGCCATAGTCATCTCCAGCACGTTAGAATGGGCTAATAATGGCACCATTAACCAGTCTTTTCAACCCCACGCCGCAAGGCCTTTTTCAATATCCCTTTGAGGGGTACTCCGATCTGCTACGCGCTAAAGCACCGTAAAGCGGGATGGAATCGTATGCCCTAACCACGTCTCAAGCATGACTTTGAGCAGCAGGATCTGCCGGCAACCGTGCGAGCCGGGGGCGACAAAATATTCATCGACCACACACCGCTGGCCACCGGCACCGGCTATATTGCGCCCGTCGTCATGTTGGAGTTCGGCGCCCGCTCTGCGTATTCCACGCCAACCTGACCACCGATTCCACGGCAAACTGGACCGTCATTCCACGGCACGGGCAATCCAGATGACGGCATCACCCCCCAACTCTCGAAGAAGGCCGATTCATCGTCTCACTATCGACATTGACATCCCGCCGCAGACTCAGCCGGAAGGGCGGTGCCACATAATCTGCCGGCAGGCTTTCCGCCGGCATGGCGATGGCCTGCCCGTCGCGCACCGCGGCGTAATGCGGCGAGAGGATTTCGACCCCGGCGGCATGGAAGCGGTCCTGGATATGCTGGTGCAACTCCGAATAAATCGATGCCTGCTGCCGCGAGGCCCGCGTTGTGGCGTTGATCTGGTAGGAGACGTAGAAATCGTCGAGGCTGGTTTGCAGCACGTAGGGCGCCGGCTCCGCGAGAATCAATTGGGTATCCCGCGCCGCCGCGATCAGCAGTTCATGCACCTGGCGCCAGGGCACGTCGTAGCCGATGGTGACCTTGCTGTGCAGGACCAGGCCCTGCTCTTCGGCGACCGCGCTGTAATTGATCATGTGGTTGCCCAGCAGCACCGCGTTGGGAATGACGATGTCCACGTTCTTGATGGTGCGCACCCGGGTCGCGATCAGGGTGTGGTTGATCACATCGCCCTCGCTGTCGTTGACCCGGATGCGGTCGCCGACACGGAAGGCCCGCGTGTAGGTCAGCACGATGCCGGCAACGATGTTGGCGACGGCCGAACCGGAACCCAGCGACAGCAGCGCGCCGAGAAAGATCGAGATGCCCTGGAAG
This sequence comes from Caulobacter sp., assembly GCA_030683005.1. Taxonomy (GTDB): domain Bacteria; phylum Pseudomonadota; class Alphaproteobacteria; order Caulobacterales; family Caulobacteraceae; genus Caulobacter. The sequence goes on along the minus strand of JAUXMY010000006.1, from coordinate 2,645 downwards.
CCCGGCGATCCCGCCCCGGGCAAATAGGGAAATATCACCACGGCGGCGAAGACGATGATCACGAAGCGGGCGATCTTGAACGTGGTGTCCGCCCATTCCGGATGAAAGCCCTTGAAGCGCAGCGTTCCTGCGCCGAGGGCGTCGAAAACAAAGCGGACGAAACGGGTGAGCACGACCATCAGGCCGATCACCAGCAGGATGACGCCGACATTCGGCAGATAGTCCAGCAGGGCCAGGCCGGCGGCGCGTAGCGGCGCCAGCAGGGTGCCGATCAGCAGCGATGCCCAGGCGCGGGTGGCGGGAAAGAAACTGAATACCAGCGAAAGGTGGAAATACAGCGCCAGCAGCGCCAGGCCCAGGGCCAGCGTCGTCATGCCGCGCAACAGCAAGACCGCCATGCGATCGGCTGAGACCAGTTCGGCGTTTTGCAGGTTCAGCGCCAGGCGATCGGCGGCGCGCCGCGCCTCGATATGGCCGCGCCCACGGCGTACCGCGGCACGCAGGCCGAACAGAAAGAGTCCCAGCGCGGCCGTCGCCGCCGTGGTGTAGAGCCAGCTTTGGCGCAGGTATTGCGCCGAGCGTTCCGTCTGCGCCCTGACCAGCGTTTCCTCCATGCGCCGGGCGTAGCTGGCGGCCAGCGCGTCGCGCGGCTGTTCCGCTGCCGCGGCATCAGCGTCCGTGACCGCCATGATGACCGCCTCGCCGCTCCGGATTTCGCTGACGGATTCGTGGGTGCCAACCGCGATCCGCACCGGTTCCGCCTGTCCGGCGAGAACCTCCAGACGCTCGGCGATGGCCGCGGCCCGCTCGGCGGGCGTGAAGGCGCCGAACGGCGCACGGATCTCGAGCAGGGTTTCGCCCTGGAACGTCACCGGCGCGGCCGGAACGTCCGCATGACCGGCGCTGACGAAAAACAGGGCGGCCAGGCCGCAAACCAGGGCGACGATACGTTCAGACATGAGCATGCTCCCGTGACGTTCTAGCCGACGCTTCAACCATGGTTTCGGCGGAATTTTCGCTGAAGGCCCGGACCCCGCGCGCCGCGGCGAGGCCGTGCAGCGGCGGCGTCATGCGCTTTTCCAGGCATCGGCCAGGGATGGGGATTCGCCGCCGTTGACGCGGTCGCGGACGGCGATGATGCGTTCCTTTACCGTAAAGAAAGCCGTCACCACCCTGGGGTCGAAATGACTCCCCGATGCCTCGCCCAGCATGGCCAGTGCCCGCTCGTCGGAAAAGGCCGGACGATAAACGCGATCCATCGTCAGGGCGTCGAAAAAATCCGCCACCCCCACGATGCGCCCTGACAGGGGGATCGCCTCTCCCGCCATCCCGCCGGGGTAGCCGCTGCCGTCCCAGCGTTCGTGGTGAGTCAGCGCAACTTCGGCCGCCAGCTGGAACAAGGGATTGTCAGAATCAGCCAGCAATGCCCAGCCGAGCTCGGGATGGCGATTCATCACCTCGCGCTCATCGGCGGTGAGCGGGCCGGGTTTCTTCAGGATGCTGTCCGGGATGCCCAGCTTGCCGATGTCGTGCATGCGGCTGGCGTAAAACAGCCGCTCCGACCAGTCGTCCGGACAGTCCAGCGCCAGCGCGATCAGGGCCGAGGTGTACCCCATGCGCACGATATGCACGCCGGTGTCGTCATCCTTCAGCTCCGCCGCGGCCGCGAGCCGCAGCAGCGCGTCGCGCCGGATCCGGCGCGACGCCTCCAGCGCCTGATCGCGCTCGGTCATCAGACGGTGGATATCGGCGGCAAAACGCTCGATCTGGCGGTCGATTGCCGCGTGACCGGCTTGGGGCAGAGAAACATTCATGCTTGACTCCTGAGGTTTCAGCGTTACCATTTCAGGAGTGTTTATCACTTTTATCATTTAGTCAAATATTTGATAAATTTGATACGTTGGTACCTCAACGGACGCGCGAGTAAATTACGGGTGAATGTGCAAGCCCGCGCGGGTGCGGGCCAGGACGCACGGCGGCCTGCCCATGCCGGCTTACGCCGCCGGCAACCAAAGCGTGACAGTGGCGCCCTCGCCGGGGCGGCTCTCGATCTGGAGTTCGCCGTGATGGATGTCGAGAATCTCCTTGACCAGCGACAGGCCCAGTCCGGCGCCGGGGATATCGCCGGCGTTGTCGGCGCGGTAGAAGCGTTCGCCGACCCGCGCGGTAGCGTCGGCATTCATGCCGATGCCGTGGTCGGTCACCGCGATGCCGACTTGCAGCCCGCCCGCCCCTTGCCGTGTCAACGTCGCGAGTTCGATCACACCGCCCTTTGGCGAATACTTGTAGGCATTGGCGAGCAGGTTGAGCAGGGCCTGCCCCAGCTTGTCGGCATCCGCCAGCACTGGCGGCAGGCTGCCGGCGAGCTTGAGGGTGACCTTGCGCGGATCGCCGGGCACCATCAGGTGGCGCACGGTGGCGTCGACGATGGGCTGCAGCGCTTGTGCGCGGATGGTGAAGTCCTTGCCGGCGCGCACTTCGATGCGGGCCAGGTCGAGCAGTTCGTTGACCAGCCCCACCAGGCTGGATGACTGACGATGGAGGGTCTCCACCAGGTCGCGCCGGATTTCGGCGTCGTAGTCCTGACTCATCAGCAGTTCGGTGAAGCCGAGTATGCTGGCCAGCGGGGTGCGCAGTTCGTGCGC
>JAUXMY010000030.1 GCA_030683005.1 Caulobacter sp. | reverse complement strand
GAGGGCGTCGAGCTCGCGGCGCATCGACTCCCCGGCATAGGCGGGCAGCAACCGGGCCAGACCCTCGGTCGAGGCATGGGCGCGGTGGGCGGCGGAGAAGGCGTCATTGACGTAGAGGTCGCCGAGTTCGGCGAGCTGTCGGGCGAAGGCGGGATCGTTGGCCTCTTCGCCGGGGTGGAAGCGGACATTTTCCAGCAGCAGCACGCCGCCGACATCGAGGTCGGCCAGCGCCGCGCGGGCCTCGTCGCCCACGCAGTCGCCAGCGAAGTGAACCGGCGCGCCCAGAACCTCGCACAACTCATCGACGATGTATTTCAGGCTCATGGAAGGCACGACCTTGCCCTTGGGCCGGTCGAAATGGGCCATCAGGACGACCCTGGCCCCGGCGTCGCGCAGCCGGTTGATGGTGGGGATGGCGACGCGCAGCCGGGTGTCCTCGGTGACCTTGCCGTCCTCCATCGGGACGTTGAAGTCGACGCGGACGAGGGCGGTCTGGCCGGCGAGGGAAGGGGCGTCGTCGAGGGTGCGGAAGGTCATGGTCGCATTTCCTGTCTCCTCCCTGTTCGCGAAGCGAATGGGGAGGTGGCGCGGCGCGTTTGCGCCGTGACGGAGGGGCTCTCAGCCCCGAACTCGGTGCGGAGGAAACAACCCCTCCACCGCTTCGCGGTCCCCCTCCCCATCGCTGCGCGACAGGGAGGAGACACACGGGTCATCAGATCAGCTTGCTCATCACCAGCGCCGTGTCCGCCATCCGCGTGGCGAAGCCCCATTCGTTGTCATACCAGGTCAGGACGCGCGCCAGCTTGCCGTCGACGACCTGGGTCTGGGGCAGGGCGGCGGTGGAGGAGGCGGCGATGTGGTTCAGGTCGGTCGAGACCAGAGCCTCATCGGTCACGGCCAGCACCCCCCTCATCGGGCCGTCGGCGGCGGCCTGAAGCGCGGCGTTGATCTCGTCCACCGTGACCTCGCGGCCGGCCACGACCTTGAGGTCCACGACGGAGACGTTGGGCGTCGGCACCCGGATCGACGACCCGTCCAGCTTGCCTTTCAGTTCCGGCAACACCAGTCCCAAAGCCTTGGCGGCGCCGGTCGAGGTCGGGATCATCGACAGGGCGGCGGCGCGGCCGCGGTAGAGGTCCTTGTGCATCGTATCCAGCGTCGGCTGGTCGCCGGTGTAGCTGTGGATCGTCGTCATATAGCCGCGCTCGATGCCGAACAGGTCGTGCAGCACCTTGGCCACCGGGGCCAGGGCGTTGGTGGTGCAGCTGCCGTTGGAGACGACGATGTCGTCGGCGGTCAGGGTCTCGTGGTTGACCTTGTAGACGATGGTCTTGTCGGCGTTGTCGCAGGGCGCGCTGACCAGCACGCGCTTGGCGCCGGCGGTCAGGTGGGCGCTGGCCTTGTCCTTGGACGTGAAGATGCCCGTGCACTCGAACGCGATGTCCACGTTCAGCGCCTTGTGCGGCAGGTTGGCCGGGTCGCGCTCGGCGGTGACCTTGATCTTGCCCTGGCCGATGTCGATCCAGTCCTCGCCGGTCGTCACCGTTCCGGGGAAGCGGCCGTGCACGCTGTCGTAGCGCAGCAGGTGGGCGTTGGTCTCGACCGGGCCCAGGTCGTTGATGGCCACGACCTCGATGTCCGTGCGGCCATGCTCGGCGATGGAGCGCAGAACCAGACGGCCGATCCGGCCAAATCCGTTGATGGCGACGCGAACAGTCATGGTTTTGGGGCTCCCGACCACGTTTTTGTGAGTGTCGGGGGTTTTGAGGACGGGGGCCCGGAAGTCAACCCCGGGCGGCGGAGAGAGGGGTCACATCGGGTGAAGGTTTGTGACGGAGAGATGCGCCTCACTCAGAGCTCAACTACCTAAACCGTCATGGCCCGGCTTGTCCGGGCCACCCATGAACACGGCGCCCTCGATGGCCCCAGTGAACAGGCAGCCTCACCACGCATGGGTGGCCCGAACGAGTCGGGCCATGACGAGGTCCGGGATGCGGTTATGGTCGAGGCTGTCCCCAAGGGTTGTCAGCGCGCCAGCCAAGCAGGCCGGGATAGAGATCGTCCCAGAACGGGTTCTCCCGCTCGATCAGATTGATCTTCCAGGCGCGAGGGTACTTCTTCAGTCGGGTCTCTCGGCGGATGGCGTTTGTCATCCGCTCGAAGGGTTCATACCAGACCAGCCTCGTCAGCCCGTGTCGCGCCGCGAAGCCGCCGAACTGCCCTGACCGGTGCTGGTTCGCTCGCGTGATTGTTGTGTCCCGGGAGATTGGGTTGATCGACTCGGTGTAGTGTCTGGCATCGCCTGGCTGGAGGCACGCCGATGCTTGTGAAGCTTCACGCGAACGCCGCGACCACACCCAAGACGCGGGCCTACATCCAGGGCAGCGCGCTGTCCGTGGCCGAGCTGGTGCGGGAGCTGGGTGTTTCCGAGGGGACGGTCCGGCGTTGGAAGACCCGCCGGGACGTCTCTGACCGCTCGTCCAGACCCCATGCCCTGGCCACCGGCTTTTCCTTCGAGGAGGAGGAGATCGCGGTGGGTCTGCGCACGGATCTGGGACTCTCGCTGGACGATTTGCTGGAGGTCATGCGCCGATGCCTGCGTCCCGACATCTCCCGCTCGGCCCTGCACCGCTGCCTCAAGCGCCGGGGCGTATCGGGCAAGGCGCGGGCCTCCGAGCCGCCGGCCCAGACCTTCGACCCCACGCCGTTCGGCTATGTGCATGTCGATCTCAAGCACCTGCCGCGTCTTGAGCGCAGGCCCGCCTATGTCTTCGTGGCCATCGAGCGCACGACGCGCTTCGTCCACGCCGAGATCATCCAGGAGCGCAGCGGCCAGACCGTCGCCGGCTGCCTGCGGCGCTTCCTGCAGGCCTTCGGCTACCCCGTCCATACGGTCCTGACCGACAACGGCTCGGAGTTCACCGACCGCTTCGGCGATGCGCGATGGCGGACGCGGGACAAGGGGACCGGCAACCATCCCTTCGACAGGGTCTGCCAGGACCACGCCATCAAGCACAGGCTGACCAAGCCGTACCGGCCGCAAACCAACGGCATGGTCGAGCGCTTCAATCGACGTCTGGCCGACGCCATCCGGGGCCATACCCCCTCCGGCGCGAACGGCGGCAAGAACCGCTTCGCAGACACCGCTCAGCGCGACACCTTCATCCTCACCTTCGTGAAGGACTACAATCGAACCCGACTGCGATGCCTGGGCCACAAAGCCCCCGCCGAAGTGCTCGACAACCTCCCGGGACACAACACCTTCGCCGGGATCCATGCGGCTCCCGGATCGCCGGAAGGCGCTCCCGATGGATGGAAGATGGGCCCCGGCCTTCGCCGGGGAAACGGGGCTATTTGAGCCTTAGGTCTGCTTCCAGAACTCGCGCCGCTCCGGCCGGCGTAGCCTTCCCGGCGTCGCGGTCGACGCTGTAGTTGGCGGTCCGCATCGCCTCGACGCTGACCGCGCCGATCAGCGGCTCCAGCACCGCCATCAGCCGCGCGTCGCCCGCGCGCTTGGGCGACACCAGCACCACCGCGTCGTACGGGGGCAGGGCGGCCTTCGGGTCGGTCAGCACCACCAGGTCGTCGGCGGCGATGCGGCCGTCGCTGGAGAAGGCGGAGATGACGTCGACGTCGCCGCTGGCCAGGGCACGGTACATGAAGGTCGGCTGGTAACTGGTCTCCCGGCCGAAGGAAAAGCCGTAGGCGGCGTCGACGCCCTTCCATTCCGGCCGCGACAGGAACTCGATGTCGGAGCCCAGCTTCAGCCGGGGCGACAGGCGCGCCAGATCGGCCAGCGACGTCACGCCCAGGGCCTCGGCCCGGTCCCGGCGCATGGCGAAGGCGTAGGCGTTCTCGAAGCCGAGCGAGCCCAGCACCACCACGCCGTCGCGGGCCTTCAGCCGGGTGGTCAGTTCGGCCACCACCGCCTCGCGGCCGGGATTGTCCGTCCGGCCCAGCACGTTGGTCCACAGGGTGCCGCTGTAGTCGACGTAGACGTCGATCTCTCCGGCCGCGAGGGCGCGGTAGGCCACGGCGCTGCCCAGGTCTTCCTTGCGACTGACATGGGCGCCGTCGCGCTCGAGTCGTCCGGCGATCAGTTCGGCCAGGATGTACTGCTCGGAGAAGTTCTTGGCCCCCACGACGTAGCCCGCCGGCTTGCCGAAGCTGACCAGCGGCAGCAGGGCGATGGCGACGCCGATCAGCAGGCCCGCGCCGCCGGCGACTACGCGCCGCCGGTCCCGCCGCGCGGCGCCCGCCTCCATCAGGCCCAGCAGCTGGTCGGCGCAGATGGCCAGCGTCGCCGAGGCGGCGCAGCCGAACAGCACGAAGATCCAGTTCTCGGTCTGCAGTCCGGCGAAGATGTAGTTGCCCAGACTCGTCTGGCCGACCGGGGTCGACAGTGTAGCCGCCCCGATGGTCCAGACCGCGGCGGTGCGCACCCCGGCCATGATCACCGGCAGGGCCAGCGGCAGCTCCACCCGCCATAGCTTCTGGCGCGGTGTCATGCCGACGCCGTCGGCCGCCTCGCGCACCGCCGGATCGACGCCCATCAGCCCGGTCGTGGCGGTCCGCAGGATGGGCAGCACCGCGTAGAGCGTCAGCGCCAGCAGCGAGGGCAGGAATCCCAGCGCCGAGAAGCCGTGGCCGGTGATGCTCTCGGTCAACCGCGAGATCGCCAACAGCAGCGGGAAGAACAGCGCCAGCAGGGCCAGGCTGGGAATGGTCTGGATGAGCCCGGCGCCGGCCAGCAAGGGCCAACGCAGGCGCGGATTGCGGCTGGCGGCCACGGCCAGCGGCAGACTGATTGCGGCGCCCAGGACCAGGGCGGAGGCGCTGAGCAGCACATGCCAGGCCAGGTAACCGGGCAGCAGGGCGAAGGCCTCGTTCATTGGCCGCCTCCCAGCCGCGCGGCCAGACGCAGCGCCTGGCGACGCGGGGCGTCGAGCAGGTCGCGCACGCCCGCGTCGGCGACGGTGCGGACCAGGTCCTCCGGCGCCCCGTCGGCCACGACGGCGCCGTCGCGCAGCACCACGATCCGGTCAGCCAGCAGCACCGCCTCGGCCATGTCGTGGGTGACCATCACCGTGGTCAGGCCCAGGCGCTCGTGCAGCGCCCGCACGTCGGTTCCGAGCGCGTCGCGGGTCAGCGGGTCCAGGGCGCCGAACGGCTCGTCCATCAGCAGGATGCCCGGCTCGGCGGCGAGCGCCCTGGCCACGCCGACCCGCTGCCGCTGGCCGCCGGACAGTTCAGCCGGCGCGCGGCTCGCCATGGCGGCGGGCAGGGCTACGAGCGCCAGCAGGTCCCGGGTCAGCGCCGCGACGCGCTCGGGCGCCCAGCCGAGCAGCCGGGGCGTGACGGCGATGTTCTCGCCCACGGTCAGGTGTGGGAACAGGCCGACCTCCTGGAAGACGTAGCCGATCCGCCGGCGCAGCAGATGGGGCGCGCCGACGGCGATATCCCCGCCGCCGATGCGAATCCCGCCGGCGTCAGGGGTGATCAGGCGGTTCAGGGTCTTGAGCAGCGTCGTCTTGCCGGACCCCGACGCGCCGACCAGGGCCACGAACTGCCCCGCGGGGATGCTCAGGGTGACGCCGGCCAGGGCGACATGGTCGCCATAGCGCTTCTCGACCCCGGCGATCTCGATATCGGTTCGCGCCATGTGCTAGGCGTAGCACGGGAGTTCGCCGTGCGTCGCGGCGCGCCCCGGAGAAACCGTCGCCATGTCCGACGACCAGCCCCCGCCGCCCGACGAGACGCCGATGCAGAAGGCGCTGCGGCTGAAGAAGGCCGCGCTTTCCGCCAAGCCCGCCGCCCCGCGCGGCGGCAAGTTCCAGCGCCGGCAGGCGGCGGCTCAGCAGACCGGCAAGTCCAAGCCCTGGATGGCGCGTTGATCCTTCTTCCTCTCCCTCGTGGGAGAGGTGGCCTCGCGGAGCGAGGTCGGAGAGGGAAAAGCAGCGGCCAGACAGCTGCCGCCGTGTCTCCCTCTCAGTCAGGGCTCCGCCCTGACAGCTCTCCCACGGGGAGAGCATGGCTATAGCCCATAGAACCGCCGCGCCGTCCCGGTGAACAGGTCCGCCTTCTCGCTTTCCGACGCACCGGCGGCGATCCGCTTGAAGGCGTTCCACAGCGTCGCGTAGTCGCAGCCCCAGCGGTCGACCGGGAAGTTGCTCTCGAACATGCAGCGGTCCGGGCCGAAGGCCTCGATGCAGGTCTCGATATAGGGGCGCCAGAGGTCGGCCAGCGCCTGGGAGCCCGGCCGCGCCCGTCCGTCCAGGCCCGGAAAGCCCGCGAACGGCATGGCCAGCCCGCCCAGCTTCACGGTCACCTTCGGCGACTTCGCCAGTTCGCGGATGTTCTCGCGCCAGATGTCGAACCGCTCCGCCAGCTTGCCGGAATAGGCCCCGACGCCCAGCGGCGTCCCGACATGGTCCAGCACGATGTCCTGGCCGGGGAAGGCGCGGGCCAGGTCGATCAGGCCCGGCAGTTGCGGCTCCAGCAGCCAGGCGTCGAAGGTCAGACCCAGCGGCGCGAGGCGGGCGAAGCCCTCCCGGAACCGGCTTTCGGCCATCAGCCCGCCCGGCGTATGCGCCATCGGGCCCAGCACGGCCGGATCGGGATCGCTGGCCACCATGTGGCGGATGCCGCGAAAGCGGCCGCCGCCGGCCGCGATCTCCGCCTCCAGCACCCGCGCGACGCCCTCGCCGAGCAGCAGGTCGGCATGACCGACGATCCCGGCGCAGGCGCGCAGCGGGCCATAGATGCCGCTGGCGCTCATCGCCGCCACGCCGTTGACGAACTCGACCTCGCCGACCGGGGCCATCGCGGCTTCAGCGTCGGCGCGGTAGAAGGCGCCGCACTGGATGTAGACGGTGCCGATGACATTGTGGCCGCTGCCCGCGTCGGCCCGCAACTCGTCCAGCAGATAGCGGGGCGTCAGCCGGATCACGTCCTCGAACGCATGCCCGCCCTCCCGCGCCGGCGGCAGGGACGGGCGGTCCCACAGGTGATGGTGCGGATCGATGATCGGCAGGTCCGGCTCGAGGATGGCTTCGGGCGTCGTCGGTTGCAGGTTCATGCGCGTTTCCCCGTCCTGTTTCGGCGATGGTCCGCCGGGCGTGCCTGTATCGCAAGCGCTATCCCGCCCGCGCCGGGCGCCGACGACTTGCGTCGCCTCCAAGCCTCGCCTAAGCCCCGGGCGAACCTGCGGATGTGGCGGAACTGGTAGACGCACTGGATTTAGGTTCCAGCGCCGCGAGGCGTGGAGGTTCGAGTCCTCTCATCCGCACCATCCCACTTCACCCCGTGGCCCCCTGTCCGAAGCCCGGGCCTCGACGGGGTCAGCCGCCGTCGGGCTCGAACCTGGCTTTCAGTCTCAGGTACTCGCGGTGCTGGATCGCCCGCCATTCTTCGGGCGTGAAGCCCATCTGCGGCAGGGGGGCGTCGACATTGAACCGATGGGCCGGCGGGTCGACCGCCTCGGCGTCGACCACCTCGATCGTCACGATGTCTCCCACCGCCAGTTCGGGCATCGGCCAGCGGAGGTGCTCGGCCGGGTCGCCCGGCGTCTCCGCCAGGCCGCCGAGGTGCATGTGCAGGTCGTCGTGGTCGTCCCTGCCTTCAATGCGCCGGCCCAGGACGACATTGGCGTGAAGCAGCCGCCAGTGCTCCTCGCCGGCCGTGACCGGCGGCTGGTTGTTGATCGTGATCCGGAGGGCGAGCATCGGAACTCCCGTTTGGCGAGCAGCGCGGGCGGATAGTGCCACGGGTTGGTCGTCAGCGCCTGCCCCAAAACTCGCACTTGGCCCTCAAAGCGGCGCGTGACATAAGGGCCACCGCTTTGCGCCGCCCTGATCCGGGCGCGCTACCCGTTTCCACTCCAAGGCGGATGAAGCGGCCCCCGGGCCGGTCGTCCGGGACTCAAAGAATGTCGATGCAGATCGTTGAAAAGTCTGGTGAAGGCCTCAGCCGCGTTTACGGCGTCACTGTTCCCGCCGACGAGCTCGCCGCGCGCCTGGACGCCCGGATCGCCGAGATCGCGCCGCAGATGAACATCAAGGGCTTCCGCAAGGGCAAGGTCCCGGCCGCCCACGTCAAGCGCGTGCATGGCAAGGCGTTGATGCAGGAAGTCATCGAACAGGCCCTCAACGAGACCACCCAGAAGGTGCTGGACGATAACAAGCTGCGTCCCGCCTCGCAGCCCGACCTGAAGCCCGAGTCCGACATGGAGAAGGTCATCGCCGGCGGCGTCGACCTGTCCTACGAACTGTCGCTTGAGCTGATGCCTGATTTCGAGCCGATCGATATCGCCTCGATCAAGCTGACCCGCCCGGTCTACAGCCCGAGCGAGAAGGAAGTCGACGAGGCCCTGGCCGACCTGGCCAAGCAGGCGAAGACCTTCGCGCCACGCACCGGCAAGTCGCTGAAGGCCAAGGACGGCGACCAGGTGCTGATCGACTTCGTCGGCAGCGTCGACGGCGTCGAGTTCCCGGGCGGCAAGGGCGAGGGCTTCGAGCTGACGCTCGGCTCGGGCCAGTTCATCCCGGGCTTCGAAGGCCAGCTGGTCGGCGCCAAGCCGGGCGACGAGGTGGTGGTCAAGGTGACCTTCCCGACCCCGTATCAATCCGAGGAACTGGCCGGCAAGGACGCCGAGTTCGCCGTGAAGGTCCATGAAGTCCGCGCGCCGGTCGACGCCGAGCCGGACGACGAGCTGGCCAAGCGCCTCGGTCTGTCGGACTTGGCGACGCTGAAGGAAACGCTCAGCAAGAACCTGCAGCAGGGCTACGACAACCAGTCGCGCTTCAAGCTCAAGCGCGCCCTGCTCGACGAACTGGACAAGGGTCACACCTTCGACCTGCCGCCGAAGATGGTCGACGCCGAGTTCGCCGGCATCTGGCAACAGGTCGAGCAGGACAAGGCGGCCGGGAACGTGCCGCCGGAAGACGCCGAGAAGACCGACGACCAGCTCAAGGAAGAGTACCGCCGCATCGCCGGTCGCCGCGTGCGCCTGGGCCTGGTTCTGGCCGAGATCGGCCGCCGGGAGAACGTCCAGGTCACCGACCAGGAACTGATGCAGGCCATGCAGCGTGAAGCCATGCAGTACGGCCAGCAGGCGCAGCAGGTGTTCGAGTTCTTCCGCTCCAACCCCAACGCCCAGGCCCAGCTGCGCGCGCCCCTCTACGAGGACAAGGTCGTCGAGCTGATCTTCGGCAAGGCCACCGTCAAGGACAAGAAGGTCTCCAAGAAGGAGATCGAGGCCGAGGACGATCTGCCCGACGGCTACTGACCGTCCGGCGGATCGCGCCGATGACATCGTGAAGGGGCCGGCCGCGCGCCGGCCCTTTTTAATGGGCGTCGCGCGGCCGTCACATTGCGCCGACTTAACTTGAAGGCGATCCTGGCGACGGCTATCGCGGCAGGGTCCGGCGCGCGCCAGCGTCAGTCATGGGATTCCCGGGAGTTTTTTGATGTCCATCTGGCTAGCGGCGGCGATGAGCGCGGCGATGTTTGCGCAACCGGCTCCGCCGGCCACGCCGCCGGCGGAGGACGGGACCACGGTTGACAGCCTGGTCGTGACCGCACGGCCCGCGCCCGAAAAAGAGGTCATTGCGGCGTTCGTCGCGACCATCGCGGACGAAACCGGAAACGACAGACTCGGCCGCTGGGATCGCAAGATCTGTCCCGGGGTGGTGGGACTGCGCGCCGACTATGCCCGGCTGCTGGTCGACCGGATCGCCGAGACGGCCGTCGAGATCGGCCTGGAGGTCGGCGAGCCGGGCTGCAAGGCCAACATGATCGTGCTTGCCACGGCCGAGTCCGACAAGCTGGCCAACAGCATGGTCAAGGACTACCCGGAAGCCTTCGCGAAGTTCGACAGCGGCATCCGACCGTCGCGTCGCGCGCTGAAGGCCTTCACGACCTCGAAGGCGGCGGTGCGCTGGTGGCATGTCATCGCGCGAACGACGGCGGACGGGCAGCGGTATCAGAAAGGCGACCAGGTCCGCGTGCGGGACGTCGGTCGACTGCGCGGCGGCACCCGGGATGATTTTGATCGGGTGATCATCATCATGGACGCCTCCCGCATCGGAACGCTGCGTTTCGCCAGTCTGGCCGACTACATCGCGATGGTTGGCCTGGCGCAGGTCGACCCGGAGGCCGAGATCACCGGCGTCTCGTCGGTCCTCAACCTGTTCGCCGACCGCGCCGCCGGCGTGGAGCCCCCCGAGCGGATGACCGATTGGGACAGGGCCTATCTGAAGGGGCTCTACGCGGCCCGGCGTGACGTTCGCCGCGGGGACGCCCAGGAGAAGGACATCGCCCGCTCGATGGTCGATGACCTCGCAACCCCGGCCGAGCCCGGGAAGGACTAGAGGCCGCGCTGACATGAAAAGCCCCCGGCCGCCTGGCGTCCGGGGGCTTCATCAGGCTGCTGCGTCCCGGTCTAGTGGTTGATGATCACATCCAGGATCAAGCCGGTGGCCAGGGCGGCGAGCAGGTAGTTGTTGCCGTCGCGGTACCAGTAGTAGCCACGCGGCGGCTGCCGGAGGCCGTAGCGGCCGTAGTCATAGACCACATAGGTGCGGCCCCGGTACGACGGCGGCAGGTAGGCGCCGCGACGCCAGGCGGCATATCCCGGACGGTAGCCCGGACGGCCGTAGTAGGCGGCCGGCGGCGGGCCGTAGTACCAGCGGTTGTTGTAGTAGTAGCCGTTGTGCGTTCCGCGGTTCCAGCGGCTGCGGCTGTCCCAGCGACGGTCGTCACGGCGGTCGCCACGATAGTCGCGACGATCATCACGGCGGTCGCCGCGATAGTCCCGCCGGTCATCGCGCCGGTCGTAGCGGTCGCCACGACGGTCATCCCCACGGTCATAGCGACCGCGGTCCTGGGCGTTGGCTTCGCTGGCGCTGACCGCGATCGGACCGGCGACGGCGGCCACGGCGGCCAGAGTTAACATCAGACGCTTCATGGCGAAGGTCTCCTCGAACGTTGTTGTCGTCCCGCGGCGCAACCCTGCCGCAAGGGTCCCTCGACTGTGGACAGGGTGAATCGCCCGGCCTGAACGCCGCCTGAACGGGTCCGTCAGGATTCCGGTTCGGCGCCTTGCGCAGGGAGGGGGACGGAGCCCATCTTGCGTCCATAATCAAAACGATGGGCGGAGCCAGAATCCAATGACCGACAAAACCGATTACGTCCCGCCCAGGGTCTGGACCTGGAACAAGGACAACGGCGGCCGCTTCGCCAATATCAACCGCCCGGTGGCCGGCCCGACGCACGACAAGGACCTGCCGGTCGGCAAGCACCCGATGCAGCTCTACTCGCTGGGCACGCCCAACGGGGTGAAGGTTACGGTCATGCTCGAGGAACTGCTGGCCAAAGGACACGCCGGCGCCGAGTACGACGCCTGGCTGATCAAGATCAACGAGGGCGACCAGTTCTCCAGCGGCTTTGTCGCCGCCAACCCCAACTCCAAGATCCCGGCCCTGATGGACCACAGCGGCGAGACGCCCATCCGGGTCTTCGAGTCGGCCGCCATCCTGATGCACCTGGCCGAAAAGTTCGGCGAGTTCCTGCCGACCGACGTGGCGATCCGCGCCGAATGCCTGTCCTGGCTGATGTGGCAGATGGGCAGCGCGCCCTATCTGGGCGGCGGGTTCGGCCACTTCTACGCCTACGCGCCGTTCAAGATCGAGTACGCCATCGACCGCTTCGCCATGGAGGTGAAGCGTCAGCTGGATGTGCTGGACCGTCGCCTGGCCGAGAGCGAGTACCTGGCCGGCGCCGACTACACCATCGCCGACATCGCCGTCTGGCCCTGGTACGGCGCCTTGGCCAAGGGCGTGCTCTACGAGTCCGCCGAGTTCCTGCAGGTGCAGGACTACAAGCACGTCAACCGATGGGCCGACCAGATCGGCGCCCGACCGGCCGTGAAGCGCGGCCGCATGGTCAACCGCGTGTTCGGCGACCCGGCCAGCTGCCTGCCGGAGCGCCATGACGCCTCCGATTTCGAGACCCGGACGCTCGACAAGCTGCAGGCGGCCCAGGGCTGATCGCCGGCCGGCATTTTAACCCGGCGGCGACACAGCTTTACGGACAGTAACGGAGGTGAACGAGACCTGTATTCGCTCCTGAATACAGGACTTCGGCGCGATTAACCTTATGTTCAGCGCGGGGGTATTTTCCTGTCGACATCGGCTCCGGGCCAGAACCGTCCGGAGCGGGGTTTGAAGGGAAGAAGACCATGCTTGCGAGCGTCGAGAGCGAAGCTCCCGCGACCATGCCGCTGCCGGGCCCCGACTCGTCGGGCGATGATCTGTTCCGGATGGGGCTGCTCTATTCGACCGGGCAGGGCGGCGCGCCGCTCGACTATGTCTCGGCCCACATGCTGTTCAACCTTGCCGCGATGCGCGGATCGCTCGAGGCCAAGGTCTACCGCAAGGAGCTGAGCGCCGAGATGGATCCGATGGAGGTCGCCGAAGCCCAGCGCCAGGCGCGCCAGTGGCTGGCCCAGGGGTAGGCCCGATCTAGTCTCCGGGTCGGGCGGTAGCCGATTTCACGCGGGCGCCCGCGCGCCATTGCAGCGCAATTTCGCAGACGACCAGCGGCGCGACCCAGTTCAGCCAGACCGCCGCGGCCACGCCTTCATCGCCCAGGGCCGGGAACAGGGTGACCTTTGTCGCGATGCGGCAGCCCACGAAGGTCCAGATCAGCACGAAGCTCCTGATCATCCAGTCGCGGTGGGAGTCGAACCGTCGGTTCCGAGCCGCCCTCCAGGCCATCGCCGCTGCGCAGAGCCACGCCGCCGCCAGCGCGCCCGTCGCGACATAGAGACCCCGAGGTTCATGCGGCGCAAGCATCGACAGCGCGATCGCCGTCGTCGCGCCGATAGATCCCAACATCAGATAGCCGTAGCCCAGCCAGCGATGCAGCCGCGGCATCAGGCGCTTCCAGCCCAGGTAGAGGTTGGCCGTCCCCAGCAACAGTGTCGCAAGACCGGCGCCGGCGTGGACGAGCAGCGTCGGCACATGCGCACCGTGCTCGGGCAGCCTTGAGGTGTTCAAAATTGGCCAGACAACGGTCCAGAGGATCGGCAGCGACGTCGCAATCGCTGCGAGCCAGAGCAGCGCCGGCAGCCGGCTGGTGATGGTCCGCATGGTGTCCCCCCGACATCAACGCCGGGCGACGCTATCCCACGGGGTCTAGTTCGTCCCGTTGTTTCCGCCGATGGCGTAGCTGAAGCCCTGGATCGGCGAGACGTCGCGGAACCACTGCTGCATGAACAGCCCGGCCTCGGCGATGTTCGAGCGCGGCACATAGACGATGTCGAAGCGGCGCAGGGGCACCAGGTCCGCGCCGAGCGGGTTCTTCAGGGCGCCCTTCAGGTCGACCGTCCGCATCATGGCCCGGCCGCCCGGTCCGCGGCGAATGATCACAACCCGATCGACCTTGGCGGTAGGACGGAAGCCGCCCGCCTGGATAACCGCCTGCAGGCTGTTGATGTCGCCGGGCATGTCGAACACCCCCGGCGCCCCGACCTCGCCGCCGACGAACACCTTCAGCGCTCCCACCGACTTGATCTGGATGACCACTTCCGGCCGCAGCAGCTGGCTGGCGTAGGCGCGGGTCAGCTCATCCTGCAGTTCGGTGATCGTGCGGTCGGCCGCCATCACCGGCGCGACCAGCGGCATGGTGATGCGGCCGTCGGGCTGGACGATGACGCCGGTGCGCGCCAGCTCCGGCGCCGAGGGCACGGTGATGTCGATCGTGTCGCCCGGATAGAAGCGGTACTCCGGCTCCTGCTCGGTCCAGTCGGCGTAGCCGATGTTGGCGAAGGCCGGCGCCGGCGCCCGGGCGGCCACGGCCGGCGACGCGGCCAGCAGGGCGACGCAGGCCAGGACAACAGCTCGGGACGGGGCGTTTGGGCGCATGATCCAAAGGTTAAGGAAAAGGGGTAACGGAGTGTTAATCGCGCTCCGCGACGGTCGTCTCCGGTAGAAACCGCAGAGTTCCGGATTCGCATGAGCACGCAAAGCGCCTGGAGCACGCTCCCGCACGACCCGCTGCCGGGTCGGGCGATGGCCGGCTCCGGCTGGGCCTCACGGCCGCGCTATGCGCCCAGCGACTTTATCACCCTGCTGTGGCGCGAGCGCTGGCTGATGCTGCTGATCTTCCTGGTCATCTTCGGCGTCGGGGCGGCCTTCGCCCTCACGCTCAAGAAGTCCTACCCGGCCTCCGCCAGCATCCTGGTCCAGCTGGGTCAGGAGTATGTGTACGAGCCGCGCGCCGGCGACGCCGCCCGCGGCGCGGTGCCGGAGAACGACTCGCTGGTGCAGTCGGAAGTCGAGATCCTGATGAGCGCCCAGCTGCGCGAACGGACCATCCGCCGCATCGGGCTGGAGGCCCTCTATCCCGAGCTCGGCGAGAAATACGCCGCCGCGCCGCCGGCCGGGAAGGCCCAGGTCATGGCCAAGGCGGTCGAGGGCTTCGGCAAGAACCTGACGGTCGGCTCGGCGCCGGACAATCCCGTCGTCCGCATCGGCTTCGAGCATGAGAGCGGCGAGATGGCGGCCCGGGCCGTCAACACCCTGCTGGAAGAGTACCTGATCTATCGCCGCACGGTGCTGATCCAGCCGACCTCGCCGGTGCTGGAGCGTCAGCGGGTACTGTTCGAGGATCAGCTTGCCCAGGCGGACACCGCCTACCAGGAGTTCCTGACCACCAACGATATCGGCGACTTCAACGCCCAGAAGGGCGCCCTGACAGGTCTGATCGGGCAGATCGAGACACAACGCCAGATGGCCGAGGTCACCCTGCAGGACCGCCGGGCCCGGCTGGCCACGCTGGACGGCCAGCTGGCCCAGGTCGCGCCCGAGATCGGCCTGTTCCGCGACATCGACCCGGCCGCCGCCACCCGGCTGGCCGCCCTGCGGCTGCAGCGCGAGGAGATGCTGTCCCGCTATCTGCCCACCGCCCAGCCGGTGAAGGACGTCGAGGCCCAGATCGGCCAGCTCGAGGCCGGCATGAACACCGGCCGCACCCAGACCGACGGCGCCCGCCGTATCGGAGTCAACCCGGTGCACCAGACCCTGCAGACCGACCGCATCCAGACCGCCGCCGAGGTCGCCGCCCTCGAGCAGTCGCTGGCCGCCTACGCCCGGCAGGCGCAGCAGGCGACCGCCCAGCTCCAGCGACTGGCGGTCATCGAGCCGCAGTACCAGGCGCTGAGCATGGACCGCGACGTGCTGCAGTCGAGCGTCCGCGACTTCACGGTCAAGGAGCGCCAGGACGGCGCGGCGCGACTGATCGCCTCGGAGACCAACGACAACATCCGCATCGTCGACCGGGCCGTGGCGCCGACGCGGGGCGAGAGCCTGCGCAAGCCGGTCTTCGCCCTGGCCTTCCTGTTCGGGGCCTTCTCGGCCCTGTGCGCGGGCCTGATCCGGGTGTTCCTCCGCCCCGGCCTGCCGACCCCGGCATCCGCCTCGCGCACGCTGGACATGCCGGTGCTCGGCGTGGCGGCGTACAAGGGGCGGTGAAGGTGACTTCAAAAAGCCCTCCTCCTCGATGGAGGAGGGTTGGGTGGTGGTGTGGCCTCAGCCTCGAAGGGGTGGCGCAAAGTGGCTCCGCGCCCGACAGCGCCATTCGCTTTGTCTCACTGCCTGCACCACCATCCCCGGCCCTTCCTCCATCGAGGAGGAAGGGAGAAGAGGGGGAACAGGTTCCTCCGCCCCCTTCATGCGTTAGCTTGTCAGACTTGGGCGCGTAACGATTCGAGCCATGGTGGATTTGAGCGCTGAAGCTGCCGAGCTTTGGGCGTCCCTCGGGCCGCCGGCGCCCGGTCGCGCCCGCGCCATCCAGTTCGTGGCCGCGCGGCGGGGCGAGGGGACCTCGACCGTGGCCCGGGAACTGGCCGCCTTCGCCGCCCGCCGGGCCGGCCGCACGGTCTGGCTCGTCGATCTCGACCTGTTCAGCTCGCCGCAGCATGCCGCCATCGCCGCCCGCCCCGACCTGTACGGCGAACTCGGCAAGGCCGTCTCGGCCACCCCCGACGGCGGCGTCTTCTTCACCGTCCAGCCGCCGACGCCGATGCCGGACGGCACGCTGGCGCCGGACTCGAAGTTCCTTGTCGCCCATCAGGTCGGCGGCGACCGCTTCTGGGTCACCCGCTTCCGCGCCGACGCGCTGCGCGGCAAGCAGGCGGTGCACGTTCTGCCCAGCAGCGACTACTGGAATACGCTCAAGCGCCACGCCGATCTGGTCATCGTCGACAGCCCCTCTGCCGACCGCTCCCAGGCCGCCCTGACCGTGGCGCCGTTCATGGACCAGACGGTGCTGGTCGTGTCCGCCGACCAGCCGGATGTCAGCGCTCCGGCCCGGCTGCGCGACGCCATCACCGCCGCCGGCGGCCGGCCCTCGGGCGTGTTCTTCAACCGGGCGCGGGTGGAGGCTCCGGCCTTCCTGCGCAGGATCCTGCCGTGACCTGGGCGGCCGCCCCCTGGGAGGCCGGGCGGCCGGCGGCGCACCGCATCGACGTCTGGGATGTGGCCGCCTTCGGCATGCTGGTGATGAGCCTGCTGCTCTACAGCCAGGGCTGGATCCTGCCGATCTTCGGCGCCCGCTTCGACGCGGCCAGCTCCGCCGCCATCCGCAACGCCTACCTGCCGGCCTACGCCGCCGGGGTGGCGGTGCTGGCCATGCGGCCGTGGGATGCGGCGATGGCGACCCTGCGCCAGCCGTTCCTGATCGCGCTGATGGCGGTGACGGCGCTGTCGGTGGTCTGGTCGATCGCCCCGGACGCGACGGTTCGTCGTCTGGTCGCCCTGTTCGCCACCACCCTCACCGGCGTGGTGCTGGCCGTCCGCTTCCGCTGGGCGACCATGGCCGAGATCATGGCCACGGCGCTGGGCCTGCTGGCCGTCGCCTCCTTCGTCGCCGGCCTGGTGCTGCCGTTCGGCAGGATGACCGAGCTGTTCCCCGGCGCCTGGCGGGGGGTGTGGATGGAGAAGAACGCCCTGGGCGGCAACATGGCCATGGCCTTCTCGATCTTCGGGGCCGCGGCGTTGCTGGTCCCGAAGCGCGCGTGGCTGTGGTGGTCGCTGGCCGGGCTGGCGCTGGGGCTGGTGCTGCTGTCGACGTCGAAGACCTCGCTGGTCTCGCTGGGGCTGGGCGGCGCGGCGCTGGCCTTCGTCTGGATATGCCGCCGGGGCGCGGCCTCGGGCGTGGCGGCCACCTGGGCGGCGGTGACCGGCGCGGCGCTGCTGGCCGCCTTCCTGCTGTTCGCCGCCGACGTCTTCCTGGAGCTGCTCGGCAAGGACGCCACCCTGACCGGGCGCACCAAGATCTGGGCCGCCGTCATGCGCCAGATCGAGGAGCGGCCCTGGACGGGCTTCGGCTACTCCGCCGTCTGGGACGACAAGAGCGGCTGGGGTCCCTTGGCCTGGATCACCAAGGAGGCCGGCTTCAAGGCCCAGCACGCCCACAACAGCTGGCTGGAGCAGTGGCTGGGCATGGGGCTGGCCGGCCTGATCGCCTGGGCGCTGTTCTACGCCCAGACCCTGATCGCCGCCCTGGTGGCGGTGTTCCGCGACAAGGGCGCCTACCTGGCCCTGCCGTTCCTGGTCATCTACTCGCTGGTCAGCCTGACCGAGAGCATTGCCGTCAGCTACAACGACCTGCGCTGGGCGATCTTCGTGGCCCTGGCGGTGAAGCTGGCGTGGGGGGATCGGGAGTAGGGGATTCCGTGCGTCCTTCGACACGCCGCTTCGCGGCTGCTCAGGATGACGTCGTTTGAAGGCTACCCAGCCACGTCATGCTGAGCAGCGCCGAAGGCGCGTGTCGAAGCACGCAGGGCGCAAGCTACAAACCCAGCCTTCTCGCCCCCTCGGCCGCCGTGACCACGTCAAACCCTCGCGCCACCGCCGCATCGACCAGATGCCCCAGCGCCTCGGGCGTGCAGCCCCAGGCGGACGGGCTCTCGGCCACGTCGTGGGTGTAGAGGATCAGCCACGCTCGCCGCTCGGCGGCCCGGTCCAGCCAGCGCATGGCGGCGGCCTCGCCCTCGGGGCCTTCGATGCCGACGGCGGGAAGCTGGTTGGCGTCGGCGCCGTCCTCGACCAGGCCCGCCTGCACGGTGCGCAGGGTGCGGAAGCGGCCGCCCAGCACGCGCTTGGCCGGGATCGAGACGTCGCCGTAGGGGTAGGCGAAGCTTTCGGTGTAGGCGGCGCCCCAGGCCTTCAGCCCCTCGGAGTTGCGGTCGACGTCCCCGACGATGGCGGCGGCGTTGGCCTGACCGCAGTCGAGATGGGAGAAGGTGTGGCAGGCGATCTCGTGGCCGGCGGCGGCCAGGCGCCGGGCGTCCTCG
Organism: Caulobacter sp.; assembly: GCA_030683005.1. Taxonomy (GTDB): domain Bacteria; phylum Pseudomonadota; class Alphaproteobacteria; order Caulobacterales; family Caulobacteraceae; genus Caulobacter. Next base: position 106,470 of record JAUXMY010000030.1, on the reverse strand, counting down.
GCCTCCGCGTACACGCCCATCGGCCCGGTCTGTCCGGCCAGGCCGGTGGAGACGTAGTAGGTGCCGCGCACGCCGCGCTGCTCCAGCACCTGGGCGCCGGCCAGGGCGGCGGTGACCGGCATGTCGTCGAAGGTGAAGCTGATCATCGGCCGCTCCAGCGCCATGCGGACGGGGCGGCGCTGGGCCAGCCGGGCGATGCGGCGCCGCAGCTTGCCCTTCAGGGAGCGATCAGCGCTGTAGGCTTGCATCAGACGGCCTCCGCATAGAGGGCGGCGCGGTAGAGCCGCATGAACAGGTCCCGGGCGGGCAGGGGGGCGAGGTCGGCGACTGCGACCGCCTTCAGCGCCGGCCGCCAGAGACCCTTGAAGGGTACGACCTTCAGCAGCCGGGCGACCCTGTAGCTGGGATAGGTCTCGACCACCGACCTGTGGCTGGCCACGACGCGGGCGAAGTTGGCCGCCGACTGCTCGTACTTGCGGGCGATGGTCGCGGCCGTGTCGAGGCCCAGGTGGCTGGCCGGGATGTCGACATGGACGATGGGATGCTGGCGGGCGACCCGCATGGCCCACTCCACATCCTCCCAGCCCCAGCCGGTGAAGGCCTCGTCAAAGCCGATGGCCTCGAAGACGTCGCGGCGGACCAGCAGGTTGGAGGTAAAGACGTGCTTCTCCGGCGCCTCGCCGCGGATCGCGGCGCTCAGGCAGTCGCTCTTCAGCGCCATGGCCCGGTGCAGGGCGTGCTCGCGGGTGCGGGGCGTCTGGTCCAGCGAGAAACCGCCGAAGGCCACCGCCGGATTGCGCCCGGCGACCAGCGCCAGCCAGTCGCCCAGGAAGCCCGGCCGGTCGGGCAGCATGTCGGCGTCGAGGAACAGCATGTGGCCGCCCCGGGCGTGGCCGGCGAGGCGGTTTCGGCCCCTGGAGCGGCCTTCGTTGGTCGACAGCCGCACGAAGCGGGCGGGCAGGGCCATGCTCCCGACGGCATGGGCCACACGGGTCGCCAGGTCGGCATCGCCCGAACCATCGTCCAGCACGATGATCTCGACGCCGGGCGCCGCCGCGCCGTCCAGCGCCGCCAGCAGCCGCACCGGGTCGTCGCGGAAGAAGGGGATCAGGATCGACAGGACCGGGGAGGTCGCCCCGCGCCAGGCCTTGCTCTCGATGGTCCATTCGGTCGGCTGGATGGTCATGTCGCCGCTCCGGGTCGCAGGCTGGCCAGCAGTTCGTGGCGGCGCGTCCGGGCGCCCGCCGCGTCGAGGGCGAAGACCACGAGACCGTAGACGATCGCGCCGGCTCCGGCCTTCAGCGCCAGTTCGAGGATGCCGCCCAGGTCCGGGATGGCCAGCACCACGACCGCCATGGCCACGCAGCCCGCGCCGCCCTTCCACAGGGCTTCCAGCGGCAGCGGCAGGGGCATGGCGCTCCGGCCCAGCGTGAAGGAGGCGACCGCCCCGACCGTGTAGCTGATCGCCGTGGCCCACATGGCGCCGTCGATGCCGTAGCGCGGGATCAGGAAAAGGTTCAGGGCCAGGTTCAGGCCCGCCGGAATGGTCATGGCCACCGACAGCAGCCTCGTGCGCTGGCCCAGGGTAAAGGCCTGGTGCAGGTAGTAGGTGGTGACGCCGGAGAAGAAGGCCCCGATGGCGATCCAGGGCGTGACGTGCGCGGCGCCCTCGACCAGCGCTTCGCCGACCATAACCTGGGCCAGCGGGCCGGCGACCAGCGCCACGCCCACGGCGGCGGGCAGGGTCAGCAGCACCATGAAGGACGACTGCTCGCGGGCGGTCTCGGCCAGCGCCTGCCGGCCGCCGCGCTCCAGCGCCGCGACCATGGCCGGGCCGCCGGCCATACCCAGCCAGATGAACATCACGTCCAGGGTGCGGTTCGCGAGGCTGTAGCCGGCGTGATAGATCCCGACCGACTCCTCATTGAGATAGCCGGCCAGCAGAAAACGGTCGGTGGAGGAGATGACCAGCGCCAGGATCAGCGACAGCGCCACCGGCATGCCGTAGCCGGCGTACTCGCGCAGCCGAGCGGGGTCGGCCTTGCCGCCCTTCATCATCGTCAGTTCGCGGCGCAGGGTGAAGATCAGGCAAAGGATGGCGACCACGGCCATGCCCATCAGCGGACCGCCGCCGCCAAAGCCGATGGCGACATAGACTACGCCCGCCGCGAAGCCGCCGGCCGACTGGGCCATATCCAGCAGGGCGGCGGCGCCGACCTCGCCATCGGCGCGGCGGCGCTCCTGCACCAGCTTGATCAGGCTGCGGAAGACCACGGCCAGCAGGCCGGCAGCCACGGCGACCTTCAGGCTGTCGCTGATCGGCGCGATCCAGACCGCCAGGCCCGCGGCCAGCGGGAAGGCGAGCGCCAGCAGCAGCCAGGCCCGGTAAATCGTCGCCATGTGGCCGGCGATCTCGCCCTGTTCCCGCGCCCGGGCCTGGAAGCGGGCCATCGCCGCCTCGGTCCAGGTGAACAGCAGGGTGTGAGCCAGGATCATCACCGTCATGGCCAGGGCGTAGGCCCCGTACTGCTGGGGCGTCATCAGCCGCGTGAACACGACGATGGTGAGCAGGCCCACGATCCCGGAGGTGATGTTGGCGGGCAGATAGCCGAGGAGGCCGCGGCGATACATCGTCCTACCGGACCGTCTCGCTGTCGCCCAGCAGGCAGGGGATGGTCATGGCCATGATGTAGATGTCGAACCAGAACGACTGGCGCTCGATGTACTCGATGTCCAGCGCCACGCGGCGGCGGACCAGCTCGGGGCTGTCGACCGGACCACGCGAGCCGTTGATGGCCGCCCAGCCGGTCATGCCCGGCTTCATGCGGTGGCGATGGGCGTACTCGGCGACCAGGCGGGCGGACTCGGTCTGGCCGGTCTTCATGCCCACGGCGTGCGGGCGGGGGCCGACCAGCGACATCTCGCCGCCGATGACGTTGAACAGCTGCGGCAGCTCGTCGAGGCTGGTCTTGCGGATGAAGCGGCCGACGCGGGTCACGCGGTTGTCGCCGGCCTGCACCTGCTGCACGGCGGCGAAATCGGCCGCCTCCTGACGCATGGAGCGGAACTTCCAGACGAGGATTTCCTCGTTGTTGAAGCCGTGGCGGCGCTGGCGGAAGAAGATCGGGCCCGGGCTGTCCAGCTTGATGGCGATGGCGACCAGCGCCATCACGGGCAGGCCGAGGATCAGGGCCGTCCAGCCGATGGCGATGTCCTGCAACCGCTTGACCACGGCGCGGCGGACGTCGGCGGGCTCTCCCGAGACCTGGGCCAGCTGGGCGTCGGCGATGCGGGAGAGGGCGCGGACGCGGCCGTCCTCGCCGCCGGATTCCAGGACGAGGCTGACGTCGTTGGGCAGAACCCGCAGGCGGGCGATGATCTCGCGCACGCGGGTCTGGGCGCCCGGGTTCACCGCGATAACGATGCGGTCAACATAGGGCAGGACCTTGTGGCCGAGCAGATCGTTGGTGTCGCCCAGGACAGGCACGCCGGCGATTTCCTTGGGCGCGCGGCCGAGACGGTCGTCGAACACGCCCAGCACCGCCACTTCGCGGGTCTTGAGGGCCGTCTCGATCAGCTTGCGGGCCGCCTCGGTGGCGCCGACGATGACGATGTTGGGGGTCAGCTTGCCGTCGCGCCGCCAGCGCCGGACGGTGCTCCACCAGACGACATGCAGCAGGCCCAGGCCAATCAGGAGCGGCCCGAACCACTGCGCCAGCAGCGGCAGGGAGTTTCGTCCGCCCGGCAGCAGCAGCTCTCCCGCCAGCAACGGCGCGCCGGTCAGGCCGAAGGCGGCGAAGACGCGCAGCAGGTGGCGGGGCAAGGTCTCGCGATGGGCGAAGGTGTAGCAGCCCAGGGCGCCCAGCGCCCAGACCAGGACCGCGAAGCCCACGGCCAGCGGCAGGATCTCGCCGACGGTGGCGGCCAGCAGACCGCCGGGCGTCACGATGTGGGTCACCGCGGCCGCGAAAACAGCGGCCGCCATGGCGTCGACCCAGCCATAGAGGCGGGTGACCTGCTGCATTTCCAGCCGTGAGCGTACGGGCGTCAGCCTTGCGGGCCGAAACGGGCCGCGGCGGTCGCGCGGGTCCTCCGCCGGCGTGGCGCCGCGGGGACCCAATCCGGCGACCATGCCCTTGTGCAGGGCGCGAACGGCCGAGACCCAGCCGTCATCGGGCTGGCCTTGCTCTTCGGGGCGGTGAGCGGGAGCGGACAACATGGCCCGACAATGGCGCCATCGCCTCAAGCGGCGGTTAACACCGGTCTCTGAAATGCTTGAAACGCCAACGCATGCAGCCCGAAACGGGTAGCGAAGGCGCCCGCCGGGCTGTGGCGCAGCCCAGGTGGACGATCAGGCCGTCCGGGAAATTGTGAAGGTCTGCCATACATGCTCGCCGCGACCAAAGATGGTCATGAAGGCGATGTCGGCGGCGTCCAGCCCGGTCGCGACCCGCACAAGGCCGTCCGCCGGCGCCCTGCCGGTCGGATCGACCAGCTGCCATCGGCCGCCGAGGTAGACCTCCATCACAGCATGCATGTCAGGTGGTTCAAGACCCCAGGCGTAGGCGCTCACGGCCCGCGCCGGCACGCCGGCCGCCCGGCAGAGGGAGATGGCCAGGTGGGTGAAGTCGCGGCACACGCCGGCGCGGTCGACGAAGGTGTCCAGCGCCGTGGTTTCCACGTCGCTGACGCCCGCACGGTAATCGACGTGCGTATTGATCCAGGCCAGCATGGCGGCGACCTGGTCACCGCTGTGGAGCGCCCCGAACTCGCGCGCCACGAAGGATTCGAAACGGTCGGAGGGGCAGTAGCGGCTGGGCCGCAGGTATCGCAGCGCCTCGCCGGGCAATTCCCGGACCGCAGAGACGGCGCCCTCGCCCGGCCGCGAGTTCCGCGCGATGACCTCGACGCTCGCGTCGTAGCTGATCGTCAGGTCGCCCTCGGCCACGAGGACAGCCCGACGCTCGCCGGTAACCCTGTCGTCCAGCCGCGCGATCTCGACCTGCGGTTCGATCCGGAGGGATTCGGACAGCACGGTCTGATCGGCGCTGCGCGCGGCCTCCAGCAGCAACAGCACTTCGCAACGCTGGTCGAAACGGTAGACCAGCCGCGCTTCGATCTTGAGTATCATGTCCGGATCCCTTGCCGCCCGGCGCATGCAGGTGGGGCGGCCGCCCCTCCAAGCGCCCTGCGGCGGCGAAGGTTGCGGCCATCATGCGGCGCACAGCCGGGCGTGACAATCGGCGGAGACAAGGTCATGGCCGGTCGAAGATTCCAGCCCTGTCGCCCCATGCGCGAAGGGCCGGAACATGATATGTCATCGTTTATCGACGATTGCCGGTCGATGTCACAAAACTGTTGTCGCGACAGCTTAGACGCCTGCTCCTGAGGGGGCCGCCTCGGCGTGACCTCCACATTCAAACGCCCTGATGAGGATGACGATGAAAAAGCTGGTGCTCTGCGGAGTTGCGGCGCTTGCCCTGACCGCCTGCAATCAGGACGCTCCTTCCGCGAAGGGCGGAGCTGATCGCAACGCGATCGTGCTCATCGACGGTTCGAGCACCGTCTATCCGATCTCCGAAGCGCTCGGCGAAGAGTTCCAGAAGGCCAGCGGCGTTCGGGTGACGGTCGGCCTTTCGGGCACCGGCGGCGGCTTCAAGAAGCTCTGCCGCGGCGAGACCGACATCTCCGGCGCCTCGCGGCCGATCAAGGGCGAGGAGATGGAGCTCTGCAAGCAGAACGGTGTCGAGTTCATCGAGCTGCCGGTGGCGCTCGACGCGCTGGCGGTCATCGTCAATCCCGCCAACACCTTCATCGACTGCCTCACGGTGGCCGAGCTGAAGACCATGTGGGCCCCCGAGGCCCAGGGCAAGATCTCGACCTGGAACCAGGTCCGCGCCAGCTTCCCGAACCAGCCGATCAAGCTGTTCGGCGCCGGCACCGATTCCGGCACGTTCGACTACTTCACCAAGGCCATCAACGGCGAAGAGGGCTCCTCGCGCGGTGACTACACCGCCACCGAGGACGACAACGTCACCGTGACCGGCGTGGGCGGCGACAACAATTCCCTCGGCTACCTCGGCCTGGCCTACCTGACCGAGAACGCCGGCAAGGTTAAGGCGGTGCCCATCCGCCAGGCCAACGGCGCCTGTGTCGCGCCGTCCGTCCAGGCCGCCCGCGACGCCTCCTACCAGCCGCTGTCGCGTCCGCTGTTCTTCTACATCAACAAGAAGTACGCCGATGAACGCCCGCACGTCCGCGACTTCATCAAGTTCGCCTTCAGCCCGGCCGAGAGCGAGAAGCTGGTCGCCGAGGTCGGTTACGTTCCGCTTCCGACGCAGGCCTACAGTCTGGCGCTCACCAAGTTCGACGCCCGCAAGACCGGCAGCTATTTCGGCGGCGGATCGAAGGTCGGCGTAACGGCCGAGGAACTGCTCGCCGACGCCGGCAAGTAGCGCGTCACGCAGTCAACGGCGGCCGGGGATGATCGCGCCCCGGCCCTACGTCGCGAGGAACAACCGTGTCGCAAACCCTCGATGAAGGCTCAACCTTCGCCGCGCTACGGGACAGCGGGTTCCTGCGCCGCGGCCGCGTTCTCGCGCGCGTCATGCAGGTCGTCCTGTTCGCCTGCGCCGCGCTGTCGGTGGTCATCACCGGCGCGATCCTGTGGGTGCTGATCTCTGAATCCTGGATGTTCTTCCGGCAGATTCCGCTCGTCGCGTTCCTGACCGACACCGAGTGGACGCCGGCCTTCACCAACGCCCGCTACGGCATCCTGCCGCTGCTGACCGCCACCCTGTGGGCGGCCGGAATCGCCATGGCGGTCGCGACGCCGCTGGGTCTGGTGCTGTCGGTGTATCTGAGCGAATTCGCCCAGCCTCGCGTGCGGGAGGTGCTCAAGCCGATCCTGGAGATGCTGGCGGCGGTTCCGACGGTGGTCTTCGGCTATTTCGCGCTGCTGTTCCTGACCCCGCTGGCCAAGCAGTTCATTCCGGGTCTTTCGGGCTTCAACCTGCTGATCCCCGGCTTCGTCATGGGCATCATGATTCTGCCCTATGTGGTCTCAATCAGCGAGGACGCCATGCGCGCCGTGCCGATGACGCTGCGCGAAGGCGCCTTCGCGCTCGGCATGAGCCGCTGGCGAACCGCCTTCTCGGTGGTCATCCCCGGCGCCTTCTCCGGCGTCACCGCCGCCTACCTGCTGGCCTTCGCCCGTGCGGTCGGCGAGACCATGGTGGTGGCCATCGCCGCCGGGCAGAATCCGAACCTGACGGCTGATCCGCGCGAAGGCGCGGCGACGATCACCGCCTATATCGTCCAGATGAGCCTCGGCGACCTGCCGCACGGCACGCTGGCCTATTCGACCATCTTCGCCACGGGGTTGGTGCTATTCCTGATCACCCTGGCCTTCAACGTCCTCGGCTTCTTCCTGCGCCGCAAATTCCGGGAGGCCTACTGATGGCGGGCGGTTTCAGCGAACGGCGTATCGTCGCCACGGCCAGGGTTCAGGATCTGACCTTCGCGCTGCTGGGCATCATCGTGCTGTTCTTCGCCATGGCGATGCTGGCGACGCTGGTCGCCGATCTGCTGATCGACGGTCTGGGGCGCATCAACGCGCAGTTCCTGACTGAATTCCCGTCGCGGCGACCGGAGGAGGCGGGCATCCTGTCGGCCTGGGTCGGCACCTCGCTGGTGATGTTCGTCACCGCGCTGCTGGCCATTCCGCTCGGGATCGGCGCGGGGCTGTACCTTGAGGAGTACGCGGCCAAGAACTGGCTCAGCGACCTTATCGAGATCAACGTCAGCAACCTGGCCGGCGTGCCCTCGATCATCTACGGCCTGCTGGCGCTCGGCTTCTTCGTCTATGGCCTGGGCCTTGGCCAGACGGTGCTCGTCGGCGGCATGGTGCTGGCGCTGCTGATCCTGCCGATCGTTGTCGTGGCCACGCGGGAGGCCGTGCGCGCTGTCCCGTCCGGCCTGCGCGAGAGCGCCTACGGCCTCGGCTGCAATCGCTGGCAGGTCGTCTGGAGCTACGTGCTGCCGTCGGCGCGGCCCGGGATCCTGACCGGCGCCATCGTCGGCCTGTCGCGCGCTATCGGCGAGACCGCGCCGATCATCACCATCGGGGCGCTGACCTTCATCGCCTTCCTGCCGCCCAGCCCGATCCAGGCGGCGCCGCCGTTCCTGAACTTCGACTGGCTGAATTCGCCGTTCACCGTGATGCCGATCCAGATGTTCAACTGGACCTCGCGGCCCCAGGCCGGGTTCCACGTCAACGCCGCGGCGACCGGCGTGCTGTTGCTGGGCATGACGCTGATCATGAACGGCTTCGCGATCTACCTCCGCTATCACCTGCGCAAGGGACAACGGTCATGACCGAGCTCACACGCGCCTCCACGCTCCTTCGCGACAAATCCGGCGACCCGACCATGACCCAGGCCTCCACGACCGAGACCCCGGCCGCGATCCGCGCCGACGTTCGCGACCTCAAGTTCTGGTACGGAAAGTTCCAGGCGCTGAACGGCGTCACCATGCCGATCCATGATCGCAAGGTGACCGCGATCATCGGCCCGTCCGGCTGCGGCAAGAGCACGCTGCTGCGCTGCTTCAACCGCATCCACGACCTGTATCCGGGCGTCCGCTACGAGGGGCAGATCAACCTGGCGCCGGAGAACATCAACCTCGTCGAGAAGGGCATTGATCCGATTCTGGTCCGGCTGCTGGTCGGCATGGTGTTCCAGAAGCCCAACCCGTTTCCCAAGTCGATTTACGAGAACGTCGCTGCCGGCCTCTATGTCCGCGGCATCCGCAACAAGACCGAGGTCGAGGGCCGGGTCGAGGAAGCGCTCCGCCAGGCCGCGCTCTGGAACGAGGTGAAGGATCGCCTCACCAAGCCGGCCTTCGAGCTGTCCGGCGGCCAGCAGCAGAGGCTCTGCATCGCCCGCGCGCTGGCGCCCAAGCCCAAGCTGCTTCTGCTCGACGAGCCGACCTCGGCGCTGGATCCCATCGCCACGGCCAAGATCGAGGAGCTGATGGACAGCCTGGTCAAGGACGTCACCATCCTGATCGTCACGCACAACCTCGCCCAGGCCGCGCGGATCTCGAAGTTCACCGCCTTCATGCACATGGGCAACCTCGTCGAGTTCGGCGAAACCGAGCAGCTGTTCACCAACCCTTCCGTCACGCAGACCCAGGACTACGTGACCGGCCGGTTCGGCTAGACCGGTGAGGCCGTGGCGCAGGCGATGAAGCAGGGCGCTCCCCGGCGATCGACAAGACCCTCCCGGCCGGGAGAGGATCCGCAGCGCCTTGCGCTGCTGGCCAAGGCGCTCGGTCATCCCGCCCGCATCGGCATCGTCCGCCTGTTGCAGGCCAACGCCAGCTGCGCCGGCAGCGACATCGTCGACCGCATCGGTCTGGCCCAGTCCACGACCGCCGAGCATCTGAGGATCCTGCGCGCGGCCGGGATCGTGCTGGGTGAGGTGGATCGGCCGCGGACGGCCTATTCCCTGAATCCCGCCATGCTGGCGCCGTTGGCCGAATTCCTGGCCGGTCTGGCCGCGCCTGCCGGCGACGAGGCCAGGCCCCCCAAGCCGCCGGTCTGAAACGCCGGATCCCGGTCGACGACGCCGCGACGGGCGGGCCCATCGCCTGCGGACAGCGTGACATTCCCGCCGTACAAGGACGGTGTTTCACGAAACCGCAGAAATATCTTCACACGAGCGCACCAGAACCGTCACGGTTCGGCGCCCGCACTGTCACATCCGCCTTCTAACCAGCGTTAAGGGCAGGTGGGACGCAATCGTCTTCGGGGCGGACCGAGAGTCTGAACCGCCATCTCCCGTGTGTTCTTGGATCAGCCACGGTGGAAACGATGACTGGCATTCGACTGACAACCCTGCTCGCGGTTTCCGCCAGCGTCCTGGCCCTTGCCGCCTGCGGATCCGCCGAGGTCGCCTCGCCGGGCGAAGGCGCCTTCCCGCCCGGCGGTGGCGGTGGCGGCGGCGGCGGTGGCGGCGGCGGCGGCGGAACGCCCCCTCCGGGCACGCCGGCCGCTGACTGCCCGACCGGCTTCGCCAACGTCGGTCTGATCGCCGCCGGTACGCTGCGCGTCTGCCAACTGCCGACCCAGATCGACGGCAACCTGACGGTGCCGCTGCGCGCCGGCACCATCTACTCGATCACCGGCCGCACCTCGGTCGGCACCGACCGCGGCATCGATGCCGCCGCGCCGACCCCGGGCAGCACCCAAGGCATCCTGACCATCGAAGCGGGCGTGCGAATCTTCGCCTCGGGCGGTTCGGACTACCTGCTGGTGAACCGCGGCTCGCAGCTCTACGCCGAGGGCACCGAGAGCCAGCCGATCATCTTCACCAGCCGTCAGAACGTCGAAGGCACCACCAACGAAAACTCGCAAGGCCAGTGGGGCGGCATCGTCCTCGCCGGCCGCGCGCCGCAGGCGAACTGCTCGCTCGCCGCCCCGGTCACCTGCACCGGCACCGTCGAGGGCACCAGCGCCTTCTACGGCGGCAACACGCCCACCGACAATTCGGGCCGTCTGCGCTACGTCCAGATCAAGTTCTCGGGCTTCGAAATCTCGCCGGGTAACGAGTTGCAGGGCCTGACCATGGCCGGCGTCGGTTCGGGCACCACGGTCGAGTACGTCCATGTTCACAACAGCTCGGATGACGGCATCGAAATCTTCGGCGGCAACGTCAACCTGCGCTACATCGTGATCACCGGCGCCGACGACGATGGCCTGGACACCGACACCGGCTGGCGTGGCGGCGCCCAGTTCGGCATCGTCACCCAGCGTCCGCCTACGGCAACCAGCCGCAGCGCGGGCTTCGAGTTCTCCGCGGCTCCGGCTTCCACGCCGCTGGCGTCGCGCTACGTCTCGCAGCCGAAGATCGCCAACTGGACGCTGGTCGGCCGCAACTCGCCGACCAATGCCCACACGGTGGCTCACTTCGACACAGGCACGGACGCCACGATCATCAACTCGGTGTTCACCAGCGTCACCGGTTCGCTTGCCGGCTGCATGGCCATCAACGACGCCGACACGGCCACCAGCGGTGTGACCTTCAACTCGGTCTTCATGTCCTGTCCGATCTCGTACCGCACGGGCAATGAAGTTCTGTCCGCCGCCGCCTTCACCGCCGGAACCAACAACACCGCAGCCGGAACCTCCACGATGATCGCCCCTGCGTCGGGGACCAGCCTGAGCAACCAGGTGCTGACCTTCATCAACGGCGCCAACGAGAACGCGGTGACGCCGGTCAACGCCAACACCGTCTACAGCTCCTTCGTGAACACCACCTACATCGGCGCCGTCCAGAACGCCTCCGACACCTGGTGGCGGGGCTGGACCTGCGGCCTGACGGCCGGCCAGACCTGCTGACGACGGACGCGACGGCGGCTCCCCCGGAGCCGCCGTCAGCCTTCGCCCAGTCCGTTGAACTCCTTCAAGGCGTAGATCATGAAGAGACTATCCCTGACCCTGACCGGGGTCCTGCTGGCCACCAGCGCGCTGATCGCGCCGGGGCTGGCCGTCGCCCAGACCCTCCCCACCCAGACTCCGGCGGCCCAGGCCGACGCGGAGCCGGAAGTCGAAGAACTCATCGTCCTCGGGGTCAACATCCCCGAGCCGAACCGCGAGAGCTCCGAGGTCGGCGCCTTCCTGACCGTTGAGGATCTGCAACGAACGGGCGATTCCACGGCCGCCGCGGCCCTGACCCGGGTCACCGGTCTGACCGTGGTCGAGGGACGGTTCATCTACGTCCGGGGCCTCGGCGAGCGCTACTCTTCGGCGCTGCTGAACGGGTCGCCCCTGCCGAGCCCCGAGCCGCTCCAGCGTGTGGTTCCGCTCGACCTGTTCCCCGCCAACGTCCTGGAAAGTGTCACCGTCCAGAAAACCTACTCGGCCAACTTCCCCGGCGAGTTCGGCGGCGGCGTCATCGACCTGCGGACCATCAACGCGCCGAAGGATCCCTTCTTCAGCTTCTCGTCCTCTCTGGGCGTCAGCAGCGAGACGACGGGCAAGGACGGTCTGATCTACTTCGGATCGCGTACCGATTTCACCGGCTTCGACGACGGCACGCGTGACGTGCCTGGCCTCATCGACCTGGCCTTCGGCGCCGGTCAGCAGATCAACCGCAGCAACTTCACCACCGACGAACTGTCGGCCATGGGTCGGGCGCTGGTCAACGCTCCGCTGCGCCTCCTGCAGCAGGACACGATCCCGGTGAACTTCAGCTTCGAACTCGCCGGGGGCCTGTCCAGCGACAGCTCGATCGGCACGCTCGGCCTGTTCGCCGTGGCCGGTTACGGCAACAGTTGGAAGACCCGCAAGGGCTTCCAGGAAGAAGCGCGCTTCTCCGGCGACGTCATCGTCGCCGAGACGAGCAAGGCGTTCGAGTCGACCCAGAACGACGTCCAGCTGAACCTGTTGGCCGGCCTGTCGCTGTCCAATCCCGACCACGAACTGAAGTGGACGAACTTCTACGTTCGCAACACCACCAAGGAAGCCCGCATCAGCGCCGGTCCCGACCTGGGCGCCGGCGGCGCGGTCATCCGCGACGATTATACGGAGTGGTTCGTCCGGCAGCTGTTCTCCTCGCAGCTCAGCGGCGAGCATTTCTTCCTGGAAGGGGCGCTGGAGCTCAACTGGCGGGCCAACTACGCCACCACCTCACGCGACGCCCCCTATGAGAGCCGCTTCCAGTACGGTCAGAACGCCGCCGGGGATTTCATCCACAACCCGTTCAACCTCATCTCCTTCAGCGAGCTGGACGAGGATGTGATCTCGGGCGGCGCGGACATCAGCTACACCCTGCCGCTGTCGAATTCGCGCGAGGCCGTCTTCACCTTTGGTTTCTCCCGCACCGACAGCCGCCGCGAGGCGGTCCGCCACGACCTGCAGCTGGCGGCCGTCAGCGGCCTGACCGACAACCAGCGCCTGATGCGCGTCGATTTCCTGTTCTCGGATTTCAACCTCAACAAGGACACGATCGAGCTGCGCGAAGTGACGGGCGCCAACGGGGCCGGCGCCTATGAAGCCGACCTTGTCGTCGACGCCTTCTACGCCCAGGTCGATGCCGAGATCTTTCCGCTGATCAGGACGACGCTCGGCGTCCGCTATGAGGACGGCGCCCAGTCGGTCACGCCCCGCGACCTGTTCGGCGGGGCGATCTTCCCGGTCACGACGGTGGAAGAACAGTATTTCCTGCCCGCCTTCACCGCGACCTGGAACTTCGCCGAAGACCAGCAGCTGCGCATCGGGGCGTCCAAGACCATCGGCCGTCCGCAGTTCCGCGAACTGGCGCCCCAGGCCTACGTCGACCCGGAAAGCGACCGCGAATTCACCGGCAACCCGTTCCTGGTCGACACCAGGATCCTGAACCTTGACGCCCGCTACGAGTGGTACTTCGCCCGTCAGCAGTATCTGACGGCCGGCGTCTTCTACAAGGACCTGGAGCGCCCCGTGGAATCGGTCGTGGTGCTCACGGGCGACCAGCGTCAGCAGTCGTTCCTCAACGCACCGGCCGCCGTCATCTACGGCGCCGAGCTTGAGGCCAAGAAGTACTGGGAGTTCGCCGACTCCGGCTCGCCCTTCATCGCCAACAAGCGCTGGCTGGTCCAGGCCAACTACACCTGGTCGACCTCCGAGGTGCAGGTTGGTGACGGCGATACGGTCCGGACCCAGGGCGGCGGCGGCGTCGATGAACAAGCCTCGTTCTTCATCGCCGACGGCAGCCGGCTCCAGGGCCACTCCGAGCACGTCGCCAACCTGCAACTGGGCTGGGAAGACGACTCCGCCCGGTCCCAGGCGACGTTCATCGTCAACTACGTCAGCGAGCGGATCACCGCCCGCGGGGCCGGCGCGGCCGGGGCGCGGGAACCTGACTACCTTCAGGATCCCGGCGTCTTCGTCGACTTCATCTACCGTAAGGACTTCGACGTCTGGGGTCGTGAAGTGGGCTTTGCGCTTGAGCTGCGTAACCTGCTCGGCACCGAGTACGACGAGTTCCAGGAACTGGGTAACAGGATCCGGATCAACACCTATGACCTGGGAACCAGCGCTTCGGTAAGCCTGAGCGCGCGCTTCTGAAATCGGCCTGCCATGCGGCGAAAGTGTCGCATGGCAGGCTGCCGCGTTCCGCCGACTGTCACGGTCGCGTCGCAAAAGCTGCACGAACCTGAATCGTTCGCCGACTACTCCGGACACGGCCTATCATCCGACCGTAGGGGCGACCGTTTTGAGACTGCCGGATCTGTCGAGTCTGGTTGCTGACCCCCAGCGTTCTCTGTGGGTCGCGACGGAAGTCCTCATCGTCGTCCTGCTCGGCGTCCAGACGGCTCGTCTGGGCTGGATCGCCGTGTCGCCCTCGCCGGTCCCGGCGCCCGCTGTCAACACTGTGGGCGAGGACCGCCTCGCCATCCTCAAGCGCTTTGACCCGTTCTTCCGCGCCGCGCCGGAGGCCTTGACCACAGCCACGACCCAGGCCTTCCGCCTCCATGGGGTGCGCGTCGGCGGCGGCGGCTCCGGATCGGCCATCATCGGTACGCCTGACGGCCTTCAGCGGTCGTTCGCAGTCGGCGACGAGGTCGCGCCGAACGTCCGTCTGGTCTCGGTCGCCGAAGACCACGTCGTCCTGGCGCGCGGCGGTGTCCGCAGCACGCTTCATTTCCCGTCCGCCGAGCCCGGCGTCCCCGAAAGCATGGTCCAACCGTGAGACTTTTCACGTTCGCAGCACTGCTGGCCGTCCTCTGCGCGGCGCCGCTCACCGACGCCCGGGCGCAGACCCAGACCCTTAACGTCCAGGACGCCGACATCCGGGCCTTCATCCAGGATGTCTCGCGCAGCACCGGCTACACCTTCGTCATCGATCCCAGGGTCAAGGGCGTGGTGTCGGTCAGCAGCAGCGGGCCCCTGACCCGCGCCGAACTGTTCGACGTCTTCCTGTCCACGCTGCGAGCGAACAACTTCGTCGCCGTCCCGACGGGATCGGGCGCCTACCGGATCGAGCCGTCGGAGAACGCCGCTCGGCAGCCGTCGGCGGCCGGCGGTCAGTTCACAACCCAGGTCTTCCGGCTCCGCAGCATCGACGCCCAGGCGGCGGCGGAGATTCTCAAGCCGCTGGTCGGCCCCCAGGGCCAGGTGATCGCCAATCCCAGGGGCAACACCCTGGTCGTCGCCGACTACGCCGACAACGTGCGCCGCATCCGCGGGCTGATCACCCAGATCGACCAGGACCGGTCCAGCACCCGCGCGGTGACGCTGCGCAACAGCTCGGCCCGCGAGGTCGCCGCCGTCATCACCAGCCTCACCGCGCTGTCGGGAGCCGACGGCAAGCCGACGCGCGGTCCGGTGTCGGTCGTGGCGGTGGAGGGCAGCAACACCGTGCTGCTGCGGGGCGAACCGGAAGCCATCGACCGCCTGTTGCCGCTGATCGCCGACCTCGACCTGCGGGCCCGCTCCAACGACGACGTCAAGGTCATCTTCCTCAAGCACGCCAACGCCGAGCAGATGCTGCCGGTGCTGCAACAGCTGCTGGGCCTGCCGGTGGCGGGCGCCGGAGCGGCGTCCGGAGAGGGGGGGCGGGGGGGCGCCGAAGCCGCCGCCCAGCCGGCCGGCGGTCTGCGCGTGGGCATCGCCCGCTACCCCGGGGCCAACGCCCTGATCATCAGCGCCCCGCCCGACACCCAGCGCATGCTGGCCGAGGTGATCACCAAGCTGGACGTGCGGCGCGAGCAGGTGCTGGTTGAGGCGATCGTGGTCGAGGTCTCCGACAACGCGGCCCGCGAACTGGGCGTCCAGTTCATCCTCGGCGGCGGCAAGGGCGACGTGCCCTTTGCGGTGACCAACTACTCCAACACCGCGCCCAACATCCTGGCCCTGGCCGGCGCGGTCGCGGGCGAGAAGAACCTCCCCGAGGATTCAGCGACCCTGTCCGCCCTGCGGGACGCGGCCGTCTCTTCGTTGCTGGGCGCCAATGGCCTGCTGACCGGCGGAGTAGGGCAGCTGGACAACGGCGCGATCTTCGGCGTGATCGTCAACGCCGTGCGTCGCGATTCCGGTTCCCGGCTGCTGTCGACGCCGTCGGTGCTGACCCTCGACAACGAGGAGGCCACCTTCCTGGTCGGCCAGGAAGTGCCGATCACCACCGGCGAGGTGCTGGGCAGCGCCAACAACAACCCGTTCCGCACCATCCAGCGCCAGAACGTCGGCATCCAGCTGGAGGTGAAGCCGCAGATCAACGCCGGGGGCGGGATTACCCTGTTCCTGCGCCAGGAGGTCTCCTCCGTGGCCGGGCCGGTGGCGGAAGGCTCCTCGGAGCTGATCCTCAACAAGCGCGAACTCGAGACGACCGTGCTGGTCGATGACGGCCAGATCGTCGTCCTGGGCGGGCTGCTCGACGAGAACGAGCGGACGTCGGTGAACGCCGTCCCCGGTCTGAGCGAGATTCCGGTGCTGGGCGGGCTGTTCAAGAGCAAGGCGCGGACCGGCGGCCGGACCAACCTGATGATCTTCATTCGCCCGCGGATCATCCGCAGCGCCGCCGACGCCCAGGCCGTGACCGCGCCGCGCTACGACTTCATCCGCGGCGATCCGGCCCTGGTGGATCGCTCGGGCGCCAATGCGCTCGACGCCCTGGTCCAGGATTACCTGAAGGCTCTGCCGCCGGTGGCGCCGCCGCCGGCGACATCTGCCGCCGCGACGCCGATCGCCGCCCAGCCGCTTCCGCCCACCGAGCTCCAGGGCGGCCCGCGATGAGCGTCGAAGCGTCCGAGCCCGCGCTGCCCTATGCGTTCGCCCGGCGGCACAGCGTCCTGCTTCTGGAAGCGGACGATCTGCCCAGGATCGGGCTCCGCGAAGGCGCCGATCCGCGCGCCCTGATCGAGGTCCGCCGCGCGCTGGGTCGGCCCGTCGCGGTCGAGTCGATGCCGACGGCGATCTTCGACCGGCGAATCTCGGAGATCTACGCCGACGCCAGCCTCGGCGTTCAGTCGGCCGACGGCCTGGAGTTCGGCGCCGGCCTGGACGGCATGCTGGAGGATCTTCCGACCACGGCTGACCTGCTCGATCCGCAGGATGACGCGCCGATCATTCGCCTGATCAACGGCCTGATCGCCGAGGCGGTGCGGCGCGGCGCCTCCGACGTGCATATCGAACCGTACGAGGCCGCGCTTCTGGTGCGGCTGCGCGTCGACGGCATCCTGCAGGAGGTGCTGTCGCTGCCCAACCGCGTCGCGCCGATGCTGGTGTCGCGGGTCAAGGTCATGGCCCGCCTCGATATCGCCGAGAAGCGGGTCCCTCAGGACGGCCGTATCTCCCTGACCCTCGCGGGCCGCGCCTTCGATGTCCGGGTCTCGACCCTGCCGTCGCGGGGCGGCGAGCGCGTCGTCATGCGCATCCTGGACAAGGACCAGGCCGGCCTGAAGCTGCAGGACCTGGGCATGTCGCCGGAGGTCTACGCCGCGTTCGAGGCCGCGCTGCGCGAGCCCAACGGCATCATCCTGGTCACCGGTCCGACCGGCTCGGGCAAGACGACCAGCCTCTACGCCGGCCTGGGCCTGCTCAACGACGCCCGCCGCAACATCCTGACCATCGAGGATCCGGTCGAGTACGCGGTCCACGGCGTCGGCCAGACCCAGGTCAACAACAAGGTCGGCATGACCTTCGCCGCCGGCCTGCGCGCCATCCTGCGCCAGGACCCGGACGTGGTCATGGTCGGTGAAATCCGCGACACCGAGACGGCCCAGGTCGCCGTCCAGGCCAGCCTCACCGGCCACCTTGTGCTGTCGACCGTGCACACCAACAACGCCGCCGGGGCGGTGACCCGCTTGCGCGACATGGGCATCGAGCCCTTCCTGCTGGCCTCCACCCTTCGGCTGGTCGTCGCCCAGAGGCTGGTCCGCCGGCTCTGCACCGACTGCCGCCGGCAGTCTCCCGCCGACCCGGAGTCCGCGCGCCTGCTGGGCATCGAGGCCGATCGCCCGCTCTGGCGGCCGGTCGGCTGCCCCGCCTGCAACACCACCGGCTACGCCGGCCGCGTCGGCATCTACGAGGCGATCCGTGTCGACGACCGCGTGCGCCGCCTGATCGCCGAGAGCGCCGACGAGGATGTCCTGGCCCGGGTCGGCGCCGAGGCGACCGGCGACCTCGCCGCGGCGGCCCGGGCTCGCGTGCTCGACGGCTCCACGACGCTGGAAGAGGCCATCCGGGTGACGCGCCAGGAGGCGGATGTCAGTGGCGGCGTTTGACTACATCGCGCTGGACGCCGGCGGCCGTCCCCGCAAGGGGCTGGTCCGCGCGGTCGACGCCGAGGCCGCGCGCGCCAGTCTGAAGCGCCGTCGTCTTGCGCCGGTCAGGATCGAGCCCGCCGCCGAGGCCGCCGTCGCGCCCAGGGCGCCGTTGATCGGACCGCGCGGACTGGACGGCAAGGTGCTGTCGATCCTCACCCGCCAGCTGGCCACGCTCATCGCGGTCACGCCGCTTGAGGAAGCCCTGCGCACCATGGCGCAACAGGCCGACTCCGCCCGCATCGCCCGCGCGCTGACCGTGGTCCACGATGGCGTCCTCGAAGGGTTCCGCCTGTCGGACGCCATGGGCCGGCCCGGCGCGGGGTTTCCGCCGCTCTATCGCGCGATGGTCGCCGCCGGCGAAAACTCCGGCGCGCTGCCGGACATCCTCGAGCGGCTGGCCGATCTCTACGAACAGCAGCAGCAGGTCGCCGCCAAGGTCACCGCGGCGCTGGTCTATCCGATCGTGCTGGCCGTCACGGCCATCCTCGTGGTCGTCGCCCTGATGACCTTCGTGGTGCCCAAGGTCGTCGACCAGTTCGACTCCATGGGTCAGGCTCTGCCGATGCTCACCCGCGTGGTGATGGCGATCTCGGCCTTCCTTTCCAGCCATGGCCTTGTGCTTCTGGCGGTCATCGCGGTCTCGGCCCTGCTGTTCATGCAGGGCCTGAAACAGCCGGCTTTCCGGCGCCGCGTCGATGGCGCGCTGCTGCGCATGCCCGTCATCGGCCGCCTGATCCGCGACGTCCAGGCCGCCCGGCTGGCGCGCACGCTGGCGACCATGATCGCGGCCGGCGTGCCGGTGCTGCAGGGCCTGGAGATGACGGCGCGCACGGTTCGCAACAGCGTGATGCGCGAGGCCATGACGACCATGGCCGACTCCATCCGCGAGGGCGGTGGTCTGTCGGCCGCCATGCGCCGGGTCGGCGTGTTTCCGCCGATCCTCGTCTACATGACCGCCAGCGGCGAAAGCTCGGCCCGCCTCGACATGATGCTGGGCCGGGCCGCCGACTATCTGGAGCGGGAGTTCAACACCTTCACCACCGCCGCGCTCAGCCTGCTGGAGCCGGCGATCATCGTGGTGATGGGCGGGGTGGTCGCCACCATCGTGCTCTCGATCCTGCTGCCCATCCTGCAACTCAACTCCCTGGCCCTCGGCTAGAAAGGACCCTCTCCATGAAGGCCCGGACCCTGATCGCCCGCCGTCGTTCCGAAGCGGGCTTCACCCTGATCGAGATGATGGTGGTGGTCGTCATCCTCGGTCTGCTGGCGACGATCGTCGTCATCAATGTCCTGCCCAGCCAGGACCGGGCCATGCGGGAAAAGGCGCGCGCCGACATCGCCGTGCTGGAACAGGCGGTCGAGAGCTACCGCCTCGACACCTTCGCCTATCCGACCGTGGAGGAGGGTCTCCAGGCCCTGGTTCAGGCCCCGCCATCGCTGGCGCGGGCTGATCGCTACCGCGAGGGCGGCTACGTCAAGCGTCTGCCGGACGATCCCTGGGGCAATCCCTATCAGTACGCGCGGCCGGGCAAGCACGGACCTTTCGACATCTACTCCTTCGGCGCCGACGACCGGGAGGGGGGCGAGAAGAATGACGCCGATATCGGCAACTGGCAGTGAACGCCGCCGCGAGGCCGGCTTCACCCTGACCGAGCTGATGGTGGTGCTGGCCATCATCGGTCTGCTGGCGACCGTCGTCGTCCTGTCGATGACCGACGGTCGTCCCTCGGGCGCGCAGGAGGCGGAGCGTTTCGCCGCGCGTCTGGTGCGGGCCCGCGACGAGGCCCTGATGACCAATCGCACGGTCGAGGTGACGGTGTCGCCCGGCGGCTACGACTTCCGGGTCGGTGGCCCGCGGGGCTGGACGCCGCTGGAGGACGGGCCGTTCCGCGCGGTGGCGTGGTCCTCGGATACGCAGATGTCGGCCGCCGATCTCGTTGACCGCGTGGCCTTTGATCCGGCGGGCGTCGCCACGCCGGCGGACTTCGTGATCACGCGCGGACGGCTCAGCAGCCGGGTGACCGTCGATACAGCGGGAAATGTCAGGATCGATGACGCGACAGCGCGCTGAGCAGGGGTTCACCCTCATCGAGGTGCTGGTGGCGATGTCTGTGTTCAGCATCGCGGCGCTGGCGCTCGTCAATGTCTCCGGAGAGAACACCCGGACCGCCGCCGCCATCGAGGCGAAGGTCATGGCCGGCGTGGTGGCCGACAACCGTATCGCAGAGTCCCTGATCGACTGGCCGCCGATCGGCGAGTCGGCGGGCGTGGACCAGGCTGGCGACCGGCCCTGGCGCTGGGCCCGCAAGGTCAGCCGGACGAGCGACCCGGAGGTCCTGCGCATCGATGTCGTCGTCGGCCGTCCGGACGACAAACGCACCCTGGCCGAGGCGACCGCCTTCCGGGGGCGCCGATGAAGGGCTTCACCCTCGTCGAGATGCTGGCGGCGCTGTTCGTCTTCGGCCTGGTCTCCGCCGCCGGCGCCCTGGTCATGGGCTCGACCCTGGACGGCCAGACGGCGGTGCGCTCGCGCATGGACCAGCTCGGCGCCTTCCAGCGAACGCGCATCCTGCTCAAGGCCGACCTTGGCCAGCTGTCGACCCGCCGGACCCGCGACGCCGCAGGCGTGCAGGCGGCCGGCGCCTTCATCGGCCGCCAGCCGACCGACGGCGCGCCGTTCATGATGCTGGTGCGGCACGGCTGGGAGAACCCGGGCGCAGCGCAACGGCCGTCCGTGCAGCGGGTCGACTATCGCCTGTCCGACGGCAGGTTCGAGCGCATAACCCGCGCGGCCCTGGATGGCGCGCCGGCGGGCGCCCCGCAGGTGTTGCTGGAGGGTGTCGACCAGCTGCAGGTCACCTACCTGTACCGCGGCGCCTGGTCGCCGACCTGGACGGCGGCGCCGAACGCTGAACTGCCCCAGGCCGTGCGGATCGCCTTCCGGGTCGAGGGCCTTGGTCGCTTCGAGCAGGTGCTGCTGACGCCGGGGAGCCTGCGATGAGGCGCGCCGACGAAAGAGGCGCCGCCCTGCTGACCGTGCTGCTGCTGGTGGCGGTGATGTCGATCATCGCCGTCGGCGTGCTGGACGATATCCGGTTCGGCGTGCGCCGCACCGCCAACGCGACCGGCCGGGACCAGGCGCAGCTGTACGCGCTGGGCGCCGAGGAGCTGGCCCGAGCGCGGATCGCCCGACTGTCCCGGCTTGATTCAGCCCGTACGACGCTGAAGGGGGAATGGAACGGCCGGACCTTTCAGTTTCCGATCGAGAACGGCGTGATGACCGGCCGGATCACCGACGCCACCGGCTGCTTCAACCTGAACAGCGTCACCGAGGGCCGCGGCGTCCGCCTGATCCGGCGCGAACTGGGCGTGCGGCAGTTCGTGGTCCTGCTCGGCGCCCTGGGCATCCCGTCCGGCCGGGGTCAAACCCTGGCCGACAATCTCGCCGACTGGATCGACAGCGACGATATCAGCATGGGCGGCGCCGAGGATCAGGACTACGCCCGCGCCACCCCGGCCTATCGCACCGGCGGCGCCATGCTGGCGGAGGTCAGCGAACTGCGGGCGGTGCGCGGCTTCACGCCCGACGTCTATGATCGCCTGCGTCCCTTCGTCTGCGCCCCGCCGACCACGGACCTGTCGCCGATCAACGTCAATACGCTGTCGCCGGACCGGTCGGTGCTGATCACCATGCTGACGCTGGGCGCCATTCCCGCCGAGGCCGGCGCCCGACTGCTCGAAAAACGTCCGGCCGACGGCTGGGACAGCCTGCACGCCTTCTGGAACGATCCCATCCTCGTGGACCAGGTCCCCGAGGAGACCGCGCGCGACCAGGTCGCTCTGCGGACCCGCTTCTTCTCCCTCGACGCCGACGTCACCTTCGCCGGCTCATCCGCCACGCTCAACACCCTGCTCGAGGTCGACGCCTCGGGGGCGGTGAAACTCGCGGCGCGCCGCTGGACCCGCGACGAATGACCCCGACACGCCTTGTTTTCCTTTCAACGCCGGACCAGCCTTGGCCCTGCCTGACGATTTCGGAAGCGGGCGCCGTGCTTCAGCGCGGCGTTCTGCAGCCTGACGCCGCGCCGCCGGAGACGCCGGTCATCGACCGCCTGGTCGTGCCCGGCGCGGATGTCGTGGCCCGGTGGCTGGACCTGCCGGATCGCAACGACCGCCAGGCCCGATCGGCGGTCGCCTTCCTGCTGCAGGACGACATCGCCGACGAGGGCGGAGACCTGCACATCAGCGTGGGCGGCAGCGACGCCGGCGGCCAGCGACTGGCCGCCATCACCAGCGTCTCGCGGGTGCAGGGCTGGCTCGATGCGGCGGCGGCGCGCGGCGTCTATCCGGTCTCGATCACGCCCGACTATCTGATGCTGCGGCCCGATGACGAGGGGCGGACGATCGTCGCGGGCTTCGGCGACATGCTCGCGGTCCGGGGGCAGGGCCTGGCCTTCGCGGCCGAGCGCACGCTCGCCGAAGCGGTGCTCGGCGACCGACCGCGCCGGATGCTGGCGCTTGGTGAGCTGGAGCCGATGCTGACCCGCGCGGCCGTTTCGCCGGAGATCAACCTGCTGCAGGGGGTCTTCGGCCCGCGCTCCGAACAACCCGCCGTCGGAAACGTCCGGCGTATGGTCATCCTCGCGCTGGTGCTGCTGGCGTCTCCGGTGGTGCTGAGCGTCGCGCGGATCGGTGTGGATCTCATCGCCGCGCAGCAGGCCGAGAGCCGCTCCATCGCCGGCGCGCGCGCCGTCTGGCCCAGGGCCATCCCGGCCGGATCCGACATCGAGACTGTGCGGACGAAGCTGGCCGAGCAACAGACCGCCGACCGCTTCGCCGACCTGTCCGCCGACCTGTTCACCGCGATCGAGCGCACACCGGGGGCCCAGATCGACAGCCTGGTCTACGGGCCGGCCGGGCTGAACGTGGGCCTGTCCTACGGCAACTATTCGGACATGGACCAACTGATCGCCGCCGGCGGCCGGGTCGGGCTGCTGATCACCGCCGACAGCACGGTCACCGAGGGCGGCCGGATCACCAGTGACATTAGCGTCAGGAGGCAGCCATGAGTCTGCTGCAGACCGCCCACGACTTCTGGTCCCTGCGCTCGCCCCGCGAACGCGTGATGCTCGGCGGGCTGGGCGTCGTTCTCGCCGGCCTTCTGCTCTGGTTCGGTGTGCTCGCGCCCCTGAATATGGCTGGCGGCTGGGCTCGCGCCGAGCGTCAGGCCGCCGCCGCCGACCTGGCCGCCGTCAATGCGCTGGCCCGGGGCGGCGCGACGCCAGGAGCCACGCAAGCCGCCGGTCGCGGCCTGGCCGGCGTGGTCGACGTCGCCGCCGCCGCCTCCGGCATCGTCATCGAGCGGCGGCGCGAGGAGGCCGACGGCCGGCTGACCGTCTGGATCGCCGCCGTCCAGCCGCGCATCCTCATGCAGTGGATCAGCGGCCTGCGGAGCGGCCACGGCGCTTCTGTAGTCGGAATGAGCGCGGCCAAGGCCGATGCCAGCAGCCTGGCGGTCGAGGTCACTTTCGAACGGACCGGGTCATGACCAACCGCACCCTGCTGCTCATTTTCCTCGTCGCGCTTCTGGCGGCGCTCCCGCTGACCACGCCGCTCGCCGTCGGGCTGGCAGCCGGAAAGCAACTGTCCTTCGCCAAGGCCCGGGGGACGATCTGGCGGGGCGAAGTCCGCCGTGCGGGGCTTGGCCCCCTGACGCTCGGAGACCTCTCGGTGGGGCTCGACCCGCTGGCCCTGCTGACCGGCCAGACCAAGATCACGATCAGGGCCGCCGGCGGCGACGTGAAGGGGGCGGGGCGCATCGCGCTCACCCGCCGGTCGCCGGGCGTCGAGGGATTCACCGGTTCGCTGCCGCTCACGGCGCTGGGCCTGTCCGGCTCGCTGACCGGCGACCTGACTGCCCGCGAGGTGACCGCTGTGTTCGACGACGGCGCTTGCCGTGAAGCGGCGGGCGACATCGCGGCGGTGGTCCATGGCCTGGGCGCCAATCCTGTCGCGCTGCGCGGCCGCCCCGTCTGCCAGGGCGCGGTCCTGGCGCTTCCGCTCGCAGGGACCGCCGAAGGCATGGCGCTTGACCTGGTGGTCAGGTTGCGGGCCGATGGTCGCTACAGCCTCGAAGCGACGGTCAAGACCACGGACCCGGCGTTCGGCGCGATGCTCGCGGCCGAGGGGTTCACCAGCGTCCCCGGCGGATACAGCCGGACCAGTGAAGGGAAATTGGCATGAAGACGCGATGGCTCGGGGCTATCGGCGGAGCTTGCGTGGCGGTCAGCCTCGGGGCGGCGTCTCCTGCGCTGGCGGAAGCCGCGCCGGCGCGGACCGGCGGGCTGCCACTGGAGGCGTTGCCGACCCAGACCCTGGCCAGCGGTCAGTGCGCGTTGTTCCTGTGGGCCCGCACCACGCCGCCCCGGCGGGTGTTCATGGCGCTGCAGGATCCGGCGGTGGCGCGTATCCGGATCAATGGCCGTAGTGTGGACCTGCCGCGCACCGCCGCCGAGGGGGAGAGCGCCTATGGCCATGCGCCGATGCAACGCTACGAAGGCGAGGGGATCACCCTGACGATGACGATCCAGATGGACGCCCGCAGCGGCCTGGTCGGCGGCGCGGTCATTCCGACGGGTTCGCTGGAATACCGTGACGCCAAAGGCTGGGAGACCGTCATCCCGGTCGCCGGCATGGTCGGCTGCCAGCCCTAGAACAGGCTACCAGCCGGCGCGGCCGAGCGGTCCGTAGAGCCAGGTCAGCCAGGCGCCGATGGCCAGATAGGTTCCGTAGGGCAGGGCGGTGTCCAGGCTCGGCGCCCGCCGCGCCAGGACGCGGGCCAGCACCCAGCTGAGGCCGGCGAGGGAGGCCCAGACCACCACGCTCGGCAGTCCGGCCCAGCCGACCCAGGCGCCGATGGCGGCCAGCAGGCGCGCATCGCCGCCGCCGAGCCCGTCCCGCCCGCGCAGTCGCTTGTAGAGGGCGGCCAGGCCGGCGAGCGCCGCGAAGCCGATGACAGCTCCGAGCAGATGGTCGACGAAACTGCCGGGGCCGATGAAGGCGCTGGCGGCCAGTCCCGCCGCGCCCAGCGGCAGGGTCAGAATGTTCGGCAGCCAGAAATGCTCCGCGTCGATCACCGCGATCAGCAGCAGCGCCACGGCGAACATCGCGCCAACGATCGAGACTGGCCACGGCAGCGCCAAAGCGGCCCAGGCGCCGAGCCCCAGGGCGGCCAGGCTCATGGCCGCAGCGCGTCGCCAGGGGAGGGCCGGCGCCGCGCCGGTCGCCGGCAGGCGCACGGAAGCCGCGGCCGCCGCAAGCCCCAGCAGGGCCGCGACCGCGGGCGCGATCAGGGCAGGGCCGGCGAGAAGCACGCTCAAGCCTTGAGCGACGCCCACGGGCCCGTCACCGCCAGGGTGATCCCGGGCCAGTAGATGTTGACGAACAGGGTCGAACCGTCAGGCGAGAAGCACACACCGGCCAGCTCGGCGTTCTCGCGGAACATGTTGCGCCCGATCGTATAGACCTTGCCCTCGGGCGTGACCCCCTTGAGGTGGTTGCGCTTGCTGTCCGAGTAGCGGTCCTCGCAGACGATGAGGTGGCCCCAGGGCGCGATGGCGATGTTGTCCGCATAGTCGAGCACCGCGGCGTCGGTGGACTCCAGGAACAGCTGCGCCTTGCCCGGCGCGGTCGCTTCGTCCGACTGGCCTTCGCGGGCCCCGGGGACGTACCGCATGATCTGGCCGAGGTTCCTGGCCCCGCCGGAGGTGCAGGTGAAGTACAGCTCGCCCGTCCCCCAGAAGATGCCTTCGCCGCGGGCGAAGACCGCCGCGCCGGCCTTGGCGCCGCGCAGGCGCAGGTCGTCCTCGGGGCTTTCGGGATCGTCCAGGTCGATCCAGCGGGCGTCGCGCCACGCGCCTGGAACCATGCCGGTCGCGCCCTTCCAGTTGCGCGTGTCGCAGCCTTCCGGCGCGTCGGCGAAACCCAGGGCCTGGAGCCTGCCGCCCTTGACCAGTTCGCCCGGTACATCCGGAATGAAGCGGTAGAGCAGACTGTCGGCGGTATCCTCGGTCATGTAGACGATGCCGGTGCCCGGATCGACGCAGGCGGCCTCGCGCTTGAAGCGGCCCATCGCCTTCAGCGGCACGGGATCGACCAGGCCCCTGGCCGAGGCCGGAACCTCGAAGGCCCAGCCGTGGTCCTTGCTTCCACCCTTGCCGGCGCGGGCGGTGTTTTCCTCGCAGCTCAACCATGACCCCCAGGGGGTGATCCCGCCGGCGCAGTTCACCGCCGTACCGATCAGGCTGAGGTGCTCCCGTTCCAGTTGCCGGGTGCGCAGGTTGTAGACCAGCGTGGTCGTGCCGCCGGGCAGGGCGCGTCCGGCCGCGTCGAGATCGAACGCCTTGCTGACGTCCAGCTTGTCGGCGCGGCGACCCCTTACCCCGGTCGGGCCGTGGTTGAGGTCTCCCGCCTTGAGCTCATGGTTGCGGACCAGGACAACCCGGTCCTCGCCCAGAGCGAAGCTGCCCATGCCGTCGAACTTGTAGGGCACGAGCAGGCCGTCGCTCATCTCGTCGCCAGCCTGGGAGACGATGCTGTAGGAGAAGCCCTCCGGCAGGTCGAGCACGCCGAACGGATCGGCCTTCAGCGGCCCGTAGCCCTCGACCTCGTTCCGGTAGGTGTCCTGCGAAACAGCCTGGGCGCGGGCGAGCCCGGCGAAGGCCAAAGCGGCGGCGGAAACGCCGACAAAGCCGCGACGGGACAGAGACATGGCGAGCAACTCCAGAGACCTGGGGCGGGTTACCGCATGTTTGTGACAATGTCGTCGCGGACGGGACGGGGGTGGCGGAGACGGACGCTGCGGCGGAACCGATTTCCTGGAAGTGTCGCCGGTTGCCGCCGGAGGTGATCCGACATGCGGTCTGGCTGCAGGTCCGGTTCACCCTGAGCCTTCGGGACGTCGGGAACCTGCTTGCGCAGCGGGTCGTCGAGGTCAGCGACGAGACGATCCGGTGTCGGACCCTGAAGTTCGGCCGGTTGTTGCCCGCGACCTCCGCCGGTCACGACCGACGCCGACCGGTCGTTGGCATTCTGGACGAAATGGCCGCCCAGATCGGCGTCAAGCGGATGTGTCTCTGGCGCGCCGTCAGAAGCGAAGGCCGAAGGCTATGCCTCCAAGTGCGTAGCAAAACGTCGTGATCAATACGATGCCGACGATGTTGAGTACGAAGCCGCCGCGCGCCATCTGGGCCATGGTCACGGCCCTCGAACTGAAGACAATCGCGTTCGGGGGCGTTCCTACGGGCAGCATGAAAGCGCAGGTGGCGGCGAGGGCGGCCGGGATGAGAAGCGTCATCGGATCGGCCCCGATGCCGACCGCCACCCCGCCCAGCACGGGTATGAATGTGGCGGCGGTCGCCGTGTTGCTGGTGATCTCGGTCAGGAACAACACGATCGTCACGACCGCGGCGACCAGCAGCACGATGGGTAGGGCGCCGAGGCCGGTGACCTGTTGTCCCAGCCAGGCGTCCAGGCCGGTGCCGGCTACCGCGGCGGCCAGGCTGAGGCCTCCGCCGAACAGGAGCAACACCCCCCACGGCAAGCCGTTCTCGGCGTCCTTCCAGTTCAGCACCATCTCGCGACCGCCGCGTCCGGGCAGCAGGAACAGGGCGCCACCGGCGGCGATGGCGATGGCGGCGTCATCCAGTTCACCCAGCAAGCCCAAGCGTCCGCCCAGCCCGGGGACGCTTTCGAGCAAGCCGGGCACGACCCAGAGAAACGCCGCCGAACCGAACACGACGAGAACCATTTTCTCGCCCTGGCTCATGCGTCCCAGTTTGCGGATCTCGCCTTCGATCATCTGCTGACCACCCGGAATTTCGTCCAGTTTGAAACGATAGAGAACCCGGGTCATCAACAGCCAGCCGAGCAGGATGAAGGTCAGGCCAAGCGGGGCGCCGACAATCATCCATTCGAGGAAGCCGATGGTGCGGCCGAGCTCTTCGGCTGCATAGCCCGCGACGATGGCGTTCGGAGGCGATCCGAGCAGGGTGCCCAGCCCTCCCATGGTCGCCGCCCAGGCGATGCTGAGAGTGAGGCAGACCCCGAACCGGCCGAGGTTGTCATCCCGTGTTTCGCCAGCTGCGCCCTGTTCTCGGCCAGAGGCAGCGGCCGCCTCGGCCTTCGCCGCAGCGAAGCGATCGGTGACCAGGGTCAGGACCGACAGTCCGATCGGCAACATCATCAGGGTTGTCGCCGTATTCGACACCCACATGGAGAGGAAGCCGGTGGCCAGCATAAGGCCCAGAACGATCCGGGTTGGCTTGTAGCCGACGCGGGCGATGGTCAGCAGCGCCATCCGTCGATGCAGGTTCCATTTCTCCATCGCAATCGCGATCAGGAAGCCGCCCAGGAAGAGGAAGATCACCGGATTGGCGTAAGGGGCGGTGGTTTCGCCGATCGAGCGTTCCGTCAACAAGGGGAACAGCACGATTGGCAGCAAGGAGGTCATGGCCAGCGGGATCGCCTCCGTGATCCACCAGATCGCCATAAGGGTGGCGACGGCGGCGACGATCCGCGCGTCCATGCTCAGGCCTTGCGATCCTCCCAGCAATGACCAGACCGCCAGGGCGGCCGCCATGCCGACAAGCCGGAGCGTCCAGATCAGGGCGGGCGGCCGCGACTTCGACGAGACCCCCTCGGTGTAGGTCTCGAACTCGCCCTGATGCGTGATCGGTTCGCTCATGTGCTTTGCCCCTCGATACATGCCCCGGACATGTCTGTCAGCCGACATCGCCACCCCCCAGGAGTCATGGCGCGCGCCTCACCGGTTCCCGCCGGACGTGATCCGGCATGCGGTGTGCCTGTATTTCCGGTTCATCCTGAGCCTTCGGGACGTGAAGGAACTGCTGGCGCAGCGGGGCGCCAGTTGGGGCGCCTCTCCAGAGGTGAAACTTCAATTAATGAAATCAAGTCGATAGTGGGCGGGGTGGCGGAGACGGTGGGATTCGAACCCACGGTACCCTTTTGGGGTACGCTCATTTAGCAAACGAGTCCCTTCGGCCACTCGGGCACGTCTCCTGGACCCCCGCGTCGCGGGACGCTTCTCATATCCAAGTGGCGGGCGCTTCGCAATGCGCGGCGGACGCGGAATTCGTCGTCGCGGCCTGTCGTTCGGGGGCGCGGCCCGTCGGCCATCGGGGCGCCGGGCGGTTTGACCGCTCAGCGGGCCGGTTTCGTGCGGCGGATGACCCTGGCCTGCCGCTGAAGGGCCGGTTCGCCTGACCGGCGTTTGCCGGCCGGCGACAGGTTGTCGAACGGCCTCATGTGGCGGATGCTCCCGGCGCAATGACCGTGACGGCGATGCGCCGCGCGGCGGGGCGGGGAACGACGATGCGAAAAGGGTGGCTGCTGTTTCTGGCCGGCTGGGCGCTGATCCTGGGCGGGGCGGCTCTGGCGAGCGCGATCCAGACCAGCGGCGGGATCAAGATCCGCGACGTACGCTTCCTGGGCGAGAGCGGCGTGACCATGAGCGGCCTGCTCTATCTTCCGCCGAACGCGACCCCCGAAACGCCGGCGCCGGGCGTGCTCGCCGTCCACGGCTACATCAACAGCCGCGAAACCCAGAGCGGCTTCGCCATCGAGTTCGCGCGGCGCGGCTATGTCGTGCTGGCGCTGGACCAGACCGGCCACGGCTACAGCGGCGGACCGGCCTTTTCCCACGGCTTTGGCGGCCCCGACGGATTGGCCTTCCTGCGCCGCCAGCCGATGGTGGACGCCGCCAACATCGGTCTCGAGGGCCACAGCATGGGCGGCTGGACGGTGCTGGCCGCCGCCGCCGCCATGCCCGACGCCTATCGCGCCGTGGTGCTGCAGGGCTCCTCGACCGGCGCGCCGTTCGCGGCTGAGGGCACGCCGACCTGGCCGCGCAACCTGGCGCTGGTGTTCAGCCGCTATGACGAGTTCGGCAAGTTCATGTGGGGCGTCGATAACGCCGCCGATGTCGGGTCTAGTCCCAAGGCCAAGGCGCTGTTCGGCGCAAACGAGGCCATCGAGCCGGGCCGCCTGTATGGCGACATGAGCGCCGGCACGGCCCGCGTGCTCCATGACCCGCCGGTGACCCACCCGGGCGACCACATCTCCCACCGGGCCATCGGCCACAGTCTCGACTGGTTCTCCCGCACGCTGAAGGGCGGCACGCCGCGTCCGGCGGGCGACCAGATCTGGTTCTGGAAGGAGGTCGGCACGGGCCTCGCGCTGGTCGGCTTCGTCGTCCTGCTGCTCGGGACTTTCGACCTTCTACTGCGCCTGACTGTGCTGTCGTCGCTCCACCAGCCGGCCCACCCGGCGCGTGAGCGGCGGACCTTTGGTTGGTTGGTGATGCTGGCGCTCACCGCCCTCGTGCCGGTGATCACCTTCTTCCCGGCCTTCATCGCCGTGACGCTGCTGATGCCGCCGTCGGGACTGTTCAAACAGACGATCAGCAACCAGGTGATGGTCTGGGCGCTGGTCAACCTGGTGCTGGCCCTGCTGATCGGGCTGTTCAGCCGCCACAAGGGCGAGGCGCCCCGGCCGCGCTGGCTGCCGGCGGCGCTGGCGGCGGTCGCCACGGTCGGCGTCGGCTACCTGTCGCTGCTGGTCGTCGACCGGCTGTTCACCGTCGACTTCCGGTTCTGGGTGGTGGCGCTGAAGCTGTTCAGCCCGCACCAGGCGATGACGGCGCTGGTCTATGTGTTGCCGCTGACGCTGTTCTTCCTTGTGGCGCTGCGGGGCCTGTCGCGACTGACCGTGCAGGGCGACGGGGCCGGGGCGCAGTACGGCTGGGCGGTGACGGCGATGGCAGGCGGCTTTGCGCTGATGCTGGCGGTCATCTACGGTCTGCTGTTCGCGACGGGGCGTCTGGTGACGGGCTTTGATCCGCTGAGCACCGTGGTCGCCATCCAGTTCGTCCCGCTGCTGGCCGCCGTGGCGGTGATCGCCACCTTCACCTGGCGGCGGACAGGCAGCGCAGTCCCCGGGGCGCTGATCTGCGGCCTGCTGGTGACCTGGTACGTGGTGGCCGGCACAGCGACGCAGGTGCTGTAGGACGCGGGGGCTATGCCCTGCGTGGTTCGCGACGCCGGCTGAAGGGCCGGCTCCTCACCATGACGAAGGGGTGCGAACTCCAACTGAGCTCGTCATCCTGAGGAGCGAGTTCCTGGGCGAGCGTCGCGAAGGACGCACAGCCTCACCCCATCAGATGCTCATTCCACGCCTTGCGCAGCGTCTTCTTGTCGATCTTGCCGGTCGCGGTCAGCGGCACCGGCGCGAAGACCACGTCGTCCGGCGTCCACCATTTGACGATCTTGCCCTGCAGGAAGCCGAGCACGTCTTCCTTCGTGACCGTCCGCCCCTCGTGGGTCTCGATGACCAGCAGGGGGCGTTCCTCCCACTTGGGGTGGGGGATGCCGACCACGGCGGCGATCTTCACGCCCGGGCAGGCGACGGCGATGTTCTCCAGGTCGATGGAGCTGATCCACTCCCCGCCGGTCTTGATGACGTCCTTGGCCCGGTCGGTAATGCGCATGAAGCCGTGTTCGTCGAGGGTGGCGATGTCGCCGGTGTCGAACCAGCCGTCGTCGCCGGCGGCGTCCTCGTCCTTGCGGAAGTAGCGCTTCACCACCCAGGGGCCGCGCACCATCAGGGCGCCGCTGGTCTCGCCGTCGCGCGGGCACTCGTTGCCGTCGTCGTCCACCACCTTCAGCTCGATGCCGAACTGCAGCCGGCCCTGGCGGGTCCAGATGATCTCGTCGACTTCGGCCTCGCCCAGCGCCGTGATCGAGGGCGTCGCCGTGGCGACGACGCCCAGCGGGCAGGTCTCGGTCATGCCCCAGATCTGCATCACCTGGACGCCGTGCCTGACCTTGAAGGTCTCGGCCATGGCCCTGGGCACCGCCGAGCCGCCGATGATGACGCGCTTGAGATCCCCCACGCCCTGGCCGTTCTGGTCGAGCCAGTCGAGGTACATGGTCCAGATGGTCGGCACGCCGCCGGTAAAGGTGACGCCTTCGCCGACGATCAGCTCCTGCAGCGACGCGCCGTCCATCTTCTCGGCCGGCAGCACGATCTTGCAGCCGTTGATCGGCGCGATGAACGGCAGGCCCCAGGCGGTGGCGTGGTAGAGCGAGGAGCAGGGCATGACCACGTCGAAGGCGGTCAGGCCGAAGGCGCTCGACAGTCCCGCCGCCATGCCGTGCAGCACCACCGCCCGGTGGCTGTAGAGCACGCCCTTGGGATCGCCCGTGGTGCCGGAGGTGTAGCAGAGGAAGGCGCCGGCGTTCTCGTCGAAGCTGGGCCAGTCGAAGGCCGCGCCGCTCTCCGCCCCGATCAGGGTCTCGTAGTTCAGCGCCCCGACCGCGCCGGCGTCGTGCTGGGCTTCGTCCGACATCAGCACGAAGGTCTTCACGGTCGTGAACCGGTCCGCCAGCCGCTCGACCAGCGGGGCGAAGGTGCGGTCGTAGAAGAGGACGGTGCTCTCGGCGTGCTCCAGCACATAGACGATCTGGTCGTCGAACAGCCGCGGATTGACCGTGTTGAGCACCGCGCCCAGCCCCGGGACGCCGTAAAACAGCTCCAGGTGCCGGTGGGTGTTCCAGGCCAGGCTGGCGATGCGGTCGCCGCTCTTGACCCCAAGGCCCTGCAGCGCGCGGGCCAGCTGGCGGGTGCGCCGCGCCAGGCCCGCGTAGTCGTAGCGATGGACGCGACCCTCGACGGTTCGGGAAACGATCTCGACGCGGCCGTGGGCCACCTCGGCATGGGTCAGGATGTTGGTCGTCAGAAGCGGGACGTCCTGCATCAGTCCGGGGATCACGGCGCGTTCCTCTTGGCTTTATGATTGCTCTTCAGGAACAGCGCCGGACCGCGTCTGTCAATCCAGCCGGAAGGCTTCGCGGGCCGCCTCGCGCCAGGCCCGCACGATCCGGCCCCACCAGCGGATGCGCTCCTCGTCGGTCAGTCCATCGCGGTCTTCCAGCCAGGTGATCATGCTGTCGACGAACAGGCCGAACATGGCGCCCGAGGCCTGAATGGCGCGTCGGTCCGCGCCCTCCGGCGCCTGGTCGCCGGGCGTGAAGAGCGGCATCGACACCTGGGCGAGGATCACGCGCAGACGGTCCTCCCAATCGAGGCCGCCCGAGCGGATGTTCTTGAACACCAGCAGGAAGGGCGCGGGCTCCTTGCGCGCGGCAGCCAGCACGTGGCGCACGAGGGAGCCGTAGCCCTCCCAGGGCTGGTCGTGGGCGTGGCGGATTTCGTTCTCGACCCGCTCGAACACCGCCTCGACCAAGGCCTCGCGGGACGGAAACAGGCGGTAGAACAGCACTTTGGACGCCCCCGCCGCCTCGGCGATGTCGCGCATGGTGGCGGCGTGCAGGCCCTTGTCCAGCAGCACCCTGGCGGCGACGGAGACGTACTCCGCCCGCCGGGCGTCATGATCCACCCGCGGCTTGCGGCGAACGGGCGAGGGCAGGGGCGTGGCGTCGTCCATGGGGTCCCTGTAGCCTATCCATCACCGCCGACGGAATGAGACTGAGGGGTAACATGTCCAGGCAGGGGGCGACCACCGGCCGCGCCAGAACGACGTCATAATCCGGCGAGCGCATCCCCCTCAGGAGGGGACCCCTCATACTGACTCGACTACGGCATTCATGCTATCGTCTGACCAGCTAGTCAGGAGAATGGCGTGGCCAGGAAGCAGACCCCATTGCGTGGCTTCTCGGAAGCTGACGGCAGCGTTTGGAAACTCGAGGACGCCAAGGCGCGCTTCAGCGAGGTTGTGCGACGGGCGCAATCGATTGGGCCGCAACGGGTGACCTTGCGCGGCGAGCCGGCGGTCGTGGTCATCGATGCGGCTGAACTCGACCGACTGTTGCCGTCCTCGGAGCAGCTGCCTCTCGTTCAGTTCCTTGAAGGGCTGGGACTGGATGACCTGGACCTGACGCGGCAGGAGGATACCGGGCGGGATGTCGACCTGTGATCGGCTGGCTGCTCGACACGAACGTCATCGCGTCGCTGATGGCGGCGAACGGTGCTCCAAGCGTGAAGGCCTGGACGGCGACGCAGGACGAGCATCGGCTGTTTATCAGCACCCTCACGCTCGCGGAGATCGACAAGGGTATCCACAACCTCCCCGACGATCATCCGGCACGACCTCGCCACGTCATTGCCCTGGCCATGCTGGAGGCGCGGTTTGTGGGTCGCGTGCTGCCGCTGGAGGACCGCATCGTGCGGCGCTGGGGGCGTCTGTCGGGCGCCATCCTGAGGACTACAGGTCGCGCGCCGTCCGTGGTCGATAGCTTGCTGGCCGCGACCGCGCTCGAGCACGATCTGCATCTGGCGACCCGGAACGTGCGGGATGTCGCCGAAACCGGCGCGTCGGTGTTCAACCCCTGGACCGATGATGCAACGCGATTTCCGGTGACGGGGATTCCTCCGCGTCGTTAGCGGGGCTGTGTGCTACTCAGCGCGCACGCGATCGCGCAGCGATGGTGGCCATCCTCAAGAGCGTTGACCTGGGCGACGAGCCTTCCAAAGAAACCGTCGATATGGTGCTGGCAAATCCGGCTCGATATGGCCTCTAGCTACTACTCCCGCCGCAGCGCCTCGATCGGGTCCAGCCTCGCCGCGCGCCAACTCGGATAGGCGCCGAACACCAGCCCGACCAGCAGCGAGAAGCCCAGCGACACCGGGATCGACCAGGCGGCGATGGCCACAGGCCAGTCGCCCAGCCTGGCCATCAGGGCTCCGCCCCCGACGCCGATCACCAGGCCGATGGCGCCGCCGATCACCGACAGGGTCATGGCCTCCAGCGCGAACTGGAGCAGCACGTCGATACGGCGCGCGCCCAGCGCCATCCGGAGTCCGATTTCGCGGGTTCGCTCGGTCACCGCCACCAGCATGATGTTCATGATCCCGACCCCGCCGACCACCAGCGACACGGCGGCGACGGCGGCGAGCAGGCCGGTGAAGGTCTTCACCGAGGCCTGCATGGCCTCCATGATCGAGGCCATGTTCTGGACGCTGAAGTCGTCGTCCTGGCCGGGGCGGATGCGGTGGCGCTCGCGCAGCAGGTTGGAGAGGTCCTCCTGGACGCGGACCAGGTCGTCGGCCGTGGCGGCCTTCACATAGATGGTCTGGACGTTGTCGCCCCGCACCCGGCGGCCGACGATACGCGAGCGCACCGCCGGCAGCGGGCCGAGCACGATGTCGTCCTGGTCCTGGCCAAAGCCGCTCTGGCCCTTGGAGGCCAGCACGCCGATGACCTCGAAGGGGACGGCGCCGACCCGGATGCGCCGGCCGATCGGATCGACGCCTTCGCCGAACAGCTCGGTGACGATGGTCTGGCCGATGACGATGACCTTGCGGCCCTGCCGCGCCTCGTTCTCGTCGAACATGCGGCCGCTGGCGATCGTCAGGTCGCGGGCGATGAGATAGTCGGGGGTCACGCCCTCGACCCGGGTGCTCCAGTTTGCGCCCTCGGCGGCAAGCTGGGCGCCGCCCCTGACGGCGGGGGCGGAGGCGACGACGCCCTCGATCTGCTCGCCGATGGCCTCGGCGTCGGCGTCGTTCAGGGACATGCCGCTGCCGGCGCCCTGGCTGACGAAGCCGCCGCCCGGTCCGCGCGAAGCGCCGGGCGAGACGATCAGCAGGTTTGACCCCAGGCCGCCGATGGCGCTGGTCACGCGCTGCTGCGCGCCCAGGCCGATGGAGGTCATCATGACCACGGCGGCGACGCCGATGACCACGCCCAGCGAGGTGAGGGCGCTGCGCATCGGGTGGGCGGCGATGGCGCCGGCCGCGAAGCCGACCAGGTCGATACGGCGCATCATGCCGGACCTCCCTTGTCGTCGGATACGATCAGCCCGTCGCGGAACATCACCCGCCGGCCCGCCTGGGCGGCGACGTCATGGTCATGGGTCACGATCATGATGGTCAGGCCCTCGGCGTTAAGCTGGTGGAACAGGGCCAGCACGTCCTTCCCGGTCTGGGTGTCCAGGGCTCCGGTCGGCTCGTCGGCCAGGAGCAGATCAGGCGAGTTGGCCAGCGCCCGGGCGATGGCCACCCGCTGCTGTTGACCGCCGGACAGCTGTGTCGGGCGGTGTCCCATGCGGGAGCCGAGGCCGACGCGGTCGAGCATCTCCGCCGCCCGCGCCTTGCGTTCGGCGGGCAGCAGGCCGGCGTAGACCATCGGCAGCTCGACGTTCTGCAGCGCCGACAACCGGGGCAGCAGCTGGAAGGACTGGAACACAAAGCCGATCCTCCGGCTGCGGAAGTCGGCCAGCGAGTCGTCGTCCATCTGGCCAACATCCTCTCCCTCGAAGCGGTAGACGCCTCGCGTGGGGCGATCCAGGCCGCCGAGGATGTTCATCAGCGAGGATTTGCCCGAGCCCGACGGGCCAATGACGGCGGTGTGTTCCCCACGCTCGATGGTCAGGGAGACGCCGGCCAGCGCGGCCACCGTCTCCTCGCCCATCTGGTAGATCTTCTCCAGATCGCGGATCTCGATCATGCCTACATCCGAACCCGGACGTTGCCGCCGCCCATGGGACCGCCGGGACGGGCTTCCACCTTGGGCCTTGGGCCGCCGCCGGTGATGACCTGGTCGCCGGGCTTGAGCTCGCCCCGGACCTGGGTGAAGGAGCCGTCGCTGGCGCCGACCTGAACCGGGACCGCTACAGGCTTGCCCTCGCGCAGAACGTAGACAACGCCGCTGGTGAAGCCGCCCTGACGCCCGCCGCCGCCGGCCGAGGCCATCCGGGCGCGGAGGGCGATCAGCTTTTCCTTCTGGGCCGGCTTGAGGATCGGTTCTATCTTCGTGAGGGCCTCCTGCATGGCCGCGCGCATGGCCTGGCGCTGGGCGCGCTGGTCGCCGGAGGCGGCCGCCCGCGCCTTGCTCATGGCTTCGGCGAAGATCGCTTCAGCCTTCTGCTTCTGACCGGCATCAAGGTCGAGCTGCTCGAGCACGCGAGCGCCCCGCATGCCGCCGCCCTGACCGCCGCCGCCGCCGGCGCCGGAACCTTGACGCCCTCCGCCGGCCTGGGGAGCAGCGCCCATCGGTCCGCCCGTAGAACGCTGAGCTCGCGGCGCGGCGTCCGGCGGACTCCAGCGGAGCGCGGCCGCCGGAACCTTGAGGACGCCGGTGCGGCGCTCCAGCACGATGTCGGCGTTGGCGGTCATGCCCGGCATCAGCCTGCCGCCGGGATTGTCGGCCTGGGCGATGACGATGTAGGCGACGACGTTGGCCGAGGTCTCAGGCTGCTTGCGCACCTGGGTTACGACGCCGGTGTAGGTCTCGTCCGGGAAGGCGTCGACGGTGAAGCGGACGGCCTGCCCCTCCTGCACCTGGCCGATGTCGGCCTCGTCCACGGTGATCTTCACCTCAAGCTTCGAGAGGTCCTGTGCGATCTGGAACAGCACCGGCGCCGACAGGCTGGCGGCGACCGTGTTGCCCGGCTCGATCGTGCGACTGATGACGACACCGTCGATGGGCGCGACGATCTTGGTTCGGCCCAGGTCCGTCTGGGTGATGGCCAGGGCCGCGCGCGACTGGGTGACGCCCGCCTCGGCGGCCTGGACGTTGGCCCGCGCCGATTTCCAGGCGGCCTCGGCCGTGTCCAGAGCCGCCCTGGCCATGATCCCCTGATCGTACAGGCTCCGGGTGCGGTTGTAGGCGGCCTGGGCCTGGGCGGCCTGGGCCCGGGCCTGGGCGACGCTGGCCTGGCGCGCGGCGATTTCGGCCTGACCCTGCCGCAAGCGACTGACGTACGTCTGGGGATCGAGCGTGGCCAGCACCTGTCCCCGGCGGACCTGATCGTTGAAGTCGACAAACACCTGCAGGATCTGGCCGGAGATTTGCGAGCCGACGTCCACGGTGACCAGCGCCTGCAGCGAGCCGGACGCGGACACCGACTTGGTGATGTCGCCCTGGGTCACCGCCTCGGTGCGATAGGGATCCTTCGGCGCCTTGGGCTTGAGGAGTTGCCAGCCGGCGAACCCGGCGATCAGGACGGCGAGCGCGGCCAGTCCGTAGAGAACCGGGCGGGGCAGGCGGCCCCGGCGACGGGGAGAGGCGGTGTTCAGGCTCATGGGTTCCGGGGACTGGGTCATGGTGAATCGGCAATCTTGGGAAAGCCAATAGCGACGGCAGGTTGCAGTCGCATTTCAGGCGCGACGGGTCAGGGCTTTCGTCGCGCGGGGGGCGTCATCGTTTCGCCAAAGGCGATCTGCGCCGGCGTGCGCGGGAGGGTGTTCATGCTCAGGCGTCCGTCACCGTCGCCGTCTAGAAGGCCAAAGCGGCGCCGGGCGGCGGACTCGGCTTCGGCCCGCGTCACCTTGCCGTCGAAATCGCTGTCGGCGGCGCGTACGGGGTGCGGTTCGTTGAGCAGGCCATACTGCGCCGCGCCTTGGCGGGCGGGCGGTGGACGGGTTCCGCGGTCGCCAGGCGACAGCAGCGGCGGTCGCCCCCACATCATGTCGCCGCGGCTCAGCGGACGCCAGCCGCCGCCGCCGCCGCGACGCCTGTCGGGCCGACGCAGGACTCCGGTGATCTCCGGCGCGATCTCACGTTCGTAGTCGGCGTTCTCGAAGCCGTCGACGCGGCCGTCCCGGTCGGTGTCGATGCGATCAAAGAAGCCCAGGGCGTCGGAGATGAACTCGGCCAGGGTAAGGACGCCGTCGCCATCGGCGTCTGCCCGGGCAAACCACGTCGCCGAGGGATACGGGGCCTCGGGCGGGGCGCGGAATGGTTCTCCGGCCGGACTGATGAACACGCGTTCCGGCGGCCCCTGAACCGGCTCTTCGATGTCCAGCGGCGCCGCCGGCTCAGTCGGTTGGGGCGGCGCAGGCGGCTGGCTCACCGCCGGCCCCGCGGCGAACCAGATCAGAGCAGCGAGAACGGAAAGGCGGTTCATGCGGTATCCTGACTCACCGCAGCGCGCTTAACGCGGCGATGTTCCCATTGGAAGCTCGCGGGCGGACGACGCAACATGTTTGCGCCCTACAGGGGCAGGGAGACCCGCGCGGTCAGCCCGCCGCCCGCCCGATTGTGCAGCGTCACGTCGCCGCCATGACCTCGGGCGATGGAGCGCACCACGGCCAGGCCGAGACCCGCGCCGCCCGTTTCCCGGCTTCGGGACGGTTCACCGCGGTAGAAGGGCTCGAACAGGCGTTCGATCTCCGCGGTCGCCACGCCGGGACCGTCGTCCTCGATCTCGACGATGGCGCAACCATCCTCGGCGAACACCCGGCCTCGCGCGCGCTGGCCGTACTTGAGGGCGTTCTCGACCAGATTGCCGACCAGGCGGCGCAGCGCGATGGGGTCGCCTTCGACCACGAGGCGCCCAGAGGGCAGAGCCGTGGCGTCCGACCCGGTCTCGGCGGCCTCGTCCATGATGCTCTCCACCAGCGACGACAGCTCCAGTTTCTCGCGTGGGCCGGCGCGCGTGGTGTCGCGCACGAAGGCCAGGGTGGCGGAGATCATGGCGTCCATCTGGTCGATCTCGGCCGCCAGCTTGCCCTGCAGCTCGTCCGGGGCCGCCTCGATGCGGAATCTCAGGCGCGTCAGCGGCGTGCGCAGATCATGGGCGATGGCGCCCACCATCGCGGTGCGATCCTCGACGTAGCGCCGCAGCCGTTCCTGCATGCGATTGAAGGCTTCGGTGGCGGCCGCGACCTCGCGCGACCCCGCCACTTCCAGCGGCGGAGCCTTCGGGTCGCGGCCGAGACGCTCGGCGGCTTCAGCGAACAGGGCGATGGGCGCCGACAGCCGGCGGGCGAACAGCCAGGCGACCGGGGCGACGATCAGGGTCGAAAGCGCGATGGTCAGCAGGATGTGAAGTTGCCACGACCCCAGGCGCAGGGAGGGGCGGGGCTGCACGACCCGCCATCTGCCGTCCGGTTGCCGGACGCCGACCTTGAACGGCGCGAAGACGACGCGCTCGTTCCAGACGCGCATTTCCGGGGGGCGTCCGCCGCCGCTCTGGCGCTTGATGATCACCCCGACCCCGTTGACCTGCAGGTCGTCAACGCGGGCGGCGGGCGGCGGCAGCGCTTCAGCGCCCTGACCCGCCCGGGGATCGCGACGGATCCCCGAGGGAGGCGCGGGCGGAAGGACGGAGCGAAACTCGCCGGTAAGCGACTGCATCATCATCCGGCGGGGGCCGCCCTTGGTCTCGATGGCGATGTCTGTGGTTTCGACATTCAGCGAGCGGGCGAGTTGCTGGCGAAAGTCGTCGCGCCATCGGCCGCGACGCGTGGCCGGTTCTTCAGGCGAACGCTTCTGGACCGTCGAGACCAAAGGCCGGGCGTTCTCAACCTCGACCACACCAGGGGTTCGCAGGGCGCGGACGACGTCGGAGAGGCGATAGACCTCCGGCGGCGGCGGTGGCACCGTCGCGATCAGCGTGGCCAGGACCACATGGACCAGCACCATGCTGAGTACGACCAGGCCCAGGACCTGGGCAAACAGCGGCGCGCCCCGGCCGAAGGTCTTCATGACTGGCGCACGACCTTGGGCGAGAACATGTAGCCCTCGCTTCGGATGGTGCGGATGATCTCCACCCCGGCTCCGTCGTCGAGCTTCTTGCGCAGGCGGCTGATCTGGACGTCGATGGCCCGGTCATAGGCCTCGGTGTCGGGCCCGCGCGCCATGTCCAGCAACTGGTCGCGGGTCAGCACCCTTTGCGGGCGCTCGACAAAGGCGCGCAGCAGCGAAAACTCGCCGCTGGACAGGTTGACGATGACGCCCTGCGGCGAGCGCAGCTCACGGCGGACGAGATCGAGCCGCCAGCCGGCGAATTCGCAGGCCGCCGCGATGTGCTCCTCCGGGCCGCGCGGCTCCTGGCGACGGCGCAGCACGGCGCGGACGCGGGCCAGCAGCTCGCGCGGATTGCAGGGCTTGGGCAGGTAGTCGTCGGCGCCGAGCTCGAGCCCGACGATGCGGTCGGTTTCCTCTCCCATGGCCGACAGCATGACGATCCCCGGCGCGCCGGGCGCGCCCGACAGGCGGCGACAGACCGACAGCCCGTCCTCGCCCG
The DNA here is from genome assembly GCA_030683005.1 of Caulobacter sp. Lineage (GTDB taxonomy): Bacteria > Pseudomonadota > Alphaproteobacteria > Caulobacterales > Caulobacteraceae > Caulobacter. Next base: position 65,092 of record JAUXMY010000030.1, on the reverse strand, counting down.
GCATCATCACGTCGAGCACGATCAGGTCGATGACCGTCCGCGCCAGCACCTGCTCCATGGCGCGGGCGTCCGACGCCTCCTCGACGCGATAGCCGTGCCGGGTCAGGAAGTCGGAGATGACGTCGCGGATCCCCGGGTCGTCATCGACGATCAGGATTCGGGCGCCGGCCTCCTCGGCCAGGGTCGCGGGTCTGTCCATCACGAGCTCCATGCCCGCCTTGTGCCCAAGGGAGATGGCAGACGGATTTCAGCGCTGCAACATCAGGGGCGGCGTCGCGTGCCGGGCTCGTTCGGTTGCTGGCGGGGTGGATCATACATGAGAGCGCCGGGTTGCGGGCACCGGACATAGAATCGGTCGCCGAACATGCCGGCCTTGACCTTCAACATCTGGTCGCCGCGGAGCAGGGTCATCGTCGCCAGGGGCGCGGCGCTGTCCGCCTTGACGAAGCCCTCGATCAGAACCCCTTCCTGTGTCGGTGTGGTCCGTGACTTCGCGTAGATCGTGACGCCCGCGGGCGTGGCGGCATGTTCGAAGCGGACGAGCTGGTCGCCGGCTCGGCGGAACGAGAGGTTGGGTGCGCTGCAGGCTGCGCGCCTCGCCCCCTCGATCTCCGCCGGCAGGCTGCTTTCTGGCGTTCCCGTCGCGCCCAGCCATCCCCACCGGCTCCCGGCCAGCAGGTCCGCCGCGGTCGGCTGCGCAGCTGCCGCGAACGCGGTCGAGGTTATCAATCCAAAGGCCGCAAGCGCGAATGCCGAACGTCTCATCATCAAACCTCCCTCTCGACAGCGTCCGCACATCAGCATGCCGTCCCGTGAGGTGCATCCCCCGATGAGGGGGGCGGCATTGCCGACGCCTACATGTACCGTTTGGGGACCGTGTCGCCGGCAAGGTCCGGCGCCTCGTCGGCGCCCGCGCCCAGCACGACATCGGCCACGAACGGATTGCTCCGCCGCTCGGCGCCGAAGGTGCTCATCGGGCCGTGGCCGGGCACGAAGGCGACGTCGTCCCCCAGCGGCCAGAGCTTGAGGGTGATGGAGTCCAGCAGCTGCTGGTGATTGCCTCGCGGAAAGTCGGTGCGGCCGATGGAGCCCTTGAACAGCACGTCGCCGACCTGCGCGAACCGGCTCTCGCGGTGGAAGAAGATCACATGCCCCGGGGTGTGGCCCGGGCAGTGGATGACCTCGAACTGGGTTTCGCCCAGCGTCACGACATCGCCGTCGCCCAGCCAGCGGTCTGGCGTGAAGCCCTGGGCGTCGGGGATGCCGTAGCGCGCGCCGCTCTCCGGGATCTGGTCGATCCAGAACTGGTCGTCGGGGTGGGGCCCTTCGATCGGAGCGCCGGTCAGATCCTTGATCGCCGCCGTGCCGCCCGCGTGGTCCAGGTGCCCGTGGGTGATCCAGATCTTCTCCAGCGTCAGGCCGTACTGCTTCAGCGCCTGCATCAGCTTGGGGACCTCGCCGCCGGGATCGATGATCGCCGCCTTCATCGTCTTCGTGCACCAGACGATGGTGCAGTTCTGCTGCAGCGGCGTCACGGGCGCCAGGATGGCGCGGATCGGCGGTTCTTTGGCGGCGGGGGCGGCAGGCGTTTCGGTCACAGGATGATCCAGAGAGTTCGGGGAAGCGCCCCCTAACGTCGTGTTCCAGAGCGGGGTGGTCAATGTGCCTTCGGTGTGGATACCTACGGCCATCGAAATGATCGGGGGATCCCATGGCTCAAAACGCTAGCGCCCTTCAGGGCTTCTACGACGGCGTAACCAACGTCAGCGACTTTATCTGGGGAGGAACCTGGAACGGCGAGCAGGTGCTCCTGTTCCCGCCCATGGTCGTCGTCCTGCTGGGCGCCGGCCTGTACTTCATGATCGGGCTCAAGTTCTACCCGATAACCAAGCTCGGCTCGGCCTTCGCCGGCCTGTTCAGGAAAGGCGAAGGCGGGGCAGGGGAAATCTCGCCGTTCGCGGCCCTCTCCACCGCCCTGTCCGGCCAGATCGGGACCGGCAACCTGGCCGGCGTCGCCACCGCCATCACGCTTGGCGGACCGGGCGCCGTCTTCTGGATGTGGGTTACGGCCCTGTTCGGGATGGCCCTGGCCTTCGCGGAAGGCTCGCTGGCGATTCGCTATCGCACCAGGAATGCCGAGGGCCACTATCAGGGCGGTCCGATGAACTACATCCGCACCGGTCTCGGGAAGCGCTGGGGCTGGCTGGCAGCGGTGTTCTGCGTCGGGCTGCTGTTCTCGTCCATCGCCACCGGCAACATGATCCAGGCCAACTCCTTCGCCGATTCGGTGCACGGCCTGACCGGCCTGCCCGAATGGGTCGCCGGCCTGATCGCCGCCATCGCGGTGTTCGCCGTGATCATCGGCGGCATCAAGTCGATCGGCTCCATCGCAGAGAAGATCGTCCCGACCATGGCAATCATCTATGTGGTGATGGCTGTGGTCGCCCTGGTGCTGAACTACCAGTTCATCCCCGGCGCTTTCATCACCATCTTCGACAGCGCCTTCAACGGCCAGGCCGCGGCCGGGGGCTTCCTCGGCGCCGGCATGATCATGGCCATCCGGGCGGGTGTGGCGCGCGGCCTGTTCTCGAACGAGGCCGGGCAGGGCTCGACCCCCATCGCCCACGCGGTCGCCCAGACCGACGATCCGGCCCGCCAGGGCCGGTTCGCGATGATGGGCACCTTCATCGACACCATCGTCGTCTGCACGGCCACCGCCCTGGTCATCCTGACCGTCCAGGGCGCGTTCCCGCACACCGGATCGGACGGCGTGGTGGCGATGCAGAACCAGGCCTGGACGTCGGACCTCAAGGGCTTTGCGATGACCCAGGCAGCCTACGCCTCGGCCTTCCCGTTCAAGGTGTTCGGCGACATCAGTCTGGGCGCCCTGGTGGCGTCGGCGGCGTTGCTGCTGTTCGTGTTCACCACCCTGATTACCTGGGGCTACTACGGCGAGCGGGCGGCCACGCACCTGTTCGGGCTGCGTATGGCCATGCCGTTCCGGCTGTTCTGGGTTGTGATGATCTTCGTCGGTTCCTTCCAGCAGATCGAGCTGGTCTGGCGCCTGGGGGACATCGCCAACGCCGCCATGGCCGTGCCCAACATCATCGCGCTGTTGGCGCTGTCGGGCGTGGTCTTCGCGCTGGCCAAGGGCGACAAGAAGGCAGGCCCGGACCACGACTAGCGTTGCGCGCCGCCGGCCCGTGGGTCGGCGGCGACCTGACTACCGGACAAAATTGGAAGGCCCGGGATCGCTCCCGGGCCTTTCGTTCGCCCGGGTCATCACCGGCGACCATCCTCCCGGTCACGCGGATTTCGCGTCCGGCAGGCGACACGCTTGATTGATCGCCCGGCGCTGTCCAAAGATGGCGGCCCGCCCCGGTCCCGAACCGGGACAACAGGTCCAGGAGCCCGCCATGGTCGCCAACGCATCGCCGCCGTCGGAACGGGCGCACTGGTCGTCGCGAACGGCCTTCGTCCTGGCCGCGGTCGGCTCGGCGGTCGGGTTGGGCAACCTCTGGCGGTTTCCGGCCGAGGCCGGCGCCAACGGCGGCGGCGCCTTCGTCCTGATCTACATCCTTTGCGTCGCGCTGATCGGCATGCCGTTGCTGCTGGCGGAAACCCTCATCGGTCGGCATGGCCAGCGCTCGACCATCGCCAGCGCGGCGCATATGGCGCGGGAATCCGGGGCGAGCAGCGGCTGGGCCCTGCTCGCGGTGCTGGGCGTGATCTCCAGCTTCCTGATTCTCAGCTTCTACAGCGTCGTCGCCGGCTGGGTGCTGTCGTTCATCGCCACCTCGGGCGGCGACCTGCTCGGCTCCATCGCGGCGGGCCAGCCTCTGGCCGGCGCCTATGCCGACTGGACCGTCGAGGACATCCGCCAGCAGATGCCGAACCTGTTCGGCGATCCGTGGCGCATGACCGTGTTCCACTTCATCTTCGCCGCCGCCACCACCGTGATCGTCATGCGGGGGGTGAAGGGTGGTCTGGAAATGGTGGCGGTCTGGCTGATGCCGGCCTTCTTCTTCCTGCTCATCGGCATCACCCTCTACTCGGCGATCGAGGGCGACTTCGCGGCCGGCGCCAAGTTCCTGTTCCAGCCCGACTTCAGCAAGGCGATCCAGCCGTCGGTGCTGCTCTCGGCGCTCGGCCAGGCCTTCTTCTCCCTCAGCCTCGGCGGCGCGGCGCTGATCGCCTACGGCGCCTACGCCTCGCGCGACACCAATCTGGGGGGCAGCGCCGGACTGATCTCGTTCGCCGACACCGCCGTGGCCATCATCGCCGGCCTGGCGATCTTCCCGATCGTGTTCAGCGTCGGGCTGGAACCGAACGGCGGCCCGGCCCTGATGTTCCAGACCATGCCGGCGGCCTTCCACACCATGCCGGCCGGCGCGATCGTCGCCTTCGCCTTCTTCGTGCTGGCCTTCTTCGCCGCCCTGACCTCGTCGGTCTCGCTGCTGGAGGTTTCCGTCGCCTGGCTCATGGAGCGGTTCGGGATGAGCCGCGCCGTGGCCTCGTTCGGCCTGGGCGCGGGCTTCTTCCTGATCGGCCTGGCCTCGGTGCTGTCGTTCAACGTCTGGGCCGACCACCGGCCGCTGCCGTTCCTGCCCGGCTTCGAGAACGCCTCCTGGTTCGACGCCATCGACGGGGTGACCGGCAAGATCATGCTGCCGCTGTCGGGCCTGATCACGGCGATCTTCATCGGCTGGGTCGCCGACCGCAAGCTGGTCAATCCGGAGACGGGCCTGTCGCCGCGCCTGCTGCCGGTCTGGCGCTTCCTGATCGCCTGGCTCTGCCCGCTGGCGGTGGCGCTGATCCTGCTGTTTGGCCTGTTCCCGAAGTTGCTGGGTTGATCTCCTGACGGACCAGGCCGCTTCCGGACGGTTCGGCGCAGCCTCGGCCCTGCCCATCCACGAGGCCCTGCCGCGTCTGGCCCAGGCGCTGGCGGATCGTACCTGCGCCGTCCTCGTCGCCCCGCCGGGCGCAGGGAAGACCACGGTCGTTCCGCTGGCGCTGCTTGACGAGCCATGGGTCCAGGGCCGCAAGCTGATCGTGCTCGAGCCGCGCCGCCTCGCGGCCCGGGCGGCGGCGGCCCGGATGGCCTCGATGATCGGCGAAAGCGTCGGCGACACGGTGGGCTATCGCGTCAGGCTGCAGTCGAAAGTCTCGGCCCGCACGCGGATCGAGGTGGTCACCGAGGGCGTCTTCACCCGGATGATCCAGGACGATCCGACGCTCGACGGTGTCGCGGCCGTGCTCTTCGACGAATTCCACGAGCGCAGCCTGGATGCCGACATGGGCCTGGCCTTCGCCCGCGACAGCCAGGGGCTGCTGCGCGAGGACCTGCGCATCCTGGTGATGTCGGCGACCCTGGACGGGGCGGCTGTGGCCCGGCTGCTGGACGACGCCCCGGTGATTGAGAGCCACGGCCGGGCGTTTCCGGTCGATACCCGCTATCTGGGCCGCGATCCCGCCAAACGCCTGGAGGAGCAGGTCGCCCGCGCGGTCGACAAGGCGCTGGCGGAGGAGACGGGGAGCCTGCTCGTCTTCCTGCCGGGGCAGGGCGAAATCCTGCGCACCCGCGATCTGATCGCCGAGAGGATGCGGCGTCCCGACGTCGACCTCGCTCCCCTGTACGGCGCGATGGAGGGCCGCGAACAGGACCTGGCCATCAGTCCCTCGCCCCCGGGCCGCCGAAAGGTGGTGCTGGCCACCTCCATCGCCGAGACCAGCCTGACCATCGAGGGGGTGCGGGTGGTCATCGACGCCGGCTTCTCCCGCGTGCCGCGCTTCGACCCGGCCAGCGGCCTGACCCGGCTGGAGACGGTGCGCGTCTCCCGCGCCGCCGCCGACCAGCGCCGGGGCCGGGCCGGCCGCACCGAGCCGGGCGTCTGCTACCGCCTGTGGGAGGAGGCCGAGACCCGGGCGCTCAACCCCTTCAGCCGCCCGGAGATCCTCGAGACCGACCTCTCGGGCCTTGCCCTTGATCTGGCCCGCTGGGGCGCGCGGGACGCGTCGGGCCTGGCCTTCCTCGATCCGCCGCCGGCCGCCGCCTTCGCCGAGGCGCGGGCCTTGCTGCTGCGGCTGCAGGCGCTGGATGGGCAGGGGGCGCTGACCCCGCACGGCCAGGCGCTGGCGAACCTGCCGCTGCCGCCCCGGCTGGCGCACATGGTGGTGCGCGGCGCGGCCGGGGGGCAGGCGCTGCTGGCCGCGAAGATCGCCGCCCTGCTGACCGAGCGCGGGCTGGGCGGCCGGGCCACGCACCTGGGCCACCGGCTGGAGGCCTTCGACCGCGACCGCTCGCCCCGCGCCAACGACGCGCGCAAGCTGGTCGACCGCTGGGCCCGCGCCGCCGGCTCACCGCCGAAGCAGCCGCCGCTCGAGGAGGCGCTGCTGCTGGCCGAGGCCTTTCCCGAGCGGGTGGCGAAGGCCCGGGGTTCATCCGGCGAGTTCCAGCTGGCGACCGGGCGCGGCGCCCATGTCGAGGCGACCGACGTCCTGGCCCGGGAGAAATGGATCGCGGTCGGCGAGATGGGCGGCGGCGCGGCCCGCGACCGCATCCTGCTCGCCGCCCCGCTGGAGGAGACCGCCCTCCGCGAGGCCTTCGCCGACCGGCTGGTGCGCGAGGAGCGGCTGGAGATCGAGGCCGACGGCAAGGTGCGGGGCCGTCGCCTGCTCAAGCTCGACCGCCTGACCGTCGAGGACCGGCTGATCGAGAAGCCCGATCCGGAGATGATCGCCCGGGCCCTGGCCGAGAAGGTGCGGCGCGAGGGGCTGGCGGCGCTGAAGCCCGGCGAGCGCACGCAGTCGCTGCTGGCCCGCGCCGGCTTCCTGCACGCCAGCCGTCCGGCGCTATGGCCCGACCTGTCGGAGCCGGCGCTGCTGGCGCGGCTGGACGAATGGCTCACCCCGCTGCTGGTCGGCAAACGCACGCTGGCGGACCTGTCCGACGGCGCCGTGGCCGACGCCATCCGCAATCTGCTGCCCTGGGACCTGCAGCAGAAGCTCGAGGCCGAGGCCCCGGCCCGCTGGCAGGCCCCGACCGGCTCGAAGTTCCACATCGACTACGGCGCCGAGGGAGGGCCCCGGGTCGAGGCGCGGGTGATGGAGCTCTACGGCCTCTCAGACCACCCGACGGCGGCCGGCGTCCCGCTGACGCTGGCGCTGCTGTCGCCCGGTCACAAGCCGATCCAGATCACGAAGGACCTGCCGGGATTCTGGCGCGGCACCTGGAAGGAGGTCCGCACCGAGATGAAGGGCCGTTATCCCCGCCATGTCTGGCCGGAGGAGCCCTGGCTTGCGCAGGCGACGACGCGGGCCAAGCCGCGGGGGACCTGAATCCCCGTATCGAGTGACCTCGCCACTGGCGCCGGTCCGCGGGATGGGCCAGCCTGTCGCCAACGACGCCGGGGAGGGCGCGCTCCATGACCCAGACTCTCGTCGCGGACGCGTTGACGGTCCGCGCCTGGTCACCGCCGGATCCCGGCCTTCACGGCTGCGTCTGCTGTTCGCCCGCGCTGCGGACGCTCGGGCTGCTGTCGCTGCCGCACCTGGCCGCCGCCGGACAGGCCGCCGGATGGAAGCGTCTGGGCGCGCCGCCGGCCGCGCCGGTCGGGACGGTGATCCTCGCCAACGCCCGCATCCTGACCGTGGACGAGGCCTTCAGCACCGCGCAGGCCCTGGCCTTCCGCAACGGGCGCATCCTGGCGGTCGGGTCGCTGGAGGCCGTCCGCGAGGCCGCCGGCGAGGACGCCGAGCTGCTCGACGCTGAAGGCCGCACCGTGCTGCCCGGCTTCATCGAGCCTCACATGCACTTCTTCGCCATCGCCATGTTCGGGACCATCCCCGACGTCGGGGCCGTAGTCTGCGAGGACGCCGACGCCGTCATCGCCCGGCTGGGCGACATGGCCGCCGCCGCCGCCGAGGGCGCGTGGATCGTCGCCCGCCAGTTCGACCCGTCGCTGCAGGCCGGCGCTGACCGCATCACCCGTCATACGCTGGACCAGGTCGCGCCTCGCAATCCGGTGTTCCTGTTCAACGCCTCGCTCCACATCGCCTACTGCAACTCACGCGCGCTGGAGATCGCCGGCGTCACCGCCGCGACACAGGACCCGCCCGGCGCCAGCTACGTCCGTGACGCGTCCGGCGCGCCGAACGGCGTGCTGCAGGGGCAGGCGGCGATGTTCTCGGTGCTCGGCCACAACCTCGCCGCCATGGCCACGGACGACATCCCCGAGGCCTGCCGGCGCGTCTGCGAGAAGGCCAACCGCGTCGGGGTGACCACCGTCTGCGACCAGGCCGCCGGCGGCTTCCAGGGGCGCGGTGAACTGGCCGCCTTCCACGCCTTCGCCGCCTCCGGCCACATGACCGCGCGGCTGCGCTACTCCCTGATCCAGGCCGGCGAGCGCGGCTGGGACGCCATTGGCGTCAAGCCCGGCGACGGCGACGAGGTGGCCCGGGCCGTCGGCTGGAAGATCGTCTCCGACGGCTCCAACCAGGGGCGCACCGGCCTTCAGCGCGAGCCCTACCTCGGCGGCGGCCAGGGCATGGCCTATGTCACGCCGGAGACGCTGCGCGAGATCACGGTGCGACGCTCGCTCGAGGGCTGGCAGATGGTCATCCACGCCAACGGCGACCTGGCCATCGACCGGGCGCTGGACGCCATCGAGGCGGCGGTCGAGGCCGGCGCCCCCGCCGACAGTCGCTTCCGGATCGAGCACTGCTCGGTGCTGCATGACGAGCAGATCGCCCGGATGGTCCGCCTGGGCGTCACGCCCAGCTTCCTGATCGGCCACGTCCACTATTGGGGAAAGGCGTTCCGCGACGAGATCTTCGGCCCGGAGAAGGCCGACCTGCTCGGTCGCGCCGCCTCCTGCGGGGCCGCGGGGCTGCGCTGGACCATGCACTCGGACGAGCCGGTGACCGAGATGGGCCCGCTGCGGATGATCGACAACGCCGTCAACCGCTCGCTGTGGAAGGAGCCCGGCGGCGTGCTCAATCCCGCCGAACGGGTCACCCCCCGGCAGGCCATCATCGCCCTGACCCGCGACGCGGCCTGGCAGTGCCGGTCAGAGCACGAGATCGGCTCGCTGGAGCCCGGCAAGATGGCCGATTTCGTGATCCTGGACCGCGATCCGCTGGCGGTTCCGCCGGCGGAACTGGGCGGTATCCGGGTGCTGGAGACCTGGGTCGGGGGCCGGCGGGTCTACGCCGCTCAGTCCCCCGCCGCGTAGATCATGATCCCCGTCGCGACCGAGAGGTTCAGGCTGTCGGCCCGGCCGCGCATCGGGATCTTGACGTTGACGTCGCACAGGGCCGCCAGCTCGTCGGGCAGGCCGGCCTGTTCGTTGCCCATCAGGATCAGGGTCGGGGCCTGGTAGACGGCGCTGCGATGATCGGTCTTCGCGCTCAGCAGGGTGCCGACCACGGAACCCGGCCAGCGCTCGCGCCAGGCGATGAACTCGGGAATCGTCGCCTTGATGATCGGCACGGCGAAGATCGAGCCCATGGTCGCCCGCACCGCCTCGACCGAATAGGGATCGCAGCAGTCGCCGACCAGGATCACCCCGCCGCAGCCGGCGGCGTCGGCGGTGCGGATGATGGTGCCAAGGTTGCCCGGATCGCGCACCGCCTGCAGCGCTACCCAGACCTTCGCCGTATGAGGCTCGACCATGGCCAGCGGCGTGAAGCTCTGCTCGAACACCCCGAGCACGGCCTGCGGATTGTCGCGGCGGGCGATTTTCTCGAGGATCTCGCGGTTGACCTCGATGACCTGGCCGCCGGAGTCGTAGGTGATCTCCCGCGCCTGATCGAGCAGCGGGTGATCGGCGGCCTCCTTGCCGTAGATCAGGATCCTCGGCGCGTGGCCCAGCTCGACCGCCTCGGTGACGATCTTAAGGCCCTCGGCCAGGAACCGGCCGCTCTCTTCGCGGGCCTTGCGCATGTGCAGCGCCTTGACGGCCTTCACCAGCGGATTGGTGTGGGAGGTGATGACCCGGCTCATGACGACCACCGCGCAAAGAAGGAGAGGCCTACCTGCCGAACGCCGGACTGCTCGACCAGGGCCAGTTCGCCCCAGTCGATGCGGCCGGGGCGGTTCACCGCCTCGGCCACCAGGCCGGCCATCGAGGCGCCGGAAATGCGGGCGGCGTAGGCGTTGAGAATCAGGAACGAAGGATCGTCGCTCAGCAGGCCGCCGCAGAGGCCGACCATCTCCGGCAGGTCCTCGAACAGTCGCCAGACCTCGCCGTCGGGGCCGCGACCGAACTTGGGCGGATCAAGGATAATGCCGTCGTAGCGGCTGCCGCGCCGGTCCTCGCGCTGCACGAACCGGCGGGCGTCCTCGACGATCCAGCGGACGTTATCGACGCCGGACAGGGCCGCGTTCTCGCGGGCCCGCTGCACCGACTGCCTAGAGGCGTCGACATGGGTGACCTGGGCGCCGGCCAGGGCGCAGACCAGGCTGGCGACCCCGGTGTAGCCGAACAGGTTGAGGATCTTCAGCGGCCGCCCCGCCGCGCGCTGGCGGGCGTCGAGCCATTCCCAGTTGGCGGCCTGCTCCGGAAAGAAGGCCAGGTGGCGGAAGTTGGTGAAGCGGCCGTGGAACCGCGCCTCGCGCCAGCTGAGCTCCCAGCTCTCCACGGGCCGGCCCTTGAAGCGCCAGCGGCCGGCCTCGTCCTCGTCGGAGGGATCGAACACGGCGTCAGCATTGTCCCAGACGCTCGCGGGAAGTTGCGGCCTCCACAGGCACTGCGGCTCGGGCCGCACGACGGTGTAGGGGCCATAGCGTTCCAGCTTGCGGCCGCCGCCGCTGTCCAGCAGGGCGTAGTCCGCCCAGCCGGTGGTGCGCATCAGGCTCGGAGCCTCGGCGATGGTGGGGCCGCTCATGGGCGGGCGATACGGCTCAGGCGGCGACCTGTCCAGTCCGCGCCGCATGCCGCGTCTTGTCCCAGTGGTGCGGACAGCGGACCAACTGCCAGAGCGCATGGGCCGCGGCGAGCGACAGCAGCGGCCAGTAGAGCGGCATCGCCAGCAGGTCCCCCAGCCTCGGTTCGCCCCCGGCGCGGCGCAGGCCGACCACGGCGGCGGCCATCGCGCAGAGCCATCCGCCGGCCAGCAGGGTGAGGTCCGCCGGCGCCAGCCAGCCATCGCCGCCCCCCAGATGCGCCGCCGCTGACATCAGGGACCAGGCGAGGAGGGGGCCGTGCGCCAGGGCCGCCAGGATGGCCACGCCGAGCGTCAGGCCGAAGGCCAGCATGACCCCTGTCCGCCAGTGCGGCGGTTGCCGTGTCTGCACGCCGAAGGTCTGCATGTAGCCCTTCACCCACCGGGCTCGCTGCGGCAGCCAGTCGGCGAGCCGATCGGGCGCGGCCTCGTACGTCGGAAGCTCCAGCATGCCCAGGTCATAGCCCTCGGCGGCGAGGCGAAAGCCGAGGTCGGCGTCCTCGGTCACGTTCCAGGCGTCCCACCCGCCCACGGCGCGCAGGGCCGACATCCGGAAGTGATTGCTGGTCCCGCCCAGCGGGAAGGGCAGGCCCAGGCGGGCCAGCAGCGGCAGGATGGTCTCGAACTGGATGGCGTACTCTATGGCGAACTGCCGGGGCAGGAAGCGGCGATCAGCGTCGATCCGCAGCGGCGCCTGCAGGCAGGCCAGGCGGGCAGGGCCCGCGGCGAAGCGGGCGGCCGCCTCGCGAAGCTGCCCGGGATGGGGCCGGTCCTCGGCGTCGTAGATGGTGACGAGATCGCCGGTCGCCCGCTCCAGCGCGATGTTGCAGGCGCGGGGCTTGGTCCTCGGATGACCGGGCGGCGCCACGAGGACCTCGACATGACGCGGCAGAGTCTGCCCCGCCAGCGCCCGGCGGGTCTCGCCGTCATCGGCCTCCACGACGATCAGGATCTGCAAACGGCGCCGGGGGTAGTCGATGGCGTCCAGCGCCTCCAGCAGCTGTGGGACGACCTCGGCCTCGCGGTATAGCGGTGCAATGACGGTGTAACCGGGCAGGGCGGCGCCGGCGAGCGAAGGGGCCGACGCCCTGGCCCGCGGCGTCAGCGCCGCGGCAAGCCGGGAGAGGGCCGCGACCGAGAAAAGCAGGAAGAACAGGTGGTGCAGCGCCTGGCCTGCGGCGGCGGGCCAGAGGATCAGTGCTGTGGCCGGCGCCGTCAGCGCGACCGCCAGAGCCATCCATTGCAGCATGGTCGGCGGCTGTGCCGCCCCGCCGCGTCGAAGGGCGTCCGCCTCGGCGGCCAGTCGCGGTCTCGGTCGGCGAGGCGACCACCCTTCGAGCCCGGTTCGACGCCGGTACTGCGGTTCGTGTCTCGCCTCGGTCATTCCGTCCCCGACGCCGCTTGGGCGAATCACTCAACCAGCGCGAGGTCGCGGTCAAGAGGAAATTAACGTTCTGGCAACCATCCCGCGTGACGCGGCATCCTCACGGGTTGCGGGCCGTGGGTGATTGCCGTTTAGTGTCCGCGGGGAAACACAAGACGCAGGGGAATGGCGAGTCGTGACCACGACGTTGAAAAAGCCGCAGCGTTCGGCCCGCAAGCCCAAGGGAGACGGGCATCTGCGGCGCGGCGAAATCCTTCAGGCGGCGGAGCGCATCTTCATCGCCGAAGGCTACCACGGGGCCACGATCCGACGGATCGCAGACGAAGTGGGGGTCTCGTCGACAGCGTTGTACATGCACTTCCGGGACAAGGACGAGATCCTGCTCGAGATCTGCGACGGCGCCATCGAGCAGCTTCTTCGCATCAACACCGAGATTTCGGCCCAGCCGATCGACGCGGTTACGCGGGTGCGACTGATGCTCGACGCCTACATGGACTTCGCGCTGACCAATCCGAACGCCTACCAGCTGGTGTTCTGCGGGCCCGCCGGCCTTCTGTCGGCTGACAAGCAGCAGATGACCCGCGACCTGGGCGACCGTTGCTACGACAAGTTCGTCGGCGTGGTCCGCGAGATCGGCGCCTCGGGACGGTTGCGCACCGGCAATGTCGAGAGCGCCGCCCAGACCCTGTGGACCGCCTGCCACGGCCTGGTGGCCCTGCTGCTGACCCGGCCGACGTTCAACTGGGAGCCTCGGGCGGACCTCAAGGCGGTCATGCTGGACGGCATCCTCTACGGACTGATGACGGACTGACCGATGAAGCCGCTCGCGTTCGGCGCCGCCCTCGCGGCGGGGCTGGCGCTGGCCGGCGAAGTCATGGCGGCGCCGCGCGTGATGTCGGTCGACAGCTGCGCCGACCAGTATGTGATCGCACTCAGCCCCCGGGACGCCATCGTCGGCGTCTCGGGCCGGGCCGATGATCCAGACAGCTACATGCGCGAGCAGGCGAGAGGACTGCCTCTACGCCGCGCGACGACAGAGACGGTGCTGGCCCTGCGCCCCGACGTCGTCGTCCGCTACTGGGGCGGCGACGCGCGGCTGCCGGAGGCGCTGACCCGGCGCGGGATCACCGTCGTGCGCATCGAGGACGCCCAGGATTTCGACGGCGTCCGCGCCAATGTCCGCGCCGTCGCCGCCGCGCTGGATCAGCGGGCGAAGGGCGAGGCGCTGATCGCCGGCATGGACGCCCGTCTGGCCCGGTCGAAGGACGCCTGGCGCGGCGCGCCGGCCATGTACCTGACGCCCACCGGCTACAGTTCCGGCGGCGGCACCCTGATCGACGCCATGCTGCGGGCGGCTGGCCTGACCAACATCGTCAGCGGGCCGGCCTGGGAGCCGATTCCGCTGGAGGCCCTCGTTCGCGCGCCACCGCCCGCCTTCGTGCTCGGCTTCTTCAGCAAGCTGTCCAGCCTGACCACCCGCTGGGGCGCCGGCCGCCACACGGCGCTGCGCAGGCGCCTGCCGACCCGGACCATCGCCTCGCTTCCGGGCGCCCAGATCGGCTGTCCTGCCTGGTTCGTCGGCGAAAGCGTTGAGACCCTGGCCGAGGCCGCGCCGCGGGCGGCGAGATGAGTCGGCTGGCGACCCTGCCGGTGTTGGGCGGACTGCTGCTGGCAAGCCTGATCCTCGCGGTTCTGGTCGGCGAGACCGGGATGGCGGCGGCCGACTACCGCGCCGCGCTGATCGATCCGGCCTCGCCGGCCGCCGAGATCCTGTGGACCATCCGCGCGCCCCGCGCGGTGATGGCGGCGCTGGTCGGCGCGGCCCTGGGTCTCGCTGGAGCGGCGCTGCAGGGCCTGCTGCGCAATCCGCTGGCCGACCCGGGCGTGCTCGGCGTCTCGGCCAGCGCCGGGCTGGGCGCCGGTCTGACCATTTCACTGGGCCTGGCCGCCGTACCGCTGGCCATCGAGGGGGCGGCGCTGGCCGGCGCCCTGGCCTGCGGCCTGCTGGTCACCGCCCTGGCGGCGCGGTTCCGCACGCCCGAGGCCCTGATCCTGATGGGCGTGTCGCTGTCGGCCTTCGCCGGCGCCCTTTCGGCGCTGGTCTACAACTTCGCCGCCTCGCCGATCATGGCCACAGAGGTCCTGACCTGGATGATGGGGTCGGTCGCCAACCGCGACTGGCCCGACGCCCTGACCGCCCTGGGTCCGATGGCGGTCGGCGCGGCCCTGGTCGCCTGGTCGGCGCGAGGGCTCAGGATGCTGGCGCTGGGCGATGAGACCGCTGCGCTGTCGGGCCTGCCGATGGCGCGGCTGCGGGCCGCGGCGGTGGCCGGCGCCGCGCTGTTGGCGGGCGCCGCCGTCGCGGCTGCCGGGGTTATCGGCTTCGTGGGTCTGGTCGCGCCGCATCTCGTCCGGCGGAGCGTCGGGGACGATCCGGCCCGAACCCTGGCCCCCTCAGCCCTGGCCGGCGCCGTCCTGCTGGTGCTGGCCGATCTGGCCGCACGGATCCTGCCGACCGAGCAGGAGTTGAAGCTCGGCGTCGTCACCGCCCTGTTCGGCGCGCCGGTCTTTGCGCTGGTCGCCTGGCGGGCCGCCCGGAGCTGGCGGGCATGAGCGCGGCGGCCTGGACCATCGAGGGGCTGACGGCGCGGCTGGGCGGGCGCCTGGCCGTCGACAGCGCCGGCCTGGCCGCGCGTCCAGGCGAGGTCGTCGGGGTTCTGGGCGCCAACGGCTCGGGCAAGACCACCCTGCTGCGCGCCGGGCTGGGGTTGATCAAGGCCGACTCCGGCGACATCCGGCTGGGCGGCGATCCGCTGGCCGCCCTGTCGGAGGCTCGCCGCGCGCGACTGGCCGGCTACCTGCCGCAGGAGCGCCGCGTCGGCTGGAACCTGGCCGCGCTGGAAATCGCCGCCCTCGGCGCGCCCGACCTGCCGCCGGCCAGGGCTCGCGAGGTGGCGGCAGGCAGCCTTGAGCGCGTCGGCCTTTCGGGCTTCGAAGGACGAGGCGTGCTCGACATGTCCGGCGGCGAGCGGGCGAGGGTGCTGCTCGCCCGCCTGCTGTCGACCCGCGCGCCGCTGATGGTCGCCGACGAACCGGCCGCCGGCCTCGACCCGGACGCCCAGTTCCTGACCCTGGAGCTCCTGCGCGCCGAGGCGGCCTGCGGGGCCGCCGTGGTCGTCACCCTGCACGATCTGACGCTCGCGGCGCGGTCGTGCGACCGGCTGGTGGTGCTGCATCGCGGACGGGTGGTCGCCGACGCCGCGCCGCGAGACGCGCTGACGCCAGCCGTCCTGCGCGAGGCGTTCGGTCTCGACGGTGCGCTGGTCGAGGTCGAGGGCGAACTGGTCCTGGCCGCCCGGCGAGCCGCCCACGCCGCCTTGGCCTGAGGCCGCGCGGACGTCTTCGTCAGCGCGCTCCGGTCGACGGCGCGGAAGGCAGATAGGGCGCGCGCGGGTCGGAACCGACCGCCAGCGGCGTCCAGGCGCCGCGCCGGATGTCCGACGACAGGCTCAGCGGGGTCGAGCCGCCGTTCAGCCGGGCGCGATAGACCATCATCGTCTCGGTGGTCCGCATCACGTAGTTGCGGGTCTCGGAGAAGGGGATGCACTCGATGAAGTCCAGCGGGTCAGTCCCGCCGCCGCGCGGATCGCCGCACTCGGTCACCCACCGCGCCGGCCGTCCAGGGCCTGCGTTGTAGGCCGCCGCGGCCATGATGTAGGAGCCGTTGAAGGTGGTGATCATGTCGCCCAGGTAGCGTGCTCCCAGGCGCATGTTGAACTCCGGATCGAAAAGCCGCTCCAGCGAGTAGGGCTCGCCGATCTGGCGGGCGACGCTGGCGCCGGTGGCCGGCATCAACTGCATCATCCCTCGCGCGCCGACGCCGGACTGGGCCCGTGGGTCGAAGTTGCTTTCCTGACGCGAGATGCTGTGGACGAAGGCCGGCTCGGCCGCGCCCTGGACGAAGGGAAGGCGCATGATCGGATAGCCGCGCTCGGGCAGATGCATGCCGCGCTGCGCCGCGGTGCGGACAGCCCGCATGGCGGTGTCCTGGTCCTGGTAGCCGCGCACCATGTCGACCAGCAGCGCGATCTCGGCTGCCGTCGGCAGGGTGTCGTCGATGTGCAGCACGAAGACCTTGAAGGTGTCGCGGTTGCCGGTCTCGATCAGGGTGCGGGCCGCCTGCACCAGCTCGCGGCCCTCGAAGCGGGCGCGGTCGGCCGGTGTGATCACCGGATCCTTGTCGAGCACCAGCTCCTTGACGCCTGCCTTCTCGGCGGCCAGCTGGCCGTAGAAGGTGGTGATGTGCTGGCCGCCACGCTGGTAGAATACCGCCGCCGCGGCCTGGTCGCCCAGCGCCTCGGCCGCCCGGCCCTGCCAGTACAACGCCCGGCCCTGGGTGATCGGCGAGGTGCCCGCCGCGGCCAGCCTCGCGAAGTGGTCGGCGGCCGCCTGCGGGTTGCGGAGCTTCGAGAGCGCGATCCAGCCAGCGTAGAACTCGGCCTCCGCCGCGTCCGGCCCGGTCACGGCGCCCGTGTTTGCCGCGGCGCCGTAGGCGGCGGCATAGTCGCGGGCCTGAAGGGCGTCGACGGTGATGCGTTTGCGGTCCGCGGTCCAGGTGCGGGCGCCCAGCTCGCTCGTGGGAGCAGCCTTGAGGCCGCGCGCCAGCGAACGCAGGGCGGTGTCCATGCCGCGCCGGCGGAAGTAGGCGGCCTGCTCGTAGACAAGGCCCGGATCCTGGCGCTGGGCGTGGTCCATCTCGGCGACCATGTCGTTGGCGGTCGCCGAACCGGCGCGATAGGCCAACCTGGCGTCGGCCACCTGCCTGTAGGGGCCGCTCAGGGTTGCGATATGCTCCTTCGCCGCCGGTCCCTGCGGTCCGTACAGCAGCACGTCGGCGCGCCGGATGTGGTCTTCCTCGGTCAGGAAGAGGCCGAAGCGGGCGCGCATCGTGCGCTGCGGATCAGCCTCGAACATCCGGTCGCGCCACCAGGCCTTGATCAGGTCGCGGGCGTCGAGCTCGCGCCTGGTGGCGCGGAGGGCGGCGGCAAGGGCCATGGCCCCCTCGACGGTCTGGGGCTCGGAGCCGCCGAACCAGGCGATGATCCGGTCCGGCGCCATGCCGGAGGTTTCCAGCAGCTTTTCCGCCGTGGCCTGGCGCTTGGCGCCGCGCGGCCAGCCGTTGAGGTCGCGCCGGGCGGCGTCGGCCTCGAAGAAGCTCATCGATTCGGGGGCGCGGTCCGCCAGGGCCCACAGGGCGATCTTGCGGGCCGTCGGATCCTGGATCGAGGACATGGCCATGCGAATCGAGGCGGCCGACGTGCCGGAAAGCGCGTTGCGCAGATTGGCCGCGTCGGCGTCCGACAGCGGCTGGCGGTAGGCCGGCTGGGGCGTTGAGATCAGTTGCGGCGCGCCTCCGGAGACCTGCGCCACCGCGGCGCCCCCGAGAATCGCGGCGATACCCGCACCGATCAGCATTTTCCGTCCAGTGGCCGTCAAACCTTCGTCTCCTCGTTCATTCATACGCTTGCGGGCCATTGCGGAGCCCGCACCGCCGGACATATTGTCCGCGCCCGACACACAGCCGCAATGCAAAGCGGCGACCTCACGGCTTTTTGCAAGTTATGGCCCATCTTCCGTTCCGGGGCGCGATCACCGCCCTCATCACGCCCTTTCGCGACGGCGCCCTCGACGAGGACGCCTTCGTGGCGCTGGTCGAGCGCCAGATCGCGGCCGGAATCCATGGCCTCGTTCCCGCCGGAACCACCGGCGAGACCTCGACGCTCAGCCACGATGAACACAGGCGTGTGGTCGAATTGTGCGTCCAGACGGCGCGGGGTCGGGTTCCGGTGATCGCCGGCGCCGGCTCCAACGCCACGAGCGAGGCCATCGATCTGGCGCGTCACGCCAAGGCTGTCGGCGCCGACGCGGTGCTGATCGTCGCGCCCTACTACAACCGCCCCAGCCAGGAGGGGCTCTACCAGCACTACGCGGCCATCAACGACGCCGTGCAGATCCCGGTGATCACCTACAACGTGCCCGGCCGCACCGTGGTCGATATCGCCAACGAGACGCTGGAGCGGCTGTCGAAGCTGCCCAACATCGTCGGCATCAAGGACGCCACCGCCGACCTGACCCGCATCAGCATCCAGCGCCTGACCTGCGGGCCGGAGTGGGTGCTGCTGACCGGCGACGATCCCACGGGCCTGGGCTACATCGCCCACGGCGGCGCCGGCTGCATCAGCGTCACCTCCAACGTCGCGCCGGAGTCGGTGGCGGCCTTCTACAACGCCGCCCTGGCCGGCGACTGGGAGACCGCCCTCTACCTGCAGGACCGCTTGATCCGCCTGCACAAGGCGCTGTTCCTCGACGCCTCGCCGGCGCCGACCAAGTTCGCCATGGCCCAACTCGGCCTGTGCTCCGACGAGGTCCGCCTGCCGATCTCGCCCTGCGCCGAAGCCGCCAGGCCCTTGATCCTCGAGGCCATGCGCGAAGCCGGGGTGATCTAGGTGGGCCAGGTCGGCAAGCTGATCGCCGAGAACCGACGGGCCCGCTACGACTACTTCATAGAGGATGTGGTCGAGGCCGGCATCATGCTGACCGGCACCGAGGTGAAGAGTCTGCGCAACGGCCGGGCCAACATCGCCGAGTCCTACGCGGCGGTTGAGGGCGACGCCATCATCCTGGTCAACGCCGATATCCCGCCCTACGCGGGCGGCAACCGCTTCAACCACGAGCCCCGCCGGCACCGGAAACTGCTGCTGCACCGCAAGGAGATCGGCAAGCTCATCGGCGCGGTCCAGCGCGAGGGGCGGACCATCATCCCGCTCAAGCTCTACTGGAACGAAAAGGGCATCGCCAAGCTCGAGATCGGCCTGGCCAAGGGCAAGAAGACCCACGACAAGCGCGAGGCCACCGCCGAGCGCGACTGGCAGCGCGACAAGGCGCGGCTGATGAAGGGCAACCGGGCGGAGTAGGGCCCCACGTCCTGATCTACACCCCCATTCCGGGCATGCCGACTCCGTGCGGCGGGCTCATCCTCCCCTCGAACCTGGAGGGGAGCATCATGCGCAGAACCATCTTCGCCCTGGCCGCGCTGGCGGCGTCCGCGGTCGCTGCGCCGGCCATGGCCCAGACCTACTACGCCTTCGCGACCGTGGACGGCGGCGAGCCGGTGAGCCGGTGAGCATCACCTTCGTCAACGCCGCCTTCTACGGCGGCGACCTGACCTACAATGTCTCGGGCGGACTGCTGCGCGTGCAGCAGCCGAAAATTCCACTGGTGGTGAGGGTGCGGTACCCCGACGGGCGCAGCTACACCACGACCACGACGCTCACGACGGGCAACGCGGTGCGCAGCACCATCGACCCCGGCGCCCGCTACTGGTGCATCTTCGTTGGCCGCCAGAGGTTCGCGGTGAACATCACACCGCTTTGCGCCAACTATGCCCAGGGTGACACCTCGGTGCGGATCACGCCGCAGTAGCGGATCAGTCCAGCAGCACCCGCGCGCGCAGGAAACGGCCGCGACTCAGCACCACCGTCGCCGACGGCTAGGACGGCCTCTACCTCGACGGCAGGCTCTTGCAGCGCGGCGACAAAACCCGCTGCCGCTAGTTCGGCAGCGCCTGCAGATCATCCGCTCAAGCTCATAAGGCGCACCACAATCTGGCGGTCACCGCCGAAAGTGATTGGCAGGGCGACAAGACGCGGCTGATGAAGCGCGACCAAGAACAGGGGCAAAGACGAAGGGAGCGCGCTCTGGGGCCTGCACTTGGGTGAGTTTATAACAAAGGCAACTAAAGATAGCATACTTTGATTTTCGAGGGAGGGATCGGATGCCTGACGGGCCCACCGAGGTCGAAACGCTTGTGGTGACCGGCCAGCGTCGGTCAACTCCTCAACAGGTGTTTCCTGTTCATAGCTATCCCTTACCGAGCGGACTTGAGACCGGAGATGCCCAAATCGGCGATGCCGACGGGCTTGGGTCCATCTGCGACGACCCAGTGCTTCGTGAGGAATGGGACAGGGACGCTGCTGCGGCGGCGGCGAAATCAGCCTTCGAGGCCGCGGCCGCGGGCCGGAACGAGCAACTTGGTCATCGCGAGCAAACGTCGGTTCTCCACAGTAGCGGCGGCGGCATGGCCATTGGACCCATAGGCACTGGCGCCTTGGGAACTGGCGCTGCTTCTTATGATTTCACCGACATCAATATGGCGGACGTCGGCGGCCTCATTCACAACCATCCTGGCGGAAGCCAGAGGCCGTCTGCGGCTGATTGGGCGGTGTTCGATCAGTTGAAGATCGACGTCGCAACTGCTGGCGGCAATCCGTCGGCACTTCGCATTTACATCGTTGCGCCGACGTACACGGCTGGAAACCCGAATCCGCAATGGCGAATCTTTGTGTACGATGATCGCAACCGCTCCGGCGGCGAGACGGGACCGGAGGTAAATCCTGATGGAACGCCGTGCTGACCTTGCCGCCAGTATGATTGGAATGGCCGTCGCGTTTGGTCTCGCGGGTTGCGCGCATGCCAGACCGATACCGTCTGCATCGAAGCCTCAGGAAACAGTAGCCTTTGCAGGGGCTCCGCCGAGCGCTGGTTTCACGCACTTTTCAACCGAGATGAAGCCGCTGCACACTGTCGCCTTCTATGCGCTTGCCGACCGCTTGGGCGATGGCCCGTCAAAGCCCTGGTGGGCGGCGCGGCTGGTCGAAGGGGAGATCGGCCCTGCAGCGGCGCGCTGGGCCGACTCGCGAACCTGCCAGGCGCTCGAGGCGGCGCTCGGTGAGATGACGCGTCTGCCGGTCAACGGCCTGACAATCGGAGGAATGCGTCCCCCTGGCCCGGCGCCACGCTATGTCGCAGATGGCGAGGCCTACACGGTGTGGAGCAGGGCCGGCTTGCAGTCCGATGGGTCTCCTGTCGCGGTGACGGTCTCGAGCAACGGCGGCGATTTGGCCGTGTGGGTCGAGGCCACACTCGCGCGACTGGAGCCTTGCTGGACAGATGTCCCGCCGCCGGCTCCCGCGCGCTGACTTCCCCTTTTTGAGAATGTGCGGTCCTCGTTCCGCCCACAAACGTGGGCGGTGTTGGATATAGGCCTTAACTGCCCAGCAACGCCCGCGCCCGCAGGAAGATGTCCTCGAACATCGGCGCGGTCAGCCGGCCGGTGTTCGTGTTCAGCCGCGAGCAGTGGTAGCTGTTGATGATGGTGTAGCCGCCGGCCTCGAACTGCGAGCCGTGGCCCGGTTGGCCCAGCGAGGCCTTCAGACCCATGGCCCGCAGCACGCTGCGCCGCGACACGTCGCCCAGGGTGACGATCACCTTCAGTCGCGTCAGCTCCGCCAGCTTGTTGGCGAAGAAGGGGCTGCAGGTCTTCTCCTCCGAGGTCTCCGGCTTGTTCAGCGGCGGGGCGCAGCGGACGACGTTGGTGATCATGGCGTCGACCAGCGCCAGGTCGTCCTTGCCGTCGGGGTGGTAGGTCCCGGTGGCGAAGCCGGTCTTCTTCAGGGTGTCGTAGAGCAGCCAGCCGGCGTGATCGCCCGTGAACGGCCGTCCCGTGCGGTTGGCGCCAGTTCGGCCGGGCGCGAGGCCCGCGATCAGCAGCCGCGCCGCAGGATCGCCGAACGACGGGGCCGGGCCGTTCCACCAGTCGGGGTTCTGGCGGCGGTTGTCCTCGCGATAGGCGACCAGCCGCGGGCAGAGCGGGCAGTCGCGGGGAGGCTCGGAGATCACCCTCACCCCCGTCTCCCCGGCGAAGGCCGGGGTCCATTCAGACCTTCGCGACGCGCAACGAGGTGACGAGAACGCGGGATGAAGATGGATCCCGGCCTTCGCCGGGAACACGGGATTTGGCTAGACCTCATCTTCGGCCTCGATCTCGGCGCGGGTGCGGGCCGGCGGGTCGTTCAGGAAGCGCGGCTGGTGCGCCCGTTGCGGCCGACCGATGATCGGGCCGAGGTCGGAGAGGTCGACGAAGCTATCGCACTGGCGGCGCAGGTCGTCGCTGGCCATCGGCGGCTGCGACTTGACGGTCGAGACCACGGTGACCCGCGCGCCCAGCCGCTGGACCGCCTCGACGGCGGCTCGGAAGTCGCCGTCGCCGGAGAACAGCACGATGTGGTCGGCCTTGCCGGCCATCTCCATCATGCCCACGGCGATTTCGACATCCATGTCGCCGCGCCAGCGCTTGCGGCCGGTGGCGTCGGTGTATTCCCGGGCCGGCTTGGTCACCACCGCGAAGCCGTTGTAGTCCAGCCAGTCGACCAGCGGCCGGATCGGCGAAAAGTCGTCGCCGCTGTCGGCCAGCGCCGTGTAATAGTAGGCGCGGATCAGCACCCCGCGCTTGCTGAACTCGTCGAGCAGCTTGCGATAGTCGATATCGAAGCCCAGGGCCCGGGCCTGGGAGTAGAGGTTGGCGCCGTCGATGAACAGCGCCAGTCGGTCTGTTGGATAAAAGCTCACGTTTTCAAATCCTTGAATCAAATATCTCAATATAATCCAGGCGATTCTGCCGTCGTCGCCCTGGGCAGCAGCCTAGCGGGGGACTACGAGTCCCGCGAGGCCCTGTTGGAGGCGGCGCTGCGGCGCTTCGCCGATCTGGGCCTGACCGTGCTGGCCCGCTCGGGCTGGTGGCAGTCGGCGGCCTGGCCGGACCCGTCGGCTCCCGCCTACCTGAACGGCGTCGCGCTGCTGGCGCCGGACCCTGGCCCGGAAGACATGCTCGCCGCCCTGCACGCCATCGAGCGCGCCTTCGGCCGGGCGAGGGGAGAGCCCAACGCCCCCCGCACCCTCGACCTCGACCTGATCGCCCACGGACGGCTGGTGCTGGACGGCCCCGGCCTGATCCTGCCCCACCCGAGGGCCCACGAGCGGAAGTTCGTCATGGGCCCGCTGGCGGAGATCGCGCCGGGGTGGCGGCATCCGGTCTATGGGGGGCAGGCCAGGATGATGGCGGCCGGCGCGACGGTGGGCAGGGATGCGGCGCCGCTCGGCGGGGCCGCGTCGGATGGTTTGGGCGAACAATAGCCCCGCGACATCGCCCCGCGCCCTTGCGGCGTTGCACAATGGGGCGCAAAACTCTATGTAAGCCGGCTCCCACGATAGCCTCCCGAGAGATTCATGGCCCGCGTCACCGTCGAAGACTGCGTCGAGAAGGTTCCCAACCGTTTCGGCCTCGTGCTGCTGGCCTCGCATCGCGCCCGCGCCATCTCGGCCGGAGCGGCGCTGCTGGTCGACCGTGACAACGACAAGAACCCCGTCGTCGCCCTGCGCGAGATCGCCGACGACGTGGTCGACAACGACGGCCTCAAGGAAGGCCTGATCGCCACGCTGCAACGCGTCGACGAGCGCACCGAGGCCGAGGAAGAGGCGGAAACCGTCGCCCTGCTCTCCGATCCCACCCACATGCAGATGAGCGAACAGGAATTGATCCGCGCCCTGCAGAGCGACCGCGACGGCGGTCAGGAGGAGCGGTACTGAGTCCGGAAGGATCAGAACCCCTCATTATCGAGGCGGCCGAGGTCGCCCCTCCCATTGACGCGCCTCATGAGGCGGCCGCCCGGCCCACCGGCGCGACGGCCGCCGCACGCGCCGCCGCGCGTCCGCGCTTCCTGCGCCAGTACGAGCTGATCGAGCGGGTCCGGGCCTATGACCCGACCGCCGACGAGGAGCTGCTCAATCGCGCCTACGTCTACGCCGTGCGCATGCATGGAGCGCAGACGCGGGCCAGCGGCGATCCCTATTTCGCCCACCCGATCGAGGTCGCCGGCATCCTGACCGAGTACCGGCTGGACACCGCCTCCATCGTCACCGCCCTGCTTCACGACGTCATCGAGGACACCTCGGTGACCCGCGAGGACATCGCCGAACTGTTCGGGGAGGAGGTGGCCGAGCTGGTCGAGGGCGTCACCAAGCTCTCCAAGCTGGAGCTGGCCGCCGAGCACACTCGCCAGGCCGAGAACCTGCGCAAGTTCATCCTGGCCATCTCCAAGGATGTGCGCGTCCTGATGGTCAAGCTGGCCGACCGCCTGCACAACATGCGGACGCTGAACTTCATCTCCAAGCCGGCCAAGCGCGAGCGGATCGCCCGCGAGACGCTGGACATCTACGCCCCGCTGGCCCGCAACATCGGCTGTCACCGCATCTGCACCGAGCTTGAGGAGCTGGCCTTCGAGCACCTCAACCCGGTGGCCCGCAACGCCATCCTGCGCCGGCTGGAGGCCATGCGCGCCGACCAGGGCCGGGCGGTGGAGCAGGTCAGCGGCGAGATCACCCGCCTGCTGGACCGCGACGCCATCCCCGCCCGGGTGTTCGGCCGCGAGAAGCATCCGTTCTCGATCTGGCGAAAGCTGCAGCGCAAGTCGATCGGCTTCTCGCAGATGAGCGACATCTACGCCTTCCGCGTGATCGTCGACACCGAGGAGGACTGCTACCGCGCGCTGGGCCTGATCCACCGCAACTGGCCGTGCATTCCCGAGCGGTTCAAGGACTTCATCTCCACGCCCAAGCGCAATAACTACCGCTCGCTGCACACCACGGTGGTCGGGCCAAAGGGCATGCGCATCGAGATGCAGATCCGCACCGAGGTCATGGACCGGGTGGCCGAGGACGGCGTGGCGGCGCACTGGCGCTACAAGAACTCCTCCTACGGCTTCGACCGTGAGGCCATGGAGGCCGACGGCGGCCGCGACCCGCTGGCCAACCTGCGCCAGCTGGTCCAGGTGCTCGAGCACGGCGGCGACGCCGAGGACCTGGTCGAGCACGCCAAGCTGGAGATGTTCCTCGACCAGGTGTTCGTGTTCACGCCCAAGGGCAAGCTGGTCAGCCTGCCGCGCGGGGCCATGCCGCTGGACTTCGCCTACGGCGTCCACACCAACGTCGGCGACACGACTGTCGGGGCCAAGATCAACGGCGAACTCAAGCCCTTGCGGACACAACTTCAGAACGGCGACGTGGTCGAGATCGTGCGCGGACCCAAGCCGGCGGTGCCGCCTGACTGGCGCTCGCTGGCGGTGACCGGCCGGGCCCGCTCGGCCATCCGCCGCCACATCCGCCAGACCGAGAAGGAAGAGTTCCTGCGGCTGGGCGTCTCGGCCATGGACCAGGCCTTCGCGCGGGTCGGCAAGACCCGGTCCGGCGTATCGCTGCGGCCGGCGCTCGACCGCTTCGCCGTGGCGACCGAGGACGAGCTGTTCGACGCCGTCGGCCGCGGCCGCATCACCCCGGCCGACCTGCTGGAGGCGCTGTTCCCCGGTCTCAAGGACTCCGACATGGCCGCGGTGCTTGGCCGGCGGAAGATCGAGAGCGGCAAGGAAGCGCGCCAGTATGTGCGCGGCAGCGGCATCCCGGCCGGGGCGGCGATCCAGTTCGCGACCTGCTGCAACCCGGTGCCGGGCGACCGCATCGTCGGCATCGTCGCTGACGACAAGGCGCTGGACGTCCACGCCATCGATTGCCCGACCCTGGAACAGTACGACGAGCGGCAGGATCTGTGGCGCGACCTGCACTGGTCGCCGGAGGCCGAGCGCAACACCATGGCCCGCACTCGCCTGCGCGCCACGATCCGCAACGCCCCAGGCGTTCTGGGCGAGGCCTGCGTCGCCATCGGCGAGGCCGGCGGCAACATCTTCAACCTGCTGATGCACCACCGGCAGGACGACTATTTCGACGTCGACTTCGATGTCGACGTCCGCGACGCCAAACACGCCACCAACATCGTCGCCGCCCTGCGCGCCAACCCGATGATCGAGACGGTCGAGCGGGCGCGGGGGTAGCGGGGCCAGTTCAAACCCTTCGTTCGTCATTCTCGCCCTTGTGGCGAGAACCCCTGCGTCGGTTCGCAGGTGCGAAAGTGATCACGCTCTCACGCGGAAGCTGAACGAGGGGTCCTCGGGACGAGCCCGAGGATGACGGGCTGGGGTCAGGTCGGGGAGCGCAGCGCCCCCACAGCTGCCAGCGTCGCTCGCGTCACCCGCTCCGGCAGCGCGTCGAGCGCAAACCAGCCGCAGCCGCCCATCTTGTCGGGCTCCAGCACCACCGGATCGCCCACGCAGTCCTCGACCAGATAGACCGGCGCGGTCCAGTGCATGCCGTCGCCGGCGTCGATGGTGTCGGCCATGCAGAGCAGGGCGCCCGGCGTGATGGTCAGGCCCAGTTCCTCGGCGATCTCGCGGGCGCAGGCGACGCGGACGCCCTCTCCCCAGTCGATCTTGCCGCCGGGCAGGCCCCAGCAGCCCGCCTCCGGCTCGCGCAGCCGCAGCACCAGCAGCAGCTTGCCGTCGCGAACGATGGCGGCGCCGACGCCGACGCCGGGACGGGGAGGGGCTTCGTCGCTCATCTCGTCTCGCTCGACCGTTCGATGACTCTTGTCTAACCTCACCTTGGAGGGGAACCCATGATGAGACACCGCGCGGTCGCCTTCGTCACGGCCTGCCTGTTGGCCCTGCTGACCCTGTCGCCGATGCCAGCGCGAAGTGACAGCTGGGCCCCGGCCAGGGTAGCCCCCTACGCCTCCGCAAGCGGGTCCTATCGCGTGACGGTCTATCCGCGAGAGGTCGCCAACGGTCTGGCCTATTTCGAGGATAAGGTGGAGGGACGCGAACCGGCCGGCCAGAAGCCGGGCGGCCGGGCGAAGGCCCGAGCCGTGCTGGAGCGCGCCGACGGCGCCGCCTGGAAGCCCGTCTGGGATAGGCCGCTGGTCAACGAGGTCGCGCCGGTCACCGCCGCTGTCACGGACGATGGCGCGTTCGTCGTCACCTTCGACAACTGGCACCAGGTTGGGCGCGGCGAGAACGTGGTGGTGATCTACGGCGCCAAGGGCGATCTCGTCCGCTCGCTGAGCCTTGAGGACATCCTGCCGGAGACCTACATCGCAGCGTTGCCCCGCTCCGTGAGTTCGACGTCCTGGAAGGGCGGCTTCCATTTCGCTGGCGACGACCTGATCCTGCAGGTCATCGTGCCCGGCAGCGACACGGCAAACAGGTCCAAGGTGTTTGTCGATGTCGCCGTCGATCTGGCGACAGGCTCGGTGAAGCCGAAGACGGGCGCCGCCTGGCAGGTCGCGCTGGAAGCCGCTACGCGTCGCAACGTCGAGCTCGCCGAGGCCGACGCGGCCCGGAGGAAGTACCTGTCCGAGCCGTTGCTCGCCCCGACGACGACGGACGAGTGGCCTTGGCATCGCTATCTGGTGGAAGCCTATTTTCGCCTCACGCCGAAGGACGGCAGTAGCTACCCGGCCGTGAAGATACTTCGCAGCCTCGATCACCCCGAGTACGAGAAGTCGGTCGGCTGGCTGCGCGAGGTGCTGACCGAAGACGGGCATCTTGGCGATACGCTCATGATCGGATCGCCGGCCGAGGCGAACCTCGTCCTCCTGCTGTCCGACCTCGGCCCCCGCATTCCGCCGGGCCGCTTCGCGGGGAAACGGGTCTATGTCGTGGTGAGGCCTGCTGCGTGGCCGGCGATCCAGGCCGCTTTCCGCGGCAGCGGCGCAACCTTGCTCCAGCTCGATCCCAGCAAGCCGCTCCCGCAACGCCCCGATCGCATGCCGAAGTAGCGGCGGTCCTTCTCCCGCAAGAGGAGAAGGGCTATTCAGGCGACTCATGAACACTGACGACGTCCTCGACGAATTCCGCGCCTGCGGGGCCCTGCGCGAAGGCCATTTCGTGCTGTCCAGCGGGCTGCACAGCCCGGTCTTCCTGCAGAAGAACCTGGTCTTCGCCCAGCCCGACCGCTGCGAGCGGCTGTGCAAGGCGCTGGCGGCGAAGATTGTCGCCCAGGTCGGCCAGCCGGACGTGGCGATCAGCCCGGCCGTCGGCGGCATCATCCCCGGCTACGAGACCGCCCGGCACCTGGGCGTGCAGTCCTTCTACGTCGAGCGCGAGGGCGGGGCCTTCAAGCTGCGCCGGGGCTTCCACATCGAGCCGGGCGCCAAGGTGGTCATGGTCGAGGATATCGTCACCACCGGGCTCAGCTCCCGCGAATGCATCGAGGCCATCCGCGCGGCGGGCGGCGATGTGATCGCCGCGGCCTGCATCGTCGACCGCTCCGGCGGCAAGGCCGACGTCGGCGTGCCGCTGGTGGCGCTGGCCAGCCTGGACGTCCCCGCCTACGAGGCCGACAAGCTGCCGCCCGAGCTGGCGGCCATTCCGATCGAGGATCCAGGTAGCCGTCGGCTCAGGGGCTGACTACATCAGGGCCATGCGTCCTTCGAGACGCGCTGCGCGCTCCTCAGGATGACGAAGGTGGAAGGCTTGCCCCGAATTCGTCATGGTGAGGAGCGAGCCACAAGGCGAGCGTCGCGAACCACGCAATGACCATGTCCCATCATCCTCTCCGCCTCGGCGTGAACATCGACCATGTGGCGACCATCCGGAACGCTCGGGGCGCCAGCTATCCGGAGCCCGCGCGGGCGGCCGAGCTGGCCCTGGCGGCCGGCGCCGATGGCATCACCGCCCACCTGCGCGAGGACCGGCGCCACATCTCCGACGCCGACATCGAGGTGCTTGCGGCCCTGTGCCTCAAGCGCGGCAAGCCGCTGAACTTCGAGATGGCCGTCACCGACGAGATGCTCGGCATAGCGCTGGCCCACCGCCCGCGCGCCGCCTGCCTGGTGCCCGAGCGGCGCGAGGAGGTGACCACCGAGGGCGGCCTCAACATCGTCGCCGGTCACAACCACATCGCCCCGGCCGTGAAGCGCCTGCGCGACGCCGGAAGCCGGGTGTCGCTGTTCATCGATCCCGACCCGGTGCAGATCCGCGCCTCGGCCGACATCGGCGCCCAGGTGGTCGAGCTGCACACCGGCGCCTACTGCGACGCCTTCCGGGCCGGCGAGCCTGACCGCGCCGAGGCCATCCTCACCCGCCTGCGCGACGCCGCCGCCCTGGCCGACCAGCTGGGGCTTGAGGTCCACGCCGGCCACGGCATCGATTACGCCACCGTCGCGCCGATCGCCGCCATTCCGCAGCTGGCGGAGTTGAACATCGGCCACTTCCTGATCGGCGAGGCCATCTTCATCGGCCTGGCCCCGGCCATCCAGCGCATGCGCGCGCTCATGGACGCCGCCAGAGCGGACGTCGCCGCGTGATTATCGGCATCGGCTCGGACCTCTCCGACATCCGCCGCATCGAGAAGACGCTGGAGCGCTTCGGCGACCGCTTCATCAATCGCACCTTCACCGCCATCGAGCGCGAGCGCTCCGAGCGCAAGGTCAACGCCCAGGGCGGCCGGGCGGCCAGCTACGCCAAGCGGTTCGCGGCCAAGGAGGCTTGCGCCAAGGCCCTGGGCACCGGCGTGCCGCGCCGGGGCGTCCACTGGGCCGACATGGGGGTGGTCAACCTGCGCAGCGGCAAGCCGACCATGGCCCTGACTGGCGGCGCCGCCGCGCGGCTGGCCGAGCTCACGCCCGAGGGCATGGTCCCGGTGATCCACCTGTCCCTGACCGACGACCACCCCTACGCCCAGGCCTTCGTGATCATCGAGGCCCTGCCGGGCTGAGGGAGGGGATCGGCCCGTCTGCTCCGCGATCCGTCATGGCCCGACTCGTTCGGGCCAGCCATGAACACGGCATGGGGCGGTGCGTCCCCCCGGAACCGGCCAATGGCCGGCCCGAGGGCGGGCCCCGACACGCCGCTGCGCGGCTGCTCAGGATGACCAGGCTGGAAGGCTTCCCAACCCGGTCATGCTGAGCAGCGCTCAAGAAGCGCGTGTCGAAGCACGCAGGACGGCGGGCTCACCGCGCATGGATGGCCCGAACGAGTCGGGCCATGACGGACCAGGATGGCTGGAGGAGACTTCGACCGCCCCTTCGCCATGAAAGCGAGTTAACGGGCGCTCGGGCCCGGGATATCGTACGACTCACTCCACCGGGCGGGGGCCCGCATCCGCAACAGAGAGCGCGCCGCCATGACCGACGCCGCCGACAAGCCGCCTGAAGCCAGCGAGACGCCCGAGCCGGAAGGCGAGACCGTCAAGGAGCTGATCGACATCACCAAGACGGTGGCCTGGGCCCTGGCGATCGCCATGGTCCTGCGGATCTTCCTGTTCCAGCCGTTCACCATCCCCTCGACGTCGATGAAGCCCAACCTGCTGATCGGCGACTATGTGATCGTGTCCAAGTTCAGCTACGGCTACAGCAAGAACTCGATCCCGTTCAGCCCGCCGCTGTTCAAGGGCCGCATCCTCGGCGGCGAGCCGGAGCGCGGCGACGTCATCGTGTTCAAGACCCCGGCCGAAGGCCACAAGGACCTGATCAAGCGCCTGATCGGCGTGCCCGGCGACCGCGTCCAGGTCATCGACGGCGCGCTGCACGTCAACGGCCAGGCGCTGAAGCGCGTCGAGGACGGGGCGGGGGAGACCCGATCCTGTCCCAACGGCGCGGTGCCGACCCGCTGGCTGGAAACCAACACCGTGGGCCGCACCTACGCCACCTACGACTGTGGCCGCGGCCGGCTGGACGACACCGACATCTTCCTGGTGCCGGACGGCCATTATTTCTTCATGGGCGACAATCGCGACAACTCGATCGACAGCCGGGTGATTCCCCAGGTGGGCGGCGTCGGCTTCGTTCCGGCCGAGAATCTGGTCGGGAAGGCAGAGACGGTGTTGATCTCGTGGAACATCGGCGCGGCGCTGTTCAAGCCCTGGACCTGGCTGGATCTGCGCTGGGGCCGCAGCTTCCACTCGCTGAAGGCGCCGACGGAGCCCGCCGCCAATACGCCATGAAGGCGAGTATACAGGCGCCATGCTTGCCCGTGTCGTAATGGGAGACTAACCAGACACGGGATAGCTGATCCGCGTCATTCGAAGAGAAAAGGGCCGCGCGCCGACATGACCGACGCCGCCGATACGCCGACGGAAACCGAAACCCCGCCCGCGACCGTCAGGAACGGCGCGGTCGAGGAGACGATCGAGATCGTCAAGACCGTCGTCTATGCCCTGCTGATCGCGCTGTTCCTGCGCGTCTTCCTGTTCCAGCCCTTCACCATCCCGTCGGCCTCAATGGAGCCGAACCTGCTGAAGGGCGACTACATCATCGTCAGCAAGTTCAGCTACGGCTACAGCCGCCACTCCGCGCCGTTCAGCCCGGCGCTGTTCAAGGGCCGGGTTTTCGGCAGCGACCCCAAGCGGGGCGACATCATCGTCTTCAAGCTGCCGACCGACAACCGCACCGACTACATCAAGCGCCTCGTCGGCCTGCCCGGCGACCGGGTGCAGGTGAAGGGCGGCGTGCTGTTCATCAACGAACAGGCCGTCCCCCGTGTGTCCGAAGGCCCCGGCGCGTCCGGCGTCTGCTGGAGCGGCGCCCAGGTTGAACGTTTCCGCGAGACCAGCCCCGAGGGGCGCCCGTACAAGACCTACGACTGCGGCCCGGGGGGCGACCTGGACGACACCCAGGTGTTCCTGGTGCCCGCTGGCCAGTATTTCTTCATGGGCGACAACCGCGACAATTCGGCCGACAGCCGCGCCGACGTCGGCTTCGTTCCGGCCGAGAACCTGGTCGGCAAGGCGCAGATCATCCTGCTGTCCTGGAACGGCGATGCCTCGCTGTTCAAGCCCTGGACCTGGGTGCTGGACGCCCGGCCGAGCCGGTTCTTCAACATCCTGAGATGAACGCCCGGCTCTCGGCCGTCGAGGCGCTGGAGCAGCGTATCGGCCACAGCTTCGCCGATCGCGACCTGCTGGAGCGGGCCCTGACCCACGCCAGCGTCGGCGACGGCGCCCGCAAGGTGCGCCACAACGAGCGGCTGGAGTTCCTCGGCGACCGGGTGCTGAACCTGCTGGCGGCCGAGCGCTTGCTGGCGCTGGATCCCGACGCCAAGGAGGGCGTCCTGTCGCCCCGGCTGGCGGCGCTGGTCAACGGCAAGGCCTGCGCCCGGGTGGCCCGCCGCATTGGTCTGGCCCAGGCCCTGCGGCTGTCGGGCTCGGCCAGCAAGATCGGCGCGCGCGAGAGCGACGGCGTGCTGGGCGACGCCTGCGAGGCGCTGATGGCGGCCCTCTTCATCGACGGTGGCCTGGACACCGCCCGCGCCTTCTTCCTGGAGGCCTGGGCCGAGGAGTTCGCCGATCCCTCGCCCGCCCGCGGCCGCGATCCCAAGACCCAGCTGCAGGAATGGGCCCAGGCGAGAGGGCTTCCGCTGCCCCGCTACGAGGTCGTCGGCCGCACCGGCCCCGACCACGCCCCCAGCTTCACCGTCCGCGTCCACATCCAGGGCTACGCCGCCGAGGACGCCGAAGGCCGCTCCCGCCAGGACGCCGAAAAGTCCGCCGCCCTGCAGATGCTGCTGCGGCGGGAGGGGACGGAGTAGTCTTGGGGACATGTACTTCAGTACGTGTCCCCCTCGGCTTGAAGCGGCAGGGGACACGCACTGAAGTGCATGTCCCCGGCGGCTGTGCTACACGCCCGCGCAATGACCGAAACCACCCCCACCCGCGCGGGCTTCGCCGCCATCATCGGCGCGCCCAACGCCGGCAAGTCCACCCTGACCAACCGCCTCGTCGGCGCCAAGGTCTCCATCGTCACCCAGAAGGTCCAGACGACGCGCTTTCCCGTGCGCGGCGTGGCCATGCACGACAATGCCCAGATCGTGCTGGTCGACACGCCCGGCATCTTCAAGCCGCGCCGCCGGCTGGACCGGGCCATGGTCCGCTCGGCCTGGGCCGGAGCCGAGGACGCCGAGGCGGTCGTGCATCTGGTCGACGTCCAGGCCGAGCTGGCCGTGCAGGACGGCACCGCCAAGGGCGCCGACAAGAAGGCCATCGAGGACGTCCGCTCCATCGTCCAGGGCCTGCAGGGCGCGCGGCGCAAGGCCATCCTGGCCCTGAACAAGATCGACGGCGTCAAGCGCGAGCGGATGCTGGCCGTCGCCAAGGACCTGTTCGACACCGGCGTCTACGACGAGGTGTTCATGATCTCCGCCGCCACCGGCGCCGGGGTCGACGACCTCAAGGCCCGTCTCGCCGCGATGATGCCGGAGGGCCACTGGCTCTATCCGGAAGACCAGACCGCCGACCTGCCCGTGCGCCTGCTGGCCGCCGAGATCACTCGCGAGAAGCTCTACCTGCGGGTCCACGAGGAACTGCCCTACGCCGCCAGCGTCGAGACCCACGCCTTCGAGGAGCGCGCCGACGGCTCGCTGCGTATCGAACAGACCATCCTGGTCGAGCGCGAGGGCCAGCGCGCCATCATCATCGGCGCCAACGGCCAGACCCTGAAGTGGATCGGCTCTGCCGCCCGCGAGGAGCTGACCGACCTGCTCGAGCGCAAGGTGCACCTGTTCCTGCATGTGAAGGTCCGCGAGACCTGGGCCGAGGAACGCGGCACCTACGAAGGCATGGGCCTGGACTTCGACGTCTAGGCGCTTCCTGCCCTGCGTTTCCCCTAATCCCGTCTTCCCGGCGAAGGCCGGGATCCATCTTTGGGGTCACAGGGGGCGAAAGACCCTGAAGGGCAGCAGGGGAATGGATGGATCCCGGCCTTCGCCGGGAAGGCGGAGACTTACCGTGATGCGTGCTTCGGCGCTTGCACTGTCCCTGGCCCTGACGGCCGCCACCCCCGCCCTGGCCGCCACGCCGGAGGAGGACATCGCCGCCGTCCTCGACCAGCTGCACGCCGCCGCCGCCAAGGCCGACGGTCCTGCCTACTTCGCGCTCTACACGCCCGACGCGGTGTTCATCGGCACCGACGTCACCGAGCGCTGGACCATCCCGGCCTTCCGCGCCTACGCCCAGCCCTGGTTCGACAAGGGCCAGGGCTGGACCTACGCCGCCCGCGAGCGGCAGGTGACCATCGCGCCGGTCGACTGCCGCTGCGTGGCCTGGTTCGACGAGGTGCTGGACAGCAAGTCCTACGGCACGGCGCGCGGCACGGGGACCCTGCTGATGACGCCGCAGGGCTGGCGCGTCAGCCAGTACGCCCTGACCTTCCCGATCCCCAACGCCGTCGCCGACGATGTGGTGGCGAAGATCAAGGAATTCGGAGCGGCGAAGAAGTAGGGATCGCCCTGCGTGCTTCGACACGCGCCTGCGGCGCTGCTCAGCATGACGTGGGCCTTCTGACTACGTCATCCTGAGCAGCCGCGAAGCGGCGTGTCGAAGGACGCAACGCGCCGCCTCAGCGCAGCGGCGCGCAGGCCAGCCTTAGGCTGCGCAGGGCCCGTAGCGTATCTGCGGCCTCCTCTTCCGAGGTCAGCCGCAGGCTCAGGGCCTCGATCCCGCCGGCCTCACCGCCGAAACGGGCGCGCATCGACACGGTCATCCCCGCCCGGCCGGCGTCGAAATCGAGATCCGGCGCGCTCCAGTCGAGGGTCGGCGCCCGCGCCCGGCCGTCCTCCAGCCGCAGGGCGATGCGGGAGACGCAGGCCTCGCCGCTCCAGCTTTCCAGGGTCGCGCGCCGCTCCCCTGTCGGCGTCACGGCGACGACCCTGGCCCCGGCGGTCAGCCGGGCCAGCGACGCATGCTCGGCGGCCGGGGCCAGCGGCAGGAAGAGGGCGATGGGGAGCAGGACGGACGCGATCACAGGGAAGCCTCGCCGGAACAGATCAGGTACGCTATCTCATCATCATGGAATGGGAAGACGACGCCTTTGTGTTGTCGGCGCGGGCGCACGGGGAGACCGGCGCCATCGTCGACCTCTTGACCGAGCGCCACGGACGGTTCGCCGCCCATGTGGCCGGCGGGGCCTCACGGCGCATGAAGCCGTTCCTGCAGGCCGGGGCGCGGGTGCGGGCCGACTACCGGGCCCGGGTGGAGGCTCAGCTGGGCGCGGCGCTGCTCGAGCCGGTGGGCGAGGGGCCCTCGGCCCTGTTCGACGATCCGCTGGCGCTCAGCGGCCTGGCCGCCGCCGCCGCGGTGGCCGCCGGGGCTCTGCCCGAGCGCGAGCCGCACCCCGGCGCGTTCCTGGCCTTCGAGGCGCTGAGCAACGCCTTCGCCCTGACCGACATCTGGCCGGCCGTCTTCGTGCGCTTCGAGGCGGGGCTGCTGGAAGAGCTCGGCTTTGGGCTGGACCTGACCAAATGCGCCTCGACGGGCGCGGTCGACGACCTGGTCTGGGTCAGCCCGCGCACCGGCCGGGCGGTCAGCCGCGCGGCGGGGGAGCCCTATGCCGACCGCCTGCTGCCGCTGCCGGGGTTTCTGCTGTCGTCGCAGGGCGGCCTGCGCGACGGCGACATCCGCGCCGGCTTCGACCTGACCGGCCACTTCCTGGAGCAGTTTGTGTTCGGCCCGCTGAACCGGCCGCTGCCCCCGGCCCGGGTCTGGCTGCTGGATAAGCTGGCCGATGCGGGGAGGCTGTAGCGGGCGGACCGTGCGTGGCGGCCAGGCCCTGCGTGGTTCGACACGGCCCTTCGTGCCTGCTCACCATGACGTCTGTTGGAGCACGTCTAGCCACGTCATCCTGAGCAGCGTCCGAAGGACGCGTGTCGAAGGACGCACGGCGACAACGCCGTCGCCGACTTGCTAGAACAAGACCCGAACCACCATTCCCGATTCGAGCATGACTCTGCAAACCCCTCCGCCGGGCCCCCCTGAGTTTGGGGGCGACCGTATCCTGGACGAGCCGCTCACCGAGGCGCTGTCGCGGCGGTATCTCGCCTACGCCCTGTCGACGATCAGCTCGCGGGCGCTGCCCGACGTGCGCGACGGGCTCAAGCCCGTGCACCGGCGGCTGATGTACGCCATGAGCAACATGCGGCTGAACCCCGAGGCCGCGGCGCGCAAATGCGCCAAGGTGGTCGGGGAGGTGATGGGCAACTTCCACCCGCACGGCGACCAGTCGATCTATGACGCCCTGGTCCGCCTGGCCCAGGATTTTTCCCAGCGCTACATGCTGATCGAGGGGCAGGGGAACTTCGGCAACATCGACGGCGATAACCCCGCCGCCATGCGCTACACCGAATGCAAGATGACCCAGGCGGCGATGCTGCTGCTGGACGGCATCGACGAGGACGCGGTCGACCTCCGCCCCACCTACGACGGCCAGGACGAAGAGCCGGTCGTGCTGCCCGCCGGCTTCCCCAACCTGCTGGCCAACGGCAGCTCCGGCATCGCCGTGGGCATGGCCACCTCGATCCCGCCGCACAACGCCGGCGAGCTGATCGACGCCTGTTTGCTGCTGCTAAAGACCCCGACCGCCACGACGGCCGACCTGATGGAGCATGTGAAGGGCCCCGATTTCCCGACCGGCGGCATCATCGTCGAGTCAGCGGCCTCGATGCTCGAGACCTACGAGACCGGCCGGGGCGGGGTTCGCACCCGCTCGCGCTGGTTCAAGGAGGAACAGCCGCGCGGCGGCTGGCAGATTGTCGTCACCGAGATCCCCTACCAGGTGAAGAAGTCCGACCTGGTCGAGGCCCTGGCCGAGCTGATCGAGAACAAGAAGGCCCCGCTGCTGGGCGACGTGCGCGACGAGAGCGCCGAGGACGTGCGGCTGGTCCTGGAGCCCAAGAGCCGCACCGTCGAGCCCGAGATGCTGATGGAGAGCCTGTTCCGGCTCTCGGACCTGGAGGTCCGCTTCTCGGTCAACATGAACGTGCTGGACGCGCGCGGCACGCCCGGCGTCATGGGACTGAAGGCCTGCCTGCAGCATTTCCTGGCGCACCGGCGCGAGGTGCTGATCCGCCGGGCGCGGTTCCGGCTGGGCAAGATCGAGGCCCGGCTGCACATCCTCGACGGCCTGCTGGTCGCCTATCTGAACCTCGACGAGGTCATCCGCATCGTCCGCTACGAGGACGAGCCCAAACAGAAGCTGATCGCCGCCTTCGACCTCAGCGACCTGCAGGCCGACGCCATCCTCAACACCCGCCTGCGCCAGCTGGCCAGGCTTGAAGAGATGGAGCTGCGTCGCGAGCATGCCGAGCTCGCCGAAGAGCGCGACGGCATCCAGGCCATGCTGGCCAATGACGCCATGCAGTGGAAGCTGGTCGGGCAGGGCCTCAAGGACGTCCAGAAGGTGCTGGGCCAGGCGACCACCGTCGGCAAACGCCGCAGCGACTTCGCCGACGCCCCCTCGATCTCGGCCGACGTCTCGGTCGAGGCCTTCGTGGTCCGCGAGCCGATCACCGTCATCCTGTCGGAGAAGGGCTGGATTCGCGCCGCCAAGGGCAAGGTCGAGGATCCGTCCGAACTGAAGTTCAAGGAAGGCGACAAGCTGGGCTTCATTGTTCCAGCGGAAACAACGGACAAGCTGCTTATCTTCGCGTCGGATGGCCGCTTCTTCACGGTCGATTGCAGCAAGCTTCCCGGCGCGCGCGGCCACGGCGAGCCGCTGCGGCTGATGGTCGATATCGACGACAAGGTGAAGCTGATCGACGTCTTCCCACACAAGCCGGGCCGCAAGCGCTTCCTGGCCAGCAAGGCCGGCTACGGCTTCATCCTGCCCGAGGACGAGGCCCTGGCCTTCCGCCGGGCCGGCAAGCAGGTGCTGAACGGCGAGGCGCTGGTGTCGCTGGAAGCGGTCGGCGACCGCGTGGCCGTGGTCGGGGACAACGGCAAGATCCTGATCTTCGCGATGGACGAGCTGCCCGAAATGCCGCGCGGCAAGGGCGTCAAGCTGCAGAGCTACCGCGAGGGCGGCCTGCGCGACGCGACAGCCTTCGACAGCGCCGTCGGCGCCGGCTGGATCGACGCCGCCGGCCGCACCCGCGACTGGCCCGACTGGCAAAGCTGGGTCGGCAAGCGCTCCGGCGCCGGCAAGCTGGCGCCCAAGGGCTTCCCGGCCAGCAAACGGTTCCGGCCGCGATAACACGCTCGATCCTCCCCGGCTTGCCGGGGAGGGGGACCATGCGAAGCATGGTGGAGGGGAGGCGCGGCCACGGTCTCTTCTTTCGACGCCAGAAGCATTCAGCGGGCGGCATCTCCCCTCCACCGCGCGTTGCGCGGTCCCCCTCCCCACGATGTGGGGAGGATTGAGTTCATTGGAGAAAATAGGGGGATAGAATGATTTTATCCCCCTCAGCTTCACCGTCCGTATCCTCATGACCGTCCCCGTCGCGGGGGAGGGCGTACGGATCCGGCCCGATACGGCGATGGAGATGCGGAGATGCGGGATTTGCCCGTGGACCCTGGCCCGCTCCAAAGGCGCGCCGGGGCAAGAACCACGGGGTCCGGGGATGGTCGGCATCATCCCTGCCCGCCGGGCCTGGCCGTGAGGAACGGCCAGGGCGCCGGGAGGTAGAAGCCCCGGCGAGGCGAAAGCGAGCGGGAGGATAATGCCCATTGCGCTCAGCCCTCGAAGCCTCTCCGCGGCGGAGCGCGTCAGGCCTGCGTCGAAAACTTCAAAGCACTACCCCCACGGTTCCCGGACAAGGGCCGTGGCGCTCCGCCGTCCTCCCCAACCTGTTCGGGCCCAAGCCCGCCCGGGCGGCGAAGCCGTGGAAAAAGGGGACAGTCACGCATTTCCGGCGGCGGACACGAAGGCGCACAGGGGAAATGAGTGACTGTCCCCCTTTTCCGCCCAGCGCACAGACAGGCTTGCCGCGCTGTCACACCCCGCTACTCTCTCGCGTCAAACGGCCGTTCGAGCCGAGGGGGAGCTTCCATGATCGATCTGCGCAGGGGCCTGCTGGCCGCCGCGACGGCGCTGGCCTTGACCGGGATGGTCGCCGCGCCGACCTTCGCCGCCGAAAAGCCGGTCGCCGTCGGCGTTCCGGCCGTCCAGCCGGAGAAAGTCGGCTTCTCGTCCGAGCGGCTGGCGCGGCTCGACGCCGGGATGAGGGCGGTGGTTGACAGCGGCCGGGTCCCCGGCATCGCCACGGTGCTGGTGCGCCACGGCAAGGTTGTTCACAGCGACATCTACGGCAAGGTCGACAGCGCCAGCGGCGCGCCGGTGACGCGCGACACCCTCTGGCGGATGTACAGCCAGACCAAGCCGGTGACGGGCGTGGCCATGATGATGCTCTACGAAGAGGGCAAATGGCGGCTCGACGAGCCGGTGACCAGGTATGTGCCGGAGTTTGCCGGCCTGAAGGTGTTCAAGGGTCTGGACGCCGACGGAAAGCCGATCCTGGAGCCGATCAGCCGCTCGGCGACCATGCGCGAGCTCATGACCCACACCGCCGGCTTCGCCTACGGCCTGGTCGACGACAACTATGTCGATCAGGTCTACCAGCAGAGCGGCATGTTCCGCGCCCCGACCCTGGCCGCCGGCATGGTCGAGGCAGGCAAGCTGCCGCTGGCCAGCCAGCCGGGGACGGAGTGGCGCTACTCCATCGCCGTCGATATCCAGGGCTACATCATCGAGAAGCTGTCGGGTCAGACCCTGCCCGACTTCATGCGCAGCCGCATCTTCACGCCGCTGAAGATGACCGACACCGACTTCTGGGTCCCGGAAGAGAAGCGCTCGCGGCTGGCGACGCTCTACGCCTTCAACCCGAAGACCGGCCAGCTGGTCCCGGCGGAAGGCTTCATGGTCCTGCCGGTCGACAGGATGCCGACCGCGCCCAACGGCGGCGGCGGACTGGTCTCGACCATGGCCGACTTCACCCGCTTCGCGACCATGCTGACCAACGAGGGCGAACTGGACGGCGCGCGGATCCTGGCGCCGGCGACCATCCGGCTGATGGCGAGCAACCACCTGACCGATGCGCAGCTGGCGAAGAAGCCGCTCGGCGACGGCGTCGGCTTCGGGCTGGGCGTGGCGGTGATCATGGACCCGGCCAAGGCCGGCACGATCGCCGGCAAGGGCAGCTACAGCTGGGGCGGCGCGGCCGGCACCTGGTTCTGGGTCGACCCGGAGAACGACGTCGCCTTCCTGGGCTATATCCAGGTGCTGGGCGGCAGCCGTCTGCGGCTGGACGAACTGTCGGCGCAGCTGGTCTACCAGGCGCTGGTCGATCCGGAGAAGTAGCGATACCGTCGCCTGTCCACTGCCTCGGAAGGGCCTGACATGGAACTGATCATCCTCCTGGTCGTCGTCGGGGTCCTGGCCCTGCTGGTGGTCGGCATCTACAACCGTCTGGTCGCGCTGCGCGCCCGGGCCGACCAGGCCTTCGCCGACATCGACGTGCAGCTGAAGCAGCGCCACGACCTGATCCCCAACCTGGTCGAGATCGTGAAGGGCTACGCCGCTCACGAGAAGACCACGCTCGATGCGGTGATCACGGCCCGCAACGCCGCCACCCATGCCGGCTCGGTCGAGGAGAAGGTCCAGGCCGAGGGGGTGCTGACCGGCGCGCTGGGACGGCTGTTCGCGCTGTCGGAGGCCTATCCGGACCTCAAGGCCAACACCAACTTCCTGGGACTGCAGACCGAGCTGTCGGACGTCGAGAACAAACTGGCCGCCGCCCGCCGGTTCTTCAACAACGCCATCGCAGAGTACAACACCGCCCGCCAGTCGTTCCCGGCCGTCCTGTTCGCCGGCATGTTCGGCTTCGGCCACCGCAGCAGCTTCGACCTCGGCGAGCGGCGCGAGGCACTGGACGTGGCGCCGGCGGTGAAGTTCTGAATGAGCACCGTGTCCCCGGCGCAGGCCGGGGTTCATGGGCCGGTTG
Organism: Caulobacter sp.; assembly: GCA_030683005.1. GTDB lineage: Bacteria > Pseudomonadota > Alphaproteobacteria > Caulobacterales > Caulobacteraceae > Caulobacter. The sequence continues at coordinate 24,277 of JAUXMY010000030.1, read as the reverse complement.
CGGCGCTTGAAGCATGGGTCCCGGCGGGAGTTTATCCTCGGGCGCGCGCTGTGCGCGACCCGGGGGCCGGGATGACCGGAGTTAGATGATGGGGGCGTTCGGCCTCTACACCCATATCCAGGCCAACAATGCCCGGTCGGCCATCCTGCTGGCCGGATTCCCGGTGCTGCTGCTGGGGATCGTCTATGCGCTGACGTTGGGGCTGACCGGGACCGGCTTCCTTCCCTCGACGCGGACGCTGGGCGGCGACATGGCCCTGGCCGGGCGGATGATGATCGCCGGGGCGCCGCTGGCCCTTGGGGTGGCGGGCGTCTGGTTCCTGGTCGCCTGGTTCGGCAACACCGCCATCATCGACCTGGCCACCGGGGCACGGAAGGTGACCCGCACGCAGGAGCCGGCGCTCTATAATCTGCTGGAAAACCTCTGCATCTCGCGCGGCGTGCCGATGCCCAGCCTGCGGATCATCGACAGCGAGGCGCTGAACGCCTTCGCCAGCGGCGTGAACGAGAAGCAGTACAGCATCACCGTGACCCGCGGCCTGATGGCCACGCTCGACGAGGCCGAGCTGGAAGCGGTGCTGGCCCATGAGCTGACCCATGTGGTGAACCGCGACGTGCGGACCATGATCATCGCCTCGGTCTTCGCCGGGGTGATCACCCTGATCGCCCAGGTCATCTTCCGTGGCGTGCAGTTCGGCGGCGGCCGGTCGGGCCGGGGCGGCAAGGGCGCGGGACTGTTCATCCTCATCGCCCTGGCCGTGGCGGCGGTCGGCTACCTGCTGGCCATCGTCATCCGCATGACCCTCTCGCGGACCCGCGAGTACGTCGCCGACGCCGGCGCCGTGGAGCTGACCCGCAATCCCGACGCCATGATCGGGGCCCTGCGCAAGATCTCCGCCACGCCGGTCAAGCTGCAGGCGCCCGAGGCGGTGCAGGCGATGTTCCTCGACAACGAGCCGTCCGGGATCATGGACATTTTCGCCACCCACCCGCCGATCGAGAAGCGGATCGCCGCCCTGGTGAAGTACGCCGGAGGCGAGGATGGCCCGGCGGCCATCGTCGCGCCGGGCGTCGGACCGTGGGGTTGAAGGCTACTTCCTGCCGAGCCGGGGAACCACGGGTCCGCGCAGCCGGCGTTCGCGATCCAGGGCCTCGCCGGCCTCGTCGCGCTCGCGGGCCGACATCAGCATCCAGCCCTGGCCTTTCAGCACCTCCAGCGGCGAGAAGCGCGCCTTGTAGGCCATCTTCTCGCTGCCCGGGACCCAGTAGCCCAGATAGACATAGGGCAGGCCGTTGAGGGTCGCCTGGACGATGTGGTCGAGGATGATGAAGGTGCCGAGACTGCGGCGCTCCTCGCGCGGATCGTAGAAGCTGTAGACCATCGACAGGCCGTCACCCATCAGATCGACCAGGATGCAGGCGATCAGGTCGCCCGGCCCGCCGTCCTTCGAGGGGGTGCGGTATTCGATGATGTGGGTGCGGACCGCGGTGTCCTCGACCATGGCGACATAGTCGGGCCAGGTCATCTCGGCCATGCCGCCGTCGGCGTGGCGGGCCAGCAGATAGCGGCGCAGAAGGTCGAACTGCTCCATCGTCGCCTCGGCCTCGACCAGGTGGCGGCGGATATCGCTGTTGCGGGCCAGGATCTTCCGCTCGGAGCGGCTGAACTGGTAGTCGCCGACCGGAATACGGGCCGAGGTGCAGGCGTTGCAGCTCTCGCAGGCCGGTCGGTAGGCTATGTGTTGCGAGCGGCGAAAGCCGGACTGGGTCAGACTGTCATTGACCGACGGGCCGTCGCCGGGGGGAAGGTGGGCGAAGACCTTGCGTTCCTCACGGCCCGGAAGGTAGGGGCACGGGGCCGGGGCCGTCAGGAAGAAACGCATCCGTCTTGATGTGAAGTGGTGCGTCACTGCCCCGTCGCCTTGCGGCTCTCCTCAGTCCCCGAAGGGATTAGCGCCCATGACATCGAAAGGTGCAAGCAGGCATTGGGCGACCCTTGTTCGTCAATCCGGCGGCAATACCGACGCCTCCCGAAGCAGTATGATCGAGATGCGACGATTGCCGGCCAGCATGGGATCATCTGGATACAGCGGATCTGAATTGGCCTTGCCGGCCACCTGATAGACCCGGTCCGGATCAACGCCGAACCCTTGCAGAAGCTGTCGCGACATGTCGGCGCGGTCGGATGACAGCTTCCAGTCGCCGGCCACCGTGCGGCCGCTCGGGCTCATGTTGGTATGGCCGCTGATGCTGATGCGGTTGGGCAGCTGGTTGATGATGCGGGTGATGGCGCGCAGCAGGATCCGGGCCCGGTCATTGGGGGCGGCGGCGCCTTCCCTGAACATCGATCGGCCTTCCTGGTCGACCAGCTGGATGCGCAGGCCCTCCGGCGTCTGATCGATCATGATCTGCTTCGACAGCTCGGCGAGCTCCGGCATGTCCTGCAGCGCCTGGCGCAGGGACTGGGCGGCGGAGGCGAAGGCGGCTTCCTCGCGCGCCTGCAACTCCTTGCGCAGCGCCTCCTCGCTGGCCTGGTCGAGGCTGCTCTGGCCGGGTTTGTTCTCGCTCTGCCCGGTTTCGCGGACGTTGGGCGGCGCCTCGGGGGCCATCTGCTCGATGGTCGACATGGAGCCGGAACTCTTGGCGCCGTCGTCGCCCAGCGCCGTGCCGCCCAGGATGCCGCCCGAGCCGCTGGTGGTCTCGGCCACGCTGGCCGGCGCGAAATAGTCGGCGATGCCGCGCTTCTGCTCGGGGCTGGTCGTGTTGATCAGCCACATCAGCAGGAAGAAGGCCATCATGGCGGTGACGAAGTCGGCGTAGGCGACCTTCCAGGCGCCGCCGTGGTGTCCGCCGCCGACGACCTTCTTGACCTTCTTGATCATGATGGGCGCGTCGCTGTTGAGCGCCATGGTGAAACCCCGCTTAACCTTGTTCGGCAAGGTCGCCGCCGGACGTTAAGATGGTGTTGCGACCGGCCGCTTCGCGTGGTCCACACAGCCAACAAATGAACGGAGCCGCGTGATGAAGACCGCCTTTGTAGGCCTTGGCGTGATGGGCTTTCCGATGGCCGGCTACCTGGCCAGGGCCGGACACGATGTCGCGGTGTTCAACCGCAGCCCGGACAAGGCGAATCGCTGGGTGGCGACCCACGGCGGCCGGGCTGGCGCGACTATCGGCGAGGCCTGCGAAGGCGCCGAGCTGGTCGCCCTGTGCGTCGGCAACGACGACGACGTGCGCGGGGTCGTGCCTCAGGCGCTGGCGACCATGGCGGCGGGCGGCGTCATCGTCGACCACACCACCACCTCGGCGAAAGTGGCGCGGGAGATGGCGGCGCAGGCGGCCGAGGGCGGACGCTGGTTCGTCGACGCGCCGGTCAGCGGCGGCCAGGCGGGGGCCGAGACCGGCCAGCTGACCATCATGGCCGGCGGCGACGCTGCGGCCTATGCCCGGGCCGAGCCGGTGATCAGCGCTTACGCCAAGGCCGTGCGCCGCATGGGCGAGGTCGGGACCGGCCAGCTGACCAAGATGTGCAACCAGATCGCCATCGCCGGCGCCGTCCAGGGCGTGGCCGAGGCGCTGCACTTCGCCAAGCAGGCGGGACTCGATACCGACGGCGTGCTGGCCGCCATCTCCAAGGGCTCGGCCCAGAGCTGGCAGATGGAGAACCGCTGGGCGACGATGAGCGAGGGGAAGTTCGACTTCGGCTTCGCGGTCGACTGGATGCGCAAGGATCTGGGCATCGCGCTGGACGAGGCCCGGACCAACGGCGCCCGCATCGCCGCCACGGCCCTGATCGACCAGTTCTACGCCGAAGTGCAGGCCATGGGCGGAAACCGCTGGGACACGTCGAGCCTGGTGGCGAGGCTGGAGCGGGACTAGGCGGCCGCCGGAACCGCCGCGTCGAACTCGGCCTGCCAGGCGGCCAACTCCTGCCGGTTGTCGTGGTCCCACGGATGGAAGCCGGGGCGGTACCAGGCGAAATAGGTCTTCCAGCCGCGCATGAAGATGCCCGGTTCGCGCCAGACATAGCGATCCACCGCCTTCAGAGCCGCCTTCGGCTCATAGCCGTCGGCCTCGAGCAGCCGCGCGGCGTAGCGGCAGATGTTGCGGGTGAACATGATGCTGACGAAGAACATCGCCCGGCAGCGGATCATGTAGCGTTTGAACGGCGACCAGTCCTTGGTGACCGCCATGAACACGTCGTAGGCGACCGCCTTGTGCTCGGTCTCCTCCATGGCGTGCCAGCGCCACAGGCGCTCCATATCCGGGGCGGAACCCTTGAACAGTTCAGGGTTGGCCATGAACATGTCGGCCATCATGGCGGTGAAATGCTCGAGCGCGATGGTCGAGACCAGCATGGCCATCGGGCCGCGGTCGCGGGCGAAGGTGGTGCGCTGGCGGACCCGGGCCTCGATCTCGGCGACCGGGTACTTGCTGCGGTCGATGGCGCCGTTGAGGCCGTGGTGTTCGCGGGAGTGGATGGCTTCCTGGGCGATGAAGCCCCGGGCGTCCTCCAGCAGCTTGCCGCTCAGCCGGCCCCGGTAGTTGCGCACCGCGTCCATGAACAGCCGCTCGCCGTCCGGGAAGGTCAGCGACAGCGCGTTGAACACCGCCGTGCCGACCGGATCGCCGCCCAGCCAGTGGCCGGCGCCGGCCGGCGCGACGTCGAAGCGGATGTCGCGCGGCAGGACGGCGACGTCGGCGGGGGTGTTCTTCAGGGTCATGGCGTCCTCGGGGAGGGAGGGCTAGGAAGGCGTATGCATCCAGATCGACATTACCGACAAAAATGTCAATAGAGCGGGCCGCAAGAGTTCGAAGGTCGCCGGAAGCGGCGCGCGAGAACATTCTCGCCGCCTGCGAGGCGATCCTGCTTGAGCAGGGCCCACAGGCGCTGAAGCTGGCCGACGTCGCCGCCGGCGCCGGCGTCGCCAACGCCACGGTGCTGCATCACTTCGGCTCGATCGACGGGGTTCAGACAGCCCTGATGACGCGGATGATCCGCCAGTTGGTCCAGCGGATCGCTGTCGACTTCGGCCAGCATCAGGACGCCGTCGGCCGGGTCGGCGCCGGGGCGCGGGCGCTGTTCGACGCGTTCGGGACGAGGGGCGGGGCCCGGCTGGCCGCCTGGCTGGAGCTGACCGGCGAGGCGCGGCGGATGACCGCCATCCGCCAGGCGGTTCAGGAGGTCGCCGCCCTGCGGATGCAGCTGGACAGCCCGGTCGACGAAACGGCGGTGCAGGACTTCATGCTGGTTTGCGTGACCATGGCGCTCGGCGTCGGCCTGTTCGGCGACACCATGGCCGAACTGCTCGGCCGCCCGCCGGAGCGTATCCGCGAGATCGCGCTGGACCTGATCGAGGCGCGAATTCGGCAGGAGACCGGCGGCTAGGCCCCCAGCATCCGCGCCGCCCGCGGCGCGAAATAGGTGATCACGCCCGCGCAGCCGGCGCGCTTGAAGGCGCCCAGGCTTTCGAGGATGGCGCGCTGCTCGTCGATCCAGCCGTTCTGGGCCGCCGCCATGATCATCGCGTACTCGCCGCTGACCTGGAAGGCGAAGGTCGGCATGGAGAATTCCTGCACAACCCGTTGAACGATATCGAGATACGGCATCCCGGGCTTGACCATGACCATGTCGGCTCCCTCGGCGATGTCGAGGGCGACCTCGCGCAGGGCCTCGTCGCTGTTGGCCGGGTCCTGCTGATAGGTCTTCTTGTCCGACGGGCCAAGGGTGCCGAGCTTGCCCGAGCCGATCGCGTCCCGGTAGGGGCCGTAGAAGGCCGAGGCGTATTTGGCAGCATAGGACATGATCAGAGTGTTCTGAAATCCTTCGCTTTCCAGCGCCGCGCGGATGATCCCGATGCGGCCGTCCATCATGTCGGACGGGGCGAGGATGTCGCAGCCGGCGCGGGTCTGGACCAGGGCCTGCTCGACCAGCCGTTCGATGGTCGGGTCGTTGGCGATGTCGCCGTTTTCGATGATGCCGTCGTGGCCGTGGTCGGTGAAGGGGTCCAGCGCCACGTCGCACATGATGCCGACTTCAGGCGCGGCGTCCTTCATGGCCCGCACGGCGCGGCAGATGACCCCGTTGGGGTCGGCGGCCATCGAGCCGGCGGCGTCCTTCCGCGCCCCGTCGATGTAGGGGAAGATGGCGATGGCCGGGATGCCCAGGTCGCGGGCCTCGACGGCGGCCTTGACGCAGTCGTCGACAGACAGGCGTTCGACGCCCGGCATGGAGGCGACCGGGATGCGACCCTCGCCCTCATGGACGACCATCGACCAGATCAGATCGGCGGGCGTCAGCACGCTTTCGCGGACGAGGCGGCGGCTCCAGTCGGCCTGGCGCAGGCGGCGCAGGCGGGTGGCGGGGTAGGGGGCGAGCGGGGCGACGGTCATGACTTCGCCGTTACGCCTTCACCGGCGTGAGTGGCAAGCCGGATGACGCCGATCAGCGGTCCGACGACGGTCCACAGGGCGCCCGCCAGACCGATGACCGCCGAGAAGGCCACAAGGCCCACTACCTGCGGAACCAGCCGCCAGGCGCTGACATCAATGGTCCAGGCGAGGATCTGAAGCTTGGCGAGGTAGACCCCCGAGCCGTTACGCAGATCATCGATCTCGATGACGGTCGCGGCGATTCCGGCGCCGACGGAGATCAGGAACAGGACCAGCGCCACCCAGAAGATGCCGATCTGGGCGTTCAGGTGTCGCCGCACGCCCGGAGAGACCTGGCTGCGCGACGCATAGGCGAGGATCACGCCGGCGAGGCCGGTCAGCCCGGCCGTGAACACGGAGGCGGCCAGAAGCCCGTAGCCGGCGAAGGCGATCGTCCGGTCGGCGCCGGTTTTCTTGAGCACGGTGCTGGTCACGATCATCCTTTGGCGGTTCGCGGTCGTTGACAGGGTGCGCCGCCAGCGTCAGGTCATCAACCGCAATGAACGGGCTTGGGCAGACCCTTGCCGCAGTGGAGGCGAACCGCGCATGGATTTCTCGCTCACCGACGATCAGCGCGCCATCCAGGAGATGGCCCAGGCCTTCGCGCGGGACGAACTCGCCCCGCATTCGGCGAAGTGGGACGAGGAACGGCACTTTCCGGTCGACGTCATGCGCGCCGCCGCCGGGCTCGGCTTCGCGGGCATCTATGTGCAGGACGACGTCGGCGGCTCGGCCCTGTCGCGGCTCGACGCCTCGATCATCTTCGAGGCGCTCAGCTACGGCGACGTGCCGACGGCGGCCTACCTGACCATCCACAACATGGCCTCCTGGATGATCGACCGTTTCGCGTCGGAGGACCTGCGCGCCCGCTATCTGCCGCGCCTGACGACGATGGAGCTGATCGCCAGCTACTGCCTGACCGAGCCGGGGTCTGGCTCCGACGCCGCCAGCATGCGCACCACGGCGAAGAAGGACGGCGACCACTACGTCCTCAACGGCTCCAAGGCCTTCATCAGCGGGGCGGGCGTCTCGGACGTCTATGTCGTCATGGCGCGCACGGGCGTCGACGGCGCCAAGGGCGTCTCGACCTTCGTGGTCGAGAAGGGGCAGGAGGGCCTCTCCTTCGGCGCCAACGAGCGCAAGATGGGCTGGAACGCCCAGCCGACCGCGCAGGTCAACTTCGACAACGTCCGGGTCCACGAGAGTAACCGCGTCGGCCAGGAGGGTGAGGGCTTCCGCTTCGCCATGATGGGCCTGGACGGCGGCCGGCTGAACATCGCCAGCTGCTCGCTGGGCGGCGCCGCCTTCGCGCTCGATACCGCCAAGGCCTACATGGAAACCCGCAACCAGTTCGGCAAACCGCTGAAGGACTTCCAGGCCCTGCAGTTCAAGCTGGCCGACATGGCCACCGAGCTGGAGGCCGCCCGCCTGATGGTCCGCCGCGCCGCCGATGCGCTGGACAAGCGCGACCCGCAGGCGACCAAGCTCTGCGCCATGGCCAAGCGGTTCGCCACCGACGCCGGCTTCAGCGTCGCCAACGACGCGCTGCAGCTGCACGGCGGCTACGGCTATCTGCAGGATTACCCGCTGGAGCGGATCGTGCGGGACCTGCGCGTCCACCAGATCCTCGAGGGCACCAACGAGATCATGCGGGTGATCATCAGCCGGGAGATGTTCAGGCAGTGACGGATGTGCTATTCTGACCAGACTGGTCAGAACAGGCGGCCTTCCATGCGCGAAGTCGGCGTCCTCGAGGCGAAAACCAATCTGTCCGCCCTGCTGGACGAGGTGCAGCAGACGGGCGAACCCGTGCTGATCACCCGCCATGGCAAACCCGTGGCGCAGTTGAGCGCCCCCCCCACGACCCGTCGCGCTCCGGCGGATCTGGCCGAACAGATGCGGGCGTTTCAGAGCGGTGTTGAAGACCGCCTTGGCGCGAAGTTCGAGTTCGACTGGAAAGAGGCGGTCGAGGACGGACGGGAGTGACGGCGACAGTCCTCGACGCATCCGTGATCGCTGCCTGGCTGGTGCCATCGCAGGGGACGACGTCGAGCGATGCGCTCAGGACGCAAGTGGCCGACACCCGGTTTGTGGCGCCGTACATCTTTCCGGCCGAATGCCGCAGCCTGCTTTTGCGCGCAGAGCGTCGAGGCGGCCTCAGCCCTGCGGAGGTCGCCGCCGCGCTCGACTTCGTGGCCAAGCTTGCGATCACGGTCGGACCTTTGCTCGACAGGGTGCGTCACGACGACGTGCTGGCTCTGGCGCGGCGGGAAGGTCTGTCGCTATACGACGCGCTCTATCTCGACGCGGCGCTGGAGTCCGGAGCCAGACTGGCGAGTCGTGACGGACCCATGCTCGCGGCGGCGGTGCGTCGTGGTCTCGCCACGGTCGATCTGAGAGACTGACGCACCATGACAAATGCCGAAGCCCCCGAAGTCCTCTGCCGCATCGAATCCGGCGTCGGCCGCATCACGCTGAACCGGCCCAGGGCCCTTCACGCCCTGACGCTGGGCATGTGCGAGGCGATGATCGAGGCGCTGCAGGCGTGGAAGTCCGACGACGCCGTCCGCTGCATCCTGATCGACCACAGCGGCGAGCGCGGCTTCTGCGCCGGCGGCGACATCCGGATGCTGGCCGAGAGCGGGGCGGGGGACGGCAAGGCGGCGCGGCTGTTCTTCCACACCGAGTACCGGCTCAACCACCTGCTGTTCGTCTATCCCAAGCCGGTGATCGCGGTGATGGACGGGGTGACCATGGGCGGCGGCGTGGGGCTCTCCATGCCGGCCAGCGTGCGGATCGCCACCGAGCGGACCACCTTCGCCATGCCCGAGACCGGCATCGGCCTGTTTCCCGACGTCGGCGGCGGCTGGTTCCTGCCACGCCTGCCGGGGAAGGCGGGGCTGTGGCTGGCCCTGACCGGCGCGCGGATCAAGGCGCCGGATTGCTGCGCGCTGGGCATCGCCAGCCACTTCATGCCCGCCGCGAAGGTCGAGGCCTTCAAGGCGGCGCTGCTGGAACACCCTGACGCCCTGGCGGGAGCCCTGGCCACCTGCGTCGAGGACGCCGGCCATCCGCCGCTGGCCGCGCATCAGGCCGACATCGACCGGCTGTTCGACGGCGACAGCGTCGAGACGATCCTTGAACGCCTCACCGTCGATGGCGGCGAGTGGGCCACGGCCCAGCTGGCGACCCTGGCGACCAAGTCGCCGCAAACCCTGCGGGTCGCCTTCCGCCAGCTGGCCCACGGGGCGCTGCTGACCGACTTCACCGACAACATGGTCATGGAATACCGGATCGGCGCCCGCGTTGTGGCGATGCACGACTTCCTTGAAGGCGTCCGCGCGGTCATTATCGACAAGGACAACGCGCCGCGCTGGTCGCCGCCGACGGTGGCGGAGGTTCAGGAGGCGGTGCTGGACGACATCTTCGCGCCCCTTCCGGCCGATCAGGAATGGACGCCGCTGACTTGAGACGACTTCCGGCATAAGAACAGAGCCGGGTCGGGGAACACCAGGGAAGAGAACTGCCAGAATGAAGACCCATGCCCGCTGGTTGGCGCTGACCGCCGTCCTTGCCGTCTCGGCCTGCGAAACCGTTCCGCCACCCCCGCCGCCGCCTCCGGCTGATGCGCCGATCGCGATCCCGGGCTTCCTGGGGGCAGCTCTGACCGATCCGGCGCGTCCGGACGCCGACAAGGCCCGCGACGCCGCCCGCAAGCCGGGCCAGATCCTCGCCTGGGCCGGCGTGCGTCCGGGCATGAAGGTCATCGATCTGGTGCCGGGCCAGGGCTACTTCACCCGCATCTTTTCCAAGGCGGTGGGTCCGAACGGGCGGGTCTACGCCTATGTGCCCGATGAGCTGACCGCCGTGGCCAAGGGCCGTCCGCCGTCCGTCGCCGCCTTTGTGAACAAGCCGCCGTTCGCCAACACCCGGATGATCCTGCGCCGGATGCCGCAGTTCGGCGCGCCCGAGAAGGTCGACATGATCTTCACGGCCCAGAACTACCACGACCTGCATCTGCCCTTCATGGGCCCGGTCGATCTGGCGGTCGTGAACCGGCAGGCGTTCAACGCCCTCAAGCCCGGCGGCGTCTACATCGTCATCGACCATACCGCCAAGGCGGGCACGGGCCCGGCCCAGTGGGACGTCCTGCACCGCATCGATCCGGCCGTTGTGCGCCGGGAGGTCGAGGCCGCCGGCTTCATCTACGAGGGCGAGACCCGCATCCTGCGCAATCCAAGGGACCCGCTGACCGCCAACGTCTTCGATGCCGGCATCCGCGGCAAGACCGACCAGTTCGCGTTCAAGTTCCGCAAACCCGGGAGCGCTCGCCGATGACCCGCCGCTGCCTCGCCGCCCTCGCCGGCGGTCTCTCGCTGATCCTCGCCCCCGGCGCCTTCGCCGCCGAGATTCCGGCCAATATCGCCGCCGCCGTGGCCGCCGCGGCGCGTCCGGAGGCCCAGCGCGTCGCCGACGCCAGCCGCAAGCCGGCCGAGATCCTCGCCTTCGCCGGGGTCCAACCGGGCGACAGGGTCTCCGACTTCATGATGGGCGGCGGCTACTTCAGCCGCATCCTGTCGGGCGCGGTCGGGCCGACGGGCAAGGTCTACGCCTACCAGGCCTCGGAATTCATCGCCTTCCAGGCCAGCTACGCCGCCGGCCAGGATGAGACGGTCAAGTTCGCGCCCAACATCGTTCCGGTGCGGCAGTCCCTGGGCACGGTCACCTTCCCCGAGCCGCTGGATCTGATCCTGACCGCCCAGAACTACCACGACCTGCACCTGGGCATGGCGACGCCCGAGCAGATCGCGGCGATCAACAAGCAGGTGTTCGATGCGCTGAAGCCCGGCGGCGTGCTGCTGGTCATCGACCACCATGCGGCGGATGGAACCGGCGACCGGGACTCCAGCAAGCTGCACCGCATCGACATCGCGATGGTGAAGGCCGAGCTGGCCGCAGCCGGCTTCGTGCTGGAGGCCGAAAGCGACGTCCTGCGCAATCCCTCCGACCCGCGCACCGCCAGCGTGTTCGACGACTCCATCAAGGGCCGCTCGGACCAGTTCGTCCTCAAGTTCCGCAAGCCGAAGTAGCCCTCCATGACAACCCAAGTCGCGTTCATCGGTCTCGGCGCCATGGGGGCCGGCATGGCCGCCAACCAGGCCAAGGCCGGCCGCCAGGTCCATGCCTTCGACCTCTCCCAAGCCGCGCTCGACAAGGCCGTCGCTGCCGGCTGCCGTCCCGCTGCCTCGGTCGCCGAAGCCGTGAAGGACGCGGACATCGTCATCACCATGCTGCCGGCGGGAGCCCATGTCCGCGCTGTCTATGGCGATGAGGTGCTGGCCCATGCGCCCAAATCGGCCCTGCTGATCGACTGCTCGACCATCGACGTCGACAGCGCCCGGGCCGTGGGCGAGCAGGCGAGGGCGGCGGGCCTGCGCTTCGCCGACGCGCCGGTCAGCGGCGGGGTCATGGCGGCCGAGGCCGGCTCCCTGGCCTTCATGGTTGGCTGCGAGGCTGACGACTACGCCGCCTTCGAGGACGCTTTGACCCCGATGGCCCGGGCCGTCTTTCACGCCGGCGGGCTGGGCTCGGGCCAGGCGGCCAAGATCTGCAACAACATGTTGCTCGGCATCTCGATGATCGGCACCTGCGAAGCCTTCGCCCTGGCCGAAAAGCTGGGGCTTGAGCCTGAGCGATTCTTCGAGATCGCCTCGAAGTCCTCCGGCCAGTGCTGGTCGCTGACCAGCTACAGCCCCTGGCCCGGACCGGTCGAGGCGGCGCCGTCGAACCGCAACTACGAGGGCGGCTTCCTGACCGCCCTGATGCTCAAGGACCTGAAACTGGCGCAGGAGGCCGCGGCGCGGTCCGGGGCGACGACGCCCCTGGGAGCCCAGGCCGAGGCCCTGTACGCGCTGTTTGACGGCCTCGGCTACGGTCAGAAGGACTTTTCGGCCATGCTGCAGATGTTCCGCGGAAAGCTCGCCTCGCTGGACGGCTGACCTACTTGAACCTGCGTCAGCGGGCCGCTGATCTGAGAACCGTTCGCGCAAGACCTCCGTGGATTCACGTATTAGGTTTCCAGATGAAACTCCCGTAAGTGGACTCGGGCGTGCAGCGGCGCCAAAAGCCGCGCTAGAAAAAACCAAGGAGCCGGTCGGGCGGACTTGCGCCGTTGCGGGACCGGGCATCGTCGATGGACTACAAAGCCGCGTTTGAAAATGCCGTGCAGCAGGTGCGCAGTGAAGGTCGCTATCGCGTCTTCGCCGACCTGAAGCGTCATCGGGGAGCCTTCCCGCGCGCCACCTGGACCCGCGAAGACGGGTCCGAAGCCGACATCGTCGTCTGGTGCTCCAACGACTACCTGGGTCAGGGTCAGAACCCGGTCGTGCTGGATGCGATGCATGCGGCGATCGACGCCACCGGCTCGGGCTCGGGCGGCACGCGCAACATTTCCGGCACCACCCATTTCCACGTCGAACTGGAGCACGAGCTCGCCGACCTGCACGGCAAGGAATCGGCGCTGCTGTTCACGTCCGGCTACGTCTCCAACGAGGCGACGCTGTCGACGCTCTACAAGATCCTGCCCGGCCTGATCATCTTCTCGGACGAGTTGAACCACGCCTCGATGATCAGCGGCATCCGCAACGGCGGCGGCGCCCGACACATCTTCCGCCACAACGATCTGGCGCATCTCGAACAGCTGCTGGCGGCGGCTGATCCGGCGGCGCCCAAGCTGATCGCCTTCGAGAGCGTCTATTCGATGGACGGCGACATCTCCGACATCCCCGGCACCGTCGCCCTGGCCAAGAAGTACGGGGCGATGACCTACATCGACGAGGTCCACGCCATCGGCATGTACGGTCCGCGCGGCGGCGGCGTCGCCGAGCGTGACGGCATGATGGACCAGATCGACATCATCGAGGCCACGCTGGGCAAGGCGTTCGGTGTCATGGGCGGCTACATCGCCGCCGACGCCGTGATCATCGACGCGATCCGCTCCTACGCCTCGGGCTTCATTTTCACCACCTCGCTGCCGCCGGCGCTGACCGCCGGCGCCCTGGCCTCGGTGCGGTACCTGAAGGCGCATGACGAGCTTCGCCAGGCGCACCAGGAGCGCGCCGCGACCTTGAAGCGGATGATGAAGGAAGCCGGTCTTCCCGTGATGGAAAGCTCGGTCAGCCACATCGTGCCGGTGATGGTCGGCGACGCCGTCCACTGCAAGATGGTCTCCGACATGCTGCTCGAAGACCACGGCATCTATGTCCAGCCGATCAACTACCCGACCGTGCCGCGCGGCACCGAACGGCTGCGCTTCACGCCCACGCCCTTCCACACCGACGAGATGATGCGCGATCTGGTCAGGGCGATGGAGAACCTCTGGGCCCACTGCAACATCGCCCGTGTCGGCGGCGTGGCGGCTTAAGCCTTACTATCCGCGTCATGGACCGACTTGTTCGGGCCACCCATGAACGCGAGCATCAGCAAAAAGCGCGTGGAGGTCCCGTGCCCGCCGCCGTTGTCGGTCCAGTTGCCGAGTTCTTCAGCGCAGCTACACTGCTCGACATGGGCGGATACACAGTAAGTCATGCTGGTCGCGAGAGCAGCGAGCCCTTCTCCAGATACCTGTTCCACGTGGCCAGTGACGGGAAGATCGTAGCTGAGCTGAGCCACGATTATCGCGGCGAGGAGCACTGGATCCGAAGGCCCGGAGATCGCTGGGCTGCACTGCCGGAGCGCGTGATTCAAGGCGGTGGTCCGGCGCCACTCACGCTCACGTCCGCTGGTGTCAGAGCCGTCGAGCAACTGCTGGCCTAGCCACGTTGGACTCACCACGCATGGGTGGCCCGAACGAGTCGGGCCATGACGGCGTGAGGGAAGAGCTTTCTCGAAACCTCAAGATCGGCTAGACAGCGTCCTGCCCAACCGGAGCTACGTCCGCCGCCGAACGCCTTTTCCAAGTCCGATCTGTTTGGCGAAGTCCGACCTGCGCTCCGCGTAGGCCGGCGCGACCATCGGGTATTCCGGCGGCAGTCCCCATTTGCGTCGATAGTCCTCGGGCGAGAGCCCGAAGCGCGAGCGCAGGTAGCGCTTCAGCATCTTCAGGTGCGCGCCGTCCTCAAGACAGACGATGTAGTCCCGCTGGATCGACCTGGAGATCGGCACAGCCGGCTTCTGCTTTTCGCGCGGGGCCGGCGCCGGCGCGTCGGTCAGACCGCTCAGCGACTGGTGGACCATCCGGATCAGGTCCGGAAGCGCTGTGGCCCCGACCGCGTTGCGACTCACATAGGCCGATACAATGTCGGAGGCATGGGCGAGGATCTCGGTGTCCGACGTGTCCTTACGCCCGGTTTCGTCGGCCATTACTCACCTTCTCTCCTGGATATGACGCGCCGTACCGTCGCGCCTGGACGGCGGAAGGCTCCGGTGACCAACGCGTCTTGCGCATGAGGGTTCCCGCCTGTTCCCCCTCGAACGACCGGGCGGTCGCCCTAAATCGTCACCAGCAAATCCCGCCGGATGCAGAACCGGCCTCCCATTTTCCGCAATGCACACTAATAGAGGGCGCGCCGATGCGCCGTTGCCAGGGGATCTGACCATGAACGCCACGACTCCGACCCGCCCCGCCTTCTTCGGCGCTGACCTGACCACCGCCGATCCGGCGATCGCCAGGGCCATCGCCCAGGAGCTCGAGCGGCAGCAGACCCAGATCGAGCTGATCGCCTCCGAGAACATCGTCAGCAAGGCGGTGCTCGAGGCCCAGGGCTCGATCCTGACCAACAAGTACGCAGAGGGTTACCCGGGCAAGCGCTACTACGGCGGCTGCGAGTACGTCGACGTCATCGAGCAGCTGGCCATCGACCGCGCCAAGCAGCTGTTCGGCGCCGGCTTCGCCAACGTCCAGCCGCACTCGGGCGCCCAGGCCAACCAGGCGGTGTTCCTGGCCCTGCTGACGCCGGGCGACACCTTCATGGGCATGGATCTGGCCGCCGGCGGGCACCTGACCCACGGCTCCCCGGCAAACCAGTCCGGCAAGTGGTTCAAGCCCGTCGCCTACAGCGTCCGCGCCCAGGACCAGTACATCGACTACGACAACGTCGCCGAGGTCGCCCGGCGCGAGAAGCCCAGGCTGATCATCGCCGGCGGCTCGGCCTACAGCCGCGCCATCGACTTCAAGCGCTTCCGCGAGATCGCCGACAGCATCGGCGCCCTGCTCATGGTCGACATGGCCCACTACGCCGGCCTGGTGGCGGGCGGCGCCTATCCCAACCCGGTGCCGCACGCGCATGTCGTGACCACCACGACCCACAAGACCCTGCGCGGTCCGCGCGGCGGCCTGATCCTCACCAACGACGAGGCCATCGCCAAGAAGATCAACTCGGCGGTGTTCCCCGGCCTGCAGGGCGGACCGCTGGAGCATGTCATCGCCGCCAAGGCCGTGGCCTTCGGCGAGGCGCTGCAGCCGGACTTCAAGCATTACGCCGAACAGGTGGTCGCCAACGCCAAGGCCCTGGCCGACACCCTGATGGCCTGCGGCGTCAACATCGTCTCGGGCGGTACCGACAGCCACGTCATGCTCGTCGACCTGCGGCCAAAGGGCGTCACCGGCCGCGACACCGAAGCCTCGCTCGAGCGCGCCCACATCACCTGCAACAAGAACGGCATTCCGTTCGACACGGCCTCGTTCACGGTGACCTCCGGCGTTCGTCTCGGCACCCCGGCCGGCACCACCCGCGGCTTCGGGGTGGCGGAGTTCCAGCAGATCGGTCGCTGGATCGGCGAGGTCGTCGACGGTCTGGCCGCCAACGGCGCCGAGGGCAACGCCGCGGTCGAGGCGAAGGTGCGCGAACAGGTCATGGCGTTGACGGCGCGCTTCCCGATCTACAACTAATAGGGACGGTCCTCCGGGAGGGGCCCAGATATGCGCTGCCCGTTCTGCGGACACATGGAAAGCCAGGTGAAGGACAGCCGCCCGTCGGAAGACGGCGCGGCCATCCGCCGCCGTCGCCTCTGCCCCGAATGCGGCGGCAGGTTCACCACCTTCGAGCGCGTGCAGCTGCGCGAGCTGACCATCCTCAAGCGGTCGGGGCGGCGCACGCCCTTCGACCGCGAGAAGCTGGCCCGCTCCGTGGCGCTGCCGCTGCGCAAGCGCAACATCGAGCCCGAGCGGGTCGACCGGCTGATCAACGGCATCGTGCGCCAGCTGGAAAGCATGGGCGAGACGGAGATGCCGTCTTCCGTCGTCGGCGAGATGGTCATGAAGGCGCTCAAGTCGCTCGATGACGTCGCCTACGTCCGTTACGCCTCGGTCTACCGTGACTTCAAGCACACCGACGACTTCGCCCAGTTCCTGAGCGCCGAGGGCTTGTCCGACGACGTGGAGGATTGAGTTTGGGCGTCACGCTCAAGCTTGCGACTTCACTCGACGGACGGATCGCCACGGCCTCGGGGGAGAGCCGCTGGATCACCGGCCCCGCCGCGCGGGAACAGGTCCATCGGCTGCGGGCTATGCACCAGGCGGTGCTGATCGGGGTCGAGACGGCGATCGCCGATGATCCGGAGCTGACGGTGCGCCTGCCGGGCTTTGTCGGGTTCCAGCCTGTGCGCGTGGTGCTCGACAGCCGCCAGCGGCTGCCGTTGACGTCGAAGCTGGTCCGGGACGCCGGCCGACTGCCGACCGTGGTCATCACCGGTCAGAATCCAAACAACCGTTTGACTGACGTTGGGGTCACCGTGCTTCAGGTGGACGAAAGAGATGGGCGGCCCGAGCCGAAGGCGGCGCTCGCGGCGCTGCGGGCGCACCTGCCGCTCGGTGAGGCGGCGGGCGTCTTCATCGAAGGCGGCGGCCAGGTGGCGGCGAGCTTCCTTGCGGCGGACTTGGTGGATGCGCTGGAGTGGTTCCGGGCCCCCATCGTGCTCGGAGACGAGGGTCGGCCCGCCGTGGGCGCCTTCGTGTTGAAAGATCTGGCCGCCGCGCCACGTTTCCGCAGGGTTGCGGTCGAGGCGGTCGGCGACGATCTGTGGGAACGCTACGAGAAGGCCTGATGTTCACCGGAATAGTCACAGACGTCGGCCGCGTGCGCTCCGTGCGCGAGACCAACCGCGACCGCCGCTACGAGATCGAGACGGCCTACGACGTCGCCGGCATCGACCTGGGCGCGTCGATCTCGCACGCCGGCTGCTGCCTGACGGTGGTCGAGAAAGGGCAGGGGTGGTTCGCCGTCGAGGTCAGCCACGAGACCCTGTCGAAGACCACCCTGGACCGCTGGACCGAGGGCCATCGCGTCAACCTGGAGCGCGCCGCGCGGCTGGGCGACGAGATGGGCGGCCACATCGTGTCGGGCCACGTCGACGGCGTCGGCGAGGTGCTGTCGGTCGAACCCGATGGCGGCTCGCACCGCATCCGCATCCGCGCCCCGCGCCCGCTGCACCGCCTGATCGCGCCGAAAGGCTCGATCACCGTCGAGGGGGTCAGCCTGACCGTCAACGAAGTCGAGGACGACGTCTTCGACATCAACCTGATCCCGCATACCTGGGAAGTGACCACCCTGGGCGAAATGAAGCCCGGATATCTGGTCAACCTCGAGATCGACATGCTGGCGCGCTATCTCGCGCGCTGGCAGGAAACCGCGTAGATGCCGCGATCCACTTTTCAGTCGTCATGGCCCGACGTGCGTTCAGCGCTGCGGATGACCGGTAGAAGCTAATGTCCCAAGACACCCCCATCTCCCCGATCGAAGACATCATCGAGGACGCCCGCAACGGGCGGCCCTACATCCTGGTCGACGCCGAGGACCGCGAGAACGAGGGCGATGTCATCATCCCCGCCCAGTTCGCGACGCCCGAGCAGATCAACTTCATGGCCCGGCACGCCCGCGGCCTGATCTGCCTGTCGATCACCGGCGACCGCGCCCGCCAGCTGCGCCTGCCGCCGATGACGGCCGACAACCGCGAGAGCATGACAACGGCCTTCACCGTCTCTATCGAGGCGAAGGAAGGGGTCACCACCGGCATCTCGGCCCATGACCGCAGCCACACCGTGGCGGTGGCCATCGACCCGACCAAGGACTGCGACGACATCGTCTCGCCCGGCCACATCTTCCCGCTGGTCGCCCGCGACGGCGGGGTGCTGGTCCGCGCCGGCCACACCGAGGCGGCGGTGGACATCTCCCGGCTGGCGGGCCTCAACCCGGCCGGGGTGATCTGCGAGATCATGAAGGACGACGGCACTATGGCCCGTCTGCCGGACTTGATCGGTTTCGCCCAGCTGCACGGCCTGAAGATCGGCACCATCGCCGACCTGATCGCCTACCGCCGCCGGACCGAGCGCCAGGTCGACCGCGTGCTGGAGACGCCGTTCCACAGCGTCCACGGCGGCGACTTCCGGATGATGATCTACCGCAACCTGATCGACCGCTCCGAGCATGTGGCGATGGTCAAGGGCCGGATCGAGGGCGACAAGCCGACCCTGGTCCGCATGCACCAGGTCGACTTCGCCGTCGACATGCTGGGCTTCAGCGGCGGCCGCCGCGACTATGTCGCCTCGGCCATGCGCGCCATCGGCGAGAACGACGGTCCCGGCGTGGCGGTGTTCATCCGCGACCCCAGCCCGACCTGGCTGTCGGACCGCTACGGCGGCGACGCCGGCGCGCAGTACCGCAACAACGCCATCCGCGACTACGGCGTCGGCGCGCAAATCCTGCTGGACCTCGGGGTGCGGGAAATGGTCTTGCTGACCTCCAGCACGTTCAAGCCGGCGGCGCTGGAAGGCTACGGCCTGAAGATCGTCGGCCGCCAGCCCATCCAGACCCCCGGAGAGGGGCAGGAGTAACCGACCATGTCCGATGACAAGATCCGCATCCTGATCGTGGAGGGGCGGTTCTACTCCGACCTGGCGGACGCGCTGCTGGCCGGCGCGACCGACGCCATCACCGCGTTCGGCGCGGAGTACGACGTCATCACGGTGCCGGGCGCGCTGGAGATTCCGGCCGTGATCGCCATCGCCGAGGAAGCTGGCTCCATGGGCGTGCGCTATGACGGCTACGTCGCGCTGGGCACGGTCATCCGCGGCGAGACCTATCACTTCGAGATCGTCTCCAACGAAAGCTCGCGCGGCCTGATGGACCTGGCCGTCCACAAGGGACTGGCCATCGGCAACGGCATCCTGACCGTCGAGGACGAGGAGCAGGCCTGGGCCCGCGCCCGCATCTCCGAGGGCGACAAGGGCGGCGGCGCGGCCCGCGCCTGCCTTGAGGTCCTGAGCATCCGCCAGCGCCTGTCGGGACGGTCCTGATGAGCGGCGAGGGCAAGCCCGCCTCGCTCAAGGCGGCCTATGACAAGCTGGTCGCCGCGACCGAGGACAAGGTCAACCTGAGCACGCGCGAGCGCCGCGCCCGCACCGTCGCCCGCCTGGCCGCCATCCAGGCGCTCTACCAGATGGAGATGAGCGGCGCCGGCGCCGAGGACGTCATCGCCGAGTTCACCGAGCACCGCTTCGACCGCGACATGGAAGGCGAGACTCTCGCCGAGGCCGACGAGGTCTTCTTCGGCGAACTGGTGAAGGGCGTTGTCGCCGAACAGGCCTCCATCGACGGCGCGGTCAAGGGCCGGCTGGCCACGGGCTGGCGGCTGGAACGCATTGACGCCACGCTGCGCGCCATCCTGCGCGCCGGCGCCTGGGAGCTGGTCCGCCGGCCGGACGTGCCGGTCGAGGTGGCCATCGACGAGTATGTCGAGATCGCCAAGTCCTTCTTCGAGGGTCCCGAGCCCGGCTTCGTCAACGCCGCCCTTGATGGCATCGCCCGCGATGCCCGGGGGTGAGTTCGACTGGATCGCGCAGCTCCTGAGGCCCCTGACCCGGGGCGCGCCGGAAGCGCTCGATCTGCTCGACGACGCGGCGGTGATTCCCTCGCGGCCCGGCTTTGACCTGGTGATCACCACGGACGCCATGGTCGCCGGCGTCCATTTCCTGCCCGATGACCCGCTCGACCTGGTCGCCCGCAAGCTGCTGCGGGTGAACCTCTCCGACCTGGCCGCCAAGGGGGCGCAGCCTTACGGCTACTTCCTGACCACCGCCTGGCCGACCGAGACCAGCTGGCCGGACAAGGCGCTGTTCGCCGATGGCCTGGCGACGGACGGCGATGCTTTCGACATCAGTCTGCTGGGCGGCGACACCGTGACCACCCCCGGACCGCTGACCTTGACCGCGTCGATGCTCGGCTGGGTCCCCGAAGGCCGGGCCGTCCGTCGCGCCGGCGCCAGACCGGGCGACCTTCTGGCGGTCAGTGGCGTGATTGGCGACGGCTGGCTGGGTCTGCGGGCCGCGCGGGGGGAGCTGAACAGCGCCGTCCTGGCCGCTCGCTACCGCCTGCCCACGCCGCGCGTCGACCTGATCCCGGTCCTGCGCGCCCATGCCCGCGCCGCGGCGGACGTGTCCGACGGTCTCCTGGCCGACGCCGGCCATATCGCCACGGCGAGCGGGTGCGGTGCCCGGATCGACCTGGACGCCATTCCGCTGTCTCCGGAGGCGCGGGCGTGGCTCGGCGGCGAGCCGGCGCAAGCTGACGCGCTGGCCGCGCTGGCGTCGGGCGGCGATGACTATCAGGTCGTCTGCGCCCTGGCGCCGGACGTCGAGGCGCCCGAGGGGCTGACGGTCATCGGACGCTTCGTGGAGGGGCAGGGGGTCGCGGCCTGGTTCGACGGGCGCGAGGTCGAGGTCACGCGCCGGGGCTGGACCCACGGCTGATCTAACCGGGCCTTAACCACGGCGTGCGATGAGGACGGCATGCTCCGTCGCCACCTCCTCGCCGCCGCCCCCTTTGCCTTCTCCGCCACAGCGGCCCAGGCTGCCGGGGGCGGTGATGAGAAGGCCAGGGAAGAGCCCTACGTGAACATCTCGCCCATCGCCCTGCCGATCGCGGTGGACGGCAAGCTGATAAACTACGTCTTCGTCCAGCTGCGGCTGACCCTGTCGCCGTCGGCGGACGGCGCGGCCATGCGCACCCGCGAGCCCTGGTTCCGCGACGCCGTCGTGCGGGCCGGTCACCGGACGCCGTTCACCGTGGCGACGGACTACACGAGGATCGACGAGAAACGCCTCGTCGCCACCCTGCTGCGGGAGGCGCGGGCCATCGCCGGGGCTAAGAACTTCACCTCGGCCCAGCTGATGAGCCAGACCCCGAAACAGCGCAGCCGCCTGCCCACGCCGCCCGGGCGCTGAGCCCTGGACTCATTCCCCGCGCCCCAACCGGTTGCGCCCTCGCGGGTCTGCTGGCAAACACGGCAGTATTAACAACAGGGGGCGCCGGAACAGGCGCCCCGTAATCGGGTGCTACGGGGTTCGACCGGCGCTTGTCGCAAGACTGGCCGAGGGTCCCGGGTTTCCGAGAAAAACAGGGGCGCTTGGAAACTATGGACATCGACTTTCTCTGGCTGGCGATCCTCGCCGGTCTGCTCGCCGTCGCATACGGCGTTGTGCAGACCATGGGGCTGCTCAAGAATTCGCCGGGCAATGCGCGCATGCAGGAGATCGCCGCGGCGATCCAGGAAGGCGCTCAGGCCTATCTGAACCGGCAATACACCACCATCGCCATCGTCGGCGTTCTGGTGATCATCGTGTTGGCCCTGTTCTTCCGCAGCTGGGAGCAACCGGTCGGCTTCGCGGTCGGCGCGATCCTGTCGGGCGCCGCCGGCTTCGTCGGCATGCTGATCTCGGTCCGCGCCAACGTCCGCACCGCCCAGGCATCCTCCGAGAGCCTGGCCAAGGGCCTGAAGATCGCGTTCACCTCGGGCGCCATCACCGGCATGCTGGTGGCTGGCCTCGCCCTGATCGGCGTCGCCGGCTACTACTGGGTGCTCACCGGCCCGATGGGCAATGAGCTGACCAGCCGCACCGTGATCGACTCGCTGGTTTCGCTGGGCTTCGGCGCCTCGCTGATCTCCATCTTCGCCCGTCTCGGCGGCGGCATCTTCACCAAGGGCGCCGACGTCGGCGGCGACATGGTGGGCAAGGTCGAGGCCGGCATTCCGGAAGATGACCCCCGCAACGCCGCGACCATCGCCGACAACGTCGGTGACAACGTCGGCGACTGCGCCGGCATGGCCGCCGACCTGTTCGAGACCTACGCGGTGACCACGGTCGCCACCATGGTCCTGGCCGCCATCTTCTTCCGCGCCGATGCGGCGGTCACCGCCAACATGATGGTTCTGCCGCTCGCGGTCTGCGCCGTCGGCATCGTCACCTCGATCATCGGGGCCTTCTTCGTCCGCCTCGGCAAGAGCCAGAACATCATGGGCGCCCTCTACAAGGGCCTCATCGTCACCGGCGTGCTGTCGGCCGTCGGCCTCTACTTCCTGTTCCCGATGCTGGTCAGCGGCCAGATCGAGTTCACGCCCTACGGCGCGCTCGAAGCCAAGTCCTACGGGGCCATGGAACTGTTCTGGTGCAGCATCGTCGGCCTGGTCATCACGGCCCTGATCGTCGTCATCACCGAGTACTACACCGGCACCGGCTTCCGCCCGGTAAAGTCGGTCGCCCAGGCCTCGGTCTCCGGCCACGGCACCAACGTCATCCAGGGCCTGGCCATGTCGCTGGAGGCCTGCGCGGCCCCGGCGATCGTGATCATCGGCGGCATCATCGTCGCCTACGGTCTGGCCGGCCTGTTCGGCATCGCCATCGCCGTGACCGCCATGCTGTCGCTGGCCGGCTTCATCGTCGCCCTCGACGCCTTCGGCCCGGTGACGGACAACGCCGGCGGCATCGCCGAGATGGCCGGTCTTCCGTCGGAAGTCCGTGTCACCACCGACGCGCTCGACGCCGTGGGCAACACCACCAAGGCCGTCACCAAGGGCTACGCCATCGGTTCGGCCGGCCTGGGCGCCCTGGTGCTCTTCGCCGCCTACACCGAGGACCTGAAGTTCTTCACGGCAGAAGCCCTGCCAGGCAGCTTCTTCTACGACCTCGGCGCGGTCGCCTTCGACCTCTCCAACCCCTACGTCGTCGTCGGCCTGCTGTTCGGCGGCCTGCTGCCCTTCCTGTTCGGCGGCATGTCGATGACCGCCGTCGGGCGCGCCGCCCAGGCCGTGGTGGTCGAGGTTCGTCGCCAGTTCCGCGAGAACCCGGGCATCATGACCGGCGAGGTCAAGCCCGAGTACGGCAAGGCGGTCGACATCCTGACCAAGGCCGCGATCAAGGAAATGATCGTGCCGTCCCTGCTGCCGGTCGTCTCGCCGGTGGTGCTGTTCTTCGCGATCAACGCCATCGCCGGCAAGGTCAACGCCTTCGCCAGCCTGGGCGCCATGCTGATGGGCGTGATCGTGACGGGCCTGTTCGTCGCCATCTCGATGACCTCGGGCGGCGGCGCCTGGGACAACGCCAAGAAGGTGATCGAAGAAGGCTTCACCGACAGCGACGGCGTCACCCACGGCAAGGGCTCCGAAGCCCACAAGGCCGCGGTGACCGGCGACACGGTCGGCGATCCCTATAAGGACACCTCCGGCCCGGCCGTGAACCCGATGATCAAGATCGCCAACATCGTGGCGCTCCTGCTGCTGGCGGTTCTGGCTCACTAGACCGGGGAGGGGGTCGGTCCGCCGGCTCCTGATCCACCCGTCAATGCGAGAGGCCCCGGAGAGCGATCTCCGGGGCGTTTCTTTTTTGGGGTGTTCTGACGTTGAGTGCGGGCGGCCGGTCGTGTCCGCTAAGGGTGGAGGCTGTGTAAAAACTCGGTCCGGCCAAATTCGCGCGCAACAATCTGCCGCTTGGCCATTGCTGTGCGGATGGGTTTTGCGCCTGCCGGCACTCCGAGCGCCTACACAGGCAATCTATTGCGCAGAAAATTCCCTCACTG
>JAUXMY010000042.1 GCA_030683005.1 Caulobacter sp. | reverse complement strand
GGCAAGAACCGCTTCGCAGACACCGCTCAGCGCGACACCTTCATCCTCACCTTCGTGAAGGACTACAATCGAACCCGACTGCGATGCCTGGGCCACAAAGCCCCCGCCGAAGTGCTCGACAACCTCCCGGGACACAACACGCAGGCCGGGATCCATGACACGCCCCGAGCCCTTGCCCCGTGTGGACCCCGGCCTTCGCCGGGGAGACGGAGATAGGGGGATAGAGCGCTGTTTATCCCCCTCGCTCCAACCCCGCCCATACTCCTCACGTCCCCGTCGCGGGGGAGGGCGTACGGATCCGGCCCGATACGGCGATGGAGATGCGGAGATGCGGGATTTGCCCGTGGACCCTGGCCCGCTCCAAAGGCTCGCCGGGACAAGAACCACGGAATCCGGGGATCGTCGGTTGATCCTCGCCCGCCGGGTCCGGCGCGAGGAGCGCCGGGACGCCTGGGGTAAAGGCCAGGCGGCGGCAGCGTGCTCACGGGGAATAACAAAGCCCCGGGTCCACGGCCCCCGAAGCGTTTCCGCGGCGGAGCGCGTCAGGCCTGCGTCGAAAACTTCAAACCACTACCCCCACGGTTCCCGGACAAGGGCCGTGGCGCTCCGCCGTCCTCCCCACCTTCACTGGTCAAAGCCCGTGAGGCGGCGAAGCCGTGCGGGGTTCGCGACGCGCTTCGCGCTCCTCACCCTGACGAGCTCAGTAGAGCCCACCAACCTTCGTCATCCTGAGGAGCGAGCCTCGGGCGAGCGTCGCGAAGGACGCTGGGCCTCACTGCGTCCTTCGACACGCCGCTTCGCGGCTGCTCAGGATGACGTATCTGGAAGGCTACCCACCCACGTCATGCTGAGCAGCGGCGCAGCCGCGTGTCGAAGCACGCAGAGCGTCGACGCCCCCTGCACCCGTTTCTCACAACGGTTTCACTTGTGTCGCCCCACGGCGTGGTTATCTGTGCCCTGAAGTCGGGGTTTCGCAGGGTGAACTTGTCCAGACGATCGTTGGTCGGCCTCTCGGCCGCGCTGCTCGCCGGCGTGGCTGCGCCGCTGCGCGCCTTCGCGGCCGACCTGCCGGGCCGGTCCGGGTCCGCCGCGCCGCCGTCGCCGGGCGTGCTGGGCGGACGGCAGGTCACCCGTGAGATCATGGAGGCGGCCGGCATGCCGTCGCTGTCGGCCGCCGTCGTCCAGGACGGCCGGCTGGTCTGGGCAGAGGCGTTCGGCTGGGCCGATCTGGAAGCCCGGACGCCCGCTGCTCCCGCCGGCCGCTATCGCCTCGCCAGCGTGTCCAAGGTCATCGCCGCCGCCGTGGCCGCGCGGCTGGCCGAGCGCGGCGTGGTCGACCTGGACGCCCCCATTGGCGGCTACCGGCCCAGCCTGCCGCTCGCCCATCACAACACCACCCTGCGCCAGCTGCTGGCCCACACTGGCGGCATCCGCCACTACCTGGGCAGCGACCACGACCCGCGACGGCCGGGCGGGGCCATCGACCAGCGCGCCTATCGCAACACCGAAGAGGCGCTGTCGCTCTTCATCCACGACCCACTGGTCTCGGTCCCGGGCGAGGTCTTCAACTACAGCACCTTCGGCTACACCCTGATCAGCGCGGTGCTGGAGTCTGCGACGCGGCTGAGCTTCCCCTGGCTGGTCGAGGCCGAGGTCACCCGCCCGCTCGACCTGCAGACCGTCGGGCCCGACATCATCGGCGCCCGGGTTCCCGACCGCGTGCGCTGCTACCACCGGGCCTGGGACACCGGCCTGATCGGCCCCGCGCCGCTGGTCAACCCGGCCTACAAATGGGCCGGCGGCGGGCTGCTCGGCGCGGCGAGCGACATCGCCCGCTTCGGCGACGCGCTGCTCAACCCCGGCTACCTGTCACTGGCCGCGTTGGAGGAGACCTTCACGCCGGTCGTCCCGAGCCGCGAGCCCGCGCCGGTGCAGGTGGGCCTGGGTTGGCGCATCGACCGCGATCCGGCCGGCCGCCTGCGCTACCACCACGCGGGCAGCATCATCGGCGGCCGCTCGATCGTCGTGGTCATCCCCGAGGCGGCGCTGTCGGTGGCGATCCTGTCGAACATGGGCGACCTGCCGGTCGATCCCCTGACCCCGGCCCAGCGGGTGGTCGAAGGGTTCATGACCGCCTGACCGCTCAGCCCGTACTGTCGAGCAAGGCCAGCAGGTTGCGCAGCGTCGGGGCGGCGTCGTCGGGCCGCCAGACCAGGCCGGTCTCCAGGATCGGCGGCGCGACCAGGTCCAGGTAGGCGACCCCGGCCCGGGCCAGGTTGCGCAGCGAGGCCGGGACCAGCGCCACGCCGAGCCCGGCCGAGACCAGGCTGATGATGGTCTGCATCTGGATCGCCTCCTGGACGATCCGCGCCGTCCCGCCGTGGGCGGCGAAGTAGCCGGTGACGAGGTCGTGGAAGGCCGGCGCCACCCCGCGCGGGAACAGCACGACCGGCGCGGCGACGACGGCCTCCGGCGCCAGCACCCCGTCCCGGACCGACAGCCGGCCGTCCTCGACCCAGGCGGCGGGGACCACCGCCGCCAGCGGCTCGGAGACCAGCCGCCGGTAGGCCAGGCCCGCGGGCAGGGCGCGGTCATGCGGCGGGATGATGATGCCGGCGTGACGCTCGCCGGCGGCCACGGCCGGGATCTGCAGGTCGCTGGTCGCCTCGGTCAGCCGGATGTCGACCTCCGGACAGGCCTCGGCGTAGCGACGCACCAGATCGGGCAGGACGTTGTAGTCGGCGGTGCTGACGAAGGAGAGCGACAGATAGCCGATCCGGCCGTCCCGAAGCCGTCGCGCGGTCTCGGGCAGCGCCTCGATGGCCGTCAGCCCGGCCTGGACGTGCGGCAACCATTGCTCGCCCAGGGCGCTGAGCCGCACGCTCCGCTTCGAGCGCACGAACAGCGGGGCCCCCAGGTCCTTCTCCAGGGCCATGATCGACTGACTGAGCGGCGGCTGGGTCATGCCGAGCCGTTCGGCCGCCCGGCCGAAGTGCAGGGTCTGCGCCACCGCCAGGAAATGGCGCAGCTGACGGACGTCCATCTCATATCTCCAGCGACCTTGTGCGCTCTGGGTAATATATTTCGGTCCCGATCAGAAGCGGGGTAGGATCAGGCGATCCCCACGTCGAGACCCATCCCATGCCCGCCCTTCGCTCACGCACCTCCACCCACGGCCGCAACATGGCCGGCGCCCGGGGCCTGTGGCGCGCCACCGGCATGAAGGACTCCGACTTCGGCAAGCCGATCATCGCGGTGGCCAACAGCTTCACCCAGTTCGTGCCGGGCCACGTGCATCTGAAGGACCTCGGCCAGCTGGTCGCCCGCGAGATCGAGGCGGCCGGCGGCGTGGCCAAGGAGTTCAACACCATCGCCGTGGACGACGGCATCGCCATGGGCCACGGCGGCATGCTCTATTCGCTGCCCAGCCGCGAGCTGATCGCCGACAGCGTCGAGTACATGGTCAACGCTCACTGCGCCGACGCCATGGTCTGCATCTCCAACTGCGACAAGATCACGCCCGGCATGCTGATGGCGGCCATGCGGCTGAACATCCCGGTCGTCTTCGTCTCCGGCGGGCCGATGGAAGCCGGCAAGGTGGTGGTGAAGGGCCAGATCCGCTCGCTCGATCTGGTCGACGCCATGGTCGTCGCCGCCGACGATAGCTACAGCGACGAGGAGGTCGCGGAGATCGAACGCGCCGCCTGTCCGACCTGCGGCTCCTGCTCGGGCATGTTCACGGCCAATTCGATGAACTGCCTGACCGAGGCCCTGGGCCTGTCGCTGCCCGGCAACGGCTCGGTGCTGGCCACCCACGCCGACCGCGAGGCGCTGTTCAGGGAGGCCGGCCGGCTGGTCGTCGACCTCTGCCAGCGCTGGTACGAGCAGGACGACCCCACGGCCCTGCCGCGCGGCATCGCCACCCGGGCGGCGTTCGAGAACGCCATGAGCCTGGACATCGCCATGGGCGGCTCGACCAACACCGTGCTGCACCTGCTGGCCGCCGCCCACGAGGGCGAGGTCGATTTCGGCATGGCCGACATCGACCGCCTGTCGCGCCGCGTGCCCTGCCTGTGCAAGGTCGCGCCGGCCAAGGCCGACGTGCACATGGAGGACGTCCACCGGGCTGGCGGCGTCATGTCCATTCTGGGCGAACTGGAGCGCGGCGGCCTGATCGACGCCACCCAGCCGACCGTGCACACGGCGACCATGGCCGAGAGCCTGGCCCGCTGGGACATTGGCCGCAGCAACAGCCAGGTCGCCCGCGACCTGTTCAGCGCCGCGCCCGGCGGCAAGCCGACCCAGATCGCCTTCAGCCAGGCCGCGCGCTGGGAGAGCCTCGACACCGACCGCGAGGCTGGCGTCATCCGCTCGGTCGAGCATCCGTTCTCGAAGGACGGCGGCCTCGCCGTCCTGTTCGGCAACCTCGCGCCGGAGGGCTGTATCGTGAAGACCGCAGGCGTCGACGACTCGATCCTGACCTTCCGGGGGACGGCGAAGGTCTATGAAAGCCAGGAGGCGGCGGTCAGCGGCATCCTCGGCGGCAAGGTCAAGGCCGGCGACGTGGTGGTCATCCGCTACGAGGGGCCCAAGGGCGGGCCGGGCATGCAGGAAATGCTCTACCCGACCACCTACCTGAAATCGAAGGGCCTGGGCGCCGCCTGCGCCCTGATCACTGACGGACGGTTCTCCGGCGGCACCTCGGGCCTTTCCATCGGCCACGTCTCGCCGGAAGCCGGCGAGGGCGGCCTGATCGCGCTGGTCGAGACCGGCGATCCGATCCTGATCGACATCCCCAACCGGGGCATCACCCTGGAGCTCACCGACGCGGTGATCGAGGCGCGTCGCGCGGCGATGGTGGCCCGGGGCAAGGACGCCTGGAAGCCGGTCGATCGCGTCCGCGCGGTGTCGCCCGCCCTGCGCGCCTACGCCGCCATGACCACCAACGCCGCCAGGGGCGCCGTCCGCGACGTCAGCCAGGTCGAGCGCTGAGGCAGATCTGGCGCCGACAGCGCGCGACGCTTCCTAGTCGTCGCGATCCCTGCGGATCCGGGTCTCGACCGACTTCTCGAAGTCGCTGGCGGCGACCGGAGGCTCGCCCGCCGCGCCGGTGTCGTCACGCGGCTGGCCGCCGGGCTTGCCCATGACGATGGTGTCGGCGCCGCCCGCCCTGGGCGCGGAGACCGGCAGGCCGGGTTCGTCCTGGGCCCCGGCGGCCTTCTTCGCGAGATAGTCCGCGCGTTCATCGTCGGAGACCACGCCGTCGCGGTTGGCGTCGGCCGGGTTGAGCAGGCGCAGGGGCTGGCCCTGTGCGAGCGCGAGGGATGGCGCGGCCAGCACCAGGGTGGAGAGGACGACGGCGGTTTTCATGGCGTAGCTCCCGGAACGCACGCCAGCATCGCCCCGCCGGCTTCTCGCATCAAGCCAGGGGCGAGACGCCGAACAGCATCGGATGAGCCCAGATCAGCGCCGCCCAGATCGCCACGGCCAGCGCCAGCCGCCACCAGCCGATCTCGCCGAGCGACAGTTTCTGGCGGCCGGTCAGGATGGCGCCGAACGGGATGTTGGAGGTCTGGGCCGCGAAGGCGTCCCACTTGGCGCCCAGGGCCTTCTTGCGCTTGGCGTCGATGCTGACCGTGCCGAACACGCCCAGCGCCAGCATGGAGCCGAACAGGATGACGCTGGGCAGGTCGCCGTTGGACAGCAGATGTCCCAGGGCCCAGATCGCCACGCCCCACAGGAACGGATGGCGGGTGATGCGCAGCATGCCCTTCACCGCGTCCGGCTTGTCGAGCGCGCCCTCCTGCTTGACGCTGGTGGGGTTGGGTGTGAGCAGGCCCGGCACGACCAGCAGCAGGGCCAGCAGCATGATCAGCAGCCCGGCGTGGCGGGCGCCCGGGCCCAGGTCCCAGTAGATCGGCCCGAGGCCGCGGGCGTCGCCATAGGCCATCGACAGCCAGACGATGCCGCCGACCGAGGCCAGCGAGAACAGCCCCATGTAGGGCCCTTCCTTGATCGCCCCGACCAGCACTCCGCGCAGGACGGTGCCGGAGACCAGCAGGTGCAGCGATACGAAGAAGACGGCGGCGGCGATCAGCGCGGTCATGGCTTTCCTCCCCAGGATGACACAGGGGAAGGTGCGCTGGCCGGTTTACGCTGTCAATTATCGTGACGCCTGTCCGACTCTTCGTCGTCATCCGGCCCGAAATCGAACTCCGGATCGCCGTCCCACGGCGGGGCCTCGTCATCCACTGGCGGCGCTACGGGCTGGCGCGGCTTCGCCCGGGGTTGGGCTTCGGCAATGCGCGTCACCGGGGGCGGGGTGGCGACCACCGGAGCCTGCGGTCGCGCGGGCCTGCGGACAATGGCCTCGACCCGGGCCAGCCAGCGGTTGGCCTCGCCGATCGCCGCGCGGGGCGACCAGTCGTCCCGCCGGGCCTCGTCGCCACGCAGCCAGAGGTCCAGTTCGAAGTCCGGGCTTTTCGGGTCATCGAACAGCAGCCGCAGGGTGACCTGGTCGGCCGAGGACACCACCTGCTCCAGCGCGCGGCGGGGTTCGCCCCGGAAGGCCCTGGCCACCACCTGGCCGTCGATGATCAGCTCGGCGCCGATGACCTCGTCGATGCGGTAGACCAGACACCAGTCGCCCCGGTCCCAGGCCACGGCGATCAGGCCGGAGGCGAAGGAAAATCCGCCGCCGCGACCCCGGCCGTGGGCGACGATCATCGACTCCGGCTCGCTTTGCAGGACATTGCGCAGGGCGCGGCGGATGCGCCGCTCGTCATTGTGCCACCACAGCGCCAGGCTGCCCAGAAACGTCACCGCCGTTCCGGCCAGCCCCAGCATCATCAGAAGGCGCCACATGTCCGTCATGCGCCAAGGCTTAGCGAGAGTCCCGGCGTTCGTCAGCGCCCCGCGACGTCAGGCGCCGATGATGACCTTCTCCTCGCCCCACCACAGCGGCGAACGGGCCAGGTCGATGAAGCGCTTCTCGTCCTCCAGCAGCATCCGGCCGGCCTCGCGGGCGGCGGGATCCTCGGCGGTGAGGGCCATGTCGTCGAAGCTGTCCCACCAAAGTTGGGCCACGCCGTCGAACTGCTCCGGGCCGCCGCGGCTGGCGCGGGAGTCGGCGCTGACCGCCGGATCGAAGCTGTGCAACTGGACGTAGCGGCGGATTCGAAGCGGTTCCTTCACGCTGGCGACCAGCGGGCCGTGCGTGTTCAGCCAGTAGTCCTGGAACGCCTCCCGCGTCAGGTGCGGCAGGCGGATGAGGCAGAAGGTCAGCTTGATCACAGGTTCAGCTCCACGACGACCGGCACATGGTCGGAAGGCTTCTCGCCGCCGCGAACGTCACGGTGGATATCCACGCGCACCAGCCGGTCGGCGGCCTGGGGCGAGAGCAGGGCATGGTCGATGCGGATGCCGTTGTTCCGCGGCCAGGCGCCGGCCTGGTAGTCCCAGAAGGTGTAGCCGCCCGGCGCGCCGTCGGCGGCCATGTAGGCGTCGGTGAGGCCAAGGTTCTGCAGCGCGCGGTAGGCGGCGCGGCTCTCCGGCTGGAACAGGGCGTCGCCCAGCCAGTCCTTGGGCTTCTCGACATCGGCCTCGGAGGGAATGACGTTGTAGTCGCCGGCGATGACCATCGGCTCCTCAAGCGGCAGGAGCGTGCGGATGTGGCGGTTCAGGCGCTCCATCCAGGCCAGCTTGTATGCGAACTTCTCCGTGCCGATCGGGTTTCCGTTGGGCAGGTAGATGCCGATCACCCGCACCGGCCTCGCGCCGGACACCACCGTCTCGATATAGCGCGCCTGTTCGTCGGTCTCGTCACCCGGCAGACCCCTGCGGATGTCCTCCATCGGAGTCTTCGAGAGCATGGCCACGCCATTGTAGGTCTTCTGTCCGTGGACGGCGACATTGTAGCCGAGGCGCTCGAACGCTTCGGCCGGGAACTTCTCGTCGATGCATTTGATTTCCTGCAGCACCGCCACGTCGGGCGAGGCGGCCTCGAACCAGGCCAGCACCGTTTCCAGGCGAGCGTTGACCGAGTTCACGTTCCAGGTGGCGAGTCGCATTGACGGCTCCGTGGCGAGAGGAGAAGGCTAGGGACCATGGCGGGGCGGCTCAAGACCGTAGCGGAGCGTGATCAACGCACCAGGTTCATTCTGATGATCCTGGCGACGCTGGTCTGCGTCGGCATAGCCCCGCTCGGCGCGGTGGGCACGCTGTTTTCGCCGCTGGTCTTCGACGATCGCGGAAACCTGCTCAATCCGCTCGCCTGGATCGGCTTCTTCCTGATGATCACCTTCTGGATCGTCTGCCTGCTCGCGCCGCTGGCCGCCTGGATTTTCTGGCGGCGCAAGCGCGAGCCGCTGGCCTGGTCGGCCATGAGCGCCCCCCTGATCTGGGGTCTGCTGCTGGCGATCGTGCTTCAGTTCATCCCGGGCTGACGTTTCACGAAGTCCGTGATCGCCTCGACAACGCCGGGCGCCAGCGGCAGCGAGGGGTCAGCGTAGGTGGCCAGGTTCGACGCCCGGCCGATGGGCGCTGTCTTCAGAACGTGGTTGACCTGTGGAAGAACGACCAGCCGAGCGCCCGGCTGGGCTGCCTTCAGCGCCTGCGCATCCGCGACGGACACCTGCAGGTCTGTCTCTCCCTGGACAATGAGGATCGGCTTGCCGATCCCGGCCGCCAGCGCCGCCGGATCCTGACGAAACGACTCGATCAGGAAATCCTGCACGGCGGGTCGGAACAGGGGCAGCAGCGCCGGGTGCATGTCGGCCGTGTTGACCTTGCGCCCGGCTTCCAGCTCGCTGATCGCGTTCATCGCCTGCGGCAGCACGGGCGCGTTGGCCGGATTGGACTGCAGCTGCTCGCGGAGGACCACACCCAGGGGTCGGCCGGCGGCGGCGACCAGGACGAGCCCGCAAACGTCGGGGTTGTCCGTGGCCGCCGCGATCAAGGCCACCAGTCCGCCTTCACTGTGGCCCAGCAACCAGACGCAGCGCAGACCCGTGCGCCGCTTCAGCGCGCTGGCCCAGGCGTTCGCGTCGGCCGCAAGGACGGTGACCGTAACGGCGTTGGGATCAGCGGCGGCCGGACCGCTGGCGAACATGCCGCGCTTGTCCATGCGCAGGCTGGCGACGCCCTGGGCGGCCATCCCTTCGGCCAGCAGGCGATAGCTCGATCCGCGCACGCCCATCGGGTTGTTGCCATCCCGGTCGGTCGGACCCGATCCCGGCAGGATGACCACCGCCGCCCCGGGGCGGCCGACCGGCGCAAGCTCCGTCGCTTTCAGCGGCGCCGGGCCGCCGGGGATCTCGACGGCGGCTTCCACGGGCGCCGCGGCGATCACCGCAGCCATCATGATCGCGCTGAACATGCCCAGGTTCCCTCCGGAGGCGGCGCTAGATGGAGAAGCTTACCCCGCAGCCGCAGCTGGAGCGGGCGTTGGGATTGCGGATGCGGAACTCGGCGCCGGCCAGCTCGTCCACGAAGTCGATCTCAGACCCCTTCAGCAGCGCCAGCGAGATTGGATCGACCAGGGCCGCCGCGCCGTCGCGCTCGACCCGCAGGTCCTCCGCGTCGGCGTCCTCCACGAGGTCAAACCGGTACTGGAAGCCCGAGCAGCCGCCGCCGTCGACGGCCACGCGCAGCATCACCTTGCGTCCCTCGGCGGCGCCGATGGCGTGCAGGCGGCGGGCGGCCTGTTCGGACAGGGTGACTTGCTCGGTGTTCAACGTGGGACTCAGGGCTGTGGAAAACTCTGTGACTTCATATATGTGCAACCCCGCGCCTTCAGGGAAGGGGGCGCAACGCAGGACCGACGAATGTCCACTCTATTTCAGCCGCCGCCCCGAGCCCCCTACGCCGAAAATCCGGCGGTGTCGCGGGGGCGGCAGCACCCGGGAGCCGAAAGCCGGACGCGCACGCCATTCGCCCGCGACCGCGACCGGATCATCCACTGCACGGCCTTCCGGCGGCTGAAGGAAAAGACCCAGGTCTTCGTGGCGCACGAGGGCGATCACTACCGCACCCGCCTCACGCACTCTCTGGAGGTGGCGCAAATCGCCCGGTCGCTCTCCACGGCGCTCGGACTGGATAACGATCTGGCCGAGACCATCGCCCTCGCGCACGACCTGGGCCATCCGCCCTTCGGCCATGCCGGCGAGGACCAGATCGACGAGAGCATGAAGCCGTACGGCGGCTTCGACCACAACGTCCAGACCTTCCGGGTCGTCGCCAAGCTCGAGCATCGCTACCCGGACTTCGAGGGCCTGAACCTGACCTGGGAGACGCTGGAGGGCGTCATCAAGCACAACGGGCCGGTGACGGAGAAGCTGTCGCGCCCGTCGTGGAACATGGTCCGCCAGTTCGACGCCACCTATGACCTGAAGCTCGGCACCTGGGCGTCGGCCGAGGCCCAGGTCGCGGCGGTGGCCGACGACATCGCCTACAACAACCACGACGTCGACGACGGCCTGCAGGCCGGCCTGTTCCAGCTGAGCGACCTGCTGGACGTACCGCTGATCGGGCCGATCCTGCACGGCGTGCAGGCCGAGCGGCCGGACCTCGATGACCGCCTGACGCGCCTGGAAGCGGTCCGGCGGATGATCGGGGCGATGATCGACGACGTCATGGGCGAGACCCTGCGGCGGGCCGGCGACAGCGGCGTCGCTTCACCGGACGAGGTCCGGGCGCTGGATCATGCGCTTGTCGCCTTCTCGCCGGACATGAACGAAGACCTGGCCCGGCTGCGCGCCTTCCTGATGGAGCGGATGTACCGCCACTGGAAGGTCAACCGCACCCGCAGCCAGGCGCGCCGCATTATCGCCGAGATGTTCTCGTTGTTCATGAGCGAGCCGGAGGTCATGCCGACCGAATGGTTCGCCCGGTCGCAGAACCGCGACGAGGTCGGCCGCGCCCGTGTGGTCTGTGACTACATCGCGGGCATGACCGACAGATACGCCATCGAAGAGCACCGCAAGCTGTTCCAGCTCGAAGCCTGGTCATAACGTCGACGGCGACGTCAGGTCGCTGGCGGTCCGGAGCTCCCGTTCGATAGACTGGTCGACGTCGGCGCGCGATTCGCCGCTGCGCCCGCAACGATGCTCCCTGGAGCCTGCCTGAAGATGTCCGACCATGATCGCGGCGCCTACACGCCGCCCACCGACTCCCCGCTTTCCTTCGACGCCCGCCGACCGGTGCGTGGCGGCGGCGGGGGTTCGTCCATCCTGCTGATCAGCGCCGTCATCCTGCTGGTGCTGATCGTGGGGGCCGGGGTGTGGCTCTACCGCGACGGCCTGCGGGGCGCCGATGACGCGCCGCAGCCGGTTGGCGCGGCCGTCGAGGCCGCCAAGGTCGCGCCCAAGGCCTCTGACCAGCCGGCGGCTGATCCGGCGGCGGGTCTGACCATCCATACAGACGACGGCGGAATCGCCGGCGAGCCGACCTTCGCGCCCGAGCCGGAGCCGGTTCTGCCGCGTCCGGCCCCGACCACGACGCCGACGACGGCTGAACTTCGTCCGGCGGCCCCGGCGGCCCCGGCGACCATGCCGGCCACGCCGCCCAAGCCCGTTGTCCCCGTCGCCGCCGCGCCCAAACCCGCGACGCAGACGCCCCCGCCGGTCGCCGCCAGCGGCGCCGCGATGGTGCAGATCGGGGCCTTCTCCTCCCAGGCCCTGGCCGACCGGGGCTGGAACGAGGCCGCCGCGGTGTCGCCTGGCATGGCCGCGGGTAAGGGTAAGCAGGTCGAGACCGTCGAGAGGGACGGCAAGACCCTGTTCCGGACCTCGGTCACCGGTTTCGCCAGCCGCGCTGACGCCACGGCTTTCTGTGATCGCCTGAAGGCGGCGGGAAAGAGCTGCTTCGTCAGGTGAGCCGCCTCGCCGCCATCTTCGGGTGTCAGGGCCATACCCTGACCAGGGCGGAAGTCGCCTTCTTCCGGGAGGTCCGGCCCTGGGGCTTCATCCTGTTCCGGCGCAATATCGACACGCCGGACCAGGTCCGGGCGCTGACAGCGGCGCTGCGCGAGGCCCTCGATGATCCGCGCGCGCCGATCCTGATCGACCAGGAGGGCGGCCGCGTGCAGCGGCTGGGCCCGCCTCACTGGCCCAAATATCCGCCAGGCCGCGCCTACGGCGACCTGCCGACCAACGACCCGCTGGTCCGCCGCGAGATCACCCGGCTGGGCGCGCGACTGATGGCCCATGATCTGCTTGAGCTGGGCATCAACGTCGACTGCGTGCCGGTGCTCGACGTGCCTTCGCCCGACGGTCACGAGATCATCGGCGACCGCGCCTACGGCCAGGATGTCGAGACGGTGGCCACGCTGGGTCGCGCCGCCGCCGAGGGCCTGATCGCCGGCGGCGTGCTGCCAGTCATCAAGCACATTCCGGGGCACGGCCGCGCCATGGCCGACAGCCACATGGAGCTGCCGGTCGTCGGCGCGGCCTATGATGAGCTGGACGCTCGCGACTTCGCGCCCTTCCGCGTGCTGTCGGACATGCCGATGGCGATGACCGCCCACGTCGTCTACACGGCCATCGACGGCAAACGGCCTTCGACGACCTCGAAGACGGTGATCCGCGATGTCACCCGCGGCGCCATCGGCTTCGACGGCCTGCTGATGACCGACGACCTGTCGATGAAGGCGCTCAAGGGCGGCTTCAAGGCCCGGGCCAGGGCGGCGCTGGCCGCCGGGTGCGACGTCGTCCTGCACTGCAACGGCGACATGGACGAGATGAAGGCGGTGGTCGAAGGCTGCCGCAAGCTGAAGGGGCACGCCCGCCGCCGCGCCGACGCCGCCATGGGCCGGCTGGCGCGCGTTCCTGAACCCTTTGATGTCGAACAGGGCCGCGCACGCCTGTCTGCCGCTTTCGAGGGACGGTTCGACGGATGACGGACACGACGTTTCAGCCGGACCTCGACTTCCAGGCCGCCTCCAACGCGGCCGAGGACGGGGATGCGCTGATCGTCGATATCGACGGTTACGAAGGCCCGCTGCACGTCCTGCTTGCCCTGGCCCGGACGCAGAAGGTCGACCTGCTGCAGCTGTCGGTGACACGGCTGGCCGACCAGTACCTGAAGTTCGTGAAGCAGGCCCGGCGCCTGCGGTTCTCGCTGGCCGCCGACTATCTGGTGATGGCCGCCTGGCTGGCCTATCTGAAGTCCAGGCTGCTGTTGCCGCGCAGCGAGCGCCCGAAGGCCGAGGAGCCGCCGGCCGAGGAAGTCGCCGCCCAACTGGCCTTTCGGCTGGCCAAGCTCGACGCGATGCGCCGCGCGGTCGAAGCCCTGCGCGAACGGCCGCAGCTGAGGCGCGACGTGTTCACGCGCGGCGACCCGGAAGCGGTGAAGATCCTGTCCTCCAACCGTATCGAAGGCGACCTCTACCAGTTGATGAGCGCCTACATCGGCCAGCGCCGCAAGGAGGCCGACCGCAGCTATCGGCCCTATATCCCGGTCGCCTACGGCCTGGAGGACGCCCGCGACCGGCTGCGCGGCATGGTCCATGAGTTCACGGTCTGGACGCCGATGGGCGGCGTCGCGCCCGAAGCGCGTGACCCTGACGGGCCGAGCCGCGCCAGCTACGTGGCCTCGACCCTCTCGGCCAGCCTGGAGCTGGTGAAGGAGGGGGTCATCGAGGCCCGACAGCTGGAAGCCTTCACCGAGATCTTCCTGCGCAAGCGCAAGGATCCGCCGCCGGGCGAGGGGGCCCTGGCATGACCGAGATCACCCGGATCGAGCGGGCGCTGGAGGCGCTGCTGTTCGCCGCCGCCGAGCCGCTGTCGGTCGAGGATCTGGCCCGCCGCCTGCCCGAGGGGGCGGACGTCGCCTGGGGGCTGGAGGTCCTTCGCCAGCGCTGCGAGGGCCGGGGCGTGGAGCTGGTCCAGGTGGCCGGCCGCTGGCGGTTCCAGACGGCGACCGACCTGGCCTTCCTGATGATCGAGGAGCGGGACGAACCGCGCCGGCTGTCGAAGGCCGCCCAGGAGACCCTGGCCATCATCGCCTACCACCAGCCGGTGACCCGGGCCGAGATCGAGGCCGTGCGCGGCGTCCAGGCCAGCAAGGGCACGCTCGACGTGCTGCTGGAGCTGGGCATGGTCCGCATGCGCGGCCGCCGCCGCACGCCGGGCCGGCCGGTCACCTACGGCACCACCGACCTGTTTCTCGAACACTATGGCCTGGCCAACCTCGCCGACCTGCCGGGCATGGCGGAGATGAAGGCCTCCGGCCTGCTGGGCCTCGACCTGCCGCCCGGCTTCGACGTGCCCGATCCGTCCCGCCCGCCGCTCGACGAGGAAGACGCGCTCGACTTCGAGGGGGCCGGCGAGGAGACGCCCGAGTTCGTGCAGGACTATGTGGGCGGCGAGGAGTAGGGGTCTTGCGTGGTTCGCGACGCTCGCCCGAGAGCTCGCTCCTCACCATGACGAACTTCTGTGAGGCCCTCCACCTTCGTCATCCTGAGGAGCGGACCTTCAGGTCCGCGTCGCGAAGGACGCACAATCTCACGCGGCTTTAATTTGGCCAGCGGCCACGCGAACGCCTATATAGGCCGACATAGTCGAACCACGCCGCGTCGCAGGGACGCCCGCGGCCTGAAGGAGCACCCGGACGATGGGTTCATTTAGCATCTGGCATTGGCTGATCGTGCTGGCGGTCGTCGCCCTGCTGTTCGGCGGCCGGGGCAAGCTGTCCGGCCTGATGGGCGACGCGGCCAAGGGCATCAAGGCCTTCCGCGATGGTCTGAAGACCGAGGACAAGGTTGATGAGACGCCGGCCCAGCCGCTGCCCCGCGCCGAGTCCGAGAAGGACAAGATCGTCAGCTGAGGCTTGCGACCAACTCAGCCCTTGATCGCGCCATCGGCGCGGGCGTAAGGCCGCGTGATGCTTCCTGAAATCGGCGCCACAGAACTGCTCGTCATCGCCGCGGTCGCCCTGATCGTGGTCGGGCCCAAGGACCTGCCGCTGCTGCTGCGCAAGCTTGGGCAGTGGATGGCCAAGGCGCGCGGCATGGCCAACGAGTTCCGCGCCAGCTTCGACGAGATGGCCCGCCAGTCCGAACTCGACGAGCTTCGCAAGGAGGTCCAGGCCCTGCGCACCGGCCAGTTCATGGATCCGCTGCAGACGGCCGACGGGACCCGCGACGCCAGCGTCGACCAGGTGTTCGCCGACATCGACGCCGGCCTGCGGGGCGGCGACGTCCAGGTCAGCCCGGCCATGGCCTGGCAGCCTGACGCCTATGGCGAGCCTGAAGCCGCGCCGGCCGCCGCCGACAAACCCAAACGCAAGCGCGCGCCGACCAAGCCCAAGACCGCGCCGATTGTCGAGGCGGCCGCTGCGCCGCCGGCCCGCAAGCCTCGCGCCCCGCGCAAGACCAGGACCGGAAACGCCTCGTGAGCAGCGACTATCAACCCGACGAAGCCGAGATCGAGTCCTCGCGCGCGCCGCTGCTCGATCACCTGGTCGAACTGCGCAAGCGGCTGATCATCTGCGTCGGCGCGCTGATCGTCGGCTTCGGCGTCTGCTTCGGCTTCGCCGACGACATCTACACCATCCTGCTGCAGCCCTTCGTCAAGGCCGGCGCCCTGATCGCCGCCCAGAAAGCCGGCGAGACCAGCGGACCGTTCGACCTGCTGCTTGTCATGGTCGGCCTCAAGGAGGTCGCCTCGATGGACTCGAAGACGGTGGAGATGATCTTCACCGCGCCGCTGGAGTTCTTCTTCACCAAGCTGAAGATGGCCGGCTTCGGGGCGGTGATCATCACCTTCCCTGTGCTGGCCTGGCAGATTTACCAGTTCGTCGCCCCGGGGCTCTACAAGCGCGAGCGGCGAGCCTTCCTGCCGTTCCTGCTGGCGTCCCCGATGCTGTTCAGCCTCGGCGCGGCGATGGTCTATTACGTCATGCTGCCGTTCGTGATGTGGTTTTCGCTCAGCCAGCAGGTGACCACCGAGACGGTCAATGTCGCCCTGCTGCCCAAGGTGTCGGACTACCTGACCCTGGTGACGACGCTGCTGCTGGCCTTCGGCCTCTGCTTCCAGCTGCCGGTGGTGCTGTCGCTGCTCGGGCTGGCGGGCATCGTGACCAGCAAGCTGCTGCGCGAAATCCGGCGCTACGCCATCGTCGGCGTGTTTGTCGTGGCTGCCATCTTCACGCCGCCCGACCCGATCAGCCAGCTGATGCTCGCGATCCCGATCGTGCTGCTCTACGAGGTCTCCATCTGGCTGGTCTGGCTGATGGAACGCCGCCGTCTGCGCGACGACGCGGCCGCGGGTACGGACATCGTTCCGGTCTGAATCTTCTCCCATCCTCCTCCCCCGGGTCGGCCCTGCCGGCCCGCCCGAGGGCAGGCTGAGGAAGGGTCGGGGATGGTGGTGTCGCTCCGGCGGTGGGGGGAGGGCGGTCTATGGCGCCAGCGCCTCGCCGAGCTCTTCCTTCGACACAGCGGCCACACCACCACCCAACCCTCCTCCATCGAGGAGGAGGGCTTTTCGCGGAAGCCGACGCGCTCTAGAGAAAGCGCCTCAATCCTGCCGGCGCTCTTCCCATGCACGACATCAAGGCCATCCGCGAAAACCCCGCCCTGTACGTCCAGGGCTGGCGTTCCCGTGGCCGCGAGGACGCGCAGGCGCTGGTCGACCAGCTGCTGACGCTGGACCGCGACCTGCGCGCCGCCCAGACGGCCGTGCAGGCGGCGCAGTCGCGGCGCAACGAGGCCAGCAAGCAGATCGGCGCCGCCAAGGCCCAGAAGGACGAGGCCAAGGCGGCCGCCCTGATGGCCGAGGTCGAGGCGTTGAAGGGCGAGATGGCGGCCCAGGCCGAAGCCGAAGCGAAGGCCGGCGGCGAGCTGCGCGGTCTGCTGGAGGCCCTGCCCAACATTCCGGACCCGATTGTCCCGGCCGGCGCTGATGAGCACGGCAACGTCGAGACCGGCCGCCAGGGCGACCCGCGCCGCATGAACAACGCCCGCGACCACGTCGACCTCGGCGCGGCCCTCGGCGGCATGGACTTCGAGGCTGCCGCGAAGATGAGCGGGTCGCGCTTCGTGGTGCTCAAGAAGGGCGTGGCGAGGCTGGAGCGCGCGCTCGGCCAGTTCATGCTGGATCTGCAGACGGGGA
The DNA here is from genome assembly GCA_030683005.1 of Caulobacter sp. Taxonomy (GTDB): domain Bacteria; phylum Pseudomonadota; class Alphaproteobacteria; order Caulobacterales; family Caulobacteraceae; genus Caulobacter. Next base: position 283,845 of record JAUXMY010000042.1, on the reverse strand, counting down.
AGAACGGATATACCGAGGTGAGCCCCCCGGTTCTCGTGAAGTCGGAGGCGCTCTACGGCACCGGCCAGCTGCCCAAGTTCGAGGAAGACCTCTTCCGCACCACCTACGACCACTACCTCATCCCCACCGCCGAGGTCTCCCTGACCAACCTCGTCCGCGAGGCGATTACCTCGGAGGAGGATTTGCCGCTGCGGCTGACCGCCCTGACCCACTGCTTCCGCTCGGAAGCCGGGTCTGCGGGGCGCGACACCCGGGGCATGATCCGCCAGCACCAGTTCCAGAAGGTCGAGCTGGTCTCGATCGCCACGCCGGAGCAGTCGGCGGCCGAGCATGACCACATGGTCGCCAGCGCGCAGATGGTGCTGGAGAAGCTGGGCCTTTCCTACCGCACCATGCTGCTCTGCACCGGCGACATGGGCTTCTCGGCGAAGAAGACCTTTGACCTGGAGGTGTGGCTGCCGTCGCAGAACACCTTCCGGGAGATCAGCTCGATCTCCAACTGCGGCGACTTCCAGGCCCGGCGCATGGACGCCCGCTGCCAGAAGAAGGGCGAGAAGGGCACGCGGTTCATGCACACCCTGAACGGCTCCGGTCTGGCCGTCGGCCGCACCCTGGTCGCGGTGCTGGAGAACTACCAGGACGAGGGCGGCCGCATCGCCATCCCCGACGTGCTCGTCCCCTACATGGGCGGCGTGACGCACCTGGAGCCCGTGGCGTGAGCTTCCTCATGTCCCCGCTCATCCCGGCGAATGCCGGGACCCAGTTGCGAGCGCCGCACTTCGGTCGGGATCCTGAAAACTCAGGCTGGATCTGGGTCCCAGCATTCGCCGGGATGAGCGGGTGTTTGGGGGTGTTCGCATGAGAATCCTCCTCACCAACGATGACGGCATCCACGCCGAGGGTCTCGTCTCGCTGGAGAAGATCGCCCGCACCCTGAGCGACGACGTGTGGATCGTGGCGCCGGAGTATGAGCAGTCGGGCGCCAGCCGGGCGCTGACCCTGGCCGACCCGATCCGGGTGCGGAAGGTCGCCGACCGCAAGTGGTCCGTCGAAGGCACCCCGACCGACTGCGTGCTGCTGGGCGTGCGCGAGCTGATCGAGGGCGCCAGGCCGAACCTGGTGCTGTCGGGCGTCAATCGCGGCCAGAACATCGCCGAGGACGTCACCCTGTCGGGCACCGTCGCCGGGGCCATCGAGGGCATGGCCCTGGGCATCCCGTCCATCGCGCTCAGCCAGTCGATGCTGGCCTTCCACGACGAGGTGGTTCCCTACTGGGAGACCGCCGAGCATTTCGGGCCGGGCATCGTCGAACGTCTTGTCCAGATCGGCTGGCCGGCCGACGTGATCATGAACGTCAACTTCCCCTCACGGCCTCCGCAGGAGGTCACCGAGGTCGAGGTGACCCGTCAGGGCTTCCGCGACGCCCACATCCGCACGCTCGAAAAGCGCATCGACCTGCGCGGCCGCAACTACTACTGGATGGGATTCTCGGGCCAGCTGTCGAAGCCGGCGGAGGGGACCGACCTGAAGGCCGTCTACGGCGGCAAGATCTCGATCACGCCGCTGCATATCGACCTGACCCACATGGAGACGGTCCACAAGCTGAAAGGATTGCTGGGCGGCGCGCCGCCCAAGGTCGGATGAGCGAGCCGCAGGACACGCCCCGGGAGCGCATGGCGCGCCTCATCCTCGCCCTGCGTTCGCAGGGGGTCACCGACCCGCGCGTACTCGAGGCGATCGAGAAGACGCCGCGCGAGCTGTTCACGCCGGACCTGTTCAAGGAGAGGGCCTTCGAGGACTCGGCCCTGCCGATCGCCTGCGGCCAGACGATCAGCCAGCCGTTCATCGTCGGGCTGATGACCCAGGCCCTGACCATCGAACCCCGCGCCAGGGTGCTGGAGATCGGCACCGGCAGCGGCTACCAGACCGCCGTGCTCAGCCGGCTGTCGCGGCTGGTCTATACCGTCGAGCGCTACCGCACCCTGATGAAGGAGGCCGAGGAGCGTTTCCGCACGCTGGGTCTCATCAATGTGATCACCCGGTTTGGCGACGGAGGGGAGGGCTGGGCCGAGCAGGCGCCGTTCGACCGGATCATGGTCACCGCCGCCGCGCCCGAGGAGCCGAAGGCGTTGCTGGCCCAGCTCAAACCCAATGGAGTCCTCGTTGCGCCGATCGGCAAGGGGCCGGTGCAGAGCCTGCGCCGCTACGCCGGCGACGGCCAGGGCGGCTTCAAGGTGGAGCTTCTGGGCGACGTGCGGTTCGTCCCGCTGCTGGACGGCGTGGCCCGGGAACTCTGATCAATCCACAGACTTCGGGCCGCGAAGCGGGCCTTGCGCCTCGAATCCGCCCAGAAGGTCGGCTGACAAGAACATCACTGGAAGCCTTCCTGTGCTTAACGCGGGCTTAAGGCTGTCCGCACGATTCATTCGCGCTTAATCGAACGGAGCGGCGATGACCAATATGATGATCCGGGCGGCCATGGTCGCCGCCGCCGCCACGCTCGCGACCGCCTGCGCCTCGACGCCTCAGTACCCGACCGGCCGGGAGGCGGTCGGTGGACCGCAGGCGCCGCAGCCGGGCTCGCCGCCGCGGTCGGTCGACGCCCGGTCCGATCCCCTGCCGAGAGGCATGCCGTCGACGCCCGTGGAGTCCGCGCCGCTGCCGTCGGCTGCGCCGTCGGCCGGCTCGGCCGCCGTCGAGACCTCGTCACTGCCACCTGTCTCCGCGCCTGATCCCTATCCGGCGCCGCAGCCGCGCTACGAAGCGCCGCCGGAGCCGGTGATGATCCCGGTCACGAAGACCATCACCCTGACTCCGGGCAAGGTCGTCGACGTCGACGGTCGGCCGGCGACCTACACCGTCAAGGACGGGCAGGGGCTCGACGCCGTCGCCCGGGCCATGGGCTCCACCCGCGCGGAACTTGCGAAGATCAACGACCTAAAGGAACCCTACCGGCTGCGGCCGGGCCAGGTGCTCAAAGGCCCGGCCAGCCGCGCCAAGGCCTATGTCGTGGCCAGCGGCGACACCCTGATCGCTATCGGCCGTCGCTTCGGCGTCACCGTCGCCGCCCTGGCCGAGGAGAACGACATCACCTCGACCTCCTCGATCCGGGTCGGCCAGAAGATCAAGCTGCCGAGCGGCTTCAAGGATGCGGGCCCGCAGACGCGAACGATCACCGTGATGGAGCCCGCGCCCGTCCAGCCGACGCAGCGCCCGCAGCCGGTCACGCCCCCGCCGGCGCCGCGTCCGCAACCGGCTCCGCCGCCCGCCGTGACGCCGCAGCCCGCGACCCCGGCGCCGTCTCCGGCTCCGAGACCCGTTTCGCCCCGTCCGGCTCCGCCCGCGACGCCCCCTGCGACGCCGCCTGCCACGCCGGCGCCTGCCCGACCTGTCGCGACTCCGCCACCAGCGGTCCGCCCGCCGGTGGCGACACCCGCTCCGGCGCCGTCGCGCCCGACGACGACCGCGCCATTGCTGCCCGATGACCGTCCCCCGACCCTGACAGACGCCGACATCACGGCCCTGGGCCGTGGCCGCTTCGAGTGGCCGGTGCGCGGTGAGGTGATCTCGGACTTCGGGCCCAAGGGCGGCGGTCGCCGCAACGACGGTCTGGACATAGCCGCCCCGGCCGGAACGCCGGTTCGCGCCGCGGCAGGCGGCAAGGTCGTCTATTCCGGCGGCGACGTGCCCGGCTTTGGTGTCACGGTGCTGATCCAGCACGAGGACGGCTGGGTCACCGTCTATGGCAACCTGCAGAGCGCCAGCGTGCGGATGCAGCAGGTGGTCCGCGCCGGCGAACAGATCGGCGCCGTCGGCTCCAGCGGCGGCGCGCCCCGCCCGCAGCTGCACTTCGAGGTGCGCTATTCGCCCTCGCCGATGTTCAAGGCCAAGGCGATCGACCCGGCGCTGGTCCTGCCCCGCTGAGTTTTCCCTCCCTCCCGTGGGGAGGGACGGCGCTACGCCGGAAGCGCCCTGCCCAGTTCACCCGCCAGGTCGCGGATGAATTGCCAGGCGACGCGACCGGACCGCGAGCCCCGAAGCTGCGCCCATTGCAGGGCGCGGCGCTCGAGGTCCGGTGTCTCCAGCTCGAACCGGTCGGCGTAGGACCGCACGGCAGCCAGATAGGCGGCCTGGTCCATCGGCGGGAAGCCGATCCACAGGCCGAAGCGGTCGGACACGCTGACCTCCTCCTCGGCGTCCTCGGCGGCGGCGATCATGCCCCGGCCTTCGGCATGGTCGCGCGGCATCAGGTGGCGGCGATTTGAGGTGGCGACGAACAGCACATTCTCAGGCGGCCCCGCCACGCCGCCCTCGAGCGCCGATTTCAGCGCCTTGGCCGCTGCGGCGCCGTCCTCGAACGACAGGTCGTCGCAGAGCACGACGAAACGCTCGTCGCGGGCTCTCAGAACGTCGAACAGGGGCGGCAGGGCTGCGACCTCATCGCGGTCGACCTCGACCAGCTTCAGAGTCGGGAAGTCGGACGCCACCGCCATGAAGGCGGCCTTGGACAGCGAGCTCTTGCCCGTGCCGCGCACGCCCCACAGTAGGACGTGGTTGCTGGGCAGGCCGCGGGCGAAGCGGGTGAGGTTCTCGACGAACCGCGCCTTCTGGCTGTCGATGCCGACCAGCAGATCGAGCGCCAGGGGATAGTCGGGCGCCGCCGGAAAGGCGCCCTCGACGGGGTCATGGCGGTACAGCCGCGCTGCGGAGAAATCGGGCGACATCGCCACCGGCGGCGCGATCCGCTCCAGGGCGTCGGCGATCCGGGCGAGCAGGTCCTGTGTCTTATCGTCCATAGGGGCGGATTACCGGGCCCGGGGCTCATTGCAAAGCGATGGGTCAGCGCATAGTTTCCGCCGACCCGCGACGCCGCCTGCTGGCCGTCGCCCAGCCCTTCCCTCGGAGACGAGATGTCCGACCCCAATCAGTTGATGAGCCTGGCGTTTCCGCTTGTTCTTATCGCCGTCCTCTACTTCTTCATGTTCCGCCCGCAGCAGAAGCGCTTCAAGGAGCACCAGACGATGGTCGCCAACCTGAAGCGCGGCGACCAGGTGGTCCTGTCCAACGGCATGATCGGCAAGGTCGTGCGTGTCGAGGACAAGGAAGCCGGCGTCGAGATCGCCCAGGGCGTCACCGTCAAGGTGGTCAAGTCCATGATCTCCGAAGTTCGCGGCAAGGGCGAACCCGTCGTCGCCAACGACGCCAAGAGCTGACGCCGAAAAGGCCGCTGGACCCATGCTGATCCTGTCCCGCTGGAAGGTGAGCGTCGTTATCGCGGCGACCATCTTCGGCATCCTGTTCACGCTTCCGAACCTGCTGCCGCAGTCGTGGCGCGACGCCCTGCCGCCGTTCATGCCGAGCAAGACCCTGAATCTGGGTCTCGATCTGCAGGGCGGTTCCTACCTGATGCTGGAGGTCGACACCCCGGCGCTGGTCAGGGAGCGCTCGGAAGCCCTCATGGAGGACGTCGTCAAGACCCTCGAGGATGCCGGGGTGCGGGTGGCCAACCCGGCGGTGCGACAGGGCGGCGCTTCGGTTCAGATCGCCGATCCGACGAAGTACGACCAGGCTTTCCGGCTGGTGTCCCGCATGCCGCAGCCGGTCCGCAGCGGTCAGGGCAACGACCTTTCTGTCAGCCGCGCCGATGGCGGGAGGATCAGTGTCGCCTTTACCGATCGCGGCATCCAGGAACTGACCATGGCGGCGGTCGAGCAATCGGTCGAGATCATCCGCAAGCGGGTCGATGAACTGGGTACCAAGGAACCGTCGATCACCCGCCAGGGCGCTAACCGCATCGTGGTCCAGGTGCCGGGCGAAAGCGATCCGGAGCGGCTGAAGGCGGTCATCGGCAAGACCGCCAAACTGTCGTTCCAGATGGTCGACCAGAGCCGCACCTATGCCGAGGCGATTTCCGGCGTCCTGCCGCCGGGCGCGGAAATCCTGCCCTACGAAGCCGGCGCAAACGCTTTCGAGCCGGGCGTCCTCGTTCGGCGCAGGGTCGAGATTTCCGGCGAGAACCTGGCCGATGCGCGGATGTCGAACGATCCGCAGACCGGCCAGCCGGTGGTGTCGATCCGCTTCGACGGCCAGGGCGCCAAGCGCTTCGGCGAAATCACCACCCGCAACGTCAACAAGCCCTTCGCTATCGTCCTCGACGGCAAGGTGCTGTCGGCGCCGAACATCAACGAACCGATCCTCGGCGGCAGCGCGCAGATCTCGGGCGGGTTCACCGCCGAGAGCGCCAACAACCTGGCCATCATGCTGCGAAACGGCGCCCTGCCGGCGCCGCTGACGGTCGAGGAGCAGCGCACGGTCGGCGCCGAACTGGGGGCCGACGCGGTCGAGGCCGGCAGGATTTCCACGATGGTGGCCTTCGTCACCATCCTGGTCTTCATGGTGCTGGCCTATGGTCTGCTGTTTGGCGGCATCTCTGTGGTCGCGCTGCTGATCAACGGCCTGATGATTATCGCCGCGATGAGCTTCACCCAGGCGACCCTGACCCTTCCGGGCATCGCCGGCCTGATCCTGACGCTGGCCGTCGCCGTTGACGCCAACGTGCTGATCTATGAGCGCATGCGCGACGAGGTCAGGGCGGGCAGGGCCCCGCTGTCCGCGATGGAGGCTGGCTTCTCGCGGGCCATGGAAACGATCATCGACGCCAACCTGACGACGCTGATCGCCGCCGCCATCATGTTCTTCTTCGGCGCCGGACCCGTTCGCGGCTTCGCCTGGACGCTGTCGATCGGGGTCTTCACCTCGGTCCTGACCGCCGTCCTGGTGACCCAGGTCCTGCTCGCCGTCTGGTATCGCACGGCGCGTCCCAAGACGCTGCCGATCGCGTGAGGTTCGAACCATGACCTTCTGGCCTCTCATCAAGACCGTTCCGGTCAAGACAACGCTCCGGTTCGTGGACTTCTCGAAGCTCGCCGGGGCGGTGTCGATCCTCCTGACGATCGCATCTCTCGCCGTGGTGTTCTTTCCGTTCCAGCTGCCCTGCGCCGGCCTGAACTGCGGCATCGACTTCCGGGGCGGGACGGTTCTGGAATTCACCACGTCGGCGCCTGCGGCCCCGGGCAGCACGGAAACACCGACCGGCGGCCGGGAAATTCCGCTCGACGTCGTCCGAAAGTCGCTGGCCGGCAAGAACCTGGGCGACGTCCAGGTGCAGGCTTACGGCGACGGCTCCGCCGCCATGGTTCGCTTCGAAACCAAGGAGGGCGAGAACGCCAACGCCGTGAAGAGCGACGTGCGCGCGACGCTGCAGAAGGCTTTGCCGGACATTCGCTTCACCAACGACGCCACCGTCGGGGCCAAGGTTTCGGCCGAGCTGCTGACCAACGGCATCACCGCCCTGCTGGTCGCGATCGGCCTGATGCTGGTCTACATCTGGTTCCGGTTCGAGCTGCAGTTCGGCCTGGGCGCCGTCATCGCGCTGTTCCATGACGTGATCCTGACCTTCGGCCTGATCGCGGTGACCAAGATGGAGTTCAGCCTCACCACCATCGCGGCCATCCTGACCATCATCGGCTACTCGATGAACGACACCGTCGTGGTCTTCGACCGGCTGCGCGAGAACCTGCGCAAGTACAAGAAGATGCCGCTGCGCGAGATCATCGACCTGTCGATCAATGAAACCCTGTCGCGCACGATCATCACCGGCCTGACCGCCGTGATCGCGCTGACCGGTCTGGCGGTCTTCGGCGGCGAAGCGCTGTTCGGCTTCTCCGTCATCATGATCTTCGGCATCATCCTGGGCACATATTCCTCGGTCTATGTCGCCGCGCCGGTGATCCTGCTCTGGGGCGTCAAGCGCGGCGATGAAGAGGCTACGCCGATCAAGTTCGGCGCCGCCTCGCGTCCCTGATGGCCCGGCTGCGCCAGCCGCCGTCGGTCGACGCCTGGGGCGGCGGCGGGTTCCGGGTGTCGGGCGACTGGCGTCCCGGGTCGCTGCTGATCCTCGATGACGTGGCCCGTCCCTGGGCGGCCACGTCGCTGGCCGCTCTTACCCTGGACGATTTCGCCGAGGTGCTCGCCAATCGCGGCGCGGTGGAGTTCGTGCTGCTCGGCACGGGCCTGACGCAGGGGCTCCCGCCTCGGGACCTGCGTGACGGCCTCAAGGCGGCGGGCATCGGGCTTGAGTTCATGTCCACCGAGGCGGCCGCCCGAACCTACAACGTGGTCGCGTCCGAGGGGCGGCGCATCGCCGCGGCGTTGATCGCGGTTTGATCCAGATCAATGACAGGGCGGCCGAAGTCTTTACCGGCCGGCGCGAACGGGCCTATAGCTGACCCCCAAAGTAGGAATCTCCAAGGGGTTGGACGATGGGTGCTCTTCTCTCGAATTTCCGCAATACCATGATCGTCAGCGTGCTGCTCGCGCTGGTCATGGTGTTTGCCTACTCCACCAGTCCGCACGGGCTGGAGGCCACCTTCTGGCAGGCGGTGTTCCGCTGGATGCACACCTTCTTCGGCATCCTCTGGATCGGCCTGCTCTACTACTTCAACTTCGTACAGATCCGCGTCATGCCGGCCATCCCGGCCGAGCTGAAGCCGGCGGTCTCCAAGCACATCGCGCCTGAAGCGCTGTTCTGGTTCCGTTGGGCGGCGCTGGCCACCTGGATCATGGGTATGGTCCTGGCCTTCAGCCGTGGCCACACCTATGCGGTGGAGGCGATCACGCTCGGCCTGGCCGGCGGCTATGATCCGTCGGCAGACAAGGGCTTCACCATGATCGGCATCGGCATGTGGCTGGCCACGATCATGTTCATCAACGTCTGGGGCGTGATCTGGCCGAACCAGAAGCGCGCGCTGGGCATTGTCGAGGCCGACGCCGACACCAAGGCCAAGGCGGCCCGCACCGCCATGCTGTTCTCGCGGATCAACACGCTGCTCAGCATCCCGATGCTGACGGCCATGACCATGAACCAGACGCTGTTCGGCTAGACCGCGCACATCGGTTAGAGAGGGCCCGCCGGACCATCCGGCGGGCCCTTTTCATTGAGCATGGCTGACGATCTCGACAACACCGTCCGCGACCACGCGCCCGACCGCTGGCTGTCCAGCCGGTTCGTGGCCGATGCCGCCGCGCGCGCCGACCTGATCGCCCTCTACGCGCTGGATCACGAGCTGACGCGCATCCCGCATCTGGTCTCCGATCCGCTGATGGGCGAGATCCGCATGACCTGGTGGCGCGAAGGGCTGGAGGAGATTGCGGAGGGACGCATCGTGCGGCCCCACCCGGTTCTCAAGGCCATCGCCGCCGGCGTCCTGCCGCCGGTCGCTCTGGCGGCGCTGGCCGAGGCGCGGCTTGGCGATCTGGACGCGCCGAAGACGGGCGAGGCGCTCCTCAGCCATATCGACGCTACCGAGGGCCTGGTCATGGCGCTGGCGGCGCGGAGACTCTCAGACACAGCGACCGCCGATCAAGTAGCCCGGGCCGCGCGGGCGGTGGGGCTGGCCCGCCTCGATCCCCCCGGCGCGCTGAAGGCCCTGGACGCCCTGCGGGAGCCGCTGAAGACCCTGCCGGTCGAGGCGTTCCCGGCCGTGGCCCACGTCGTCCTTGCCCGCCGCTATGCGCGAGGCGCTTCACCCGGACCACTGGAGAAGCGCCTGCGGGTCTTCCTGGCGGTTATTACCGGCAGGGTCTGAGGCCTACTCCGCTGCCGCCAGGGCCTCGCCGGCCAGCCAGCCCTCGAGGTCGGCGATGGCGCGCTCGCTCATCATCCGCTTCTTCGCCCGCCCGCGATCGCCGGGATGGAGCTTCTTGCCCTCCGCGTCCTTGCGCGGGGCCTCCATGGGCGGCAGCAGGCCGTAGTTGATGTTCATCGGCTGGAAGCTGTGCTTGCCACCGTCCAGGTGCCCGCCCGTGATGTGAGCGACCAGCGCGCCCAGCGCCGTGGTCGGCGGCGGCGTCGCGATCGGCCGGCCCAGCCGCTCGGCGGCCGCCAGGCGACCGGTCAACAGGCCCAGCGCCGCGCTCTCGACATAGCCTTCGACGCCAGTGACCTGACCGGCGAAGCGCAGGCGGGTGTCGGCCTTGAGGCGCAGTTTCTCGTCCAGCAGGCGCGGGCTGTTGATGAAGGTGTTGCGGTGCAGGCCGCCCAGCCGCGCGAACTGGGCGTTCTCCAGGCCGGGGATCATGCGGAAGATCTCGGTCTGGGCGCCGTGCTTCAGCTTGGTCTGGAAGCCGACCATGTTCCACAGGGTGCCCAGCGCGTTGTCCTGGCGCAGCTGGACGATGGCGTGGGCCTTGACGGTCGGGTTGTGGGCGTTGGTCAGGCCGACCGGCTTCATCGGCCCATGGCGCAGGGTTTCGCGGCCGCGCTCGGTCATCACCTCGATCGGCAGGCAGCCGTCGAAGTAGGGAACGTTTTCCCACTCCTTGAACTCCGACTTCGGGCCGGCCAGCAGGGCGTCGATGAAGGCGTCGTACTGGTCCTTGTCCATCGGGCAGTTGATGTAGGCGGCCGCGTCGCCGCCCGGACCTTCCTTGTCGTAGCGCGACTGCCGCCAGGCCTTGGACATGTCGATCGAGTCGAAGTGGATGATCGGCGCGATGGCGTCGAAGAAGCTTAAGGACTCCTCGCCGGTCAGGTTCAGAATCGCCTGGGCCAGGGCGGGAGATGTGAGGGGGCCGGTGGCGATGATGACGCTGTCCCAGTCGGCGGGCGGCAGGCCGTCGATCTCCTCCCGCACGATGGTCACCAGGGGGTGAGCCTCAAGCCGCGCGGTGACCTCCGCCGAGAACCCGTCGCGATCGACAGCCAGGGCGCCGCCGGCCGGCACCTGGTGCAGGTCGCCGGCTGCCATGATGATCGAGTTGCAGCGGCGCATCTCGGCATGGAGCAGGCCAACGGCGTTGTACTGCCAGTCATCGGACCGGAACGAGTTGGAGCAGACCAGTTCGGCGAGGCCGTCGGTCTGGTGGGCGTCGGTGCGAACGCCGTCGCGGCGCATCTCGTGCAGCACGACCGGCACGCCGGCGCGGGCGATCTGCCAGGCCGCCTCGGATCCGGCGAGACCGCCGCCGACGACATGAATGGGATTGAGGCTCATGGGCGGACAGATAAGCCCCCGGTGCGGCGAGGGAAAGCGCGGATCGCTTCTCCACGGTGGCGCGACGGGCGCGGTTGTGATCCTCTCGCGGGGGTCGTTGTTTCGGGGAGGGGTCGATGGCCGGAGTCGATGTTGCCAGGACGGCAATGGCGGGGATTGGAGTGATCGGCCGTCGCCCGGTTGCTGTTCTGGCCTGGGCCGGCGTGTTGTTGCTCCTCGGCGTGCTGCCGGCGGCGGGCCTGATGAGCGCCCTGCTGGGCGGTCTGGCCGAACTCGTTCGCATGGACGCCAGCGGCGTTGAGCCGTCTCCGGAGGCGCTCGTCCCGGTGATCTGGGCCGCTTTCGCCATGCAGCCGGTGCTGCTGCTGACCAGCCTCGCGGTCCGCGCGATTCTGACCGCCGCGGTGTTCCGCGCTGTCCTGGAGCCGGGGGACAGCCGCTGGTTCTATCTGCGACTGGGCGCGCGCGAGCTGTGGCTGGCGCTGATGATCGTGGTGTTCGGCGTCCTGTCGTTCGTGGTGATGATCCCGATGAGCGCGGTGCTGGTCCCGCTGCTGATGATCCTGTCCATCGGGACGGACGGTAATCTTCTGGCGGTGGTTCCGGTCATGCTGGCGGCGGTTCTGATCGCGCTGGCGATGCTGGGCTGGCTGTTCGTGCGTTTCTCAATGGCGCTGCCGATGACCTTCGCCGAGCAGCGGTTCCGGCTGTTCGAATCCTGGGCCATGACCCAGGGGCAGACTTGGCGGCTGATCGGGGTAGGTTTGATGCTCATCGGCATTGTCCTGGCGCTTGAACTTGGCCTGCTCGCTCTGCTGGTGGCCGCCAGTCTGGCCTTCCTGGGCCAGGGCGGGCTGGACGAGGCGGCGGCCAGCGCCTTCTTCGCGCAGGACGCCTCGATCTGGATGGCGGAGCTGGCCCCCTGGGCCGTCGGCATGGCCCTGGTCGGCGCCCTGCTCGGCGCGGTGGTCACCACCATCCTCGCCGCGCCGTGGGCGGAGGCCTATCGGCAACTGTCGGGGCTGCGACCGGACGCCTGACGTTCAAATCCTGTCGCCAGCGAGGGCGAAGCAGGGTTTAAGTTAAAGGGAAGGGCAGGCGCGCGAGGTCGCGCGAAAGGACCGATGGCGCAGGCGCGTTTCTCGATCAGGGAGGCTGTGGCGGAGGGTTTCGCTTTCTGGCGGGCCCACTGGCGCAAGGCCGTCGGCCCGCTCGCCGTGGCGGCGCTGGCCTCGTCGTTCGCGGCGACCGGGCAGCCGAACCTCGTGATGATGGGCGCGGCCGGCGAATTTCTCGCCCTGATCATGGCCCATGCCGTCTACTATCGGATCGCGCTGGCCGACATGGGCGCCGAAAGTGCGTCGGTGAACCGGCCGCTCGGGTTCCAGCTGGGGGCGCTGGAGGGCAGGCTTTTCCTGGTCAACCTGCTGATCGGCGTCGTTTTCCTGGTCATGATGATCGTGGCGATGTTCCTGCTGCTTGTCCTGATTCTGGCGGTCTCTGACGGTGCGCCGCCGCCGGCCGTCCAGACCGTACCCGAACTCTACGCCGTGCTGGGAAGCCAGGGACGGATTGTGCTGACCGTCGGGTTAGTGGTCATGCTGGCGTCGATGCTGCTCATTTGGGCGCGATTCTCGATGGCCGCGCCGATGACGGCCGCGCGGGGCGCGGTGAACGTATTCTCCAGCCTGCCCCTGACCCGCGGCTCGGCGCTCAGGCTGGCCGGGGTCTGGCTGGTGGTGCGCGCGCCGGTTTTCCTTCTGCTCGTGCTGGCCCAGCAGTTCGGCGCTCTGGTGGGGGATCCGGCGACGGGTGTTCTGGCCACGCTGGCGGTGGGGGTGATCGGGGTGTTCTTCATCCAGCCCATCCTGGTCGGGGCGACGGCTCATATCTATCGTCGGCTCAGCGCCGCGGGCGCCGCCTGATGGGGACCGTCAAGCCGCTGGACGCCGCCTTCGAGGGCTTCCGGATCGTCCGCGACAAGCCCCTGCTGATCCTGGCCTGGACCGGCATCTACTTCCTGTCGCTGATCGTAATGGTGCTGATCCTGCTGCTGCCGAACCTGGGCACATTGCAGTCGGCGACCCACGGCGGCGGCGAGCGTGACATCGAGCAGCTGCTCACCCGGTTCGGGCCCTGGATCCTCGTCGTGCTGGCGATGGCGCTGGTCCTGGTCACCGTTCTGCCGGGAGCCGTGTTCCGCGCCGTGCTCCGGCCGCATGACCGCAGCTTCGCCTTCATCAAGTTCGGGGCCGACGAGTGGCGCATGCTCGGCCTCTACATGATCATCGTGTTGATCTTTTCGGTGGCCAGCGGGCTGTATGGCGTCGTGAGCATGTTTGCGTTGTCATTGTCAGGCCCGCTGGAGTGGCTGGTCAGCGTGCCGGCGACGCTTGGCGGGCTGGCGCTGGTCGGCTGGCTGTTTGTCCGCCTGACGCTGGCCGGTCCCGTGGCTGTGGCGGACGAGCGGCTCGACATCCGCCGCGCCTGGCTGCTGACCCGGGGCCAGTTCTGGCAGCTGGTCGCGACGCTGTTGCTGAGCATCCTGTTCTACGGCGGCGTGCTGCTGCTCGCGCTCGTGTTCAGCCTGATTTCGACCCGCCTTCTCGGCGGCTTCTCGCTGCTCGGCGAACTCAGCCAGCCAGGCGATGGTCAGATCACCCAGGGCGAGGCCCTGGCCGGCATCGGGCTGATCGTCCTGCAACAGGCGATCCTGACGCTACTGATCGTCCTTTGGGTGGTTATGTTCTGCGCAGCGCCGGCCCGCATGCTGCAGCAGATTCGCGGCGAGACGTAGGACTCCCTCTATGCCGCCGCGCTCGGCCGCGCGGACACCCGGGCGTGCCAGGCGCGAAGGTTGGCCACATCTTCGGGCATCTCCAGCCCCGTGAAGGTCGCGAAGTCGATGGTCGTCAGGGCGGCGATGTCAGCCATGCTGAACGCCTCGCCGGCAAGGTGGGAGCGGCCGTCGCCAAGGTCCCGGTCCAGCCATTTGCAGGCGCGGGCGTACAGGTCGCGGTTCGACTCGCCGAAGTCCTTGAACTGGGTCAGCAGGGCCGCGGTCAGCGGGTGGGCGTGACGCCAGAACATGCCGACCGGCGTCATCAGCTGGAACTCGACCCGGCGAATCCACATGTCGATCCTCGCCTGCTCCAGCGCCGTGGTTCCGAACAGCGGATTGGCCGGGTGCAGGGCCTCGAGGTAGCGGCAGATCGAGACGGTCTCCGAGATCGCCTCGCCGTCGTCCAGCACCAGGGTCGGGACCTGGCCCAGCGAGTTGCGGGCGAGGTGTTCCGGGGCCTTGTGTTCGCGCTGGCGAAGATTGACCCGCGTTTCCGGCAGATCGATGCCCTTCTCGGCGATGAAGATGCGCACCCGGCGCGGATTGGGAGCCGGATTGGCTTCACCGTACAGGATCATGATCATACTCCCCGCGCGGTCTGCGCCGCCATTGCCGCCGGTTGGGCGTTCTGTGCAAACTGCTACCGAGGGTGGGCGATGGCGTCCATCGGAAAGCATTCTGGGGAAAGTCAGGCATGGCCACATTCTCGGCGACCGACGCTGCGTTTTCGGGTTTCACGCTCGCGCGCTCAAGGCCACGCGTCTTCCTGATCTGGGGTCTCGTTCTCCTGGCGGTCTCGCTGGTCACATCGACTGTAACCATTCTGACGGTCGGACAGGCCCTGACGGACTTGCAGGCCACCAGCCAGTCCAATGACCAGGAGGCGGCCGCCCGGTCGCTTCTGACACTGGCGCCGTACTACGTCGTCGCCCTGCTGCTGACGCTGCTGTACTACGGCGTCGCCACGGCGGCCGTGAACCGGATGGTCCTTCGCCCCGATGACAGCCGCAATGCCTTTATCCGGCTGGGCGGCGACGAAGGGCGAATGGTCATCGTCATGGTCGTGCAGTGGCTGATCGGGGTGGGCGTGGTCATAGCCGCCATGCTGTTGACGGGTTTGCTTGCAGGCGTCGCGAGCGCCGCGGGCGGCGCAGTCGCGGGCGTCATCGTCGGGATTGTCGCCGGCGTCGCGGGCGTCGCCCTGGCCCTCCTCGTGTCGGTCCGCCTCTCGCTGGCGCTTTCGCAAACCTTCGCGACCGGGCGTGTGAACATCTTCGGAAGCTGGGCGCTGACGAAGGGCAATTTCTGGCCGATCCTCGGGGCCTATCTCCTCGCCATTATTCTGCTGATCGTGACCTATCTGCTGGCCTTCGCGCTGATGTCGGTGGTGGCCATTGCGATCGGAGGCGGGCTGACCGGCGTGACGAGCCTGTTCCAGCCGGACATGAGCACGCTGGCGTCGTTCTTCACGCCGGTCATGATTGTCTACAGCGTGATCGGCGGCTTCCTCTCGGCCCTGGCGATGATGGTCATGTATGCGCCGGCGGCGACGATCTATCGCGAGATCGCCCAGCCCCTGGCTGCGGACGTCTTCAGCTAGACGCCGGGCGCGGCGGGCGTCAGGCGCGCTTGCGCTTCTCGCCCGCCCGCTCGCGGTGCCGCTTGAGCACGTCGGCCAGGTAGCGGCCGGTCCAGCTGGTCTCGCTCAGCGCCACCTTCTCGGGCGTGCCGACCGCCACGATCTCGCCGCCGCCGTCGCCGCCCTCGGGGCCGAAGTCGACGATCCAGTCGGCGGTCTTCACGACGTCGAGGTTGTGCTCGATGACGACAACGGTGTTGCCCTGGTCGACCAGTTCGTGGAGCACTTCCAGCAGCTTGCGGGTGTCCTCAAAGTGCAGGCCGGTGGTCGGCTCGTCGAGGATGTAGAGTGTGCGGCCGGTGGCCTTGCGGCTCAGCTCCTTGCTGAGCTTCACCCGCTGCGCCTCGCCACCTGAAAGGGTGGTCGCCTGCTGACCGACGTGGATGTAGCCTAGGCCGACACGCTTGAGCGTCTCCATCTTGTCCCGCACCGGCGGCACGACCTTGAAGAACTCGGCGGCCTCCTCGACGGTCATGTCGAGGATGTCGGCGATCGACTTGCCCTTGAACAGGATCTCGAGCGTCTCGCGGTTGTAACGCTTGCCCTTGCAGACGTCGCAGGTGACGTAGACGTCTGGCAGGAAGTGCATCTCGATCTTGATCAGGCCGTCGCCCTGGCAGGCCTCGCAGCGGCCGCCCTTGACGTTGAAGCTGAAGCGGCCCGGGCCGTAGCCGCGCGCCTTGCTCTCCGGCAACTGGCTGAACCAGTCGCGGATCGGCTGGAAGGCGCCGGTGTAGGTGGCCGGGTTCGAGCGTGGCGTGCGACCGATCGGGCTCTGGTCGATGTCGATGACCTTGTCGAAGTTCTCCAGCCCCTCGATCTTCTCGTGCGGGGCGGGGGCGTCGCTGGCGTTGTTCAACCGGCGGGCCGCGGCCTTGTAGAGGGTCTCGATGGTGAAGGTCGACTTGCCGCCGCCGCTGACGCCGGTGATGCAGGTGAAGGTGCCCACGGGGATCTCGGCCGTCACGCCCTTGAGATTGTTGCCGGTTGCGCCCGTCACGCGCAGCACATGCCTGGTCGAGATCGGCCGCCGCTGCTGGGGCACGGCGATCTCGCGGACGCCGGTCAGGTACTGGCCGGTGATGCTGGCGGGGTTGGCCATCACGTCGGCCGGCTTTCCCTCGGCGATGATCCGGCCGCCGTGGATGCCCGCCGCCGGGCCCATGTCGATGACATAGTCGGCGGTCATGATCGCCTCCTCGTCGTGCTCGACCACGAGCACCGAGTTGCCGAGGTCCCGCAGGCCCTGCAGCGACTGCAGCAGCCGGGTGTTGTCGCGCTGGTGCAGGCCAATCGAAGGTTCGTCCAGCACATAGAGCACGCCGGTCAGGCCGCTGCCGATCTGGCTGGCCAGACGGATGCGCTGGCTCTCGCCGCCGGAGAGCGTCCCTGAACCACGCGAAAGGTTCAGATAGTCCAGCCCGACGTCGACCAGGAACTTCAGCCGGTCGTTGATCTCCTTAAGGATCCGCCGGGCGATCTCCATCTGCTTGTCGGACAGGCTGTCGTTGAGCGCCGTGAACCAGTCGCGCGCCGGCCGGATGGCCAGACCCGAGACCTCGGAGATGTTCTTGCCGGCGATCTTGACCGCCAGGGCCTCGGGCTTGAGACGGGCGCCGTGACAGGCGTCGCAGGGCGTGTCGGACTGATAGCGGCCCAGCTCCTCGCGCACCCAGGCGGAATCAGTCTCGCGCCAGCGCCGCTCGAGGTTGGGCAGCACGCCCTCGAAGGGCTTGTTGACCTCGTACTTGCGGGCGTTGTCGTCGTAGATGAACTTGATCTTCTCGGCCCCGGTGCCGTGGAGGATCACCTCATGGGCCTTGGCCGGCAGCGCGTGCCACGGCTGGTCCATCGAGAATTCGTAGTGCCGGGCCAGGGCCTGCAGCGTCTGGGTGTAGAGCGGCGACGGGCCCTTGGCCCAAGGCGCGACGGCGCCCTTGTGCAGGGTCTTGTCCTTGTCCGGGATGACCATGTCGGCGTCGAAGGCCAGCTTGGCGCCCAGGCCGTCGCAGACGGGGCAGGCCCCGAACGGGTTGTTAAACGAGAAAAGCCGGGGCTCGATCTCGGTGATCGAAAATCCGCTGACCGGACAGGCGAACTTCTCGGAGAACAGGATGCGGCGCGGTTCGGTCTCGCCGTCCTTCACGTCGGCCCATTCGGCCACCGCGATGCCGTCGGCCAGCCGCAGGGCCTGTTCGATGCTGTCGGCGTAGCGCTGCTCAAGGCCGTTGCGGGTGACCAGCCGGTCCACGACCACGTCGATATCGTGCTTGAATTTCTTGTCGAGCTCGGGCGCGTCCTCGATCGGATAGAGCTCGCCATCGATTTTCAGCCGCTGGAAGCCGGCCCGGCGCCACTCGGCAATCTCCTTCCTGTACTCGCCCTTGCGGCCGCGAACGACCGGCGCCAGCAGGTACAGCCGCTCGCCCTCGGGCAGCACCGTCAGCTTGTCGACCATCTGGCTGACGGTCTGGCTCTCGATCGGCAGCCCGGTGGCCGGGGAGTAGGGCACCCCCACCCGCGCCCACAGAAGGCGCATGTAGTCGTGGATCTCTGTCACCGTGCCGACGGTTGAGCGTGGGTTGCGGCTGGTGGTCTTCTGCTCGATCGAGATGGCCGGCGACAGGCCCTCGATAAGGTCCACGTCCGGCTTGCTCATCAGCTCGAGGAACTGGCGCGCGTAGGCCGACAGGCTCTCGACGTAGCGGCGCTGGCCCTCGGCGTAGATGGTGTCGAAGGCAAGGGACGACTTGCCCGAGCCCGAGAGGCCGGTGATCACCACCAGCTCCCCGCGCGGGATGTCGACGCTGACGTCCTTGAGATTGTGCTCGCGGGCGCCGCGCACGCGGATGAAGTTGAGCTGTTCGGCCATGATCACCGGGAGGAACGCGCGAGGCCGGCAAAAGGAAGCGCGGCGCAACGGCTATATCTAGTGCGCAGGGTCGCGTAAAACACAAGAACATTGTGTGAACCTGACGATCTTCGCGCCGCCCTGCTGACAGCGACTGTCAGCAAGGCAAGGATTGCGGCCGTTCGCTTGACGCGCATCATGGCGCTCCGCTGTCTTCGCCCGCCCGATGGCGCCCGCCAGAGACCAGAGATTCCCATGCCCCGCCATGCCCCCTCGACCCAGCTTGAGACCCACGAGGTCTTCAACCAGCCGCCGGCCTTCATCGGCCACAACCTCTTCGACACCGACAGGGCCATGCGCGAGGCGGCGCTCCGCGAGGGGGGCGACTGGGTCGGCGAACCTCTGTCGAAACTTGGTGCGGTGGCCGGCTCCGAGGCCGTGCTTGAGCTCGGCGATCTGGCCAATCGCCATCCACCCGAACTGGTTTCCTTCGATCGCTATGGCCAGCGGATCGACGAGGCGAGGTTTCATCCGAGCTATCACCAGCTCATGGGCGTGGCGATGGACCACCGCATCCACGATATCGCCTGGACCGCAGACCGGCCCGGCGGCCACGTGGCCCATGCCGGCCTGCTGGCCCTGATGACCCAGGCCGAGGCCGGCGTGCTCTGCCCGATCAGCATGACCTACGCCGCCGTACCGGCCCTGCGGCATCAACCGGACGTCACCGGCCCCTGGCTGGAGAAGCTGATCGGCGGGACCTATGACGGCCCGCTCGCGCCGATCGCCGGCAAGCGCGGCGTCACCATCGGCATGGCGATGACCGAGAAGCAGGGCGGCAGCGACGTGCGGGCCAACACCACGCGCGCCCATCCGCTCGGCGACCGGCTCTACCGGCTGGTCGGCCACAAGTGGTTCTGCTCGGCGCCGATGAGTGACGGCTTCCTGACCCTGGCCTACGCCGAGGGGGGGCTCAGCTGCTTTCTGGTTCCGCGCATCGCCCCGGACGGCTCGCGCAACGGGATCCAGGTCATGCGGCTGAAGGACAAGCTGGGCAACAAGTCCAACGCCTCCAGCGAGATCGAGTACCACGACGCCGTCGCCTGGCTGCTGGGCGAGGAGGGACGCGGCGTCTCGGTGATCATCGATATGGTCCACCACACCCGGCTCGACACCATGGCCGGGACGCTTGGCATCATGCGTCGGCCGCTGGCCGAGGCGGTCAACCACGTCGCTGGCCGGCGGGTGTTCCAGAAGACCCTCGCCGACCAGCCGGCCATGCGGGCGGTGATCGCCGATCTGGCGCTGGAGTACGAGGCCGCCGCCGCCCTGACCATGCGGGTGGCCCGGGCCTTTGATGGCGAGGGGGAAGGCGATCGGTCCTTCGCTCGCCTGGCCGTGGCGCTGGGCAAGTACTGGCTGACCAAGCGCTGCCCGAACTTCGTCTACGAGTGCATGGAGTGCCACGGCGGCGTCGGCTACGTCGAGGAGACGCCCCTGCCGCGCTATTTCCGCGAAAGCCCGCTGAACGCCATCTGGGAAGGCTCCGGCAACGTCATCGCGCTCGACGTGCTGAGAACCCTGCGCAAGGAGCCGGCGGCGATGGACAGCTTTGTCGCCGAGATCGCCCTGGCCAGGGGAGGCGACCGGCGGTTCGACGCTGCGGCCGAGCGGCTGGCGGACCGCTTCGCCGGCCCGGTCGGAGAGGGCGATGCGCGCCGGCTGGTCGAGGACATGGCCGTTCTGCTGCAGGGCTCGCTGCTGCTGCGGCACGGTCCGGACGCCGTGGCCGACGCTTTTGTCGCCAGCCGGATCGATGGCGACTGGGGGCGCTGCTTCGGAACGCTTCCCGCAGGCGCGGACATCGAGGCGATCGCGCGCCGCCAGATCAAACCGCTGGCCGGCTAGGCCCGTTCGATGCGCGCGGCGAAACAGCCGCGGCGGGCGTTGTGGGCGTGCAGGTAAGCCGCCTTCGGGTCGGCCAGGAAGCGTTCGATCAGCGGGACGGCCTCCCGCCCCTCGACGATGTCGGCGTCGATCATCATGCCGTCGGCGTCGAAGGCCCGGATGGCCAGCAGCCGGACGGCGAGAGCGGGGGGCAACTGGTCCTGATAGCGCGCCGGCGCGGTTGCTGCCTCCCGCACGTAGATGGCGTGGCGCGACCGGTAGGGCGTCTCGGCCGCGTGGTGTTCGTGATTGAGCAGCAGGACGGTCTCCCCCGGCTCGGCGTCTTCAAGCGTGATGCGACAGGGGAAGCCGGGCTTCGCATCCGCCGTGAACCGGATCGCGCCGGCGGCGGCCAAGGCCGCGTCATCGGCTCCGAACAGCGGGGAGAACGGCTCGGGCGCGAGGCCGGTGACGACGAAGGACATGGGTTGGCTCCAGCAAGGGTTCGGTCGTGGACCCTCGCCGGGCGGCGCGTTTGCCGCGACCCGGAACTTGCTGTCCCGCCGTCAACCCTCGCGTCGGTACCGCTCGCCGATGCCCAGCAGGACGCCGTTGTGGTTGGCGACGCCCAGTTCGAGGCTTTCGGCGATGTTGCGGGCGCGGCTTACGAAATGGCGGGCGGCGAGCGGCGTGCAGAGCTTCTGCGCGGTCTCCTCGAACAGCGTCAGCCAGCGGTCGAAGTGCTCGGCGTCCACGGGCAGCCCCATGTGCTTTGGCATCGGCCGGCCGTTGTAGACGCCTGTCGCCAGCGCGACTGACGACCAGAACTGCTTCATCCGCGCCAGATGGGGACCCCAGTCCTCGATCCGCTCGGCGAAGACCGGTCCGAGCAGCGGGTCCGCGCGGACCCTCTCGTAGAAGCCCTCGACGAGGTCCGAGATCAGCGCCTCGTCGATGCCGGTGGCGGCGCGGATGCGGGCCGAGGCCTCGGCCCGGCGCGTCTCGGCGTCCTCACGCGACAGGCGCGGCTCGGCATGGGGGAAGGGCAGGCTGGTCACGTTGGGTCCTTGGTCACAGAGCGTAGATAGGGCCGCTGCGGCCTGGTCGCCATTGCGCCTGATCAAGTCCGCGCGCTTCCGTCGCTGCGTATGAGGCGCTATATCGGCCGTCCCGGGACCGGCCCGGTCACCGATGGAGGCTCCCATGATCGACAGGACGCAGAACCGCTTCGCCGTTTCCGCTGACCTGCTCGTGAGCCTTCATGTCGACCCTGCCGTACTTCACCCTGGACGCCGTCTCCGCCGCCACGCCTGACGGCCGCGCGCTCTTCGACAACCTGACTCTGGCCATCGGGCGTGAACGCACCGGGCTGGTCGGCCGCAACGGCGCCGGCAAGACCACCTTGCTGCATCTGCTCACGGGCGAACAGCGTCCGGCGAGCGGCGCCATCGGCCGGTCGGGTCGCATTGGCCTGCTGCGCCAGACCCTTCAGCCGGGCGCGGGCGCGACGGTCGCCGATTTGCTCGACATCGCCGCGCCCCTGGCCCGGCTTGCGCGGATCGAGGCGGGGAAGGGCGATGAGGATGATCTGGCCGAGGCGGACTGGACCCTTCCGGCCCGCGTGGACGCGGCGCTGGCCGAGGTCGGCCTGGCGGGCCTGGCGCTTGATCGTTCCGCCAACACCCTGAGCGGCGGCCAGTTGACCCGGTTGGCGCTCGCGGCCCTCACCGTGGCCGAGCCCGACGTGATCTTGCTGGATGAGCCAACCAATAACCTGGATGTCGAGGCGCGCGCGCTGGTGGGGGACTTCCTGCGCCGCTGGAAGGGCGGCGCCGTCGTGGTCAGCCACGACCGGGCCCTGTTGCGCCAGATGGACCGCATCGTCGTGATTTCCGGCCTGGGCGTCAGCGTCTATGGCGGCGGCTATGACCTCTACGCCGAGCGCAAGGCGCTGGAGTGGGAAGCGGCCGAGCGCGACCTGTCCGTCGCCGAGCGCGAGGCGTCGCGCGTCGAGCGGGAGGCTCAACGCGCGCGGGAGAAGAAGGCCCGGCGCGACGCGGCGGGAAAGCGCTATGCCGCCAGCGGCAGCGCGCCGAAGATCCTGATGGGCGCCCAGAAGCGCCGGGCCGAGGAGAGCGCGGGGCGGGAGGACCGTCTCGCGGGTCGCCAGCGCGACCTTTCTGCCGAACAGCTCGCCGAGGCCAGCGCCCGGGTCGAGCGGATCCGGGCGCTGGCCTTTGATCTGCCGTCCACTGGTTTGCCGGCCGGCAGATCGGTGCTGACCTTCGATGATGTCGGGTTTGGCTACGGGACGGATGTCGTGCTTTCCGGCGTCTCCCTGCAGGTGATCGGTCCTGAGCGGGTCGCCGTCGTGGGGCCGAACGGCTCGGGCAAGTCCACACTCATCCGCCTGGCGTCCGGCGCCCTTGAACCCGCGTCCGGGCGGGTGAGCCGCCCTGTGCGGTCGGTGCAGCTGGACCAGCAGGCGGCCGTCCTGCGCGAAGACGAGACGATTCTGGAAGGTTTCCGCAGGCTCAACCCGATGGCGACGGTGAATGACGCCCAGGCGGCGCTGGCCCGGTTCCTGTTCCGCAACACCGCCGCGCACCAGGCCGTCGGCTCCCTGAGTGGCGGGGAGCGGCTGAGGGCGGCGCTGGCCTGCGTGCTGTCCGGCGATCAGCCGCCCCAGCTGCTGATCCTCGACGAACCGACCAACCATCTGGACCTGCCGTCGATCGAGGCGGTCGAGCAGGCGCTGGCCGGCTACGACGGCGCGCTGCTTGTCGTCAGCCACGACGCCGACTTCCTGGATGCCATCGGGATCGAGCGGACGGTGCTGCTCTCAAACACTTTCATCCCGGCCGGAGCGTAGCGGAGAGCCGGGACCCAGAGACCGACGTGCGGCATCGGCTGGGTCCGGATCGGCCGCGCCGTCCGGGATGACAGCTCAGCTGACCACCTGAAATGTCGCGCTGGCGCGGGCGCAGGGGTTGCCGTCGGCGGTGATGAGGGCGGAGGCGAAGCACAGGCTCCGGCCGCGTTTCACTACCGAGGGCTCGATCTGAAGCCACTGGCCGATCCTGGCCACCGCCAGAAAATCCAGCGCCAGATTGACCGTGAGCAGGCCGTTTGCGCCCTCCAGTCCCAGGCCGCAGCTCAGGCCCATGGCGTTGTCAGCCAGGGCCGACACCAGCCCTCCGTGCGCGAAGCCGCGACTGTTGGTGTGGGCCTCGGCGATTCGCAGGCCGATCTGCAGGCTGTCATCGACGCGGCGGCTGTAGAGCGGCTCCCAGGGATCGGTGAGCGGGCTGTTGCGGTAGTGGCGTTCGAAGCCGACCGACGGCTGGACCATGACATCAACCTTCTATTGATGTAGACCAGTCTATATAGATTCTCATGTCCGCCCAGCCCAGACACCGCAACGCGATCGTCCAGTCCGCCGCCGCCCTGTTCCGGCGCTACGGCTACTCGGCCACGGGCCTCGCCGACATCGTCGAGCGCAGCGGGGCGCCGAAGGGGTCGCTCTACCACTACTTCCCGGGCGGCAAGGGCCAGATCGGCGAGGCCGCCGTGGTCAGCGCCGGCGAGTTGGTGCGACGGACTCTGGCGACCCTCGCGGCCGAGACAGCCGATGCGCCGGCTCTGGTGGCGGAGTACGTCCGATGGCTGGTCATCTGGATGGAGCAGTCCGCCTGGCGGGACGGTTGTCCGATTACCACCGTCCTGCTGGAAACGGCCGCCCAGGATGACGCCATACGCGTCGCGGGGCAGGCGGCGTTCGCGGGCTGGGTCGCGGTCCTCGCCGGCAAGCTCGAAGCAGACGGATGGCCGCCGGCCGACGCATCGGAGCGGGCGTCCGTGGCTATCGCGGCCCTGGAGGGCAGTCTCATCCAGGCGAGGGTCGAGCAGAACCCGGCGCCCATCCTTGCGGCGGGACGCATGCTCGGCCTGCTGCTTCGTCAGGCGTAACGGGCTCTCCGCGCGAATAACCGACGGGTGACACACATCCGAAGCGACGCAGCCCCATTATCGCCTGCCAGGCATGAAAGCTGCTTCGGAAACCAGCGTTCGTACCGATTTGGGACAGGCGATGAAAACGCTCGCCGTACTTTCCCGCAAAGGCGGGACCGGGAAGACCACACTGGCGCTCCACCTTGCGGTGGCGGCCCGGAACGCCGGACTATCGACCCTGGTTGTCGACCTGGACCGCCAGCAGTCGTCGGTCGAATGGCGTCGCCAGCGGGGACGCTGCGATGTCCTCGTCGAAGCCGTGAAGCCTGGCGCGCTGTTCACCCGTCAGCAGGATGCCCGTCGCGAAGGCGTCGGCCTTCTGATCGTCGACACCGGTCCTTCGCTCGAGGCGGACGTCGAGCAGGCCATCCGCTGCGCTGACCTCTGCGCCATCGTGGCGCGGCCCAACTTCTTCGATATCAAGGCGGTCGCCGATACCGCCGCGCTGGCTCACAGCTTCCATCGCGACGTGGTTTTCGTACTCAACCAGGCTCCTTCCCGACGGGGCGGTTTCGAAAACCCGGTCGTTGGCGAGGCGGTGCTGGTGCTGCGCGGCCTGGGCGGTGTGGTCGCGCCGATTGGTCTGCGGAGCAGGGTCGCCTACCAGCAGAGCGTCGCCCTCGGCCTGACGGCTCAGGAGCACGAGCCCGATGGTGCGGCGGCCAGCGAGATCGCGGCCCTCTGGCGTTGGATGGAGGCGCGACTGCAGGCCGAGCGGCCGCCCGCGCCACAGATGCCGACCTTTGTCGCCCTGAGCGCCGAACGGGCCGCGCGCCCCTTTTAGTTCACCCGCGTAGTTCACCCGCGCAGGATCGCGCCCGCGATGACGTTGCGCTGGGTCTCGCTCGTTCCTGAGTAGATGCTGGCCGCGCGGGTGGCGAAGTGCTTGGCCGTCGCGCGGGCGCCGTCGGCGAGCTCGCCGTCTTCGTCATGGAACAGAGCGAAGGCGGGCAGTCGGTGCGGGCCGGCGACCTCCATGGCCAGCTCGGCGACGCGCTGATGAAGCTCGCTGCCGAGCAGCTTCAGCATCGAGGGCGTCGTCTGGTCTCCGGGCCGCGGAACGCCTTCGGGCATGGCGGCCAGTTCGGTCTGCTCAAAGGCCAGTAGGTCGAGCTCGACCTCGGCGAGGCGTCGGCGCAGGCCTGGCTCCACGCCCTCGGTCGACAGGGCGGCCGCGCGGGCGCGCTGGAAGACCCGGCGCACCAGGGCCGAGGGCGTGTTGTTCGAGCGCGCCATCTGCATCAGCCGCTTGGCCACGGCCCAGCCTTCGCCCTCTTCGCCGACCCGGTTGGCGACCGGAACGCGCACGCCGTCGAAGAACAGGGCGTTGAGTTCATGCTCCCCGTCGATCGTGATTATGGGCGAGATGGTCAGGCCCGGCGCGGGCAGGTCGATGAGCAGGAAGGTCAGGCCCTGCTGGGGTTTCGCCCCATCCGAGGTCCGGACGATGGCGAACAGGCGGTTGGCCAGGTGTGCGCCGGTGGTCCAGATCTTGGCGCCGTCGATAACATAGTCGTCCCCGTCGCGGACCGCGCGGGTGGCGATCCGGGCGAGGTCGGAGCCGGCGCCGGGCTCGGAGAAGGCCTGGGCCCACAGATCATCCCCGGACAGTATCGGGGTCAGGTACTTCGATCGCTGGGCGGGCGTTCCCATTTCGATCAGTAGCGGACCCAGGCTGCGCAGGCCGCCAGCGAACAGCACCGGCGCGTCGTTCAGGGCGCATTCGCGGTCGAACAGGAACTTGCGCCGCGCGGACCAGCCGGCGCCGCCCCAGGCCGCAGGCCAGGCGGGCGCGATCCAGCCCTGGTTGAACAGGCGACGGTGCCAGATGCGGCAGGCGGCGATGTCGCTATGGACCCCGAGGGTGCGACGGCCGGCCTCGCGCAACTCCGGGGTCAGGGCCTTGGCGAGGAAGGCCCTTACCTCCGCCAGGAAGGCGGCTTCGTCGCAGCGTGAAATGTCGCGGTCATAGGCCATCCACGACAGTTGAGACCGGCATTCGACCGCCGGCCCTGATCTGGATCAATCAGGCGCGCTTGTTCAGCGTGATCGCGCGGGCGTCGCCGGTCTGCGCGGCCGCGCCGGGGCCGTAGCCGCTGCCGCTGCTGCGCTGGGAGGCCACCTCGTCTGCGATCGCCCGGACCAGACCCTCGGTGACCGTGCGGGCGGCCTCCAGCGCGCGGCCCTGACGGGCCAGGACGGCGTCGAAAGCCTCGGTAGCGCGCATCAGCTGGGTGCGAAGGGCCAGGGAGGCCTCCTCGATCAGCGCCGGCGCCGTGCGGATTCGCATCGACTCGTGGCGGTAGAGGTTGGCCAGCCGCGTCATTTCTTCCATCGAGGCGGCGGCGTCCTGCGGGCGGCGGTCCTCGAAGGCCTTGCACTGGTCCGCCATCATCGCGGTGAGGCGGTCGGTCAGGACGATCAGCTGTTCGACGCGGTCGGTGGCGTCGCGGGCGTCAAGCGCCATGGAGGTATCCTTTACTCGGTGAGGCCCTGAAGCTTGAGCATTTCGCGCTGGACGGTGTCCGCCACGCCCACGCCGCCGCCCTTGGCGACCTGTTTGGCGATGGCTTCGGTGAGGAAGGAGCGGAACATCTCCTCGCCCTTGCCGCCGCCGAAGGGCGCCTCGGTTTTCAGCGAGGCGAACATCGGCTGCAGCATGGCCGACAGGAACGAGGCCTCGAAGGCCTGGGCGGTTTCGGCGGCCTTCTGCTTGCGCGCGGCCAGCTCGCCGGTCGATCCGGCGGTGCGGCCCTGCTGCGCCAGCAGGATGTCAGAGGGGAGGGCGAAAGCTCCGCTCATCACATCACCTCGATATCGGCCTGGAGGGCGCCGGCGGCCTTGATGGCCTGCAGGATGGAGATCATGTCTCGCGGCGTGACGCCCAGGGCGTTGAGCCCCGAGACCAGGCTGGACAGGGAGGCGCCGCTCCTCAGCGTGATCAGCTGGCGCCCGCGCTCCTCGTCGACGTTGACCTGGGTCTGCGGGACAATGGCGGTATCGCCGCGGCCGAAGGGCGCCGGCTGGCTGACCAGCGGGGTTTCCTGGACCGAGATCGTCAGGTTGCCCTGGGCGATGGCCACCGTGGAGATCCGCACCTGCTCGCCCATCACGATGACGCCGGCGGTTTCGTCGATGACCACCCTGGCGGGCGAGTCGGGCACCACCTCGAGGTTTTCCACCACGCCCATGAAGCCGACCAGGTTCTGTCCGGCCGGCGGGCGCAGGGTGATGATGGTCGGGTTCTCGGCGTTGGCCGTGCCGGGATAGCGGGTGTTGATCGCCGTGGCGATGCGCTGGGCGGTGGTGAAGTCAGGGTTGCGCAGGGTCAGGCGCATCTGCGGCATCGAGGCCAGCTGAAAGCCTGTCTCACGCTCGATGATCGCGCCGCCGGCGATCCGGCCGGACGTTGGAACGCCCTTGGAGACCGAACTGCCCGAGGCCCCGCCGGCGGCGATGGCGCCGGTCTGAACAGACCCTTGCGCCACAGCGTAGACCTGGCCGTCGGCGCCGAGCAGGGAGGTGACCAGCAGGGTGCCGCCCTGCAGGCTCTTGGCGTCGCCGGCGGCGGAAACGGTGACGTCCACCGGGGAGCCGGCCGCCGCGAAGGGGGGGAGCTTGGCCGTGACCATGACAACGGCGACGTTCTTGGTGTTGAGGTTGGTCTCGCGAACGTTGACGCCAAGGCGCTCGAACATCGCCTCCAGGCTCTGGCGGGTCATCGGCGCGTTGCGCAGGTTGTCTCCGGTGCCGTTCAGTCCGACCACGATGCCGTAGCCGGTGAGCATGTTCTCGCGCACGCCCTCGAACTCGACCACGTCCTTGATCCGCGACGTGGCGAAACAAGGCCCGGCGAAAGCCAGGGTGAGGGCGAGGATGACGCTGCCGATGACGCTGTTACGCATGACGCTCCCGTGGCGCAGGACTGCACTGTGCGTCCTCCTTGCGAGAAGCGCGCCACGGAAAATGTTAGGAAAAACAATGCTGTTGTCAGTGCGCCCCCGTCGATCTCGCGCGCAACGGCAGAATTTGCCCGGCATTAACCATACGGGCCGACAGTGGGGCCTCGTAAGGACAGGGAGCGGCGTACAGCCTCCATGAAAGTCACCGGACCCAGCAGCGCGGGAAGCGTCGGCGGCGCGAAGGCGGCGCGGCCGGCGGCCGGGCAGGGCGCGTTCAGCGTGCCGACCGCCGGAGCGTCCGGCGCGGCCGGCAGCGTGTCCC
The DNA here is from genome assembly GCA_030683005.1 of Caulobacter sp. Classification (GTDB taxonomy): domain Bacteria; phylum Pseudomonadota; class Alphaproteobacteria; order Caulobacterales; family Caulobacteraceae; genus Caulobacter. Next base: position 255,337 of record JAUXMY010000042.1, on the reverse strand, counting down.
GCGCCGGCGCTGTCGGCGGGGTGGGCGGCATCGAGGCGCTGCTCGCGCTGCAGGACGTCGGCGGCCCGCTGGAGCGCCGCAAGCGGGCCGTTGGCCGCGCCGGGCGTATTCTTGATGTCCTCGACGACATCAAGCTGGCCCTGATCGACGGAGATCTGTCGTCCGCCTCGCTGGACCGTCTGATCCGGGCCGTCCGCGAAGAGCGCCAGAATACCGACGACGGCCGCCTGGAAGGTGTGCTCGACGATATTGAAACACGCGCGGCGGTCGAAATCGCCAAGCTCGAACAGGCGAAACTCGCGGCATGAACGCACGTCGAACACGAGGTTCATTGTATGACGTGTGGCGTTTGCTATAAGGCCGCGCTCGCATGAGCGAGTGCGTGGATGGGGGCGTGGAGCGTCAATGCAGACGGCTACCGTTCTAGTTAAGGCCGATGACTATCGTCCCTCAGAGGACGAAGAGTTCATGAACGAGCGTCAGCTCGCCTATTTCAAGCAGAAGCTGCTGGACTGGAAGGAAGACATCCTCCGCGAATCTCGCGAGACGGTGACTCACCTCCAGAAGGAGACCGAGAATCATCCTGACCTGGCTGATCGCGCCTCGTCGGAGACTGATCGGGCTCTTGAACTTCGCACCCGCGACCGGCAGCGTAAACTCATCTCGAAGATCGACGAGGCCCTGCGCCGGATCGAGGACGGGTCCTACGGCTACTGCGAGGAGACGGGCGAGCCCATCGGTCTCGCGCGGCTGGCGGCCCGCCCGATCGCGACGCTGAGCCTCGAGGCCCAGGAGCGGCACGAACGCCGCGAACGGGTTCATCGGGACGACTGATGTTTTCAACGCCCCGCCGGCCTTACCGGCGGGGTTGTTTTCTTCCGGGGGCGCCTGTGGCCTCCTGTCCCGCAATTCGGGACGGGAGCAGCGGATGAGCAGTACCCCTGAGGTTGCGGCGGCGGCCAACCTCGCCGCCGTGCGGTGCTATGTCGACGCCTGGTTGGCCGGCGACTTCCCCGCGATGATGGCGACCTACGCCGACGACTTTGTCGTCCACTGGTTCGGCGACAATCCGTTCGCGAAAACCTACCAGGGCAAGGCGGAGGCGATCCCGGCCCTTATGGCCTTCACGCAGCGCACGGGGCGCAGGCTGGTGGAGGTCGTAGACGTGACCGCCGGCCCGGCGCGGGCCGTTGTCATCGTCCGGGAAGCCGTCACCATCGACGGCATCGAGCGCGAGATCGAGCGGGTGCTCGTCTACAGGACAGAGGCCGGGTTGCTGGCCGAGTGCTGGGTCTACGACCAGGACCAGAGGCTGGTCGACGCGGCCCTCTCGTCTTGACTTTGGGGCGTCCAGAGCCGACCTAGCCCGGCTCTTACAAGGACGTCTCCCCATGACCGCAAAGGTCCGTTTCGCTCCCTCCCCGACGGGGCGGCTGCATGTCGGCAACATCCGCACCGGGCTGATCAACTGGCTGTTCGCCAGCGGGCTGGGCGGCGTGTTCGTGCTGCGCATCGACGACACCGACCTGGAGCGGTCCACCAAGGCTTTCGAGGACGGCATCGAGACCGACCTGACCTGGCTCGGGATGACCTGGGGCGAGCGCTACAACCAGTCGGCCCGCTTCGCGATCTATGACGCCGCCGTCGAGCGCCTGAAGGCCGCCGGCCGCCTGTATCCCTGCTACGAAAAGCCAGAGGAACTGGACCTGCGCCGCAAGGTCCAGCTGTCGCGCGGCCTGCCCCCGATCTACGACAGGGCCGGCCTGAAGCTGACCGACGACGACCGCGCCAAGCTGGAGACCGAGGGCCGAAAACCCCACTGGCGCTTCAAACTGGAGGGCAAGCGGGTCACCTGGGAAGACCTCGCCCGCGGCCATAGCGAGGTCGACACCGCCTCGATGTCGGACCCGGTCCTGATCCGCGAGGACGGGGCTTACCTGTATACGCTGCCGTCAGTCGTCGACGACATCGACATGGGCATCACCCACGTGATCCGGGGCGAGGACCACGTCACCAACACCGGGGCGCAGATCGAGATCTTCGAGGCCTTGGGCGCGCCGCCGCCGGCCTTCGCCCACACCACCCTGCTGGTCGGAGCCGACGGTCAGGGCCTGAGCAAGCGCCTGGGCTCGCTGTCCATCGAACAGCTTCGTGAGGACGGCTACGAGCCGCTGGCCGTGGTCTCGCACCTGGCCCGCATCGGCACCTCCGATCCGCTGGAGCCGGCGGCCTCGATCGAGGCGCTGGCCGGCGACTTCGCGTTCGGCAAGATGGCCCATCGGGCCGCCCGCTGGGATCCCGAGGACCTGGCCAAGGTCAATGCCGCCATCCTGCACGCGATGCCGTATGACGAGGCAAGGCAACGGCTTGCGGCGATGCAGGGCGACCTCGGCGAGGCCTTCTGGCTGGCCATCCGCCAGAACCTGACGCTGTTCAGGGACGTCGCCGGCTGGGCCGCCGTGGTCTCCGGCCCGGTAACGCCGGCGATGTCTGACGAGGATCGTCCGGTGGTCGAGGCGGCGCTGGAGCTCCTCCCGGAGACGGTCGACGAGACCACCTGGAGCGCCTGGACCGGGGCGGTCAAGGCGCGAACCGGGGCCAAGGGCCGCGGGCTGTTCATGCCGCTGCGCCGGGCCCTGACCGGGATGGACCACGGCCCCGACATGGCCGCCATCCTGCCCCTGATCGGTCGTGACAAGGCGGCGAAGCGGCTGGCCGGCGAGACTGCCTGACGAGACCACGCCCCTGACCCGCAAGCGCATCGACCTGCTGCTCGTCGAGCGCGGCCTGTTCGACAGCCGCGCCCGGGCCCGCGCGGCCATCGAGGCCGGACGGGTCAGCGCCGACGGCAAGGTATTCGCCAGGCCCTCGGACATGGTCGCTGAGGATGCCGACATCACCGCGACGCCGGCCCATCCCTGGGTCGGACGCGGCGGGCTCAAGCTGGACCATGCTCTGACCCTGTGGCCCGTCGTGGTCGAGGGGCGGACCGTTCTGGACGTCGGGGCGTCGACCGGGGGCTTCACGGACGTCTGCCTGTCGCGCGGCGCGGCCCGGGTCTACGCTGTCGACGTCGGGCGCGGTCAGCTGCATCCGAGCCTCGTCTCCGACCGGCGCGTGGTCGAGCTGTCGGGGATCGACGCCCGCTCGCTGGACTCGAGCCTGATCCCCACGCCGCCGGACCTGATCGTCACCGACGTCAGCTTTATCGCGCTCGCCAAGGCGCTGCCGGCCGCCCTGGCGCTGGCGGGCGAGGGGGGCGAGCTGATCGCGCTGGTCAAGCCGCAGTTTGAGGTCGGCCGCGAGCGGGTCGGCAAGGGCGGGCTGGTGAAGGACGAGGCGTCGCGGGTGAAGGCGCTGGCGGATGTGGTCGCCTGGCTGGAGGGCATCGGCTGGCAGGTGCTGGCGACTGCGGACAGCCCCATCACCGGCGGCGACGGCAACAGGGAATTCCTGTTGCGGGCGGTGAAGGCGTAGGGACAGACACCACGGTGTCTGTCCCGAACAGAAAAGGCCGCCCACCTCGCGGTGAACGGCCTTTCCTCACAGGGCAGGGCGCCGGGGTTTAGTCGACGACCTGATACTCGCCGCGGGCGTCGCGGCAGACGCGCACGAAGCGCTTCTGGACGCGGCCGTCGGGCAGATAGATCGGGCTTTCGGCCAGCGAGCAGTTGTCGGCTGTGGGGCCGTCTGCCACCGGCATGGTGCGGTAGCCGTAGCCGGCATCGCCGTAGGCCTCGTCGTAGGCGCGTTGTTCATAGCCGTAGTAGCCGTTGCCCGAGCCGCCGCCGGCATAACCCTGATCGGCGCCGTAACCGCCGTAACCGCCGTAGCCGCTCTCGTAGCTGCCGTAGCTGTCATAGCCGCCCGGCTGGCCGTAATAGGCCTGGCCGCCGGCTGGACGGGACGGATCGTACGGAGTCTCGCAGGCCGCGCCGGACTTGCCGACATTGGCGCCGATCACCGCGCCCAGGATGCCGCCCAGAACGGCCCCCTCGGTCTTGGCGCCACGGCCTGCGATGCTCGAGCCCGCCAGGGCGCCGAGGCCGCCGCCGACCAGGGCACCGCCCGTGCCGCGCTGCACCTGATCCCGACGGCAGGGGTCGTAGTAGCCGCCCTGGCCGTAGGCGCCGCCCTGGTAGGCGGGCGCCGGCTGGGCCGAGGCGATCGTGGGGACCGCCAGCGCGCCGGCGACGAGCGAGGCCAAGGCCAGGCCGGCCGCGCCGCGGGACAGGATCTTACGGGTCATGAGCTTTGCTCTCCTTGAGCTCGACTGATGCGGACAGGCGTCAGTGTCGGCCGGGATCAGCCCCGGCCGCTGGGACGCCACTCGCCGCTACGGTTGCGACAGACTTCAAAGCCGTTCCAGCGGCGACCGTCATACTCCTGCACCCAGCGACAGTTGTCGCGGCGGTGGGAGATGCGCTTGGGGTAGCTGGCGCAGCGGAAATTCTTCTTGGCGATCTGGTTGCCGGCCACGGCGCCGACGATGCCGCCGAGGACAGCGCCCTCGGTCTTGGCGCCGTCGCCGGCGACAGCCGCGCCCAGGGTGCCGCCGACCAAGCCGCCGGCGATCGTGCCGCGGTTGCCAGCCTGCTTGCGTTCGTATTTGCAGACGTCGCCACGACCGTAGTACCGCGAGGACTGCGCCTGCGCCAAGGTGGGAACGACAAAACTCGGGGCGGCGATAGCCAGCGCCGCGGCAAGGGAGAGGATCGTACGCATGGGCGACTCCTTACTTCCGTCAGGCGGAAAACTGCCCAACGTCTGTGTTGTGAAGATGGCCGGTGTTTCCTGAACGCCGGTTGAGCGCGCCGTTCATCTTCATTCATGTGGCGTAAAACGACGCCGGGTTTGCTGCGGGATAATGGTAGGGAGCGCGGTCAGTTCCGTTCGGAGAGTCTGTTGTCGGGCACAGTCGACATTGATGTCACACAGGTCGGCGGTCAGGGTGACGGCCTGGCAGAGGCGCCGGGCGGCGGGCTGCTCTACGTCCCGCTCACCCTGGGCGGCGAGCGGGCGCGCGTGCGGATCGACGGCCAGCGGGCCGAGGTGGTCGAGCGACTGACCTCCAGCCCCGAGCGCGTCGCGCCGCCCTGTCCCCACTTCGGCGTCTGCGGTGGCTGCGCGCTGCAGCACTGGGCCGACGGCCCGTACCTGGCCTGGAAAACCGATCAGGTGCGGCTGGCCCTGTCGCGGGAGCGGATCGACACCGACATCCTGCCCATCTTCGCCTCGCCGCCGGGCACGCGCCGGCGGCTGGCCCTGCACGCCCGCCGGGGCGGCAAGGGCGTCATCCTGCTGGGTTTCAAGGAGCGGCGGAGCTGGTCGCTTGTCGACATCGACGTCTGCACCATCGCCGATCCCCGTCTGGTCGCAGCCTTGCCGGCGCTGCGCCGGCTGGCCGACCCCTTTCTGGAGCATCCCAAGTCAGCGCCCACCCTGCACGTCACCTGGACCGGCGCGGGCCTGGATGTCGACGTCACCGGCGTGGAGCGCAAGAGCGGCGGCCTGTCGGCCGACGCCAGGATGCGCGCCGCCGAGGCGGCCTCGGCCGGCGACATGGCCCGGGTCAGCCTGGCCGGCGAGACCGTCTACGGCGCCCGCCTGCCGGTGGTAAAGCTGGGCGACGCCATCGTCACCCTGCCGGCCGGCGCCTTCCTGCAGGCCGTGCCGGTGGCTGAGGCCGCCATGGCCCGGCTGGCCTGCGAGGCCGTGGCCGGCGCGAACCGCATCGCCGACCTCTACTGCGGCGTCGGCACCTTCACCTTCCACCTGGCCCGGATCGCGCCGGTGCTGGCCGCCGATTCCTCGGCCCCAGCCATCACCGCGCTCAAGGCCGGCATCGCCACCGCCCAGGGCCTCAAACCCATCACCGCCGAGGCGCGCGACCTGGCCCGGCGGCCGATGCTGGCACCGGAACTGGCCAGGGTCGACGCCGTGGTCTTCGACCCGCCCCGGGCCGGGGCGCTGGAACAGACGCGCGAGATCGCCATCAGCAAGGTCTCGCGGGTGGTCGGCATCTCCTGCAACCCGCAGACCTTCGCCCGCGACGCCCGGGTGCTGATCGACGCGGGCTTCACGCTCAAGTCGGTGCGGCCGATCGACCAGTTCCTGTGGTCGCCGCATGTCGAGCTGGTCGGTGTGTTCGAGCGGTAGGGGCGGGACCGGTCAGCCAGGCTTCGCCGCGATCCGCGCGAGCACCGCCCGGGCCGACGTGATCGCCTGGCCGAGGGTCGGCTGGGTCCAGCCTGCGGTGGGCTTGGCCTTCTTGTTGAAACAGACCCGATCCAGGAGAGAGCCCCCCAGCGTACCGGTCGGCGCCGGGTTGGCGCGCCCGGCGGCCGCGACCGAGGGCATCAGCTGGAAGTCCTCCTTGACCGCGCGACTCGAGCGTTGCCGATAGACTCTGCCCGTACAGTCGAAGCTCATTCTGGCGAGCAGGATCTCACCCTCGGCCGGAACGATCAGGATGTCGGCCTCAACCACCGACCCGGTCCGCGCCATCGTCGCCTGATCCACCAGCATGAAGAATTCCGCCGTCGCATCGACCGCCTCGAAGGGCGCCGCGCTGGCGGCCCCCGCCACGCCCGCCGCCAGCAGCAGTCCGATCACTGTTCCACGCATCGCTTCACCCTCAAGGTCACTTCGATCACCGCATCAGGTCTTGGCGCCCGCGAGTTCGCGACCCCAAAGGGGGGCGGTCTGCCCAGGGCCGCGCCCCCCTTCTGATCGCGACCTTCCCGGTGGTGATCGCCTCGCCGGGCGTCTGGGCCGACCAGTTGCACGGCTGCGGCGCGGCGCCTGTCAGGGTTTCGCCTTCCGGGCCATGATCGCTCGGCCCTGCCGGACCGCCTCGGCAAGTGTGGGAGTCGTCCAGCCGGCCGAGGCGTTGGCCTGTCGATTGAAGCAGGCCCGTTCCAGCATCGAGACACCGAGCGATCCCGCCGGCACCGCCTCCGGGGCCTCGGACATCTGCACGGGCGCCGACAACGTCAGATCCTCCGCGATGTCGCGTTGGCTCAGCTGCTGCCAGGTGCGGGCCGTGCAATCGAACCGGAAGCGGGTGATCGCAGCGGCGCCTGACGCCGACACGAGAAGGAAATCAGCATCGACCTTCGCTCCGCTGCGGGCGAGGGACGACCGGTCCATCATGGTCAGGAATCTGGACGTGCCGTCGACCGCCTCGAAGGGCGCCGCGCTGGCTGCCCCCGCCACGCCCGCCGATAGCAACAGGCCGATCCCGATTGCACGCATCGTCAGTCCTCCAGTGTTCCTCGTCAGGCTCATGAAAGCGGAGGATGGGGCATGGCGCGACATCCAAACGGGGGGCTATCCGAACAGCAGCTCCATCTGGTCCCCCGCCCTGGGCGGCGGGCGGAACTGCGTTGCGTCGAGCGTCCGGCGCGGCTGGTCCATGCCGTAGCGGGCGCGGGCAGCGGCGAACCGGCGGGCGACCAGGTCGGCGACCGGACCGGCGCCCCTCTGGCGCTCGCCCCACTGCGAGACGTAGTCCTTTCCGCCGCGCGTCTGGCGGATAAGCGACATGACGCGCGAGGCGCGGTCCGGGTGGTCGCTGGCCAGCCACTGCTGGAACAGGTCGCTGATCTCCAGCGGCAGCCGCACCAGCACATAGCCCGCGCCGGTCGCGCCGGCGGCGGCCGAGGCCTCCAGAACCGCCTCCAGCTCGTGGTCGTTGAGGCCCGGGATTACCGGCGCGAACATGACCGTCACCGGGCAGCCCGCGTCCGTCAGCCGGCGCACCGCGTCCAGCCGGCGCTGCGGCGTGGCGGCGCGGGGCTCCATGCTGCGGGCCAGCTTGCGGTCCAGGGTGGTGATCGAGATCGCCGCGCCCGCGAGGCCCGCCTTGCCCATCTCGCCCAGGATGTCGGCGTCGCGGATGATCAGGTTGGACTTGGTGATGATGGTCAGTGGGTGGCGGAAGGCCTGCAGCACCTCGAGCACCTGGCGGGTGACGCGCAGTTTGCGCTCGATGGGCTGGTAGGGGTCGGTGTCGGCGCCGACCTGGATATGCCGGGGACGGTAGCCCTTCTTCGACAGTTCGGCGGTCAACAGGCCGGCGGCCTCCGGCTTGAAGAACAGCCGGCTCTCGAAGTCGAGGCCCGGCGACAGGCCCAGGAAGGCGTGGGCCGGCCGGGCGAAGCAGTAGATGCAGCCGTGCTCACAGCCCCGGTAGGGATTGATCGAGCGGTTGAAGTGGATGTCGGGGCTGCTGTTGCGGGCGATGATCGTCTTCGCCATGTCCGGCAGGACGGTGGTGGTCAGCTGCGCCGGCTCGGCGTCGTCGAGGGTCCAGCCGTCGTCGAACGCCTCGCGCCCGGCGGCGATGAAGCGGCTGGTCGCGTTGCTGCGCGCGCCACGACCTTTGACGAGAGGCGGAGAGGGGACCATGGGCGGTAGTGTAGCGATGGCGTGGAACATAACAAGAACAAGTTGACCCTCCTCGGAGGGATGGCGCCTAAGGGGGCATGATCAGCGTTATCGTCCCGACTCGCGATTCCGCCGCCGTGCTGGGGCCCTGTCTGTCGGCGCTCGTACCGGCGGCGGTCAGCGGGCTGGTGCGGGAGGTGATTCTCGCCGACGCGGGCTCGGGCGACGCTACGCTGGCGATCGCCGACGACGCCGGGACACGGGTCGTGGCTGGCGACGTCGCGGCGGCCGTGGCGACGGCGAAGGGCGAGTGGCTGCTGATCCTGCCGCCGACGACGCGGCTGGAGCCCGGCTGGGAGGCGGAGGCGGCCGATCATGTCGAGAGCCACGCGGGCGCGGCGGCCTGCTTCCGGCTGGCCTTCGACAGCGCCTCGCCGGTGGCCCGGTTGCGGGAGTGGCTGGCCAGCGTCAGCCTGCCCGTGGCGGCGCAGGGCAGGCTGGTCGAGGCGAAGCGTCATCGGGAGGCCGGCCTGCCGATCCGCCGGCTCGGCGCCCGGGCCTTCGTGGCGGGCTGACCTACCGGTCCAGCCGGATGTCGACGATCGGTTCGCCTCGGGCGAGGGCGTCCAGGGTCCTCGTCTCGCCGCCGAACTTGCGGCGGTAGGTCCAGTAGGCGGCCATCACCTTCTCGACGTAGTCGCGGGTCTCCAAGGCCGGCAGGCTCTCGACCAGCAGCAGGGTGTCCGCTCCCGGACCGACCTTCTTGATCGTGTTCAGCACCGTGCCGGCGCCGGCGTTATAGGCGGCCACGGCGCGCAACACATCGTAGGCTTCCGGCCCACCGCCCAGTCCGCGCTCCATCAGCCAGGTGAAATAATCCTGCCCGACCCGCAGGTTGGTGGGCCCGTCCAGCAGCGGCATCGGGTTGAGGATCAGGTGGTCGTCGCCAGCTGCGCGGGCCGCCGCCACCGGCCGCACCTGCATCAACCCCATCGCCCCGGCGCCGGAGACGGCGTATTCGTTGAAGCCGCTTTCCTTCCAGACCAGGGCGTAGACCAGAGCCCGGTCGAGCGTCCAGCCGCCGGCCGGGAACAGCTCGGGCGCCGGATAGTCGGTCGGAGGCCGGCGGCGCGGCGGCGGGCCCGGCCGGCGCACTGACAGGGCCAGGGTCGTATCGGCGGCCGTGGTTATCGGCGCGTTGAGGGCCAGGATCAGCGCTTCCCACTGCTTACGCTCGGCGGTTGTCGCCGCGGTGGCGAGGCCGGCGCGCAACTCGAGCCCCGCATCGGTCTCGCGGCCGATCTGCATCAGGGCGGCGGCGCGGCGGGCTCGGGCGTTGGCTTTCACGAACGAACCGATATCGGCCAGGGCGGGCGCGGCCGGCCTCGGCGCGGTCGAGGCCCTGATCAGCAGCGGGGAGGCGCCCGGCGCGGTCCAGCCGTCCAGCGATCCGACCCGCACGTCGTCAAGCTCCAGCGCCCGCTGGGCGATCATGCCGTAGAAGCTGTGCGGGGTCTTCGCCGCCATCCGCAGGAAGGCCGTCGCTTGCGCGGCGTCGCCCAGCGTCCGCGAGGCCCGGGCGGCCCAGAAGGCGCCGCCGGCCCGCAGCCACTCCTCCTCGGTCTCGTCGATCGCAACGGCGCGGAAGAAGCTACGGGCATCCTCGTAACGTCCCAGGCGCCAGGCGGCCAGGCCGGCGATCCATGCGTTCCCGGCCGACGGGGCCAGGGCCAGGGCGCGGGCGGCGTCGCCGGAATAGTAGGCCTCGCGGGCGGCGCGGTCGCGATCCGGTCCGGCGGGCCCGCCGGTCGGGGCGGCGGCGCTCTCGACGCGGGACCAGGTCCGGCTGACTTCCAGGAAGGCCGGCGTCTTGGGGTCCGGGGCGCCGGCCGGCTTGCGCTTCAGGGCCAGGGCGTAGACCCGCTCGGCGCCGGGGTGATCGCCATGAACCTTCAGCCAGCCGACAAGTTCATCATACACGGCACGGTGGGCGGTGGGATGCATCAACCGGATGAGGTCGACATGGCCGACCAGCGACCGGTCCTTGACCCGCTCCAGGCTGGTCTCGGCGGCGGTGAAATCACCGCGCACCGAGGATGCGAAAGCCTCGCGGTAGGCGCGTTCGTCCATGGGCGACAGCACGTCGGTCCCGGCGGCGCGGGCCGGTCCGGCCTGGAAGACCATCGCCAGGGTCATGGCCAGGGCCATGACCAGCGCTCTTGCGCCTGCCGTCATGCTGTTGCTCGCGCCGCCACGGGGACGCGCGGTCCTTCGCCCGTTGAGGAGGTGGAACCTAGTGCCAGTGTAGGCGGGGGGAAAGCGGTTTCGCGCTGCGCGCGTGGCCGGCGCAGTTGCGGTCGCGGCTCCCGACGGCCATACGGGCGAAAGACTTCGGGGGAACATATGGTCCGGCGAGAGACATGGAGGGCGTTGATCCCGGCCCTGGCGCTCTTCACCGCCGCGCCCGCCGGGGCCCAGACGCCCGAGGACCTCCAGCGCTGGGCCGCGATCAACGCCGCCGCGCCGGCGCCGTCGACCGACCTCGCCCGAGCGGCGATCACCGCGGCCCAGGCCGACTGTCCGGCGGCCGGGGCCAGCCTGGGGGTCATCGAGCCGGTCACCGGCTGGCCCCGCGTCGATGCCGCCATCGCCTCCGGCCGGCTGGTCAATGCCTGGGCCGTGACCATCCAGCGGGTGGACTGCCCGCAGGCCTTCGCCCGCTACATCCTGCTGCAGGACACGACCGGCGGCCTGACCGCCCAGCTGGTTCATATCGGCCGGTCCCACGTCGATCTGGACAGTCTGGGCGGCGTTGTCATGACAAGGGCGATGCGCACCGCCGGCGCCGCGGCGGCGCGCGACATACCCGGCTGCTCGCCCGAGCGGGTGGCCCGCACCGGCGCCCTGGCGCGCGTCGACATGGTCGACGACTCCGCAATCGGCCCCGACCGCTTCGGCCTTCGCGACAGCGGGACCTGGCGGGAAGCCTGGGTGTTCGGCATCTGCGGCCGCACCCTGACGGTGATGATGGACTTCGAGGCGGCGCCCGATGGCCTGAAGGCCACGCCCGCGCCCTGGGCCAGCCTGGCGCGCTGATCGTCAGCTTTGCTGTGGCGGGCTTTCAGGAAGCATGGCTAGGCGCCGGGCGCTTACGTCCTCTATGACAACGCTCTGCACCTCCGGAGCCTGCCCATGACCGACGCCTCGCTGTTCACGCCGCTGACCTTCGCCCATGGCCCGGCGATGAAGAACCGGCTGATGCTGGCGCCGCTGACCAACACCCAGAGCCATCCCGACGGGAAGATGTCGGACGAGGAGTTCCGCTGGCTGACCATGAGGGCCGAAGGCGGCTTTGGCCTGACCATGACCTGCGCCGCGCACGTTCAGCGCATCGGCCAGGGCTTCCCCGGCCAGCTGGGCGCCTGGTCCGACGACCATATCGAGGGCCTGACCCGCCTGGCCGCCGCCATCAAGGCGCAGGGCAGCATCGCCGTGGTCCAGCTGCACCACGCCGGCATGCGCTCGCCAGCCGAGCTGATCGGCGAGGCGCCGGTCTGTCCGTCCGACAACGAGGAGTTCAAGGCCCGCGCCCTGACCAGGGCCGAGGTCGAGCAGCTGGTTGCGGACTTCATCGCCGGCGCCGTGCGCAGCCAGAAGGCCGGTTTCGACGGCGTCGAGATCCACGGCGCCCACGGCTATATCCTCGCCCAGTTCCTCAGCCCCGAAGTGAACCTGCGCACCGACCAGTGGGGCGGCTCTGCGGCCAACCGCAACCGCATCGTCATCGACATTCTCAAGGGGGTGCGCGCCGCCTGCGGCGAGACCTTCCAGATCGGCCTGCGCCTGTCGCCCGAGCGGTTTGGCATCGTGTTGTCCGAATGCCGGGATCTGGCCCAGCAGCTGATGAGCGAGGGCCTGATCGACTACCTCGACATGTCGCTGTGGGACGTGCGCAAGGCGCCGATGGACGAGGCCTTCGCCGGCCAGAGCCTGATCAGCGTGTTCACAGGCCTCGACCGTGGCGCGGTGCGGCTGGGCGTGGCCGGCAAGGTGATGGCCCGGGCCGATGCGGAATGGTGCCTGGAGCAGGGCTGCGACTTCGTGCTGATCGGCCGGGGCGCCATCCTGCACCACGACTGGCCGAAGTTGGCAGCCGCCGATCCGGACTTCCGCCCGATCGCCCTGCCGGTCACCCGCGAGCATCTGCAGCGCGAGGGTCTCAGCGACCGGTTCGTCACCTACATGCAGGCCTGGAAGGGCTTCGTGGCGGAAGAAGAGGCGGTGGGAGCCTAGGAGGCTCCCTTCGCGGGGCCCCAGTCGTAGAGCTGCGCCTTGAACGGGCGGCCGAAGATGTCCTTGGCCGGCGCGAAGGGGCCGTTGGCGCGGACGACGGCGCAGGCGGCGACATCGCCGGCGTCTGTTCCCGAGGAAGCCTCAATCGTGCAGCGGCTCACCGCCCCGGACGTTTCGACCATGACGTTGAGCCGCAGCCGGGCGAGGGCGTCGGCGGGCAGGGCTGCGGCAACTGCCGCCCGCGCCGCCTCGCTCGCAACCGGGCGACCGCTCCACTGCTGAACCGGCAGCAGGGCGCGGGGCTTGCCGCCGAACAGCACGAAGTGAAGCTGCATGCGGCGCTGCCAGGGCTTATCAAACTTCGAGACATCGTAGCGGCCCTTCGCCGCCGCCTTGCAGGCGCGGGCGTCGAAGGCGGCGTCCCCGGAGGATTTAACGATGCGACAGGGTTGTCGCGGGTTTTCGGGCGAATACTCGATGCCGGTCCAGGGCTCGGCCCGCGCATCGGGCGACGTCGGCCCGCCGGGAAGCAGATCCAGTTTTTCGACGCTGGCCTGTTGGCTGTCCCATGAGGGCGGCCACTGCGGGCCGGGCGGCGGCGGCGCGGGAGACAGCCCCCGGACGACCACCAGAGGGGTTTGCGGAGTCAGGCTTCGATCCAGACTGATTGACAGCATGAACCGGTCGGTCACCGGCGCACCTGCGTCGTCGATAGCCGGCCTTAGTTGCGCCCGTCCCGAAATCCGGTCGCACAGACCCTCGAACAGAGACGCGTCGCCGTGGGGCCGGACTAGCTCGCAGGCGGACACGCGACCGGCGGGGTCGACGGTCAGCGTCGCCGCCACGCCGCCCGAGGTGGCGGTCCCGGCCGCTACAAGCCTGACCAGGGGGTCATTGTCCGGTATCCAGTCGCTTACCGGGCCGACGGCGGTCGCGCGGCGCAGAGGCCGGGCCTCGTTGGCCGAAAGGTAGGCCGAATAGCCATTGACGGTGATGAGCGGATAGGTCTTCGGCGTCGGGCGGGGTGCGGCGGCTGGCGGTGTTTGAGCCCAGGCGCCGCTCGCTGGCGCCAGGAGCGCCGCGCCGAGCAGGATGCAAAGTCCAGGCAGGTTCATGGCTACAGACTCCGTGTCGTCACTCCGGCCGCACCGGCCGGTCCAGCCGCTCGGTCAGCATCAAGAGGTCCTGCCAGGCCTTCTTCTTGGCGGCTGGCTGGCGCAGCAGGAAGGCCGGATGCAGCGTCGGCAGGGCGGGCAGGGTCAGGGCGCTGGCCTCGCCGGTCCATTCGAACCAGCGCCCGCGCATCGACAGGATGCCTTCCTCGCGCCCCAGAACCGACTTGGCCGAGGCGCCGCCGACCAGCAGCAGCATCTTGGGGTCAACCAGCTGGATGGCCCGCTCCAGGAACGGCTGGCACACGGCCTGTTCGGCCGGCGTGGGCGTGCGGTTGCCGGGCGGACGCCAGAAGACGGTGTTGGTGATGAACACCCGGCCGGTCAGCCCGGCGGCGGCGATCATCCGGTCCAGCAGCTGGCCGGCGCGGCCGACGAACGGGGCGCCTTGCGCATCCTCGTCGCCGCCCGGACCCTCGCCGATGATGACCAGCGGCGCGTCAGTCTCGCCCCGCGAGAACACCGCCTGCTTCGCCCCCTCGAACTTCAGCGGGCAGCCGTCAAAGGCGGCGATGGCGGCGGCCAGCGCCTCCAGATCCTGGGCTTCCGCCGCGCGGGCCTTCGCCTCGGCCAGGGCGGCGGCGTAGTCCGGCGCGGCGCGCACTCCGGCGGCGGCCGCCTTCAGCGGGCGTGGAGCCGGCTGGACCTTGGCCTTCAGCCGCTCTGCGCCCTCGGCCAGACGGTCGATGGGTTCGTCGGCATAGGCCGTATCGACGCCGGCCTCGGCCCAGAAGGCGAGGGCGGCCTCGGCGGCGCGGATGTCGGGCATGGCGGTCACCAGCCAGACTTACCCGGCCGGGAGCGGTTCGCCTAGCGTCGCGCGCGCGGCGCTGCCGCCCCGGTTGTGGAAACCATATATGTTTGCAAAGGGTTGACGCTGTTGTGCGATGCTGGCTTCGTCGGGGGCAGGAACAGGAGACCTGCCGGCCATGGAACTCCATCGTTTCCGGGCGCCCGCGCCGCCCGCCAGATCTTCGCGGGGTCGAGATCCGCCGATGCGCTGCATCGCCGGGGATTGCGTCTGGGTGCGCTGGGCGCGCCATGCTGACGAGTCGGGTGACACGCCCCGGGCCCGGGCGTTGCGCGCCTATCTGGCCGACCTGACCGGCCTGTGCCGCTGTCCGCGCCGGCGCTTCAACCGGTGGGCCTGACCATGGCCGACGCAAAGGACTTCTCCTACGCCGTCATCCGGGTTGCCGAGGAGTGGAAGGTGGTCTGCGCCCGCAAGGCCATGGGCCATTTTGCGCGCCGGGACGAGGCGCTGGCAGCCGCCAGCGCTCTGGCCGCCCAGGCCGCCGCCGCCGGCCACGCCGCGCAGGTGCTGGTCCAGACCGACAGCGGCGAACTGCGGCAGGCCTGGCAGAGTTAGTTACGAGCGGCTCGCAATACCGCTTTCCGACTTGACCACCCTTGCGTCGCCTCGGAATAAGACCCTGAAACAACAGGGGATCGAGCCATGTCCGAAGACGCCGTCGAACGCGAGTCCATGGAGTACGACGTCGTCATCGTCGGCGGCGGCCCCTCGGGCCTGGCCGCGGCCATCCGGCTCAAGCAGCTCGAGGCCGAGCAGGGCCGAGAGGTCTCCGTCGCGCTGATCGAGAAGGGGTCCGAGGTCGGCGCCCACATCCTGTCCGGTGCGGTGATCGACCCCAAAGCGCTGAACGAGCTGATTCCTGACTGGAAGGCGCTGGGCGCCCCGCTCGACACGCCTGTGACCAAGGACAAGTTCCTCCTGCTGGGTCCGCAGGGCGAACTGGACCTGCCGATGTTCGCCCTGCCGCCGTTCATGCACAACGACGGCTGCTACATCGCCTCCCTGGCCAATGTCACCCGCTGGCTGGCCGGTCAGGCCGAGGCGCTTGGCGTGGAGATCTATCCGGGCTTCGCGGCGTCTGACCTGGTCTACCGCGAGGACGGCTCGGTGAAGGGCGTCGTCGTCGGCGTCGTCGGCATCGGCAAGGACGGCGAACAGAAGCCCGACTATCAGCCCGGCATGGAACTGCACGGCAAGTACGTCTTCATCGCCGAGGGCGTGCGCGGATCGCTGGCCAAGCAGCTGGAGGCGAAGTTCGACCTGCGCGAGGGCAAGAGCCCGCAGAAGTACGGCATCGGCATCAAGGAGCTGTGGCAGGTTCCCGACGCCTGCTTCCGCCCGGGCCTTGCCCAGCACACCACCGGCTGGCCGCTGGACGACAAGACCGGCGGCGGCAGCTTCATGTACCACTTCGGGGAGAACTACGTGGCCATCGGCTACGTCGTGCACCTGAACTACAAGAACCCCTGGCTGTCGCCGTTCGACGAGTTCCAGCAGTTCAAGCACCACCCGTCGGTCAAGCCCTACCTGGAAGGCGGCAAGCGCATCGCCTACGGGGCCCGCGCCATCACCGAGGGCGGCTGGCAGTCGATCCCGAAGCTCAGCTTCCCGGGCGGCGTGCTGATCGGCTGCTCGGCCGGCTTCGTGAACGTGCCGCGCATCAAGGGCAGCCACAATGCCATGAAGTCCGGCATGCTGGCCGCCGAGGCCGCCTTCGCCGCGCTGGGCGAGGGCCGTCAGGGTGACGAACTCACCGGCTACCAGACCGCCTTCGAGGGCAGCTGGATCGCCAGGGAACTGAAGGTCGTCCGCAACGCCAAGCCGCTGCTCACCAAGCTCGGCACCTTCCTGGGCGGCGCGGTCGGCATGTTCGACATGTGGTGCACACATCTGCTGGGCGGCTTCTCGTTCCTGGGCACGCTGAAGCACGAGAAGACTGACGCCGCCTCCACCGGGCTGGCGGCGGACTACCCGCAGCTGGCCTATCCCAAGCCCGACGGCGTGATCAGTTTCGACAAGCTGAGCTCGGTGTTCCTGTCGGCGACCAACCACGAGGAAGACCAGCCCGCGCACCTGCGGCTCAAGGACCCGTCGGTGCCGATCAACGTCAACCTGCCCCGCTACGGCGAGCCGGCGCGGCTGTACTGCCCGGCGGGCGTGTACGAGGTGCTGTACGACGAGGCCGGGAACAATCCGAAGTTCCAGATCAACGCCCAGAACTGCGTCCACTGCAAAACCTGCGACATCAAGGACCCGTCGCAGAACATCGTCTGGACGACACCCGAGGGCGGGGGCGGACCGAACTACCCGAACATGTAGGTCGCGCACCTCACCCGAGACACGATCCGCCTTGCCGCCGCCCAAGTTTGCGGCAAGGTGGGCGCTATGAAGCTGCGTCACGCCTTGCCCGCCCTTGCTCCGCTCGCCTTTGCCGCCGCCGTCGCGGCGCTGGCCGCGCCCGCCGCCGCCAAGCCGGCGAAAACCGAGGCGCCGACCTCCGACGTTGCGTTCGGCGACAGCGATCGGGGATCGTCCTACGGCCTGTTCCTGGCCGGGCAGGCGGCGATGAAGAACGGACGCAATGAGCTGGCGCTGGACTACTTCGACCGCGCCACGGCCGCTGACATCGACGCGGACGGTCAGACGATTAGCGCCCGCGCCTTCATCGCAGCGGTGTTCGCCGGCGACGTGCCACGCGCCGCCCGGCTGGCCCCCGGCGAGGAGGCCGGGGTCAACCTCCAGCGGCTGGGCGCGCTGGAAAAGGTCGTCGACGCCCTGGCAGACGGCCGGGCCGGCGAGGCCCGGGACATTCTGGCCAGCGGAGCAGTCACCATGCCGCACCGGCCGGTGGCGGCGCTGCTCGCGCCCTGGGTGGCGGCGGCGGCCGGCGACAAGGAGGGCGCGGTGGCGCGTCCGGACCTGCGCGGCGACCGGTTGGTCGAGGTGTTCGGCCAGCTTGGTCAGGCCCAGTTGTTCGAGCGGGCCAGGCGATACGATGAGGCCGAGACCGACTACATGGCCCTGACCAGTCTGGGCGACGCCGGGCTGCTGTTCATCCTCGATCACGGCGCCTTTCTGGAGCGGCGCGGGCGCCGGGCAGATGCTGTCGCGCTCTACGACCGTGCCTTGCAGCAGGCTCCGGGCGACTCCGGACTGCTGACAGCCCGCCAACGCGCCGCCCGTCGCGGCAAGGCGCCGCCGCTGCCGACCCTTCGGGAAGGCGCCGCCCGCGCCTTCCTGCCCTTCGCCACCGCCATGGCGGGCGAACGCCAGTCGGAGATGGCGTTGGCCTATGTGCGGATGTCCCTCTACCTCGACCCGACACGTGAGGACACACGCGTGCTGCTGGGCGACGTGTTGGGTGCGCTTGACGACGCCGACGGCGCTCGCGAAGCCTATGCGTCCATCCCCAGCGGCTCTCCCTACTACGCCTCCGCCCGGGCCAAACTGGCCTGGAGCTACCAGTCCGCGAAGGACGCCGACCGGGGCCTGGGCATGGCGCGCCAGGCCTATGAAGCCTATCCGGACGACCGGGACGCGGCGGTGACCTACGCGGACCTGTTGCGGGCCAACGGGCGGTTCGCCGAGTCAGCGGAGGTGCTGGATGGAGTCATCAGCCGCGCCGGCGGCGAGCCGGACTGGCGTCTGCTCTACATGCGCGGCATCGCCCTGGAGCGCTCGGGTCAGTGGCCGGCCGCCGAGAAGGACCTGATGGCGGCCCTGGCCCAGCAGCCCAACGAGCCGGAGTTGCTCAACTATCTCGGCTACGCTTGGATCGACCGCGGAGAGCGGTTGGCCGAGGCCATGGACATGGTCAAACGGGCCGTCGCCGCCAACCCGCGCTCGGGCGCCATGGTCGACTCCCTGGGCTGGGCCTACTTTCGTATCGGTGACTTCCGCCGGGCGGTGGAGAAGCTGGAGGAGGCTGTTCTGCTCTCGCCCGCCGATCCGGAGATCAACAGCCACCTTGGCGACGCCTACTGGCGCGTCGGCCGGCAGATCGAGGCCCGCTTCCAGTGGAGCCGCACCCTCACGCTCGACCCGCCCGCCGAGATCAAGGCCGACGCTGAAACCAAACTGAAGGCCGGCCTGCCGCCGGTCGCGGCGAGCGCGGTGGCGGCGAACTGATCTTCACTGTCATCCCGACCGAAACGGATCTCCTGCTGCGTCCGGGATGACAGTTGTGGTGCGGCATCCGGGTTCGAAGTAGACCTGCCCCATGAGCCTCTCCGCTTTCGCACCGGCCAAGGTGAACCTGTTCCTGCACGTGGGGCCGCTGGCGGCTGACGGCTATCATCCGCTGGCCAGCATGATGGTTTTCGCCGACGTCGGCGACACGGTCGCGGTGCAGGCGGCCGAGGCGCCGGAGTTCCAGGTCACCGGGCCGTTCGGCCCCCTGATCGAGCAGGGGGCCGACAACCTGGTCGTCCAGGCGACGCGGGCGCTCTTCGAACATGTGAAGCGGCCCCAGCCGCCGTTCCGGCTGCTGCTCGACAAGCAGCTGCCGGTGGCCGCGGGCCTGGGTGGCGGCTCGTCCGATGCGGGGGCGACGCTGCGACTGCTGAACTCGGCGCTGGACCTCGCCATCCAGGACGAGATGTTGAGCGCCATCGCTGCCCGGCTGGGCGCCGACGGCCCGGTCTGCCTGTGGGGCAGGGCGGCCATCGCGCGGGGCAGGGGAGACCGCCTCAGCGCGCCGCCGGCCTTCGCGCCGATCGACGCTGTGCTGGTCAATCCACGGGTCCCCTCGTCCACCGGTGCGGTCTACCGGGCCTATGACGAAGCGGGGGCGCCCGGCGGCGACGATCTGCCGCCGCTGCCTGACGCTTTCGAGAGCCCTGAGGAGATGGCCGCCATCCTCAGCTGGTGCCGCAACGATCTGGAGGCGCCGGCCGTGCGTCTGGCGCCGGCGATCGGCGAGGTGCTGGAAACCCTGCGTGGCGAGCCCGAGACCCTGCTGGCCCGAATGAGTGGCTCGGGCGCCACCTGCTTCGCCCTATGCGCTGGCGACATTGAAGCCGAGGGCCTGGCCGAGCGCCTGGAGCAAATGCGGCCCGACTGGTGGGTGAGGCGCTGCCGGCTGAGCTGACGGGGACATGTACCGTCTTGGGCACGTGTCCCCTGCCGCTTTGGGTGGATGGGGACACGCACTGAAGTGCATGTCACCGGCCCCAAGAGCCAAGGGCGCGGACCCTTTCGGATCCGCGCCCCCGGTACGCTTGCTTCAGGTATCAATCAGGCGTGGTAGGCGCGTTCACCGTGCTCGGTGATGTCCAGACCTTCTTCTTCCGTCTCCGGGCTGACCCGCAGGCCGACCGTGTACTTGATGATGAAGAAGACCAGCGAGGACAGGACGCCCGACCAGACGACGGTGAAGGCCACGGCCTTGACCTGGGCCATGACCTGGGTGGCCATGACGTAGACGCCGTTATCGCAGGTCGTGATGTCGCCATCGGCCGCGCAGGTGGTGTAGTCGACGACGCCAGCGCCGCCCCATTCGGGGTTGACCAGCAGGCCGGTGGCGATGGCGCCGACGATGCCGCCGATGGCGTGGATGCCGAAGGCGTCGAGGCTGTCATCGTACTTCAGCGCGTTCTTGATAGCCGAGCAGAAGACCACGCAGATCGGGCTGACGATGAGGCCCAGGATGATGGCACCCATCGGTCCGGCGAAGCCGGCGGCCGGCGTGACGGCCACGAGACCGGCGACGATGCCCGAGGCGAGGCCGAGCATGGAGGCCTTCTTGCGCGTCACCCATTCCACGACCATCCAGGAGAAGCCGGCGGCGGCGGTTGCCAGGAAGGTGTTCACCATGGCCAGCGAGGCGTAGCTGTTGGCTTCCATGTTGGAGCCGGCGTTGAAGCCGAACCAGCCCACCCACAGGAGGCCGGCGCCGACGAGGGTCAGCGTCAGGCTGTGCGGAGGCATCGGCTCTTTCTGGTAGCCCGAACGCTTGCCGAGGATCAGGGCGCCGGCGAGGGCGGCGATACCGGCGTTGATGTGGACCACGGTGCCCCCGGCGAAGTCGAGCGCGCCCCAGCTCCACAGCAGACCCGACTGGATCGGGGCTTCCGGGTTCAGGGCCACGCTGTCGGGACCCGCCCACCACCAGACCATGTGGGCCATCGGGTAGTAGACCAGGATCGGCCACAGGACCGCGAACATCACGGTGGCGCTGAACTTCAGACGCTCGGCGAGACCGCCCAGGACCAGGGCCGCGGTGATGCAGGCGAAGGTCATCTGGAAGGCCAGGAAGGTGAATTCCGGGACGTTGGTTCCGACCGAGAAGGTTCCGACTTCCGAGGACGTGTCCACGCCCTTGAGGAACATCTTGTCGAGGCCGCCCACGAACAGGTCGGCCGTGCCGCCGTCGGTGAAGGCCAGGCTGTAGCCCCACAGCGCCCAGGTGATCATGCCCACCACGGTGACCGTGGAGACCTGCATCAGCATGGACAGCATGTTCTTCTGGCGGACCAGGCCGCCGTAGAAGAGGGCCAGGCCCGGGATGATCATCAGCAGCACCAGCAGCGCCGAGAGCATCATCCAGGCGTTGTCGGCCTTGTTCATCGAGGTCTCGATGGTCGGCGCCTCGGCGGCCGCCGGAGCGGCGGCTTCGGGCGCCGGAGCCGGCGCCGCCTCGGCCGGGGCCGCGACGGTCGCTTCGACGGCGGGAGGCGCAGCCTCCTGGGCGAATGCGGGAGCCGCCATCGGCGCTCCGGCGAGTACGGCGACGGCGGTCAATGCCGCCAGCCGTCCGAGAAGTGTTGATTTCATCGTCGCTATCCCCTTGTCCCGATGATGTTGGTCAGAGCGCGGCCGAACCGGTTTCACCGGTCCGGATCCGCACGGCGTCCTCGACGTTCAGGACGAAGATCTTTCCGTCGCCGATCTTGCCGGTGGCGGCGGCGGCCTTGATGGCCTCCACGGCCTTGGCCGCGGCGGCGTCGTCGACCACGGCCTCCAGCTTCACTTTCGGCACGAAGTTCACCTGGTACTCGGCGCCCCGATAGATCTCGGTCTGGCCCTTCTGTCGGCCGTAACCCTTCACTTCGGAGACCGTCAGGCCCTCAACCCCGGCGCCGACGAGCGCTTCACGCACCTCGTCGAGCTTGAAGGGTTTGACCACCGCAATGATCAGTTTCATCCGCCTTGCTCCCGCGCCCCGGTTACCCGGAACGCGCCCCTGTCTTTCCCGTGGCGACCGGCGAAGAGGCGCGATGCTTGGCCGCGCCGCCCCCCGATCTGCGGTCACGCTAACGGGGGGGCTTGCCCAGGCGTGTGCGCTGCACAATGAACGGGGGCGAAACCCGGATTTCGCCCAATCCCTGGGCGGGCTCGTGAAGCGGCGCCCGAAAAATGGGCGCCCGAGGCCGTCGCGGAGGTCGACGACTCCCGACAGGATGTGCGGAGGGGGAGAACCGCCATGTCCGAGACGCTCTGGCCGCGCGTGGCGCCCATCCTGCTGTTGCTGGCCTCGAACGTCTTCATGACCTTCGCCTGGTACGGCCACCTCAAGCACAAGGGAACGGCGATTTGGCTGGCCATCGGCGTCAGCTGGCTCATCGCCCTTCCCGAGTACATGCTGGCGGTGCCGGCCAACCGGATCGGCTCGGCGGTCTGGTCCACCGCCGAGCTGAAGACCCTGCAAGAGATCATCACCCTGACGGTCTTTGCGGTCTTTTCGGTGCTCTATCTTGGCGAGGCGTTGAAGTGGTCGACGCTGGTCGGCTTCGCGCTGATCGCCGCCGGGGCCGCCTTCGTCTTCCTGGGAAAATAGGCCCGGCGAGCAGGGTCCGGGGAACCCGATCCGGGGTCGGCGCGTAGTTTAGCCGGGTCGGGGGCTGACGCGGATGCGTCACCACGGAGGAATTTGAAAGCCATGACCCCCATTCGCCTGCTCGCCGCGGCGGCCGTGACGGCGTTCATCGCCGGACCGGCGCTGGCCCAGGATCCCGCCACGATGCACAATCCCGCCGACATGCCGGCCGCGGCGACGCAACCCGCCCCGGCCGCTGACCAGTCGGGCACGCCGGCCTCGGCCATGACCTTTGATCCCGCTACCGGGACGATGGTGGTGCGCCGGGATTCGGTGTCGCCCGAGCAGGCCGCCATGCTGAAGCCCGGCGACGCCAATGTCGTCACTAACGGCCCCATTCCGGACACCGCCGAAAATCGCGCCCGCTACGGCGCGCCAATTTCCAACGGCGGCAAGCGGACCGCGCCCGCGGGCAACTAGGCCTGTGCGAACCTGACCGAAGAGGACAAGCTCATGACCATGACCCGCCTTCTGGGCGCGGCCGCCGCGGCTGCCTTGCTTGCCGGCGCCGCCCAGGCGCAGACGCCGCCAACCCTGCCGACCGAAACCTCGCCGCCCGTGGCGACCCCGCCGGCCGTCACCCCGGCGGTACCGACGACCACCGTCCCGGCCCCGGACACGGCGGCGGCCGCCGCGACGCCGGCCCTGACGGCCCGCGGGGATATCGTCGAGACTCTCAGGGCCAATGGTCAGTTCAAGACGCTGGTCAAGGCGCTCGAGGCGGCCAACATGACCGGCGTGTTGAAGACCAACAGCAACCTGACGGTCTTCGCCCCCACCGACGCGGCCTTCGCGGCCCTGCCGGCCGGCGAATTGGACCGGCTGATGAAGGATCCTGCGGCGCTGCAGAAGCTGCTGACCTATCATGTGGTCAACGCCAGCGTGGATTCCAGCAAGATCAAGGGCGCCAAGGGCGGCGTCGGCACCGTGGCCGGCAGCGAGGTCATCGTTGACGGCAGCGGCGAGAGGCTGATGGCCAATACCGCCACCATCGTCCAGGCCGATGTGCGGCCGACAAACGGCGTGATCCATGTGGTCGACAAGGTGCTGACGCCGCAGACCGCGCCATCCGTCGCGGCCACAGCAACGACCGGCGTCACCACTGACGCGGCGGCGACCGCTCCGGCGACGCCGCGGCCGGCCGAAAAGCTCGATCCGCTCAAGCCGTCGAGGATCCTGCCGGGCGACGCCCCGCCCGATCCGGCGACACCCTCGCCCAAGCCGCAGAGCTGATCGTCCGGAAATCGGGCAATCGCATCGCCGGCGCCTCCGCCCTCTGGCGGGGGCGCCGGTTTGATTGCTAACGGTCGTTTGACTCTTGCCCTGCAAAGTCCCCGCGCCGGTCAAACGGGAGCCGTATTTCCCGGCCACTACCTAAACGCCTCGCACCCGGGCCCGCTCATCGGCGGGCCCGGTTCGTGACTCCAGAAGGACCTTTTGATGACTGTTATGCGTTTCGCCGTCGCCCTGACCCTCGCGGCCTGTGTCGCGGCTCCCGCGCTGGCCCAGACTGCGCCCGAGGCCGCAACGGTCGCGCCCGTCGCCGCGCCTGTCGCGGCCCCTTCGATAACGGTCGTCGCCAGCGGCGACACCATCGAGACGCTCAAGGCGTCGGGCCAGTTCAAGACCCTGCTCAAGGCCTTCGACCGCACCAACCTGACGGGGCTGATCAAGGCGCAGAAGACGGTCACCGTCTTCGCCCCGACCGACACCGCCTTCGCCGCGCTGCCGGCTGGCGAGCTGGACCGGCTGATGAAGGACCCGGCGGCGCTGCAGGGTCTGCTGGTCTATCACCTGATCAACACCCCCATCGAATCCGACAAGCTGGCCGGCGCCAAAGGGCCGGTGAACACCGTGGCCGGCTCGGGCCTGGTGCTGGACGGCAGCGGCGAGGGCCTGAAGGCCAACACCGCCAACATCCTGGTCGCGGACGTGAAGACCACCAGCGGCGTTCTGTTCGTCGTTGACGCGGTCCTGACCCCCGAGGGGGCCGCCGCCGCCATGGCCGAACCGGCGATGGACGTGACGGCCGAAGGCGCGCCGACCGCGCCCTAGGTCGCGGCCCGCAAGGGCTTTCATCGCTTGAAGCGACAGTCGGCGGGCCCTATGGTCCGCCGACTTTTTTGCGACCGCGAAGAGAGCGATGTCCTCCGACGCCAAACCCCGGTCTTTTCAGGCCCTTATCATGAGGTTGAACCAGTACTGGGGCGACCGCGGCTGCCTGATTCTGCAGCCCCATGACGAGCAGGTGGGGGCGGGAACGCTCCATCCGGCGACGGTTCTGCGCGCGCTCGGCCCCAAGCCGTGGAACGCCGCCTACGTTCAGCCCTCGCGCCGGCCGGGCGACGGCCGCTACGGCGAGAACCCCAACCGCCTCCAGCACTACTACCAGTACCAGGTGATCCTGAAGCCGAACCCGGCCGACATGCAGGATCTCTACCTCGGCTCCCTCGAGGCCATCGGCCTGGACCTGCGCCTGCACGACATCCGCTTCGTCGAGGACGACTGGGAGAACCCGACCGTCGGGGCCTGGGGTCTGGGCTGGGAGGTCTGGTGCGACGGCATGGAGGTGTCGCAGTACACCTACTTCCAGCAGGTCGGCGGCCTGGACGTCTTCCCGGTGGCCGGGGAACTGACCTACGGCCTCGAGCGGCTGGCGATGTACGTGTTCGGCGTCGATAACGTCTATGACCTGCCCTACAACGACCCCGACAGCCCGCTGGGCGCGCTGACCTACGGCGACGTCTTCCTCGACAACGAGCGCCAGCATTCCGAGGCCAACTTCCACGGCTATGACGTGGCCGTGCTCAAGGGTCAGTTCGAGGACATGGAGCGGCAGGTGCCGCTGATGCTGGATCGCAGCTACCAGGGCGACCATCTGGTGCTGCCCGCCTACGACATGGTGCTGAAGGCCAGCCACCTGTTCAACCTGATGAACGCCCGCGGCGCCATCGCGGTCGCCGAACGCGCCAGCTACATCGGCCGCATCCGCGACCTCTGCAAACTGTGCGCCCAGGCCTGGGTGGATCAACAGGGGAGGAACGCGGCGTGAGGGCCGTAGCCTCGGTGGATCAACTCCCCAAAGCCCTCCTCCTCGATGGAGGAGGGTTGGGTGGTGGTGTGGCCGCTGCGTTTGGGCGTGGGGCGCCGTATGGCGCCGGCGTCTCCGAACCGTCGTCGCCATTCGACCACGATCATCATGCGCCCGGCGCTACGAAACGTGCGCGCCGTCTGCGAAAGGCGATGCCCCTCAGCGAGAAGAAGCTGTGGGAAGCGCTGCGCAAGCTCGATCTGGGCATCCGGCGTCAGGCTCCGATCGGACGCTACATCGCCGACTTCGCCCATCACGGCGCATCGCTGGTGATCGAGGTCGATGGCCGCCGTCACGACCTGCCCGAGGCACAGCTCAAAGACGCCGAACGTGACGCGTGGCTCGAGTCGCAAGGCTATCGCGTGATCCGCATCCGTGACGACCTCGCTTACGGTCGTCCGTTCGATGTGGCCGAGCGGATTGGCCAGATCATTCTCGGTCGCACCGGGAAGAGGGCGGCGCCCACCAGCGCTTCGCCTTCCCTGTCAGTGGATACACCACCATCCCCGGCCCTTCCTCCATTGAGGAGGAAGGGAGAGTAAAGATGCCCCAGCTGCTGCTCGAACTGTTCTCCGAAGAAATCCCCGCGCGCATGCAGGGCAATGCGGCGCGTGACCTGGAGCGCATGGCGCGCGACGGGCTGGGCAAGGCCGGGCTTATCTCCGAGGGCCTGAAGGCCTTCGCCGGCCCGCGCCGGCTGACGCTGGTGGTCGAGGGCCTGCCCATCGCCCAGCCGGACGTGCACGACGAGCTGAAAGGCCCCAAGGTCGGCGCGCCCGACCAGGCCATGGACGGCTTCCTGCGCAAGACCGGCCTGACCCGCGAGCAGCTGGTCGAGCGGGACGGCGTCTATTTCGCGGTCATCCAGAAGACCGGCCGTCCGACGAGCGAGATCATCGCCGAGCTGGTCGAGCAGATCGTGCGGTCCTTCCCCTGGCCCAAGTCGATGACCTGGGGGCACGGCAAGCTGCGCTGGGTGCGGCCGCTGAAGCGGATCCTCTGCGTGTTCAACCGCGAGATCGTGCCGCTCAACATCGACGGCATCGTCGCCGGCGACCTCAGCGAAGGCCACCGTTTCATGGCCGAGAAGCGGGTGTTCCGGGCCCGGGACTTCACCGAGTACGAGGACGCCCTGATGGGCCACTTCGTCGTGCTCGACGTCGAGGAGCGCAAGGCGCGCATCCTGGAGGGCGCCCGCACCCTGTGCTTCGCGCGCGGGCTGGAGCTGGTCGAGGACGAGGGCCTGCTGGAGGAAGTCGCGGGCCTGGCCGAATGGCCGACCCCGATCCTGGGCGACATGGCCCCGGCCTTCCTCGACCTGCCGCCCGAGGTGATCCGCACCTCGATGCGCACGCACCAGAAGTATTTCGCCGTCCGCAGGCCGGGCGAGGCCGGGCTGGCGCCGCACTTTCTGGTGGTCGCCAACATCCAGGCCGCCGACGGCGGCAAGGAAATCGCGCTCGGCAACGCCAAGGTGCTGTCCTCGCGGCTGAGCGATGCGCGGTTCTTCTGGTCGGAAGACGTCAAGGACGGCTTCGAGCCCTGGCTGGAAAAGCTGAACGGCGTCACCTTCCACGCCAAGCTCGGCACCATGGCCGAGCGGGTGGAGCGCATCGTCGCCCTGGCCCGCGAGATTGCGCCTCTGGTCGGCGCCGATCCGGACAAGGCCGCGGAGGCCGCGCGCCTGGCCAAGGCCGACCTCGCCAGCCAGATGGTCGGCGAGTTCCCCGAGCTGCAGGGGATCATGGGCGGGTACTATGCGCGCGAATTCGGTCTCGACGCCGAGATCGCCGACGCCATCCGTGATCACTATCGCCCGCAAGGCCCCGGCGACGCCGTCCCCACCGCGCCGCTGAGCGTGGCCGTGGCGCTGGCTGACAAGCTGGACACGCTTGTGGGCTTCTTCGCGATCGATGAGAAGCCTACGGGGAGCAAGGACCCGTATGCGCTGCGACGGGCGGCGCTGGGGGTGATCCGGACGGTGCTTGAGAACAAGGCGCGCGTCCCGATGACCGGCGTACTCGCCGACTCGCTCTTCGGACTCGTCTACAATCGCGGGCGCATCTTTTCGGTAAGCTGGCAGTTCGAAGACACCGGCATCGCCACGACCGGCATCGGCTCGTCGGCAGACCTGATGTCCTCGCAAGCGAAGGGCTTGTTCCGGGAGAGCGACGGCTTCGAAAGCGCCGCGCCGTCAGCAATTGTCGGCGACCTCCTAAACTTCTTCGCCGACCGCCTGAAGGTCGCGCTGAAGGATCAGGGCAAGCGGGGCGATCTCGTGGATGCCGTGTTCGCGCCCATCGACGGGAAAGCCGACGACGACCTCGTGCGGATCGTCTCGCGCGTTGAGGCCCTGACCACCTTCCTCGCCACCGAGGACGGGACCAACCTGCTGCAGGGCTACAAGCGGGCCGCCAACATCCTCAAGGCCGAGGAGAAGAAGGGGCCGTTGCCGACCGGCGAGCCCTCGCGCGTCGCCGCGCCGGCGGAGGAGGGCGCGCTGTTCGATGCGCTCGCCGCGCTCGGGCCGAAGCTGGACGCGGCGCTTGCCGCCGAGGACTTCACCGGCGCCATGACGGCGCTGGCCGCCCTGCGCGCGCCGGTGGACGCCTTCTTCGTCGGGGTGCTGGTCAACAGCGACGTCGCTGCCGAACGCGACAACCGCCTGCGGCTTCTGCAACAGGTCCAGGCCGCGATGGGCCGGGTGGCGGACTTCTCGCTGGTGACGGGGTAGCCCTTCAAAGCCCTCCTCCTCGATGGAGGAGGGTTGGGTGGTGGTGGAAGTGGTGCGTTGAAGGATGGGCTCAGCGAGGCGCAGCGCCTCTTGCGCCCTTCCGGACAGGCTTCGGCCTCACCACCATCCCCGGCCCTTCCTCCATCGAGGAGGAAGGGGGAAGAACGGGACCGGCCCTTCCTCCATCGAGGAGGAAGGGAGAGATAAAGTGGAACTGAGGACGGACTGCTTATGGCTGACACCCTGACCACCACCCGCTGGGTCTACGCCTTCGGCGGCGGCGGCGCCGATGGCGACGCGACGATGAAGAACCTGCTGGGCGGCAAGGGCGCCAACCTGGCCGAGATGGCCATGCTGGGCCTGCCGGTGCCGCCGGGGTTCACGGTGACCACCGAGGCCTGCGTCCACTACTACGCCAACGGCAAGCAGTACCCCGCCGAGCTGGCCGCCCAGGTCGACGCCGGCCTGAAGAAGGTCGAGGAGATCACCGGCAAGACCTTCGGCGATGCGTCCAACCCGCTGCTGGTCTCGGTGCGCTCGGGCGCCCGCGCCTCGATGCCGGGGATGATGGACACGGTCCTGAACCTGGGCCTCAACGACGAGACGGTTCAGGGGCTGGGCAAGCTGTCCGGTGACGAGCGTTTCGCCTTCGACAGCTACCGCCGCTTCATCCAGATGTACTCGAACGTGGTGCTCGATCTGGACCACCACATGTTCGAGGAGATCCTCGACGACCACAAGGACAGCCTGGGCCTGACCGTCGACACCGCCCTGACCGCCGAACACTGGAAGGCCGTCGTCGCCGACTACAAGAAGGCGGTCGAGCGCGAGCTCGGCAAGCCCTTCCCGCAGGACCCGCAGGAGCAGCTGTGGGGCGCGATCGGCGCGGTGTTCGCCAGCTGGATGAACGACCGGGCCAAGTTCTATCGCCGCATGCATGACATCCCCGAGGCCTGGGGCACGGCGGTGAATATCCAGTCGATGGTGTTCGGCAACATGGGCGAGAGCAGCGCCACGGGCGTGGCCTTCACCCGCAACCCCTCGACCGGCGATGACCGGCTGTACGGCGAGTTCCTGATCAACGCCCAGGGCGAGGACGTCGTCGCCGGCATCCGCACGCCGCAGTCACTGACCAAGGTGGCGCGCGAGGAGATGGGCGACATCACGCCCTCGATGGAAGAGGCGATGCCGGAGGTGTTCGCCCAGTTCCGCGACGTGGCCGCCCGGCTGGAAAGCCGCTACCGCGACATGCAGGACGTGGAGTTCACCGTCGAGCAGGGCCGGCTTTGGATGCTGCAGACCCGCAACGGCAAGCGCACCGCCAAGGCGGCGCTGAAGATCGCGGTGGAGATGGCCAACGGCGGGGTGATCACCCGTGACGAGGCCGTGGCCCGCATCGAGCCCGGGGCGCTGGACCAACTGCTGCACCCGACCATTGATCCGTCGGCGGAGCGCCACGTGATCGCCAAGGGCCTGCCCGCCAGCCCCGGCGCCGCCACCGGCAAGGTGGTCTTTGACGCCGACGAGGCCGAGAAGCTCGGCTCGGCCGGCGAGGCGGTGATCCTGGTCCGTGAGGAGACGTCGCCCGAGGACATCCACGGCATGCACGCCGCGCGCGGCATCATCACCGCCCGGGGCGGCATGACCAGCCACGCCGCCGTGGTGGCGCGCGGCATGGGCCGACCCTGCGTCTCCGGCGCCGGCGAGATCCAGATCTTCCCGAAAGAGGGCCTGTTCCGCGCTCGCGGCAAGGAATTCCGCCTGGGCGAGATCGTCACCATCGACGGCTCGACCGGCGAGGTGCTGGCCGGATCGGTCAAGATGATCGAGCCGGAGCTGACCGGCGACTTCGCCTCGCTGATGGTCTGGGCCGACGGCGTCCGCCGCCTGAAGGTCCGCGCCAACGCCGAGACGCCGCTGGACGCCAAGACGGCGCGGCAGTTCGGGGCCGAGGGCATTGGCCTCTGCCGCACCGAGCACATGTTCTTCGACGAGACCCGCATCGTCGCCGTCCGCGAGATGATCCTGGCCGACGACGAGCAGGGCCGTCGCGCCGCGCTGGCCAAGATCGCGCCGTTCCAGAAGGCCGACTTCGTCGAGCTGTTCACCATCATGGAAGGCCTGCCGGTCACCATCCGGCTGCTCGACCCGCCGCTGCACGAGTTCCTGCCGCATGACGAGGCGGGCATGGCCGACGTGGCCGCCGCCACGGGCCTGGACGCCGCCAAGCTGATGCGCCGGGCCCGCGAGCTGCACGAGACCAACCCGATGCTGGGCCACCGGGGCTGCCGCCTCGGCGTCTCCTATCCCGAGATCTACGAGATGCAGGTCCGTGCGATCATGGAGGCGGCCTGCGAGATCGCCAAGGCCGGGCGTCCCGCGCCGGTGCCGGAAATCATGCACCCGCTGGTCGCCAAGGGCGAGGAGATGAAGTTCCTCCGTGAGCTGACGGATCGCACGGCGAGGGCAGTGCTGGCCGAGCAGGGCGTGGAGATCGAGTATCAGGTCGGCACGATGATCGAGCTGCCCCGCGCCGCCCTGCGCGCCGCGGATCTGGCCGAAGCGGGGGCCGAGTTCTTCAGCTTCGGCACCAACGACCTGACCCAGACCACCTTCGGCATCAGCCGCGACGACGCCGGCAAGTTCCTGGGCGCCTATATCGACAAGGGCATCTTCGAGAAGGACCCGTTCGTCAGCCTCGACCAGGAAGGCGTCGGCGACCTGATCCGCATCGCCGCCGAACGCGGCCGCGCGGCCCGTCCCGGCATCAAGATGGGCATCTGCGGCGAGCACGGCGGCGACCCGGCGTCGATCCAGTTCTGCGAGAGCGTCGGCCTCGACTACGTCAGCTGCTCGCCCTTCCGCGTGCCGATCGCCCGTCTGGCGGCGGCCCAGGCGGCGCTGGCTGGAAAGAGCTAGAACTTTATTCCACCGCTCATCCCGGCGAATGCCGGGACCCAGATTCAGCCTGAGTATTCAGGATCCTGACCCAAACGCGACGCTCGCAACTGGGTCCCGGCATTTGCCGGGATGAGCGGGACTTTGAGTTGGCGTGAAGGTGAGGCAGGCTCTGTGCATGCCCCTGACCCTCGTCATCCCGGCGCATGAACACCTGCCCGCCTATGTCGCGGCGCTGGAACGCGGCTGGTCGCCGGACACCACCGCGGGCGGCGAGGCGACGCGGCTGGCGCAACTGGAGAAGATCGCGGCGGACTCCGACGCCTTTCTCGCCGGGCTGGATGATCCGGACGGCCTGGCCGGCGACGTCCAGTTGCCGGACGGGTCCATGGTCAAGCGGCTGCCCGGGTACTACCGCTGGCTGTGGGACGGCGACCTCGTCGGGTCGATCAACTTTCGCTGGGCGCCGGGGACCGAGGTTCTGCCGCCGCACGTGCTGGGCCATGTCGGCTATGCGGTCGTGCCGTGGCGGCGCGGGGAGGGGCACGCGACGGCGGCGCTGGGCCTGTTGCTGCCGCTGGCGGCGGAGACCGGCCTGCGCTGGATCGACCTGACCACCGATCCCGAGAACGTCGCCTCGCACCGGGTGATCGTCGCCAACGGCGGCCGATTGATCGAGCGCTTCACCAAGCCGGCGGCCTACGGCGGGGCCGAGGGCCTGCTCTGGCGGATCGTCTTCTAGATCACTGCACCGAACAGCATGCCGACGCCGGCGGTGACGGCCATGGCCAGGGCGCCCCAGAAGGTCACGCGGACGGTGGCGCGCCAGACGCTGGCTCCCCCGGCCCGGGCCCCGACCGCGCCCAGCAGGGCGAGGAACGCCAGCGAGGAGACGCTGACCGCCGCGCTCGCCCAGGCCATCGGCGTCAGGGCCAGCACCAGCATCGGCGCCGCGGC
This sequence comes from Caulobacter sp., assembly GCA_030683005.1. Lineage (GTDB taxonomy): Bacteria > Pseudomonadota > Alphaproteobacteria > Caulobacterales > Caulobacteraceae > Caulobacter. Next base: position 223,171 of record JAUXMY010000042.1, on the reverse strand, counting down.
ACCGACCGCGAAGGTGCCGGCCGAGGTAAGGGCGGCCTGGATGGGTCGGGCCGTAGTCATCTCCGAGATGCCGAGCTCGTCGCGGGCGTGGGCGCCCAGCGCGTCCCTGGCCATCAGCTGCTCGGCGACCTGCCGGGCGAGCGGTTCGTCCAGTCCGCGCGCGACATAGATGCCGGTCAGCTCGTCCTTCTCCGCCTCGACGTCGGTGTTGAGCTCCAGCGTCTCGCGCGCCAGGTCAGCCTTCTCGGTGTCCGACTGCGAACTGACGGAAACGTACTCGCCCGCTGCCATCGACATGGCTCCGGCCGCCAGCGCCGCCATACCGGCGAGCATGGCTTCGCCCTTGCCGGAGGAAGCCGCCGCGACGCCCAGCACAAGGCTGGCCGTCGAGACGATGCCGTCATTGGCCCCCAGCACGGCGGCGCGCAGCCAGCCGATCCGGGACACCAGATGGCTTTCGCGGTGCAGTTTCAGGCGGGTCATCGGCAGGTCCTCGCATTCGAAGGCGCCAGCCTACCGCGAAACCGCCCCGCGTCCTTGCGGTGCGTCAACTCAGACGCGCTTGACCTGGGACACCGCGTTCAGCGCGAAGTCGATGTCCTCGGGCGTGTTGCGTATCGACGGGGTCAGGCGGACGTGCCGCGTGGCGTAGGGCGCCGCCGAGCCGATGACCCGCTGGTTGCGAAGGCGGCGCACCACGCCGTCGGCCGACAGGCCCGCCACGTCGAAGCTGACGATCCCGGCGGACAGGCGCGGATCGACCGGCGTGCGGACGATGACGCCCGGGATCTGGCGCAATCCGTGTTTCAGGCGTGAGGCCAGCTCGTGCGTGCGCGCCTGGATATTGGCCTTGCCGACCCACTGGTGGAAGCCGAACGCCTCGCTGAGCGCCCAGACGTGCTCGAAGGCCTTGAAGCCGCCCGGCGTCATCCGCGCGCCGGTGGTGGGGCCGGGGTCGTAGCCGCCCAGCCAGGCGCCGTAGGCGTTGGGGGCCAGGAAGCTCGGCACGGTCGGAGTCACGCGCGACCAGCCGTAGTCGGTGCCCAGGATCACGCCCGTGCCGCGCGGGCCGAACAGCCACTTGTGGCAGCCGGCCATCAGGAAGTCACAGCCCAGCTGGGGCAGGGTGGTGTTCTCGACCCCGAAGCCGTGGACGCCGTCGACGCAGAACAGCACCCGGTCGCGCTCGCCTCGCATCGCGTTGATCGGCGCCAGCGCGGCGGCGATCTCGCGGATGGGCAGCTTCATGCCGGTCGAGGAATGCACCCAGGTCAGGGCCAGCACGCGCGTCTCGGGTCGGACGTTGCTGACGATGCGGCCGACGATCTGCTCGACCGTTGCGGTGGCGGCCTGGTCGTAGAGGCTGATCTTGCGGACCGTGCCGCCGCCCTTCAGCGCCGCCAGACGCACGGCCTCGTGGGTGACGTAGTAGTCGTGGACGGTGGTCAGCACCTCCTGGCCGTAGCGCAGGCCGATGCCGGCATAGACCAGGGCCACGGCGGTGGTGGTGTTCTCGGTCAGGGCGATGTTGTCGGCCTTGACCCCGAAATAGGCGCCGGCCGCAGCGCGGGCGGCGTTCTGAAGCGGGCGGTTGCGGGCTTCCAGATAGGTGACGGGCGAGCGATCCAGCCCGTCGCGGTGGCGGGCGATTGCGTCGCGGACGATGCGCGGGTTGGACGCGAACAGCATGGCCGACAGGTCGACCTGGCTCCAGTCCAGCGACCATTGCGCCCGTACCCGCTGCCAGTCCGGCGCGCCGGGCCAGGACGTCGGCGGCTGGAGCGGCGGTTCGGCGGCGACGTCGCCATCGTAGAAGTCAGGATCCTCCGGCGGGATTGCCGGTTCGGCCGAGGCCGGGTCCCGGGCGCGGGCGGTGTCAGCCAGCGCCGCGACGCCGAGCGCCAGACCCGATCCTGTCAGAAGCCGGCGACGGCTCAAGCTCGCTGCTTCCTCGCCTGTCCCGTCACTCATGCTCCGTCCCCGGGTTCCGACGATCATTGTTCACCTTCGTCGGTCTGCCGACACCCGGCTTCTAGCGAGGGGGGAAATCGCGAAGCGCGCCGACGCACCCTCGAATCGCGCCTTTCTGACCGCGAATTCACCTGACAGGTCCGCCGGCGCATGGCCTCCTCCGGCTCACACAGGGGAGGGGACGCCCATGGCCATTATCCAGGCCTTCGATCCGGCCGCCGAAACGGCCCGCTATCTCGCCACGCTGCCGCCCGAAGTGCACGCCAGGGCCACGGCCTATACGCAGGGCGGCCATTGGCTGCTGCTGTGGGGTACGCTGGTCGCCATCGCGGTCGCCTGGCTGGTGATCCGATCCGGCGTGCTGGTGAGGCTGCGCGACGGCGTTGAGCGGACTCGGCCTCGCCCTTGGATCGCGGCGCTGGCGGTGCTTCCTGTGGCCCTCCTGCTCGAGGAGCTGCTGAGCCTGCCCTGGTCGATCTACGCCGACTGGTTCCGCGAGAAATCCTATGGCCTGACCAGTCAGCCGCTCGGCGGATGGCTCGGCGAATGGGCGGTCGGCGCGGGGCTGGGCGTGGTCGTGTCAGGTATCGTCCTGTCGGTAATCTACTGGCTGCTGCGTAGGGCGCCGAAGACCTGGTGGATATGGTCCGGCGGCGTGGCCACCGTCACGATGGTGCTGGTGCTTGTGCTGGCGCCGATCTTCCTGCTGCCGTTGTTCAACAGCTATACGCCCGCGCCGGCCGGTCCGGTCCGGGACGCCATCGTCGAGATGGCGAACGCCAACAACGTGCCGTCGGACAAGATATTTATCTACGACGGGTCCAAACAATCCAACCGTTACACCGCCAATGTCACCGGTCTGTTCGGGTCGGCCCAGATCAACATCAGCGATACGATGTTGAAGGCCGGGGCGGACATGTCCGAGATCCGCGCCGTGGTCGGCCACGAGATGGGCCACTATGCCCGGGGCCACGTCCTGTCGCGTCTGGCGGCGATGGCGGTGCTGCTGGTCATCGGCTTCTGGGCGGCAGACCGTCTGTTTCCGCTGGCCGCGAAGCTTCTGGGCGCCCGTGACGTCAAGGGCATCGCCGATCCGGCCGGGCTGCCGGTGCTGATGGCCGTGCTGTCGGTTCTGGGCCTGTTAGCCACGCCAGCCTTCAACTCCATCACCCGGCTGGCGGAGGCGGACGCCGACAATTACGCCCTTCAGGTAGCCGGTGAGCCGGACGGTCTGGCCAGGGCGCTGGTCCAGACCGTGGAGTATCGCGCCGCCACGCCCGGGGGGCTGGAGGAGGTCCTGTTCTACAGCCACCCGTCGGTCAGCTGGCGCATCCGCAACGCCATGAACTGGAAGGCGGCCCGGATTGCCGCGCCTCCCGCACCCGCTTCGGACGGCTAGCGGCAGGGGGCATCGAGCGGCTAGAAGGTGGGCATGAACACGCCCGAGACTCTCGTCGCGGCCGCCAAGGCCGGTGATCCCGCATCGCAGGAACAGGTCGCCCTCGCCTTCGAGGAAACCGGCGAGCCGGGTCAGGCCATGCACTGGATGGGCCTGGCCGCCCGTTCCGGCAAGGCGTCGGCGGTGGCGCGGCTGGGGCTGTGGGAACTGATCGGATACGGCCTGCCCCCGAACCCCGCTGCCGGGGTGGATAAGGTGGTCATCGCCGCCCGGACCGGTGATCCGTTCTCCCTGCATGTGGCCTCGGTCATCCATGCCGGCGGAATCGGCACGCCGCGCGACCTGGGCCAGGCTGTGGTCTGGCTGGTGGCGCTGGCCGAGCGTGGCGACGCCCGCGCGGCCTGCCAGCTGGGACTGCTCTCCCGCTCCGGTCCAGCGCTTGCCAAGGCCGCCCAGCTCGGTTCGCACACCGCCGCGCTCTACCTGCAGAATCACGTCGCGCAGACCCCGGATGTCGACTGGCAGCAGGTCGCCGCCTCCCTGGACTTTTCGGACTTCGCCAAACCGTTCCACAAGCACCAGGACCGTAGCGATCCCAACGTGTGGATGCTGGATGGCCTGCTCGAGCCCTGGATCTGCGACTACGTCATCGCCATGGCCGCCCCGACTCTCACCCGCGGCAAGGTCCTCGACGACGAGGGACTGGAGACGGTGCGCGAGGAGCGGACCAACACCGTCATGCATTTCGGCCTCGTCGACAGCGACGTGATCCTGGAACTGGTCAGCGCGCGCCTGGCCGCGGCAGCCGAAATGCCGCCCGAGAACGGCGAAGCGCTGGGCGTGCTCCACTACGCCGTCGGCGAGGTCTACAAGCCGCATGTCGACTATATCCCCGAGACTCTCCCGAACGCGCCGATCCTGGAGAAACTTGGTCAGCGGGTGCGGACCCTGCTGGTCTATCTCAACGACGGCTTCGAAGGCGGGGCCACAGAGTTTCCGCACCTGAAGGTCGGCTACAAGCCGCCGCGCGGCTGCGCCCTGATCTTTGACAGCGTGAAGCCCGACGGCTCGGTCGATCCGATGACCCTGCACGTCGGCGCGCCGCCGACCTCGGGCCAGAAGTGGGCCATTTCCAAGTGGTTCCGCAACAAGGCGCTGAGGCCGTCCGAGAACGGCTAGGCTGCGTTACCGCTTCCTGACGAAGACCGTGCCGGCCGAATAGCCGGCTCCGAAACTGCAGATCAGCCCTGTCTCGCCGGGGGCGAAGTCGTCACAGGTCTTGTGGAAGGCGATGATCGAGCCGGCGCTGGAGGTGTTGGCGTATTCGTCCAGGATGATGACATTCTCGCCCGGGAGCGGGTCGCGACCGAGCACGCGGCGGCCGATCATCTCGTTCATGTTGATGTTGGCCTGGTGCAGCCACATGCGCTTGAGGCGTGTGGGATCGACGCCGATGTCGCCGGCGTGTTCGAGGATCATCTCGCTGACCATCGGCACCACCTCCCGGAAGACCTTGCGGCCCTCCTGGACGAACAGCTTGTCGGGCGCGTCGATTCCCTTCGGCGCGGCGCGATTGAGGAAGCCGAAGTTGTTACGGATGTTGTTGGAGAACTGGGTCTTCAGCCGCGTGCCGAGGATTTCCCAGCCGACGCCGTCTCCGGCCAGGTCGGCCCGCTCGATGATCACCGCCGTGGCCACGTCGCCGAAGATGAAGTGGCTGTCGCGGTCGCGGAAGTTCAGGTGGCCAGAGCAGATTTCCGGATTGACCATCAACACCGCCCTGGCCGAGCCCGATGCGATGAAATCGGCGGCGGTCTTGATGCCGAAAGTGGCGCTGGAGCAGGCCACGTTCATGTCGAAGGCGAAACCGCCGATGCCCAGCGCCTGCTGCACCTCGATGGCCATGGCCGGATAAGCGCGCTGCATGTTGGAGGCCGCGCAGATCACCGCGTCGATCTCGCTCGCCGGCTTGCCCCAGCGAGCGATGGCCTCCTTCGCCGCCTCGACGGCGATTTCGGCCAGGATGGACAGTTCGTCGTTGGACCGCTCGGGGATGTTTGGCCGCATGACGTTCGGGTCAAGGATGCCGGCCTTGTCGACCACGAAGCGCGACTTGATGCCCGAGGCCTTCTCGATGAACTCCGGCGATGACGGCGCCAGGGCCTGGACCTCACCGGCCGCTATGGCGTCGGCATTGGCGGCGTTGAAGCGTTCGACGTAGCTGTTGAAGGCGTCGACCAGTTCGGCGTTGGAGATGCTTTGGTCCGGTGTATGGAGACCGGTGGCGGCGATGACGGCCTGGTGCACGGTGGCGATGTCCCGACGATGGCCGCGTGGTCGCGGCGCTTTGGTGATTTGACCGGCATAGATAGCACGCATGGACGCGGCGTCAGCCCACCGGCGCCGCTGTGGCCGTTCGGCCACGAAACAATTCCGCCTCATTTCGCCCGCTGAACCGTCCCGCCTCCGCCGCGTTTGCCTCCTACCCGATGGGCAGCTGGGGAGCTGAAAAGCGTCAAGGAGACTATGACGATGAAAACTCTCATGATCGCGGCCTCGGCCGCCGTGCTTTCGCTGGCCGCCATGCCCGCCGCCGCCCAGGCCCAGGCCTACGGAACGGTCGGCTACGCCGGCGTCGACGCCGAAGGCGCCAACATCGGCGCCCTCCAGGGGCGCGTTGGCTACAAGTTCAATCCCGTCCTCGCCGTCGAAGGTGAGGCGGCGTTCGGCATCCAGGACGACACGGTGTCGGGCATCGACGTCAAGATGAAGCACGAAGTCGGCGTGTTCGGCGTCGTGACCGCGCCGATTTCGCCCAGCTTCGATCTGTTCGCCCGGGCCGGCTATACCGGCGCCAAGTTTGAAACCTCGCTTGGCGACGTCAAGTCGGACGGGTTCGCCTATGGCGTGGGCGGTCAGTACAATGTGACCGCGCAGGACGGAATCCGGCTGGACTGGACCCGCCATGACCACGACGACGTCGAGGCGGATGTGTGGTCTATCGGTTACAGTCGCAAGTTCTAATAGGTTCCGACACCTCTGATCGGGCGGAGACCCCTCCTTCGGGAGGGGTTTTTGTTGTCGAGAAAGAAAAACACCGGTACTCGAAATGGGCGCACAAGCAGAAGATGCGCGAAAGTTGGGGACCTACAAAATGAAGAAACTTATCGTTGCGGCCGTCGCCGCCGGCGCGCTCTTCGGCCTTCCGGCTCTGGCCCACGCCCAGACCCAGGTCTATGGCACGATCGGCTACGCCTCGGTCGACGTCGACCCGGTGACCCTCGGCGCGATCCAGGGCCGCCTCGGCGTCCAGGTGAACCGGTACTTCGCGTTCGAAGCCGAAGCCGCCTTCGGCATCGCCGATGACGAAGTCCTCGGCGTCACCGTCGAACTGAGCAACGAGCTGGCCGCCTTCGCGGTGGTCAAGGCTCCGGTCTCGGAATCGGTGAACCTGTTCGCGCGCCTGGGCTACTCCACGACCGATATCGACGTCGGCGGCACCGGCGTCAGCGGCGACGGCGTCGCCTACGGCGTTGGCGCCGAGGCGTTCTTCACCGCCAATGACGGCGTGCGCGTCGACTGGACCCGCCACGACGCCGATGGCGGCGAAGCCGACGTGTGGGCCATCGCCTACGTTCGCCGGTTCTAGCGGCCACGCCCCAGTGTGGGGCAAAAGACACGGTTGGCCCTCTCCCGGTGACGGGAGAGGGCTTTTCCTTGCCGTACGCAGGGGAATGGCCTTACGCGGGATGGGTCGGTCAGGTTGTGATCGAAATTTTGTACTCACTGGGGGAATACTCATCATGAAGACCTACGTGATCGCGGCCGCCGCCGCGTGCGCGCTGCTGGCTGCGCCGGCCGTGGCATCGGCTGAAACCAACTGGTACGCCGACATCGGCTACACCAGCGTCAACGTGGAAGAGCTCGACGCCAACCTCGGACTGGGACAGATTCGCGTTGGCGCGCTGTTCACGCCGAACCTGGGCATCGAGGGCGAGCTGGCGCTCGGCCTGTCCGACGACACCGTCGACTTCCTCGGCACGCCGGTGAAGGTGGAGATGACCAGCCTTGCCGCCGGCTACGTCGTCCTGAACTGGCCGGTCAGCGACCGCATCGACATCTTCATGCGCGCGGGCTACGCGACGTTTGAAGTCGAGGCCGACGCCGGCGGCGGCGCTGTTTCGGAAAGCGGCAGCGACTCGGCTGTCGGCTTCGGCGTGAAGGGCTTCTTCACCGAGAACGACGGTGTTCGCGCCGACTGGACCAACTACGGCGGAACCGACTCATTCTCGATCGCCTACGTCCGCCGCTTCTAGCGGCCCGCTCCGCGAGGGGCGTACGACGACAGGTCAGGCCCTTCCCCGGCGACGGGGGAGGGCTTTTCTGTTGACGCCGAGGCGGGCCGGTAGAAACTCCGCGCCGGGGAAGAAGGCGAACGACGTGGAAGATCTCTACATCCTGATCGGCTCGGCCGTGGCCGTGGCCATGATGGTCGCCGTGGCGGCCTGGGCGCGGATCGCCCGCCCTGCGCCTGCGCTCGACGAGGCGTCGGCCCGGGCCATGCTCGCCGACGAGTTTCCCGACGACGCGCCGGATCAGCTGTGGCTCGCCGCCGACGGCTGCGGCGTCGTCGCGCGCGCCGGCGCCCGGGCGCTGGTGCTGTTCCGGCTGGGCGATTCCTGGGTGGCGCGCACGCTGGCCTGGGAGGAGGCGGTCAAGGCGCCCGTCCGGGGCGGCAAGGTTCGCCTGCGTTTGCGAGACCCGGCCGCGCCCGTGGCGGCGCTGACAGTCAGCGGCGTCAATCCCTGGCCGCCACAAGACGACAACGAGGCCATCGCCGCATGACGCTCGATCCGATCATCCCGCCGTTCGATCCTGTCACCTGGGCCATTCCGGTGTTCGTGATCACCATCCTGGCCGAGATCGTGCTCGGTCGCCTGCGCAAGGCGAAGGCCAACTACGAGGCCAGGGACACCGCCACCTCGCTGCTGATGGGGCTGGGCAGCACCATCGCCGGCGGCCTGACCGCCGCGGTCGTCGTCGGGACCACCGTCTGGATCTGGCAGAATCACCGGCTGTTCGACATTCCGATGACCGCCTGGTGGGCCTGGGTGGCGATCTTCTTCCTCGAGGATCTGACCTACTACTGGTTCCACCGCCTGTCGCACGAGCGCCGGTTCTGGTGGGCCAGCCACGTCAATCACCACTCCTCGCAACACTACAACCTGGCCACGGCCCTGCGGCAGACCTGGACGGGCGGCGTCAATGGCTCATGGCTGCTGTGGCTGCCGATGGCGTTCCTGGGCTTTCCGCCGGCGATGATCGCTGTGCAGAAGGGCATCAGCCTTGTCTACCAGTACTGGATCCACACCGAAGCTATCCACCGCCTGCCGCGCTGGTTCGAGGCGGTGTTCAATACGCCCTCGCACCACCGGGTGCATCACGCCCGCAACGCGCGCTACCTCGACTCCAACTACGCCGGCATCCTGATCATCTGGGACAGGATGTTCGGCACTTATATCCCCGAGGACGACAAGGAACCGCCGCGCTATGGACTGGTCCATAACCTGGGCGATTTCAACATCCTGCGCGTGGCTTTTCATGAGTGGATCGGCATCGGCAAGGACCTCCTGAGCGCCCGCTCTCCACGCGAGGTGATCGGCTACCTGTTCGGCCGCCCGGGCTGGAGTCCCGACGGCTCGCGCGAAACCTCGGCGTCGCTGAAGGCCAAGTGGCAGGCGCGGGAGGCGGCCAAGGCGGCGGAGCCTGAACAGATCGCGGCTGAGTAATGCGCACGATCGTCATCGACGCGGTCGATTGGCTCTCGGAAGACGACGTCTTCGACGGAATTCTGGAGGCCCTGGGCGCGCCTGCCTGGCACGGGCGGAACTGGGACGCCCTGAACGACTCGATCGTCGCCGGCGGCGTCAACGGTGTCGAGCCGCCTTATCACCTACACCTGACCGGCGACTGGCCGTTGCCGGAGGCCTTGCGCGAATGGCTCAAGGGTCTGGCCGCTCTGATCGCCGAAGCCCGGATGCAGGACCGCGAAATCTCCATCACCGTGGCGGCGACACTGGGCGTGCCGGGCGCGCCTTGAGCCGCCGATCAGTCTCTCAGCAGCGGTAGGCTCAGCCCGCCTGCCGGGCGCTGGGTTAGCAGTTCGCGCCTGAACCTGAAAAGCTCGGCAGGCCGACCGCCGGTCTCCGTGTCCATGCGCCCCAGGCCCTCGACCAGGTCGATGCGCTCGACCACGCGGCGGAAGTTCTGCTTGTGCAGCGGCACCCCGGCGATGGCCTCCACCGCCCGCTGCAGCGCCGAGAGCGTGAACTCCGCCGGCATCAGCTCGAACACCACCGGGCGGTACTTCAGCTTGCCGCGCAGGCGGCCAAGGCCGGTGGCAAGGATGCGCCGGTGGTCCGACAGCATCGGCTCGCCCAGGGCGGCGGAGAGGGCGCGGGGCTCGATGGCGTCCTCGCCCCGGTCGCGCGACTGGTCGCGGGCGGCTTCGGGGGCGAGACCGGCTTCGTAGAGCAGCTCGTAGCGGTCCAGCACCCGCTCCTCGTTCCAGCCGGCGCCGTCCAGCGCGAACAGCAGGCGGGCGCGGGCGATGCGGCTCTCGTCGCGTCCGGCCCAGCGGCGCAACGCCGGGGCGATGGCCTCGTCGATCAGGGTCGGACGCCCCTGGCGCCAGTCTTCCCACGGAAAGAACCGCGACCAGGGCGCCCAGGCGGTGTCCAGGCCATCGGTGTCGACGGCGGCCGGCGTCAGGGCCAGGTAGCCGACCGAGACGACGCGCGCCGCCCCGGCCCCGACCTCGGCGCGCGGCGCGTCGCGGCCCTTGTCGCCGAAGGTGTAGAGCTGTTCGACGTAGCCGAGATCAAATCCGGTCTGCTCAGTCACGAAGGCGCGCAGGGCGATCTCGAAGGTGCGGTGACCCTCGGGGTGGAATGGTCCGGACGGCAGGCCGGGCAGGGTGGTCGCCCGGTCGGTGACCGCGTCATGCGGGCGGACGGTCAGGACCACGGCCTCGCCATTGCGGACGGCCACAGTGACGGCCGACAGGCCGATGACGACGGAAAGGGTCATTGAGACCCTGAGTAACACCGACCGGCGCCGGCGGGGAGGGCATGTCTAGAACTTCAGGCCCAGCTCGAAGGGCGATCCCGGATACGCGTAGACGCCCTTGCCGATACCGGTGACCGCGTCGACCATTTTGCCCTTTCGGCCCATGATGTCGTCGGCGAGGCGGATCAGCAGCGGATTGGGCGTCGCCGACGCCGAAGCCTTGCGCAGCGCCTGGGCGATTTTCACCTCGTCAACCTCCGGCAGGCGCTGGCAGGCCAGGATGAAGGCGGTGGCCGTCGAACGACTGACGCCGGCCCAGCAGTGGACCAGCATCGGCGATTTGCCGGTCCAGGTCTTTCCGAAGGCCAGAACGTCCTCGACGACGTCCTCCGCCGGCAGGGTCTTGCCGACCTGCGGCTCCCAGACGTCATCGACGGCGATCTTGAGATGGCGGTCGGGGCGGAAGCCGCGAGGACAGTCGCCCATCATGTGCGGATCCAGCAAGGTGATCAGATGCGACGGCTTCTTGAACCGGACCACGGTGTCGACATCGCGCAAGGGACTGACGATCAGGGTCACGCGAACCTACTCCGTATCGAACGCCGCCTGTACCGGCTCGAACCCTGCCGCCTCCGACAGAACGTGGAAGCGGTGGACATAGCGGTCCTGGGCCTCACGCGCCGGCATTGGTTCGAGGACGAGTGACAGACCCGCGGGAAGCGGGCCAAAGAACCCTAGGGACTCATCGTGGCCAAAACCCGCCAACTGGGTGGCTTCGAAATAGGCGCAGGCGCGGTCTGCCTGTTTGATCAGCTTCTTGATCGCCACCGGTGTTTTCGCCGGCAGGCCGAAGCGGGCGTGAATGGCGTGTTCGAGCCGTTCTTCGAAGTCCTTGTAGCTGACGCCAAGCGCCGCCTTGAACGGGCTGATCATGTCGCCGATTACATACTCGGAGGCGTCATGGAGGAGGGCGGCCAGGCGCCACTTGGGGTCCACCGCGGGCTGGATGTGGGCGACGATGTCCTCGACCACGAGCGAATGCTGCGCCACCGAGAAGCCGTGCTCGCCGATCGTCTGCCCGTTCCAGCGGGCCACCCGCGCCAGGCCGTGGGCGATGTCCTCGATTTCGATGTCCATCGGCGAGGGATCCAGCAGATCAAGCCGCCGGCCCGAGAGCATCCGCTGCCAGGCCCGGGGGGCATTCCTCGGCGATTGCGCGCCACGCAGCCCTTTCGCCACCAGTTCGTTCCTTACATACGGGAGGGCGCTTCAACTGGCGCATTGGTTGACAAAGATCAATGACCGGTTCTGCCTGAAGCGGCCATTGTGAAGACAAAGGGAGAGCCAGGAATGAGTTGGGCGAGGATCATGGCGCCGCTGGCCGGCGGCACGCACGATGCGCGGGTTCTGGAGTACGCTGCAGTTCTGGCGGCGCCGTTCGGAGCCGAGGTCGCGGCGGTGCACGCGCCGGCCGACATCGCCGACCTGATGCCCTGGATGGGAGAGGGCTTCATGGGCGGCGTGCAGATCACCGCCATGGACAGCCTGAGAGAAGCCGCCGCCGAAGGTGAGCGCGCCGCCCGCGCCGCCTGCTCTGCCTGTGGCTATGCGAAGACGACTTTCATTGGGCTCGAGACACCGGTCTGGGCGGGGCTTTCAATGGAAGGCCGTCTGTCTGACGTCGTCCTGTTCGACACCGAGGCCGCCCGCGGCCGAGGGCCGCTGGCCGAAGCCTTCCAGCAGATGGTCGCCGATGAGCAGCGGCCGACCATCGTCGCCCGACCCGGCCTCAGCGCCGACGGCGTGGTGGCTGTGGCCTGGGACGGCGGCAAGGAAGCCTCGCGCGCGGCGCGCACGGCGCTGCCGCTGCTGGAGAAGGCATCGCGCGTAGTGATTCTGGCAGCACCGGCCGCGTCGTCCCGCAGCTTTGACCCCGACCGTCTCAAGGCCTTCTTCGCCGCCCGCAACGTCGTCGCCGAGGTCATGCTGATCAACGAGAGCGGCGACGCCGCACAGTTGTTGCTCGACGGCGCCGCCAAGGTGTCGGCCAACATCCTGGTGGCCGGGGCCTTCGGCCATCCGCGCCTGCAGGAATACATCTTCGGCGGGACGACCCGTACGCTGCTGAACAACGACGGTCCGTCGCTGTTTCTGTCCCACTAAAACCAACAAGACGAGGGATACCATGACTCTGTCACGTATCGTGATGCGCCTTGCGCGCAACCCGGGCACCGAGTTCGCTGATGGCGACGACCACCGTGGCTACACCGTGGTCGCGCCGTTGCTGGAGGATGGCAAGCTGGACGTCGACGCCTTCGCCAAGGTGCGGGCCGACTGCTCGGTGCGCAGGTTCGCGCCCGACGAAGAGGCGGTCATCGGCCGCCTGGCGCGGCGAGGTCAGGTCTGGTTCTTCGACTATGACGCCACCGACGACACCGACGACGAACCGGTGCATCGCTTGGGCGAGCACAGCTTCTCGGTGGGCGAATACGTCTCTGTCGCCGACGAGGACGGCCGCATGCTGGCCTACAAAGTGACCGAAGTCAGTCCACTATGATTGCGGCCCTGGAGGTGCGTCCGCCGACGTTGTGACGGACCAGGTCGCTGACGTCCTTGAAGACGTCGTCGTGCTCGCCCTGCTTTTCGCGGACCTTGACCACGCCGACGACCAGCGGACCGCCAACGGGGCCGCGAGCGTCGTAGCCGACCACCTTCCACTCGCCGGCCGCGCCGTCGCTGGCGAGGATGTAACGGGCCGAGACCCCTTCGCCGCGCTCCTTTTCGCCGGAGACCCTGGCGGTGAAGTTGCGCGTGGCGCGGACTTCCGCCCCGCCGCCGTCGACCGCGTTCACCTCGACGCCGGGCGCCCGGACCTTGGCTCCGGACTCCCCGGCCTGGATGCTGACGCCGGGAAGACGAATATCGACTTCGTCGGCGCCCGACGCGGCCGGGGTCGTCTTCACGTCCGGGAGAATGGCCTTGAGCTCCGCCTCTATGGGGGCCAGCGCGTCGGACGGCGTTCCCTCACCGAGTTGAATGACCCTCAGCGTCACCTCGGCGCGATCGCTCGTGTAGACACAGGACAGGCCATCGCTGGAGGCCGTGCTGCGCTTCAACTCGCCCTGCCGCTCGGGACAGTCGAGCGTAGTGACCACCTTCAGGGCGTTGGCCTCGCGTTGCCGCTCGGCGTCGGGATGGTCACAGGCGGCAAGGCCAAGGACGGCGACGCCGGCAAGCAGCAGGAGGGGGCGGTTCATGGGCAAGTCCCTTTCGGTTTGTGTCCGAAACGTGGCGCAGCGGCGGGCGAGGGGCCAGTGAAATCGCGGTAACACACGGCTTTCAAACATGAAAAAGGGGACAGGTGCGATGCCCTGTCCCCGTGTTTCAGCCGATGGGTGCGTGACTACTGGCCCGGACGGGCCCCGCTGCCTTCGCGGCGAGCCAGGAAGGCCAGACGTTCGAACAGATGGACGTCCTGCTCGTTCTTGAGCAGCGCGCCGTGCAGGGGCGGGATCAGCTTGGTCGGATCCTTTTCCTTCAGCATGGCCTCGTCGATGTCCTCGACCATCAGCAGCTTGAGCCAGTCGAGCAGTTCGCTCGTGGACGGCTTCTTCTTCAGGCCCGGGACCTTGCGCATGTCGTAGAAGATGCGCAGCGCCTCGGCGACCAGCTTCTGCTTGATGCCGGGATAGTGGACGTCGACGACCTTTTGCATGGTCTCTTCGTCGGGGAAGCGGATGTAGTGGAAGAAGCAGCGGCGCAGGAAGGCGTCCGGCAGTTCCTTCTCGTTGTTCGAGGTGATGATGATCACCGGACGGATCTTGGCGGCGATCGTCTCGCCGGTCTCGTAGACGTAGAATTCCATCCGGTCGAGCTCCTGCAGGAGGTCGTTGGGGAACTCGATATCGGCCTTGTCGATCTCGTCGATCAGCAGCACAGGGCGCTCGTCGGACTCGAACGCTTCCCAGAGCTTGCCCTTCTTGATGTAGTTCTTGACGTCTTTCACGCGCTCGTCGCCCAGCTGGCTGTCGCGCAGGCGGGTGACGGCGTCGTATTCGTAGAGACCCTGGCTGGCCTTGGTGGTCGACTTGATGTGCCAGGTGATCAGCTTGCTTCCGAGCGCCTTGGCCACTTCCTCGGCAAGGACGGTTTTGCCGGTGCCGGGTTCGCCCTTGATCAGCAGCGGACGCTGCAGGGCGATGGCGGCGTTGACCGCGATCTTAAGGTCGTCGGTCGCGACATAGTTTTCAGTGCCTTCGAAGCGCTGGCTCATCTTCATCCCCCGAGGCGGCGGCGCCGACCTCAAACAAACGTTCAATTGGGGCCAGCCTAAAGCGCTCCGCCGGACATTCAAGCCGGTTTCGGCGGCTCCTCGGGTTCGCGGAGGATGGACGAGGGCGGATCGCTGGCCGGGAAACTGTCGTCCAGTTCCTCGTCCAGCAGGGCATCGGCCTCCGCGTTTTCGGTCTGGTCGGGGGTTTTCGGGTCGGTCATGAGCGTCTCCCTGGGCCGCAGGGTAGGCGCTCATGCCGCGGGCCTCAATCAGCGCCGGGGTTGATCGACACCGGGTCGCTGGCCGGGAAGGTTTCCTTCAGGCCCTTGTCGAGTTGGCGGTCGACGTGTGAATCGGCTTCGGAATCAACGTCTTCGGCCGGATTGGAGTCCTCAAGGTCCGACGGCTTGTCGGCATCTGTCGGGACGCCGTCCGGGGTGTCCGCTTCGGCCGACAGAGGTTCGCGCCGGATATCCTGACCTTCGTCGTCGCGGCCCCCGTCCAGGTTGTCCCCGATGGCGGCGGCGTCATCGTCCGGCTCCATGCCCTGGTCGTCGTCCTCGGCGCTGGTGGCGTCGAAGACATCGGGGATCTCGTCGAAGTTGGCGATTTCCCGACCGTCCTCTGTCAGGTTCGTTTCATCCAGGACTTCGGCGCGATCCTGGGGTTCGTATTCGAAGTCGGTGAGAGGGGTCATTGCGAGGTTCCTGAATGGCGGGCGAGAGCCCGTGTTCCCGGAATCAACCCGCTCGCCGCGCCGGCGTTCCCTGGGATCAAGGGATGTCAAAGCCCCTGGCCCGCAGGCGCTCGGCCATCTCCCCGCGCCGCGCCCGCCAGTCTTCAGCCAGCAGGCCCAGACCAATGACGTCCACCCGCTCGCCGTTCTTGATCACATGGCGGCGGAACAAGGCTTCGCGCTCGAAGCCGTGCAGCATGTGCAGCTTCCAGACCGCCTCGTTGGAGGCCAGGACCTCGCACCAAAGCTTGTCCAGTTCCAGCACCCCGAACACTTGCTCGATGACCTGGAACTCGACGAAAGAACCGACGCCCAGGCCCCGGACCGAAGGGCTGGCGAGATAGTAGGCCCACGCGCAGCGCCGGTGCGTGCGGTCGATGTCGGCGAGATTGGCCAGCCCCACCGGCTGGCCGTCGACCTCGATGATCCAGTAGCGGCGGCGGTCATCGACGGCTAGGCCGTCGAACCAGCGGTCGTGCTCGACCTGGCTGATCGCATGGTCCGAGTACATGTAGGCCGCGACCTCCGGGCTGTTGCGCCAGGCAAGGATACGCTGTCGGTCGTCGAGGGTGAGGTCTCGGAGAAGAATTGACGGGGCGGTCACAGGCGGCGGTCTCCCCCGAGGCAATGCAGATCCGGACGGCCGCGGACGAAGGCGCGGATGTCGTCGCTGCTGAAGGCCGGACTGGCTGGATAGAGCGCGTCGTACACCGCGCGCACAAACACCAGGTCGTCGGGCCGGTCGACGGTCCAGCGGACCTCGCCCTCGTCGACCGCCTGGTGGTGGAAGGCCAGGGCGAAGCGCTCCGGTCGGCGATAGAGGAACGGCGTGACGTGCTCGCGGTCGTAGGGGGCGTCCGTTTCCGCCGCCGCTATGCGCAGGGCCGCCACCTTGAACACCTCGACGTCCAGCCCCTTGGGGAAGGTTCGTCGCTCGCCGGCGTTGGCGGCGTAGTCGGCGCCAGTCGCCTCGCGCAGCGCCAAGGTGTCCTCGATCACGTCCGGGTCCGCCAGCGGGCAGTCGGCGGTCAGGCGCATCGCCACCCCGGCGGGGCCGAAGGCGTCGATGGCCCCGATAAACCGCCCGAGCACGTCATCCAGCGATCCCCGGAACACCGGCACGCCGGACGTCTCCATCGCCTGCGCCAGCACGTCGTCGCTGGACTGTTCGGATGTGGCCACGACGATCTGTTGCAGGCTCGGGGCCCGCTTCAGCCGCTCGATCTGCCGCAGGATCATCGGCGCGCCGGCAACGTCGGCCATGACCTTGCCCGGCAGCCGGGTGGAGGACATGCGGGCCTGCAGGATCGCCAAGACCATCGCGGTCAGTCTCCCGTCAGCCGGCGCGAAGCTTCAGGGCCTCGGCGACCTCGGCCATGACCGGCGTCCAGTCCTGGTAGTCGCCCGAGGAGAAGCAGCGAGCCTGGGGGTACCAGGGGTAGGCGTCGCTCCCGAGCCGGGTCCAGGCGCCGTCGACGGTCATCAGCCAGATCGGCGCGCCGCAGGCGCCGGCAAGGTTGATCGTGGCGTTCGAGAACCCGAGCACCAGGTCGGTGGCGCAGCAGAGGGCGGCGATGTCGTCCAGATCCTGCTTCAGGTCGATTTCGGGCGGCTGGAAGATCTCAACGCCGAACTCGCGACGGGCGAACTCAAGCTCTGCGTCGCAGTCGCCGTACTGCAGGTTGATGAAGCTGACGCCGGGCGTTTTCAGGATCGGCGCCCACTGCTCGAACGGTGAGAAGAAGCGGTGGCGGGCGCTGTTGATCAGCAGGCTCTTCCACAGCAGGCCGACGCGCAGGCCGGGGCGGGGGGCGAGCTTGGATTGCCAGTGCGCGACGCGCGCCGGGTTCGGCGTCAGGAAGCGTTCGCGGGCCGGGAAGGCCTCCACGGTCCGGCGGAAGCGGCGCAGCAGAGAGCCGATCGGGGTCCACAGATCGATCGTCTGGAGGTCTTCCAGGAAGGTCACGGCGCGCACCGAGCGGGCATCGACCTTGAAGGTGGCGTGCGGGCCGACCAGCGCGTCCGGGAACGATCGCTGGAACAGCGGCACGAGCCGGGGCTCCACGGCAAGGATCAGCCGGCCTTCGGGACCAAGCGCCTCGACCAGGTCCGGCAGGACGTTTGCGAACATCACCTCATCGCCCAGACCCTGTTCGCCGATAACGAGCAGGGTGCGGCCGGCCAGGTCGCTGTCCGGCGTCCACTTGGGCCGGTCGATCAGATAGTGGGTTACGTCGGCGAACGCCGGTTGCAGCCTGGCCTCGTAGGCGTCCCAGCCCTCACCGACCCGTCCCAGCGCCATGAGGATGGTCGACCGGGCCAGTTCCATCATCAGCCACTCTTCCGGCGCCATGGCCGCTTGCATCGCCGTTTCGCAGTCCTCCAGCGCGCCCTGGCGGTCGCCTCGAGAAAGGCGGGCGTTGCCGCGGTTGTAGCGGGCCTTGGCGAACAGCGGGTCAAGCCGCAGCGCCTCGTCGAAGAAGGTGGTCGAGGTGGCGGGATCGCCCTCCTCGCCAATGACAGTCCCGAGCGTGTTCCACAGCAGCGCGCTGTCGGGCGTCGCGTGGATGGCCGGGCGCAGGATCTCGATGGCCTCGGCGAACCGTCCTTGGTCGCGCACGGCGCAGGCCAGGTTGTTTGCGGCCTCATAGGACCCAGGGTGGTTGGCCAGATAGTGGGCGAACAGCTTCTCGGCCGTTCCCACCATCCCCATGCGGTAGGCAAGGCGGCCAAGGTCGTTGGCCACCTCGGCGTGATCGGGGATCAGCGCGAGGGCCGATTCGTAGCATTTGACCGACAGGGCGAAGTCGCCCGCCCGTTCGCGGGCGATGGCCAGAAGGTACCAGCCAAAGCCGTTCCGTTCGTCCATCTCCAGCGCCTTGATTGCCAGGTCGCCGCCGGTTTTGAAGTCGTCGGCCTGAAGCGCGCCCACCGCCTGCTGAAGCAACGGCTGCACCGCCACGGCCTTCAGTTCGGCAACGGCGGCGTGAAGGCGATCGAGGGCGGCTCGGGAACCGGAGTCGCCCGCGACCTGGCCGGACATGCGCGGCGCCGCGGCGGCGATCTGCACAGGCTCCATGCCCAACGCGATGGCCGAGGTTTGCGGCTTGAGTATGGGCTGGCGCATGCGTGCGCGACTCCGTGAACGCGGGGACGACGGTACCGCCTTCGGATGCGCCGGTTATGCCTAATGGCGCATTAACCAGCGGCGAGGTGTCGCGGGCTGGGCAAGGTCCCGTTAACCGTGCGACCTTAGCGTTCCCTTCATCGGGCGGGTGGATTCTTCGGAGCGTTGGTTCCGCGGACGAACGCGCCCCCGACTTCGGAGTGAGCCGCCTTGCCGCTGAAACTGTCGCTGAAGCCCGGAGAGAAGTTCGTTCTCAACGGCGCCGTCGTGCAGAACGGCGACCGGCGCGGGGTCCTGGTTCTTCAGAACAAGGCGTCCGTGTTGCGCGAGAAGGACATCATGCAACCGGAAGAGGCCGTGACCCCGGCCCGCATGATCTATTTTCCGGTGATGATGATGTATCTCGATGAGGCCGGAGCGCTCCGCTACTACGATGAATTCGTGCGCAGGCTCTCGGAATTCATGGGCGTGATCCGCAATCCGGACGTCCTGGCTGACTGCGTCACCATCTCCAAACACGCCATGAGCAAGGAGTACTACAAAGCGCTCATGCTGTGCCGGAAGCTGATTGAGTACGAAGACGAAAGGTTGGGCAATGTCGCTGCAGGCGTACCAGCAGGCCGCGGCGCGGGCTGAAAATCCGCGCGAGGCGGAGTATCGCCTCTTTGGTCAGGTGACGCGCGCCCTCATGCAGGCCGCTGAACTGCCGGACACGGACATCAAAGGCCGGATCGAGGCCCTCGACTGGAACCGGCGCCTGTGGTCGGCCCTGGCCAGCGACTGCTCCGACCCGGCCAACCAGTTGCCTATCCCGCTGCGCGCCCAGATCATCTCGCTAAGTCTCTGGGTCAGCCGGCATACCAGTTCGGTGATCCGGCGCGAGGAGGAAATCGAGCCTCTGATCGACATCAACCGCATCATGATGAACGGCCTTTCGGGCGGCGCCGAGGCGGCCTGACCGCTCCGGGCATTCTACATCTCCGGCAAACTCTGCCGCCCGGCCAATCGCGCCGGGCGGTTGGCGTTTGAGCGGGCGCCAGTTCCCGCGCTCGTCGAAAAATACCCATATAAATCAACGCTATTTACTTCGCCTGGGGCGACCGGATCTGGCCCGGGCCTTGCGATGCCTTCCTGTGAGCAAGAATGCTCGCCGGCAAAAGCCGGACATCTCCCCGACCAGAATGGAAGGAACGCCGATGAATTCGGTCAACACCAACGTGGGCGCGATGATCGCGCTCCAGAACCTCAACGCGACCAACATGGAACTGTCGCAAACGCAGAGCCGCATCAACACCGGCAAGAAGGTTTCCAGCGCGAAGGACAACGGCGCAATCTGGGCCATCGCCCAATCGCAACGCGGTACTTCGCATGCCCTGAACGCCGTGAAGGATTCGCTCGACCGGGGTCGCTCCACGATCGACGTGGCGATCGCCGCCGGCGAAAGCGTCTCTGATCTGCTGTTGCAGATGAAGGAAAAGGCCCTGGCGGCGTCGGACACCACCCTCGACACCACCAGCCGGTCCGCACTGAACGAGGACTTCAAGGCCCTGCGTGACCAGATCACCAAGGCCGTGTCGAACGCCGATTTTAATGGGACCAATCTCATCAAGACCGGCGCCACCGCTATCGCGGCCCTCGCCAATGCGGACGGATCGTCCAAGATCACCGTGGCTGCTGAGGTCATGGCCCTGGGCGGATCCATCGTGACCGTCGCTGCGGCGGGCTCGATCGGAACGTCGACCCTGGCTGCGGCCATGATCACGACGGTCTCGACCTCCATCACCAACACCGGCGCGGCTCTCGCTCGCCTTGGCACCAAGTCCAAGGCGCTCGATGCGCACGTGACCTTCGTCGGAAAGCTGCAGGACAGCCTCGACGCGGGTATCGGCAATCTGGTCGACGCTGACCTCGCGAAGGAAAGCGCCAAGCTCCAGGCTCTGCAGACCAAGCAGCAGCTCGGCGTCCAGGCGCTCTCGATCGCGAACACGTCAACCCAGTCGCTGACCCGACTGTTCCAGTAGGCCGCGACGCCGGGCGGGGCATCAGCAGCCCCGCCCGGCAGCCTTTTCCTCCGGGGCGCCCGGCAGGAATTGCCACCCATGCCCCGAGCTCGGCAGAAATTGCCGGGCGTCACCATCCCTAACAGACATATAACGCAGCAATTTCAATAACTTGAGGCGTATCGCTCGCAGGGCCAATCTGGCCCGGCGATTGCTTCCCAGTCAGGCGGGCAAAATGCCCCCGGCCGTCAAAACGACGTCGGACACCTGGAAGGGAATATCGTCATGGCGCTGAACAGCGTTAACACGAACAATGGCGCGCTCATCGCGCTGCAGAACCTGAACGCCACCAACAACGAACTGGCCAACGTTCAGGGCCGGATCAACACCGGCAAGAAGGTTGGCTCGGCCAAGGACAACGGCGCCATCTGGGCAATCGCCCAGACCCAGCGCGGGACGTCCAACGCCCTGAACGCCGTGAAGGACTCGCTCCAGCGCGGTCAATCCACCATCGACGTCGCGATCGCCGCCGGCGAGTCCGTTTCCGATCTGCTTCTGCAGATGAAGGAAAAGGCCCTGGCTGCGTCGGACACGACGCTCGACACCACCAGCCGCTCGGCTCTGAACGAAGACTTCAAGGCGCTTCGTGACCAGATCACCAAGGCGGTCACCAACGCCGACTTCAACGGCGCCAACATGATCAAGGCTTCGGGTAACACCGTGACGGCTCTGGCCAACGCGGATGGCACCTCCAAGATCACTGTGGCGGCGCAGTCGCTGGCTCTCGGCGGCGCCAACGTCACCGTCGCCGCCACGGCCTCGCTCAGCACCGCCACCATTGCGGCGGCAATGGTCACGACCGTCAGCACCTCGATCTCGAACGTCGGCTCGGCTCTGGCCAAGCTCGGCACCGGCTCGAAGTCGCTGGAGTCGCACCTCACCTTCGTCGGCAAGCTGCAGGACAGCCTCGACGCGGGCGTGGGCAACCTGGTCGACGCCGATCTGGCCAAGGAAAGCGCCAAGCTGCAGGCCCTGCAAACCAAGCAACAGCTCGGTGTGCAGGCATTGTCGATCGCCAACAGCTCGACCTCGTCCCTCCTGGGACTGTTCCGCTAGGGGCGCCGCAAAAGGGGCGGGCGGCCATCGCCGTCCGCCCCGGCCGCGCCGGCGAAGGTCGCGAGACCTTCGCCGCGCGCACGTTCAGAGAGACGTCGGTCGGCAGAGGCCGGCGTAAGGAGAGATGAAAGCCATCGCACCCCTGTCGCCGGTTGCATCCACGGGCGCCTTCCAGCCCCCGCAGATCACCCGTCCCGACACCCCCAGGCCGCCGAAGGACGCCGCGCCCCAATCCGCGGATCTGCGTCTGATCATCGAAGAAGATGAGCAGTCCGGCGCCATCGTCTACAAGACTCTCGATCGCCGCACCGGCGAGGTCGTTCGGCAGCTTCCCCGTGAAGAGGTCCTGCGGCTGAAGGACGATCCCGCTTACGACCCCGGCGATATCGTCAACTCGAAGTCCTGACGACGAACAGTCGCGGCGTCTTGCCGCGGCGAACGCAAGGCTTCGCCCGACACGGTCCCCGCCGTGGCGGCCATCATGGTTTACGCGCGTTAACCATACGCACACGATCTCCAGCCAGCTTGGCCTGTGAGGAGGCTCGGTGAGTCGCCTCGCCCTGCGAAGCGCCTTGCTAGGAGAAGCCCTATGGCGATCAGCGTCCATACCAACCAGTCAGCCCTGGTCGCGCTACAGAATCTGAACAAGACCAACGACGACATGGCCGGCGTTCAGAACCGCATCAGCACAGGGCTGAAGGTTCAGGGAGCCAAGGACAATGCCTCGGTCTGGGGCATCGCCCAGGCCCAGCGGGCCGATCTCGGCGCGCTCAGCGCGGTCAAGATGAGCCTCGACCGGGCCCAGTCCATCGCCGACGTGGCGATGACGGCCGGCGAGACCGTCTCTGACCTGATGCTGCAGATGAAGGAGAAGGTGACGGCCGCGATGGACCCGTCGCTGGACACTGTCGCCCGCACCGCCCTCGACTCGGACTTCAAGGCCCTGCTCCGGCAGATCACCCAGGTGGTGAACGACGCCGAGTTCGATGGCGCCAACCTGCTCGACGGTTCGCTGGGCGCCAGCATCCGGTTCCTCGCCAATGCCGACGCGAACTCGCACATCACCCTGTCGGGCAAGAACATGGCGCTGGGCGGCGCCATCGTGACGATGGCGGCGACGGCCTCGATCACCACGGCCACACTGGCCACCAGCATTCAGGCGGCGCTGACCACCTCCATCAGCAACGTCAACCAGGCCCTTGGCGACCTGGGCGCGCAGTCGCGGCAGATCGAGGCGCACAACAAGTTCGTGTCCAAGCTGTCCGACGTGCTCAACACCGGAATCGGCAATCTGGTCGATGCCGATCTGGCCAAGGAAAGCGCGCGACTGCAGGCGCTGCAGGTTCAGCAGCAACTCGGCGCCCAGGCGCTGTCGATCGCCAACCAGCAGCCGCAGATTATCCTGTCGCTGTTCAAGAGCTGATGAGGTTGGCGCGTCACGGTTCCGCCGCGACGCGCCGCTATCGTAGACCGCTGCGGGGCGGAGCGTCTGCATGATCGAACTGCGAGATCTCGCTCCCGACGACGAGGAGCTTCTCTACCGGTGGCGCGGCGAGCCCGAGGTGGCCCGCTGGATGTCCGATGCCGACGTATCGGGGCGTGAGGCCCACCGCGCCTGGTTCACGCAACTCTCCAACGATCCTGACCTGCGCGGCTGGATGATCCAGCGTAGCGGCCGGCCGGCCGGTCTGCTGACTCTCACCGGGCTGTCCGGCCACCACCGGCGCGCCGCCTGGAACTGGTTTGTCGGTGATCGAGAGGCGAGGGGCCGGGGCGTTGGCCGTGCGGCCCAGGTGCTGGGCCTCGACCGCGCCTTTGGCGATCTTGGTCTGCACAAGGTCTGGGCTGAGGTCATGGCCGACAACGACGCCGCCCTCAAGATCCAGACCGCGACAGGATTCCGTCGCGAGGGCTATCTGCTCGGCCATGTCCTCAAGGACGGCGCGCCCCGCGACGTGGTGCTGCTCGGAATTCTGCGGGACGAGTGGCAGGCTCTGGCCCCCGCAGCCAGGGGCCAGCTGGTCGCGGCCGGTCTGATCGCCGCCTGAGTCGCGCTTAACGACTCCTCAGCCCTTGTCAGGCAAGCTTTCGACGCGGAACTCCGTCCAGGGCCCCCATGGTCATCTCGATCGACAGCAACGTCCTCCTGGGATTCTACCAGGCACGCACCGGCGGATTTGCTTCCGCGGGTGCGAAGGGCGTCGGCTCCACGGTCGGCGGCAAGCCCAAGTACGCGCCGACGCCGCCTTGGGCGACAACATCCACCGCCCTGAAGTCCAGCGAGCTGGTCAAGCAGGCGATGGCCGGGCGCCGCTTTATCGACGAAGGCGCCGCCCAGCTGGACCTGCCGGGCGCCAGCAACGACTACAAGAAGCTCTTTGCCCTGTACCAGGGACTGAACGCGCTCAACGGCCTGGCCGAGCGGGCCAAGGCGACCGGCGTCACCCAGACCGAAGTCAATCGCCTGGCCTCGGTGTTCACCCGCGGCCTGGGCGAAATCACCAGCTACACCGACAAGCTGAAAATGGAGACCATGCGGATCACCCGCGGGGACACCATGATCACCAACAAGTCCGAGGTCGGCGTGCCGCGGGCGATCTACAGCTACAAGACCGGAAAGATCCATTCCGGCGGCCACAGCGACGAGGTCGCCGCCTTCCAGGGCGACGTGAAATTCGACATCACCGTCAAGCGCGGCACAGTCACCCACAACATCGCGCTCGATCTGTCGGAGATATCTGGAACCCGGTCGATGAGCGCCGTCACCGCCTACATCAACGACAAGCTTTCGGCCGCCGGGCTGCAGTCGCGCTTCAGTGTCGAGCGCACGCCCGGCGAACCGCGCAAGGTGACCACCGGCGGCACCACCGTGACCCTGCCTGCTATCGCAGACGACTATTCGTTCAAGATCAGCGGCGACTCCACCGAGCAGCTGACCTTCTCGGCTGCGGCCACGACGCCGGCGGTGTATGTGACGACCTACGCCGGCGACCCGGATCCGGACAAGGACAGCAAGACCGACGACGGCAAGTTCGAGAGCACGCTGGTCAAGCTGGACGGCGCCACGGTGGGCGCGGCGGGCTCGAAGATTTCCTCCGGCACGCTGGAAGGCACGATCGAGACTGTGCGGGCCACCAAGGTCGGCGCTGACGGCTCCCTTTACGTGCTGGCCGATGTCGATGGCACGGTGGACAACCAGACGGTCAAGGGCGAGCGCGACGTCGCCCTGCTGAAGTACGACAGCGCCGGCAAGCTGATATACGCCCGCACCCTGGGCGCGGCGGACGAGGCTGAGGGCCTTGCGCTGAGCATCGCCTCGGACGGTCGGGTAGCCATCGCCGGTCGGGTGACGGGCGAGTTGAACGGCGCGACGAATGGCCCGATCAACTCCACTGTCGCTTCGGGCAAGACCGACAGCTTCGTCACCGTGTTCGACGCCAAGGGCGACGAGCTGTGGACCCAGCGCCGCGGCGCGCTCGAGGACGACGAGGCGACCGAGGTCGGGTTCGGGGAAAACGGCGTGGTCTATGTCGCTGGCCGCACAAAGTCCTCGCTGCCCAGCGGCGGCGCAACGATCGGCGGCTGGGACAACTACCTGATGGCTGTCGCGCCCGACGCCAGGGGCGAGCCGAAAACGCTGTTCACCACCCAGTTCGGCTCGGTCGGCGAGGACCGCGTCGGCGGCATGGTCGTCAGCGGTGCGACGGTGACCATCGCCGGAATCGAGAATGGTCGCGGCGTGCTGCGGAGCTTCAACATCACCCCCAGCGTCACCGACACGGTTCGCACTGACGACAATGGCTTCACCAACATTACTACGACCACCACCACCAACGGCGTGCCGACCGTGACCTCGACCGACTACGGGGCCCACAACGGCGGAACCGATCCGGCGAAGGTGACCTCCACCACCCACACTTCGGCGGCCAGCTTCACCGCCGGCGCGACGCGCGACCTGGGCCAGATGGGCGGCGGGACGATCAAGGGGCTGGGCCTGGACGGCGGCTATCTGTGGGTGGCGGGGACTACCTCCAACGGTGCGCTGGACGTCAGCGGCGTGACCCGCGCCTACAATGGCGCTCAGGATGTCTTCGCGGCGCGGCTTTCGACAGACCTGACCAGCACGGCGGGCGACAACCTTGCCTACTTCGGCGGGGTCGGAAACGACACGGTCAACGCCATGACCGTGGCTGACGGCAAGGTCTGGGTCGCCGGGAGCGCCAGCGCCGACCAGCCCGGCGCCATGCCGATCTCGACCAAGGATGGCTATCTGGCCAAGATTGACGTGACCTCCGGCGCCGTCGAGGCGCAGCGGGTGACCGGCAAGGACGGCATGGCCACGGCCACCTCGATCGCCGTCGACACCACCGGCGCCAGCGCGCTCGACAAGCTGGGCCTGCCCAAGGGCGCCTTGCTCTTCGCCGACTCGCAGAAACTGGTTTCGGCGACCTCGGTGCGGGCCGGCGACAGCTTCCAGATCCGCACGACGCAGGGCGGGCGCCTGGCGGCGGTCACTATCGAGGCCAACGACACGCTCGACACCCTGGCCAAGAAGATCGAGCGGGCCGGGGGCTTCAAGGTGAAGGTCGAGGTCGTGGCCGACGGCGAATTCCGCCGCATCAAGGTCAGCCCGCAGCTCAAGACAGCTTCGGTCGAGATACTGCCCGGCAAGGGCGGCAGCGACGCGCTGGAGGCCATCGGCCTGACGCCCGGCGTCGTGCGCAACACCGTCATCGACAAAGCGGGCAAGAGTGTTTCGGCTGATGGCAAGGGGCCGGTGTTCGGCATCGGGCTCGACATCGACCTGAATCTGAACTCCAAGGACGGCATCGCCGCGGCCATTGCAGCGATCGCCAAGTCGCTGACACGTGTTCGCGACGCCTACCGCACGCTGGAAACGGCGGCCAAGCCGGTCGTCACCGCCGCGCCCGGCGCCGGCGGAACGGCCCCGGCGTACCTGACCAACCAGATCGCCAACTACCAGGCGGCGCTGGATCGTCTGACCGGCGGATACTGACGCGGACTTGAAAGCGTCGTCACCGCAGGCTAGCGGTTCAGGCATGGATTTCTTCAAGGATCGTCGGATTGTCCTGGCCGTCGGCGGCGGCGTGGCGCTGTTGCTCGGCATCCTGATCGCCGTGACGATCATGCGGGGCAGCAGAGCGCCCGCCGAGCCGCCGCCCGCCTCGCAGGGCGGCCTGGTCGTCGAGACCGGACGCGATGACGACACCAGACTGGATCCGGCCCGGCCGATCCGCTGCTTTGTCGCCGGACAGTTCGCCGGCGAGATCACCCTGACCGAATGCGCCCAGCGCAACGGTGTCGCCACCGGCGCCCTGGACGTCGGCGTTGACGAGACCGGGGCCCTCGCCGCCGCTGACGCCGCGGGCACCATCCTCGCGCCGCTGCCGCCCAAGCCGGTCGCTCCCGCGCCTGTCCAGGCCGCGCCGGTCGCCTCGAACGAGGCCGCGCAGCCGGCCGCCTCCGGCTCGATGTGCTGGCGCTACGCCGCCGGCGGCTGGTCGCAGGCGGGCTCCATGGATCTCAACAGCTGCGTGCAAACCCTTTTCGCCGGGCAGTGCGAGAAGCGGGGCGGGGCGACCTACGGGCGCTGGGGCGAGCAGACGCTCCGCCTGGTCCGCGACAAGGTCGAGATTTCGCAGGACAATCGTCGCTTCCGCACCCTGGTGGAGCAGGGTCCCAACTGCTCGATCCCGCCGGTGGGTTGAGCCGGTATCCGTTTAAGGTCTAGGCTTGCCGCATGCACCGCATCGCCCTCACGCTCGTTTTCGCCGCATCGGCCCTGGCCCTGTCGGCCTGCGAGAAGGCCTTCGAGGCGCCGATGGATCCCGGCATCTGCTACCACATGGCCTACCTTCCCGACGGCGGCTACAAGTTCAACGTCGTGGCCCGCGACATCGACACCATCGAGAAATGCGCGGCCCAGCTTGAGGGCATGCGCCTGCGCTTCCTGCGACTTGGCGGCCAGAACGCCGAGATGATCGGCGCCTACCAGGGTAGCTTCATCCATCTGCGCCGCGGCGGGATTTTCCGGGCCAAGAAGTGGAATGGCAATCAGTACCTGATGCTGGTTCGCTCCGGCGACGGCCGGCTGGTCATGCCCGGCGCCGTCCAGTAGGCGGCCTCCTGTTCAGCGGTGCGACAACAAACTCGGAGTTGCGCACAGGAACATTTCATGAACATACTTTCACCAGTTGGTAACGCCCGTTAGCTTGGGCGTCAGATTCCGGCGCGCCCCGGAGGCCCGATTGTCGGGCCTCGCGAACGAGGGGGGCCAAGGTCGCCGGGCGCGTGAAGGAGATCCCCATGGCGGGCAGCGTCAACAAGGTCATTCTGGTCGGCAACCTGGGCGCCGATCCCGAGATCCGCACCCTCAACTCGGGCGACCGCGTCGCCAACCTGCGCATCGCCACGTCGGAGAGCTGGCGCGACCGCGCCACCGGCGAGAAGAAGGAGCGCACCGAGTGGCACCGGGTCGTGATCTTCAACGACAACATCGTCAAGGTGGTCGAGCAGTACCTCAAGAAGGGCTCGACGGTTTACATCGAAGGCGCAATCCAGACCCGCAAATGGACCGATCAGGCCGGGGTCGAGAAGTACTCCACCGAGATCGTGCTGCAGAAGTTCCGCGGCGAGCTGACCATGCTGGGCGGCCGTGACGGCGGCGCCGGCGGTGGCGCATCCCGTGATGAGGGCGACTTCGGAGGCTATTCCGGCGGGGGTGGCCGCAGTCAGCCGTCCGGGCCGAAGGAAAGCTTCTCGGCCGACCTCGACGACGAGATCCCGTTCTAGGGACAGGAGGACTCCCCGGCGCGCGCCCAGAGAGGGCGTCCGCGAGCCGTCATGGGGAATGTCCGGAGCGAGGCGGCGTGCGACGCGGCCGCGATTAGAACGTGCGGGGGTTTTCCCCCTGCCGGTCGCGTGCGATGAGCGGCGCCGTGACTTCCCCTGCTTCCCCCGCCAACGCCGACCGGTCGTCCTTCTCGCTCGCCGAGTGGGGCGCGATCGGCGCGATCCTGCTGGTCTGGGGGATCAACAACGCCGCCGCCAAGGTGGCGACGGAGCAGCTGCCGCCACTGCTGGTCGGAGGCTTGCGCTTTGGCGTGGCGCTGGTCGTGCTGGCGCCGTTCCTGCGGCCGCCGTTTCCGCCGTGGAAGCAGATTCTCCCGATCATCCTGCTCTGCGGGCCGCTGCACTTTGGCCTGATCTACTGGGGCTTTTCGCTGATCGACAACCTAAGCCCGATGGTCGTGGCGCTACAGCTCTGGATCCCGATGACGGCCTTCTTCGCCTGGCGGATGCTGGGCGAGCGGATGGCGCCGGCGGCCCTTGCCGGGATGGTCGTCGCCTTCGTCGGCGTGGTGTGGATGAGCCTCGACCCGCAGGGTGTCGCCGACCTGCCTGGCCTCGCGCTCGGCGTGGTCGCCAGCGGCCTGTGGGCGCTGGGCACGGTGCTGGTGCGGCGCATGCCGGGCGTGCCGCCGCTGAAGATGCAGGCGCTGACATCGGTGGTGGCTGCGCCGGTGCTGCTGGCGGCCTCGTTCGCGTTCGAAGGCGACGTGGTCGGCAAGGCGATGTCGGCCAGCTGGCTCGTGTGGACGACCATCGTCTGGGCGGGCCTTGCTTCCACCGTCGGGGCTACGGCGCTGCTGTTCTGGCTGGTCCAGCGGCGCGAACCCGGGCGGGTGACGCCCTGGTTCCTGCTCACGCCGCTGGTGTCCTGCGGCATCGGCATCGGCCTGATGGGCGATACCTTGACGCTGCAGCTGGTGCTCGGCGGCGGCGCGACCCTGGTCGGGGTGGCGCTGGTGGCTCTTTCCGAACGTCGCGCGGCCGTGCGCGCCGCAGCTGATCGGCCGCTACAGACCTAGGGTTGGTCAGCCGGCTCGGACTCGCCGGCGCGGTACTCGCCGACGCCCTCGCCCAGGAAGGCGTTGTTGGCCTCGCGTAGCCGCGCACCGGCTTCGTCGTAGAGAAAGGGCAGGAATGCGTAGCGTTTTCCAGCGATTACCGGCGTGGCCTCATGCAGCAGCGAGCACGAGAACACTACCGCGCCGCCGGTCGGCGGACGGTAGGTGCGACCGCCAAATTCAGGAAAGCGCAAATCTCCGCCCTCGTGCGCCTCGGCGTCGAGGTTGATCGAGACGGCGAACTTGCGGTGCGCCGTGCCCTTGGTGGTGTTGTCGCGGTGAGGACGGAAGTAGCCGCCGCTTTCGGCATCGTAGCAGGCGACGATGTAGCGTTCCATGCGGGTTGCCTCGAACTGGAAGGCCCGCTGGATCAGGGGCGTCAGCCGGCGTTTGATGCGAATGCGAATCTGGTCGCGCAGCGCTTCGTCGCTGAGGACGACGTCTGATCGCTTCTTGTGGCGGGGGTCCATGGCCACGACGGTCTTGCCATCGACCTCGCGCATAAAGCCGGAGGGTTCGCCCCCCGTCGCTTCATAGAGGTCGATCAGCAGCCGGCAGAAGGCCGGCTCGAACACGCGTGGTGCGATGAGCACGGGCGCGTTCAGCGGCACGCCGGCGTGGCCGTCGACCGGGGGAAGGGCGGCCAGCCGCCGCATCACCTCGGCCGTCGAGGTCAGGGGAGCGGCAAACAGGAGGCGCAGGGTCGGGTCGAGTACGACCCAGCCGGGCCCGGACATCTCCAGCGCGCCGCTGGCCACGCCGTCCAGATCATGCAGCCAGCGCAGACCCGGCGGGTCGTCGCTGGCGCTGGCGAAGTCCTCGGCCGTGGACAGAACACCGAACAGGCAGCGCTGACTGTCGTCAAACAGCGTACGCGCCGCGCCCACGGCCGCAAGCGCGGCGACCGCGGCCGGATCCGCCAGCGACGGCAGAAAGGCGAGCACAACGTACCGACCGGCCACAGTGGAGAGGTTGTAGCGAGGGTTGTTCGGGCTGGGCGCGGAGAAGAAGGGCGCGAGGTCACCGGGCATCATGGGCATGGCGGCAACCTGCCAAATCGGCCCTTGCCCGGCAAGGCGGCGACTACGGTTTGCCGATTACGGCGCAGGCGACGCGGTCTCCGGCCCCGCCGATCGGCTGGCTGGCGTAGTCGTCGGCTCTGGCGTGGATGACCAGGGCGGAGCCATCGGCGTCGAGCAGGCCGGGCTTGTCGCCGCCGGCGGCCAGCGAGACGAACGGCGTGAATACCTCAACCATGGCGGTCCCGTCGGCCCCGGCGTGCAGGTTCGGCAGGTCCCCGGCGTCGTTGTGGCCGGCGGCCAGGAAGCCGTGGACCACATCGGTCGCATCGTGGACGTGACCGCCCGCCGACTTGAAGTCTGCGGTTGAGCAGTCCCCCTTCTCGTGGAAATGCAGGCCGTGCCAGCCTGGAGTCAGACCCTTGACGTCCACCCGCAGGACCACGCCGCGCGCGCCCTCGGTGATCGTGGCGCGTCCCAGATCCTCGCCCGCGGGGCCCTTAAGGTCGGCGGTCACGGACGCCGGCGCGGCGAGCGCGGGCAGGGCGACGGCGGCGGCGGTGAGGATGATCGGAACTAGGCGCATGGAAAGACTCTCCTGCAGGGCTGAAAACGGCGCCCGAAGGTGGCGTCCGCGGGTCTTGGATGTTAACTAGCAGGCGGACGTATTGGGTCCGATTCTGATAGCAAAATCCCGCACTTGACCGACGAAAATAAGACCCCTCCGGATGATGGACGGCGGGGGGCTGTGGCCCCCATCGCCATCGAGGACGAGCTGAAGCGCAGCTATCTCGACTACGCCATGAGCGTGATCGTGAGCCGTGCGCTTCCGGACGTGCGCGACGGCCTCAAGCCTGTGCACCGCCGCATCTTCTATTCGATGCACGACCTGAACATGACGCCTGACCGGCCGTACTCGAAGTCGGCGCGCGTGGTCGGCGATGTGCTGGGCCGTTTCCACCCGCACGGCGACCAGTCGGTCTATTTCGCGCTTGCCCGCATGGCGCAGACCTTCTCGATGAATCTGCCGCTCATCGACGGTCAGGGGAACTTCGGTTCGGTCGACGGCGATATGCCGGCGGCCATGCGCTACACCGAAAGCCGGATGGCGCATGCGGCGACTGCGTTGCTGGCTGATATCGACAAGGACACGGTCGACTTCCAGGAGAACTACGACGGCAAGGAAGAAGAGCCGACCGTCCTGCCGGCCCGGATTCCGAACCTGCTGGTCAACGGCGCCGGCGGCATCGCCGTCGGCATGGCGACCAACATTCCGCCGCACAATCTGGGCGAGGTCGTCGACGCCTGTCTGGCGCTGATCGACAATCCCGACATCGGCCTGGACGAGATTCTCGACATCGTACCGGGGCCGGACTTCCCGACCGGCGGCGAGATCATCGGCCGCACGGCGGCGCGCACCGCCCTGATGACCGGCCGCGGCTCGGTGATCATCCGGGGCGTGGCGACGGTGGGCGAGCTTCGCAAGGATCGCGAAGCCATCATCATCACCGCCATCCCCTACCAGGTGAACAAGTCCAGCCTGGTCGAACACATCGCCGAACTGGTCCGCGACAAGAAGATCGAGGGCATCAGCGACATTCGCGACGAGAGCGACCGCCAGGGCATGCGGATCGTCATCGAGCTGAAGCGGGACGCCCAGGGCGATGTCGTCCTGAACCAGCTGTACCGCTTCACCGCCCTGCAGAGCAGCTTTGGCTACAACATGCTGGCGCTGAACCGCGGCCGCCCGCTGCAGATGGGCCTGCGCGAGATGATCGGCGCCTTCGTCGATTTCCGCGAAGAGGTCGTCGTCCGGCGCACAAAGTTCGAGCTCAGCAAGGCGCGGGATCGCGGCCATGTGCTGGTCGGTCTGGCCATCGCCGTCGCCAACATCGACGAGTTCATCCACATCATCCGCAGTTCGGCCGATCCGGCGGAGGCGCGTGAGCGGCTCTGCGCCCGCGACTGGCCGACCGGCGACATGATGCCCCTGATCGCGCTGATCGCCGATCCGCGCACGGTGATCACCGTGGGCGACCAGGTCCGGCTGTCCGACGAACAGGCGCGCTCGATCCTCGCCCTGACCCTGTCCCGCCTGACGGGCCTGGGACAGGAAGAGATCATGGGCGAGGCCCGCACGCTGGCCGGCTCCATCGCCACGCTGCTGGAACTGCTCAGCGACCGCGCCAACATCATGGCTGTCGTGCGCGAGGAGCTTGTCGAGGTGCGCGAGCGCTTCGCCATCCCGCGGCGGACCCAGATGGTCGAAGGCGGCGCCGAGATGGAGGATGAAGACCTCATCCCCCGCGAGGAGATGGTCATCACCGTCACCCACGGCGGCTATGTGAAGCGCACGGCGCTGTCGACCTACCGCAGCCAGAAGCACGGCGGCAAAGGCCGGTCGGGCATGTCGACCAAGGAAGAGGACGCCGTCACCCGGGTGTTCTCCGCCTCGACCCATGCCCCGGTGCTGTTCTTCAGCTCCGGCGGCAAGGTCTACCGCCTGAAGGTGTGGCGCCTGCCGGTCGGCACGCCGACCTCGCGCGGCAAGGCCTTCGTCAACCTGCTGCCTATCGAGCCTGGCGAGAGCATCACCTCGATCCTGCCGCTGCCCGAGGATGAGGCCCAGTGGGGCGCGCTGGACGTCATGTTCGCCACCCGCTCGGGCAACGTGCGCCGCAACAAGCTGAGTGACTTCGCCTCGATCAACCGCAACGGCAAGATCGCCATGAAGCTGGACGAGGGGGACTCCATCATCGGCGTCGGCCTCTGTGACCCGCGCAACGATGTGCTGTTGACCACGGCCCTGGGCCGGGCGATCCGCTTCGAGGTCGGCGAGGTGCGCGTGTTCGCGGGCCGCGAATCGACCGGCGTGCGCGGCATCCGTCTGGCCGAGGGCGACCAGGTGCTGTCGATGGCCATCCTGCATGGCGTCGACGCCACTCCGGCCGAGCGCGCAAGCTACCTCAAGTACGAGCGCGCCCGCATCAAGTCCGAGAGCGACGAGGGCGACGACGCCGCGCCGACTGACGACGAGGAAGATGTCGGCGAGGCCGAACTGACGCCCGAACGCATCATCGAACTGCAGGCCGCCGAGGAGTTCATCCTCACCCTGTCGTCCGAAGGCATCGGCAAGCGGACCAGCGCCTACGATTTCCGTCGCACCGGCCGCGGCGGCCAGGGGCTGCTGGCGCAGGACCTGACCCGCAAGGGTGGACGGCTGGTGGCCAGCTTCCCGGTCGACCAGGCCGACGAGATCCTGCTGGTCACTGATCAGGGCCAACTGATCCGCTGCCCCGTGGCCAACATCCGCGTCGCCAGCCGCAACACCCAAGGTGTTATTGTCTTCCGCACCGCCGAAGATGAGCATGTCGTAAGCGTGGAAAGGCTTGAAGCCTCGGCCGAAAGCGGCGACGAAGACGACAACGAAAATGACAGCGACAGCGGGGACGCCCAGGCTCCCGCGTAGCGGATCAGGCGCAAGGGGGTACCGGGTGCAGCGTATCGGACTCTATCCGGGAACATTCGATCCGATGACCAACGGTCATCTGGACATCATCGGGCGGGCCGTGAAGCTGGTGGACAAGCTGGTGATCGGCGTCGCCCTCAACGAGGGCAAGGGCCCGCTGTTCTCTCTCGACGAACGGATGGCCATCGTCCGCGACGAGACCGCCCACCTGCAGAGGGTGGCGGAGATCGAGGTGATCCCCTTCAAGGGCCTGTTGATGCACTTCGCCCGCGAGGTTCACGCCGGCATTATCGTCCGGGGTCTGCGGGCCGTCGCGGATTTCGAGTACGAGTTCCAGATGACGGCCATGAACCAGCAGCTCGATCGCGAGATCGAGACCGTGTTCCTGATGGCCGATCCCCGTCACCAGGCCGTGGCCTCCCGCCTGGTGAAGGAGATCGCCATTCTGGGCGGCGACATCACCAAGTTCGTGACACCGGGCGTGGCCGAGAGGCTGATGGGCAAGGTCCGGAAGGGGTGAAGGCGGTCGACATCGAGGCCTTCCCCGTCGGCGACGCGGGGCTTGTGCACCGGGCGGCGGCGTTCTACGCGGGCTGACGGGGCGTCATCAGAGAAGGTTTTCCATGAAGGTCGCGCCGTTCGCGCTCGCTGCTGTTCTGTCCCTCGCCGCGGCGACGGGCCCCGCCCTGGCCCAGACGCCCGTCCCGGCCGCGGAGTGGCGCACGCCCGATCCCGAAAACGTCCTGGTGTTCGAGACCAGCAAGGGGCGGATCATCGTCGAGATGGTCCCGGCCGCCGCGCCGGCTCATGTGGAGCGCGTGCGGACCCTGGCCCGGGCCGGATTCTACGACGGCCTGACCTTCTTCCGGGTGATCGAGGGCTTCATGGCCCAGACCGGCGATCCGACAAACACAGGCATGGGGGGCGCCGAGCTGCCTGACCTGCCGGCCGAGTTCCCGTTCCGCCGGGGCGCGACGCCGGCGTTCACGGTCATCGACCGGCTGCCCGGCGACTTCAGCACACCGTCTGCGACCGAGGTCGGTTTCCTCGGAGTTCTGCCCGTGCGCTCCCTGCCGAGTATGCAGATGATGCTGGCGGCAGATGGCAGGGTGACGTCCTGGGGCCTGTTCTGTTCCGGCGTCATGGGCATGGCGCGGGCGAACAGTCCCGACAGCGCCAACAGCCAGTTTTTCTTCATGCGCGGGCCCTATCCGTCGCTAGACAACAACTACACCGCCTGGGGGCGCGTGATCGTCGGCCAGGACACCGTGCGGGCCCTCAAGACCGGCGAGCCGGTGGCCTCGCCGCAGGACGTGATGAAGACTGTCCGGGTGCTGGCCGACCTGCCGGCGGCCCAGCGGCCGAAGGTCCAGGTGCTCGACGTCGGCGGCCCGACCTTCAGGGCGCTGGTCGCCGATGCGAAGTCAAAGGCCCAAGGGCGTCCGCTCAATCCCTGCGATATCGAGATTCCGGCCAAGGTCGGCTGACGGAGGAACGCCCATGCGTGGCCACACCCTGATCCTCGCCGCCATCCTGGCGGGCTGCGTCTCGCCGGCCCTGGCTGCGCCCGTCGCCGCCGACTGGCGCATGCCCGATGCCGATGACGTGCTGGTTATCGACACCAGCAAGGGGCGGGTGATCGTCGAGCTGGTTCCCGAGGTTGCGCCCGGCCACGTGGCGCGACTCAAGGAACTGGCCCGCAAGGGAACGTACGACGGCCGGACCTTCTTCCGGGTGATCGACCGCTTCATGGCCCAGACCGGCGATCCCCAGGACACAGGGGAGGGCGGCACGGACCTGCCGGACCTGAAGGGCGAGTTCACCTTCCGCCGCGCCGCCGATACGGCTTTCGTCATCGCCGCCAGTCCGTGGGGAACCGAGGAGGGCTTCGTCAAGTCGCTCCCGATCATCAGTCAGGCGCTGAGCTGGAGTGAGATGACCGCCGACAGCAAGGTCGCAGCCTGGGGCAGCTACTGCCCCGGCGTGGTCGGCATGGCGCGCGACGACAATCCCGACAGCGCCAACAGCCAGTTCTTCCTGATGCGCCAGCCCTACATGTCGCTCGACAAGCGCTACACCGCGTTTGGCCGGGTGATCAGCGGGCTGGAGGCGGTCCGGGCCATCAAGACCGGCGAGCCGGTGGCCGCGCCGCAGGACCGGATGGACCGCGTGCGCGTTATGGCCGATATACCCGCTTCCGAACGCCCGACCGTGCGGGTCATCGACCCGGCCGGCCCCTGGTTCAGGGGCGAGATCGAGCGGCTGCGCAATGAAAAGGGCGCCGACTTCTCGCTCTGTGACGTGAACATTCCTGTGAAGGTGGAATAGCCCCCATGACGACCGACGCCGAAAACACCCTGCTGCTGACCACCGAAACCGGCGTGGTCACAATCCAGCTGCGCCCCGACCTGGCCCCCGGCCATGTCGAACGGATCAAGGAGCTGACCCGCGAGGGCTTCTACGATGGCGTGGTCTTCCACCGCGTCATTCCGGGCTTCATGGCCCAGGGCGGCGACCCGACGGGCACCGGCTCGGGCGGATCGAAGAAGCCGGACCTGAAGGCCGAGTTTTCGCGCGAGCCGCACCTGCGCGGCGTCTGTTCGATGGCCCGGACCAACCAGCCCAACTCGGCCAACAGCCAGTTCTTCATCTGCTTCGACGACGCCACCTTCCTGGATGGTCAGTACACCGTCTGGGGCGTGGTCACCGACGGCATGGACCACATTGACGCCCTGCCCAAGGGCGAACCGCCGCGCCAGCCGGGCAAGATCGTGTCGATGAAGGTCGCCGCCGACGCGTAAAGACGGCCGGGGACATGTACCGTCTTCGGTACGTGTCCCCTGCAGCTTCAGGCCGACGGGGACACGCACTGAAGTGCATGTCCCCGGCTCGACCTACCGCCTCAGTCGGCGGATCGATGTGACGCGGTCGTTCAGATTGATGGTCTTTATGTTGGGGCTGTCTGCGTCGACCGTGTGGCACTCGCCGCCGAAGTCGCGGGCCGAGCAGAGCAGCCAGGACCCACGCAGGACGCGCACCGAGGTAATTTCGTCGTCGAGACCGGATCCGGCGAGGTCCGGAACGGAGTCGGCAATCTCCAGGCGCATGCCCCTGTAGTCCGGGTTCTCGAAGACGATCAGGCCGGCCGGGCCCGAGCCGCCGCCGCTCCAACCACCCCCTTGGCCATAGCCTCCCCCCTGGCCGTAACCGCCGCCCTCACACTGCAGTCGACCGTTCACGTTCGCGACGCCACGCTGGCAGCTGCGATAGAACAGCTGGGTCTCATAGAAGGCGCCGCCGTTGTTCTTGCAGCGGGCGTAGAGCTGGCCGTTGAAAGCGCTGATGTCGCGGCAGCTCTGCTGGTAGGTTCCGTCAGGAAGCCGATCATAGCTGCCACTCCAGGGCGGGGCGGCCAAGGCTGCCGTGGCGAGCGCGACAAGGCCCGTGGCGACGGCGGCGGTGCGAAGGGTCTTGGCCATGTGGCGACTCCGGACTGGAAGAACGCCGCCATCTAGCGACGTTCCCGGTTCAACGTCCAGCCGTCAGGGACGGGCCAGCTCAACCACGACAGGATAGTGGTCCGACCCCAGCGCAGGCCCTCGGCGGACCTCCACGGTCTTCCAGGCGGATCCGGCATAGACCTGGTCGATCGCCAGGACGGGGAAAGGCGCGGCGATCTTCAGACTCGAGAAGCGGCCGGCGGGCCATGTGAAAAGGGCGCGGGTGCGGCGCTCGAGTCCGAACAGGCGGTCCTGACGGCGCAGCGAGAATGACCAGGGTGTGGAGTTGAAGTCGCCGACCACGACGAGGCTCTCCTTCGGAAACCGATCCAGCACCCGTGACAACCGAAGGGTCTGCTGCTGTTGCGGTCCGGCGGGGAACGGCCAGGTGTAGTGGGCTCCGACCACGGTGTAGGCGCCGCGGCTGCCCTGGAAGGTGGCCCAGGCGCCTGACAGGTTGGCGTCCGATACCCCGGCCTGCAGGCCGCTCTCGGCGATCGGCGCGCGCTTCGACAGGATCATTGTCGAACAGGCGCGGGGCTCGGCGCACGTCGTGCGGTGCGGATACCGGACCGACAGCGCCCGGGCGACGCCGCCGGACTTCGCGAAGCCTTCCTGCAGGACGATGACATCCGGATCCTCCTCGAGAATCCAGCGGGCCGTCGCGTCCGGGTCCCTGTTGCGGCCCCAGAGGTTGAACTGGACGATCTTCAGCGTCGGTCCGGCGGCCGGGGCCTTTTCGTGACCGGCGGCGGCGAGCAGCTCGGGACCCATCAGAACCAGCGCGGAAAGTCCGCCAACGACGGCGATGGCGGGCGTTAGGCGTCCATGCCGGCCTGCGAAGACCCAGAGCGCCAGCCCGAGCACCGAGCCGGCCAGCAGCCAGGGGGTGAAATGCGTCAGAACATCCAGCCGATCGCTGAAGCGGCCGCCCTGGGCCAGCAGCAGAAGCAGCGCGCAGCCAGCCGTTATCAGCAGCGCCGCGGCGCGGGCAAGGCCGGACAGGAATTTGAACAGGGCTCTCACCGGCCCGGTCTAGCACGCGATTCGTGCACGGCCGGTGCAGGCTCCGCGCGGGTTCGGCGCCGTGTCACTCGCCGACGAAATAGACCATGGCCACGGGCTTCGCCGGCGCTTCGCCAACCTTGAGCAGGCCGCGGAGGACCGGATCCTGGCTGGAGCCTTCGTTGCGCGCCTCGGCAAGGGCGGGTTGATCGAACTGGCCGCTGAACAGCACCTCGCCCAGTTTCGGATCGGCGCCCCTGAAGGTCACCTCGCCGGTCGTGAGGCTGTAGGCTTGGGGCAGGACCCGAACGCTGACCGTGTAGGCCTCGCCGCCCATCTCGTTGGTTCGGACGGGACTGCTGACGTCATCGAACTGCAGCAGGATCGGTCCGAATACCGAGGCGCGCTCGCCCTTCTCCCACTGCTGGAAATCGCTCGGCGCGCCTATGCCCAGATGGGTCAGGCGATAGCTTCCGATCTGCACGGGCCGGGGCGTCAGATAGAAGCCGGACGCGTCGAAGGCAGCCTCGTGCCGATACCCCGGCGCGACCTCAACGGCAGGCCCCTCGTCGCCCGGCGCGGGGGCCGGCGGCGCCTCGG
This sequence comes from Caulobacter sp., assembly GCA_030683005.1. Classification (GTDB taxonomy): domain Bacteria; phylum Pseudomonadota; class Alphaproteobacteria; order Caulobacterales; family Caulobacteraceae; genus Caulobacter. The sequence goes on along the minus strand of JAUXMY010000042.1, from coordinate 183,957 downwards.
CGACAGCGGGGGGTGGGGCCTCGGCCTTTTCGGTGTTGCGGTTGCAGGCCGTGGTCAGGACGGCGACGCCGACGGTCAGAGCTACGATTACAAAACGCATGAAGAACCCCGGAGGTGTAGGCCCAATGTGTGTATCGCGGGCGGTGTTGTCCATCGCGCGCTTGACGAAGCCGCGTGGACGTGGCGGTTCGCCCGTCCATGCGTCTGTCTGATTTCGATTTCGACCTGCCCGAGAATCTTATCGCGCTGCGACCGGCCAGCCCGCGCGAAAGCGCCCGCCTGCTGGTGGTCCGGCCGGGCGGGGGACGTGAGGACCTGACGGTCGGCGACCTGCCCTCACTGCTACGCGCCGGCGATGCTCTGGTGTTCAACGACACCCGCGTGATCCCGGCCAGGCTGGACGGCCAACGCGAGGGCCGCAGCGAGGGCGGCGGCGACGGCTCGCCCGTCGCGGTCGAGGCGACGCTGCACAAGCGTCTGTCGCCGGACCGCTGGAGCGCCTTCATGCGGCCCGGCAAGCGCCTGAAAGCCGGCGACCGGGTCCGCTTCGGCGCGACCGGCGACCGCGGGTGCGAGGGCGCGCTACTGGACGCCACCGTGGTCGAGAAGGGCGAGGGCGGCGAGGTGGTGCTGGCCTTCGACCTGTCCGGGCCCGACCTCGACATGGCGATCAACACGCGCGGCCACATGCCGCTGCCGCCCTACATCGCCGCCAAGCGGGGCGAGGACGAGCAGGACCGCATCGACTACCAGACCGTCTATGCGCGGGAGGACGGCTCGGTGGCGGCGCCCACGGCCGGCCTGCATTTCACGCCCGACTTGCTGGCGCGGCTGGCGGCAGCGGGCGTGTCGCAGCATTTCGTGACCCTGCACGTCGGCGCCGGCACCTTCCTGCCGGTCAAGGTCGACGACGTGGCCGACCACCGCATGCATCCCGAGTACGGCGAGGTCAGCGCCGCCACCGCCGCCGCGCTGAACGCCGTGCGCGCGGCCGGCGGTCGCATCGTCTGTGTCGGCACCACCTCGCTGCGCCTGCTCGAGAGCGCCACGGGCGAGGACGGCGTGATCCGGCCCTGGGCGGACGAGACGGCGATCTTCATCACCCCCGGCTACCGCTTCCGGGCCGCCGACGTGCTGATGACCAACTTCCACCTGCCGAAGTCGACGCTGTTCATGCTGGTCAGCGCCTTCGCGGGCCAGAGCGAGATGCGAGAGGCCTACGACCACGCCATCTCCAGCGGCTACCGCTTCTATTCCTACGGGGATTCAAGCCTGCTATTCCGCGCCTGACCTCATCTCCCCCTGTCCCCGGACGCAGCAGGCGATCCGGGACCCAGAAGCCGGCGCACATTCGGTGGGTCCCGGCTCTTCGCTCCGCTACGGCCGGGATGACAGCTGTTGTTGCGACTGGATTAAAATTGGCAGCCTTCCCGTTTGATCTGACCGCAACCGAAGGCGCCGCCCGCACGGGCGTCCTGCGCACTCCACGCGGCGACATCCGCACGCCGGCCTTCATGCCCGTGGGCACGGCCGCCACGGTCAAGGCCCTGACGGTCGACCAGGTGAAGGCGACCGGCGCCGACATCATCCTTGGCAACACCTATCACCTGATGCTGCGGCCGACGGCGGAGCGGGTGCAGCGGCTGGGCGGTCTTCACCGTTTCATGCGCTGGGCGGGGCCGATCCTCACCGACAGCGGCGGCTTCCAGGTGATGAGCCTGTCGGGGATCAGCAAGGTGACGGAGGAGGCAGTGACCTTCGCCAGCCACCTGGACGGCTCAAAGCATGTGCTGACGCCGGAGCGCTCGATCGAGATCCAGGCCGACCTTCTGGGCAGCGACATCGTCATGCAGCTGGATGAATGCGTCGCCTGGCCGGCGGAGGAGGCGCGGGCGCGGCAGGGTATGGAGCTTTCCGCCCGCTGGGGCGCGCGCTCCAGGGCCGCTTTCGGAACGCGAGACGCCCAGGCCCTGTTCGGCATCCAGCAGGGCTCGACCTTCGAAAACCTGCGCCGGGAGTCGTCGGAGCGGCTGATCGAGACCGGCTTTGACGGCTACGCCCTTGGCGGACTGGCGGTCGGGGAGGGCCACGAGGCGATGTGCGAGGTGCTCGACTATGCCACAGGCATGCTGCCCGCCGACCGGCCGCGCTACCTGATGGGCGTCGGCAAGCCGATCGACCTCGTCGAGGCTGTGGCGCGGGGCGTGGACATGTTCGACTGCGTGCTGCCGACCCGATCGGGCCGCCACGGCCAGGCCTGGACCTGGGACGGGGCCATCAACCTGAAGAACGCCCGCTTCGCCGACGAGGACACCCCGCTGGACGAGACCAGCGACTGCCCGGCCAGCCGGGACTACTCGAAGGCCTATCTGCACCACCTCGTCCGGTCCGACGAGATCCTCGGCCAGGTGTTGCTGTCCTGGCACAACATCGCCTTCTTCCAGGCCCTGACCGCAGCCATGCGCGCGGCCATAGCGGCGGGGACGTTTGAGTTGTTCCGAAGGGAGTTCCGGGCGCGGCACGTGAAGTAGTCGGCGACTGCTTCGCGAAGCGCAGCGGTCCTCGACACCGTCCGGCGTTGTCCGGGGACAGCGCCCGGCTGCTGGAAGTCGCCCCCTACTTGATCGGGTATTGCGGTCCCTTGCGCGGCGGCTCCTTGGGCAGGCCGGACTTCAGATGGCTGGGCGTGGCCGGCGGATTGCAGCCGCGCGATTCGCCCAGGCCCTTGAGGTAACCCCGTCGGATTCCGCCGGCGGTGATCGCCGCCCGCACCAGCCGGTCGTGCCGCTCCGCGCCGGAAAGGCGTCGCACCCATCCCCGCAGCGGGATCAGGTCCTGGGCCGCGTCGGCGACGAAGCCCAGCGCCGTATCCTCGGCGGCGTCGCGGCCCTTGTCGATGAGGCCGCGGTCATCTTCGGACGCCGGGTCGTCGATGTCGGCGCCGAGCGCTTCGTACAGTGGTCGCACCTGGGCGATGATCTCGGCGCAGGTCGCCGGGTTCGGACGCTTGTATGGATCTTCCAGCGCGTCGAGCAAAACCTGAGGGATCTTGGTCCGCAATATGTTCAGGTCGCGGGCCGGCGCCGATACGGCGCCGGTGACGCTGCCCTTGTTGACCTGATCGGTGGTCTGGACACGTCCCGCGGGTGGAGAATTGCCCAAGGTGGCGCAGGCCGTGAGCGACAGGCAGGCGAGGGCGGGGAGAAGCATACGCATGGCGACAGCATAATCATGCGCCGGACCCGGCGGAAAGCCATCACGGCGGGTTGCCCCGCCGGATCGTCACCACTATGGTCCGCGCCGCTTCGAACCGGCACCGCCGCTGCTTCGCGAGCGGGCCGGTAGCTCAGTGGTAGAGCATTCGACTTTTAATCGAATGGTCCTGGGTTCGACCCCCAGCCGGCCTACCAATCAGGCAGTTGAACTGCTGCGCAGTTCGCGACGCGATGTCGGGCTGAGACGCCAGGCGTCAGACTCATCGGTTCCGCGGCGCCGCCGGCGAACGCGTACGCCTCGGCCTTCCTGAGATCGTTGGCTTGCTCCTGCAGATATGGCTGCTGTCCCGGTGAAATCCGGTCGCGGGTGGACCGACGCTCACGGCGACCGCACCGCCGCCTCCCCCATGATCATGGGATAGGGACGATGATCGTCGAGCTCTACTGATCGCCGTAGCGACGACTTACCGCTGGCGGTCGGCCGCGGGCTCGGGGATTGCTGATGATGGGTCGTGGACGTCTCGGAACTGCCGGCCTGATGGCCGTCCTCGGGCTTCTGGTGGTCGGCGCCGCCTCGGCCCAGGTCCGCCCCGACCGCGCCGCGTCCGGCGTCCGGCCCGATGTGGTCGCGCCGCCTCGCCCGTCCGGTCCCGCGGCGCCTGGCAAGGTCGTCGAGCCGCTCCGGGGCGGCCAGATCTGCGTCGTGGCCTACGACGACCGCAACGGCAACGGCCGGCGGGACGGCGGCGAAGGCCCGCTGCTCGGGCAGAGCTTCACCATCGCCAACGCCGCCGGGGCGCAGCTCGCCCAGGGCGCGACGGGCGGCGACGGCCGCTTCTGCACGCCGCGCCCGCTGCCGTTCGGGGATTACCGCGTGCGCCAGATCCCCGGCGGCGGCTGGACCAACACTGATCCCGGCGCGGCGTCGCCGAACATGAGGTCGGTGAGCCTGCGGACGGAGGGCGCGGTCACCGTGCTCTTCGGAAGTTGCCGCGGCCCGGGCTGTGCGGGCGGTGCAGGCGTCGCGGTCGGTCCTGCCCGTGGTGGCCCGGCGCGCGGCGGCCCCGGGTCGGGAACGCCTCAGGGCGCCGGCCAGCTTTGTGTCACGAAGTACAATGACTTGAATGCCAACGGGCAGAGAGACCCCGGAGAGCCGCCGCTTCAGGGCTGGTGGTTTGAGGCTGACGGAGCCATGAGCAACGTCATGAACATTTTTATGCAGACAGACGCGAACGGTCGGGCCTGTATTGATCCGCCAGGCGGAATTCACAACATCATGGAGCAAAATCAACCGGGATGGATAAACACGGAACCTTCCGGTGGCAGTGTAGCGAGCATGATTGAGAACTACATATACTGGGATGGAAACACTGACCGCGAAGTGTTCTTCGGAAACAGGAGATTGGCGACAATAGGCTTGAAAAAGATCGTGTCTTCGACGGCGCCGGGCGGTGGCTACCCCACGACGGGGCTGGCGACGAGTGGTTCGTTCCCGGTGAAGCTCAACTGCCCGCTGGCTGCCATGAATACCCTGGCGAATGTGCCCGCGGGCCAGACCGTTTCGTTGAACAACATCCCCGTCGGCGCGGTCTGCACGGTCAGCGAGATCCTGCCCCAAGGCAACATCCCCTTCGCCGCCTGTCCCACCGGCAGCGGCTACTGGGAGCCGCCGCTGATCCCCGGCTCGCCGCTGACGGTCGCGGCGGGCGCGAACACCGTAACGGTCACCAACCGCTTCGTCTGCAATGCCCCCCCGCCGCCGGGAAAGGTCTGCGTCACCAAGTACAACGACCTCAACGGCGACGGGGCGCGGCAGTCGAATGAGCCCGGGCTTACGGGCTGGACCTTCAACGTCAAGGACGTCAACGGCGTCACGGTCACGACCCTGACCTCGACCAGCGGCTACCCGGCCTGCAGCCCGTTCATCCTGCCGCCGGGCAACTACACGATCACCGAGAACCTCCCCGCGACGGGATGGGTGAATACCGATCCCGGCGGGGCTGCCGTCGAGACCTTCACCGTGGCGGCCGGCGGGACGTTCAACGCCATCTTCGGCAACGTGCAGCTCGGCAAGATCTGTGTGCGCAAGTACAACGACGTCAACGGCAACGGGGCCTGGAGCGGCGCATCCAGCGGGCCCGAGCCTTTCATGACCGGGGTTCCCTTCGAGGTGAAGGACAGCAGCGGCCAGGTCGTCCATACCGGCCTGACCGCCGCCTTGGGGGTCTACTGCACGCCGAGCACCCTGATGCCCGGCGTCTACACGGTCACCGAGACCGTGCCCGGCGGCTGGACCAATACCCAGCCCGGCGGCGCGGCCTCCGTCACCGTCACGATCCCGACGCCCTACGGCGGACCCACCGAATTCTGGTTAGGCAATCAGAAGGACCCGCTTCCGGGCGAGCTGTGCGTCGAGAAGTACAATGACCTCAACGGTGACGGCGACCAGGACCCGGGCGAAGGGCCGCTGCAGGGCTGGACCTTTACCCGCAGCGGCGGCGGCATGCCGAGCCTGTCGGGGAGCACGGGCGCCAATGGCCGCTGGTGCCCCGGCACCCTGCTGCCGCCGGGGAGCTATACCGTCACCGAGACGATGAAATCCGGCTGGACCAGCACCGACCCCGGCGGCTTGTCACCGGTCAAGACGGCGGTGGTCCTGACGAACCAGACGACGACCGTGAAGTTCGGCAACCTCCAGGACCCGCTGCCGGGCGAGATCTGTGTCCAGAAGTACAATGATCTCAACAACAACGGGTCGCGGGACGGCGGGGAGCCGCCGCTGGCGAATTGGCAATTCACCGTGCGCAACGCGTCGAACACCATCGTCGGCCAGGGAAGCACCGGCGCCAACGGGCGATGGTGCATGTCGGCCCTGGCGCCGCCCGGGACCTATACCGTCACCGAGACGCCCCAGGCGGGCTGGACCAGCACTGACCCCTTCGGCGCGCTGGTCAAGACGGTCGTGGTCGGCGCGAACGCGGTGGTCACGGTCTGGTTTGGCAACCGCGCGCTCTGATCGGGCGGGGGGACGCCGACGGTAAGGGTCTGTTGGGCGGTGGGACCGAAAACTGGCAGACTGCCCGAGCTCGGACGAGCGGGGCTCGACGGACCCCGCCGGCCTGTAGCCGCAAGGACGAGAGCTGAACGTGACGGAGAGTGATCGCATCGAGACAAGGTCCGGGCGATCACAGGCTGTCCGGGCGACCGCGCTTCTGGCGGTGCTGGTCGTCGCCCTGGCGGGGCTTTCGCCCTGGACGCCCGGACAGGATCAGCGCTCGACATGGCGCGTTCCGGACGGCGAGGTGCAGTGGATCCCCGCCGCGTCCACGATGCTGCCGCGATACGCGGTGGAAGGCGAGACGCCGGCCCGGGTCGATCGGCTTCCGTTCGGCGACCCGTCGCCGGTTCAGATTTCCCATCGCTTCCGGCTGTCATCGCCCGCGGCGGGTCCGATGGCCGTGGTGCTGCCGGCGGTCGGCGGTGAGCCCCGGCTGTTCGTCAACGGCGTTCCGCTGAGGGGCGGCCTGGCCGCTTCCTCGCCCGGACTGGCGTGGCCGAGCGCCCGCGGCCGGGTCTGGGAGATCCCGCGCTCCCATCTCCACCCCGGCGAGAACCGGGTCGATATCCTGGTCAGTGGCGCCCCGGCGCGCGCACTCGCCGCGCCGATCTACCTTGGACCGAAGGCCGCCCTTGAACCCGCGGCGCTTCGGGGCGCCGCCGTCGTCGACAGCGCGCGGCGACTGGTTCTGGCGCTTTCGGTCATCGCGCTGTTCCTCAACCTGCTCGCCGTGGCCGTCCGAGCGCCCCTCTACCATCTGGCTATCGGCGCGGCCTTTGCGGCGACCGCAACGCGGATTCTCCTGGCCGAGGCCTCCGGACTGCCGGGGCCGATCTGGTCTGTCCTGGATCCCTTGCTGCTGGCCGCAACGGCGATCTGCGCCGGCCTCGCCCTTCGTGGGGAGGTCGCGCGGGGCGGCCCCGCGCGCCGCATCGAGGCGGGACTGTTGACCGTCGTGGCGCTGTCGGGGGCTGTAGGCCTGGCGGCGGGGGCGAACGGGATGACCGTCTTCGCGCCGGCCGGACCCGTCGCCTTGCTGCTCGCGGTGACATGGCTGTTCTGGACCACGGCCCGCGCCTTCCCCAAGCTGTCCGCTCTGCCGAGGCAGTGGCAGATCCTGTCCGGACTCGTCGCCGGGCTCGGGTTTGCGACAGCGGCGATCACCACGGCGGGCGCCGGCGGCCTGATCGCGCCGGGACCGACCGCCGGCGTGGATATCAGCCTTGCGGCCGGCCTGAGCGGGCTGGCGTTGCTGGCGTCCGCCGCCGGCGCGCGCGAGATTGTCGTGCGGGTCGGTCACTCGCTTCGAACAAGGCTGGACCAGACCCGGGTCATCGCGCGGCAGCAGGCCGCGCTGGACGTCGCGGCGGCCGCTCTGGACCAGAACACCCGTCGATCCGCGGCCCTCGAGGAGCGTCAGCGGATGGCGCGTGACGTTCACGACGGCATAGGGGGCCACCTGGCCTCCCTGATCGCCCAGGTGCGCCTGCGGAAGGTCAGCATGGACCACGTCGAGCAGGCGCTGGTCGGGGGGTTGTCCGAACTCAGACTCCTGGTCGATTCAATGGACGTCGTGGGCGAGACCCTCGCCGACGCCCTGGCCTCCTTCCTTGACCGCGCCCGGCAACAGACCGCGGCGGCCGGGATCACGCTGGAGTGGAGCCAGGCGGACGGCCTGGGCGCTGAAATCCGGGAGCCGCAGTGGATCCTGAACCTCTACCGGCTGATGCAGGAGACGATCACCAACGCGATCCGTCACGCCGGGGGGGACCGGATCTCGGTGACGATCGACAGTGACGGTCATTTGTTGACCGTTCTCATCGAGAATAACGGCGACGCCTTCGATCCGGAGACGGTGAAGCGTGGGCGCGGACTGGCGAACATGGCCCAAAGGGCCGCTGACCTGGGCGGCGTCGTCAAGGTCGGGCCGATCGAAGGCGGCCGAGGCACGGTCGTCAGGGTCGAGGCGCCTCTCCCGCTGTAGACGCCTTCAGTCGAGTGGGGAGATAAGGCCCACTTGCCGGGCCTCGAAGATGGCCTCCGTCCGGGAGTGCACCCTCAGCTTTCGATAGATCGACTTCACATAGTCGCCGATCGTGTGCTGGGAGAGCCCCAGCGTATCGGCCGCTTCGCGATAGCTCAGGCCGCGCGAGAACAGCTTCAGGACCTCGACCTCCCGGGTCGTCAGCGCGTCCTCCGACTGCTCCGGCACGGTCGCCGGCTCGGCGGCGCGCCACATCTCCAGGAGGAAGGTGGCCGCCTGCGGGCTGATCGGCGTCTCGCCGCGCAGGGTCCGGAATATGTTCGAGCGCAGAAGGTCAGGCGGCGTGTCCTTCAGCAGGTATCCGTCCGCGCCCGCCCGCAGCGCCAGCAGAACGCTGGTACGGTCGCCGAGCACGGTCAGGATCAGGCACTTGGCCGCCGTGGTCGCCTTGATATGACCCACGAAGTCGAGCCCGTGGCCGTCCGGCAGCTTCAGATCGACCAGGCAGAGATCGAGCCGCCCCTCCGCGCTGGCCAGGCGCGCGCCGGCGACGGTGCCCTCGGAGAAGGCCAGATCGAGTCCCTCGGTCGTGGTGAGGACCTCTTCGAGATAAAGCCGTAGCGACTCATCGTCTTCGAGGATGCCGATGCGGGCGACGGCGTCGGTCATCGGCGGGCCCAGCAGGTGGCGTAGGGCTGGTCGATGCTGTCGACCCATACCCGGCCGGACAGCGTGGCCGGGTCGCCGAACCCGCTGATGCCCATGTTGTTCGTCCCGTCGTGGAGCGTCGCCGCGCGCCATTCGCCGCCGAAGCGGGAGGCGCACCGGGCGTCGACCTCGCCGATTGTTGCCAGGCTTGAGCCCGCCACGGGGCTGGTGAAGGCGATCTGGCCGCCGCTCCAGACGGTTCGCGCGAAGTGGCGGGACAAGGCACGGGGCATCGCCGAGGCCATCGGTCGGAAGCATGCGACCGGAAGACGTGCTTCGCAGACCATGTCGCCGACATAAGGGTCGCAGTTGCGCTGGTCGCGCCCGCCGTGGCTGCAGGTCAGGGCGACCACGCCCTTTATGGGCAGCGGCTCCATGCTCATGGGCGCCAGGCTCAGGCCCTTGCCGCGGGGCGGCTCCTGACAGAGCGCGACGCCGATGAAGTCGACGCTGGTGTCATCCTGAACCGAGATGTCGACCCAGCCCTCATTTGCCCCGCTCCGAATGAGGTCGAGAAGGGTCCGGCCCGGCGCGCCTTCATCTCCGTCGAGGCCCCGGTAGAGGCTGATCGCCGACAGCTCCGCGAGGTGAAGGTCGCCCTGCCTCGACCAGCCCGGGAGGTGCTCAAGGCGCGCAATCAGCGACCCGAATCGCGTTCCGACCGGATTGATTGGCGAAAAGGTGCTGAGGTCGCCGATGGTGATCGTGTCGGTATCGTTGTTCGCTACTGCCTTGAGCCCGATAAGGAACAGACCGCGGGCGGTGTTGGCGGGCGCCCTGAACGAATCCGTAAACCGCCGGTCTGCCTGGATCTGGTCATAAGAGCCGCCCGCGAAGTAGGTCAACGTATCCGGAAACCGGCGCTCGGCGCGAATGACGTTGGGTTCGTCGCCGGCAGGCAAATGATTGTCTTCAACCCCCCGGATGATGATCGTCTTGGTTTCGGCGCTTCGGCACCGGTAGGCGCGAAGGGTGTCCATGCCGGTCGACGCGGTCGCCGGAGCCTTTGGCGGCCGGGTTGTCCAGGCGAATGACGCCAGTCCCGCGCACACGAGCAGGACCAGCGCGGAGACCGCCGCCGACAGACGCAACTCACCCCCTCCACGCCCGGAACGTCCCCTGTTCGCACTATGCAAGGCGATCAACGCCGCTGGCCACCCCCCAAGATCATGGGGTGGCCGATCGTCGCACGCGGCCTCACGGTCCCATCGTGGATAACAATGGGTGTTCTCGGATGAAGACGACCGTTTCGCTGGTGCTGGCCCTGCTGGCCGCCCTCACGTTCGGACCGGCATGGGCCCAGCCGACAGGCCTGCGCAAGACGGTGGCCGTCGAGAGCTTCGGCGGCTCTGAGGTCTTCGGCGGCCAGGTCGCCTCCGACGGCCCGCCCGCCCTGCTGACGGAGATCCTGATGGAGGACAATCGCTTCGTCGTGGTCGAACGGGCCGCATTGAGCGGGCTGCAGTCCGAGCAGCAGCTGGGGCAGGGCGGCTCGACGACCAGCGAAACCGCGGCGGCCAGCGGCCGGATGATCGGCGCCAGCTACCTGATCCGCGGCGCGGTGACGGCATTCAACCCGACGGCGGGCGGCGGCGGCCTGAGGCTCGGGGGCATGCCGAGCGGTTCGAAGCTGGGGCTCGGCGCGGGTCTGCAGAGCCGCAAGTCGACCGTGAAGATCTCGCTTCGCCTGATCGACGCCGCCACCGGTCAGGTGGTGGCCACCTCCAGCGCCGAGGGAACCGGTTCGAGCCGCGACATGGACGCGGGCGTGGTCGATCTCAACACCGGCGCCACTCTGGGCCTGAACACGCTCAAGAGCACCTCGATGGGCAAGGCGCTGGAAGACGCCATCCGCAAGGCGCTGGCGGGGCTGGCCATCGACAACAAGCGCGCGCCCTGGACCGGCCTGATCGTCGATGTCCGCGGCGACACGATCATCCTCAACGCCGGCGCGGACCAGAATGTCGGCGAGGGCATGGTCTTCGGCGTCTATCGCAAGGGCGAGACGCTGACGGACCCGGGGACCGGTGAGGTCCTCGACGTCGACATCCAGCGGCTGGGCTCGGTCCAGGTCGAAAGCGTCCGCGAGAAGGTTTCCGTCGCGCGGATGGTCGAGGGGCAATCGCCGGCGCGCGGCGACCTGCTCAAGGCGGAATAGAGCGGGCTCGGGGGAATACGTCATGAAAATGCATCTGGCCAAGGCGCTCGGCGCCCTGCTGCTCTGTCTCGCCGGCCCCGCCCTCGGGCAGGTTCCGAAAGGCTGGGAGGGACCCCGCGACGTCGGCCCTGATCCCAGGCCCCTGCCAAAGATCACCGACGTCGCGATCTCCAAGAGCGCTGTCGGTACGGTCATCGCCGGTCAGACGGCGACCTTCGTGCTGCAGGTCACCAACAACGGGACGACGTCGATCGGCGGCCCCGGGCCGGGACTCATCGTTTCGGAGTACGGCTTCGTCGGCCTCCAGGGGCCGATGGCCGGCTCAGGGACCAACTGGTCCTGTTCCGGCGGCAATTTCAGCCTGCAATGCACCTGGGTCGGCGGTCCGGTGGCGCCCGGCGCCGGATTCCCTCCGATCACGGTCACCCTCGTGGCGCAGGATCGGCCGACCTACCAGAACTGCGCGCGGATCGAGGTCCTCAAGGGGACGGACATGCGCCCCGGGAACAACCAGTCCTGCATTACCGGACGCATCGCCAAGCCCTTGGGCGGCTACGACGCCAGCATCCGCAAGGACGGCCCGGGCACGATCACCTACGGACAGCTTTCGAGCTTCACCATCCAGGTCACCAACACCGGCCAGTCGTCCGTGGACGCCTCCGCCGGACTGACGGTGGTGGATCAGGTGCCCTCCGCCTTCGCCGGCGTGACGGCCTCCGGCGTGGGCTGGACCTGCAATGTCTCGAGCTCGCTGGTCACCTGCACCTACACGGGTCCGCCGGTCGGCCCGAACCTGCAGTTCCCGACGATCACCATCCAGGGCAAGGCCGGGAAGATCGGCTCCTATCTCAACTGCGCCGGGGTCGAGTTCCGAAAGGTCGCCAGCAACAGCCCGCGCGACAACAAGGACTGCGCCGAGGGCGTGATCCGGAAGGACGCGGAGGGCTACGACCTCGGTATCCGCAAGACCTACAAGCCGCCGTCCAAGCCGGGGGGACCGGCGACCTTCATGATCTATCCCACCAACAACGGCCCATCGTCGATCTCGTCGGCCAGTGGCGTCCGGGTCGTCGATACGCTGCCGTCGAATTTCCAGCCGACCATAATCGGCAGCGGGAACAACTGGAATTGCGCCACCACCGGCGGCGGGCCCTGGACCGTAGTCTGCACCTATACCGGTCCGTCCGTGGGACCGGGCCCGCTGCCGCCGATCGAGATCCTCGCCAATGTCGCTGAGGCAGGGAGGTTCAGAAACTGCGCCGAGATCACCATCGAGGCGGGCCGCGACCTCAATCCGCGCGACAACACAAGCTGCGTCGACGGCGAGGTCGGCAATCCGACCGGCAACAGGCCCGACATCAGCCTGACCAAGACCGCCCTCAAGCAGCCGTGGTCCTGGCCGTCGGGGACCGGAGTCTATCAATTCAAGATCGCCAACGTCGGCGACGCGCCCGTCCCGGCCGGCCACACCTTCACCCTGACCGAGAACCTGCCGGCGGGCATGGTCCTGGTCGCGACACCTGTCGGCTGGAGCTGTTCGCCCGGCTCCGGGACGGTCGGGGCCGCGACGGTGACCTGCAACTATACGTCCGCCGCCGACCTCAATCCGGGCGGCTTCATCCAGTTCGACATGACGGTTGGCTTCACCGACAAGAGGCAGCCGAGCTACCAGAACTGCGCCTCGGTCGTGGTTTACGGACGCGACAGGCCCTGGTCAGAAGTCGACATGCGGAACAACCGCGACTGCGAGCCGGTCGAGGTGGTTTGGCCCAAGCCCGCCAACGACATGCAGATACAGAAGGAATCAAACTCCCCGGTGATGGTCGGGCAGTCGATGACCTTCGTGCTCTATCCGACCAATTTGGGGCCGGGGTCGGTCGACGCCGGCAGCGGCATCGTCGTCACCGATACCCTGCCGAGCCTGTTTTCGGCGCCTGTGACGATCACCGCGCCGGGATGGACCTGCCCGCCGCCGTCGGGCCTCTCGGTCAACTGCTCCTACACCGGCCCGGGCGTCTTCGGCCTGAACCAAAGCCTTCCGCCGATCACCCTCTCGGCGGTCGCGACCACGGCGGGGCAGACCCAGAACTGCGCCCAGGTCGCCATCCCGGGCGATCCCGTAGCCGGTAACAACCAGGGCTGTGCGCCGGTTCTGGTCCGACAGCCCTCCCTGCCGCTCAACCTGAAGGCTGACAAGGAAGCTGTTGGCCTCTGGCCCCCGCAGGTGGGGCCGGGCTTCTGGTTCCGGCTTTCCGCAACGAACACATCGACCAACCCCATTCCCGCAGGGACGGTTCTGACCATCATCGACAACCTGCCCGCCGGGATGCGTCTGGACAGTCAGGCTGGTGGATTCACCTGCACGCCGATCGGGCTTGTCGGCCCGGGACCGGTGACCTGCACGATCACCCTGACAGCGCCCATGCTCCCCACGGCCATGGAGATCGCCGACATCCAGGTCAGCTATGTGGGCCCGGTCCAGCCCGCCTACGAGAACTGCATCACCCTGTCGGCCAGCGTTGCCGAGACAACGCTCGACGACAATTCCGACTGCGCGACGGCGACACCGTCAACACCCACGCCGCCCAGCCTCGAGATCGAAAAGGTGGTCGAGCAGGACTGCAGCGGGACCTACCCCTACACCGCCTGCAAGTTCATGATCCGGATCTTCAACACCGGGTCGACGGTCTACACCGGACCGCTGACTTTCACCGATACCGTGACCGGCCCCTCGGGCATCACCATCAGCGGCGTGAGCCTGACCTCGCCGCAGCCTTCGGGCTGGAACTGCTCCGGCGCCCAGCCGATGACCTGCTCGATCACATCGGCGACCATTCCGGTGAACGGTCACATCACGATCCCGATCTACATGACGATCAACGGCGCGATCCCGCCGCAACAGAATTGCGCCGTCCTGACCGCGCCGGTGTCGGCCCAGTCCTGCGTCGAGATGGGCTCGACCCACTTCGACCTGGGTCTGGCCAGCACCATCATCGAGACCGACCTGGCGCTGAACGGGGCGACGTTCGAGTTCTTTGTCTCCAGCACCCCGACGCTGGCCAACGGCGCCCAGCTGGTCTTCAACGGATCGGTCGTCACACCCGCGACGTTCGCGCCTCCCGGCATCTCGTCGGCGACGGTCAGCGACACGCCGCTGTGGAGCTGCGTCGGGCCGTGGAGCGGGTTTGTCTGCACCCTGAACGTCTCATCGGGGGCCTGGTCCGGTGGCTTGATCCCGCTGCGGCTGAAGGTCTTTTACAACACCCTCCATGTTGGCCTGCCGGTGACCTTCACCGGCCAGATCCAGATGAACGGTAACGCCGACCCGGTCCCATCCAACAACACCACCTCGGTGACCACGGTCTTGCCGTGACGCCCGGACAAGGAGCCAGATCATGGTGACGCGGACTCACGACCGAGCATTCCGGGAACGACGGATCCCGATGCTGGCCGCGACGGCACTGCTCGGGCTGGCGTCGGCGGCGCCGCCGTCCGGCGTGGCGGCTCAGACCTCGAACCTGCCGATCGTCCAGGTTATCTGCCAGGTCAACGGCGGCGTCGCGCAGACGGTGCGCGTGACCTATCCGGCCATGGCGGTGAAGAACGTCCATGTCTTCGCGCCGGTCGGCGGGGGTTCGAACATCGTTCTCCACCCGCCCGCGACGGCCAATCAGGTTTACAATCTTGTGGTCCCGGCCGGTCGTTACAGGATGAAGTACGCGACCCAGACGACCTTCGGCGGCTATCCGCCGGCCCTGAGCGCCTACAATCCCGTCATCGTCATACCGCCCTTCAAGATCGTCGGGCGAATGTGCGAACGCAGCCAGGTGGTGGGGACGCCCTCGTCATGACGACCGACCACAGCGACCGGCGACTTCGTTTCCGCCGGACCCGCCCGCTTTTCGTCCTGGAAACAAAGCCATGCTGAAGTCTTGCGGGATCATCCTGGCCTTCGCGGCCTCGGGCATGGTTGGCGTCCAGGCGCCGGCAGAGCAGGTCGGTACGGCCAGAACTGGCCCCGACTGCACGGCGGTGTTCCGCGCCAATCAGTCGACCATCGAGACCCTCGCCGGCCAAGGCGACACCGCCGAAATCCAGGCCATCTTCGTCCGGGCCGGCTGCGCCGCGCCCTCGGTTGGCCTGCCGACGGCGCAGCCGCGGGGCGCCAAGGCGGCCAAGCCGAAGATCAGGTGCCGCTTCAAGCTGCTGCCGCCGTCGCTGATCTGCACGTTCTGATCGCAGCACCAACGCCTTGCCGGATCCCGCGGGATCGCGACCAGGCGCGGTTCAGGCATCGTCAATCAGGGGATAGGCTTCGCCGGCGAGGTCGTCGGCGTTCCGGTGGTAGGCTTCGGCTTGGCCGTGGATGCCGAGGGGCCGGCGGGGATGCCTGGACCCTTGACGCGCGCGCGACCGTCGAGCGGGGTGGCTTCCCGGACGGGGCCTGCGGTGTCGGGCTTAACACTGACAGTGTTTTTGACGCAGTGGTCGTCATAGTGCGTGTCGTTAAGCCCGCAGGGCAGATCGTGGCATGTAAGCGAGTTGTTGGCCCCGCAGGCCCATTCCGCGGCCTGCACCGGACTGGTCGCGACGAAGGTCACGGGTGTCGCCAGAAGGAGCGTCGACGCCAGGGACATCAGGCTGACTTTGAAGTTCATCGCATTCACCTCGATCAGGTCGAATCGCTCCGACGGTTGCCTATGAAGGACGAGCGCCTCAATCCAGACGCTGTCCCGGAAGTTGTGGGGCGGGCGGGAGGTGGTCGCTATCCCACGTTTATGGGGTGGTGTACCGGAGCGGGCGGTTTCTGAGCTACGGAGCAGTGGACTTTGCCGGTCGACGTGGCGCGAAACGTGTCGGCAGACAGGTGAAAGGGAGTCCTTTACCCTGGTCCTGGCCCTGGCCCATGCGGGTGTGGCGGGCTACTGCTGTTGCTGTTGTTGCTGCTGCTCGCGACGGTGGATGTCGCCGGCGTTGAGCTTTCGGCGGCCGCCCGGGAAGGACGGGCGCGGCAGGCGCAGGAACTCCGGCTCCGCCAGGGCGGCGCGGGCCTTGCCCACAGACACCGCGACGCCGAGCTGGCTGTCGGCCTCGCCCTTGTAGACCCCCAGCGACGGCGGCACGTCCGCGTAGTCGCGGCCGATGGCCACGGCGATGTGACGTTCTCCGGCGATGCTGTTGTTGGTCGGGTCCAGCCCGACCCAGCGCAGGGTCGGCAGGAAGACCTCGATCCAGGCGTGGGTCGCGTCCGGGTCGGAGCGGTCACCGTGCTGCCGGTCGGTGAAAAGGTAGCCGGACACATAGCGGGCCGGGATGCCCCAGCGGCGGCAGATCGCCAGCATGATATGGGCGAAGTCCTGGCAGACCCCGCGTCCGACGCCGAGCGCCAGGTCAATGGGGCTGTCGGCCGTGGTCACGCCGGGCGTGTAGTCGAAGGCGTCGTAGATGATCTGGTTCAGCGCCAGCACCGCCGACAGCGGATCCTGCAGACGCAACGCGTCGAGGTTTTTTTCAGCGATGAAGGTCTGCAACGCCTGGGTGAAGACCACGAAGCCGTGCGGCTGCAGGAAGTCGAAGCACTCCCCGCGCACGAAGTCACTGCGCAGCCGGTCCCACTCGCCCTGGTCGACGCCATCGGGCAACACCGGATCGGGCTGGGTCTCCACAGCCGAGCGGGCCTCGATCCGCAGGTTGTCGTGCGGCTGGGGGACATCGAAATGGTAGACGGCGTTCCCGAAGTTGTCGGCGTAGGAGAAAATCTGCGCCCGGGGCTCCAGATCGAGCTCGAAGCTGATCAGCCGCTGCCCGACGCTCTTGCGGGGCTGCATGCGCAGCTCCATCACGCTTTCGCGGACCGCGCGCTCGTAGTGGTATTGGGTGACGTGCCGGACTTCGAGCAACATTAGGCGGGTAGCCTCATCTCGAGGGAATAGGCGACGAAGGTGTCGTAGATCGCCTCGTGTATCCGGGCGCACTCGTTGACCACGGTGGTCAGCAGACCGCTCGCGCCGGTGGCTTCCAGTTCGTCCACGTCGGCGAACTGCAGGCGGGCCTTCAGGCGACCGGCCAGCCGCTCGGGCGTGGCCAGGCCGCCGACCTCGACATGGCGGGAGACGCCGACGAGGTATTCCTCGATCCGCGCTGTCGCGAACCGTATCGAGCGGGGGAACTCCTCGTCAAACAGCAGGAATTCCATGATGTAGCGAGGCTCGATCTCGGCGGTGTAGCGCCGCAGATAAGGCTCCAGCGCACAGGCCATGCGCAGCAGGTTCATCAACGCCAGCCGATCCGTGATGCTCTTGCTGCGATCGTCGCCGAAGCCGACCTCCAGCAGGCGCGCGATCAGGTGCGCCCGCTCCAGATAAACGCCCAGCATCAGGAAGCGGAAGCCCTCGCCGTGGCTCATGGTGGCGTCGGCGGCCCCCTTGAACAGATGCAGGTCGGCGATGACGTCGTGCAGGAAGGCCGACGAGCCGCTCTCGAACTCGGCGGCGGTGCTGTCAGCCGTGACCTTCAGGAACAGCAGGTTGAGCCGCTCCCAGGTTTCCGTGGTGATCTGGTCGCGGACCTGGCGGGCATTCTCGCGGGCGTGGGCCAGCGACATGATCACCGAGTTGGGGTCCTCGCGGTTCAGCACCAGCGACCGGGCGGCCTCATAGGTCAGCGAGGCGCGGGCCATGTCCGGGTCGCCCACCGCCGACAGCGCGATATAGGCCGTCTGCGCGGCCGCGTCGGAACGGTCGAGCGTGGCGTTGAGCATCACGTCGGCCAGCCGCGAAAAGTGCTCTGCCCGCTCCACATAGCGGCCGATCCAGTAGAGGCTGTCCGCCACCCGCGCGAGCATCATGGCAGGGCCTCCCGGGGCTCATCCTCGTCGACCAGAACCCAGGTGTCCTTTGAACCGCCCCCCTGGCTGGAGTTGACCACCAGGGAGCCGCGCCGAAGGGCGACGCGCGTCAGGGCGCCGGGCGTCACCACGATCTTCTCGCCCGACAGGATGAAGGGGCGCAGGTCCACGTGTCTGGGTTCGATCCGGCCATCGATCAGGCAGGGCGCGGTCGACAGCTGGATGGTCGGCTGGGCGATGTAATTGGCCGGATCGGCCTTGAGCGCCTCGGCGAAGGCCTCCCGCTCCTTGCGGGAGGCGTGCGGCCCGACCAGCATGCCATAGCCGCCTGAAGCGCCGACCGCCTTCACCACCAGCTTGTCGAGATTGGCGAGCACATGGGCCAGCTGCACAGGCTCGCGGCACAGGAAGGTCTCGATGTTGGGCAGGATGGCGTCCTCGCCCAGATAGTAGCGGATGATGTCGGGCACATAGGCGTAGACGGCCTTGTCGTCCGCGACCCCGGTGCCCGGCGCGTTGCAGATCACCACATTGCCGGCCCGGTAGGCGTTGAACAGCCCCGGCAGGCCCAGCGAGGAGTCGCGGCGGAAGGTGAGGGGGTCGATGAAGTCGTCGTCCACACGGCGGTAGATAACGTCCACGCGCCGCAGGCCCGTCGTGGTCCGCATGTAGACCATGTTCTCGTGCACCACGAGGTCGCGCCCCTCCACGAGGGGCGCCCCCATCAGCCGGGCGAGGTAGGCGTGTTCGTAGTAGGCGCTGTTGTAGACGCCGGGGGTCATGACCACGACCTGGGGGTTGGGCCGCCACTCGGCCGCCATGCTCTTCAGGGTCGCCAGCAGCAGGTCAGGATAGCGCTCGACGGGCCGGACGTTTGAGGCGCGGAAGGTGCCCGGAAACGTCCGCTTGGCGGCGTCGCGGTTGGCCAGCATGTAGGACACGCCCGACGGGACGCGGAGATTGTCCTCCAGCACCGCGAAGGCGCCGTCCTCGCCGCGGATCAGGTCCGAGCCGCAGACATTGGCATAGGCCTTGTGCGGCACATACAGGTGCTGCATCTCGCGGCGGTAGGACGGGGCGCCCAGCACCAGCTCGCGGGGAACGACGCCGTCCATCAGGATCTGCTGGTCGCCGTAGATGTCGGCCAGAAACATGTTCAGGGCCCGCAGACGCTGGGTCAGGCCCTCTTCAATGGTCTTCCATTCCGGGGCGGGAATGATCCTGGGCACCAGGTCGGTCGGAATGATCCGCTCGGTCGTCGCCTCGGCGCCATAGACGGTGAAGGTAATGCCCTGCAGCAGGAAAGACCGTTCGAGCGTCTTCTGGCGGTCGGCCAGCGCTTCGGGTGACAGGGTGGTCAGGCGCGTGTGGACGCCGAGATAGTGCGACCGGACGTCGCCGCCCTCCGCATACATCTCGTCGAACGCCAGCCCCGGAAGATAGGCGGCGTCCGTCATCGGCAGGGCCTGGGCGATATCCAGGGCATCGGCGGTCGCAACGCTCACGTCAGGGTCCGTTTCGTTCACGGCCGGGAAGGCCTTTTCACGGTTCATTCGTAGCGCTCTTCGCCGGACTGGCGTCTGGTTTCGGCCGAACTCATGGCCGGATGCAGCGACTGCACTGCATTTGTGCAACTTTCGAAGCCGCTGCAAAGGGTGGATGGACGTGACAGCCGGCCTGAGCCCGACTACACGGGATTCGGGGCGCAAGAGGAGAAAAGAAGCTTGTCGCCTTCGCGTATGGTCATGGCCGCATCGGCCGTCGTGGTGCTGGGCCTCAGCGCCACCGGCGCGCACGCGCAACAGGCCACCGCCAGAATCGAGGGCGTGGAGGACGAAGACCTCCTGGAGGCCATTGCCCGCGCGGTCGGCGAGAGCAAGACCGCCGCCACCACCCGCTTCGAAGCCCGCCGCCGCGCCCGCGGCGCCGCCGAGAACGCCGGCGCCGCCATGCGAACGCAGGGCTACTACGGATTCCAGGTCGAGCCGGATGTCGTCGATCCCGATGATGACGACAGCGGCGTACCGCCGCGAGCGGTGATCCGCATCACCCCGGGCGCGCGCTTCCGCTTCGCCAGGCCCGCCATCGAGTGGATCGACGAGGAGCCGATACCGGGGGTCGGCATCGCCGCCGAGCAGGCCATGGCGCTGCGCCGCGCCGCGCCGGGCAGGGCGTCCGATGTCCTCGCCGCAGAGGGCCGGATCGTCGCCACGCTTCAGGCCCGCGGCTACGCCGACGCCCGCCCGGGTACGCGCGAGGTTATCGTCGACCACGCGGACAACTCGGTGCAGCCAACGTTCCGGATCGTGGCCGGGCAGCTGGTGCGCATGGACGGGCTGACGCTCGGCGAGGTCGGCCGGACCGACCCGGACTGGATTCGCGGGCTGGCCCCCTGGACGCCGGGCGACGTTTACGACCCCGATGACGTGGCCGAGCTCGAACGCCGTCTGCTCGACACCGGGGTTTACGATTCGGTCGGGGTCTCGCTCGGGTCACTTGAGGCGGCCGATGGCGAGGGCCGCAGGCCCGTACTGGTGACGCTCGTCGATCGGGCCCGGCGTACGTTGGAAGTCTCGGCGGGGTATTCGACGAGCGAAGGCGCCGGTCTGGATGTGCGTCGCACCCGGTACAACAGGCTGGGCCGGGCCGACACCACGGCCTACAGCCTCCGACTCGCCGAGCTTGAGCAGCGGCTGGAGGCGAGCGTCAGACTGCCACACTGGCTGCGGCCGCAGCAGAGGCTGACAATGCTGGCGGGCGTCTACAACCAGCAAACCGACGCCTACGATTCAATGGGTGTCGGGGTCAGCGGCGACATCACGCGCCGGTACGGCAAGACGTCCTATATTACTGGCGGCCTGTTGCTGGATGTCGCGCGCAGCGCCGAGAAGGTCAGGATCAACTCCACCACCTTCCGTGGTGAGGAACGGGACGTGGTCACCGCCGCGGCGCTGGCTGCCTTCGCCCTCGACCGGTCGGACGATCCGCTCGACCCGACGCGCGGCTGGCGGCTTGAAGCCCGGGTCGAACCGACCGCCACCTTCGGCGATTCCGAGGCCCTGTACCTGAAGGTCCAGAGCCAGGCCTCCTACTACCTGTCGCTCGACGACGAGGCGACGACCGTGCTGGCGGCCCGGGCCAAGGTAGGCTCCATCTGGGGTGCGGTGCTGAACGAGGTGGCCTCACCCCGACGCTTCTATGCGGGCGGCGGCGGTTCTGTGCGCGGCTATGGCTGGCAGGCCATCGGCCCGCGGCTGCCGGACAACACGCCGATCGGCGGGCTGTCGGTCATCGAGGCGGGGTTCGAGGTTCGCCGAAAAATCACCGAGCGCTGGGGCGCGGTGGCCTTTATCGACGCCGGCGCGGTCGGCGGCGACACCGTCCCCGCCGGAGACGAGTTCGGCGTCGGCGTCGGGTTCGGGGTGCGCTACAATCTGGGCTTCGGACCCATCCGGGCCGACATCGCCTTCCCGCTGGAGAAGCGCGAAGGCGACTCCGGGTTTCAGATCTACATCAGCATCGGACAGGCGTTTTGACCGGCGCGGACGATCTGGCTCCGGCGCCCGCCGCGCGGCGCCGCCATGTCCGGCTGCCGGCCACCGGACCTGGATGGATCATGCTGGCGTCGCTGCTGGCCGTCCTGCTGGTCGGGGGAGCGGCGCTGGTGCTGCGCTTCGGTCTGAACACCGCGCCGGGCCTGATGTTTGTGGAAGCGCGCGCCAGCGGGCTGAAGCTTGGCCGGTTCGGCAACCTGCGGATTGAGGGCCTGAGTGGCGACCTGTGGCGCAACTTCGGCGTCCGGCGGCTGACGATCGCGGATGAGAAGGGTGTCTGGCTGGACGCCGCCGACGTGCAGATGACCTGGCGCTATCACGAACTGTTCGTGCGCCGATTCCATGCCGACACAATCACTGCCGGCCAGGTGCGGGTGCTTCGCCGGCCGACGCTGACGCCGAAGACGACCTCCAAGGGACTGCCGGTCTCGATCCGGATCGAGCAACTGCGGATTCCCGTCGAGACCCTTCCGGCCTTCAGCTACCAGCGCGGGCTCTTCCACGTGGCCGGCGAGATCGAGGTGGTCCGCAAGGGGCCGACGACCGTGGCGCTCGGCGCCGCCAGCCGCCTGCACCGGGGCGACCGGCTGATCCTCGCGGTGGAAACCGGCAAGGGACGGCCGTTGAAGGTGTTCGCCGATGTGCTGGAGACGCAGGGTGGCGCGCTTGCCGGGGCGCTCGGTCTGCCCGCCAATCAGCCCTTCGTGCTCAAGGCCAACGCGAACGGAACGGGCGATGCGGGTCGGTTCGATCTGCTGGCCACCTCCGGCGCCACCCGGCCGGCCGAAGCGTCGGGGACCTGGAACGCCGAGGGCGGCGTGGCCACCGGCCGCGTGTCGTTGGCGGCCTCGACCCTGACGACCCGATACGCCGCCATGTTCGGCGACGATGTGCGATTCTCGGGCCGCGGCGGCAAGGCGAGGAGCGGCCTCTACGCGATTAATGCGCGGGCCGAGAGCGAGGTCCTGACCGCGGTCGCGAGCGGCGAGGCGGACATCGGCAAGCGCATCACGGGCAAGGACGGGCTCGCAGTGACCCTGACCTCCCGGTCGCTGGGTCGTCTGACGTCCGAAGCAGTCCAGGGCGCCGCAGAGACGCGCGGGCGACTGACGGGAAACCAGACGTCCTGGACCTATGCCGGCGCGCTGTCCGCCAACGGCTTCAAGGCGGCGGGCTACAGCCTTTCCCGCGCCCAGGGTCCGGTAACCGTTGGCCTGAAAGCCGGAGAACTGACGGTCGAGTCGACGCTGACCGGCGATGGCGGCGCGGGCCAGGGCTACGTCGCGGCCCTGCTCGGCGCACGTCCGAAGGCGGAAATCGTCGCGGCGCGTCTGAAGGACGGTCGCCTGCTGCTGCGCCGCGTGCAGGCGACCGGGGCTGGTCTCAAGCTCGACGGGACCGGCGAGCGCACCCTGCTGGGCGGCCTGTCGTTCAAGGGCGACGCGGAGATGGCCAACCTCCGGGCCGCCCGGATCGGGGCCAACGGTCGCGCCACGGCGACCTGGTCTGCCTCTCAAGCCGGCCGGGGGAAGCCGTGGGTATTTTCGATCGACGCCAAAGGCGCCGGCTTCGCCACCGGACTTGGCGAACTGGACCGTCTGCTGGGCGCCGCGCCCCGTCTGCGGGGCAAGGCCGAGTACAGCCGGGGCGTGGTCTCGGTGGCGAGCGCGGAGCTTGAGGGCGCGCTGGGCTCGGCCCGCACCGCCGGTCAGATTGGCCCGGCCGCCGTCCTGAAGCTGACGCTGGACTGGAACGCAACCGGCCCGTTCCGCGCCGGTCCGGTCGAGGTGTCCGGCGAGGCCAGGGGAACGGGCGCCATCACCGGCACGCTTTCCGCCCCGCGCGCCGACCTGATCGCCGACATCGCGGCCGTCGACCTGCCGAGGCTGCCGCTGCGGGCGGCCCATGTCGTGCTCAGCTTCGCGCGGAGCGCCGGCGGGACCGACGGCGCCGTCACGATCACCGCCGACAGCGAGTACGGCCCGGCCCGGGCCAGGAGTGATTTCCGCTTCGCCCAGGGTGGACTGGATCTGACCGGGCTCGACGCCGACGCTGGCGGAATCAAGGCGACCGGCGGGCTGGCGCTTCGCCGCGGCCGGCCGTCGACGGCTAATCTGATCCTCGACGTCGGGCGGGGCGCTGTCCTGACCTCCGGCCAGATCACGGGAACCGCCGTGCTGTCGGACTCCGGGCCGGACGGACGGGCCACGCTCAACCTGACCGCCCGGGACGCGGCGGTGCGCGGGGGCGGCGGCCTGCGCTTCGGGCGCGGAACCATCACCGCCGACGGTCCGCTGTCGCGCCTGCCCATCGCCGTGGACATGCGGGGGACCTACGGCGCCAATCGCTGGCGGTTCAAGGGCGACGGCGTCTACGCCGGCCAGGACAACGCCACCGGTCTGGCGTTGAACGGGGAGGGCAGGTTCGGCAGCGCAGACTTCAAGACCATCGAGACGGCGCGGCTCGGTTTTGGCGGCGGTCAGCGCTTCGCCGACGTGAAGCTGGAGATCGAGGGCGGGCGGGCGGACATCGTCGCCCGAACAGATGGCGACATCGCCAGCATCGACGCCAACCTGAGCAAGGTATCGCTGGGCGCCCTTAACGAGGACCTCGCGGGCACGGTCGACGGTAGAATGGCGCTGCAGGGGCGCGGCGCGCGGCTGACCGGCGCGATGGACGTCACACTGGAGGGAGCCAGGGCTCGGGGCGCCGGCCGCGCTGTTTCTGTCGACGGCCGGGTCAGGGCCACGCTCAATGGCCAGTCCCTGTTCATCGAGGCGGTGGCCAGCAACGCAAGCGGATTGCGTTCGAGCGCGACCCTGACCTTGCCCGTCGTCGCCTCGGCCGCGCCCCTGCGGCTGGCCATTGCTAATCGACAGCCGATGAACGGCGTCTTTGCCGCCAATGGCGAGATCAAGCCGCTGTGGGACCTGCTGGTCGGCGGCGAGCGCAGCCTTTCGGGCGTGGTCGACATGAAGGGGACGATCGCCGGCTCGCTGGCCGATCCCAGGCTGTCGGGGACAGCCGAGCTGGCGAACGGCGGTTTCGTGGACAACGAGATCGGGCTGGCCCTTGTCGATCTGTCGGTTCGCGCCGTTCTGGCCGACAACGCCATCGACGTGAGCCGTTTTTCCGCGACGGACGGCCGCGGCGGCCGAATCAGCGGCGGTGAGCGCGGGACGCTGTCGGGCGGCGGCCGGATCAGCCTGCTGCGCAACGGCGTCAGCACCTTTCGGGTTGAGCTCAAGGGCTTCCAGCTGATCGAGAACGATGCCGTCACCGCCATCACCTCGGGCCAGGCGACCCTCAACCGGGCCGCCGACGGCAAGGTTCAGGTTTCCGGAGCCCTGACCATTGATCGAGCCGTGATCGCCGCCGATCCGCCGACGCCGTCGGGCGTCATCCCCATGGCCGTGATCGAGCGCAACAAACCTGGCGCGACCGAGGGAGATGTGATCCCCGAAGCCCGGCGCGGCCTCGTCGTCGGTCTCGACGTCACGCTCAAGGCCGGGCGCGGGATATTTATCGAGGGCCGCGGGCTGGACGCGGAAATGTCGATCGACGCCCGGGTGAGCGGCACGACAGCTCGCCCGGTGCTGGATGGCGTCGCCCGCATGGTGCGCGGAGAGTACGACTTCGCCGGCAAGCGGTTCGAGTTCGACACCCGAAGCGCGGTCTATCTGGCCGCCTCGCCGGACCGGATCCGGCTTGACCTGACCGCGACCCGCGAAGACCCGGCGCTGACGGCCGTCATCCGGGTGCGCGGCACCGCGTCGCGACCGGAGATCACCCTGACGTCCAGTCCGTCGCTGCCGCAGGACGAGGTGCTCTCGCGGGTTCTGTTCGGCACCTCCGCCGCCCAACTTTCGCCGCTGGAGGCCGCGCAGCTGGCCTCGGCGATCGCAGCGCTGGCCGGCGGCGGCGGCTTCGACGTGATCGGGAACCTGAAGGACTTCACCGGTCTCGACCGCCTGGTCTTCGCGGGCGGAGGCGAGGGCGGGGCCATGACGGTGGCCGGCGGCAAGTATCTGACCGATGACGTTTATCTGGAGATCATCGGCGGCGGCCGCGACGGGCCGGCGGCCCAGGTCGAGTGGCGTGTGCGGCGCAATCTGTCGATCATCTCCAGGCTGGCGGGCGAAGCATCCCGGCTCTCGGTGCGCTGGCGGAAGGATTACTGAACGGTGCCGGGGGTTCACCTTGCGGCGCCCGTGAGTTAGGTAGAGGGCGTTCAGCGACTCCCGTCTTGCGCCATTCCGGCGGGTCGCTTCGTCCCAACGCGCGTTGACCTGGTCCGCGGCAATGGCGTCATAGAGTTGGACCGAACACCGATGCGCCTGTCGCCGGAAGAGAAATCCGTTCTGGACTCCATCGCCGAACGCGGGTCGGTCATCGTGGAGCGCGCGGTCGGCTGGAGCGACGTCAACTCCGGCAGCCGCAACCTCGAAGGGCTGGAGTCCGTCCGCGGCTTGCTGAAGGACGCCTTCGCGGTGTTGCCGACCGAACCGCTGGACATCCCGCTGCAAGCCTCGATCGAGATCGGGGCTGATGGTCGCGAGACCGAGCAGGGCCATCCGCCAGCCATGGCCGTGATCGTGCGGCCCGAGGCCCCGGTGCAGGTTGTGCTGACCGGCCACTACGACACCGTCTATCCGGCCGGCAGCCGTTTCCAGACCGTTGGAACCCGCGCGGACGGCGCCCTGCACGGCCCGGGAATCGCCGACATGAAGGGCGGCATCAGCGTCATCCTGGCGGCGCTCGAGGCGTTCGAGGCATCGCCCGGCGCCGCCAACCTCGGCTACCGGGTGCTGATCTCGCCGGACGAGGAGATCGGGTCGCTGGCCTCGGGGCCCGTGCTGGCGGAGTTCGGGCGGCTGGGTCATGTGGGTCTCACCTACGAGCCATCGATGCTGCCGGACGGCACGCTGGCGAGCGAGCGCAAGGGCTCGGGCAACTTCCACATCCGCATCGCCGGCCGCACGGCCCACGCCGGTCGGGCCTTCCACGAGGGCCGCAACGCCATCACCGCAGCCGCCCGCATCGCCGGCGCGCTGGACGGCCTGAACGGCCGCCGCGACGGCGTCACCGTCAATATCGCGAAGATCGACGGCGGCTCGCCGCTGAACGTGGTGCCCGACATCGCCATCGTCCGCTTCAACGTCCGCTTCCCGGACGCCGAGGCGGCCGCCTGGCTTGAAGCCGGCATCCGGGGCGCCATGAAGGCCGGGGAGGGCGACGGCCTTCTGGTCAGCCAGCATGGCGGCTTCACCCGTCCGGCCAAACCCTTCAACGCCGCCCAGACTGCGCTGTTCGGCAAGGTGAAGCAGGTCGGCGCCCTGCTGGGGCAGGACATCGCGTGGAAGCCGTCCGGCGGCGTCTGCGAAGGCAATAACCTGTTCGCGGCCGGCCTGCCCAATGTCGACACACTGGGCGTGCGCGGCGGCGACATCCACAGCGAGAACGAGTTCGCATGGCCCGACAGCTTTGCCGAACGCGCCCAGCTGTCGGCCCTGATCCTCATGAAGCTGGCGTCCGGCGAGATCGACGCGCGCGGCATCCGCGCCCTGATGGAGTCCCGTTGATGCTGGTCGTGCGTCCCGCTGTTCCCGCCGACTATGACGCACTGATGGAGCTGGCCGTCCTGTCGGGGCGCGGCTTCACCAGCCTGCCGGAGGACGAGCCGACGCTGCGCTCGCGGCTCGACCTCTCCAAGGCCAGTTTCGCCGGCGAGGTCGCCCCGCCCGAGGCCTGGTACACCCTGATGCTGGAGGACGCGGCGACCGGCGCCATCGACGGCGTCGCGGGGGTCAAGGCCAGCGTGGGGCTGAAGCGACCGTTCTTCTCGTTCCGGGTTGTGACCCTGGCCCAATCTTCGCCGACGCTCGACATGCGCTTCGACCACCAGGCGCTGGTGCTGGTCAATGAATGCGCCGGCTGGTCGGAGGTCGGATCGCTGTTCCTGCGGCCGGAGAAGCGCAAGGGCGGGGCGGGGCGTCTGCTGGCCCAGTCGCGCTACATGCTGATCGGGATCGCGCCGCAGCGCTTCGCCGAGATGGTCCTGGCCGAGCTGCGCGGCTGGTTCGACGAGGACGGCGTCTGCCCGTTCTGGGAGCACGTCGCCCACAAGTTTTTCCGGCTGGAGTTCGACGAGGCTGACCTGATGAGCGCCTCGACCAACGGCCAGTTCATCCTCGACCTGTCGCCGCGCCATCCGATCTATACCGGCCTGCTGCCCGACGCGGCGGCGAAGTCCATCGGCAGGGTTCACCGCGAGGGCGAGGCAGCGCGGGCCATGCTGGAGCGGGAGGGTTTCCGCTACCAGGGCCTGGTCGACCTGTTCGACGCCGGGCCGACCATGGCGGCGCCGCGTGACGAGATCCGCACCGTCAAGGAGGCCCGCCGGCTGACCGTGCGCCTGGGCGAGGACGCCTTCGGCGAGGAGGCGCTGGTCTCCACCGACGACATCGGCCGCTTCCGCGCGGTGCGGGCGCCGGTTCTCGTTGATCACGAGCATGCGGTGCTGTCCCGCGAGGCGGCTGAAGTTCTGGGCGTTCGCGACGGCGACAGCGTGAAGGTGAAGGCATGACGACCGCGCGACCCAAGAGGGAGAGGATTCTCGCGGGAGGCTACTCATGAGCCATGGTCTCTACATCAATGGCGCGTGGCGCTCGGGAACGGGTCCGGCCCTGACCTCCATCGACCCGGCGGCTGGCGGGCCGGTCTGGGAAGGCGCGACCGCCACGCCGGCCGACGTCGCCGAGGCGGTGGCAGCCGCTCGCGCCGCCTTCCAGGACTGGGCCGACCGGCCGCGCGCCGAGCGCATCGAGGCGCTGCGCCGCTACAAGGCCGCGCTCGACGCCCGCAAGGGTCCGATGGCGCAGGCCATCTCCCGCGAGACCGGCAAGGCGCTGTGGGAGACCACCGCCGAGCTCGGCTCGATGATGGCCAAGGTCGACGCCTCCATCGCCGCCTATGACGAACGCACCGGCGTGCGCGAGACGCCGACCGCCTTTGGCCGCGCCGTGCTGCGCCACCGGCCGCATGGGGTGATGGCGGTGCTCGGCCCGTTCAACTTCCCGGGCCACCTGCCCAACGGCCACATCGTGCCGGCGCTGCTGGCCGGCGACACCGTGGTCTTCAAACCTTCGGAAGAGACCCCCTGGACGGGCGAACTCATGGCCGAGGCGCTCGAGGCGGCCGACCTGCCCAAGGGCGTGATCAACCTCGTCCAGGGCGGCAAGGAGACCGGCGCGGCGCTGATCGACCAGCACATCGACGGCCTGCTGTTCACCGGGTCCGGCGCGGCGGGGGCCCACTTCCGCCGCCACTTCGCTGACCGGCCGGATGTGATCCTTGCGCTGGAGCTGGGCGGCAACAATCCGCTGGTCGTCTGGGACGCCACCGACGCGGAGGCGGTCGCGGCGCTGGTTGTGCAGTCGGCCTTCATCACCACCGGGCAGCGCTGCTCCTGCGCCCGCCGCCTGATCGTCCCGGAGGGCCATGAGGGCGAGGCGATCATCGAGGCCGTCGCGGCCCTGTCCGACCGCCTGATCGCCGGACCGTGGGACGGCGCGACCGAGCCGTTCATGGGGCCCCTGATCTCCGCCCGCGCCGCGATCGCCGCCCGCAAGGCCGCTGCCGCGCTCGGCGGGACGGTGATCCGGCAGGCGAGGGCGGTTGAAGGGCTGTCCGAGGCCTTCATCACGCCCGGCATCATCGACGTCAGCCACCACGAGACGCCGGATGAGGAGATCTTCGCGCCCATCATCCAGGTCCGCCGCGCGGCGACGTTTGACGGAGCCATGGCCCTGGCGAACGGCACCCGCTACGGCCTCTCCGCCGGCCTGATCAGCGACGATCCCGCCCGCTGGGAGCGCTTCCAGCAGCGCATCCGCGCCGGCGTCGTCAACTGGAACCGCCCGACCACCGGCGCGGCCGGAACCGCGCCGTTCGGTGGCCTGGGCGCCTCCGGCAATCACCGGCCCAGCGCCTATTACGCCGCCGACTACTGCGCCTATCCGGTCGCCAGCTTCGAGGCCGACGCGGTGTTGCCGACGGTGGGGGATATCAAAGGGTTGCGAGGGTGAGCTCATTGCGTGGTTCGCGACGCTCGCCCGAGAGCTCGCTCCTCACCATGACGAAGGTGGAGGCGTTTCACGGATTTCGTCCTCCTGAGGAGCGCTCGAAGAGCGCGTCGCGAAGGACGCAATGCCGAGCCGCCTCATGACCCACGCCGTCGAAGCCAACTGCGACGGCCTGGTCGGGCCGACCCACAGTTTCGCTGGGCTGGCGCCGGGCAACCTGGCCAGCGAGATCAACAAGGGCGATCCGTCCAACCCGCGCTCGGCGGTGCTGGAAGGCCTGTCGAAGATGCGGCTGATGGCGGACCTGGGCCTGCCGCAGTTCGTGCTGCCGCCGCATGAGCGGCCGGACATCGGCTTCCTGCGCGGGATCGGGTTCGCCGGGACCGATCATCAGGTGATCGAGGCCGCCGCGCGCCAGGCGCCGGAGCTGCTCAACACCGCCTGCAGCGCCTCGCCGATGTGGGCGGCCAACGCCGCGACGGTGACGCCCAGCGCCGACGCCGCCGACGGCCGGGTCCACTTCACGCCCGCCAACCTGCTGGCCAACCTGCACCGCAGCCTTGAGGGCGAGCAGACCACGCGGTCGCTGCGGGCGCTGTTCCCGGACACCGCTCGCTTCGCCGTCCACGATCCGCTGCCGGCCCAGCCGCACTTCGCCGACGAGGGTGCGGCCAACCATGTGCGGCTCTGCGCCGACCATGGCGAGCCGGGCGTCAACCTGTTCGTCTGGGGCCGGGACGCCTACGAGCCCTGGACCGGACGATTCCCGGCGCGGCAGACGAAGCAGGCCTTCGAGGCCGTCGCCCGGCGTCACGGAGCCGGGGGCGCGGTCTTCGCCCGCCAGGCCCGCGCCGCCATCGAGGCGGGGGTGTTTCACAACGACGTCGTCTGCGTCGGGGCCCGCACCTGCCTGCTCTTCCACGAGACGGCGTTCGAGGACGCGGCGGCTGTGCAGTCCGATATCCGCGCCGCCGCCCGGGGCTTCGAGCCGCAGTTCGTGCAGATCAACGCGGCGGACCTGCCGCTGGACGAGGCCATTAAATCCTATCTTTTCAACTCTATGCTGCTCTCTCTTCCGGGCAATGATCGGCTGACCCTGATCGCTCCGATGGAGACGGCCGAGACGCCGCGCGCCGCCGCCGCCGTCGAGCGGGCCATCGCCTCCAACGGCCCCATCGGCCGGGTCGAGTACGTCGATGTGCGGCAGAGCATGCGCAACGGCGGCGGGCCGGCCTGCCTGCGATTGCGGGTCGTGCTGACCGACGACGAGCTGGCGGCGACCAATCCCGCCCAGAGGTTCGATGCCGCGCTGCACGAACGGTTGGCCGCCTGGGCGACCGCCCACTACCGCGACCGCCTGCTGCCCGCCGATCTGGCCGATCCGCACCTGCTCGACGAGAGCCGCGCGGCGCTGGATGCGCTGACGGGAATCCTGGGTCTTGGCGGCGGCTTCTATCCATTCCAGAGGCAGGCGCGACACTTCAGTCGTCGCTAAAGCATGTCCCGAGTGTCCACCCGCGCTCGATAGCGCCCTGTCGGCGAGCGCGAAGGATCGGAACGGGTGTGCGTCGGCGCGCCTGGCCGGTGATCCGGAGGCCATGGAGCCGCAGCGCAGGCAAGTGCGACCCAACGGGGCGAGGCCTTGCCGGGCAAGGCGTTGTGTGAACTGGATCGAGGCGTCTGAGGCGGTCATCGAACCATTATCCGGCCGCCATGCGAGGCGTGGACAGGTCGCGGGTCGCGGCTCGGTGCGAATGGGGCGAGTTGGGGCCGATTGTCCTCGTTTGTCCAGAGAGTATCTGTCTTCAGAGTCTCGCTTCAGCCACCGCCGCGCAGCCTTGCCAGCGCGTCGGGAAAGCGCCGTGAGAGCGGCGCTTCCAGAGCGCCGAGCTCGACGGTCCAGTCGCCGGATCCCTCCGGCTTCAGCCCGGTCACGCGCGCGGCGTTGACCAGCCAGGACCGGTGGGTGCGAACGAAGCCCTTGTCCGCCAGATCCGCTTCCACGGCGCTGAGCGCCGAGCGCATCAGCGGTTTGCGACCATCCGCCAGATGGACCTCGACATAGTTGCCGGCCGAGGCGACGGCGAGGATGTCCGCCGCCGGAACGCGGATGACCCTGCCACCATCGCGAATGTCGAAGGTCGCGGGCAGGGGCGGCGGGGCGGCGGATCCCGCCTGCGGCGCGAACACCATGCGGCCGGCCACCCAGAAGGTGGCCACGGCCATCGTGTAGCTGAGGATGTCCTTGCGCGCCTCGTAGAGGAACTTCTCGTCCAGATCACCGTAGTTGTAGGCCTCGCCCGCCAGGGCATAGACGCCGTGGCGCAGGATCAGGAACCCGCCGACGTGCAGGATCGACCAGGCCAGCATGCCGCCCAGGTGGATCATCCAGGTGCGCGGACGGCGCCAGGCTTCGACCGGCCCCGCCTGCAGGGTCAGCCAGGGTAGCCAGAGGATGGTCAGGATGATCAGAAGGCTGCTGCCTTCCCAGGTCCAGGGCTTCCACCAGGCCAGTTCCGGCATCTCGTGCTGGAGACTCATGACGTTGATCAGGGTGACGACCAGAACGACGGAGGCGTAGACCGCCGCGCCGCGCAGGAAGACTCTCCGCCGGGAGGGCGCGCCGTTCGTCCCCGTGTCCGCGCCGCTCGTCACCGGCGGCCGCCGTTCGTCACCGGCCCGGGGCCGGGCGTGGCGAGGCGGTGGCGCAAGGCGGGGCCGCTTCGCCATTCAGGGACAACCTCAATCCTCGCGAGCCTGACCGTGACGTCCACCGTTTCCCCCGACCGCCGCCACGACCTCGACTGGATCCGCGTCGGCGCCTTCTTCCTGCTGATCCTCTACCACGTCGGCATGTTCTACGTGCCCTGGGACTGGCACGTGAAGAGCCCCCGGCCGGTGGAATGGCTCGAACCTGTGATGCAGCTGACCAACCCCTGGCGGCTCACCCTGCTGTTCCTGGTCTCCGGCGCGGCGACGCGGTTCATGGCCGACAAGATCAGCGCTGGAAGTCTGGCGAGCCAGCGGGCCTGGCGGCTGCTGCCGCCGCTTGTCTTCGCGATCTTCGTGATCGTGCCGCCCCAGAGCTACTACGAGGTGGTCGAGCAGGCCGGGTTCAGCGGGTCGTTCCTGGACTTCTACGCGCGCTACGCCACGGCGTCCGGCGGCTGGTGCGACGCCGACGGTTGCCTGATCACGCCCACATGGAATCACATGTGGTTTGTGGCCTATCTCTTTGTCTATACGATGGTTTTGGCGATCCTGATCGGCGTCGCGCGCAAGCCTCTGGTCAGTCTCGGCGACCGGCTGGGAGAGGGGCTGAACAGCTGGGTCCTGCTGCTGGCGCCGATCATCTATCTGGCGCTCTGCCGGGTCGTCCTTCTGCCGATGTTCGAGGTCACCCACGCCCTGGTCGACGACTGGTACAATCACGCGGTCAGCTTCGCGGCCTTCCTGCTGGGATTCCTGATCGCGCGCAGCGACGCCTTTCGGGAGGCGACCATCCGGATGCGTTGGTCGGCCCTTGTGCTGGCGCTCGGCGCCTGGGCGGCTTTCGCCACCTATGCCTGGGTGTACCGGGGCGAG
This sequence comes from Caulobacter sp., assembly GCA_030683005.1. Lineage (GTDB taxonomy): Bacteria > Pseudomonadota > Alphaproteobacteria > Caulobacterales > Caulobacteraceae > Caulobacter. Next base: position 150,764 of record JAUXMY010000042.1, on the reverse strand, counting down.
GACGCCGTCCCGCCCGAACTGCTGAAGCTGGCCATGCGCGGCGTCTACGCGTTCGACCAGTGGTGCGCGATCCTGGCCGTGCTGGGCTTCGGGGCCAAGCACCTGACGCGGGGCGGGCCGGTTCTGACCTGGCTGACGTTGGCGGTGTTCCCCTTCTATATCGTCCACCAGACGGTGATTGTCGTCGCCGGCCATCACCTGGCCGCGGTGGGCCTGAACCAGGCGCTGGAGGCGGCGCTGCTGATCGCCATCACTTTCGCGGCCTGTTTCGCGACCTATGCGGTGGTGAGTCGGGTGGCCGTGCTGCGGCTGGTGTTCGGGTTGAAATCAAACCCGTCACCCTCGCGGGCTTCGTAGGGCCTCAGGGATGCCGCGGTCGCCCTGCGTCCTTCGACACGCCGCTGCGCGGCTGCTCAGGATGACTAGGTTGGACGGCTACCCTCCATAGTCATGCTGAGCAGCGCTCGAAGAGCGCGTGTCGGAAGCACGCAGAAGGCCGGCTGACGCACCAGGCATGGGTCGTCGGAACAAGTCCGACGATGACGGCGGAGAGGAGTTACCCGCCCAGCCGCCCACCCGCCGCCGCGTAGGCCTGAGTGCCCCGGGTGAGCACGCGGTCCGTCGGCAGGATGGCGTCGATGGCGATATCGGCGGCGCCGTCCAGCCGGGCGTAGATCGGCGCGAAGTCCTGCAGCGTCGCGTCGAGCAGCGCCTGCAGCGACGGGATGACGAAATAGACCTGCTGGAAGTCGTCGATCCGGTAGGGCGTCCGCATCGTCCGCTCCAGATCGAAGCCCAGGCGGTTGGGGGAGGGATCGTCGAGGGCGAAGATCGATTCGGCGCGCGAGGAGACGATGCCGGCGCCGTAAATCCGCAGGCCCTGCGGCGTGTCCAGCAGGCCGAACTCCACCGTATACCAGTACAGGCGGGCCAGATTGTGCAGCTGGCCGCGCCCCATGGCCCGGCGGCCGCCCTCGCCATAGGCCTGCATGTAGTCGGCGAAGACCGGGTCGGTCAGCATGGGGACATGGCCGAACACGTCGTGGAAGATGTCCGGCTCCTGCAGGTAGTCGAGCTGGTCGGCCTTGCGGATGAACTGGCCGGAGACGAACCGGCGGTTGGCCAGGTGCTCGAAGAAGACGTCATCCGGCACCAGACCGGGCACGGCGACCACCGTCCAGCCGGTGAGGCGTTCAAGGTCGGCGTTGATCTGGCGAAAGTCGGGAATGCCGCCGCGGTGCAGGTTCAGCGCGTCCAGCCCGCGCAGGAAGGCGTCGCAGGCCCGGCCCGGCAACAGCGCCGCCTGACGGGCGTACAGGGTGTCCCAGACCGCGTGCTCCTCGGCGGTGTAGGCGTCCCAGTTCTGGTCGATGGTCCAGTCCGCCGCCGCGCCGGGGGGCGGACCGCCGTGAAAGCCGTCTGCGCTCATGAGGGGGACAATGCGCCTGCTTCGCGGAAATTTCCGGTCTAAGGCAGGCGTCAAAGTGGTTTCTGACGAAACAATCTTGCGTGGTTCGCGACGCCGTCCCAAGAGCCGGCTCCTCACCATGACGATGGTGGTAGCGTTCCACTGAGCCCGTCATCCTGGGGAGCGAGCGCTTTGCGAGCGTCGCGAAGGACGCACCGCCTCAGTGAGAGACGCGCGGCTTCATGTTGTAGTGGCCATCCTCGAAGCCGTCGAAGATCAGCGCCGTGTGCGGGTGGCCCACCGGTTCGCCCGTGTCGTCCGGCAGCAGGTTCTGCTCGGAAACATAGGCGACGTAGGTGTTCTCGTTGTTCTCGGCCAGAAGGTGATAGAAGGGCTGGTCCTTGCGCGGCCGGATCTCCTCGGGGATCGACTCCCACCACTCCTCGGTGTTGGCGAAGGTCGGGTCGACGTCGAAGATCACCCCCCGGAACGGGAAGTGCCGGTGCCTGACCACCTGGCCGATCGCGAATTTGGCGTTTCTGGTCTGCATAACAGTACGGACTCTAAGCCCGCGGGCCTGACTGGAATATGAACGTAAGTCCTCAGTCGCCGGAGGCAAGTCAATGCCTTCCGCCACGCGAAAGCCGCCGCTACAGTCGCCGGTGAAACGAGGCGCCCCTCCCGGCGCCTGCGCAGACAGGGCTGAAACCATGTCGGAGGCGCATCAAGCGCAAAACGGCTCGGGTGAGGGCCGTCGAAGGTCGTCGGGCGGATCACCGCCGACGTACGCCGCCCTCGATCTGGGCACCAACAACTGCAGGCTGCTGGTCGCCACCCCGACGCCGGGCGGCTTTCGCGTGGTCGAGGCCTATTCCCGGATCGTGCGGCTGGGCGAGGGGCTTTCGGCGAGCGGCCAGATGTCCGAGGCGGCCATGGAGCGCGCCCTGGCGGCCCTGAGCATCTGCGCCGAGAAAATTCGCCGCCGCAACTGCGTGCGCATCAAGGCCATCGCCACCCAGGCCTGCCGCCAGGCCGGCAACGGCCCGGCCTTCATCGCCCGTGTCGCCGCCGAGACGGGGCTGAGGCTGCAGGTCATCACCCCGAAGGAAGAGGCCCAGCTGTCGGTCGCCGGCTGCCTGAACCTGCTCGACCGGTCGTCCGACGCGGCGCTGGTCGTCGACGTGGGCGGCGGATCGACCGAGTTCAGCTGGGTCGACCTGAAAGGGGAGGGGCTCGACGCCCGCCCGCGCCAGTTCGCGCCCTGGCGGCTGCCGATCAGGGCCTGGCTGTCGGTGCCGATCGGGGTTGTCACACTGGCCGAACAGTTCCCCGAGAGCCACGGATCGGTCGAGACCTGGTTCCGGGCCATGGTCGACACCGTCAAGGCGCGGATCGAAGCGTTTCCGCACGCCGAACCGCTGCGGCAGACCTTCGCGGAGGGGCGCGCCCACCTGGTCGGCACCTCCGGCGCCATCACCAGCCTGGCGGGGCTGCATCTGGACCTGCCGCGCTATGACCGCAACCGGGTCGACGGGCTGTGGATGACCCAGGCGGACTGCGCGGCGACCATCGACAAGCTGCTGGCCTGGACGCCGGCGCAGCGGGCCGCGCAGCCCTGCATCGGACCCGACCGCGCCGACCTGGTGCTGGCCGGCGCCGCCATCCTTCAGGCGGTGCAGGAGCTCTGGCCATGCCCGCGTGTGCGGGTCGCCGATCGAGGTCTGCGCGAAGGGCTGCTGCTGAGTCTGATGAGTGATCGCCAGCCGCGCCGGCGAAGAAAACATCGCTCCGGCGGCCCGCGTCTGGCAGGAGCGGCGGCATGAGTGACGAAGAGCCCCCCAAACGCCGCATGGTCCGTCCGCCCACCGGCGGCAACGACGGCGTCGGCCGCGGCAAGCCGGCCCGGCTGAAGACCGCCAAAGGCCGCCGGCCGTCCTCGCAGGCCTGGCTGGAACGCCAGATCAACGACCCGTTCTCGGCCGAGGCGCGGGCGCAGGGTTATCGCAGCCGCGCGGCCTTCAAGCTCTCGGAGATCGACGACCGCTTCAAGTTGATCCGCAAGGGCACGAAGGTCATCGACCTGGGCTGCGCGCCGGGCGGCTGGGTGCAGATCGCCCTCCAGCGTGGCGCGGGCCGGGTGATCGGCATCGACCTGCTGCCGGTCGATCCCCTGCCGCCCGCCGAGATGGTGCAGATGGACTTCACCGATCCGGCGGCCGGTCCGCTGTTGATGGAGATGCTGGGCGGTCAGCCGGACCTGGTGCTGTCGGACATGGCCCCCAACACCGTGGGCCACCGCGAGACCGACCATCTGCGGATCGTCGGGCTGATCGAGCTGGCGGCTGCGTTCGCCATCAGCGTGCTGAAACCCGGCGGGTCGTTCGTCGCCAAGGCCTTCCAGGGCGGCGAGACGGCCCAGATCATCCGCGACCTGAAAAAGCACTTCGCCAAGGTCCAGCACGTGAAGCCCAAGGCCAGCCGGGCGGACAGCTCGGAGGTGTTCCTGGTGGCGACGGGGTTCAGGGGGTAGGGGGCGGCAAGCTTCGAAGAACGGCCATGCTGCTGCAAAACCGCTATCTCACCCGAACACTAAGAATCCGGCACGCGCACGGGCCAGCAAGCGCGATCATGATTTGCTTGAACGGCGTTGGATACCTCGTGACGGCTCGACATGCTGTGGCTGGGATTCAGGCAGACGAGAACATTCAGTTCCGTGTTGACGACGGTTGGGACACCATTTCGGTTGGTCGGTTGAAGCTAGCCGACCACGACGACATTGCAGTGCTCACGTCACCACAGCTGGGAAACCTGGGCTTGGAACAGGAGTTTATCTCGCCTGACATCTTTGTCGGGCAAGCCGTCGCGTATTGTGGTTTTCCATTGGGATTAGAGGGAAGTGGGCCACCGGATCATCGTTGGCCAATTCCGCTTGTGAAATCCGCTATCTACAGCGGCTCTATTCATCGGGACGGCCAAGTAATCTTTCTCTTCGATACCTTGAACAACAAAGGCTTTAGCGGAGGGCCAATTTTCGCAGCCGACAATGCCGGCACGCCAAAGCTAGTAGCTATCGTGTCAGGCTATCACTTTGATCGGCCGGTGCCGGTGATGCGCCCCACCGAGCGCGGTGATCTAGAGTCGATCCCGGATCTGGTCGTCCAGCCCAACAGCGGATTCATGAAGGGCGTCCCCATCGCCCGCGCCCTCGAGTTGATCGCTGAGCTAGAGCATGGCTGCTAGAGAAACCTAGTCACTAGCCTTGTGTGGCCGCCTCGCCGCCTAACCCCGCGCCGCCCGGTACATCGGCGTGATCCCCGGATGGTCGCCGGGCTTGATTTCGCCGATCACCTCGAAGCCGTGGCGCTCGTAGAGCGGGACGTTCCTCGGGTTGGAGCTTTCCAGATAGGCCGGCAGGCCATCGGCGTCGCAGTGCTTCAGCGCCGCCTTCAGCAGCGCCGAGCCGTAGCCCCGTCCCTGCCGCGAGGGATCGACGCCGATCATCGGCAGGTACCAGTGCGGCTCCTTGGGATGGAACTCTTCCATCAGCGCGCCGACCTGCATCAGCACTTCCAGCCGCTCCATCGGGGCGTGCTCGCCCACGACGGCCGCGATGGCGTCGCCGTCGGGCGCGAGGCCCGGCGGCAGCCACAGGGCGGCGGCGGCATGATCGTCGGCGACGAAGGCCGCGCCGGCCTCCAGCGCCGCGCCGCCCATGGCCGCGGCCATGCGGGGAAAGGCGGCGATATAGGCCCCCGCGGACGGGAACATGTAGCGGATGGCCGCGTCGGTGCTGAAGGCCAGCATCAGGACGGCGATCGCCGGGTCCTGCTCGACGGGCCCGCTGGCGGCGGGCGCGATGTGGATGTCCGGATGGTGCATGGTGGTCCTCCCCGCCGGGGACTCTAGAGGAGCGCGCCGCCGCCGCCTATCCGGCGAAGAAGCGTCCCAGCCGTCGCGCCGTGCGTTCGGACCAGGCCTCAAGCCTCTCCGGCTCGCGCGTATCGACGCCGTAGAGCGCGTTCCAGCTTACCCTGCAGCCCCTGGCCAGATGCCGGGTCAGGCCTCGCACCACCTGCTTGCGGCCGGGCTCGCCCATGACGAAGCGGATGAACCAGTGGGGGGAGCCGTGGGTGGTGACCACGGCGAACTGACGGACGTTGGACAGCACGTGCCGCCGGATGCGCCCGCCCTCGATCTCGAAGGCCACGCCGGGGATCCAGACGCGGTCCAGCCAGCCTTTCAGCATCGCCGGCATGCCGTACCACCACGTCGGGTAGATCAGCAGCAGCGCCTCGGCGCTGCGCAGCTCGGCGATATGACGCTCGATGACCTCGGCCTTGATTCCGAGGCTCCGCTGGTCGCGCCACTCCGCCTCGCGCAGGACCGGGTCGAACCCCTCCGCGTAGAGGTCGATCACTGTCAGCATATGCCCGTCGGCGGCGAGGCGCCCGAGCACTTCCGCCCGCAGGCTGGCGTGGAAGCTCTCACTGGACGGATGACAACAGACCGCCAGGATCCTCACCGCGCCCGCTCGCTGAGCAGGTTCAGGCCGATGGCGAACGCGGACAGCGCGTTGATGAGATTTGGCAGCGGCCTTGCGGCGGATTCGGCCTCGTCGGTCATCCGGTCCCCTCCTCGGATGCTGGATTGCCAGGGGCGCGCCGGCTTCGTCGGTCCGGCGCGCCCCTGGCCTCTCCATGCCTGAGGCGGCGGCCGCGCGGTTGCCCCGAAAGGGGGGGCGCGGAGCTCCCGGTTGCCATGAACGGCGGTCAGGGGGAGGAATTCACCCGCCTCCGGCATTGACTCGGGCGCCCAATGCCTCGATACCGCGCCCGCAAAACGGAGACTCCAATGGAGATTCGCGAAGGGCTCACCTTCGACGATGTTTTGCTCGAACCCGGCCCGTCGGAAGTCATGCCGACGCAGGTTTCCACGGAAACCCGGTTCACGCGCGAAATCAGTCTGAACATACCGCTTGTGTCCGCCGCCATGGACACGGTGACCGAAAGCCGGCTGGCCATCGCGATGGCCCAGTCCGGCGGCATGGGCATCCTGCACCGCAACCTCACCGTCGACGAGCAGGCCGAACAGGTCCGCGAAGTGAAGCGGTACGAGAGCGGCATGGTCATCAACCCGCTGACCATCCATCCCGATACGACGCTGGCCGAGATCCGCGAGATCAAGGCGCGCCGGAAGATCTCGGGATTTCCGGTGGTTGAGCCGGGAACCGGAAAGCTGGTCGGCATCCTGACCAACCGGGACATGCGCTTCGAGACCGACGAGCGGCTGAAGGCCGCCTCGATCATGACGAAGGACAATCTGATCACGGTCCGCGAGGGCATCGATCCGGCCGAGGCGGTCAGTCTGCTCAAGACCAACAAGATCGAACGGTTGATCGTCGTCGACGATCTGGGCCGGGCCGTCGGCCTGATCACCGTCAAGGACATCGACAAGGCCCGCGACCATCCGCACGCCGCCAAGGACGACAAGGGCCGCCTGCGGGTCGGCGCGGCCTCGACCGTCGGCGACGCGGGCTTCGAGCGCTCCATGGCCCTGGTCGAGGCCGGGGTTGACGTGGTGGTCATCGACACCGCCCACGGACACTCCAAACAGGTCGCCGACGCCGTCGCGCGGCTGAAGCGCGAGACCAACCGGGTCCAGATCGTCGCCGGCAACATCGCCACCTACGACGCCGCCCGCGCCCTGATCGACGCCGGCGCCGACGCGGTGAAGGTCGGCATCGGCCCGGGTTCGATCTGCACCACCCGCATCGTCGCGGGCGTGGGCGTGCCGCAGCTGACCGCCATTTCCGAGGCGGCCCGCGCCGCCAGGGACAGCGGCGTGCCGGTGATCGCCGACGGCGGCATCAAATACTCGGGCGACCTGGCCAAGGCGATCGCCGCCGGGGCCAGCGTGGCCATGATGGGCTCGATGTTCGCCGGCACCGAGGAGAGCCCGGGCGAGGTGTTCCTCTACCAGGGCCGGTCCTACAAGTCGTACCGCGGCATGGGCTCGCTGGGGGCCATGGCCCGCGGTTCGGCCGACCGCTACTTCCAGAAGGAAGTCACCGACACCTTCAAGCTGGTGCCCGAAGGCATCGAGGGCCAGACGCCGTTCAAGGGACCGATCTCGCCGGTTATCCACCAGCTGGTCGGCGGCCTGCGGGCGGCGATGGGCTATGTCGGCGCGGCGGACATCGAGCAGTTCCAGAAGCGGGCGAGGTTCATCCGCATCACCGGCGCCGGCCTGCGCGAAAGTCACGTCCACGACGTGATGATCACGCGGGAAGCGCCCAACTATCCGAGTTCCGTTTAACGAGAGAAATCAACGCCTGGGGGGCGACATATGACGTGGGAACTCAAGATCCTGGCCTGGACCCTTGTCCTCGCCTTCGTGCAGATCCTGCTCTTTGATGTCGCCCGCACCGGGCAATACGGGCTGAAGTGGAACACCGGAGCCCGGGACGAGACCGATCTGCCGCCGCTGTCGGCGATAGCCGGTCGGCTGAAACGGGCGCAGGACAATCTCTTCGAGACCCTGCCGCTGTTCGCCATCGCGGTGTTGATCGCCCATGTGGCCGACCGCAACGGGATGCTGACGCATTGGGGCGCGGCCATCTTCCTGGCGGCCCGCGTGCTCTATGTTCCGCTCTACGCCCTTGGCGTGAAGCAGATCCGCTCGCTGGCCTGGCTGGTGAGCATTGTCGGCCTCGGCATGGTCGCCGCGGCCATTCTGGTTTGAACTGAACGGGTGAGTTCTTGAGAGACGGCGGGCGTTTAGCGGCGGCGATTGATGTTCTGACGGACATCGAGACCCGGCATCGGCCCGCGCGAATGGCGCTCAAGGGCTGGGGAGAATCGGCGCGCTACGCCGGCTCCAAGGACCGTGCCTTCGTCTCCGGCCTGGTGCTCGACGCCCTGCGCAGGCGGCGGTCGCTCGGCTGGGCCATGGGCGACGACAGCGCCCGGGCCGCGGCCCTGGGCGTCCTGCGCTTCATCTGGGACTGGCCGGTCGAGCGGATCGCGGAAGCCGCCGCCGACGAGCAGCACGGCATCGGCGCGCTGACACCGGCCGAACTGAGCGCCTTCGCTACGCCGCGCACTGACGCCGCTCCGCCGGCCGTGGCCGGGGACTATCCCGACTGGGTCGAGCCTTACCTGACGCGGGTGTTCGGCGAAGGCCGGGCGGAGGAGGGCGCGCGTCTCGCCGAGCGGGCGCCGGTCGATCTCCGCGCCAACAGCCTCAAGACCGATCCCGAGCGGGCGGCGAAGGCGCTTGCGCCGCTGCGCGCCGAGCCGGCCGGCCTGTTGCCGAACGCCTTCCGCATCGCCGCGCCGGCCGCCACCGAGCGCACCGGCGCGGTCGAGACCATCCCGGCCTTCGGCAAGGGCTGGTTCGAGGTCCAGGATCTCGGCTCCCAGATCGCCGCCGCCTGCGCCGGAGAGATCAAGGGCAGGCAGGTGCTCGACTTCTGCTGCGGCGGCGGCGGCAAGACCCTCGCCCTCGCGGCGGCCATGGGCAACAGCGGCCAGATCTACGCCCACGACAGTGACGCCCGCCGCATGGCCGACGTCATCCCGCGCGCCACCCGCGCCGGTGTGCGCAACCTGCAGATCCGCTCGCCGGTCGAGGCCGAGCCGCTCAAGGGCATGGACGGCAGGATGGATGTCGTCTTTGTCGACGCCCCCTGCACCGGCTCGGGCACCTGGCGGCGGCATCCGGACGCCAAGTGGCGCCTGTCCGAGGAGCAACTCGGCAAGCGCATCGTCGAGCAGGACACAGTGCTCGACCAGGCCGCGCCGCTGGTGAAGGTCGGCGGCCGCCTTGTCTATGTGACCTGCTCGGTCTTCGCCGAGGAGAACGAGGACCGCGTCGCCGCCTTCCTCGTCCGCAATCCGGGCTTCGCCGTGAAGCCGGTCGCGCTGGAGCCTGTCGCCGACCATCTGACGCCGCAGGGCTTCCTGCGCCTCACCCCCCGCACCGCCGCCACCGACGGCTTCTTCGTCGCCCTACTGGAACGCACCGCATGACCGCCCCCGCTCACCAGCCCGTCCTCATCGTCGACTTCGGCAGCCAGGTGACCCAGCTGATCGCCCGGCGGGTGCGGGAGGCCGGCGTCTATTGCGAGATCCATCCGTTCGACAAGGTCGAGGCGCTGGTCGACAGCTTCCAGCCGGCGGCCATCATCCTGTCCGGCGGCCCGGCCAGCGTGCTGGAGGCCGACAGCCCGCGCATCGGGACCAAGCTGTTCGAGCTCGGCGTGCCGATGCTCTGCGTCTGCTACGGCGAGCAGCTGCTGTGCGACGTGCTGGGCGGGACGGTCGAGGGCGGTCACGCCGGCGAGTTCGGCCGCGCCGAGCTGACCATCGCCAAGGACCACGCCCTGTTCCAGGGCCTGGCGGGCGTCGGCGAGCTGGAAACCGTCTGGATGAGCCACGGCGACCGGGTCACCGCCATCCCGGACGGCTTCGAGATCATCGCCACCTCGACCGGCGCGCCGTTCGCGGCCATCGCCGACGACGCCCGCAGGATCTACGGCGTGCAGTTCCATCCGGAGGTCGTTCACACCGTCAACGGCGCGAAGATCTACCGCAACTTCCTGTTCAACATCGCCGGTCTGAAGGGCGACTGGACCATGGCGGCCTTCCGCCAGGAGATGATCGCCAGGATCCGCGCCCAGGTCGGCAAGGGCCGGGTGATCTGCGGCCTGTCGGGCGGCGTCGACAGCTCGGTGGCCGCCGTGCTGATCCACGAGGCCATCGGCGACCAGTTGACCTGCGTCTATGTCGACACCGGCCTGATGCGGAAGGGCGAGAGCGAGCAGGTCGTCTCCCTGTTCCGCAATCACTACAACATTCCGCTGGTTCACGTTGACGCGGCTGATCTTTTCCTTGATGCGCTCGAAGGCGTCAGCGACCCGGAGACCAAGCGCAAGACCATCGGCAAGCTGTTCATCGACGTGTTCGACGCCGAGTCCGCCAAGATCGAGGGCGCCGAGTTCCTGGCCCAGGGCACGCTCTATCCGGACGTCGTCGAGAGCGTCTCGGCCCGCGGCGGCCCCTCGGCGGTGATCAAGAGTCACCACAACGTCGGCGGCCTGCCCGACTACATGAAACTGAAGCTGGTCGAGCCGCTGCGCGAGCTGTTCAAGGACGAGGTCCGGGCGCTGGGCGTCGAGCTGGGCCTGCACCCCGACTTCGTCGGCCGCCACCCGTTCCCCGGGCCGGGCCTGGCCATCCGCATCCCCGGCGAGATCACCCGCGAGAAGGTCGCCGTCCTGCAGCTGGCCGACGCCATCTATCTCGACGAGATCCGCAAGGCCGGTCTCTACGACAAGATCTGGCAGGCCTTTGCGGTCCTGCTGCCGGTCAAGACCGTCGGGGTGATGGGCGACGCCCGCACCTACGAGAACGTGCTGGCCCTGCGCGCAGTGACCAGCACCGACGGCATGACCGCCGACTTCTTCGAGTTTCCGTGGGAGGTGCTCGGCAAGACCGCCACCCGGATCATCAACGAGGTGCGCGGTGTGAACCGCGTCGTCTACGACGTGACGTCCAAACCGCCGGGAACAATCGAGTGGGAATAGTCCGGGCCTTTCGGGGACGACCGTCGGCAAGATGTCCGTCACCCGCCAGGAGTTACGGATCGACAGCGCGTTACCGGTGTCGCCCGTGAAATGACGACGGACGACCGCCGACATTGACCGTGACGGCGATCAGGCGGGTCTCAGGAAGCGTCGCAGCCAGATCGCCACCCGGTCGCGGTCGTTCGGCTGGTCCAGGGAGGCGATCGCGGCGTCGGCTTCCGCCTCGGCGATCCTTGTCCCGCGTCGGCTTTCGATCAGCGCCCGGGCGTACTCCGGCTCGAACTCGGGGTGAGGCTGCAAGGAGATGGCGTTGCGGCCCGGATAGGCCAGCAGGCCGAATGGCGTGAAGGGGCTGCCGCCAAGCACATCGCAGCCGTCGCCGACCGCGACAACCTGGTCCTGGTGCGAGACCGGCAGGCTGATCGGGGCGACCGTGTCCATCCAGGACGCGGCCCTGGCGATGTCGTAGCGGTGCAGGCCGATGCCCCAGCCTTTGGGCGACTTGATCACCTGACCTCCGAAGGCCTCGGCCATCAGTTGATGGCCAAAGCAGATGCCGACCATCGGCCCCTGTCCCGAGGTCGCCTGCAGAAAGGCCTTCAGGTCCGGGATCCATGGATCGGGGTCATAGACGCCGGCGGCCGAGCCGGTAATCAGCCAGCCTTCGCATTCGTCGGCGGCCTTTGGCAGTTCGCCGGCGCGGACGTCATAGGTGCGGGCGCGGAAGGCGGGTCCCAGCATGCGGCGGACCATGTTGGCGTAGCCCTGGAAACGGTCGCCCAGTTCGGGCGGCGGTCCGCCGGTTTCTAGAATGCCAAGGTTCATGGCGCTTAATGGCTTGCCCGCGCCCGGAACGAAAGCGGCAAAGTCCCCCCGCGGAGCCCGGCGGGCGATCACGCTCGGTCCCGTCGCCTGCCGCGGCTCCTCGGGTTTAGCCCCAGGCGCACTCCGGCGCGTCTTCCGCCCGGTCCTGGTCCGCAGGAGGGCGGACGGTTCCGGCCAAGACCGGATGCCTGACGACGGCGGGCCAAGAACGCCAAAGTCGGGAAGCTTTCGTTGTTTCGACCTGGCCGTCCCAGACCACCAACCGCATCAGGCCCGGGCGGCAACCTGGAATCCGCTTCCGGGATTAGGCCGGGAATCGGGTTGGCGGGCGGCGCTCCGCCCCGCCCGCGAACCTGCCCAGGCGATTGAAACCGGTCGCCATTGGTCGCTCTTGATCCAGATCACAAGGAACCATTCCCTGCCTCTGCTATCCTCGCGATCGCCCGACGTGAACTGCCGTCGTCCCTGTGGCGCGGTTCGACCTTCAGCCGGGCATCGCGGCCGATGGCGGGAGGCCTATCCATGATGTCGGCCGGCGAAGAGTCGGGGAAAACAGGCCTCTGCTTTCGCGCGCGGGCGGTGACCAGGATCTACAACTCCGGCGCCGCGGCGGTTCACGCCCTGCGCGGCGTGGATCTCGACCTGCCTGACGGCGAACTGGTGGTGGTGCTGGGTGCGTCGGGCAGCGGAAAGTCGACCTTCCTCAACATCCTCGGCGGGCTGGACACCCCGACCAGCGGTGAGGTTCTTTTCCGGGGCGAGGACATCAGCCGGGCGGATCAGCGCCAGCTGACCGAGTATCGTCGTCGGCACGTCGGGTTTGTCTTCCAGTTCTACAATCTGATGCCGAGCCTGACCGCGCGCGAGAACGTCGCCCTCGTCACCGAGATCGCCGAAGCGCCCCTCAGCCCGGAAGAGGCCCTGGCCATGGTGGGGCTGGAAAACCGGCTGGATCACTTTCCGGCCCAGCTGTCCGGCGGCGAGCAGCAGCGCGTGGCGATCGCGCGCGCCGTCGCCAAGCAGCCGTCCGTGCTGCTCTGCGACGAGCCGACGGGCGCGCTGGATTCCGCCACGGGCGTGCGGGTGCTGGAAGCGCTCAAGACCGTCAACGACAGCCTGGGGGCCACGACCCTGCTGATCACCCACAACGCCGCCATCGCCGCCATCGCCGACCGCGTGGTGATCTTCGCCGACGGGCGGGTGCGCGAAGTGCGCGAGAACGCCGACAAGCGGCTGCCCGGTGAGATTTCCTGGTGAACCGGATGCCGACATGGGTGGGGGCGCTGGACCGCAAGCTGGTGCGCGAGCTCTGGCGCATGAAGACCCAGGCGCTCGCCATCGCCTTCGTCATCGCCGGCGGCGTCGCCGTCCATCTGCTCGCCGCCGGAATGCTGAGTTCCCTGCAGGAGACCCGGCGCGCCTACTATGAACGCTATCTGTTTGCTGATGTCTGGGCGCCCGTCGTGCGCGCGCCCCAGCGTCTGATCGCTGACATCCGGGCTATTGACGGAGTCCAGGCCGCGACGACCCGTATCCGGGTTCCGGCCCTCTTCGCCATGGAGGGCATGAGCGCACCGGCCACAGGGGAAGTCCTGTCGCTACCGGACGTGGGAGAGGCCGCGGTCAATCGCCTGCATCTGGTTCGCGGCCGTCTTCCGTCGCCGGGCCAGCGGAGCGAGGCGGTCGTGCTGCAGGCCTTCGCCGACGCCCATCGGCTCGAGATCGGCGATCAGGTTCCGGCCACCCTCTATGGCGGTCGCCGGCGTTTGACCGTCGTCGGCATCGCGCTGTCGCCGGAGCATGTCTACGCCATCGGTCCCGGCCAGTTCGTTCCCGATGACCGGCTTTACGGCGTTCTGTGGATGCGACGCGGCGCCCTGGCGCAGGCCGTCAACCAGGATGAGGCCTTCAACGAGGCTGTCGTGCGCCTCTCTCGCGACGCCTCCAAGCCGGCGGTCATCGCCCGGCTGGATCGTCTTCTGGAGCCCTATGGCGCGCCAGGAGCCTATGGCCGGGCGGACCAGATTTCGGACGCCTTCGTGTCCAGCGAGATCGACCAGCTGGCGACCATGGGGCGGGTGCTGCCGCCCATCTTCCTTCTGGTGGCGGCCTTCCTGGTCAATGTCGTGATCTCGCGACTGATCGCCGTCCAGCGCGCCGGCATCGGGCTGTTGAAGGCCTTCGGCTACCGGGACCGAGACATCGTCGGCCACTACCTCAAGCTGGTCGCCGCAATCGCGGCGACGGGGGTGCTCATCGGGGGCGTGGCGGGGATCTGGCTCGGTCGGGGCATGGCGGTGCTCTATATGGAATACTATCGCTTTCCCTTCCTGCTGTTCCAGGCGAACCCGGCCGACTACGCCACAGTGATCGGCGTGGCCATGCTGACGGTGATGGGCGGCGCGACCCTGGCGGTGCGGCGGGCCGCCGCCCTGAGCCCGGCGGAAGCGATGACGCCCGCGCGCGCGCCCGACTATTCCCGCGTCGCGGGCGCGTGGATCACCCGGCTGAAGGTCCTCGACCAGCAGTCACGCATGATCCTGCGCCAGATCATTCGCTGGCCGTGGCGCGCGGCCCTCACGGTGGCCGGAATCGCGGCCTCCGGCGCCCTGCTGATCGGCACCATGTCGATGATGGACGGGATCGAGGTGATGATCGATTCCAGCTTCAATATAGCCAACCCCCACGATGTCTCGGTGAGCTTTGTCGAGCCCCGGTCGCGCGCCGCCCTGTTCAGTCTTGCCGGTGAGGACGGCGTACTGGCGGCTGAACCGTTTCGCGTCGTCCCGGTTCGCCTGCGCCATGGGTCGCGCGAGGAGCGGGCGGTGATCACCGGGGCGCCGCTGGACGGCAGCCTGTCGAGGATCGTCGATACGCTCGACAGGCCGGTCCAGCCGCATCCGGGAGGCCTTGTCCTGTCCAGCGACCTGGCCGCCAAGCTCAGGATCGAGGCAGGGGACATCGTCGAGGCGCGGGTCACCGAAGGCCGGCGGCCGCTGCTGGAGCTGCCGGTATCCGCCATCGCCACGAGCTACGTCGGGTCGGGCGCGCGGATGCGAATCGAGGACCTGAACCGGGCGCTGGGCGAAGGTGCGCTGGTGTCGGGGGCATGGCTGACCGTCGACGCGGACCGGACCGGGACCCTGTACGACCGTCTGAAAGAGACCCCCTCGGTGGTCGGCGTGGGCTTGCAGGCGGACGCGGTGAAACGCCTGGCCGCGATGCTCGACGAGAACCTCGGCCGATCGATCCTGATCTTCTTCTTCTTCGCCGGTCTGATCGCTTCCGGCGTCGTCTACAACACGGTGCGTATCTCCTTCGCCGAGCGCCAGCGTGAGCTGGCTTCGCTGCGGGTGCTCGGCTTCTCGCGCACCGACGTGTCCTACATCCTCCTCGGCGAAGTGGCCTTTCTGACGCTCCTCGCCCTGCCGCTGGGCGCGGCGGCCGGGACCGCCCTTGCATGGTATCTGGCCCACGCCATGAGCTCGGACCTGTTCCGTCTGCCTTTCGCCGTCGCACCGGCGACCTACGGCGCGGCCGGGGCTGTGGTGCTCGCAATCACCGTCGCGGCAAGCCTGATGGTGCGGCGTCAGATCGACCGGCTCGACCTCGCCGAAGCCTTGAAAACCGGAGAGTAGCACGGTGAAAATCAACCGGTTCAATCTCAATTTCCGGACGGTGTTCTGGGCTGCGGCCGCTCTGGTTCTGGCCGCCCTTCTGGTCTTCGCCTTCCGGCCCCAGACGGTCCGGGTGGACATCGGCGAGATCAGCCGCGGCTCCCTGACGGTGGCGGTTCGCGACGAGGCGAGGACGCGGGCCCGGAACCTCTATGTGGTGTCCGCACCCGTCTCGGGGCGGCTGTTGCGGGTCGGCAATCGCGCGGGTGAACGGGTCGAGGCCGGGGCGGTGATCGCTGTGATCCAGCCGGCTCCGGCGGTGCTGGTCGATGAGCGATCCCGCCAGGAGATCCAGGCGGGAGTCCGCTCGGCGCAGGCCGCCCTCGCCCTGGCGCGCGCGGAGCTGGAGCGCGCGGAGGCTCAGCTGGCCTATGGCCGTATAGAGGCGGAACGGGCCGAGACTCTCTTCGCCGCGAATGTCGTGTCGCAGAGCGCGCTCGACCGCGCGCGCCTCAACGTTCGCACCGCCGCCGCGGTCGTCGGCAACGCCCGCGCCGGGGTCGGCGTGCGGCAGGCGGATCTCGACGCGGCTCGCGTCCGCCTGATCGATCCGGCCGCCGCCGGCTCCGGCAGCCGCGCAGTGTCGATCCGGGCCCCGGTCGCCGGGCGGATCCTGCGAGTGCTGCAGGAGAGCGAAAGCGTGGTCGCCCAGGGCGCGCCGCTGATGGAAATCGGCGACCCCGGCGATCTGGAGGTGGTCGCAGAACTGCTGTCGAGCGATGCGGCGCGGATTTCCGCCGGGGCGCCGGCGGTGATCGACGCCTGGGGGGGCGGTCCAGCGCTGCAAGGGCGGGTCCGGCTGGTCGAGCCCTACGGCTTCCTCAAGGTCTCTGCCCTGGGCGTCGAGGAGCAGCGGGTCAATGTGATCATCGATCCGGTCGATCCTCCCGCAGCCTGGGCGGCCGTGGGCCACGGCTATCGGGTCGAGGCTGCCGTTACGATCCGGCGAACCGAGGCTGTGCTGAGGGTCCCGGTGGCGGCGCTGTTCCGTCAGCAGGGACGATGGGCGGTTTTCGTGGTCGAGGGCGGCCGCGCCCGCCTGCGGCGGGTCGATATCGGTGAGAATGACGGGGAACGGGCCGAGGTGCGCTCAGGGCTGAAACCGGGTGAGAAGGTGGTGCTGCATCCGAGCCAGGCAGTGGCCCAGGGCAGCCGTGTCCGGGCCGGCAACGGGTCCTAGAAGGCGGAAGCGGCCGGACCGGACTATCCGATAGGGCGACCGCTCGTTCGCGACATGACTTGCCCCGCCGGTCCGCAAGCGCAATGCGGCATGGTCCTGTCCCGGTCTCCGGACCGCCTGAGGGTGGTGTATCCGGCTCCTGTCGCCATGGGGATCCGCATGGAGGAACGGCTGTACGGCCGACCCGTTGTGACGGCCGCCTCAATTTGACGGGGATCAATGTGGCTGCGCTCCCCCCATGGATGTATCGAATGCTGGCTGGCGCCTGAGGCCATCGCCCCTTCACCCGGAGTCACGATGAAGCCCTCTGAGCCCGGGATCGGCGAAGTCCGACGCTGGCATCTGGCCGTTCCGAAAGGACGGATCGTTTACGATACCGGGGATCCGGCTATCTCCTTCTATCGCGTCGAGGAGGGATGCATCCGCCTGCAGCTTATGAGCGCGGATGGTCGTCGCAAGATTCTCGCCTTCTGCCTGCCGGGAGACATTTTCGGACTCGAGGTCGGGCATCCTCACTTTGAGGGGGCCGAAGCGACAGTCGATAGCCAATTGAGCCGGTTCGCGGCCGCTTCGGTCACGCAGCCTCCGCTTGACGTCGCCAGGGTGATCGGGGCCCTGGGGGCGGCGTCGGACATGATTGTCGGCCTGTTCACGCATCTGGACGGTTTGGGACGCGGCTCGGCCGAGGACCGACTGATGTGGTTTCTTGACTGGCTGGCCGATCGTCAGGAGGCCGACCACGCCGGGGGGCGTGTAAGCCTGCCGATGGACCGGCGCGACATCGCAGACTACCTGGGGTTGGCCCCCGAAACCCTGAGCCGAACCTTCGCCAGACTTGAGGCGCGACAGCTTGTCGAGGTCGGCGACGCCAAGACCCTCCGGCTGCGCTCAAGGAAAAAGCCTGCGAAGTCAGGCGGCGGCTACCGGGATGCGCCGCCTGCGCGCCCACGCGAAGTGGCCGAGAAGGACGATGCTGCCGGCGGCCGCGAAGAAGCACCACACCGACTGGAAAGCGCGCCAGTAGAAGACGGTGGCCGTGGCAGAACCCACAAGCACGATCAGACCGAAGACAAAAACGGCGCGTCTTGACGACAGCATCAGCGGCAGGCTGACCGTCGCAACATAGGCCGGGCCAAGGCTGGTCGGGTGAGACAGCTCCGTTGAATAGACGATATGGCCCTGCAGGATCTGGGCGGTGTGCGGGTGGGCGACCAGCGCCCAAAGCAGGTATCCGGACATCGCCATGCCAATGATCAGAATTGGCAGCATCAGGATACGACGCCTCCTGTCCGGTTCGATGAGCAAGGCCGCCGCAGGCGAAAAGGTCGGCCAGAGGACATGGGCGAACAACAGATAGACGAAGGTCAGCGCCGCAGCGTCCTCGCCCCCGATCATCGCCGGCAGCGCCAGCCACAACAGCCCCTCGAGGGTTTGCTGTGCTGCGAACAGAAGCGGCATCGCCGCCAGCGGCAGTTCCCGCCCGTGGATCACCCGCGTCAGGGTCAGCGCCCCAATGACGCCGGTCAGGCCGGCGGCGACGAAACTGGCGGCGGGCGAGAAGCACAAAGGCGGACCCGATCTGTCGTCGAAACGATGATGTCCGGCCAGGCTGCGACACTCCTGGCTCGCTGTCGAGGGTGAGCACGACATGGGCGAGGTGAGTTGACCACGGTCAACTCGGGCCGACGCGCGAGGAGCATAATCGAGAGGGAAGGAGGCTTCACAGGCGTGCGGGTGTTGAGAAGACGTCCGGGAAGGCGACACGCGAGGAAGACCTCCGCGTGTCCGAGCGCTTCTACGGAACGTTTTCGCGGTCAATGTCCCTGCCGCGCAGCGTGGACGCCGGCAAGATCCACGCGACCCTGTCCAGCGGGGTGCTCAAGGTCGCTGCGCCAAAGGATGGCGGCGCGACCGTCAAGTTCATCAAGATCCAGTCGGCGTACTGAGCCTCTCCCCCGAGGCCGGACTGGAAGGGCGCTCCGGGCTTGCAGCCTGGAGCGCCCGCATTTGCCACTGTCGGATGCGAGGCTTGCGCTCGTGGCGCCGATGTCGCCGACAATTCCCGGGGCAGGTTCGTGCATGCTCCCGCCAATGGCGACCGGTAAAGCTGGCGGCAGGCGGCCGCGTCCGGGGAGGTGGACGAACAAGGGAACAGCAATGCCGTGGGCGATCGTCGAACGCGGGACAGGATAGTGGAAGTTCGAGCCACCTTGCCTTCCGGAGGTCAGCGGCGGCCGTTGAAGGCGGCGGCATGTCCGCTGGTGCGTGCTCGCTAGATGTCGTTTGAGTGGGTTACAGCCTCCGTCTTCAACGAGATCGCCGTCCTCCTCGTGCTCGCGGCGGCGGTGGGTTCTGTCGGCCTGTTGCTCAAGCAGCCGTTGATCGTGAGCTTCATCGCCGTCGGGATCATCGCCGGGTCGTCCTTTCTGGGCATCGCCCAGTCCAACGAGCCGATCGAGTTGCTGGCGGAACTGGGCATCGCCGTTCTCCTGTTCCTCGTCGGGATCAAGCTGGACGTGAACCTGGTGCGGAAGCTGGGGCTCGTCGCCCTGGCGACCGGTCTTGGCCAGGTGCTGTTCACATCGGTGTTTGGCTTCCTGATCTGTCTGGCGCTCGGGATGAGCCCGATCACAAGCCTCTACGTCGCGGTCGCTCTCACCTTCTCCAGCACGATCATCATCGTCAAACTCCTCTCCGACAAACGGGAGCTCGAGACACTGCATGGTCGGATCGCCCTCGGCTTCCTGATCGTCCAGGATATCGTCGTCGTGCTGGCGATGATCGTGCTTTCGGCCGTCGGTGTCGGCACGCGCAGCGACGCGAGCATCGTGGACGTGTTGGAGGTGCTGGGCGCCAGCGCCTTGATGCTGGGGCTTGTCCTTGTCTTCGTGAGGTTCGCCGCCAATCGCCTGACAGAGCGACTGGCGCGCTCACCGGAACTCCTCATCGGGTTCGCCATCGCGCTGGCCGCGTCATTCGCCGCCATCGGCGGTGAGCTCGGCTTCGGCAAGGAGCTGGGCGGGCTGCTGGCCGGGATAGCTCTGGCGTCGACCCCCTACCGGGAGGCGATCGCAGCCCGGTTGGCGCCCCTGCGCGACTTTCTGCTCCTGTTCTTCTTCATCGCGCTCGGTACGCAGCTGGACCTGGGCAGCCTCGGCCAGAGCGGCTTCGACGCCGCCGTGCTCTCGCTCTTCGTCCTGATCGGAAATCCGCTGATCGTGGTCGCGATCATGGTCGCGCTTGGCTACCATCGCCGTACGGGCTTTCTCGCGGGCCTGACGGTCGCCCAGATCAGCGAGTTCTCGCTGATCTTCATGGCCATGGGCGTCTCACTGGGACACGTCTCGGCCCAGGCGCTGGGACTGGTGACTCTGGTGGGTCTGATCACGATCGCCGCCTCCACCTACATGATCACCTACTCGCAGGGCCTCTATTCCGTCTTCGAACCCGTGCTCAGGGTGTTCAGGCGGAAGGTTACGGCCCCGGCCGCTGTCGACTCGTCAGCCGAGGGCGGCAGCTACGACGTCGTGATCTTCGGTCTGGGCCGGTATGGCGGCGCGCTCGGGCGTCAGCTGGCCTCGAGTGGATATCGGGTCCTCGGCATCGATCTCAGTTCGACCGTGATCCGCGGGTGGCAGGATGAGGGGCTGGACGGCATGTTCGGAGACGCAGCCGATGCGGAATTCATCTCCGGCCTGCCCCTGAAGGCCGTGCGCCTGATCGTGGCGACGATGCGCCACCAGGATGCCGGAGTGAACCATGTCGACGCGCGCTTCGTGCTCTTGCAGCAACTCCGCGATCAGGGCTTCGGGGGGCGGGTCGCCCTGACCTCGACCCTGGATTCGGACGCGGACATGCTGCTGAATTCGGGGGCCGATATCATACTGGAGCCGTTTCGCGATGCCGCGGTCCGGGCGATCGATCTGCTTCGCACGTCACTGGATGGGCCGGCTCGCCCGGAAGCGCCGCAAGCGACAGACCGGGTTTGACGTCGACCGACCCCGCATCACCGGGGCTCAGGGCGCCACGAGCACATCGATTTCCGATGAGCGGAGCAGCTCATGGGCGACACTGCCGAGCACGAAGCTCCGTACGCCGCCCATGCCGCGGGTTCCGATCACCAGGAGGTCGGCTTTGCAGATTTCCGCGCCGCGGCGGATGCTCGCGGCGGCCGACGAGTCGATAAGATCCGTAACGCCTTTGGCGGAAACCTTCTCCACTTGTCGCATGAAGGCTCTCAGATCATGCTCTGCCTTCGATGCTTCGTCGGCGAGATAGGCCTTGGTTTGCTCCAGGCTGGCGCCGGATCGGTAGAGCAGTCCCTCCGCCGGCGCGCCATAGGCGTGGAAGACCGTGACCTGCGCATCCCGCAACAGTCCGAGCGCTTCGGCCGTCCGAAAGGCCTTCAGTGAGCATTCCGACAGATCGGTGGCGACCATGACGCGATCATAGCCCCGTGCCGGAAGGGCGTTCGCCATGATAATGGGGAAGGCCGCTTCGCGAATTGTCCGTTCGACGGTCGTGCCGGTGAAGATGTCCCGCAAAATTTGACGGCGGTGAGCGCCCATGACGATCAGGTCCGCGCCGAACTCATCCGCGGAGGCGGTCACCTGTTTGAAAGGTTCCCCGATCACCACCTTCGGGGTGCATCTCACGCCATCGGCAGCCGTGACGGTGGCCGCAAGGTCCTTCAACAGAATCGTCGCTTCACGACGTTCGGCCTCGACCATGCTGGCCGGCTGGTCGTCGTCGATGACGTGAACCAGCGCGAGATCGCTATCGAACTGCGTGGCGAGAAGTGTGCCCCGGCGAAGGGCCCGATCCGAACGCGTGGAAAAGTCCGTCGCCACAAGAATCCGCTGCATAGTTGCCCTCCATCAGATCAATACTTCAAGTCTACCGTGTCAAAGCGGACCGGATTACGCCGCCGGGTGCGGGCCGGCGGTTCACGTTGATCGCAGCTGCAGGACGCCCCTTGCGATCACCAGCTGCTCGTTGGTGGGGACCACGAGAATCCGCACTGCGCTGTCCGGTGAGCTGATGCAGCGCCCGCCCGCCAGGTTGGCGGCTTGGTCGAGCCTTGCGCCGAGCCAACTGCACTGTTCGACGATGGCCCGGCGAATGGGCGCCGCGTGCTCGCCGACCCCGGCCGTGAACACCAGCGTATCGAGGCCGCCAAGACTGGCCGCGAGCGATCCGATTTCGCGGGCGATCCGGTAGACATAGACGTCCAGGGCCTCGCGCGCCTCGGCGGTCGAACTGGAAAGAAGTGTCAGCATGTCGCCGCTGATCCCGGACAGGCCAAGCAGGCCCGACCGGTTGTAGAGCAGGTCGGCGATCGCATCCGCGCTCATGCCCTTGGCCTGCATCAGGTGCAGGACCACGCCCGGATCCAGCGATCCCGACCGTGTGCTCATGGGGGGACCGTCGAGGGCCGAGAACCCCATCGTCGTGGCGATGCTTCGTCCTTGATCGAGAGCACACAGCGATACGCCGCTGCCCAGGTGCAGCACGATCACGCGTCCTCCGGCTTCCGGACCTTCCTGCTCGCGAAGCACGCCGGCGATATAGTCGTAGGACAGCCCGTGAAAGCCGTAGGCCAGGACCCCCTCATCGATCAGCGCGCGCGGCAGCGCATAGAGGCGGGCGATGCGAGACTGACTGGCGTGAAAGGCGGTGTCGAACACGCCGACCTGGAGCGCTGACGGAAGGCGGGCCGCGGCGATCTTCACGGCGCGCAGGTTGGCTGGCTGATGAAGAGGAGCCAGGGCGGAAAGTGATCCCAGGCGACCGATCACGTCCGCCGTCAGCGCCGTGGGAGCCCCAAACTCAAGCCCGCCATGAACTATCCGATGGCCGACGGCCTGCAGCCCCTCGAGCCAGCCTGCTGCTTCCAGCCAGTCAAAGAGACGTCCCAGGACGGCATCCATCCCGCTTGTCTCCGACCAGCTCTCCCGCAAAGCGGCCTCGGCGCCGCCGCTGATCTGGAACTGCGGCTTTGTCCCGAGGCCTGAAACCTGCCCCGAAAGCAGCAGGGACAGATCGGCGCTCAGCGCGTAGATGGCGAACTTCAGGCTGGACGAGCCCGCGTTCAGCGTCAGCAGGCGCAGCGCGCTCATCGGACGTATTTCGCGGGCTTGTGTTGACTGACCAGGATGGCCAGCGCGCAGGAGGCCAGTCGCGACGCCTCGGGGTCGGACCGACTGGTCAGGATGATCGGAACCCGGGCGCCCATGATGATCCCCGCCGACTGGGCGCTCGAGAGATAGAACAGCTGTTTGGCCAGCATGTTGCCGGACTCGATGTCCGGGACGATCAGGATGTCGGCTCGCCCCGCGACCGGTGACCTGATGCCCTTGGCCTCGGCGGCTTCCAGGGAGATGGCGTTGTCGAAGGCAAGCGGGCCGTCGAGCAGGCCGCCGACAATCTGGCCGCGGTCCGCCATCTTGCACAGCGCCGCCGCGTCCAGTGTCGAGATCATTTTCGGATTTACGGTCTCGACAGCCGACAGGATGGCCACCCTGGGCTCCGGGACGTCCATGGCATGGGCGCAGTCGATGGCGTTCTGGACGATGTCGCGTTTGGTCGCCAGGTCAGGGGCGATGTTGAGGGCCGCGTCGCTGACCAGCAACGGGCGAGGGTAGCTGGGCACGTCCAGGACAAAGACGTGACTCATCCGGCGGTCGGTTCGCAGCCCCGAATCCCTGGCCACCACGGCGTCCAGCAACTCGTCGGTGTGCAGGGCGCCCTTCATGATCGCCGCGACCTGCCCCGCCGCCGCCAGTTCGCATGCCCGCGCCGCCGCCTGATGGCTGTGTTCGACGTCGATCAGTTGCAGGCCGGCCAGATCCAGTCCGGCCGCCGCCGCCGCCGCCTCCACCCTGACGCGCGGTCCGATGAGGATCGGTTCGATCAGGCCTCGCCGGGCGGCCTCGACGGCTCCGGTCAGGGACAGGGCGTCAACGGGGTGAACGACTGCCGTTCGCAGGGGCGGGCGAGCTTCCGCCATCCGCATCAGTCGGTGCAGCTGGGTGCCGGCGGAGGCCTGCGGCTCGGACATGGTCGGGGTCTTGTTGGTCAACTGTGGCGCTTTCTAACAGGCGGGATTGAGCAGCGGCGAGCGAGCGCCGCCATTGCGGAGCGCGGGGCCGCCACGCGACAGCCGCTTCGTGTTCCTCGTCGCTCCGGGCACTCAGGTCGCAGCTCCGGAGGTGGGGCATCTCCCGAGCCTCAGCCATTCGGCCTCGACCGGCCAGCAGAAAATCCGGCCTCCGCCGCCCTCAAGAGGCGCCGTGGTGCAGATGGTCATGCCGTGACCCCGTCTTCTGGCGCGGGACGGGCGGAGCCGCGGTCGCCGGCTGGACCAGGACCAGGCGGCGCCGCGAGCCGTCGACGAACCTCCGCCAGAGCCTCGGTTGCTCCGCAGGCATCGATGCGCTGCCAGGATTCGCCCAGAGTGGCCGGCTCAACCTGCTGCAGGGCGATCTCGGGCGTAGCATCGGAGATATCGCCCTGCCGCTGCGCGACCCGGACGATCCTGGTCTGGGCGGGGACGTCGAGCCAGATGGCGAGGAATGCGACATCGCGCGCCGCCCCCTCGATCGCGGCGCGTGCGGTATCCTCCTGAAACGTGCCGTCAGCGACCACAGAGGTATGCGCGAGCAGCGCCTCGCGGGCGCGTTCGGCCAGCAGCCGGTAGATCCTGGCCCGACCCTGATGTCTGTAGGCTTCGCCGCCCAGCCGTTCGCCGACACCGATCCGGGCCTCCGTTCTTCGCAGGGCGTCCGTCCGCAGAACCCGTGCTCCGCAGGCCCCGGGCAGGTCGGCCGCGACCGCCTTGGCCAGGGTTGACTTGCCGGCGCCCGAGAGGCCGCCGATGGCAAGCAGGATTGGCCTGCGTCTGTGGAGCAATTCCAGGCCCAGCGAGCGATAGCGCGCCGCGTCGGCCAGGGCCCCGGCCTCCACGCTGACGGCCATGCGAACCGCCGCGCGCAGGGCCATGAAGAAGGGCAGGAGGGCCAGGGCGTCTTCCGCCTGAACCAGGATGTCCCAGTAGTGGTTCATTGCCCGATTGGCGAGATCGTCCAGCCCGCCGGCGCAAAGGTCCATAAGCAGGAAGGCGATATCGTAGATCACGTCCGCGGTCGCCAGGGCGGGATCGAACTCCAGCGCGTCGAAGGGCGTGACCTGCCCCCGAAAGATGCAGATGTTCCCGAGATGAAGGTCGCCGTGTCCGCGCCGCACCCAACCGCTTCTGCGGCGCGCTTCGACAAGCGGCGAAATCCTCGTCAGCTCGCGCTCCAGGGCGCCGAACAGGATGTCTGACGCGGGTGTCAGCCCGAGTCCGCCTGCGCCGGCCGCCTCTGTGCGACGCAATCCGGAGATGATCCGCTGGTAGTCGGCGGCATGGCCGACCTTGCGGTCAGGCGGCTGGCCGGCTTGGAAAGCGGCCACGGCGGTGACCGCTTGAAGGACGATGTCCGCCTCCAGGCGACCGGCGTCGGCCATGTCTCGCAGCAAGGCGCCGTCGGCGAAGCGCTGCATCGAGACGACATAGTCCGCCACCTCGCCCTCGCCCCCGATCCGAATGGCGCCGTCCGGTCCGCGGACGACGGGCAGCACGGCTTCGTAGAGGTCTGGCGCCAGCGCCTGATTGACCGCGAATTCCGCCTCGCAGGCCTGGCGCCTCGCCTCAAGGGAGGTCATGTCGCAGAAGGCGTGCCGGACGCTACGCTTCAGCTTGTAAGCGCGCGTCGAGTTCAGGAAGACACGGGACATATGGGTGTCCAGCCGCTTCAGCGGGCGACTCTCGCCTGTGGCGGCGCCGCCTTCGATCGCGGCGATGATTTCGGCCTGCCCATCCATGGAGCCTGTCAAACCCGACTGTGTCACGGACGGTTCCTCCGGCAACTCCGCAGCTTGGCGCCGCCCGCACCGGAGTCCCGGCATCCCGTCGCCGCGGGGGCGAGGCCCTCCGCCGGGACCTGCAAGGCCGCAGGAGCCGCGGCCAGCGCCGCGTCGAACGCCGGCCCATCGATGAAGGCCTCCATCCAATGGAGAGGATCAGGGGACCGATACATGTTTCGTCTCCTGCAACCGTCGACCATGCCCGGGCGACCGGGCGACGGGCGAGGCCACCCGAACATCTTCGCGTCGGCGGACGGATGTGCATTGACCGCCGTCAAGTTGGTCGGCGGAGTCGGCCTGCGTCGCGGTCATGATAACGCTTCCACCAGCGGCAGACCGTTTCCCGATCCCTTTTTCAGAACGGTGCAGGGCGGGATGTCCTAGCGTCGACCATGGCGCGCGGTGAGGGCGCGGCGACCGGTCCCAATTGATCAAAATCAATGCCCGGGGCGCGCCGCGCCTGTGGACTGCGTCGAAGGGGGGGTGAAATGGCGCTGGTCGCCGGAGGTTGGTCTATGGGCTACCGCTACCCCAAGCTTGAGTATCTTCGCAAATGGCCTGTCGATGTGCCTGAAGGGCGCCTGATCTATGACGATGGCGAAAAGCCCGAGGCCTTCTATCGCGTCGAGTCCGGCTGTATCCGCCTTCTGAGGCACGACCAGGATGGGCGACGCCAGATTCTGGCCTTCTGCTTGCCCGGCGACGTCTTCGGACTGGATTTCTGCGCGGCGCGCCCGATGTCGGCCGAGGCGGCCGCCGCAAGCAAGCTGTCACGCTTCCCCATCCATCAGGACATGCGAGGCGGCCCTCAAAGCGATTGTTCCGCCCTCCTTGCGGAGTCGTCACGGCTCGCGGGCAGGCTGATGGAGAGCCTCGTCGGATTTGGAAAGGCGTCTACAGAAGACCGTGTGATCTGGTTTCTCAACCGGATGGCCGAACGCCAGAACGCGCCCGAGGGGCGCGCGCGCGTCGTCCACCTGCCCATGAGCCGCTGCGACATCGCCGACTACCTGGGAATGGCGCCTGAAACACTGAGCCGGACAATGGCGAAGCTGGTTGCGTCCGGCCGGATCGTGCAGCGGGGCCGCACACTTTTGTTGGGCGGGCCGTGCCAAAGGTCGCGGACGCCGGTGGGTCGGCTGACGGAGTCCTGTCTTGCCGCCCTTTAAGGTCGCGCGCTGATCGGCCGGTCCAAGTTGACCGCCGTCAATGCCGCGAGCCGAGCATCCTGTTCCATGAGCGGAGAAGGAGTTCGCCATGGCCTATGACCCGCCTCACCCGTCCCCGCCGGCCACATCAGACCGGCCGCTGGACGCCGGGCGGGTCGCGCCGGAGCAGCCGGACCGACTGGACCAGCAGCTTCGTGGTCGTGTGGCGACGCTGCTGGGCGGCCAATCACCATGGGCTGTAATCCAGGCGTGGGAGGATTGGGCGTATCACCTCGCCATTTCGCCGGTGCGCCAGATCGACCTCTGGCGCTCTGGCGCCGAGGCCCTGTGGTCGCTGGCGAGCGGCGCTCAAGGCGCGACCAGGGAGAACTGGACGTTCAAGCCGGCGCCGTCGGACCGGCGGTTCCGCCATCCGGGCTGGGACCGTCCGCCACACCATCTCTTCGCCCAGGCGCATCTGGCGCTGGAGGAGCAATGGCGAAAGGCGACGTCGGGCGTGCATGGCGTGGATGCACACCACGCCCGACGCGTGGAGTTCCTCGGAAGCTTTGCCCTGAACGCTCTGGCCCCCGTGAACTTCCCATGGACCAACCCCGAGGTGGTCGAGGCCGCCGAACGGACGTCGGGCGCGAACTTCATCGCCGGCGCGGCGCTGTTCGCCGAGGATCTGGGCCGCCTGGCCCAAGGTGAAAAACTCAAGGGCCTTGAAGACTTCAAGGTCGGGGAGACGATGGCGCTCACGCCCGGCTCCGTCATCTACCGCAATGACCTGATGGAGCTGATCCAGTACGCGCCATCGACGCCTGATGTTCACCGCGAGCCGATCCTCATCGTGCCCGCCTGGATCATGAAGTACTACATCCTCGACCTCACACCGCCGAACTCGCTGGTGCGCTACCTCGTCGATCAGGGCTACACCGTCTTCATCATCAGCTGGAAAAATCCGGGCCCGGAGCTGAGTGACACCTCGTTCGAGGACTATCGTCTCAAGGGCGTGATGACTGCCCTTGATGTGGTCGGCCAGGTGGTTCCCGACGAGAAGGTGCACGCCGTTGGCTATTGCCTGGGCGGCACTGTGCTGTCGATCACGACCGCGGCCATGGACCGCGACGGCGACGCGCGCCTGGCCTCCATGACCCTCCTGGCCGCGCAGACGGATTTCGAGGACTCCGGCGAGTTGATGATGTTCATCGATGAGAGCCAGCTGGCCGTCCTCGAGGACATGATGGATGTCCAGGGCTATCTGGACGCCCGCCAGATGGCGGGCGCGTTCTACGCCCTGCGGGCCAACGAAATGGTCTTTGCCAAGATGGTCCAGCGCTACCTGCTCGGGGAGCCTGTGCCCCCCGGCGATATTGACGCCTGGCTTACGGATCCCACGCGCATGCCGGCCAGGATGCACAGTGAGTATCTTCGTCAGCTGTTCCTCAAGAACAGTTTCTCGCGCGGGGGCTATCTGGTGGACGGCCGCGCCGTCGCCATCAAGGATATCCGCACGCCCGTCTTCGCGCTTGGCGCGGAGCGGGACCACATCGCCCCTTGGCGGTCCGTCTACAAGATCGAGCTCTTCGGCTCGGCGGACACGACCTTCGTGCTGACGGGGGGCGGCCACAACACAAGCGTTGTCAGTCCGCCGGGCAAGCCGGGAGCCTACTACCGGGCGAGCCAGCGCGACGCCTGCGAAGCCTATGTCGACCCGGACATCTGGCTCGCCTCGACGGTCAGGCGCGAGGGTTCGTGGTGGCCGGAATGGGTTCGCTGGCTGGAGCAGCGGTCTTCTGTCGAACGCGTCGCGCCCCCCACAATGGGACGGGCAGGGCAGGAGGCCGGCGCCCTCCCGGCCGCCCCGGGGGCGTATGTGCTTGAGCGTTGAGGCGAGGCGCGCCTCATCCCATCGCCGCGTGCGGGCAGGCTTCCAAGGACGACAGCCTGCTCACCTCGTTTTCCGGGTCAGGCATGGGGTGAAGACGAAGTCGATTCTACCAGCCGCATCCAGCGCATGGCCTCGTCGACGCGCCAGAGTTCCAGGCCAGGGTGGCCGGGATTTCGCGCCCGTGCTTCACGCCTGGCCTCTTCAAGGGAGCGGGCATCAATGTCCAGGGCGCCCGCGACGCGGGCGCGGCGATCCAGGTAGTAGACACGGAACGGCACGGGACCTTCCTCCTCCTCGTGAGCGCCGCCCGCAGCTTCCCGGCCGCGTCTGCCAGCGGGGTGGCCAGGACAAGGCGGCGAGCACCGCGGGCAGCGCCTTCAGACGGTAGTTCAGGCGCCGGGCCCGGTCCGCCCGTTCACATTGAGGCGCTGGAGCGCGGCCGCGTTCCTGGTGAGCACGTCGATGCCGTCGGTCAGCAGGCCCGCCTGGGCGGCGAAGACGGCTTCGGGACCATCCGCGCGGGAGAGGGCGGCGAAATACCGGGAGTAGACATCGCAGCCGCGCGTCCAGGCCTGGAGGGCCTCCTCCCTGCCGCCCTTGGTCGCGGCGATCAGGCTGCTCATCATGGCGTCCATGCCGTCAGGCTGAGACGAGGTCTTGGTCATGGCGTTTCTCCCTGTTGCTGGAGAGACGTTCGCACGGCGGAGCAACGGTCGAGTTGACCGCGGTCAAGATGAGAAAGGGCGGGCTATGCAGGACGCAGCGCCTGAGGACCATCCGCCTCAGAACGCTACGCCGCCGGGACGCCGACCTGACGGGAATCAGCATCCGTGGCCTTGCGGAACACCAGGCGCAGCTGTTTCTCCGCTTCGATGATCGCGAAGAACACCGCGCCGACGGCGACGATGAGCAGGCCGTCGGTCAGTGGAACGGCGCGCGTGCCGAACACCTGCTGTAGTGGCGGCAAATAGGTCACCAGGAACTGGGCAAGGGTGATGGTGATCACGCAGAGCCAGATCACGCGCGTGCCCCGCACAGCGCGCCATGTCAGCGACGTGCCGTAGATGTTCCTGATGAAGAAGAGGTGGAAGATTTCCAGGACGACGAGGGTGTTGAGCGCCATGGTGCGCGCGAGTTCGGGCGCGTAGCCCTTGTCGACGGCGTAGGCGTAGATGCCGAAGACGCCTGCAAGGAAGAGGGTGGACACGAGGACGACATGCCAGATCAGTTCTCCGGTCAGCAGCGGCTCGTTGCGGGGGCGGGGCGGGCGTTTCATCGTATTCGCCTCAGTCGGTTCGAAGGCCAGGGCGATGCCAAGCGTGATGGCCGTGATGAGGTTGATCCACAGGATCTGGATGGCGGTGATCGGTAGCGCCAGTCCGAGAAGCAGCGCCACGATGATCGTCATCGCCTCGCCGGCATTCGTCGGCAGCGTCCAGCTGATCACCTTCTTGATGTTGTCGTAGACCGTTCGTCCCTCGCGAACCGCGGCGGCGATCGATGCGAAATTGTCATCGGCGAGGACGAGGTCCGAGGCTTCCTTGGCCGCCTCGCTGCCCTTCTGCCCCATTGCGATACCGGCGTCGGCCCGCTTCAGCGCTGGCGCGTCGTTGACGCCGTCGCCGGTCATGGCGACCGTCAGCTGATGGGATTGAAGAGCGGTCACCAGCCGCAGTTTGTGCTCGGGGCTGGTCCTCGCAAAGACGTCGGTATCGATGACCACGCCCGCCAACTGGACATCGTCCATCTGCTCGAGTTCGGCTCCGGTCAGCACCCGGTGAGGGTTTCGCAGGCCGATCTGGCGAGCGATGGCCGCCGCCGTGCCGGCGTGGTCGCCGGTGATCATCTTAACGCGGATACCGGCCTCGTGGCATTCGGCGACCGCGACGATCGCCTCCTGGCGCGGCGGATCGATAAGGCCGACCAGCCCGACAAGGACCAGATGACCGTCGAGATCTGCGGCCTTCAGGACGGTCTGACCTTCCGGCGCCTCTCTGCGCGCCAGGCCGAGAACGCGCTGCCCCTGGCTGGCGATCGCGTCGATCCGGGCGAGCCAGCAGGCCGGGTCCAGAGCTTCAGCCAGGCCGTCCGGGCCGAGCTGCGCGGAACACATCGCAAGTATCCGCTCCGGGGCGCCCTTGGCGCAGATCCACGCCGCGCCTTCCGGGTCCTTGTTGAGGACAGCCATGTAGCGGTGCGCGGCGTCGAACGGGATGGTGTCGAGGCGTCGCCAATCCGAAAAGGCGTCCGCGCCCTGGCCCGTGATCTTGCCGGCGAGCGCCTTCAGCGCGCCTTCCATGGGGTCCCCCTCA
This sequence comes from Caulobacter sp., assembly GCA_030683005.1. GTDB lineage: Bacteria > Pseudomonadota > Alphaproteobacteria > Caulobacterales > Caulobacteraceae > Caulobacter. Next base: position 119,827 of record JAUXMY010000042.1, on the reverse strand, counting down.
ACGCGCCAGTCGCCATCCTGACTGTGCAGGGCGGCGTCGTTGCAGAGGTCTGAAATCCGGGCGAACTCAAGCAAGAGCGGATGAGCGGCAAGGTCGACGTCGGCCTGGTCGAGGCGGATGCCGCCTTCCGGCGCGTACCCGACCCCGGCAACGGCGTAGCTGCCGCTGGCGGCCGTCAGCGTGGCCGCCATCATCTCGTTTCGGGTTAGGGTGCCCGTCTTGTCCGTGCAGATGACCGATACCGATCCCAGCGTCTCGATGGCCGGGAGCCGGCGGATGATCGCGTTGCGCCGCGCCATCGTCTGAACCCCGATGGCCAGGGTTATGGTGAGGACGGCGGGCAGCCCCTCGGGGATCGCGGCGACGGCCAGTCCGACGACGATCATGAAGAGCTCTTCGAACGGCATATGCCCCACGAAGTAGCCATAGACGAACAGGACCGCGGCGATCAGGAGGATGAGGATCGTCAGCCAGCGTGCAAACCCGTCCATCTGACGCACCAGCGGGGTGGTGAGGGTCTCCACGGTGGAAAGCAGGCCGCTGATGCGACCGATTTCCGTGGCTCCGCCCGTGGCGACGACCACCCCCCGACCGGTTCCCGCTGCAACGAGGGTGCCGCTGAAGGCCATGCCGTAGCGGTCGCCGATCGGCGCTGTCGGGGCGACGACCACAGCCCGTTTGTCGACCGGCACGGACTCGCCGGTCAGGATCGCCTCCTCGACGCGCAGGCCGGCGGCCTCCAGAAGGCGGAGATCGGCCGGGACCTTTTCCCCCGCTTCCAGCAGCACGACATCCCCGGGCGCCAGCAAGGCGCTGTCGATGCTGCGGCGTTCGCCATCGCGTAGAACGGAGGATTTCGGTGCGAGCATCTGCCGGATCGCGTCCATCGCCTGCTCGGCCCGGCCCTCCTGGACAAAGCCGATGATCGCGTTGGCGACAACGACCGCGAGGATCACGCCGGTGTCGACAAGGTGGCCCAGGGCGGCGGTGAGCGCCGCCGCACCGAGCAGCACATAGATCAGCACATTGTTGAAATGGGCGAGGAAGCGCAGAATCGGCGACTTCCGCCTGGCCATGGGGAGGGAGTTGGGGCCGAAATCTTTCAGCCGCTCGGCGGCGGCCTGACTGCTGAGTCCGTCAGCGGAAACACCCAGGGCTTGAAGCACAAGTTCTTCGCTGGCGGCATGCCAGTCGACCACCGGCCGGGGTGCGGTCATGGATGATCCTTCAGTCGAGTGTTTCGCAAGTCTTGGTCGCCGTCCAATCGCGCTGCAAGTCCGGGCTTGCCGAAAGTCCGGCAAAGGGGGGCCTGAGGCGCGTCAACGGTGTTCGCGGCATGGACGCTGAGCACGACGAGCCGGGCGCCCCGGAAATCGCCCGATCCGTTGCGCGGTCCGTCGCCTGATTGGAACGCCGGCCGAGGCCGTTCGCCGGTCGTGACATCTTCGGCCGACCCCAGGTCCACGATGGCTCCTTCATCACCTTGTTCCACGCAGGATCCCTGCCGACAGTATGTCCAGATCCCCGCTCGACCCGTCTTGACACGGGTCAAGAGTCCAGGGGGACGGCGCTCCCCGTGCGTGAGCGGCTGGCCCGCCGCGGCCGGATCGGCTACGCCCGGGGACATGACCGTGAAGAAGGCTCCAGCCTCGGCCCGGCGACTGACGGCGGCCAATCTCGAAGCGCTCGGCGCCGAAAGCCTCGCCGCGCTCCTGCTGGAACTCAGCGACAGCCAGCCGGCGCTCAAGCGACGCCTGCGCATGGAACTGGCCGCGGCCGTCGGCGCCGCGCCGCTGGCCGAGGAGATCGACAAGCGGCTGGTGATGATTGGCGGCAGCAAGGCCAAGGTCTCCTGGCGCAAGCGGCCCGAGCTGATCCTGGACCTGCACGTTCTTCGGCGGATGATCGCCGGACGGCTCGCCGATCTGGACGCCGGCCTCGCCATGCGGCGGCTGTGGACCTTTCTTGACCTCGCCGACGGCCTGTCCCTGCGGGTCAAGGACCCCAAGGGCGAGCTGGCGCAGGTCTTCGTGGCGGCGGCGGAGGACATGGCCGGCCTGGCGGGGAGGGCCCCGGCCGACATCGCCCTGGCCGGCGAGGTGGCCGACATGCTGTTCCGTGGTTCAGCGTCGTGGGCAGAGCGGCTGGGCCCGGCCCTCGCCGGGTTCGGACAGGTCTTCGGCGCTGCCGTTCAGGCCGAGCTCAAGGCCCGCATCGCCGCCCGGCCAGCGTTCAAGCCCTCGGCCCGGGTGCTGCGCGCCGTGGCCGACGCGGCCGGCGACGTTGACGCCTTCCTGGAGACCGTGCCCTCGACTTTGCGCCACGACCCGGGCACGGCGGCGGCGGTGGGGCGTCGGTTGCTCGGCGCCGGGCGGCTCGAGGAGGCGCTGGCCACGCTGCAGGCGGCGGACCCGCGCAATCGGGCTCGCGCCCTGGACGGCCGCGCCGATCCGGCCGCCGAACCCTGGTACGAGGCCTGGATCGAGGTGCTGGAGAAGTCCGGCGAAACCCGGGCCGCCCACGAGGAGCGCTGGGCCGCGTTCGAGCGGACGCTGTCGGCGGACCAGCTGCGGCGGTTCCTGAAGGCCCTGCCGGATTTCGACGACGTGGAAGCAAGCGACCGCGCCTTCGAGGTCGCGGCGCGATACCCGGTCTTCGCCGAGGGGCTGGCCTTCCTGATGGCCTGGCCGGCGCTCCAGGAGGCTTCGGCCATGGTGCTGGCGCGGCGGGACGAAGTGTCCGGTGACGCGGACCATCTGGCGGAATGGGCGGCGCGGCTGGACGCCCGCTACCCAAAGGCCGCCCTGGTGCTGCTGCGCGCGGCGATCACGACGCTGTGGAGCCGGCCGGCCACGCGCGCCGACGCCGAGCCGCTTGCGGATGAGGCCGAGGCGCTGGCCCGGCGTATCGGCGGCCTGGACGGCATCGACAGTCACGAAGCCTTCGTCACTCGCCTGACGGCCCGCCGTCAGTTTCCTTCACGGCGATAGGCGACCCGGTACCGGACTGCCCGGACGGCGACCTGCTGCCGCACTCTGCGGAAAATACTTCGCCCCTTCTGTGATCCGGGCCATACGAACCGACGCCCTCGCGCGTTGTTCAAGCAGATCCATGGGGATCCGGGGGAAGTGGCGTCTATGTCGGACACTGAAGACAAGCCCGCAATCGGCGGTCTGCTCGACACGCCCAATCTGGCCGAAGCGCTGGAAAGCGACCGGTTCAAGCAGTTCCTGGATCATATGCCGCTGGCCGTGGCCGTGGCCGAATTGCATCCGTCCGAGCGGGTGACCTACGCCAACATCGAGTTTGAACGGCTTACGGGTCAAGCCGCCGCGTCGGTGGAGGGGCGTCCGTGGGGCGTGCTGAATACGATCGCATCGGCGGCGGCGGGTCGCAATCTCAGCGACGCCATCGCCGCGGACGAGGACTACATCGGGGCCTTCGACCTCGACGGCGAGGGCAGGGTGATCGCGGTCGACGCCTGGTCAAACATCATCCAGGACGACGACGGCCGTCCGATGTTCCGCCTGGTGGCGCTGGCGGAGATCGCGCCGCGCGATCGTGCCGACCTCGAACTGCTGGTCCAGGAGAAGGACATTCTGCTGCAGGAATTGCAGCACCGCGTGAAGAACAATCTCCAGATGATCACCGCCCTGATCAGGCTGGAGGCCCGCAACACGAACGACCGGGAAGCCGGGGAGCCATTCGACCGGCTGGCCGGCCGCGTCGGCGCGCTGGCGATTCTCTACCAGACCCTGTCGGCCGATTCCTTCGGCGAGAGCGTCGACCTGGGCGTCTACCTCAGCCAGATCGCCTCGGCGGTCATGCAGGCCCACGCTGTCGAGGGCATCCACCTGAATCTGCAGGTCGATACCTGGCCGGTGTCGATCAATGTCGCCATGCCGGCCGGTCTGGTGGTCAACGAGGTGCTGACCAACGCCCTCAAACACGCCTTCGTCGGCCGCGAGGGGGGAACGATCAGCCTGCACAGCCTGATCGACGACACCGGCTGCAGGGTCATCATCTCCGACGATGGCAACGGCCTGGCCGAGGGCGCCGTATGGCCAAAGCCCGGGCGCCTGGGCGTGCTGATCGTCCAGTCGCTGCGCCAGAACGCCCAGGCGACAGTCGAGGTCGAGTCCAGCCCGGGCAGGGGCATGAAGGTGACCGTCTTCTTCGCCCGCGCCGCTGCGGCCCCCGATACAAATTGACCGGCCAATGTCAGGATGGGGTCCACACCATCGGCTGAGGCGTCCATGACCCGCACCGTCACCCTGCACGGCATCAAGGCCTGCGACACCATGAAGAAGGCCCGCGCCTGGCTGGACGGGCAGGGGATTGCCTACGCCTTTCACGACTACAAGGCGGTCGGCATCGACGCGGCGACCCTGAGGGCCTGGGCCGGCAAGGTCGGCTGGGAGGTGCTGCTGAATCGGTCCGGCACGACGTTCCGGGCGCTGCCGGACGCCGACAAGCAAGGCCTCGACGAGGCCCGGGCCATTGCTCTGATGGTCGCCCAGCCGTCGATGATCAAGCGGCCGGTGCTGGATGTGGACGGCGCGTTGGTGGTCGGGTTCAAGCCCGAGCGGTACGCGGCGGCGTTCGGCTGACGCGACGCGGGCCGATGTAAATCGCCAGCGGACCACGCGTTACGAACATTTCATGTCGGAAAACGCATCCACAGGCGATGCTCCGCGCCTCTATCCCTCAGAAGACGGACGCAACGACGCTCCGTCCCGACATCGAGGACACAACTCCCATGGAAGACCTCATCCCGCTGTTTGCGATCAGCATGCCCTTCATCATGGTCATCGCGATTGTCGTCATTCCTGCCTGGCTGAAGAGCAAGGAGCGCCGCGAGATGCAGGCGACCCTGCGCGCGGCGATCGAAAAGGGCCAGCCGATGCCGGCCGAGATGATCGACGCGATGACCAGGAACGTGAAGGTCGCGCCGACCGCGCTGAGCGACATCCGCACCGGAATCATCTGGATCGCCGTGGGCGCGGGCATTTGCCTGTTCGGCTTCATGATCGGCTTCAAGGACGCAGATGCATTCCACCCGATGCTGGCGATCGGCGGCATTCCGATCATTATCGGTCTGGCTTATGTTGTCCTCAGCTTCTTCAACCCGAACAAGGCGAAGCAGCCCTGATCCGTCAGGCGGCTTGAAGGGGAGCGCAAGCACATGGCCGGGGCACGACCACCCGCCAGTCTGCACGATGTCGAGCTCGCCGCCCTCGCGGCGGCGGGTGATCGTCCGGCCTTCGGCGAACTGGTTCGCCGTCACGGGTCGGCCGTGCGGGGACTTCTGCGGCGCATGGGCGCGGAACCCTCCATCGCCGACGATATCGCCCAGGACGCCTTCCTCGCCGCCTTCGAGCGGATCGCGGAATACCGCGGCGAGGGCGCCTTCTCGGCTTGGGTCCGCAAGATCGCGGCCCGACTGTATGTGCGGCGCTGGAAGAAGGAGTCCCGCTTCGACCTGGAGGCGGAGGCCGTGGACGAGGGCCATGGCGGCGAAAGCTTCGCGGCGTCGCGGATCGACCTGGACGAGGCCATGAAAGCCCTGTCGCCGGCGGAACGTATCTGCGTCTCGCTCTGTTACGGCGCCGGCGTCTCTCACGTCGAGGCCGCCGATGCCTTGAACCTGCCACTTGGAACGGTCAAATCCCATGTCAAACGTGGTCTGGATAAGCTCCGGCTACGACTTGCGCCAACGACAGGCGCTGAAGGCGAGCCGGCGGGGAGCGTGGGTCATGTCTGACCTCGATTTCGAGATGAAGCTGGACCGGCTGTTCAACGAGCCGCCGGCCATGCCTGACAGCGAAGCCTTCGCGCGTCTTGTGGAGATGCGGCTCGATCGCGGCTGGAATGTGCGACAGCTGGCGCTCGGCGCCGCCGGACTGGTCGCCGGCCTGATCGGGGTCGCCCAGGTGCTGGGCTCGCGCATGGTGCTCGAGACGGCGGCCGCCGCCACCGGCCGGCAGGCCGAGGCGCTGGGCGGTTCGCTGATGAGCCTGCTGGAGGTCGGTGACGCCGCCTCGGCGCTGCCCTACGGCGGACAGGTGATCTGGATGGGCGCGGCGCTGGGTGTTATGGCCCTCGCCTTCGCCGTCACCCGGGCGGTCGAGGAGCTCAAGTAACACGAAGGGGGACGCCGCCCTGTCCGCTCACCGCCAGGATCCCGTCCGCCGGCTCGCCGCGCCGGACATCGCCGCCCGCAAGGGGGGCGAGCCCATCGTCTGCCTGACCGCCTACACAGCGCCGGTCGCCGCCATCCTCGACGAGGCCTGCGACCTGCTGCTGGTCGGCGACTCGGTCGGCATGGTCGTGCACGGCCTGCCCAACACCGTCGGCGTCACGATGGAGATGATGATCCTGCATGGCCAGGCGGTGATGCGCGGCTCGCGCAAGGCCATGGTCGTGGTCGACATGCCCTTTGGCTCCTACGAGGGCGAGCCGAGCATCGCCTATGACAACGCGGCGCGGATCATGAAGGAGACGGGCTGCCAGGCGGTGAAGGTCGAGAGCGGCCCCACCGTGCCGGCCACCATCGACTATCTGGTCAAGCGCGGCATTCCGGTCATGGGCCACGTCGGCCTGCGACCCCAGGCTGTGCTGGTCGACGGCGGCTTCAAGGCCAAGGGCCGCACCGAGGTCGAACGCGAGCGCATCCTCGCCGAGGCCCGCGCCACCGCTGACGCCGGCGCCTTCGCCGTGGTTGTCGAAGGCGTCGCCGAGCCGCTGGCCCGCGACATCACCGCCGCTATCGCCGTTCCGACCATCGGCATCGGCGCCAGCGCCGGCTGCGACGGCCAGATCCTGGTCACCGACGACATGCTGGGCCTGTTCGACTGGACCCCGAAGTTCGTGCGCCGCTACGCCGACCTGAAGGGCGAGATCGCCGCCGCCGCCGCGTCCTACGCCGCGGACGTGCGGGCGCGGACCTTCCCCGGCGAGGCCGAGACCTACTTCTCGAAGAAGCCCTGACATGTCGGAAGCGCCGCCCGGAGGATGATCGACATGTCGACGATCTGGGATGCGCTTGCCGCAGCGGCCATTGGCCTGCTCCTGGGCGGTCTGATCCTCGCCGGGAGCGAGAAGCAGTCGGCCCACGTCATTCAGGGAGTGTTGTTCAGGGGCGGGCGGGATGCGGCGTATGCCGAGGTCATCTTCAGCCGACACAGGCCCTGGCCTGCCTATCTTGCCTGGAGCCTGGGGTTCGCGCTCGGCGCCGCCGCGATCTCGTTCTTCGTTGACGGTTCGCGCCTGTCCGCTCCGACGGCTCTGGTGGCGTTCTTGCTTGCCGGGGGCGGTGTCGCCGGCTTGATGCGGTCCTTCCGGCGCGCCCATCTCGAGGCGCAGGCGTACGTCGCGGGTCCGTCCGCCGGGAAGAAACGCAAGGCGACCCGCCCCGCTTCCACCAGCGCTTCGACCACGCCAGAACAGGCCGCGTGAGCCGTGAGCCGTTCTCCCGACTGCAACACGCGAGCCGCGTTGCAGCGGCGCGGCTGACCCTATAGGTTCCCGGCCTTATCGCCGGAATTCGGAGCGTCTGTACGTGGTCGATGTATTTGAAGAGGTCGAGGAGCAGATCCGGACCGAGCGCTACAAGGCGCTGGGCCTGAAACTGCTGCCCTGGGCCATCGGCGCGGGTGTCGCCGCGGTGATCTTCGCGGGCGGCCTTTGGGGCTGGGACGCGTGGAGCACCAGCCAGGGCGACAAGGCCGCGATGACCTACATTGAGGCGATGAAAGCGCGCGAGCAGGGCGACGACACCAAGGCTTTCGCCCTGCTGGGCGAAGTGGCCAAGGCCCCGGTGAAGGGCTATCCGGCCATGGCGCTGATGTCCCAGGCCGGCATGCGCCTGACCGCGGGCAAGACTGACGAGGCCGTGGCCCTGCTGGACGAGGCCGCCAAGGTCGCCAGAGACCCCGCGTTGGCTGACGCCGCCCGCCTCAAATCCGCCTTGGCGCTTCTCGATACCGCTCCCTACGCGGATCTGGAGGCGAGGCTGACCCCCCTGATGGAAGACAAGCGGCCCTACCGCCTGGAAGCGCGTGAGGCGCTGGCCTTCGCCAAGATCATGGCGGGCAAGCCGGCCGATGCGAAGACCGACTTCGTGGTCCTGTCGCAGGTGCTCGACGCCTCCGACGGCATGCGCCAGCGCGCCCAAGCGGCCATCGCCCTGATCGACTCCGGCTCGGCCGCCACCATCCCCGCGGCCGTCAAGGCCGCCGCCGCCCTTCAGCCTCCGGCCCCGACGCTGCCCGCGGGCATGCTGCCGCCGGGCGCCGAACCCCAAGTCCAACAGGGACCCGCCCAATGACCAAGCGTATCGGCGGCGTCGCCGTCCTGGCCGCCAGCGCGCTCGCGCTGGCCGGTTGCTCGACCCTCAGCACCGTGGGCAACCTGAACCCGTTCAAGAAGGACGAGCCCAAGGAAGTGGCCGGCGACGGCCGCCGCATCTCGATCATCGCCTTCGACCAGAAGGTCGAGACGACGGAGAGCCTGAAGGGCCTGGACTTCTACCTGCCCGTTGCCACGGCGACCGCCAACTGGCCGCAGCCCGGCGGCGATCCCGCCCAGAAGGTCGATCATGTCGAGGCCGCGCCAGCCTTCGAGGTCGCCTGGCGCAAGAGCTTCGGCAAGGGCTCCAACCGTCACTTCCACGTCACCGCGCCGCCGATCCTTGTCGATGGCCGTCTGTATGTCATGGACGCGGAGTCCGATCTCGCCGCTGTCGACGCCCGGACCGGTTCGGTGATCTGGCGCAAGGCGATCCACGCCCGCACCAAGCGCGACAAGCGCGGTTTCGGCGGCGGCGTCGCCTGGTCCGGCGGCAAGCTCTATGTGTCCTCCGGCTTCCGATTCGTGGCCCAGGTCGATCCGGCGTCCGGCGAAGTGGGCTGGCGGCGTGCTACCGCCTCGCCGATCCACGGTGCGCCGACCGTCACCGGCGGCCGCGTTTTCGTGATCAGCACCGACAACGAACTCCTGACCTACGACACCGCCACCGGTTCGCCGGGCTGGACCTACCAGGCGCTGGTGGAGCCGGCGCGCATCCTGGCCTCCTCGAGCCCGGCCGCGGCCGGCGACACGGTGATCGGCGCCTTCGCCTCGGGCGAGGTCGTCGCCCTGCGGGCCGCCAACGGCAATGATCTGTGGAACACCACCCTGGCCCGGGCCAGCCGGACCAGCGCCCTGTCGGAGATCCGAGACGTTGCGGGTCGCCCGGTCGTCTACGAGGGCGACATCTACGCCGCCAGCCACTCCGGCGTGTTCGCCGCCACTGATCTGCGCACCGGACAGGCGCGCTGGTCGCTGCCGGTGGCTTCGATCAGCAGCCCCTGGCCTGCCGGCGATGTGGTCTACATCGTCTCCCAGGCCGGCGAGGTCATCTGCGCCTCTCGGTCCAAGGGCGAGGTCTACTGGATCCGGAACCTCAACGAGGGTGAGACGGTCAAGAAGAAGGGCGGCTTCCTGGGTCTCGGCCGCAAGGAAGACAAGGGCGGGCGCACGCTGTGGGCCGGTCCGGTGCTGGCGTCTGATCGACTGGTCCTGGCGTCGAGCGACGGTCGCGCGGTAGCGCTCAATGCCAAGACCGGCGAGATCATCAAGACCATCAACGTTGGCTCGCCGGTTCTGGTCTCGCCCATCGCGGCCGGCGGCATGGTCTACCTGGTCACCGACAACGCCGAGCTGGTGGCCATCCGCTAACGTTCCATGGTAAGGGCGCGACCCCGCAGGCCGCGCCCCTTCCACTCCGCGCAAATCTGCTATCCTCCGGCGGCGTCCATCCGGGCGCCGTCTAAAGGCCGTTTCCACCATGCCTCTCAAGCTCGCCATCGTCGGCCGGCCGAACGTCGGCAAGTCCACGCTGTTCAACCGCCTGGCGGGCAAGAAGCTGGCCATCGTCGACGATCAGCCCGGCGTCACCCGTGACCGCCGCTTCGCCAAGGGCAGTCTGGGCGACCTGGAATTGATCCTGATCGACACCGCCGGTTTCGAGGACGTCACCGACGAAAGCCTTGAGGCGCGGATGCGCCAACAGACCGAGCTGGCCATCGACGAGGCCGACGTCGTCCTGTTCCTGATCGATGCGCGCGAGGGCATCACGCCGGGCGACGAGATCTTCGCCCAGCTGCTGCGCCTGACCGAAAAGCCGGTGATCCTCGGCGCCAACAAGGCCGAGGGCCGGCAGGGCGACTCCGGGATCGCCGAGGCCTGGTCCCTGGGCTTTGGCGAACCGCTGGCCATCTCCGGCGAGCACGGCGAAGGCATGGCCGAGCTCTACGCCGCGCTGGTCCTGCGCGAGGAGCTGGCCGGCGGCGACGACGAGGAGGACGGCGACAAGCCGATCCAGATCGCCATCGTCGGCCGTCCCAACGCCGGCAAGTCGACCCTGGTCAACCGCCTGATTGGCGAAGACCGCATGCTGACCGGTCCGGAGGCCGGCATCACCCGCGATTCGATCTCCATCGAGTGGGAGCATGAGGGTCGCCGCATCCGGCTGGTCGATACCGCCGGACTGCGCCGCAAGGCCAAGGTCCAGGACAAGCTCGAGAAGCTGTCGACCTCCGATTCGATCCGCGCCATCACCTTCGCCGAGGTGGTGCTGCTGGTCATGGACGCCACTCACCCTTTCGAGATCCAGGATCTACAGATCGCCGACCTGGTCGAGCGGGAAGGGCGCTGCCTGGTCTTCGTGCTGGCCAAGTGGGACCTGGTCGAGGATCCGGCCGGTCAGCTCAAGGCCTTCCGCGAACACGCCGAGCGGATGCTGCCGCAGGTGCGTGGCGCGCCGGTCGTGGCCCTGTCGGCGGAGACGGGCTACGGCATCGGCAAGCTGATGCCGGCGATCCTGAAGACCCACAACGACTGGTCCACCAAGGTCAAGACCCGGGACCTGAACGACTGGCTGGCCATGGCTATCCAGCGCCACCCGCCGCCCTCGGTCGGCGGCAAGCGGATCAAGCCCAAGTACATGGCCCAGACCAAGGCCCGCCCGCCGACGTTCGTGCTGTTCTCCAGCCGCGCCGAGCAGATGCCCGAGCAGTACCGCCGCTATCTCGTGAACAGCCTTCGCGAGAGCTTCGACATGCCCGGCGTGCCGATCCGCGTGTCGCTGAAGAGCAACAAGAATCCCTATGCGGAGGGCGGGGCCAAGTCCGGCGCGCCGTCGTTCCAGCAGGGTGGCGAGGCGAAGAAGGAAAAGGCCATGTCGCTGGCCGCCGAGGCTCGCGCCGAGAAGGCCGCAGCGGCTGCGGAGGCGGCCGGTGAGCCGGCGCCCAAGCCGGTGAAGAAGACCGTGGTCAAGCTGACCGGCGTCAAGGCCGCCAAGGCCCGGGCCGCCACGGCCCTGAAGTTCACCAAGGCCAAGGGCGCCAAGGGCTCACGTCCCGGCATCCAGAAGCTGCGCGGCGGCGGCTCGGTCAAGGGCCGTCCGCCGAGGCCGACGACGCGGACAGGGAAGAAGTAGCGAGACGCAAACCCTCTCCCCGCGGGAGATGTTGCCCGGCGGAGCCGGGTCGGAGGCAAGCCCCAAGGGCGAACGTGTCGCCGCCGCGCTTCCCGCTCAGTCACCCCTCCGGGGGCGACAGCACTCCGACGGGAGAGCGGGTGTTCAGAGCACGCCGCCCGAGGCCTTCCAGTCGTTGAACACCACCGTCGGCGCGGTCGGACCCAGGTCCGCCTGGGCCAGCTGCACGACCAGCGGCGCGATCTCGGACGGCTCGGGCAGTGTCAGCGGGTCCTCGCCGGGATAGGCCTCGGCCCGCATGCGGGTGCGCATGGTCGAGGGGTCGAGCAACACGGCCTGGACGGTGGTGTTCTCCACCTCGTCGGCCCAGCAGCGCACCAGCGCCTCCATGCCCGCCTTGCTGGCCGCGTAGGCGGCCCAGAAGGCTTTGGGACGCACGACGCGCCCGGAGGTCAGGAAGATGGTCCGGGCGCGATCGGAGGCCTTCAGCAGCGGCTCCATCGACCGGATCAGACGCCAGCTGGCGGTCAGGTTGACAGCGATGGTCTCATCCCACTTTTTCGGCTCGATATGGCCGGTCGGTGTGATGCCGCCCAGCACAGCGGCGGCGTGGACCATGATGTCCAGCCGGCCCCAGCGCTCGTGGATCGTGGCGCCCAGCGCATCAAGGCCCTCGGGCTGGCGCAGGTCGATGGGAACCAAGGTGGCGTGGGCGCCGGTTTCCGCGAAGATCAGGTCGTCGAGCGCTTCGAGCCCGCCCTGGGTGCGTCCCAACGCAATGACGTGGGCGCCGGCGCGGGCGAGGCCCAGCGCGGCGGCCTGGCCGATGCCGCGCGTGGCGCCGGTGACGAGGGCGATGCGGTTGTGAAGAGGTCGGGAATCCATGCGCCTCCCTTTAACGAGGCTTGCGCGGCTTGTCCCCTCCGGAGGCTTTGATCATGCCGGCACCGCCAGCAGGGGGAGGCCTGCATTTCGCAGAACCTGTTCTGCCGTACTGCCGCGCAGCGAGTCGAGCAGGCTGTCGTGCCCGCTGGTGGCCATGACGATCAGGTCGGCCTCGATCAGGGCGGCCGTGTCGATGATGGTTTCCACGACAGCTCCCGCCTGCTGGCGGATGCGGACGCGGGTGGCGATGGCCACCGGGACCGGGACTTCGGGGAAGCGGTCGCCGATATGGAGCAGATGGAAGATCGCCCCGTGCGCGCCCAGCATCGCGGCCAGATCGGCGGCGGTGGCCAGCGCCCGGGCGGCGCTCGGGCGATGATCGACGGCGATCAGGATGTTTCGCAGGCTCACGGCGCCCGTGGCCGGGTCGACAAAGCCCGTCGCGGCCGGCGGCAGGGTGAGGCTCGGCGCGTGAGCTTCCCGCGCGATCGGCTCTGCAAGAGAGGGGTGCAACCAGCGATCGACGCCCTGTCGCGCCTGGCTGGCCAGCACCACCAGATCGCAAGGGCGGCGCTCCATAACCTCCTTCACGCCATGAAGCGGTTCAGGATCGGGCACGTCGATCTTGCGGACACGCAGGTCCAGCTGCTCTTCGACCGCCGAAGCCGGCGCGCCCAGCGGCAGCAGTCCCCAGCCGGCCAGGCTGGCGCGGACGCGCGGGAACTGTTCCCACTCCTTGCCGACCCGGTCGCGCGGTGCGGCGTGGACGATCGCCAGCTCTCCCTTGCCGGCGAGCGCGATGCGCAGCGCGTGGGCGAAGGCGAGGTCGCCATCGTGCGAAAGGTCGGTTGCGAACAGAACGCGGCTGAGCGGGGGTCTGGCTTGCATGGTGGCCTCCTGAGCGTCGTCGGCAGCCTAGGATCCTGCAAGGCGATTGCCTTGATCCAGCGCAAGGATGCGTCAGTCCGCTCGCGCGCCGTACCTCTGCGCGATTACCGCGCAGGCCATCAGCTGGAGCTGGTGGAAAAGCATGATCGGCAGGACGATGAAGCCCACCGTTGCGGCCGGGAACAGGATGCTGGCCATCGGCACCCCGGTGGCCAGGCCCTTCTTGGACCCGCAGAAGACGACGACGATCTCGTCCTCCTTGCTGAATTTCAGCGCCCGGGCGACGAGCAGACTGGCGGTGAGCACCACCGCCAGCAGTAGCCCGCAGAGGACCAGCAGCACGGTGAGTTCCCGTGCGCTGACCTGCGTCCATAGCCCGCTGACCACGGCGGCGCTGAAGGCGCCGTAGACGACCAGCAGGATCGAGCCCCGGTCGGTGTAGCTGACCAGCTTTGCGTTCCGCGCCACCCAGGCGGCGATCAGCGGGCGGGCCAGCTGACCCAGGATGAACGGCAGCAGGATTTGCACGGCGACGTCCTGCACGGCCTTGAGCGACAGGCCGCCGGTTGTCGTGTGCAGGAACAGCCCGACCAGCAGCGGCGTCAGGATCACCCCGATCAGGTTGGAGGCCGAAGCGGCCACCACGGCGGCGGCGACATTCCCGCGCGCCTGCGAGGTGAAGGCGATTGACGACTGCACCGTCGAGGGCAGCAGGCACAGGTACAGCACCCCGGCCGCCAGCGGCGCCGGCAGCAGCCATTCCGGCAGCTGGATCAGGCCGAGGCCCAGGAGTGGAAACAGCAGAAAGGTGAGGGCCAGAACGGTCAGATGCAGCCGCCAGTGGATCAGGCCGGCGACGACCTGCTCTCGCGGCAGTCGAGCGCCGTGCAGGAAGAACAACAGCGCGATAGCCGCCTTGGTCAGCCAGCCGAACCAGACCGCACTCTGGCCGCTGACCGGCAACAGGCTGGCCAGCACCACCATCAGCAGGATGGCGATGATGTAGGGGTCGGGCTTGAGGCTTTTCAGCCAGCCGGCTTTCGCCGACGGCTGACTCACGCGCTCACCAGGAACGACAGCTGCCGTCCGCCGTCCGCCTGGCCCTCGGCGATCTCGCGGTCGAGCAGGCGGGTCGGGTAGTCGCCGGTGAAGTAATGGTCGGTGAACTGCGGCGCGGCGGGGTCGCGCGGACCGGCCTCCAGCGCCCAGTAGAGGCCCTCGACCGACAGGAAGCCCAGCGAGTCCACCTCGAGGAAACGGGTCATCTCGGCCAGCGACTTGCGGGCCGCCAGCAGCTTGTCGCGGTCGGGCATGTCGATGCCGTAGAAGTCCGGCCACATGATCGGCGGGCTGGCCGAGCGCAGGTGGACCTCCTTGGCGCCCGCCTCACGGACCATGCGGACGATCTTGCGGCTGGTGGTGCCGCGCACGACGGAGTCGTCGATCAGCACCACCCGCTTGCCGGCCAGAACGGCGCGGTTGGGGCTGTGCTTCATGCGCACGCCCAGTTCGCGCACGCCCTGGGTCGGCTGGATGAAGGTGCGGCCCACGAAGTGGCTGCGGATGATGCCCAGCTCGTAGGGCACGCCGCTGGCCTGGGCGTAGCCGAGGGCGGCCGGAACGCCGCTGTCGGGCACCGGTACGACCACGTCGGCGTCGGTCGGCGTCTCCTCCGCCAGCCGCATCCCCATGCGCTTGCGCACGTCATAGACCGAGCGGCCGTTCACGATGCTGTCGGGGCGGGCGAAGTAGACGTACTCGAACACGCAGGGCCGGGCCCGCTGCGGCGGGAAAGGCTTGAGGCTGGTGACTCCGGTCTCGTCGATGACCACCATCTCGCCGTTGTCGATGTCGCGCACGAAGCGGGCGCCGATCATGTCGAGGGCGCAGGTCTCCGACGCGAGAACCGGGTTGCCGTTGAGGTCGCCGAGCACCAGCGGGCGGATGCCCAGCGGGTCGCGCACGCCGATCATCTTCTTGTTGGTCAGGGCGACCAGGGCGTAGCCGCCCTCGATCTGGCCGATGGCGTCGATGAAGCGGTCGACGACGCGCGCCTTCCGCGAACGGGCGATCAGATGGAGGATCACCTCGCTGTCGCTGGTCGACTGGAAGATTGCCCCTTCGCTGACCAGCCGCTCGCGCAGGGCCAGGAAGTTGGTCAGGTTGCCGTTGTGGGCCAGGGCGACGCCGCCGGCCTCGAGGTCGGCGAACATCGGCTGGACGTTGCGGATGCCGCTGCCGCCGGCGGTGGCGTAGCGGGTGTGGCCGATGGCGTGGCTGCCGGGCAGGCGCTCGATCAGGTCGTCGCCGCCGAAGGCGTCGCCGACATGGCCCAGGTGCCGCTCGGTATGGAAGCTCCTGCCGTCAAAGGCGGCGATGCCGCAGGCCTCCTGGCCGCGGTGCTGCAGGGCATGAAGGCCGAGGGCGGCGACGGCGGCGGCGTCGCGGACGCCGAAGACGCCGAACACGCCGCATTCGAGCCGCAGCGTGTCGTCGTCGGGATCACGCTGGACGAGGTGTGAGTAGGTGTCCGTCGTCCGGCCCAGGCGGGTCATCGCGTCTTCTCCACAAGGTCGTCCATGGCGTCGCGCTCGCCTTCGCCGTAGCCCGTTTCGTCGCCCTTCGGCGGCGCGGCCCCCGCCTCGACCGCCCGTTCCAGGGTCGGTGCGACAGCGCGAACCACCTCGAATCCCTCCGGCGCGAAGGCCTTGAGGATCCGGCCTGACGCGTCCACCAGCGGATAGGTGAGGGCGCCCGTCACCCATTTCGGCGCAGTCTCGGTCGTGCTGGCCATCTGGAACAGAAGGCTGAACGCCCCGAGCAGCACCATCGCCCGGACAAATCCGAACCCGGCGCCGACGCCGCGGTCCAGAATTCCCAGGGCCTGGGTCTCGTGCACCCGCCGCTGGAGACCCGCGCCGAGCAATCGCAGCGCGATATAGGTCAGACCAAAGACAAACAGAAGGGCAATCCCGACGCCGGCCCAGTCCGGCTCGACGATCGAGCGGCCGATCGGGGCGGTGAATCGCAACGCGAACACCGCTGTGATGGCCGCCACGAGGAAGGCGACGACGGTCATGAGTTCCTTCGTCGCACCCCGGCTGAACCCGATCAGGGCCGAGACGATCAGCAGCGGACCGGCGATGAAGTCGAACTGGGTCATGCGCGGGTCAACTCCAGGACTGCTCGCCGATCCGTCTGACCGCGTCGGCCAGCCGGGATACGCCCGTCACCGCCAGGCCGTCGCCGGCGCCTACCGGCCCGAGCGCCCGCTTGAATCCCAGTTTCGCGGCTTCCTTGAGGCGGGACTCCATCCGGCCGACCGGCCGCACCTCGCCCGAGAGGCTGACCTCGCCGAACACCACGCAGTCCTGGGGCAGGGCCTCGTCCAGCGCCGAGGAGGCAAGGGCGGCCGCCGCGGCCAGGTCCGCGGCCGGTTCGCTGATCCGCAGGCCGCCGGCGACGTTGAGGTAGACGTCGCGGTTGCCCAGGCCCAGACCGCAGCGTGACTCCAGCACCGCCAGCACCATGGCGAGCCGCCCGTTGTCCCAGCCGACCACCGCGCGGCGAGGCGTGCCGTATGCGCTGGGCGCCACCAGGGCCTGGAATTCGACCAGAACCGGCCGGCTGCCCTCGATGCCAGCGAACACCGCCGCACCGGCCGCCCGTTCGCCGCCCTCGTTGAGGAACAGGGCCGAGGGATTGCGCACCTCGCTCAGGCCTATGTCGCCCATCTCGAACACGCCGATCTCGTCGGTAGCGCCAAAGCGGTTCTTGGCCCCGCGCAGGATGCGGAACGGGTAGCCGCGTTCACCCTCGAAGGCGAGAACGGCGTCGACCATGTGCTCGACCACGCGCGGTCCGGCGATCTGGCCGTCCTTGGTGACGTGGCCGACCAGGATCATGGCGATGCCGCGCTTCTTGGCCAGGCGAACCAGCTCGGCGGCGCAGCTGCGCACCTGGGTGACCGAGCCGGGTCCCGCCTCGTGGGCGTCGCTCCACATGGTCTGGATCGAGTCGATGACCACCAGGTCGAACGGTTCGCGCTTGAGGCCGTCCAGGATGTCGCGCAGGGCGGTCTCGGCGGCCAGCTTGACCGGCGCCTGGGCCAGGCCCATGCGGCCGGCGCGGCCCCGGATCTGCTCAACGGCCTCCTCGCCGGAGATGTAGGCGCAGCGGGCGCCGCGCAGGGCGGCGTTGGCGACCACCTGAAGCAGCAGGGTCGACTTGCCGACGCCCGGGTCGCCGCCCAGCAGGATTGCGCTGCCCGGCACCACGCCGCCGCCGCAGACGCGGTCGAACTCGTCGACGCCGGTGACGATGCGCGGCGGCTCGGGATTTTCGCTCTCGAGACCCTCGAAGGCCAGGCCTCGGGTCTTGCTCGCCTTCGTCGGCGCCAGCGCGCCGGGCGGGCGGGATGTGACCTCCTCGACCAGGCTGTTCCAGGCGTTGCAGGCCGGGCACTGGCCCGCCCACTTCGACTGCGCCGCGCCGCAGGACTGGCAGACATAGACAGCGCCGTCGCGGGCCATGCGCGCTCCTGATTCGAGGGTGAGCTGACCATAGCGACAAAACGGGAACAACGCCCGGGCAATCCTCGCCGCCCTGTTCGCGGAACCGTGTCTCGCAAAAGGCCGTGACTCCGGTAGGCTTCGGCAGCGAAGGCAATCCATTCGGTTTGGGAGGCGACTGATGAGCGTTGTTGACGGAGGATCCTCGTCCGGTCTGGTCCAGAGGGTTCAGGACATCCTGCTGCGGCCGAAGCCGACCTGGGACGTCATCGCGGCCGAGCCGGCGACGGTGAAGGGACTTTTCACCGGCTACATCATGATCCTGGCGGCGATCGGGCCGGTCTGCCAGTTCCTCGGATCGATGCTGGGCGGAGGGTTTCTGTTCGCGCCCTTCACGCTCGTTGCGGCCGTTGTCGGCTACGGTCTTTCTCTGGCCGGGGTCTACATCATGGCCCTTGTGATCGATGGCCTGGCCCCAAGCTTTGGCGGCGAGAAGAACCAGATCCAGGCGCTGAAAGTCGCGGCCTATGGCAGCACGGCCGCCTGGCTCGCAGGCGTGTTCAATCTCGTCCCCATGCTCGCCTTCCTGGGGATACTGGGGCTCTACAGCCTCTATCTGCTCTATCTCGGCCTTCCCAACCTGATGAAGACCCCGGCTGACAAGGCCATTGGCTACACGGCGGTTGTGGTGATCGCGATGCTCGTCGTCTACGCCGTGATCGGCATGATTGTGGGATCCATCGTCGCCATGGGCGCGCTGGGCGCGGTCGGCGCCGCGGCGCTTGCCGGGGGGCTGAACTAGCCGATCCAGCGCCGCTCGGCCCGGGGCGACAGGCGCGTAAGCAGCTCGTAGGACGTCGTCCCCGCCGCCGCCGCCGCCTCGTCGACCAGGCGGTTGCGGCCGAGGATTTCGACCATCGCCCCGGGGCGGGCGGCGATGCAGCCGGTCACGTCGACGGCGATCATGTCCATGGAGACGCGGCCCAGCATCCGGCGCAGGGCGCCGTCGAACCAGACCGCGCCGGCAGGATGGCTGCCGCGCGGCACGCCGTCGGCATAACCGGCCGCCACGATCGCCACCCGCGTCGGACCTGTGGCCTGGAACGCGCCGCCGTAGCCGATGGTCTCGCCCGCCGCAACGTCGCGCACCTGCAGGATGGGGGCCTCCAGCGTCGCCACCGGCGCGATGCGGTCGTCGGGGACGTCGCGCGGGCCGCCGCCGAACAGGCTGACGCCTGGCCGCACCTGGTCGAAGGCGTAGTCGGGTCCCAGAAAGATGCCGCCCGACGAGGCCAGTCCGGCCCGCGCCGCCGGGAACAGCTCACGCGCCTCGCGGAAGACCGCCAGCTGTCGGCCGTTCATGGGATGCTCCGGCAGCGCGCCGCAGGCCAGGTGGCTGATGACCAGCTCGACGCCGTCCCAGCCGGCGAGGCCGCGCGCCTCGGCCAGGGTGACGCCCAGTCGGTTCATGCCGGTGTCGACGTGCAGGGTGACCGGCCGTCCGCGCCCCTCGGTCCGCCAGCGGCCGGCCTGCTCCAGGCTGTTGACCACCGGCGTCAGGTCGGCCGCCAGCAGCCGCGCGACCGAGCCGGCCGTCGGGCCGTCCAGAACCTGGATCACCGGTCCGCCGCCCAGCGCCGCGCGCAGCGCCTCGCCCTCGGCCAGCCGGGCCACGTAGAAGGTCAGGGCGCCCTCGGCCAGCAGCCGGCGGGACACCTCCAGCGCGCCCAGACCGTAGCCGTCAGCCTTCACCGCCGGCGCCGCCTCCACGCCGGCCGTATCGCGCAGGAACCGGAAGTTCCGCGCCAGGGCGTCAAGGTCGATGGTCAGCGAGGTCGCGGTCATGTCGCCCGGCTAAGGGGCGGGCCGCGCAGGGTCAAGCGCGGGAAGGTGCGAGGGGTATAGCTTCAGGTTCTCCCTCCCCTTTATGGGGAGGGTGGATCGGCGAGCGCAGCGAGACGAGACGGGTGGGGCAAGAAGCGATGCTCACCTGACTCGGGAGGCGGGCGCCTCTTGCCCCACCCTGACCTGCTTCACAGGTCTGTCCCTCCCCACAAGGGGGAGGGAGAGTCACCGCACGTCGAACCGGCCCTCGCGGGCGAGGTTGCCGAACTTGGTGGTGTCGGAGTGGAAGTGCAGCTTCACCGTGCCAATGGGACCGTGGCGCTGCTTGCCGATGATGACCTCGGCGAGGTTGGCGATCTTGTCCATCTCCTCCTGCCAGGTCATGTGCTCGGGCGTGCCCTCGCGCGGCTCGGTGCGGCCCAGGTAATAGGCCTCGCGATAGACGAACATGACGGCGTCGGCGTCCTGCTCGATCGAGCCCGATTCCCGCAGGTCGGAGAGCTGGGGCTTCTTGTCCTCGCGGTTCTCGACCTGGCGGCTGAGCTGCGACAGCGCCAGCACCGGCACGTTCAGCTCCTTGGCCAGGGCCTTGAGGCCGCCGGTGATGGCCGAGACCTCCTGCACGCGGTTGGAGTCGCGGCCGCCGTTGTCGGTGGTGACCAGCTGCAGGTAGTCGATGACGATCAGGTCCAGGCCGACCGAGCGCTTCAGGCGGCGGGCCCGGGCGGTCAGCTTGGCGATGGACAGGCCGCCGGTGGCGTCGACATAGAGCGGCGCCTCCTGGATCTCGATGGCCGCGTCGCGCAGGCGGCCGAACTCGCTGGCGTCGATCTCGCCCTTGCGCAGCTTGTCGCCCGACACGCCCGAGGCGTCGGCCAGGATCCGCATGGCCAGCTGCTCGGCGCTCATTTCGAGCGAGAAGAAGGCCACGACCCCGCCGCTGGCCGTCTTTCGCGAACCGTCCGGCTGCGGCTCCCAGGCATAGCTGCGGGCGACGTTGAAGGCGATGTTGGTGGCCAGCGCCGTCTTGCCCATCGAGGGACGCCCGGCGAGGATCAGCAGGTCCGAAGGGTGCAGGCCGCCCAGCTGGCGGTCCAGGTCCATCAGGCCGGTCGACAGGCCGGCCAGCCCGCCGTCACGGCTGTAGGCCTCGGCCGCCATCTGCACCGCACCGGTGAGAGCGCTGGAGAAGGGGATGAAGCCCCCCGACGAGGTGCCGCTCTCGGCCAGGCCATACAGCTTCTGCTCGGCCTGCTCGATCTGGTCGCGGGCGGTGATGTCGGGGTCGGCGGCCTGGGCCTCGACCATGATCTCGCCGCCGATGCGGATCAGGTCGCGGCGCAGGGCCAGGTCGTAGATGGCCCGGCCGTAGTCGGCGGCGTTGGCGGCCGGCGGCGCGCGCTCGAACAGGTCGGCCAGATAGCGGATGCCGCCCAGCTCCTCGAACGCGGCGTCCTTCTTGAACTCCTCGGCGAGCAGGATCGGCTCGGCCAGCTGGCCCTTGCGGATATGCGACTCGATGGCGCTGTAGAGCCGCTGGTGGAAGGGCTCGTAGAAGTGCCGGCCGCTCAGCTGGTCGCTCAGCCGCTCATAAGCGGCGTTGTCGTACATCAGGATGCCCAGCAGCGCCTGCTCGGCCTCGATGTTCGAGGGGGCCGCGTGGATCTGCGGGTCGGCGTCGACGGGACGCAGGTCGAGGGCGGGGACGATGGCCATTTACCTAGATTAACGCGACGGCTGTCGGCTGACTGCGACCGTGTGGCCGCAGGTCCGATTCAGTTGTGGAGTTCCATGTATGTTCGATCCGGGCGTCACAGGTCGCAAGGCGCAAGCCCGGAGCCCCGCACGAAAAAGGGCGGCCCGGAAGTCCGGGCCGCCCGATCTCATCGGTGATGAGAGACGAGCCTAGTACTCGTCGCCCAGACCGTCCTGCTTGCCGGCGCCGCCTTCGAGCATGTCGGCCGCCGCTTCCGCCGCGAGGGCCGCATCTTCGTCGAACTGCGAGGTGATGACGTTTTCACCGCGCGCCTGGCGCTCGGCTTCGTCCTGGCTGCGGGCGATGTTGATGCTGACGGTGACGATGACCTCCGAGTGGAGCTTCACCTTCACGTCGTGCACGCCGAGCGTCTTGATCGGCTTGTCGAGGACGACCATCGAGCGATCGACCTTGCCGCCGGCGCCGTTGATGATGTCGGCGACGTCGCGACCCGCGACCGAGCCGTACAGTTGCCCGCTTTCGCCGGCCTGACGGATCAGGATGTAGGCGGTTCCGTCCAGGGACTCGCCGGCCGACGCCGCAGCTTCCTTGGCCTTGGCGTTGCGAGCTTCGATCTCGGCGCGCTGGGCGTCGAAGACCTTCAGGTTCGCGGCCGTGGCGCGGAGCGCCTTGGAGCGGGGCAGGAGGTAGTTGCGGGCGAAGCCGTCCTTGACGGTGACGACATCGCCAAGGGCGCCGCGGCCCTCGACGCGTTCGAGCAGAATGACTTTCATGGTCGTTCTCCTACTTCACGACGTAGGGCAGCAGGGCCAGGAAGCGGGCGCGCTTGATGGCCTTGGCCAGTTCACGTTGCTTCTTGGCCGAGACCGCGGTGATGCGCGACGGCACGATCTTGCCGCGTTCGGAGACGTAGCGCTGCAGCAGCTTCACGTCCTTGTAGTCGATCTTCGGGGCGTTGGCGCCGGAGAACGGGCAGACCTTGCGGCGGCGGTAGAACGGGCGGCGGGCGCCGCTCGCGGCCGGGGCCGAGGTTGCTTCGGGAGCGGTGGTGTCGGTCATGATCCTTCTCTCCCTTAAGCCGCGAAGTCTTCGCGGGGCCGGTCGGGCCGGTCGGGCCGCTCGGGACGATCCGAACGTTCGCGGTCGCGATCACGACGGGCCAGAACCGGGGACAGCTCGAGGTCGAGCTCTTCCATGCGGATGGTCATGTAGCGCAGCACGTCTTCGTTGATCGACAGCTGGCGCTCCATTTCCTTGACAGCGTCCGACGGAGCGTCGATCGCCAGCAGGGAATAGTGACCCTTGCGGTTCTTCTTGATGCGGTAGGTGAGGTTGCGGAGGCCCCAGTACTCGATCTTGGCGATGTGACCGCCCAGACCTTCGATGAGTGCCTTCATTTCCTCGTTGAGGGCTTCGGCCTGCTGCGGCGAGATATCCTGCCGCGCGATGACCACGTGCTCGTAGAGCGCCATAGGTTTCCTTCTTCCGGCTTGGAAGGCGGCGCGGCCGGGAAGGGAAGAGTCCCCGGTCACGATGGCTCTGGTCGCGGCGGACGGGAGTTTCCCGACCCATTCAAGGTTCCGCGACAGACCGCCTTCCGTGAAGAGGCGCGCTAGTACGCGAGAACCGTCGGAAAGGCAAGCGGGAGAGGCGCTCGTCCGGGCGTAGCTCTATGGCCGGGAAGCCTTCCAGGCTTTCACCGCCGCCTTGGTGCGGGTGACGTGCTCGATCGGGTTGGTCAGGTTGGACCAGGCGAACAAGACCTTGCCGTCGGGGGCGATGACATAGCTGGTCCGGCCCGACAGATCGGGCTTGATCGCCAGGGTGGCGTCGAAGGCCTTGATGGTGTCCTTCGAGACCGCCGCCACCGCGAACTGGTCGCGGCATTCGCTCTTCGAGAATTCCGCCAGACGCTCGGTGTTGCCGGCCGTGACGCCGATCACCGTCGCGCCCATGGCCTTGAACTCCGGCGAGGCCAGCGCGAACTCGCGGGCCTCGATGGTGCAGCCGTCGGTGAAGGCGGCCGGGAAGAAGTAGAGCACCACGGGGCCCTCCTTCAGTGTCTCGGAGAGCCTGAAGGGCGTCGGCTTGCCGTCCAGGTAGGCGGTCGTGGCGAAGTCCGGAGCCTTCGCGCCCGGCTGCAGCGCCGCGAAGGCGGGAGCGGCGAGGGCGGCGCTGAGCGCGACGGCGACGAGAAGGCGTTTCATGGCGGGTCTCCCGGTTGCCGGGATAATTAGCCCGCCCGGCCGCCGGGTCCAGCCCGGCTAGGGTCGAACGAAGCGCTCGCCGTCCCAGCTCCAGAGCACGCGCGTGCAGACCTCTTGCGTGATGCCGCAATGCTCGCCTTCCAGAGTGACCAGTCTCGCCGGCGCGCCCAGGTCGACGCCCCACGAGGCGTCCATCGCCTCCCAGGCCGGCTTGAAGCCGCCGTCGCGGCTCGCCAGGATGACGATCGGCAGAAACGCCCCGGCTTGCTGGTCATCGCCCCGGTCGCAAAAGCCGTACTGCGATCCCACGACCCAGTCGCGGACGCCGTCGCCGTTCAGATCGGGCAGGTCGTTGGCGGGAACGCCGCCCTCGCTGACCCGACTGCCGGCATTGGCGCAGATGGCTGTCTGGCGCTCGATCTCGGCCCTTACCGCCGGCGGAAAGGCGGAAGGGTCATCCTCCACCAGTTGCCGGGGACCACCGCTTAGCCAGGTCAGCCCCTTCGACGTCGGACGCTCGATGTAGCGGCCCAGCGGGCTGTTCCAGCCGTAGCTGCGCGGGCATTCGACGAACCCTGCCTCCCCGCAGGTGCTGCCGTGGAAATCAAGGTCCAGGACAGGTTCGCCCCTGACCTTGCTCATCCTGAACAGGCGCAGGTTCGTGTTGAGAACCAGATCGAATCCGCCGTCGGGCCGAGCGAGGTAGAGCTGCTGCAGGCAACCTCCGGTGCCGCAGAACAGCGAAGCGTTCTCCGCCTTCTCGTAGTCGACACGCCAGTCCGGCAGCCGGTCGCCGTTGATGTCGACCTTGCGATACATGGCCGCCGGCGCGGAGAAGGTGCGCACCTCGCCGGACTCTTCGTCGACGATGGCCTGCATCCTGCCGCTGTAATGCTCATCGACCGTTCGCCGCAAATCGGCGGGGATGCCGGACACGGCCGCCGCGGCGGCCAGGGCGCCAGCGGAGACAACAGCGGCCGTTAGGCCAACAACAAGGCGCATGTCATGGCGCTCCGGGACGGTACGGCTGTGACCCTAGGGCCGTCCTTCCGCTCCGGACACACCCATCCGGGGGGGATGGATCAGAGCGACGGGTCGACCAGGATCTTCACATTGCTCTCGGGGTTGCCGAGGTCGACGAAGGCCTGCGCCACGCCGTCGAGGCCCACCGTGCCGGTCACCATGGGCTCGAGGTTGATCCTGCCCTCGGCGATGTTGTGCAGCGTCTGGGCGAACTCATCGGGCTGGTAGCCAAGCACGAAGCGCAGATCGAGTTGCTTGTTGATGGCCAGCGAGGGCTCGATCTTGTCGGGCTCCATGCAGACCCCGGCGACGATGATCTGGGCCTTCGTCGGGCAGCCCTCGATCACGCTCTGCAGCACGCCGGGCGCGCCGACACACTCGAAAACGACGGGCCGGCCGGACTGGGCGCCGGAGAACAGCGCCGCGCGCATGGCCTCGCTGGTCATCGGCACGCCGAAGTCAGCCCATTTGCTGTGCGGGCCGGTCTCCTTGGGATCGATGACGACGTCGGCGCCCATGGCCTCGGCGGCGGCGCGGCGGCGGGGCGAGAAGTCGGCGGCGATGACCGGGCCGTGGCCGCGCACCTTCAGGGCCGCGATCACCGCCAGGCCGACGGGGCCGCAGCCGATCACCAGGGCGACCGAGTCCTTGTCCAGCGCGGCGCTGGCCACGGCGTGCTCGCCCACGGCCATTGGCTCGGTGAGCGCCGCATGCTCCGTGGAGAGGCCGTTGGGGACCTCCAGCAGCAGCATCTCGGTGAGGATCATCCGTTCGGCGAAGCCGCCGGGATAGAGGTTCGAATAGCCGACCGCGTCGAAGCGGGTCGGGCTCATGTTCACCGGCATCGAGACGACCCGCGTGCCGGGCTTCAGCCGCGTCGCGCCCGGGCCGCCTTCCAGCACCTCGGCGCAGAACTCGTGGCCAAACACGATGTCCGCCGCCGGGTCGAGGTCGCCGCCGCCGCCGCCCGAGCGCCGGCCCATCTCGACCATGTGGTCCAGGTGGTGCAGCGCGTGCAGATCGGAGCCACAGATGCCGCACAGAAGCGTCTTGACCCTGACCTGACCGGGGCCCGGATCCAGCTCGTCGATGTCATCACAGACCAGCTTGCCAGCCCGACGCACAACCGCCCGCATCGTCGTCCTCCCTTATCGTTGCAGGCAGGCTAGGCGATGACGCCGGGGCAACGCCAGAGGCGAACCGGGCGCCTCAGGCGACGATGGCTGGAATGTCCAGAACCGTCTCGAGAACGTGGGTCGGGCCATAGGCTTTCAGCGCCTCGGCGTTGGTGTAGCCCCAGCAGACCGCTCCCGTGGCCATGCCGATCTCGCGCGCCGCGTCGATGTCGCGGGTCTCGTCGCCGATACTGAGGGTCTCGGCCGGCTTGACGCTCGTCGCGGCGAGAACCTTCTTGAACTTCGTGGCCTTGCCGAACACCGACGCTCCGCAGCTGAACCGCGAGACCAGGGCGCAGAGCTCCGGTCCCAGCACGATGCGGATGTTTTCCTCGGAGTTCGAGCTGACGATGGCGATCTTCGCGCCCGACTCGTGGACGGCCTTCAGCATCTCGGGCACGCCGTCGAACAGGCGGATGTTTCCGGCGTCGGCCTTCATCATCTTCTGGAAGTGTGCGGCCAGCATCGGCAGCTTCAGCACCGAGACCTTCTGCAGCTTCATCAGCTCCCGCGCGCTCATGCGGCGCAGGTTGTCCAGGTCGCCCCGGTCAATCGGCAGGTAGCCGAACTTCTGGGCCATCGCGTCCGACGCATCGAGGAACCACCCCATGGTGTCCCCCAAGGTTCCGTCGAAATCGAAGATGACGAGCTGGTAGGCGGGCAATGAAATGTCCTGGGTCGGATCGAGCGGAAAATCGCGAAACTTGCTCGCTCTTACCCTTTCCCCTAACCGTGCGCGCCGGATTCGTCACTTTCCGAGAGGATTTCCATGAGCCTCGCGTTCATTTTTCCCGGCCAGGGCAGCCAGGCCGTCGGCATGGGCGCTGAGCTGGCCGAGGCGTTTGCCAGCGCCCGCGAGGTGTTTCAGGAGGTCGACGACGCCCTCGGCCAGAAGCTGTTCAAGCTGATGAAGGAAGGCCCCGAGGCCGACCTGACCCTGACCGAAAACGCCCAGCCGGCCCTGATGGCGGTCAGCCTGGCGGTCAGCCGCACGCTGGAGAAGGAATTCGGCGTCGCCATCGAGAAGGCCGCCTTCGTCGCCGGCCACTCGCTGGGCGAATATGCCGCTCTGGCCGCCGCCGGCGCGATCAGCCTGAGCGACACCGCGCGGCTGCTGAAGCTGCGCGGCCAGGCCATGCAGCGCGCCGTGCCGGTGGGCGCCGGCGCCATGGCCTCGCTGATCGGGCCGAAGACCGACGTCGCCCTGGCCGAGGCGGCCGCCGCGGCGGGCGCCGAGGTCGGCGTCTGCGTGGTGGCCAACGACAACAACAACGGCAACGTGGTGATCTCCGGCGACCGGGCCGGCGTCGACCGCGCCATCGAGAAGGCCAAGGAACTGGGCGCGCGCGCCATTCCGCTGAACGTCTCCGCCCCCTTCCACTGCCCGCTGATGCAGCCGGCCGCCGACGAGATGGCCGAGGCTCTGTCCATGGCGACCATCATCGCCCCGCGCGCGCCCCTGGTCGCCAACGTCACCGCCCGTCCGACGCTGGATCCCGAGGCCATCCGCCGGATGCTCGTCGAACAGGTCACCGGCCGCGTGCGCTGGCGCGAGAGCATGGAGTGGATGGCCACCGAAGGCGGCGTCACCCGCTTCGCCGAGGCCGGCTCGGGCAAGGTGCTGTCCGGAATGGCCAAGCGCATCGCACCCGACGCCGAGGCCACGCCGCTGAACACGCCGGCCGACCTGGAAACGTTCGCGGCCTCGCTTTGAGTTCATTGCGTCCTTCGACACGCGCCTTGCTGCGCTGCTCAGGATGACGTGCATAATCGGCCATCAACAGAATACGTCATCCTGAGCAGGCCCGAAGGGCCGTGTCGAAGGACGCACCGAAGGAAATGCCAGACATGTTCGACCTCACCGGCAAGACCGCCCTCGTCACCGGCGCCACGGGCGGTATCGGCGGCGCCATCGCCCGCTCGCTGCATCAGCGGGGCGCGCATGTCGTGCTGTCCGGGACCCGCGAGGAGGCCCTGACCGTCCTCGCCGGCGAACTCGGCGCCCGCGTCTCGATCGCTTCGGCGAATCTGTCCGACTCAGCCAGCGTCGACGGCCTGGTCGCCAAGGCGGAGGAAGCGGCCGGCGCGCCGCTGGACATCCTGGTCGCCAACGCCGGCATTACCCGCGACGGGCTGATGCTGCGGATGAAGGACGAGGACTGGGAGCAGGTCATCAAGGTGAACCTCGAATCCTACTTCCGACTCTCCCGCGCCGCCCTGAAGGGCATGATGAAGCGCCGCTGGGGCCGGATCATCGGAATCACCTCCGTCGTCGGCGTGACCGGAAACCCCGGCCAGGCCAACTACGCCGCCTCCAAGGCCGGCATGATCGGCTTCTCCAAGGCGCTGGCCCAGGAAGTGGCGTCTCGTAACGTGACGGTGAACACCGTTGCGCCGGGCTTCATCGCCAGCCCGATGACCGATGGGCTCAACGACTCGCAACGTGAGGCAATCCTTGGGAAAATCCCCTCCGGGCGCCTCGGCTCGGGCGACGACGTCGCCGCCGCCTGCGTCTATCTGGCCAGCGAGGAGGGCGCCTACGTCACCGGTCAGACCTTGCACGTCAACGGCGGCATGGCGATGATCTAGAGGAAGCCCCATGTTCGTCGGCTGGCCGCTGGCCACCCCGAAAGGAACATGGTAGGCGGAGCGCGATTTCCGGTGTCCAGCCTTGGCTGGCGCGGCCACGACAATACCAAAGAGGACCTACAGAATGTCCGACATTCTCGAGCGTGTGCGTAAGATCGTCATCGAGCATCTCGATGCCGATCCCGAAAAGGTCACCGAGAAGGCCAGCTTCATCGATGACCTGGGCGCTGACAGCCTCGACAACGTCGAGCTGGTCATGGCCTTCGAAGAGGAATTCGACATCGAGATTCCCGACGACGCCGCCGAACATATCCAGACGGTCGGCGACGCCGTGAAGTTCATCACGGAGAAGGTGGGCGGTTGATCCGTCGACCCTAGTCCGTACGATCAGCCGCCGCGCTACCGGGAAACCGGTATGCGCGGCGGTCTTCGTTTGAGCGGTCCGTAGTTTCGGACCCGGGAGGAGTAGATCCATGCGTCGCGTCGTCGTCACCGGCCTCGGCCTCTTGACCCCGCTCGGGCAGGGCGTGGACATCACCTGGAAGAACGTGCTGGCCGGAAAGTCCGGCGCCGGACGGATCTCGAGCTTCGATCCCGAGGAGTACGGCTGCCAGATCGCCTGCGAAGTGCCGCGGGTCGACGGTCGCGGCGGCGGTGGTCCCGACGTCGAGGGTTCGTTCGATCCCAATGGCACCATGGCGCCCAAGGACCAGCGCAAGGTCGACGACTTCATCCTCTACGCCATGGCCGCCGCCGACGAGGCCGTCCGCGACGCGGGCCTGACCGAGATCGACGGCGAGATGGCCTTCCGCGCCGGCGTGATCATCGGCTCGGGCATCGGCGGGCTGAACACCATCGCCGAGACGGCCATCGAGCTGCGCGACAAGGGGCCGCGCCGCATCAGCCCCTTCTTCATCCCCTCGGCCCTGATCAACCTCGCCTCGGGCCAGGTTTCGATCCGCTACGGCTTCAAGGGCCCTAACCACTCGGTGGTCACCGCCTGCGCCACCGGCGCTCACGCCATCGGCGACGCGGCCCGGCTGATCAAGTACGGCGACGCCGACATCATGATCGCTGGCGGGGCCGAAGCCTCCATCTGCCCGATCGGCGTCGCCGGCTTCGTCGCCTGCCGCGCCATGGCCACCGACTTCAATGATCGCCCCACGGAAGCCTCGCGCCCCTACGACAAGGATCGCGGCGGCTTTGTCATGGGCGAGGGCGCCGGCATCCTGGTGCTCGAGGAATACGAACACGCCAAGGCGCGCGGCGCGAAGATCTACGCCGAGGTGGCCGGCTACGGCCTGTCGGGCGACGCCTACCACATCACCGCCCCTTCCGAGGACGGCGACGGCGGCTTCCGGGCCATGACGGCGGCGCTGAAGGACTCCGGCCTGCAGGCCTCCGACATCGGCTACGTCAACGCCCACGGCACCTCGACCATGGCCGACGGTCTGGAGTTGGGCGCGGTCACCCGCCTGCTCGGCGACAGTGCGAAGAACACCAAGATGTCCTCGACCAAGTCGATGATCGGGCACCTGCTGGGCGCCGCCGGAGCGGTGGAGTCGATCTTCACCATCCTGGCCCTGCGCGACCAGATCGTGCCGCCGACCATCAATCTGGACA
Organism: Caulobacter sp.; assembly: GCA_030683005.1. GTDB lineage: Bacteria > Pseudomonadota > Alphaproteobacteria > Caulobacterales > Caulobacteraceae > Caulobacter. Next base: position 89,882 of record JAUXMY010000042.1, on the reverse strand, counting down.
ACTGCGAGTTCGAGACCGAGATCGATCTCGTCCCGCACAAGGCGAAGCCTGTTGAGATGCATGCCGCGATGTCCAACAGCTTCGGCTTCGGGGGCACCAACGCCTGCGTGATCTTCAAGAAGGCGCCGTGAGCAAAAGAGCCGCACGTTCCGAGGGGCTGCCGCTGATGCGCCGGCTTCTCATCATGGGCATGAGCGGCTTCGCCGTGCTGAGTCTGGCCGTGATGCTGCTGGGCCTCTGGGCAGTCTGGACCTATCGCGGTCCCGGTCCCGAGGCGACCGCGGGTCAGTACAGCACCGTCGTCCTGCGCCGCGGCGCCGGCCTCAACGAGATCGCCTCGTCGCTGGAGCGGGCCGGCGTGATCCGCTCCGGCGCGATCTTCAAGGCCGCCGCCCAGGTCACCGGCGTCGCCCGCGACCTGAAGGCCGGCGAATACGAATTCGCGTCCGGCGCCTCGATGGCCAGAGTGCTGGACGACATCCGCGCCGGCCGCGTGGTGCGCCACCAGGTGACCATTCCCGAGGGCGCGACCTCGGAAACGGTCATCGAACTGCTCAACGCCGAGGAGGCGCTGACGGGTATCGCGCCGACCCCGCCCGAGGGCACGGTGCTGCCCGAGACCTACGACTTCCAGCGGGGCGAGGACCGCGCCGCCGTGCTGCAGCGCATGATGGACGCGCGGGACAAGCTGCTGGCCGCCCTGTGGGCCCAGCGCCAGCCGGGTCTGCCGGTCACCACGCCCGAGGAGGCGGTGATCCTGGCCTCCATCGTCGAGAAGGAGACCGGCGTCGCCAGCGAGCGCCCGCAGGTCGCCGCGGTGTTCACCAACCGCCTGCGCAAGGGCATGCGGCTGGAGAGCGACCCGACGATCATCTACTTCATCACCAAGGGCAAACCGCTGGGCCGCCGGATCCTGAAGTCCGAGCTGGAGAACCCGGCCAACACCTACAACACCTACATCATCGACGGCCTGCCGCCGACGCCGATCGCCAACCCCGGCCGCGCGGCCCTGGCGGCGGTGCTCGACCCGCCGCCGAGCGAGTACCTGTTCTTCGTCGCCGACGGCACGGGCGGCCACGCCTTCGCGGTCACCTATGAAGAGCACAAGCGCAACGTCGAAAAGTGGCGTGAATACCGCGCGCGGACGGGCAAGTAGATGGCCCTGTCGGGGATGACCGGCTTTGGCCGGGCCGAGGGTGCGCTCGGCGACTGGAGCTGGGCCATCGAGGCCCGCTCGGTCAACGGCCGCAATCTCGAGACCCGCTTCAAGGCCCCGCCGGGCTTCGAGGCGCTCGAGAAGCCTATCCGCGACGGCGCGCAGGCCCGCTTCCAGCGCGGCCAGGTCAACGTCAGCGTCCAGGCCCGCCGGGCCGAGGGCGCCGGGGCCCCGAGCGTCAATCTCGACCAGCTGGAGCGCTACCTTGCGGCCGTGACGCCCTATGTGAAGGCCAAGCGGGTCAAGCGGCCGACCGCCGACGGCTTGCTGGCCCTGCGCGGCGTCATCGAGGTCACCGAGGCCGCCGAAGACCCCGAGGCCCGCGCCGCCCTGGAGCAGGCCATCGCCGCCTCCATCGCCACCGCTCTGGACGCGCTGAAGGCGGCGCGGCTCGAAGAGGGCGCGGCGCTCACGCCGGTGCTGACCGGCATGATCGACCGCGTCGAGGCGCTGGTCGCCGCCGCCGGCGCGGAGGCCGCCGCCCACCCCGCGATCATCAAGGACCGCTTCGCCGGTCGAATGGCCGAGCTGCTCGGCCAGGCCGCCAGCGAGGAGCGCATCGTCCAGGAGGCCGCCGCCATGGCCACCCGCGCCGACGTGCGCGAGGAGCTGGATCGGCTGGCCGGCCACATCGCCGCCGCCCGCACCCTGATCGCCAGCGACGCCGCCGCCGGCCGCCGGCTGGACTTCCTGACGCAGGAGTTCATGCGCGAGGCCAACACCCTGTGTTCGAAATCGGCGACCCCGGCCTTGACCGCCATCGGTCTCGACCTCAAAGCGGTGATCGAGCAGTTCCGCGAGCAGGTGCAGAATGTTGAGTGATGAGGCCCGGCCGACGCGGGGCCTGATGCTGATGGTCGTGGCGCCGTCCGGGGTGGGCAAGACCTCGTTGACGCGCCGGCTGGTCGCCGACCACTCCGACCTGCACCTGTCGATCTCCGCCACCACCCGCGCGCCGCGTCCGGGCGAGCACGACGGCCGCGATTACCACTTCGTCGATCGCCCGACCTTCGACGCCATGGTCGAGCGCGGCGAGTTCCTGGAGTGGGCCGAGGTCTACGGCAACCGCTACGGCAGCCCGAAGATCCCGATCATGGAGGCCCTGTCGAAGGGCCAGAGCACCCTGTTCGACATCGACTTCCAGGGCGCCATGAAGATCTGCGGCCAGGCGCGCCAGGACTGCGTGCTGGTCTACATCCTGCCGCCGTCGCTGGCCGAGATGCACCGCCGCCTGCACGCCCGCTCGCAGGACAGCGAAGAGGTCATCCGCGAGCGCATCGCCCGGGCCAAGGACGAGGTCTCCAACTGGAAGACCTTCGACTATGTGGTCATGAACGACGACTTCGACCGCGCCTACGCCGAACTGGCCCACATCTATCACGCCGAACGCCGCAAGGCCTCGCGCAACCTCTGGATCGAACCGCTGGTCGAGGACCTGCTGGCGGAGGCGATCCCGGAGGCAGGGGAGGGGTAGTTCCTCCATGCCGACTGGCCGGCTCAGCGCTGATAGTAGGCGTTTGAAATCGCGCCGCTGCACTTGTCGATCGTCATGGACAGGGTCCCACCTCCGAAGGACGGCACGGTGATCCAGCCGTCAGTTCGGGGCGCGGGTAGTGGCTGCGCCCGAAACACTGTCCATGTGTTTCTATCTTCGTTGATGATGATCTCGGAAAACTTCGACTTGTCGACGTTAGGCATTCGGGCAGATTCGACCGCCAAGAATAATGAACGTGCTGTGTTTTCGTCCGGCACGAATGGACCAGCAATGAAGCCGGCGGCCTTCGGGCATACCGGGCCAAGGTCCTCAGCAAGAGCGGCCGTTTGGGTCAAGGCGATCGCAAGGGCCGCCAAGGCACTGGCTAGCGCCGTGCAAGCTGATCGGGAGTGGGGCCGCGACATCGGGCTAAGCTATCAGCACCGCGAGTCGAAGCAATGACGCCGCTCCTCGGTCCGGCACCTACAGCGCCCGCGCCAGCCGCAAGAACCCTTCCACCGGCACGGTCTCGGCCCGCACATTCGGGTCGATGCCGGCCTTCTCGCACAGCGCCTCGCCGCCCAGCAGACGCAGGCTCGAGCGCAGCATCTTCCTCCGCTGGCCGAAGGCGGCGGCCGTCACCTTCTCCAGCGCCGCGATCAGCTCGGCTGGTGGGGCGTCCGACAGCGGGTCCAGGCGCACCACGGCCGAGGCGACCTTCGGCGGCGGGGTGAAGGCCCGGGCGGGGAGGTCCATGACCACCTTGGCCTTCGCCAGCGCCTGGGAGACCACGCTCAGCCGGCCGTAGGCGTCGGCGCCGGCCGGGGCGGCGATGCGGTCGGCGACTTCCTTCTGAAACATCAGGGTCATGGAGACCGGCCGCCACGGGCCGGTCAGCCACTTGATCAGCAGCGGCGTGCCGACGTTGTAGGGCAGGTTGGAGACCACATGCCCCGGCCCGCAGGCCAGCGCCGCCTCGTCGACCTTCAGGGCGTCGGCCTCCACCAGGGTCAGGCGGCCGTCCGACACCGCCGCCAGCTCGTTCAGCAGCGGCAGGAACCGGGCGTCCTTCTCTACCGCGATGACGTTCGCGCCGGCCTCGACCAGCGCCCGGGTCAGGCCGCCGGGGCCGGGCCCGACCTCGATCACTGTCTGGCCCTCCAGCGGGCCGGCCAGCCGGGCGATCTTCCGCGTGATGTTGAGGTCGAGCAGGAAGTGCTGGCCAAAGCTCTTGTCGGCCAGCAGGCCGTGGTCGGCCAGGCTCTCGCGGAGCGGGGGGAGGGTGCTGAGATCGATCATTGCATCCCTCCTATCGTCATCGTCGGACTTGTTCCGACGACCCATGAACACGGCGTCGGCTGTTACGCGCTTCGGCCCGTCGGCGCCACTCCCCGTACGCACCACGCATGGGTCGTCGGAACAAGTCCGACGATGACGGGGAGAGGGAACGGGACAGGAGGGCGCCCGCTACCCCCGCCGCGCCGCGATTTCCGCCGCCAGCCGGATGGCCGCGATCAGGCTGTCGGGGCGGGCGATGCCCCGGCCGGCGATGTCGAAGCCGGTGCCGTGGTCGGGGGAGGTGCGGACGATGGGCAGGCCCAGGGTGACGTTCACCCCGCCCCAGAAGTCGAGCATCTTCACCGGGATCAGCGCCTGGTCATGGTACATGCAGAGCACAGCGTCGTAGCGGGCGCGGGCCTCGGGATGGAACAGGCTGTCGGCGGGCGAGGGGCCGGTTGCCTCGACGCCCAGCTCGCGCAGCGCCCGGACGGCCGGGGCGATGACCTCGATCTCCTCGCGGCCCAGTGATCCTGATTCGCCGGCGTGCGGATTGAGGCCCGCGACGGCCAGGCGCGGGGCGGCGATGCCGAAGTCGCGACGCAGGGCCTGGGCCGTCACCAGCCCGGCATTGACGATCTTCTCGACCGTGAGCAGCCCCGGAACCTTTGCCAGCGGCTCGTGGATGGTCACCAGGGCCACGCGCAGGTCGGCGGCGGTCAGCATCATCACCGGTCCCCGCGCGCCGTCGTGGCGGCTGGCGGCGGTCAGTTCGGCGAGGAACTCGGTATGGCCCGGAAAGCCGAAGCCGGCGGCGTAGAGCGGGGCCTTGGCGATGGGGGCGGTGACCAGGCCGCTGGCCGCGCCGGTCAGGGCCAGGGCCACGCCGGTCTCGATCCAGCGGATCACGGCGGCGGCGTTGGCGGGGTTGGGCTGTCCGGCCACGACCGAGGTGGTCAGCGGGATGTCCAGCACCGGCAGCGCGTCGGCGAAAACGATCGCTGCGTCCTCCGGCCGGGTCACCGTCTGCACGGGGACCGGGCCGCCGGGCGCGGACTCCAGCGCCTGGCGATCGCCGATGACCATGAACGCGGGTCCGCTCTGGCGGAGGGCGCGCCAGGCCCTGGCCGTGATTTCCGGTCCCGTTCCGGCGGGATCGCCGAGACTCAGCGCTAGAGGCGCCGGCGTCACCGCTGCTCGATGGTCGCCGTGCCGCGCAGGTCGCGGAGCAGGCGACGGGAGATCATCGACAGCTGCTGGCCGACCAGACGGCTTTCGATCTGCTGCGCGGTCGGGATCTGGGCGCCGCTCTGGCGGCGACCGCAGACCATGATCATGTGCAGTCCGGCATTGGTGCGGATGGCCTGCGACAGCTGGCCGTCGGGCGTGGTCGCCACGGCGGTCTGGAAGCCCTCGATCAGGCCGGCGACCTCGGCCTCGCCCAGATCGCCCGCCATGACGCCCTGGACGTCGGCTGCCTTGGCTTCGAGATCGGCGCAGCCGGTGACCAGCGGGCGGAGAGTTTCGAGCTGTGTGGCGGCGGCCTGGACCTGCGCGGGCGAGGCGTCGGCCGCGAGCGGAACGGCGGCCTGCTTGAGGCTGACCAGCGAGACGTTGGAACCGGCGCGCTTGTCGCGCAGCGCGATGATGTAGACGCCGTCGTCGGTGACGATGGGACGCGAGATCTGGCCGGGGCGCAGCTGTTCCAGCGCCTGCTCGACCTCGGCCGGCATCTCGCCGGCGCCGACCCAGCCGGCGTCGCCGCCGTTGGCCGCCGTCGCCGCGGACGAGAACTGCCGGGCGACCGCCGGGAAGGGCGCGCCCTGCTGGATCTGGACGATGAGCTGGCCGGCGCCCTGGACGGCGTTGTCGAGACCGCCGACGCGAGCCGGATCGATGACGACTTCGCTGATCTGGTATTGCGGCTTGCCCGCCGAGGCGGTCAGCTGCTCCTGGACGGCCTTGATCTGGTCCTGGCCGATGCGCAGGCGGCTGCCGTAGCGGCCGCGGATGTAGCCCTGCCAGCTGACCTCGGCGCGAATCTGTTCGCGCAGGGTCTCGGGACCGACGCCGGCGCTGCGGAGCTGGGCCAGCATCTGGTCAGCCGTCATGTTGTTGCCCTTGGCGACATCCGCCAGTTCGGCGTCGACATCGGCGTCGGTCGCGATGATCTCGGCCTTGTGCTCCTTCTCGACCTTCCGGAGCTCCTGGATCTGCAGGCGTTCCTCGATCAGCGAGCGCATGGCTTCACGCTGCAGCTGAGGCAGGGTGTTCTCGTCGGGCTGGATCCCGGCCGTAATCGACAAAAGGCGCATCCGCTGCACCAGATCGTAGGTCGAGATGATGTCGTCGTTGACGACCGCGGCGACGCTCTCGCCGATCGCCGCCTCCGTCACTTCGGCCAGGGCTGCGTCTGTGGTTCCGGGGACGGGAGCCACCTGGGCCTGGACCATGGGGGCGAAACCGAGGCTCAGGGCGGTCGCTGCCGCCAGTGCCAGTCTCGTCACGCTACGCGTCGACGTATTCAATCTTGTCGTTCCCTTGAATGCTTCGACGGGCGGACACGCCTGGTTCCGGCCGTTCGTCACTGCCTGTAGCCTTTATCGCCCAATGTGGCGAGCGTTAGGCGCAGGACCACCGAGTCCGTCGGGCCCAGCGACCGGTTGTAGGTTTCCTCATGCACCCAGATGACCGCGATTTCGAGGCAGTCGTCGCGGTAGAGGCCGCCGAATTCCTGGCGCCGCCACACATCACTCTCGATGTCGCGGACGCCCGCGAAGGTGACGCCCCAGTTGCCGGTGACCATGATCTCACCCGCGAAGTCGAGGTCCTCGCGTTGCACGCCGGTGATGTCCTGATTGTCCCGCAGGTACCGGACAAACCCGCGGGCGCGGGTGGTGTCGACGTCGATACCTGCTTCGAAGCGCCGCACGTCGCCCTTGGCCTCGCTGAGCCTGGCGCGGGTGAAGAAGCTGACGCTCTCGAACGGACGGCCCTCGGCCGCAACGATCCAGTCGGACTTCGTGGTCTGCAGTCCGCTCCGGGGCGGAAACTGGGGGTCCGGCTCGGCCCTGAAGGTCCGCCCCACCAGGATGCTGCCGCCCCGACCGCTGTCGTACTCGACGCTGGCGCGGGCGCCGACATTGATACGCTGTCCGCCCTCGTAGCGGTCAAAGCCCGGAAACTTGTTGGCCCGCAGCAGATTGGTCTCGTCGAACTCCAGGACTGCGCTGTCTTCGTTCGGGATTGATGTGCCCTGGTCGATCTCCGGCGACAGCGCGATCTGCAGCAGCGGCTCCAGCACGATCGTACGGGCGCCGTCCCTGCGCATCAGTGGAAAACTGACGTCGACGCCGGCCACGCCCACGGCCCGGGTGACCGTGTCGGAGGCCGGATCCGGAGCGGGCAGTTCGTCGAGGCTGTAAACATCGCCGCGCACCTGCGCGAACGGCGACAGGCGCAGGCCGCTGTCGAAGGTCCAGGTGTCCCGCCAGTCGGCCATGGCGCTGACCCGCCGGCTGTCCGCGCCCGGCTGGGTCGAGACGAACTGGGATTGTTCGCGGGTCAGGGCGACGGCGCTGCCCTGGAGGCGCAGGCGCCCGCCGAGCACCGGCCCCTCCGGCTCCCAGCGCCCTTCGATCAGCGGCGCGATGGTCGGGAAGGTGCGGTCACTGTCGATCGGGCGCAGGCCCTGGATGCTGAGCGCCGAAACCGAGAACCAGGAACGTTCGTCCTGCCGCATGGCATAGAGCTGCGAGGTCAGGCGGCGGTCGTCGGACGGTATAAGACCGCGCTGTTCGTAGACATTGGTGATGTCGTACTTGTCGAACAGAAGGTCGTCGGATGCGCGCTCCGCCGCGAAGCCCCAGCGCCAGTTCTCGTCAATCCGGAAGGCGCCGTCGGCGAGGATGTAGCTGCGTGAGGTGAGGTCGCCCAGACGATCGCCGTCGCCGTCCAGATCACGCTCGTAGGTGTAGCCGAGACGGGCGGTGATCTGGCCGGACGAAAAGCGCCGGCGCCACTGCAGGTTCAGGAAGGGATTCACCTTCGTGTTGATCTGTGGACTGATCACCAGGTCTTCGGAGGGCGAGATGATCAGGGCATAGGGCTGCTCGTACGACAGACCCCGGCGAGCGGAGCCGACCACCTTTGGGGCCAGCAGTCCGCTCTTGCGCTCGGCGCTGGGGTCGGGATGCCAGAAGACCGGCGCGTAGAAGACCGGAACGCCCCACATCTCGATGACGGCGTTGCGATAGTAAATGACCTGCTTCTCGCGGTCCTGGACCACCTTGTCGGCCCGGATAGACCAGGTCGGCGGCTTGGTTTTGTCGTCGGCGCAGATCTCGCAGGGCGTGTAGATCGCCTGGGTCAGTTCGTTGACCAGATCGCTGCGGCGTACGGCAGTGCTGGCGGCGATCTTGGCGTTGTCCTGCAGGCGGGCGGAGAAGCCTCGCGCCACGCCGGCGCGCATTTCCTCGTCCAGCACCATCTCGTCGGCGAAAGTGACCGCGCCTGAGGGATCGATCACGACGACGTCGCCGCGCGCGGTGATCAGTCCGGCGCTGACGTCATAGACAAGGGATCGGGCCCGCAGGGTGCGGCCTCGATAGCGGACCTCGACATCGCCCTCCGCGGTGACCATTCGGGCGCCGTCGTCCTGAATCAGGCTGTCGGACTCCAGATAGAATCCCGCTTCGCCCAGGCCGTCGTCCACAGGAGGCGCGGTGGCCGGGGCGGTCGGGATGGCCGGGAAATCCTGCGCCAGGGCCGGCGAAACGGACGCCAGCGCCGCGCCGGCGACTCCGGCCAGCAGAAGCTCGCGTCCACGGGGCCGTCTCAGGGCTCGACTGGCGGTCGTCATGTGGCGGTCTTCCTCCCGGCGACGCGCCCCCGCACGATTCCACCGTCTTCCGTATAGCAAAGCAGCGTCAGTCCCGATAACAGCGCCAGCATCGGCGGGGCCCAGGCGGCCGCGAAGGCTGGCACGATCTCGGCCTTGCCCAGCGCACCGCAGAACTGGTTGAAGAAGAAGAAGACGAAGCCCAGCGCCACGCCCGATCCGGCCAGGGCCGCAAGTCCGCCCAGCCGCATCAGCCGCAGGGAGAACGCCGCCGCCAGCAGCGACATGGCCGCGAACAGGATCGGCGTGGCGAGCAGCTGGTGCAGCCGCAGCCGGTAGGGCAGGGCGGAGAACCCGGCCGATTCCGTCCCGCGGATTGTCGCCGGAAGGCGCCAGAAGGCGATGGCTGCCGGCGTCGTGAAGCGCTCGATGGCCGCCTGCTCGTCCAGGGTCGAGGGGATGGAAAGAGTCTCGGAGCGGACCGATCCGGCGCCCGGCGCCGCCTCGCGCACGCCGCGCAGCTGCCAGTAGCCCGGCATCAGACGCGCCTCGTCAGCCTCGATCCGGCGGGTGAATTCCAGGCCGCCGCTGGCGGTGATTCGATAGACGAACATCGATACGTCCTTGAGCCGCACCGTGCCGTCGACCTGGTCGTGGGACCGCGCCCGGATCACCACCTGCGAGGACTCGTCGCCCTGGCGCAGCCAGGTGTCCTTGGGCGTGGACGTCTGGAACTCTTCCAGCACCGCGTCCCTGGACTGTTCGAACTGGGCTCCAAGCATCGCGGCCAGAGGGTTCAGGGCGGCGATGGTGACCGCGCCGACCATGAAGGCGGCTCCGGTGGCGGGCAGGATGAACCGCCAGGCCGAGACTCCGGCCGCGCGCATGGCGATCAGTTCGCTGCGCCGGTTAAGGCCCACGAACGCTGCGAGAGTCCCGAACAGGAAGGCGAAGGGCAGCAGCGTCAGAATGGTCGACGGCGCCTTGAGCAGGGTCAGCCACAGCAGGCGGGGGAAGCCCGCGTCGCCCCGCCCGCCGACCGTGCGCGACACCTCGACGAAATCGATCAGCAGGATGACCGACCCGATCACGGCCAGGGCGCCCGCAACGCCGATCAGCGTGCGCGACAGCACATAACGTTCAAGCCGTCCAACCCCGAGGTTCATGTCGCCACACCCGCCACAGGGGCCTTGCGTGACTCGCTGAAGCCGAAGGGCAACCATTCCCGCCAGCCCTGGCGCCGCCGAACGGGTCGATACAGCTGTCCGAAACCCCAGGCCATGGCGCCGAGCGGGATCAGATACTGCACGATGTTGAGCGCCGGCGTGTCCTCGCAGGCGGCCTGGACCGCGAAGCCGACGATCCGCACCGTCGCCGCCGCGGCGCCGACGACGGCGATGCGACGGCCATAGCCCATGCGGCTGAAGCTGGATCCGATGACGGCGGCCAGGGCAAGGGCCATGAAGGCCAGGCTGTAGAGCGGCGACGCCAGACGGGAATGCCCTTCGGCCAGCAGCTTTTCGCGATTTTTTCGCTCGTAGGGCTGGGACAGGTCCGGCCTGAACAGCTCATGCAGGTAGCGGTCGGAAGCCTTGTAAGTGACCGCCTCCGAAGTATTGAGGAAGGGGCCGAGCTCGAGGGCGTATTCCTCGAATGACAGATAGTTCAGCACCCCGGTGGTTGAGAATTCCTGGTTCGACCCGTTGCGCATCACCAGCACCGGCTTGCCGCCACGTTGGGTGATACGCCCCTCGCGGGCGGTGTAGGTGGTGGCCGTACCATCCAGCTTGCGATGATGAATGAACAGGTTGCGAATCTGGCCGTCCGGATCGACGGTCTGGCCGTAGACGGTCAGTCTCGGGGCCGGTTCGGAGAACTCGCCTTCACGGATGAGGGTCGCGGCCACGTCGCTTCGCGCCGCCGAGACAATCTCGCGCATGGCCCGATAGGACGCGGGCTGGATCCACAGATTCACCACAAGCCCGACCAGAACCGCCAGCGTCGCGAGCCGGACCGCTGGTGAGATCAGGCGCCAGCGGCTCATCCCGCCTGCCTGGCAGACCACCAGTTCATGGTCCGTCTGCAGCCGGTTCAGCGCCACCAGGGCGGCGACGAAGATGGCGATCGGCAGGATCAGGTTCATCAGCTGCGGCATCGCCAGCAGGATGACCTGCAGATAGATCCAGGCCGTCTGGCGCTGCTCGATGATGATATCGAGGCGTCCCAGACTCTGGCTCAGCAGTCCAACGGCCCCCAACGCGGCGGTGGCCAGCAGGGTCGGCGTCAGCAGTTGGCGAAAAAGGTAGCGCTCGATCAGACGCATGAAGGGAAGCTGGGCCCGTTAGGGAGTCGGGGAAAACCCCAAATCTGGGGAGGACCGTTCTATACTCCCGTCCGCGTCGGAAACAACCGCCCGCGCTTCCCTCGGGCCGCGGGTTGGACTATGCCGCGCGGACCACTTTCAGGAGCGTTACATGCGCATCGAGTTCGTCGCCTCCGACGCCGGCAAGTCCCCTTCGGACGGCGCCGCCGCCGTCATGGTCTTCGAGAACGGCCACCTGTCCACCGCCGCCGAGGCCATGGACAAGGCGACCTCCGGCGCGCTGGCGCGCGCCCTCGCGGCGGCGCCGCGATTCACCGGCAAGCCCGGCCAGACCGTAGAGATCGTGGCTCCGGCCGGTCTGGACGTCCAGCGGCTGCTCGCGGTCGGCGCCGGTCCGGCCGATGGCTGGGGCGGCGATACGGCCGAGCGTTTCGCGGCGCAGGCCTATGGCGCGGTCAAGCTGTCGGGCGCCAAGGTGCTGCAAGTCTTCACGCCGGGAGCCCGGGCCGAGGACTCGGCCCGCGCCGCCTTCGGCGCCGCGCTGGCCGCCTACCGTTTCGACAAGTACCTGACCACCGAGAAGCCCGAGAAGAAGCCCTCCATCGAGGTGGTCCAGGTGATCACGGACGATGTCGCGGCCGCCGAGGCTGCCTTCGCGCCACTGAAGGCGCTCGCCGAGGCCGTCTACTTCTCGCGCGATCTGGTCTCCGAACCGCCCAATGTCCTGTTCCCGGCCGAATACGCCCGCCGGATCAAGGACCTGGAGTCTCTGGGCCTGGAGGTCGAGGTGCTCGGCGAGGCCGAGATGGCCAAGCTCGGCATGGGCAGCCTGCTCGGCGTCGGCCAGGGCAGCATTCGTGACAGCCAGCTGGTTGTCATCCAGTGGAAGAACGGCGGCGACAGCCAGCCGATCGCCTTCGTCGGCAAGGGTGTCACCTTCGACACCGGCGGCATCAGCATCAAACCCGCCGACGGCATGGAGGACATGAAGTGGGACATGGGCGGCTCGGCTGCCGTGGCCGGCCTCATGCATGTGCTCGCCGGCCGTAAGGCCAAGGTCAACGCCATCGGCATTCTGGGCCTGGTCGAGAACATGCCGGACGGCAACGCCCAGCGTCCGGGCGACGTGGTCACCTCGATGTCCGGGCAGACCATCGAGATCATCAACACCGACGCCGAAGGCCGCCTCGTTCTGGCCGACGCCCTTTGGTACTGCCAGGACCGCTTCAAGCCCCGATTCATGGTCGACCTCGCCACCCTGACCGGCGCGATCATCATCTCGCTCGGCAACGACTACGCGGGATTGTTCAGCAATGACGATACCTTGTCGGAGAATCTTCTGGCAGCGTCGAAAGCCTCCGGCGAGACGCTTTGGCGGATGCCGCTTCCGGACGCCTACAACAAGCAGATCGAGAGCATGATCGCCGATGTGAAGAACACCGGCGGCCGGCCGGGCGGCTCGATCACCGCCGCACTTTTCCTGCAGAAGTTCGTCAACGGCGTGCCGTGGGCGCACCTCGACATCGCCGGGACCGCCTGGAAGAAGCCCTCCACGGTCCCGACCATCCCGGATGGCGCCGTCGGCTTCGGCGTGCGGCTGCTCAACCAGATGGTGGCGGACAAGTACGAGGTCTGATGCGGCTTTGTGCGTCCTTCGACACGTCTGCTGCGCAGGCTGCTCAGGATGACTAGGGTGGTGGGACGATGCTGAATCGGCGGGATCCGCCGATCCAGTCATCCTGAGCAGGCGCGCAGCGCCGTGTCGAAGGACGTAACTGACTTGAGCACGCCCCCCTGCGAGGTCTGGTTCTACCATCTGGAGCGCTCATCGCTCGACCAGGTGCTGCCCGATCTGCTGGACAAGACGCTCAAGCGCGGCTGGCGCGCGCTGGTCCGCACATCGGAGGCCGAACGGATCGACCACCTCGACGGCTGGCTGTGGAGCTATCGCGACGACAGCTTCCTGGCGCATGGCACGGCCGACGAGCCCTTCGCCGACCACCAGCCGATCCTTCTGACGACGCGGCAGGACAACCCCAACGGGGCCCACGCCCTGTTCCTGATCGACAACGCCGAGCCGGGCGATCTTTCGCCGCACGAGCGATGCATCGTACTGTTCGACGGTCGGGACGAGACGGCTCTGGCCGCCGCCCGGGGTCGATGGAAGACGTTCAAGGCGCAGGGCCTGCCGGTCAGCTACTGGCAGCAGGCCGAGCGCGGATGGGAGAAAAAGGCATGATCCGCAAGCTGGCCACGCTCGCCGCGGTGCTGACCCTTTCGGCCTGCGCCTCGACGCCCCCCGCCGCGCCGCCGCCCCCGCCGCCGATCAGCGAGGCGCCGACCGTGCCGCTGCCGCCGCCGCCGCCCGAGGACTCCTGCAGGTCGGGTGAACTGCAGTATCTGGTCGGCCGCAATCGCAGCGAGATCCCGGTGCCCACCGACCCGTCGAAGCGGCGCGTGGCCTGCACCACCTGCCCGGTGACCATGGACTACCGCCCCGACCGCCTGAACATCTTCTTCGACGCCGAGACGGGGATCGTGAAAGAGGTGAAGTGCGGGTAGGCGGTGCGTGGTCCGCGACCCCGGCCCGAGAGCCGGCTCCCCAGCATGACGAAGGTGGTTGCGTTCCACTGACGTCGCCATCCTGAGGAGCGATCCGTCAGGATCGCGTCGCAAAGGACGCAGGGCTTGTCAGGCTTCCACCGCCGACAACTGTTCGGCGATCTCCATCCATTCGGCCTCGGCCTTGTCGACGGCGGCCTGGGCCTTGAGTCGCTTCTGGCCGAGATCGGCGGCCTTGCGGGGATCCTTCACATAGATCGCGGGGTCGGCGAGGACCGCGTCGATCTCCCCCAGCGCCTTGGTCGTTCGCGCGACAACCGCCTCGGCGGCCTCCAGCCTGCGCTTCAGCGGTCCGGCCATGCCGGCCGCCGGGCGCGGCGCGGGCGGCGGCGGCGGCGGAGTGGCCGGTTCCTCGCGCTTGACCTGCGAGGGCGCGCGGGCGGCGACGCGGGCCCGGTCGATCACGAACTTCGCGTAGTCGTCCATGTCGCCATCGAACGGCTTGATCGAGCCGTCTGCGGCCAGCCACAGCCGGTCGGCGACCAGCTCCATCAGCGAGCGGTCGTGGGTGATCAGGATCACCGCGCCTTCGTAGTCGTTCAGCGCGTCCAGCAGCGCGCGGCGCGAGTCGATGTCCAGGTGGTTGGTCGGCTCGTCGAGGATGAGCATGTGCGGCGCATCCATCGCCACCAGGTTCAGCAGCAGGCGGGCACGCTCGCCTCCGGACAGGTTCTCGACAGTGGTCTCCTGTTTCTCGAACGGCAGGCCGAACTGGGCCAGGCGTGAGCGGCGCGAGGACTCGCTGGCCTCGGGCATGGCGCGACGGATGATCTCCAGCGCCGTGTCCTCGGGGTCCATGGCCTCGATCTGATGCTGATGGAACCAGCCGACCCGCATCTTGCGGTCGCGGTGGAACTCGCCGGTCTGCACGCCCAGGGCGCCGGCGATCAGCTTGGCGAAGGTCGACTTGCCGGCCCCGTTGACGCCCAGCAGGCCGATACGGTCGTCCAGATCCATCCGCAGGTTCAGGTTCTTGAGGATGGGGCGCCCTTCCTCGTAGCCGACATTCGCGCGCTCCAGCCGGATCAGCGGCGGGGCGAGAGGGCGGGGCGGTGACGGCAGGGTGAAGGGCGCCACCCGCTCCTCGATGGTGGTGGCCACCGGCTCCATTTTGGCCAGCCGTTTCATCCGCGACTGGGCCTGGGCGGCCTTGGAGGCCTTGGCCTTGAAGCGGTCGACGAAGGACTGCAGGTGGGCGCGCTCGGCCTCCTGCTTGGCCTTGGCTGACAGCTGGAGTCGCGACTTCTCGGCCCGCATCTTCTCGAAGTCGTCGTAGCCGCCCGTGTAGATTTCCAACTTGGCGGCGGCCAGGTGCAGGATGTGGGTGCAGCTGTTGTTCAGCAGTTCGCGGTCGTGGCTGATGATCAGGGCCGTGTGCGGATACTTCTTCAGCCGCGCCTCGAGCCACATGGCGCCTTCGAGGTCGAGATAGTTGGTCGGCTCGTCGAGCAGCAGCAGGTCCGGCTCGCTGAACAGCGCCGCGGCGAGGGCCACGCGCATGCGCCAGCCGCCTGAGAACTCGGCCATCGGCCGCTCCAGGTCCTCGGTGCTGAAGCCGAGACCCGCGAGGATTTCGGCGGCCTTGGCCGGGGCCGCGTCGGAGTCGATCTCGATCAGACGGGTCCAGATGTCGCCCATTTCCTCGGGATCGGCGGTCTCGAGCCGGGTCAGCAGCGTGTGGCGCTCCTCGTGGGCCTCGAGAATCGTGTCGATCAGCGACATCGGCGTCGCGGGATGTTCCTGCGCCACCTGGCCGATGCGGGTGTTCCTGGGCAGCACGATCTCGTCGCCGCCCGCGACCAGTTCGCCCATGATCAGTTTGAACAGCGTCGACTTGCCCACGCCGTTGCGTCCGACGAGGCCCACCTTGGATCCAGGCGGCAGCGAGACGCCGGCCTTCTCGAAGAAGCGCCGCCCCCAGGCGTCGAAGGTGAGGTCATTGATCTGAAGCATGAAACAGTTAGGTCGTCACAAAGGTTGGCGGATCGAGGGCCCGCCGCTATAAGCCCGCGACCCTCAAAACACCAACTCTGTGTAAGGCTCCCAGACTAGCCATGACCGAACGCACCTTCTCGATCATCAAACCCGACGCCACGCGCCGCAACCTGACCGGCAAGATCAACGCCGTCATCGAAGACGCCGGCCTGCGCATCGTCGCCCAGCGCCGCGTCCGCCTGACCGACGCCCAGGCGAAGAAGTTCTACGAAGTTCACGCCGAACGCCCGTTCTACGGCGAGCTGGTCGGTCAGATGACCGCCGAGCCGGTCGTCGTACAGGTGCTGGAAGGCGACAACGCCGTGGCCCGCTACCGCGAAGTCATGGGCGCCACCAACCCGGAACAGGCCGCTGACGGCACGATCCGCAAGCTGTTCGCGCTGTCGATCGGCGAGAACTCGGTCCACGGCTCGGACTCCATCGAGAACGCCGGCATCGAGATCGCCCAGTTCTTCACCGACGCCGACATCGTCGGCTAAGGCATAGCGATCATGCGCCGCTACAGCAGACCTGCTCTGTTGCTGGCGGCGCTGCTGGCCGCGCTGGCCGGCTACATTGACGCCGTCGGGTTCCTGCAACTCGGCGGCTTCTTCGTTTCCTTCATGAGCGGCAACTCGACCCGGCTGGGCGTCGGCGCGGCGCTGGGCGATCTGACCATCGTCGCCACGGCGGGCGGGCTGATTGCCCTGTTCGTGGTCGGGGTGATCGGCGGGGTGCTGGTCGCGCCGGAGTGGTGGCGCTGGCGGCGGGTTTCGGTCCTGACGCTGGTCACCGCCCTGCTGGCCGCCGCCGCCTGGCTGGCCGGGCAGGGCAGTCCCGCATCCGCCGCTTTCGCCGCCCTGGCCATGGGCGCGCTCAACGCAGTCTTCCAGCGCGATGGCGATATCGCCATCGGCGTCACCTACATGACGGGCGCCCTGGTCCGCATGGGCCAGCGGATCGCGATGGCCCTGCGCGGCGGACCGGTCTGGGAGTTCGCGCCGTTCCTGATGCTGTGGGTGTCGCTGACCAGCGGGGCGGTGCTCGGCGCGCTGAGCTATGGCAGGATCGGCGGCGCGGCCCTGTGGGTGGGGGCCGCCGTCAGCGCGGCGGTCGCGGCGCTGCTGGCGGCGCGGGACGGGAGGCGGGGCTAGGACCGTAGCCCGGCCAGATCCGGGTAGCTCTCGCGGACCTCGCCCTCGGTGATCACCTGCGTGCCGCGCGGGGTCTCCTCCCACCAGGCCTGGCAGGCATCGCAGCGGTAGAGCACCGCCCCGCCGGCGTTGGCGCCCAGACGGTTGGGCAGCCGACCGTCGACGAGCCACTGGCGGCGGCAGGTCTCGCAACCATGCAGGCGGCCCATCAGCGCTTGACCAGCCGGGCGAGCGCCGCCGGGTAGAGAGTGTGTTCTGCGGCCAGCACGCGGGCGGACAGGGTCTCGGGGGTGTCGCCGGCCTGCACGGGCACGCGGGCCTGATCGAGGATCGGCCCCTCGTCCACCCCCGCCGTGACGAGATGCACGCTGCAGCCCGCCTCCGCATCGCCCGCCTCGATCGCCCGGCGGTGGGTGTCGAGCCCGGGATACCTGGGCAGCAGCGAGGGGTGGATGTTGACCATCCGGCCGGCCCAGGCCTGGACCAGGAAGGCGGTGAGCACCCGCATGTAGCCGGCCAGGGCCACATACTCCGCGCCGGCCTCGCGCAGGGCGGCGTCGAGGGCGCGTTCGTGGGCTTCGCGGTCGGCCCCGAAGGGTCTGTGGTCGATGGCCAGGGTCGGCACGCCGGCTGCGGCGGCCAGCCTCAGGCCCTCGGCGTCAGGCTTGTTGGACAGCACCAGCACGACCTCATAGGGGCAGTCGGGGGCTTTGGCCGCTTCGACAAGGGCCGTCATGTTGCTGCCGCGTCCCGAGATGAGGACGGCCACCCTGGCGCGTTGGGTCATTGCGTGGTTCGCGACGCTCACTGCGTTCGCTCCTCACCATGACGAAGACGGGGGTGTTCCACTGAATTCGTCATCCTGAGGAGCGGGCCTTGGCCCGCGTCGCGAAGGACGCACACCGCCATCACCCGTTGGCCAGCTCGCCGCACACGAACGCGTCCTCGCCCGCTTCGAGCAGGGCGGCCAGCACCTCGGGCGCCGCGTCCTTGCCGACGATCAGCAGCAGGCCGACGCCGCAGTTGAAGGTGCGGCGCATCTCGTGCTCGGAGATGCCGCCGGTCGCCTGCAGCCACTGGAACACGGCCGGCATCTCCCAGGCGTTCCAGTCGAAGCGGGGGACCAGACCCTCGGCGATGGCGCGGGGCGGGTTCTCGATCAGGCCGCCGCCGGTGATGTGGGCCAGGCCCTTGATCCGGCCGGCCTTGATCAGGGCCATGGTCGATTTCACATAGATCCGGGTCGGCGCCATCAGGGCCTCGGCCAGGGTCAGGCCCTCGGCGAACGGGCAGGGGGCGTCCCAGGCCAGGCCCGAGCGCTCGACCACCTTGCGGACCATCGAATAACCGTTGCTGTGGGGGCCGCTGGATGCCAGGCCGATCAGCACGTCGCCGGCCCGCTGGGTCTCCAGCTTTGGCAGCACGCCGTCGCGGTTCACGGCGCCGACGTTGAAGCCGGCCAGGTCATACTCGCCGTCAGCGTACATGCCCGGCATCTCCGCCGTCTCGCCGCCGACCAGCGCGCAGCCGGCCAGCTTGCAGCCCTCGGCGATGCCGGCCACCACCCGGGTCGCCGTCGCCACGTCCAGTTTCCCGGTCGCGAAGTAGTCGAGGAACAGCAGCGGCTCGGCGCCCTGGGCCAGCAGGTCGTTGACGCACATGGCCACCAGGTCGATGCCGACCGTGTCGTGCAGGCCGGTCTCGATGGCGATCTTCAGCTTGGTGCCCACGCCGTCGGTGGTGGAGACCAGCAGCGGATCCTCGTAGCCGGCGGCCTTCAGGTCGAACAGGGCGCCGAAGCCGCCGAGGCCACTGGCCACGCCGGGGCGAGCCGTGGCCCTGGCCAGCGGCTTGATGGCCTCGACGAGGGCATTGCCGGCGTCGATGTCGACGCCCGCCTGGGCGTAGGTAAGGCCGTTTGGCCGATCGGTCATGGGCGTCTTCGCGGCGAGTTAGGGCATGAAAATACAGCGGAAAACGCCTTGCCTCTTGCAGACTCGGCCCCGCGCGGGGCTATAGCTAGCCGATGCAGCCGATTACGACCACCGCCGAACTGGCGGATTTCTGCAAGTCCTTGAAAGGCCAGCCCTTT
This sequence comes from Caulobacter sp., assembly GCA_030683005.1. Taxonomy (GTDB): domain Bacteria; phylum Pseudomonadota; class Alphaproteobacteria; order Caulobacterales; family Caulobacteraceae; genus Caulobacter. The sequence goes on along the minus strand of JAUXMY010000042.1, from coordinate 70,909 downwards.
ATCGCCGTGGACACCGAGTTCATGCGCGAAACGACCTACTGGCCCAAGCTTTGCCTCATCCAGGTCGCCGCCCCCAACGGCGTCGAAGCCTGTATCGATCCCATGGCCGAGGGCCTGGATCTCAACCCGCTCCTGGACGTCCTGCGCGACGAGACCGTGCTCAAGGTCTTCCACGCCGCCCGTCAGGACGTCGAGATCTTCAACAACCTGGGCGCCATGCCCCGGCCGCTGTTCGACACCCAGATCGCCGGCATGGCGGCGGGTTTCGGCGAGCAGATCGCCTATGACGCCCTGGTCCGCCAGATGCTGAAGATCGAGCTCGACAAGTCCAGCCGATTCACCGACTGGGCCCGCCGACCGCTCGCTGACAGCCAGCTGACCTACGCCCTGGCCGACGTGACGCACCTGGCAAGGCTGTTCCCGATGCTGCGCGAGCGGCTCGAGAAGGGCGGCCGCATGGCCTGGGTCGAGGAGGAGATGCTCGCCCTCACCGATCCGGCCCTCTACGACGTCGACCCGGAGAACGCCTGGAAGCGCCTCAAGCCGCGCAAGCACACCGCGAAGTATCTGGCGGTTTTCAAGGCCGTCGCCGCCTGGCGCGAACGCACCGCCCAGCAGCGCGACCAGCCGCGCGGCCGCATCCTGAAGGATGACGCCATCGACGAACTGGCCGCCCAGGCGCCGACCGACGCGGCGGCCATCGACCGTCTGCGCGGCGTGCCCAAGGGCTTTTCCGGCAGCAAGTTCGGCCCCGACCTGATCGCCGCCATCAAGGAGGCGCTGAAGGATCCCGAAGGCTACGCCCCGAAGATCGACCGCGAGCGCGGCCCCCAGAACGTCGCCGCCGGCGCCATCGTCGAGCTGCTCAAGGTGCTGCTCAAGGCCCGGTCGGAAGACGCCGGCGTGGCCTCCAAGCTGATCGCCACCGTGTCGGACCTGGAAAAGATCGCCAACGACGACAACGCCGACGTCGGCGCCCTGACCGGCTGGCGCAAGGACGCGTTCGGGGCCGACGCCCTGAAGCTCAAGCGCGGCGAACTGGCCCTGGTGCTCGACGGCGCCCGCGTGCGGGTGGTCGAGGTGCGCCGGGCCCCGAAGGCGGCGGCGGAATAGCTCCCGATGGCCCCCGTCCGCACCACCGCCATCATCTACGACTTCGACGGCACCCTGGCCCGGGGCAACATGCAGGAGACAAGCTTCATTCCCGCGCTGGGCATGACGCCGGCCGAGTTCTGGAACGACACGGTCAAGCCGCAGACCATCCGCTCCGACGGCGACGACATCCTGATGTACATGCAGCTGATGCTGCAGACCGCCCGCGAGAAGGGCATCAACGTCACCCGCCAGCTGCTGCAGGACCACGGCAAGGACGTGGCGCTGTTCGAAGGCCTGCGGGACGAGAGCTGGTTTGACCGCATCGACGCCTTCGGGGCCGACTACGGCCTGACGGTGCAGCACTTCATCCTGTCGTCGGGCCTGGCCGAGATGATCGCCGGCTGCCCGATCGCCCACCGGTTCGAGCACGTGTTCGCCAGCAAGTACGTCTACAACGACGCCGACGAGGCCGTATGGCCGGCCGTGGGCATCAACTACACGACCAAGACCCAGTACCTGTTCCGCATCAACAAGGGCGTGCACAACAACTGGGAGCACGAGCGCATCAACCGCTATGTGCCCGACGAGGACCGCCCGGTGCCCTTCGAGCGGATGATCTTCATCGGCGACGGCGACACCGATGTGCCGACCATGAAGATGATGCACACCAAGGGCGGCCACTCGATCGCCGCCTATGACCCGCGCACCGAGCCCAACGACCAGACCAAGCTCCACCGCCTGATCAGCGACGACCGCGTCAACTTCGTCGCCGCCGCCGACTACCGCGAGGGCCAGCCGATGGACCTGATCGTCAAGGGCATCCTGGGCCGCATCGCCGTGCGCGAGCGGACCATGCCGGCGGGGTAGCCGGGCGGCGGCGAGGTTCGGCCAGATCCGGCGAGATCTCGCGTGAGTTCGACAAAATTTCCGCGAGATCCGGCGAAAAGCCGCCAGTTGTCCCCAATGTCTCGCACTCCCTTTCGCCCGCGCTGAAGCGTTCGCTTCACGCTGCGCGGCAGGGGGATGGATTTCGCCTGCGGGCCGGGCGAGGGGCCGCGCGGGACCCTGGCCGCCGGGACGGGCGGGGTGCGGACCCCTTGCGGCGTTGGGGGTGGAGGGTCGGGTCAGCCGGCGCATGACCCATTGTGCGCCCGTTCAGAGGGGCGGGGATCGAGGCCGGGCGCCGGGCGCGCGGGGAGGGGGCGGAATGTCCCGCGATGTCCCCATTTGTCTCCTGAGTATATGTCTCGGGAGTCTCCTATCTCTCAGCGTCGGGTTTGCCCGGCTGCATGCTGGCCAGCTTGCAGTTTCCGGATATTAGCTAATATAGGGAGATACTGCGTTGCCTGAGGAACTTCCATGAGCGACATTTCCGTGAGCTCGACCGAGTTTCAGACGCGGGCCGGGCTCTACATCGAGCAGTCGGCCAAGGGCCCCGTGTTCATCACCAAACACCGCCGACCCGCCCGTGTGCTGATCGACATCGCGGAATACGAGCGCCTGAAGGCGCGCGACACGCGCCGGCTCCACGCCGTTGAAGACTTGCCGGAAGAGTGGGTCGAGGCCCTGAAATCGGCGGACTACGGCGAGGCTGATCCCGACCTCGACGCTCTGATGAAGTAGGTCGCCGGTGAAGAAGCCGGAGCCGCAAGTCGGCCTCGTCATTCGCTACGACTTCCTCTGGTCGCATGAGCGCGAGCGAGGCTTCGAAGGTGGAGTGAAGGACCGGCCCTGTGTGATCGTCACGGCCATTGTCCGTGGGGCTGGCGGGCTGACCGAAGTGCTACTGGCGCCGATCACCCATTCCCCGCCGCGGGAGGGAGCCGTGGCCATCGCGATCCCGCCCAGAGTCGGCAGGCATCTGGGGCTGGATGAGGAGCGCAGCTTCATCATCGCCGACGAGAGCAACAGCGTCGCCTGGGAGGACGCCGGCATCGTCCCAGCTGAACCGGGAAAGCGATGGGCCTACGGCCGCATTCCCCAGGCCCTCTACGAACAGCTTCGCGCCGCCATGCTCGACCTGCACAGCAAGCGGAAGCTGAGGATCGGGCGGCGAAGCTAGGCCTTCGCTTCGACCTTGCCCTCGACGATGGGCGTCATGTCTTCGACAATGGCCATGATCTTGCCGAGCGCACTCTTGTTCATGGATCCGCACTTTTCGGTCCGGGTGTAGGGTGAGGCCCTGTAGCCCCTCCAGGGCCTTCTTCAACCCGGCCTCGCGGGTGCTCAAGCCCTACGACTGACCCCCATGATCGTGGGATGGACCGAAAGCATCATTCGGCAACTACTGGCGCCACAGGTTCGGCTCCGACATCTCCGAAAGGGTCCGGGACACACACACTTGATCCCGGGCCGAACTTCCGTCGGGCGAGAGAGGTGTCTGCTCCCTAGCGGAAGTCTACCGGCCCGACTGGGGAAAGACCGCTCAGATCGGTTTCAGGCCAAATGTTCAGCCAACAGGACCTGCCTTGTCATCTGTCATGGAGAAGTAGGATGCGCCTTGGAAAGATTGCTCTACTAGCTACTGCACTTTTGGTCGGCGCCGCAGCGGGAGGGGCGCCTTCATTTGCCCGGTTGCCCGACATTGCTCCGGGCGCTCCGGAAGGATCCTGTTGTCGCGTCGGTGGAGCTGAGGGGACCTCACGCCATAGCGATGTGGGAGGGTCGCACTGGTCGTGCTCACTTGAAGGGATGACCGCTCCCGGATCGTCGACTGTGAAGCGTTGTCGCGATGTTCGACCGGACCCCGCCGTGAAGGTCGATCCGTTGAAGAAGCCGGTTAAGAAGCCAGCCGCCCCCAAATAGCTGGAAACGGAAAAGGCACACACACTCTTTATCGATATTCGATCTATTGCTTGCCGACAAAGAGTGGGTGTGCCCGCTATCGCCCCTGTCTCCGTGGTCATGAGTATTCCTGGAAACAACATAGACGGAGCTACCGCTCCGCATCTCCCATTCCTGTCAGCTGAAGCACGCCCTTGCCCGGCAACTCCACGCGAAGTTCCAGCGTGCCGCCGGCGGCTTCGACGAAGCGGCGCAGAGTCGAGAGGTAGAGATCGGTCTGGCGCTCGATCTTCAGCACCGATGGCTGTTTGACGCCCAGCGCCTGGGCGATCTGTTCCTGGCTGCGCTCGGCCAGTTCGCGCAGCGCCTTCAAGCCTTCGACCTCGCCGGTCAGAACGGCCGCGCGGGCCTCGATCTTCTCGCGGCGGGCCTTGGGCAGACCGGCGAGGATCTCTTCGTGCGTACGTCCCATACTGCTACTCCTTCAAACGCTGTAGATGCTCTGTGAAACGACTGTCCGCCTTGGCGATCAGCCCCTTGTAGAACCGCTTTTGGGCGCCGCCGCTCTTGTCGCCCGCGACCAGCAGGATCGCCTGCCGCGCGGGGTCGAACGCAAAGGCGACGCGCCAGACGCCGTCGGCAGCCCGGAACCGTAGCTCCTTCATGTTCGAATGCCGCGAACCCGCCAGGGTGTCGGCATGGGGGCGGCCAAGCTGGGGTCCGTAGGTCGCAAGCAGAACAACCATGGCCAGCAATTCGTCCTGAACCTCGGCGGGCAGGGCGTCGAACTCAGGGTCGAAGGCGTCGTGGTTGCGAACCGTCCAAGCCATGAGCTTTGATAGTCTATAGGCTATATCTTGTCCATAGCCTGAAGGCTATATATCCGCGTAAGCGGTGACACGTAGACGGGGACACACACTCTCCAATCGAAGGTCGATCTGGCGCCTGGCGACCAGACTGTGTGTCTCCGATCCCCCCGCTACCGCCCGTAGCCCACAGCCGCGCCGCCCGCCGCCCCGCCGCCGGCCCGCGCCGCTTCCGTCGCCCAGTCGAGGTCGGTCAGGTACTGGTCGGCGACCGACAGGTGGACCGGGGACAGCATCAGGTGCAGGCCGCGCGGGTCGGTGACGGCGCTGGTCACCCAGCCGCGCTGATAGAGCTGACCCAGGATGGCCAGGCCGTCGACCTGTGGATGGGTGAAGGCGATGATGCCCAGCTGCGGCGCGCCGATGACCTGGAAGCCGCGCTCGCGGACGCCGGCCTCGATCCGTTCGCGGGCCTGGGTAACCATGCCGTGGCGCTGACGATAGCCCTCGACGCCCAGGTAGTTCATCACCGCCCAGGCGGCCGCGATGGCGCCGCCCGGCCGGGTGCCGGCCAGGGTCGGGGTGGTCATCGTCCCGGCCGGCCAGTCGCTGACCGTGAAGACCATGTGCCTGCGCAGCGCCTCGCTGCGGAAGAAGACGGTCGAGGCGCCCTTGGCGCAGTAGCCGTACTTGTGCAGGTCGGCCGACATCGAGGACACGCCTTCGACCGCGAAGTCGAACGGCGGGACGTCGCCGCCGTTCATGCGCACGAACGGGGCGATGTAGCCGCCGACGCAGGCATCGACGTGCAGCCACAGGCCGCGCCGCTCCGCCAGCGCGCCCAGCGCCTCGATCGGATCGATCAGGCCGAATGGAAAGCAGGGGGCCGAGCCGACGATCATGATCGTGGCCTCGTCGACCGCCGCCTCCATCGCCTCCGGATCGGCCAGGAAGGCCTTCAGCGGCGTGCGGCGGATCTCGATCTCCATGACCAGGCAGGCCTTGTCGAAGGCCGGGTGGGCCGAGCGCGGCAGCACGATATTCAGCTGTCCGGTCAGGCCCCGTTCCTTGCGGGCGAAGTCGCGGGCGGCCTTCACGGCCATCAGGATGGAGTCGGTGCCGCCGCTAGTCATCGCCCCGGCCGCGCCTTCCGGCGCGTGCAGCAGCGAGAGGCCGTAGCCGAGCACCTCCTTTTCCATGCGCGCCAGGCTGGGGAAGGCGGCCGGGCCCAGACCGTTCTCCGAGGCGAAGAGGGCGTAGGCCTCCTTCTGCACCCGGTCCAGATCCTCGCCGGCGTTGAAGACATAGACCGCCGCCTTGCCGTCCCGCCATTTGACGTCGCCGGCGGCGAGGTCGGTCATCCGGGCGCGCACGGCGTCCCAGGGCTGGCCCTGTGCGGGAAGGGGTTGGGTCATGGCGGCCTCCGATGGTCTTTTGGCCAGCCTAGCCGCCCCGGTCGCCGCGCCAAAGGCCAAAGGGATGCGGGGGCGACCTACCCCTTCGCCCGGTAGATGGTGCAGCGCGAGGTTCCGCCGGTCATCGGGTTGGGGAACGGGACCTCGACGGCGTCGACGGTCGCGAACACGGCCGAGAGGCGCGCCAGGAAGGCCGGGTCGGGGCCGTCGTCGGACCAGAGGGCGAAGACGCCGCCCGGGGCCAGGGCGTCGCGCAGCCGGGCCAGGGCGGCCTCGCCGTAGAAGTCGGCGTGGGCGGGGGCCAGCCAGCGGTCGGGGGCGTGGTCGATGTCGAGCAGGATGGCGTCCCAGCGCTGGTCCGGCGCGGCGATGAGGGCGAAGAAGTCGATGTGTCTGAACGTGCAGCGCGGGTCGGCGCTGAGGGCGGCGCCGAGCGGCGTGAGGCCCCGCTGGTGCCAGTCGATGACCGGCGCCAGGTATTCGGCGACCTCGACGCTGGCCACCCGGGCGTCGGCCAGGGCGGCGTGGGCCGTGTAGCCGAGACCCAGGCCGCCGACGAGCACCTTCAGCGCCGCGCGGTCGGCCCACTCGAGCCCCAGCTCCGCCAGCCGCGTCTCGCCGACCGTGAACAGGCTCGACATCAGGTGCTCGTCGCCCAGCATCACCTCGAAGACATCGGTCTCGATGGCCGGGATCCAGCGGCGGCGCAGGGACACCGGGCCGATGGGCGTGGGCTGGTAGTCCAGCTCTTCCAGCATCCGCCGGGCGGGTCGAACGGGTCCGGTCATCGGCGGGTCAGAGGGGCGGGCAGGCGCATCGTCATCCCCGCCGCACTTCCAGCGGCAGGCCCAGCAGGCCGGCGACCGTCGTGGCGCGCCGGGTGGTCTGTTCGCCCAGCAGCATGTCGGACCAGCCGTCCAGGGCGGTCAGCACCAGCCGGCCGTCGTGAAGGCCGAGGCGCGACCGGGTCAGCAGGGTGGAGCTGCGCCCCGACAGGTCGCTGCCCAGCCGGATGGCGGCGCCCAGGGCGCGGGCGCGGCGGCGCTGGCCGTCGGTCAGCAGGCGCGCGATGGTGGCGCCCTCCGGCACCGACGAGGCCGAGCTGTGGCGGGCGAAGGCGGCGACGGCCAGGAACGCGCGCTCGGCATGGCGCAGGCCGGCGATCGGCGCGCGCAGCACCTGCTCGAAGACGAGATGGGCGCGGTGGTCGGGGTGCAGGCGCGAGCCGAGGTCGGCCAGACGGCAGGCGGCGGCGCGCAGCAGCGGTTCGCGTTCGCCCATAACCGGGGGCAGGGCGTCGAACACCGGCGCCAGCCAGGTCGTCAGTGTCGGGCCCAAGGCCTCATCGACGCCCTGGCGGGCGGTCAGGGCGGCGCAGCCCTCGATCAGCGGATCCAGCGCCTGCACGGCGGCGGGCATGGCCTCGAACAGCAGACCCTCGCGCAGGCCGTAGGCGGAGATGACGATCCGCTCCAGCCCCAGACTCTCGATCAGGGTCTCCAGAACCATGGCCGCGTGCGGCAGGGTCTCGAGACGCTTTTTCGAAACACCTTCAATGGTTTCCAGCGACGCTTTCGACTGGCGGGAGATGAAGCGAGCGGTGGCGAGCGCGTCGGCGCCGCTGATCTCGTACTGGTGGACGATCTGCAATGGGTAGCCGACCAGACGCATATGCATCAGGGCCAGATTGCGCCAGGCGCCGCCGACGGCCTGGAACGTGCGGGTCGAAAACCGGGCGACGTGGGGCTCCAGCCGGGCGCGGACCTCGGCCCGCAGCCGGTCGCCCTTGAAGCCGTTCAGCGCGAAGGGCCCCAGCGCCAGGGTGGCGCCCTCCACCGGGCCGTCCGGGCCGAGCCGCACCAGCTCCAGGCTGGCGCCGCCCAGGTCGCCGACCACGCCGTCGCCTTCGGGTGAGCCGGCCAGCACGCCGAGCGCCGCGTAGCGGGCCTCTTCCTGTCCGGTCAACACCCGCAGCTTCAGGCCGGTCTCGGCGGCGACGCGGCCGACGAAGGCCTCGCCGTCGGCGGCGTCGCGCACGGCGGCGGTGGCGGCGGTGAAGATATCCTGCGTCCCGGATGCGTCGAGCACGGCGCGGAAGCGGCGCAAGGCGGCCATCGCCTGCTCGACCCCGCCGGGCGACAGCCGGCCGGTGGCGCCCAGGTCGCGGCCCAGGCCCGCCAGCACCTTCTCGTTGTAGACCGTCCAGATGGCGCGGCCTTCCATGCGATAGAGCACCAGGCGCACGGAGTTGGAGCCGACGTCGATGACGGCGGCGTCGCGCTGCTCCCGCACGCGGCTTTCGACGATGTTGGCGCTAGCGGCGCGGGCGAACATGTTCGAAGGCTCGGGGCAGGTCGCGCACCTTCTGGCCGCGGCCTGACAGGCTGGGGTTGGTCATGAAGTACTCGTGGGCCGAGAAGGCGCCGGGGCGGTCCCAGGCCGGGTCGCGCTGATAGCCGCCGTCGCTGTCCAGGGTCCAGCTCTGGGCCTCGTCGTTGAGGTTGGCGACCATGATCTGGTGCAGGACCTGCTGGTGGACCGTGGGGTTGTCGACGGGCGTGAGGGCCTCGACCCGGCGGTCCAGGTTGCGCGGCATCCAGTCGGCGGAGCTGATGAAGACCTTGCTGCGGGCGCCGGGCATCTCGCCGCCGTTGGCGAAGGCGACGATGCGGGAATGTTCCAGGTAGCGGCCGACGATGCTCTTGACGCGGATGTTCTCCGACAGACCCGGCAGGCCCGGGCGTAGGCAGCAGATGCCGCGCACCACCAGGTCGATGGGCACGCCGGCCTGGCTGGCGCGGTACAGGGCGTCGATGATCTCCGGATCGACCAGGGCGTTGAGCTTGCACCAGATGCCCGACGGCTTGCCGGCCCGGGCGTTGGCGACCTCGGCCCCGATCATCTCGATAAGGTCGGCCTTCATGGTCTCGGGGCTGTAGCTCAGCTTCTCCAGCCGCTCGGGCACCGCGTAACCGGTGATGAAGTTGAACAGTCGCGCCGAGTCGCGGCCGAGCGCCGGGTCACAGGTGAACAGCGACAGGTCGGTGTAAACCCGCGCCGTCTGCGGGTGATAGTTGCCGGTGCCGAAGTGGCAGTAGGTGCGCAGGGTCTCGCCCTCCCGCCGCACCACCAGGCTGAGCTTGGCGTGGGTCTTGTACTCGACGAAGCCGAACACGACGTGGACGCCGGCCCGCTCCAGGTCCCTGGCCCAGCGCAGGTTGTTCTCCTCGTCGAACCGCGCCTTGATCTCCACCAGGGCGGTGACGTTCTTGCCGTTCTCGGCCGCCTCGATCAGGGCCGCGACGATCGGGCTGTTCTGGCTGGTGCGGTACAGAGTCTGCTTGATGGCCAGCACATTGGGGTCGCGGGCCGCCTGGCGCAGGAACTGGACCACCACGTCGAAGCTCTCGAACGGGTGGTGGACCAGGATGTCCTTCTCGCGGATGGCGGCGAAACAGTCGCCGTTGTGGTCGCGGATCCGCTCGGGAAAGCGCGGCGTGAACGGCTTGAACTTCAGGTCGGCCCGGCCTTCGGGGATCATCTGGCTCATCTCGGCCAGGCCCAGCTTGCCGTCGATCACCACCACGTCGTCGGGGGCCGCGTGCAGGCTCTCGAGGATGAACTCGCGCAGATCGACCGGCATGGCCGTCTGGATCTTCACCCGCACCACCCCGCCCAGGCGCCGGCGCTTGAGCTGGGCCTCGAACTCGCGGACCAGATCCTCCGCCTCTTCCTCGATCTCGATGTCGCTGTCGCGGATCAGCCGGAACAGGCCGCGCCCCTCGACCGAATAGCCGGGGAACAGGTGGTCGATGAACAGGATCAGCAGCGACTCGAGCGCGATGTAGCGCACCTCCGCCTTGCGGCCGCGCGCCTCGGTCGGCAGCTCCCAGAAGCGGCGCACCTGGCTGGGCACCGGCACCAGGGCGTAGAGCTCCTTGCCGTCCGGCTTGCGCAGCTTCAGCGCCAGGGCGAAGCCCAGGTTGGGCAGGAAGGGGAACGGGTGCGCCGGGTCGATGGCCAGCGGCGTCAGCACCGGGAAGATGTGATTGAGGAAGATGTCCTCGGCCTTCTTGCGGTCGCCGGCCGGCACGTCCCTGGCGTCGAACAGACGCACGCCCTCGGCGTCCAGCGCCGCGCGAAGCTCGACCCAGATGCGCTGCTGGTCGGCCATCAGCTCGCTGGCCGAGGCGTCGACCTTGAGCAGCTGCTCGGGAGCCGACAGGCCGTCCTGGCTGACCACGCGCACGCCCTCGCGGACCTGGGCCTTCAGCCCGGCCACGCGGACCATGTAGAATTCGTCCAGGTTGTTGGCGCTGATCGACAGGAAGCGCAGCCGCTCCAGCAGCGGATGGCGCGGGTTCTCCGCCTCTTCCAGCACCCGGCGATTGAAGGCCAGCCAGCTGAGCTCGCGGTTGAAGAACCGCTCGGGCGAAGCCAGCAGGTCCTCGTCCAGGGTCAGGCCCGCCGGAGCGGGCGCCGGGGTCGTCTGGTCGCTGGGGGCTGCGGTCACGGCGTCGGTCATGGGGTCCCTGTCCGGTCCGGCGTCTTGTCACCCGCCGCGCCGGTCGCGGCAAGGGTCATGACGGCGGTGTTACAGGGGGTCTGTTACGGATTTGTCGATGGGGGATCAGTCGATCATCTCAAGAAGATGATCTCTCAACGGTCGCTCATCGCCGTGAAAGCTGCGGATCATCGCCTCCAGGAATGCTTCTTCGTCCAGCTGGGAGAGATTGAGCGTATGGCCTGCGCGTGCAGCGAGGGAGGCCATGAAGACCATCTGCGTCCGACCATTCCCTTCCCGGAACGGATGGATGTGGTTCAGCCAAGCCAGAAAGGCTGCGGCCTGATCGGCGAAGGTTGGTTGGTCGAGCCCGCGAAGGTAGTTGGCTGACCTGAGGCTGGCGAACAGTCTCCGCATCTGTTCGGGGATGTACTCGGGATAGCAGAAGGCGGCGTTTGGCTTGCTGATCCGTATCGATCGGAACCGACCGGCCCAGCGGTAAACCTCACCAAACAGGTGTCGATGGACGGCTTTGTAGTGGCTTACGCTGTAGAGCCCGTGTGGCAGCGGGTACATCGCCTTCAGCGCGAAGGCCATCGCCTCGTACTCTTCGAGGGCTGCCGGATCACGCAGGCCCGGCACGTTCTTCAAGACGTTCGTTCCCGCGTAGCAGCCGGGATCGCGCTCCGCTGAGTAGAAGGTGTCGCTCAGCGGCGCGCCTTCCCGACGCCAAGGATTGCCAGGCGCTCCGCGTCCGACAGGAATCCGGCCCGAGCCGCCTTGAGCTTACGCTTCATCTCCGGCGTGAAGGTGATGCCCTCGACCGCTGCAAGCTTCATCATAGCGGACAGCCCGAGGGTAAAGCTCTCGCGCCAGCGCCCGTTCCGGTCCTGAACGCGCAAGGCTCCGCCGTCGGCCTGTAATCGTGACTGAGCCGCCTCGATCGCTTCCGCCTGGGTGGAATAGGCGTGGCCCTGGTCTTCGGCGCCCTCGTTTCGCAACTGCCATCCTTCAGGCGTAGGAACGACCTGCAAGCGCGCGGGGCGGCTCTGTTGCGGGGCGTCTTCGGCCAGCGGACGAGTGCGGTGCGACATGCCGCGAATGTACCATCATGCAGCAACGCTTTCGACTCATGTCGTCCGCCGAGAACATTCCAGGCGAACGCGAGGCGGCGTTGGCAGCCTCGATGATGCTCAATGAGCCAGGGGGCTTCCCCTTCCGCAGCGTTATGCTACCGTTTCGAAGAAACGGTACGCAGAGATCGTGACGGAGGACCCCGATGCCCTATGCCCAGACCCGCGTCATCAATGACGCTGACAGCCACATCATGGAGTCCGAGGGCTGGTTGGCCGGCTTCGCCGACGCCTCCGTCCGCGACCGGCTTCTCTCGCTGCGGCTCGAGGCGGGCGGAGCCGGGGCGGCCAAGGCGATCCGCAATGCGCAGGCGCGGCAGCTGGACCCGGAGGCCACCGCCGCCATCGCCGTCGATGTGGTCAGCGGACCCAAGGGCTGGGGCGCGCTGGGCGCGATGAACGCGGACGAGCGGGTGCGGGCCCTCGACGACCTCGGCTTCCAGCGCCAGCTGGTGTTCACGACCTTCGCCGGCTCCCAGTTCCTGCGCAGCGACGATCCGGATGTGCGGTATGGCGGCGCCCGGGCCCTGAACCGGGGCATGGCGGAGTTCTGCGCCGGCGACAAACGCATGATCGCCGTCGGCATGGTCACCCTGGACGATCCGGCCCGGGCGGTGGTGGAGATCGACCTGGCGATCAAAGCCGGGATCGGCGCCATGTGGCTGCCCGCCGCCACGGCCGGCGGCCGCTCGCCCGGCCATCCGGACAACGATCCGGTCTGGCGCCGGCTCTCCGAAGCCGGGCTGCCGTTCCTGCTGCACGTCGGCGGCTCGCCGCCGGTGCTCGACCCGGCCTACCAGAACAACGGCCATTCGCGGCCGACCGACTGGCTGGGCGGCGGCGAGAACCTGCGGGTGAAGGACTTCTTCACGCTCAGCTTCGCGCCGCAGATGTTCCTGTCGGCCCTGGCCTACGACGGCGTCTTCGACCGCTTCCCGGACCTGCGCGGCGGGGTGATCGAGCTGGGCGCCGGCTGGGTGCCCGACTTCATGCGTCGGCTCGATCAGGGCTGGAAGAGCTGGCGCAAGACCGACCCGGTGGTCGGCACGCTGTCGCGGCCGCCGTCGGAGTTCATCCGCCGCGCCGTCCGCTTCACGCCCTTCGCGACCGAGGATGCCGGCCTGATCATCCGCGAGGGCGGCGAGGAGCTGTTCCTGTTCTCCAGCGACTTCCCGCACCCAGAAGGCACCAAGGACCCGATCGGCCGCTTCGAGGCGACCTTCGACGGGCTGTCGGACGATGCGAAGGACCGCTTCTACCGCCGCAACTTCGAGGACATGTTCGTGGCGGGATAGTGTAGGGCGTCAGCCCATCGGCCCGCCCGCCATCGACGGCGCGCCGAAGACCATCCACAGCGCCATGGCGACCATCATGACGTTCTCGGTCAGGGACACGAAGCCCAGCGGCACGTTGCTGTCGCCGCCGACGCAGGCGCATTTCAGTTCGCGCCTGTCGATGTAGACCGCCTTGAACACCGAGACCGCGCCGATGCCGCCGATGACCAGCGCGACCGGGACCGACAGCCAGGTCAGCACCCCGGCGATCATCAGCACCCCGGCGATCAGCTCGGCGAACGGGTAGATGTAGGCGTAGGGGACCCAGCGGCGGGCCAGCAGGTCATAGCCCAGGAACATCCCCGAGAAGCTCTGGAGGTCGCGCAGCTTGAGGCTGGCCAGCAGACACATGCTGAAGGCGATTAACCATTCGCCGGTCCGGACGGTGAGCCACTGGCCCGAGGCGACGTAGGCGGCGGCCAGCGCCATCAGGGCCGCGGTGGCGAAGACGGCGATCACCGGCCTGTAGGTGACGGCCTTCGGATCGACGACCTTGAGGCCCAGATGCCGGCGCAGGTCGTCATGGCCGCCGATCCGCACCCCGTCGATGAACACCTGCGGCGTGGTCGCTACACCGTGCTCGGCCTTGAAGGCGTCGACCTCCGGGCGCGTGGTCAGCCAGCGGTCGTCGACCGTGAAGCCGCGACTGCGCAGCAGATGCAGCGCCTTCAGTCCCCAGGGGCAGACATGGTCGGGCAGAACCATGCGGTGGAGGACGGCGTGTCTGGCGGGACGGGACATGATCGGGGTCTCCTGTGGTCCGGAACCGGTCCCACCCCCGTAGGTTCCGGACCAGGGGGCGGAGTCAACACCTGGCGGCGGTCGAGGGCTCGCATCCTCCCTAGGGAGCATTACCTAAGGGAGGCTGCCGAATGTCAGCCGTCCGGGGCGACGGGTAGATCAGTCCCGGTTCACCGACAGCCGGCATCGGCCGGCTTTGTACGAAAGTTCAGTTCCCATGACCGCCCCGCTTGTCGACGTCACCGTTCACCACCAGCCGAGGGGCCTGTCCGACAGCGTCGCCCTCGGCTTCACCAAGTTGCTGCGCTTCTGCGCCGACACCTTCTTCGCCAAGCGCTACGGTCACCGCGCCGTGGTCCTGGAGACCGTCGCCGCCGTGCCCGGCATGGTCGGCGCCACCATCAACCACCTGACCTGCCTGCGCCGCATGTGCGACGACCGCGGCTGGATCAAGACGCTGATGGACGAGGCCGAGAACGAGCGCATGCACCTGATGACCTTCATCGAGATCAGCAAGCCGACGCTGTTCGAGCGGCTGGTCATCGTCTCGGTGCAGTGGGTCTTCTACCTGTTCTTCTTCGGTCTCTACCTGGTGTCCTCCAAGACCGCCCACCGCGTGGTCGGCTACTTCGAGGAAGAGGCGGTGATCAGCTACACCAACTATCTGGCCGAGATCGACGAAGGCCGCTCGCCCAACGTGCCGGCGCCGCAGATCGCCAAGACCTACTGGGGCCTGGCCGATGACGCGACGCTGCGGGACGTGGTCCTGGTGGTCCGCGCCGACGAGGCTCACCACCGCGACGTCAACCACGGCTACGCCAACGAGCTGGGCGGACTGCCGATGGGCGAGGTGGCGCCGTGCCCGCCGCACGTGACGCTGGAACCGGCCTGGAAGACGGCGGCCTGATCGGAGGGTGCGGCCTCTCCTAGGTTCTCCCGAGACTTGGCGCATAACCTAGGTCGCGTTTTGCAGATGATCGCGCGTTCTACGTCGAGCCGCTTGGCGTTCCGCTCGACAGCGGCAATATGAAGCGCGAGGATTGGACGCTTCACGTTCGCTGCAAGCATGAATTCACATGGTTGCGTAACAACGATATGCTACCTAATGTGATCCAGGGAGACGCGCATGACAAAGAAGGGACAGCATGTCGTGCCCAATGCGGATGGGTGGGCCGTCAAGCGATCTGGCGCCGGTAAGGCGACAAGTCTTCACGGCACGCAAGCCGACGCTATCGCCGCCGCAAGGAAGATCGCGGTGAATCAGAAAACCGAGCTTTACGTTCACGGAAAAGATGGACGAATTCGTGAGCGCAGTTCGTATGGCAAAGACCTGAATTCGCCCAAGGGGTAAGAATTGCCCACGCCATTCGACCGGTCCGTATTCATCAACTGTCCGTTCGATGATGAGTTCGCCCCCATCCTTCAGGCGATTTCATTCTGCGTAGTATATTTGGGATTCTACCCTCGTCTGGCTGGCGAGAACGCGGACAATTCTGCTGCGCGACTTGATCGCATCGTCGGCCTTATCAGAGAGTCAAAGTACGGCATTCACGATCTGACGCGCTGCAGGTCAGAAGCGCCCGGTGAGTACGCGCGCATGAACATGCCATTCGAGCTCGGTGTGGACTTCGCTTGTCGGAAATTCTCGGCGGCACCTCAGAGCGAAAAGTCGATTCTAATTCTGGAACACGCGCAACGAGACTACATGCGCGCACTTTCCGATATTTCAGGCTGGGATATCCGATACCACGAAGGCAACTTTCAAAGAGCCGTGAGGCACGTGCGGAGCTGGCTGATAGCCCAGGCAGGCGCTCCTCAGATCGGAAGTGCGCTGATCGAGGGGGCCTATCTTGAGTTTCAGCAATGGTACTGGGAGAAACAGCTCGACGCTGGCTCTTCTGAGGAAGACATCCGCGAGTATCCGACGGGCGAGCTCGTTCTAGCGATGCTGGAATGGAAGGCCACACAACCCTGATTAGCCCCCCGATTGCGTTAGGGAATGCAGTGGACCGGCTGCCGCGCCTAAGCCGCCTTCCGCTCCGCCGCCAGCGACGCCATGTCGATGACGAAGCGGTACTTCACGTCCGACCGTTCCATGCGCTCCCAGGCGTGGTTGATGTCCTGGATGGCGATCTGCTCGCAGTCGGGCAGCACGCCCTTGGCGGCGCAGAAATCCAGCATCTCCTGGGTCTCGGCGATGCCGCCGATCGGCGAGCCGCTGACCCGGCGGCGGCCGCCCAGCAGCAGGCCGCTGTGGAAGGGCGGGATCTCGTCGATGGCCCCGACGATGACCAGCGAGCCGTCGATGTCGAGCAGCGGCAGATAGGCCTGCAGCTTGTGAGCGACCGGTATGGTGTCGATGATCAGGTCAAAGCCGTTGCGCGCCGCGCGCATGGCGTCCTTGTCCGATGACAGCAGCACATGCTTCGCGCCCAGCGCATGGGCGTCGGCGCGCTTGGATTCCGAGCCGGTGATGACCGTGACCTCACAGCCCATGGCCGCGCCCAGCTTGACCGCCATGTGGCCAAGGCCGCCCAGGCCCGCCACGCCCAGCCGCGTGCCCGGCCCGGCGTTCCATTTCTTCAGCGGCGAGTAGGTGGTGATCCCGGCGCAAAGCAGGGGCGCGGCGCGGGCGGGGTCCATGCCGTCGGGAACCTTCAGCACGAAGGCCTCGCGCACCACGATGTGGTCGCTGTAGCCGCCGAAGGTCAGCTCACCGGTGATCCGGTCCTTGCCGTTGTAGGTGCCGGTCGAGCGGTTGCGGCACAGCTGCTCCTCGCCCTTGCGGCACTGGTCGCAGTCCATGCAGCTGTCGACCAGACAGCCGACGGCGGCCATGTCACCCTCGCGGAATTTCCGCACCTGCGGCCCGACGGCGCTGACGCGGCCGACAATCTCGTGCCCCGGGCAGCAGGGATAGAGGGTCCCGCCCCAGTCGTTGCGGGCGGTGTGCAGGTCGGAATGGCAGACCCCGCAGAACAGGATGTCGATCCGTACATCGTCGGGCCGCAGCGCCCGGCGCTCGAAGTGGAAGGCGCTCATGCCGCTGTCGGCGGCGGTGGCGGCATAGCCGATGGCGTTGGGCATGGGGGCGTTTCCTTGGGGCGTTTCCGCGCTCGATTTCGAACAAGCGTATGACGCCTTGGGCGGCGGCGTAAGGGCCCGCGGCGCGATACCGTCAGTCCTGGTCGCGCGTCATCTCCACGCCGCCGCCGACGAAGCGCCCCTCGACGTACTTCAGCCGCCGCAGCTCGGCGCCGGCGTTGGTGTAGAAGACCAGTTCGCCGGTCTGGACCCGCCATTTGCCCATCTGCGACAGGCGGCCGGGGCAACCGGTCGCCCTTGCGGAGCGCACGCCCAGGAATCCGGCTTTCTCCCCCAGCTCCAGACGGCATTCGGCGGCGTCGCGGCCGCCGTCGGTGACGCGCCAGGCGCCGAAGGCGTCCTCGGTCCGCGCCGGTTCGGCCAGGCGGCGAATACGCGCCTGCCCGGGATCGAGCCGGTCGATCAGGGCCTGACCCACCGCCTCGCCGACCTTCTCGCCGTCGACGCCGACCGTGACGCCGGTGGTGGTGCTGCGGGTGACGGTGCGGGTGGTGGTTCCATCGGTGGTCGTGGTGGTGGTCGACCGGGTGGTGGAGGAGCCCGTCGTCTGGGCCTGCGCGACGCCCCCGGCCAGAGCGACGACGGCCACGGCGGCCAATGCGGTAATGCGGACCATACTCAACCCCTCAACTCAACTGCGGGCCACGATAGCGAGCGCCGCGCCCGGAGCAACCCGACAAGCCGGCTCTTGCGGCGGCGCGCCGGCCGTCGTTTCCTCCGTCGACGGGGGAGTCGGATGATGATCAGGTTTGCGAACGCGGCGACGGCGGTGTCCGCATGGCGTTGATCCAGTCGCCGGTGGCCTTGCTGGCCGTGCTCGCGGTCGGGGTGGCGGTCGCCGAACTGGTCGGCCGGCTGTCCTGGGGCCGCAAGGTCGGCGCGGCCCTGATCGTCATCATCGTCGGCGCGCTGCTGGCCAACTTCCGGATCGTGCCGCCGGCCGGCGCCGGCGGGCTGGTCTATGACCCGATCTTCGCGGTGGTCACGCCCGCCGCCATCTTCCTGATCCTGCTCGAGGCCAACCTCAAGTCCCTGCGCAAGGCCGGCGGGCCGATGCTGATCGCCTTTGGACTGGGCGCGGCCGGCACGGCCGCGGGCGTGCTGGTCGCCGGCCTGCTGACCCCGGCGCGGGCGATGCTGGGCGGCAATTTCGAGGCCCTGTCGGGCATGTTCGCCGGCACCTACATCGGCGGCAGCGCCAACTTCAACGCCATCGCGCTCCACTACGGCGTGGCGCGAGAGGGGGGCGTCTACGCCGCCGCCATCGTGGTCGACAACATCGCCACCGGCGTGTGGATCCTGATCACCGTGGCCATGCCGCTGCTGCTCTATCGCACCGGCCTGTTCGGCAAGCCGGGCGAGCGGACCGCCGTGGCGGCGGAGGAGGGGGCCGAGGACGCCGTCGCGGCCGCGCCCCTGACCGGCAGCCTCGCCGTCGCCCTACCGCTCGCCCTGGCCCTGACCGGCGTGGTCATCGCCAACCTGCTCGCCGCCTGGCTCAAGGACCTGGGCTTTCCGGTCCCCTCCATCCTGATCCTGACCACCCTGGCGCTGGTCGCGGCGCAGATCCCGGTCGTCGCCCGCATGACGCTGAGCCGGCCGCTCGGACTGTACGGGGTCTATGTGTTCCTCATCGTCGTCGGCGCCAGCATCGACATCGCCGCCTTGATCGCCTCGGGCCCGCTGGGCCTGATGCTGATGGGCTTCGTGACCATCCTGATGCTGGTGCACGGCGTGGTGCTGATCACCGGAGCCCAGTTGCTGAAGATCGAGCCGGAGATCGTCGCCATCGCCTCCAACGCCAACATCGGCGGGGCGACCAGCGCGGTGTCCCTGGCCGAGGCGTTCGGACGCGAGGACCTCGTCCTGCCGGGTGTCATCGCCGGCACGCTCGGCACCGCCATCGGCACCTACATCGGCTTTGCCGTGGTGGCGATTCTCTGACGGCCGCGGCCGCGCGGCCTTGATTTGCGGGGCGACATCGACGATGACCGCCCCCTCCAAGGACCCGGCGCGACCGGGTGGCTACCCCGGGCGCCGATCCCCCGGGAAATCTGCGCGCCGCTGATGCGACCTTCGCCGGCGGCCCGCCTGTAGTGAATGCAACAATGTCGATTATCGCTTCCGCGCGTCAGCAATGGCTCGCCAACCCCCGCCGTGACCTGCTGGCCGGGACCGTCGTCGCCCTGGCCCTGATTCCCGAGGCCATCGCCTTTTCGATCATCGCCGGGGTCGATCCGGCGGTCGGCCTCTACGCCAGCTTCATCATCGCCGTGACCATCGCCTTCGTCGGCGGGCGTCCGGCCATGATCTCGGCGGCCACCGGGGCCATGGCGCTCTTGATGGTCATGCTGGTGAAGGACCACGGCGTCGAATACCTGTTCGCCGCCTCCATCCTGACCGGGGTGTTCCAGGTCATCGTCGGCCTGCTCAGGCTGGGCCGCTACATCAAGTTCGTCTCGCGCAGCGTGATGACCGGCTTCGTCAACTCGCTGGCCATCCTCATCTTCATGGCCCAGATGCCCGAGCTGATCGGCGCCAACTGGCAGACCTTCGTCATGGTCGGCGCGGGCCTCGCGATCATCTACGGCTTCCCCCTGATCACCAAGGCGGTCCCGGCCCCGCTGGTGGCCATCGTCGTGCTCAGCATCGTGGCGGTATTCCTCAAGCTCGACGTCCGCACGGTCGGCGACATGGGCCAGATGCCGACCACCCTGCCGTTCTTCCACCTGCCGGCCGTGCCGCTGACCTGGCAAACTTTCACAATTGTCGCGCCGGTGGCGGCGACGCTGGCCTTCGTCGGCCTGCTGGAATCGCTGCTGACCGCCAACCTGCTGGACGACATCACCGACACCCCGTCCGACAAGGACCGCGAGACGCGCGGCCAGGGCATCGCCAACATCGCCTCCGGCTTCTTCGGCGGCATGGCCGGCTGCGCCATGATCGGCCAGTCGATCATCAATGTGACCTCCGGCGCGCGCGGGCGGCTGTCGACCCTGTGGGCCGGGCTGTTCCTGCTGTTTCTGATCCTGGTGCTGCAGGACTGGGTGGCGATGATCCCGATGGCGGCCCTGGTGGCGGTGATGATCATGGTCTCGGTCGGCACCTTCGACTGGAAGTCGGTGGTCAACCTGCGGTCCACGCCGGCCCAGTCGTCGATCGTGATGATCGCCACCACGGTGACCGTCGTGCTGACCCACGACCTCTCCAAGGGCGTTGTGCTGGGCGTGCTGCTGTCGGCGGTCTTCTTCATGCGCAAGGTCGGCAAGACCATCAGCGTGACCGAGATCGAGACGCCGGAGGAGGGGGTGCTGCGCTACAAGGTCAGCGGCCAGCTGTTCTTCGCCTCCGCCGACCTCTTCGCCGCCTTCTTCGAGTATCACGGCCATCCGACCCGGGTCGAAATCGACATGACCGACGCTCATCTGTGGGACCTGACCGGCGTCGCCGCCGTCGACAAGGTGGTCTTCCGCTATCGCCGCCAGGGCGCGGAGGTCGAGCTGATCGGCATGAACCAGGCCGGCCAGACCCTGGTCGACCGCGTCGGCAAGCACGACAAGAGCCACCTGCCGGCGGGCGGTGGCGCGCACTGAGGGGGCTCAGTCCCCGAACAGATCTTTGCTTGACCCTCGCATCCGCCGCTTGCCAATAGGCATCGCAGGATCTTGGGGGCGCGTATGTTGCGAAGCTTGGCAATTGCGATGGGCGTTTCCCTTGTCGCCAGCACGGCTATAGGCCGCGAGGCTACACAGCCCATCGCCGCTCCTATCCTAGGCACGCCAGCGCCTTCTGGTCCCGCGGTGACCTACACAATTCGTCGGACTCTTCCGATTATTGCGATGATGCGAGTAGGGCAGGCACCGATGTCGCGAGTAGGGCAGGCACCCAAGACGGGTGCAATTGAGGCATGGCGCGCGCGGGTGCTCGCCGAGGGCGCGAAGATGGCCGCCGATCTCCAGCTTGAGGAGCCGGCGAACCTGATCGGCGCTGAAGTCGCGGCGTTCTGGGCGTCCTCCAAAGGGGGATATGTCGTGGCCCCTCTGCTCCTCACCGACGCCCGGACGGACCTGCTCGTCGCCAACGGAGGGCGTGCCGACTACATTGTCGCAGTTGCTCCGGCGAACCTTAATCTGTTCGATGTGAAGCCAAGTCTTTCGCCGGCCTGGCAGCGCTATGGCCTCGTCTTTCAAACCTACGTCCGGGTCTTCGACGCAAGGAGTGGCGTCTTGGTCGGCACGGCGAAATGCAACGTCGAACTCAAGAAACCTCATAAGTCGCCGAAGTACGATGAGATCATGGCGAACAACGGCGAGCGCCTTCGGGAAATGATCCGGAGGGGCAGCGCGAAATGCGTGCGCCAGCTGCGCGACGGTCTGACGTCGCCCGCCGACGAGCCAGCCGCCTAACCCTCGAACAGGTCCGGCGTCTCGTCGAGCACTTCCCTGGCCAGCACGCGGTTCAGCGGCCGGCCCTGCTCGCCGGCGGCCTGGTCCAGCAGGCGGACCATCTCGCGGGCGGCGGCGACCGAGCGGGGCATGCGCTTGAGCAGATACGCGTAAAGGTCCGGCGCGGGGCGGTGCAGCTTCTCGCGGAACAGGGCCTCCAGCACCGCGATCAGCAGCGCGTCGTCGGGCTCGCCGAGCTCGGCCACGGTCAGGGCGTTCAGGCGAGAGCGCAGGTCGGGCAGGGCGGCGGCCCAGCTCGCCGGCCGAGTCCGCGCCGTCAGCAACAGCCCGCCGTCGGTCGGGGCGCGGTTGATCAGGTGGAACAGCGCCTCGTCGCCGGCCCGATCGGCGTTCTCGACCAGCACCGGCTTGCCGGCCAGGGCGGCCAGGTCATCGCCGGGGCTGTAGCGCGTCGCGCCGGCCTCCGCCGCCCAGATCGTCGCCAGGTGTGTCTTGCCCGATCCCTCGGGTCCGACCAGCGCCAGCACCCCGCCCGGCCAGTCCGGCCAGCGGTCCAGCAGCGCCAGCGCCTGGGCATTGGCCGCCGACTCCACGAACGCCGCCCGCGTGTGGAGCGGCGGGCTGGCGAGCGGAATGGTCAGCTGGCGGGGGCGGGTGATCACAGGGTTGGTTTAGCATGCATGGCAAAGGCGGCGACGGGTGAACGATGGGCAGGCGTGGACAGGCGGGGCGGGACTGTGGATGCTTCAACCCCTTCTCCCCTTGCGAGAGAAGGTGCGGTCGGTCGGGGACATGCACTTCAGTGCGTGTCCCCCGCCGCTTCAAGCTACCGGGGACACGTGCCGAAGACGGTACATGTCCCCGGACATCTCCACCCCGAATCCTTGACTTTCCGGCCTCCTCATGCGCCCTTCCGCGCCTCCCGGAATCCGGCTTTCGAGCCGCCAGAAGATGTCTTGAGATCATGCACGCCTATCGCACTCACACCTGTGGTCAGCTCCGTGGCGGCGACACCGGCGCCAATGTGCGGCTGTCGGGCTGGATCCATCGCAAGCGCGACCATGGCGGCCTGGTCTTCGTCGATCTGCGCGACCACTACGGCCTGACCCAGCTGGTCATTTCGCCGACCACGCCGGGCTTCGACCTGATCGAGCGGGTGCGCACCGAGAGCGTGATCCGCGTCGACGGCGAGGTGGTGGCCCGCTCGGCCGAGACCATCAACGCCAACCTGCCCACGGGCGAGGTCGAGATCCGGGTGTCGGCCATCGAGATCCTGTCGGAGGCGGCCGAGTTGCCGCTGCCAGTGTTCGGCGAGCCGGATTATCCCGAGGAGATCCGCCTCAAGCACCGCTACCTCGACCTGCGTCGCGAGACGCTGCACCGGAACATCGTCCTGCGCAGCAAGGTGATCCACTCGATCCGCCACCGCATGGTCGGGCAGGGCTTCCTCGAGTACCAGACGCCGATCCTGACCGCCTCCTCGCCGGAAGGCGCGCGCGACTTCCTGGTGCCCTCGCGCCTGCACCCGTCCAAGTTCTACGCCCTGCCGCAGGCCCCGCAGCAGTTCAAGCAGCTGCTGATGGTGTCGGGCTTCGACCGCTACTTCCAGATCGCGCCCTGCTTCCGCGACGAAGACCTGCGCGCCGACCGTTCGCTGGAGTTCTACCAGCTCGACGTCGAGATGAGCTTTGTCACGCAAGAGGATGTTTTTGCTGCGATTGAGCCGGTGATGCATGGCGTGTTCGAGGAGTTCGCCGGCGGCAAGCCGGTGACCCCCTATCCGTTCCCGCGCATCGCCTACGCCGACGCCATCGCCTGGTACGGCAGCGACAAGCCCGACACCCGCAACCCCATCAAGATGGCGCAGGTCTCCGGCCATTTCCGGGACGGCGGCTTTGGCCTGTTCGCCAAGATCCTCGGCGCCGACGCCAAGAACGCCGTCTGGGCCATCCCGGCGCCGACCGGCGGCTCCCGCGCCTTCTGCGACCGCATGAACAGCTGGGCGCAGGGCGAGGGCCAGCCGGGCCTGGGCTACATCTTCTGGTCCGAGGACCAGGGCGGCTGGGGCGGCCCGATCGCCAAGAACCTCGGCCAGGAGCCGACGCAGGCGCTGATGGCCGAGCTGGGCCTGGGGCAGGGCGACGCCGCCTTCTTCGCCGCCGGTGATCCCAAGGTCTTCTACAAGTTCGCCGGCGCGGCCCGTACCCGCGTGGGCACGGAGCTGAAGCTCATCGACGAGGATCGTTTCGACTTCTGCTGGATCGTCGACTTCCCGATGTTCGAGTGGAGCGAGGACGAGAAGAAGGTCGACTTCAGCCACAACCCCTTCTCGATGCCCCAAGGCGGGATGGAGGCGCTGGAGACCCAGGATCCGCTGTCGATCCTCGCCTACCAGTACGACATCGTCTGCAACGGCTACGAGCTGTGCTCCGGCGCGATCCGGAACCACCGGCCGGAGATCATGCTCAAGGCCTTCGAGGTCGCCGGCTACGGCGCCGACGTGGTCGAGGAGCAGTTCGGCGGCATGCTGAACGCCTTCCGCTTTGGCGCCCCGCCGCACGGCGGTCTGGCCCCCGGCATCGACCGCATCGTCATGCTGCTGGCCGGCCAGACCGCGATCCGCGAGGTCATCGCCTTCCCGCTGAACCAGCAGGGCCAGGACCTGCTGATGAACGCCCCCTCCGAGGTCGAGGAGCGTCAGCTGAAGGAACTGCACATCCGGCTCGCCCCGCCGATCAAGTAAGGGGGCGGAGCGCGGCCCACAGCCATCCGTCATGGTCCCCAACAGGTCGGGGCATGACGGATGGTCGTGGGTTGCCGTCTGAACTGAAGGCTATGGAGCCGCGCCCCTAGTGTGCGGCCACGATCATCTTCGGCGAGGGTGACGCCGCCCTGGGCGACCGGGGCGGGGCCGGCGGCGCGGGCGGTTCCGGCGGCGTCATGGCGTCGCGCACAATGATCATCCGGCGACCGCTGCAGGTCTTGATCTTCAGCCCCGGCGGCAACTGCGTCTTGCTGTCGCCGCAGGCGTCGTCCAGCTGGCTCTGGCGCAGATTGCGGGCGCCGCCCAGATTGGCGCCGGTCAGGATCGCCCCCTCAAGGCTGGCGCCCCGGAAATCGGCGCCGTCGAAGCTCGCGCCGGTCAGAACGGCATGGTCCAGGTCCGCCCCCCGAAACGAGGCGCGATCGAAGCGGCCAGCCACCATCATGGCGCCGGTCAGTTCCGCGTCGGCGAAATCGGCGCCGCGGCCATCGACCTTCACCAGTTGTGCGCCGACCAGCTCGGCGCCGGTAAACCGGGCGCCCGAGAGGTTGGCGGAGGTGAGGTTCACGCCGGGCATTTCCGCGCCCTTGGCGCTGACGCGTGTGAAGTTGGCGCGGATGAAGCTGGCGCCCGGGGCCTCGACGCCGTCGAGCGAGGCGTTGGTGAAGTCGGCGGCGGTGAAGTCGCTGCCGATGATCTCGGCGCCGCGCAGGTCGGCGTTGGTCAGCCGCGCCGCCTGGAAGCTGGAATTCATGAAGGTCGCGCCGCGCAGGTCCGCGTTGACCAGCGTGGCGCCGACGAAGTTTGCGCCGGAAAACCGGGCGTTGGTCAGGCGCCGGCCCGACAGGTCGCACCTGACGCAGGCGCCGCCGAAGGAGACCAGTCGCGGGATGTCCTTCTCACCCATCATCGCCCTGGCCGGCGTGGCTACGAAGGCGCCCGACAGGATGAACAGCGACAGGGCGAGGCCGAAACGGGTCATCAGCAGACAGGCGGCTCCAGGCGGAGAAGGCTGATTACTGGTTTGGCCCGCGCGCCTGCGGAACTCCACTTAAATCGCGGTAACCCTTTGGATTTCAGCGACACGCCGGTATGCGAAGCCCGCGCGGCAGACGGGTGGCCTGGTCGCCGCAGGCGCGGTCGAGCTGGCCCTGGGTCAGGCCGCTGGCCCGGTCCAGTTCAGCCCCGCTGAAGTTCACGCCGGACAGGTTGGCGCCGTCGAACCGCGCGCCGACCAGATAGGCGCCCACGAAGCTGGCGTTGGTCAGGTTGGCGCCGGCGAAGCTGGCCCCGCCGAAAACGCCGCCATAGGCGTTGACGTCGCGCAGGTCGCCGCGGGCGAAGCTGGCGCGGTTCATGACCACCAGGCTGAGGTCGGCCTGGCGCAGCCGGGCCCGGGAGAGGTTCTGGCCGGTCTTCTCGAGCCTCGAGAGATCGGCCTGGAAGAGGTTGCAGCCCGGGCAGCTGGCCCCGGCCTTCACCCGGGCGATCTGCCCGGCGTTCTGGGCGGCGGCCGGCGAGGCGACGAGCGCGGCGGCAAGCGCGAGGAGGGCGAGACGGGTCATGGCGGCGCGGCTTTCCGGTCGGTGGCTGCGGCCATCCTTAACGCCGCAAGCTTAAAGCCGTGTTGAGCATGGAGCACACGCCACCCACTGCCGTCATCGTCGGACTTGTTCCGACGACCCATGCGCACCGAGCTTCCGAAAGAGGCTCGGCGATAGACAGCACACGATCTCGAATGCCGGTGTTCATGGGTCCCCCGGGCTCGGCCGAAGGCCGACCCGAGGACAGGCTACGGAACAAGTCCGACGATGACGAGGTGAGGAGCTACCCCTCGCCCTGCGACCCACACGCCCCGCACACCCCGCCGATCACGGCCAGGTCGCCGCAGGCCGGGCAGACGCCGGCGGCGCGCTGCATCAGTTCGCCGTCAACTTCCGCCTTGCGGCCGCCGAAAGGCAGGAAGACGAGGTTGTCGGGCGCCGCGCCGCGGGCGAAGCCCCTGGAGATGAACCGCGAGGCCGGCTGCGGCTCGACGTCGAGCGTGACCATCGGCGCGCCATCGTCGTCGGCCTTGCCGCGGCCCAGGCCGTCGGCGTTCAGCTCGCCGGGGTCGGCGTTGGCGAGGTCGTCGCGGCCCAGGTAGCTGACGCCCAGTTCGCGGAACACATAGTCGAGGATCGAGGTCGCCGACTTGACCGAGTCGTTTCCGGTCACCGGACCGGCCGGCTCGAAGCGGGTGAAGACGAAGGCGTCGACGAACTCGTCCAGCGGCACGCCGTACTGCAGACCGATCGAGATCGAGACGGCAAAGTTGTTCATCAGGCTGCGGAAGGCGGCGCCTTCCTTGTGCATGTCGATGAAAATCTCGCCCAGTTCGCCGTCGTCGTACTCGCCGGTGTGCAGATAGACCTTGTGGCCGCCGACGGCCGCCTTCTGGATGTAGCCCTTGCGGCGATCGGGCAACTTGCGGCGCGTGCGCTCGACCTCGACCTCGACGATCTTCTCGACCACCCGCTCGGTGATCGTGGGCTCGGGGCGCGTGACCCTGGGCGCCTCAGGTTCGGGCAGGCCCAGGGTGAAGGCGGCAG
The DNA here is from genome assembly GCA_030683005.1 of Caulobacter sp. Lineage (GTDB taxonomy): Bacteria > Pseudomonadota > Alphaproteobacteria > Caulobacterales > Caulobacteraceae > Caulobacter. The sequence goes on along the minus strand of JAUXMY010000042.1, from coordinate 44,231 downwards.
GCGCTGGCTCGCGCATGATGCGGAAGGCGCCGATCCCGGCGCGGACGGCGGCCTGCTGCGCGGCCAACGCATCGGCGGGCGTGGCGGTGAAGGGCAGGGCCAGGTCGGTGACGGCCGGCAGGTCGCAGACCGTCTCGACCGCGGCCGTCATCGCCAGGCGCGCCGCCAGGTCAGGTGCGGCGAACACCGCGCGCGCCGCCTCGTTCAGGCCGGGGCAGTCGGTCAGATCGCCGGCCCCCAGCGCGTACTGCTCGGCGGCCCGGACATCGGCGCGGGTGAAGCCGGCGAAGCCCAGGGTGTCGAATGCCGCGCCTGTGACCGCCTCGGTCGAGGCGCCCAGCACGTCGGCGACGAAGCCGACCCCGATGACGCCGGGCGCGAACGCTTCCGAAAGGGTCGCGGCGAACGGCAGCTGCCCCTCGGCGGCCTCGATCTCGTGTTGCGTGAAGCCACAGTGCTGCAACTCGGCATGGCCGACGCCAGGCGCGTCTTCCAGCGTGCCGTGGCCCAGCGCATGAACCCGGGCGGCGTCCAGGTCGGCGCCCAGCGCGGTCAGGCCGTCGAGCACGGCGGCGGGCAGCACCCGGACGACCTCGCCGTCGGCCGTCTCGGCCAGGGCGGTCAGGACGGGGAGGGGCGCGGTTCCCAGGCTCGGCCCGCCCAGTTGCAACGCCAGTTCGGCGTCGTCCAGCGGCGTGATCGTCAGCGGGGGCAGGCCGGGCGTGGCGTCGTCCAGATCGCGGGCGACTTCGGTCGCGGCGGTCCACAGGGCCCGGGCGGCGTCGCGACCCGCATCGCTGGCATAGGCGAGCCCCGCGCCCATGATCTGTTCCGCGACGCCGGCCAGCGTCAGGACAGCCGCCCTGCCCGAGTCGGCCGCCTGGACCTTGAGGGCGAGGCCGACGATGCGGATCGCCTGGGCCAGGTCCCCGGCGTCGTGGACCAGGGTGCGCACGTCGAGGGCCGCGCGGGGCCCGGCCGCGGCGGCCTGCAGCCGGCGGGCGGTGTCGGGATCGCGGGCCAGGGCCAGGGCGCCGGTGCGCCAGCCGGCCGTCGCCTGTTCGGCGCCCAGCAGCGTGGGATCGGCGGCGGCGATCATCCCCGGGACCGGCGGCAGCTGCAGCCAGGTCGCGTCGGGTGCGTCGCCCGACAGGCCGAGCGCGATGGCGTTGGCGATGGCGTCGTCCCCGGCGCCGGCCGCCCGGGCGGCGAGGGCGGTTCGCGCAAGGGCGGGGTTGCCGGCCGGGTCGGCGCAGGCGACGGCGTCGCCCTCGCAGCGGCGAACCGCATCGGCCACCGCGTGCAGGCGCTCGCCGACGAAGCCCGCGGCGCGAACAGCCAGGGCGCGGCCCTCTGTCTCGGCGATCAGCCGGCGGACGGCGAGGGTGAAGGCCGGAGTCCCGGCGACGGGGATGTCTCCGGCGCCATCGAGTGGCCGGCCGGGCCCGAAGGCGGCCAGACCCAGGGAGAGGAGGGCCTGCAGCTCCGCCTGGAAGGCCGAGCCGTCCGGTTTGCGGTCAAAGGCCCCCAGGGCGGCGGCGCGCCGGGCGATGGCGGCCGCGAAGCGTTCCGGGCCTCCGGCCAGCAAGCCGTCGCGTATCGGGGGGCCGCCGTCGGTGGTCGCCGACTCCGCCCAGTCCAGCCAGGCCTCGACCCGCGCGGTGGTCCAGCCGCGCGGCGCGAGCACCCCGTGCAGGGCGTCGGCGGTCTCGACTGTCCGCAACTCGAGCTCGAGGGGCGTTCTCTTCGCCAGCCGCCTCGCAAAACGCATGGGCCCGACTCTCCTGCACAGGTTCTGGCAAGGCTAGAGAGCGGGCCGGACGCGGGCAATAGATATGGCGTGCCCATGGTGTCCCATCCACAAGATGTTGCGGGGCGGCGCGCTGGACGCCGCGCGGGCCAACGGCTATGGTCCGCCCGCCTCAACAGCCTTGAAATTACCGGATCAGCGCGTGCTCAAAGCGATCTTCACCTGGTGGAACGGCGCCACGATCGGCCAGAAGTTCCATATCGGACGCCGCGGCGTCTTCGTCGGCCAGGACGAGCTGGGCAACAAATACTACGAGGCGCGCGACGACCGCGACAGCTACGACGTGGGGCGCAAGCGCCGCTGGGTGATCTACAACGGTTACGCCGAAGCCTCGAAGGTGACGCCCGACTGGCACGGCTGGCTGCGCTACACCTTCGACGAACCGCCGACGACCCACCCGCTGCCGCGCCGCGCCTGGGAGAAGGAACATCGTCCCAACCTGACCGGTACGGTCCATGCCTGGCGCCCCAAAGGCTCTATCAGCGGCGAGGGCCAGCGCGACAAGGCCACCGGCGACTACCAAGCCTGGACCCCGGAATAGGATCCTGTCCATGCGGCTGAGGCTCACCCTTCTGGCCGGTCTGGCGCTCGCGACCGCCGCGAGTCTGGCGCAGGCGCGGCAGCCGGCGCCGACCCCGCCCGTCACGCCGCCAGCCGAGCCCGTGGCCCCGGCCGCCGAAGAGCCGCCGCCCGTGCGGCCCGCGCCCGCGCCTGCTCCGATGCCCGCCCCGATCACTGCCGAGAAGCCGGCCCAGGCGGCCGCCAAGCCCAAGGTCGCCGAGAAGCCGGCCGCGCCCAAGCCCCGCGTCCGAGGCGGCGCGGCGATCATCCAGGCCATCGACAAGGTGACCGCCGAGACCCTGAAATTCGAGGCGCCCGTCGGCCAGCCGATCCGCTACAAAACCCTGATCTTCACCGTCCGCGCCTGCGAGACGACCGCCGATGACGAGGAGCAGCCCGACTCGGCCGTGTACATGACGGTGGATTCGCAGCCCAAGGCCGCGCCCGGCCGCGCCGCACCGGCGCCGCGCCAGGTGTTCCGCGGCTGGATGTTCGCCTCCTCGCCCGGCCTCAACCCGCTGCAGCACCCGGTCTATGACGCCTGGCTGATCTCCTGCAGGGCCGCCGCCCCGGCGCCGACGAAGCGGTAGAAGTCCCCCTCGACCGCCAGCGCCTCGTCCAGCCGGCGACGATAGACCTGCCGGCTGATCTCGACGGTTCCGAACTGTGTGAGGTGCTCGGTCAGGAACTGGGTGTCCAGCAGCCGGTAGCCGCCGGCGATCAATCGCGCCACCAGATGGACCAGCGCCACCTTGCTGGCGTCGCGCGCGCGGCTGAACATGCTCTCGCCGAAGAACGCTCCGCCCAGCGACACGCCGTATAGGCCGCCGACCAGGGCGCCGTCCTGGCGCACCTCGACGCTGTGGGCGCGGCCCTGGCGATGCAGCGCCTCGTACATGCGCTGGATGGGGTGGTTGATCCAGGTTTCGGTGCGGCCGGGCACAGCCTCGGCGCAGGCCTCCAGCACCGCGTGGAAGTCCTCGTCGACGGTGACCGAGAACCGATTGCTCCGCACGGTCCGCGCCAGCCGTTTCGAGACGTGGAAGCCGTCGAGCGGGACGACGCCCCGCCGCTGCGGATCGATCAGGAAGACCCGGTCATCCTCCCGCGCGTCGGCCATCGGAAACACGCCGCGCCGGTAGCAGGCGAGCAGTTCCTCGAGGTCGAAGACGTCATGGGCCATAGGGGGTGTTGTAGCACATGAACTCCCTCCCCCTTGTGGGGAGGGTGGTTCGGCGAAGCCGGACCGGGTGGGGAAATGAGACGCTACCGGACAGGTCGTGACTGGTCGCCACTTACCCCACCCTGACCTGCTTCGCAGGTCTGTCCCTCCCCATAAAGGGGAGGGAGGCCGCTACCCCTGCGCCTTGATCCACTTTTCCAGCCAGTGGATGTTGTAGTCGCCCTTGCGGATATCTTCCTGCTGCAGCAGGTCCTGGAACAGCGGGATGGTCGTCTCCACGCCGCTGACCACCATCTCGTTCAGGCAGCGCTGGGTGCGGGCGATGCATTCTGCGCGGTCGCGGCCGTGGACGATCAGCTTGCCGATCAGGCTGTCGTAGTAGGGCGGGATCGAATAGCCGTCGTAGAGGGCGCTATCGAGCCGCACGCCCAGGCCGCCGGGGGCGTGGAAACCGGTGATGGTGCCGGGCGAGGGGGTGAAGGTGCGGGCGTTCTCGGCGTTGATCCGACACTCGATGGCGTGGCCGTCGAAGGTGACGTCCTCCTGGGTGAACGACAGCGGCAGGCCGGCGGCGATGCGGATCTGCTCGCGGACGAGGTCGATGCCGGTGATGGCCTCGGTGACCGGGTGCTCGACCTGAAGGCGGGTGTTCATCTCGATGAAGAAGAACTCGCCGTTCTCCCAAAGGAACTCGATGGTGCCGACGCCCAGGTAGCCGATGGCGCGGATGGCATCGACGACGACCTTGCCGATGGCGGCGCGCTCGGCGGGGGTCAGGGCCGGGGAGGGGGCCTCCTCCAGCACCTTCTGGTGGCGGCGCTGCAGCGAGCAGTCACGCTCGCCCAGATGGACCACGTTTCCGTGGCTGTCGGCCACGACCTGCAGCTCGATGTGCCGCGGGGTCTGGAGGTAGCGCTCCATGTAGACGGTGTCGTCGCCGAAGGCCGCGCGGGCTTCCGAGCGGGCCGTGGAGACGGCCTCGTAGAGGTCCTCCTGGGTGGCCGCGACCTTCATGCCGCGTCCGCCGCCGCCGGCGGCGGCCTTGATCAGGACCGGGAAGCCGATCTTCGCGGCCGCCTCGAAGGCCTCTTCCTCGGTGGTCACGCCGCCGTCGGAACCGGGGACGACCGGGATGCCGGCGTCCTTGACGGCCTGTTTGGCGGTGATCTTGTCGCCCATCATCCGGATGTGTTCGGGCTTGGGCCCGATGAAGGTGAAGCCGTGGGCGTTCACGATCTCGGCGAAGCGGGCGTTTTCCGACAGGAAGCCGTAGCCGGGGTGAACCGCCTGGGCCCCGGTGATCTCGCAGGCGGCGATGATCGAGGGGATGTTCAGGTAGCTCTTGGCGGCCGGCGCCGGGCCGATGCAGACGCTCTCGTCGGCCAGCCGCACCCACATGCCGTTGGCGTCGGCCTCGGAGTGGACCGCCACGGTGGCGATGCCCATTTCCTTGCAGGCGCGGTGGACCCGCAGGGCGATTTCGCCGCGGTTGGCGATCAGGATTTTCTCGAACACGGCGGGGCCTATTCGATGATGACGAGGGGCTCGCCGAACTCGACGGGCTGGGCGTCAGACACCAGGATCTCGACAATCTTGCCGGCGCGCGGCGAGGGGATCGGGTTCATGGTCTTCATGGCTTCGACGATCAGCAGGGTCTGGCCCTCGGCGACCGACTGTCCGACCTTGACGAAGGTGTCCGCCCCCGGCTGCGACGACAGATAGACTGTGCCGACCATCGGCGACTTGACCTTGTCGCCGGCGGCGACGGCCGGGGCGGCTTCCACGGCGGGCGCGGCGGCCGGGGCGGCGGGCGCGGCAGGAGCCGGGGCGGCGGCCACGGGCTGGTAGACGGCGGCGGCTGGCGCGGCGGTCAGTTCGCGGGCGACGCGGATCTTCAGACCGCCGGTCTCGACCTCGATCTCGGTCAGGCCGGTGTCTTTCAGGATGTCGGCCAGTTTGCGGACCACCTTGGTGTCGATGGTCTGGGCGGCGTCGCCGGACTCGGGAACGGCCTTGGGCGTGGTCATGAAGCGTCTACCTTAGGGTTTTCAGGTCAGGCCGAGGCGCGCGGGGCGTCGATCAGGCCGGCGGCGGCCTGGACCGCCAGTTCGTAGCTTGCGGCCCCGAAGCCAGAGACGACCCCGGTGGCGGCGAGTGAAACATAGGTCTCCCGGCGAAACGCCTCGCGCGCGGCCGGGTTCGACAGGTGGCATTCGATGATCGGTATAGCGAGAGTCTTCAGCGCGTCGAGCAGGGCCACGGAGGTGTGACCATAGCCCGCGGGATTGATGATCAGGGCGCTGGCCTCGGTGCGGGCCTCCTGCACCCAGTCGATCAGCTGTCCCTCGTGGTTGGACTGCCGGAACAGGATGGCGTGGCCAAGCGCCGCGGCGCGAGCCTCGCACCGCGCCTGCACATCGGCCAGCGTGTCGCGTCCATAGATTTCCGGCTCGCGGGTCCCCAACAGGTTGAGGTTCGGCCCGCTCAGCACATGGATGGGTTTGCCCATTCGGCCCCGCCGTCGTTTCGCGGCCCTTGTATCTTTGCTTTGCCGGGGTCACAAGCGCGGGACCATGCGCATCTTCGTCAATGGCGAGCAACGGGACGTCGAGAACGCTCCCACCGTGGCTGATCTGGTCGCGGCCCTCGGGCTTGAAACCCGCAAGGTGGCGGTCGAACGCAACCTCGAGATCGTGCCGCGCAGCCTGCACGCCGCGACGCCCGTGCTCGAGAACGACCGCTTCGAGATCGTGACCTTTATCGGGGGAGGCTAGGTGTATTCGATGGCGCCCTCTCAGTTTCCGGGCAGCCGGCCAGAAATACAAACTTGCCGATTCTCGCCCTTCGTGAGATAAGGCTGCCATCGAATTTCGATCTGGCTCGGCCAGCGATTGCGGAAATCCTCTGGATTGACCTGCAAAAGCCCTCCTTACCTCCTGGAATTTTGATCGTGCGGTCGCATCTCGCGGGCCGTGATACCGACTTTCTGCAAGGCAATATTACAATGGCTACCGGTACTGTTAAGTGGTTCAACGCCACCAAGGGCTTCGGCTTCATCCAACCTGACGCCGGCGGCGGCGACGTGTTCGTGCACGTGTCGGCGGTTGAGCGTTCGTCGCTCGGTTCGATCTATGAAGGCCAGAAGCTCAGCTTCGAGCTTGAGCGCGATCAGCGCAGCGGCAAGATGTCCGCCGGTCAACTGGGCTCGGCCGAGTAACCCTCGCCCCCTGTTGAACGACGATGACGGGCCGGCTCACGCCGGCCCGTTTTTCGTTTGTGTGCGGCGCAGCGGGTCCTTTCGTGCTAGAAAGGTTCCACGCTCCCCAGGAGCCCTGTACGGCGACTCGCCAGACCGCCGTCCTGCCCGACACTCGACCCGCGTCGCGGGGCGTCGGGGGAGAAAGGCGACCATACATGAACCAGACCACCCCGGCCCTGAGCCGTTACACGCCGCCCGCCCGCAAGCGTGACGCCGTCTCCGAACTGCGCACCGCCATCGCCGAAGCCGAAGGCCGGGGCGTCAAGCGCAAGGCGATGCTGCTGCACCTGACCCATAGCGACGCCTCCCTGCTCAAGCGCAGCAATGAAGTCGCCCAGAACGAAATCAGCTTCGACGGCGGCATGACCTTCCTCGGCGTGAAGGTCGAGATCGGTGAAGTCACGGTCAGTTCGCTCACCGCCCCCAAGCCCACGCCCAAGGCCGCGGCCAAGGCCGCCGCCCTGGCCGAGGCCCAGGCAGACTCCTAGCCTTCCGCCATCGCCGCCGGCAGCGAGATCACGAACCGCGCCCCTTGGGGCGAGGGTTCGCCCCGGATCTCGCCCTGGCTGGCGGCCAGAAGCGACCGGGCGATGGCCAGGCCCAGGCCTGTGCCGCCCTCGGCCCGCCGGCTGGTGAAGAAGGGCTCGAACAGCCGCTCGCGGTCGCCCTCCGCCACACCCGGCCCATTGTCCGTCACCGCCAGCATGACCCGGCCGTCGTGCGACGATGCGGTCACCGTCACGGCGGTGGCGCCGGCCTGACGGCTGTTTTCCACCAGCACGGTCAGCATGGTCTCGAGCGTCGCTTCCGGCGCGGCGACGCGGGGCAGGTTGTCCGGGAAATCCAGGGTCACCGCCACGCCGCGCCCGCCCAGGGCGTCGGCCACGCGCAGCGCCGACGGCGCCGCGTCCACGGCCACCCCGGCTTCCGGCCGCGCCATGTCGGCCCGCGCCAGGTCGAGCAGGCGGGTGACCAGCTGGTTGAGCCGTCCGCTGTCGGCGGCGATGTTGCCCAGGAACCGCTGGCGGTCCTCCGGCTTCATGGTCGCGCCATGGTCCTGCAGCAGCTCGACCGCGCCGGTGATGCCGGCCAGCGGCGTCTTGAACTCGTGGCTGACGGCGGCGGCGAAGTCCCTCAGATAGCGCGAGCGCCGGGCGATGGCGGCGGCCATGACCGCGAAGTCCTCATAGAGCTGCCGGATCTCGACCGCCGCCGTGCGCGGCGTGGCCGGAACCTCGCCGGCCCCGGAGGCCACGTCGCGCGAGGCCCGGCTCAGCGCCTCGATGGGCCGGGTGATGCCCCGCGAGACCAGGCCCGACAGCACCACCAGAATGGCGATGATCCCGGCCAGCCCGAGCAGGAACTTGCCGCGATCCTCGTACAGGCCGCGGAACAGCGCGCGGGGCGAGCGTGACAGCAGAATCACCCCCTCGACCCGGCCGTTCACGACAATCGGCCGGGCGTGGTGCAGGCGGATGCCGGAAGCGCGGCTCAGCCACTCGAAGTCATAGCGTTTGCGGTAGTCCGACAGCCGCCGCATCACGGTCAGCGGCTCGCCGCCCAGCGCCGATTTCACCTCCTTGAGGTCTGCCAGGCTGCGGCCTTCGCCCAGGCCCAGGACGACCCGGCCGTTGCGGTCCATGACCACGACGGAGGCGAGGGTGGTGCGGGTGGTCTCGTCGATGATCGGGCCCAGCGCCGGCAGCACGGCGAGGGCGTCCGGGTCAGGGGGCCGGGCGGCGAAGGTCGCCGGCGGCCGCGACGGCAGCACGGGCGAGGCCGACAGGTCGATGCCGGTGCTTTCGGGGCGATAGTAGCCGGGGGCGTCCTTGTCCGGCGCCCTGACCGGCGGGGCCGCGCCCGGCCACAGGGCCTGGGCTGTCGCCGACAGGGCCGCGCCCTGGCTGACCAGCTCGACCTCGGTCTGGCGCACCAGGGTGTTTTCGTAGACCCGCAGCAGCACCATGCCGGCCACGGGCATGGCCGCCACCACCAGCAGCACGATCAGCAGGATGGTCCGCAAGCGCAGTCGCGGCCAGTGGCGCTTGATGAGGTCCTTGAGCCGCGCGATCACGCCCGCGCGCCGGTGCAGGCGCCCAGGCGGTAGCCGACCCCGGCCCGGGTCTCGATCACGTCATGGCCGCCCAGCGCCGTGAACTTGCCGCGCAGGTTGCGGACATGGCTGTCGATGGTGCGGTCGGTGATGGCGAAGCCGGGGCCGTGCAGGCGGTCGATGATGGCGTCGCGGGTGAAGACCTTGGCCGGGGCGGCGGCCAAGGTCTTGAGGATGCCGAACTCGGTGACGGTCAGCGCCGCCTCCTGCTCGTCCCACAGGGCGCTCCAGCCGTCGAGGTTCAGGGTCAGCCGGCCGCGCACCACCGGGGCGACGGGCGCCTCGGCGTCGACGGCCTTGCCGCCGGCGGTGCGGCGCAGGATAGCCTGGACACGGGCGGTGACCTCGCGTGGGCTGAACGGCTTGACCACATAGTCATCGGCGCCCAGCTCGATGCCCAGCACCCGGTCGATCTCGTCGTCGCGCGAGCTGAGGAACAGGATCGGCAGGTCGCCTTGGGCCCGCAGCCGGCGGCAGACCTCCAGGCCGTCGAGCCGGGGCATGTTGATGTCCAGCACCACCAGGTCGGGCCGCTGCTGGGCCACGGCGGCCAGCGCCGCCTCGCCGTCCTCCGCCTCGCGCGTGGCCAGGCCGGCCTTGGCGAGAGCAAAGGCCAGAAGCTGGCGGATGTGGGGGTCGTCATCGACGATCAGGATCGAGCGCTGCATGGGAAGCATCATCGGCCGCTGGCGCGCAGCGTCAACGGGGGAGGGGTGCAGGGGGCGAACCGCTGTTGTGCAGATTTGGTGCAGGGGGATGAGGCGGCCTTCCCCCGATCCGCCGCCCGGCGTAAACCGCTCGTCATGACCGTTCCCGCCAGCACCACCCCCGCCGCCGACAGCTGGACCGTCGCCGGCCGCACCTTCACCTCGCGCCTGATCGTCGGCACGGGGAAGTACAAGGACTACGCCACCAACGCCGCCGCCGCCGAGGCGGCAGGCGCCGAGATCGTCACCGTGGCCGTGCGGCGGGTGAACATCTCCGACCCCAGTCAGCCGCTGCTCATGGACTTCGTGAAGCCCGACCGCTTCACCTACCTGCCCAACACCGCCGGCTGTTTCACCGGCGAGGAGGCGGTGCGGACGCTGCGACTGGCGCGCGAGGCCGGCGGCTGGTCGCTGGTCAAGCTGGAGGTCCTCTCGGACCCCAAGACCCTCTACCCGGACATGGAGGAGACCCTGCGCGCGCTGAAGCTGCTCGTCGCCGAGGGCTTCGACGTGATGGTCTACTGCACCGACGACATCGTCTACTGCCGCAAGCTGGAGGAGGCCGGCGCCGCCGCCATCATGCCGCTGGGCGCGCCGATCGGCTCGGGCCTGGGCATCCAGAACAAGGTCAACCTGCGGCTCATCGTCGAGCAGGCGAAGGTGCCGGTGCTGGTCGACGCCGGGGTCGGCACCGCCTCGGACGCTGTCATCGGCATGGAGCTGGGCTGCGACGGCATCCTGATGAACACCGCCATCGCCGAGGCCAGGGACCCGATCCGCATGGCCGTGGCCATGAAGCACGCGGTCATCGCGGGGCGGGAAGCCTACCTCGCCGGCCGCATGCCGCGCCGCATGTACGCCGATCCGAGCTCGCCGCTGGCCGGGCTGATTTGAGTCGCAAGCGCGTCGGTCTCATCGAGATCATGCCGTGTCGGTCGACCTCAGCGAGCGGCTTGCGACGATGATCCGAGCGGATGGTCGTCTTGAATGCGTGGCGATTTGAGCGGCGCTTCCAATGCGCGCAAAACGGCCTCGGGGTCCTGCGCGATCACCGTAAGATAGGCGCGCGTCGCCGCGTCCGGCGCTTTTCGTCCCTGCTCCCAGTCGCGGAGTGTGCCGATCGGGATCTGGAACCGCTCCGCGAAGGCCTGCTGCGAGAGCTTCATGCGCATGCGGATCCAGCGCGCCATAGGAGCCGGACGCATGCGGGCAAGTTGCTCGTCGGTCGCCGGTTGAGCATCGGGGTCCGCGAGAGCCGCGGCGAGGATTTCCTCGTCGGTCAACGCGTCGACCCGGCTCCAGTCGAAGCTGTCAGATGCTCGGGTCTCGGTCATGCAGGTGCTCGGTTCTTAGACATGGTAGGCGCGTCTTTCCTTGGGCGCAGCGGGGCGGGCGGAGATGATACGAGTACGGTCACCGCGAAGGGTCCACACAACGGCGATCAGCCGGCTGTTTATCTCACCGATCGTAAGGTGCCTGTCTTCTCCGTAGTCCATGCTGTCATCCGGAGTGGTGATCCCATGGGGGTCGAGAAACACGTCGCGCGCCAGAGTGAACGAAATGCCATGCCGCAGCAGATTGGCGGCCGCCTTCGCATCGTCCCATTCGAAATCGCCATCGCGCATAGTGTGCGGCTAAGCCGTAGTATTTTCAAGCCAGATATGCAGCCTATAGTAGTGCGCGTAGTTTGTCGTCTGCGTTGGGCGCGCGAAGGCCTGCACCGTCTGGCGCGGAGCAAGCGGCGGCGCGGGTTGACGTCCGGCTTCGAAGCGGGCCAGGCCGGCGCTAGGTCGTCTTGTTCTTGCGCCGCAGTTCGGCGGCCATGGCGGCCTTGAGCGAGTCCGGGTCGGCGCCGTGGACGACGGCTTCGCCGACCACGAAGGCCGGGGTGCCGTCGATGCCCATGTCGTGGGCCAGCGTCTGCACGTCGCGCAGGTAGGTCTGCCGCTTGCCGTCGGCCATGGCGGCGCGGGCGGCGGCAGGGCTGAGGCCGTGGGCTATGAGGATGCGATCCACCGCCGCGTCATTCAGCGGCTTGGCGGTCATCAGGGCGTTGTGGATCGAGGTGAACTGGGCCGGGGTCCGGGCCAGCGACGCGGCGGCGGCGGCGTATTCGCTGGAGGCGCCGAAAATCACCATGTCCTTGAACACGAACCGGACATTGGGCCGGGTGCGGGCCATCTCCAGAATCTCGGGCGCGATCACCTTGCAGTAGCCGCAGTTGTAATCGAAGAACTGGACCACGGTGATGTCCCCGTCCGGGTTGAGAACGTGGTCGCGAATGTCGCGCTCCAGCTTGCCGCGGTTGGGGCCAATGCTGGCCTTGGCCTTCTCGGCGCGCTCGGCTTGCTGCTTCGCCTCAAGAGCGCGCGACACCTCGACGAGGACTTCCGGGTTTTCGAGCAGATAGGCGCGCACCTTGGCGCCGAACTCCGGCTCGACCTTCGGCTGGCCGCAGGCGGCGAGCGTCAGGGCGAGCGCACCAATGATCAGAAGACGCATATGGGGGATATCCTGGAGGTTCAGCCGCCGCCGGCCTCGCGCGACAGGGCGCGCATGTCCTGGTCAGACGGGTCGGAGGCCATGACGATGTCGGTGGCCCGCACCCAGTCGGTGCTCGAGCGGTCGAGCAGCTGGCGGGCGCGGATGGCGAAGGAGCGCGACTCGTTCAGCGCGCCGTAGGCGTAGTAGCGCTCGGCGGTGGCCAGCCTGGCCAGCCCCTCGTCACCGCGACGGTCATAGGCCACGGCCAGCAGGCGCCACGCCTCCGGATTGTCGTGCTCGAGCAGGGTGACCCGCTTCAACTCGGCGATGCCCTCGTCGCGCTTGGCGGGATCATCGAGATTGACCAGGGTCTGGCCCAGGTTGATCCGCAGCAATGGCGCGTCCGGTTTGAGCTCGACCGAGCGGCGCTGCGGCGCCTCGGCTTCGGCGATCCGGCCGTAGTCGAAAAGAATCTGGCCCTTCAGCTCCCAGAAGTACGGGTTCTCGGGCTGCTCGGCCAGCAGGCCGTCGAGGATCTTCAGCGCCCGGTCCGGCTCCTTGGACTGATAGTAGGCGATCGAACGGGCGTAGCGGGCCGGAACGCCCGTGTCGCTCTCCTTGTACCGGACCAGGGCCGTCGCCGGATTCATGAAGCCGTCGATCTTGGCCTTCATCATCTCGAACTCGGCGATCTCCTCGGGCGTATCCTTGGCCGCGTAGTGCTTCTGGGTCGCCACGCGGTTGCGCAGGAGCTCGATCCGCTCGGACGACAGCGGATGGCTGCGGAAATAGGGGAAGCGTCGGGCCTCGGCGAAGACTTCCTGGTAGCGAAACTTGTCGAAGAACTCGACCAGCCCGGCGCCGGACTGGCCGGTCCTCTCCAGGAAGCCGACGGCGGCCTGGTCGGCGCGGCTTTCCTGTTCGCGGCTGTAGCCCAGCGCGCCGAGCGTGCCCATCTGTCCGGAGCTGGCGATGACCATCGCCCCGGCGTCCGGCGCGCCGGCCATCATCGCCAGCAGGCCCAGCCCCATGGTCAGGAGCATCGGCCGCAGCCCGGCGCGGGTCAGCTCTCCTGACCGGATCGGGTGGCCGCCGGCGATGTGACCGGTCTCGTGGGCGATGACGCCCTTGAGTTCGTTGGGGGTCGCGGCCTCAAGGATGAGACCGGTGTTGAGCCCCATCTGCTGACCCTGGGTGGCGAAGGCGTTCAGGCTGCCGTCGCCGATCAGCAGGATGCGGACGTCTTTCGGGTTGAGGCCGGCGGCGGCGAAGATCGGGTCGGACTGCCTGTGCAGTATTTCCTCGATCTCCGTGTCCCGCAGCAGGGTCGGCCCCCGCCCCGATTGCGCCCAGGACTGGGCGATCGGGGTCAGGGTCATCGCCGCCAATGCAACGGCGCCGACGATGGCGCGGAACGGCCGCAAACTGGTCCGGCTGGAGGTCATGCCTCGGTACTCTCCGGTTCGCGCCCCCGCGCCTGGGCTCTAGAGTGTAATCACCGATCAGCCGCGGCGCCACCAGCCACGCTTCGGCTTTTCGGGCGGAGCGCTGATCTGGGCCGGATCGGGCGCGGCGGCGACCGGTTCCCGGACCGCTTCGGCCACGATCTCGGCGACCGGCTCGGGCTCGGGTTCGGGCGCGGACTCAACGGCAACGGGTTCCGGTTCCGGGGCGACCTCGGCGACGGCCGGAGTCTCGGCCTCGGCCTCGTCAGCCTTGGCGGCCTTCGGCTTGCGCGCGCGGCGCGGCTTCTTGGCGGGCGCCTCGTCGGTCGAGGGAAGTTCGACCCAGATATCGTCGGTGGAGGTCGCGGGAGCGGCCTCCGGCTCGGCGACGGCCTCGGCGACGGCCACGGGACCTTCATCGGCCTCGGCAATCCCGGCGGCGATCACCTCGACGTCGGTCGCGACCTCGGCCAGGGGAGCGTCGGCGCGCGGACCGCGATCGCGACCTCGGCCGCGACCCCGTCCACGGCCGCGACCGCGTTCGCCGCGCTCTTCCTCGGCCACCGGAGCGGTCAGCGTCGGTTCGGAGCGTTCGACCCGTTCAGCACGGTCGGGACGGTCGCCGCGCTCGGGGCGCTGGCCCTGGCCGCCACCCTCGGCGAGTACCGCCGGGTCGTGCCAGACGAACGGATCATCGCCGAACGGCACCCGGGGGCGGGTCCAGGAGAAGCCGTCCTGCGGGCGGGATTCATCGCGCATGCGGCGCCCGCCGCGACGGCCGCGACGGCGGCGACGCTGATTGGCCTCTTCCTCGGTCTCGACTTCGCCCTCGGCCAGTTCGCGTTCCGGCTGGTCGGCGGCGATCTCGAGCTCGCCTTCGTCGCGCCGTCCGCCACGACGGCGTCGGTTGCGACGGCCACGACCGTTGCGATCTCCGTCGTCGCGCGGTTCAGCGGCCTCGCTGTCCCTCGGGGTCCGGGCCTCATCGTCGCCGTCCTCGTCGTCGACCTCGGCGCTGTCGTCCTCGTCCTCGTCTTCTTCGTCTTCCTCGATCTCGTCGACGTAGTCATCGTCGTCATCGGGGGCATAGGCGACGGCCGGCGTCACATAGACTTCCGGCGCATGCAGCGAGTGCTCGCCGCTGGCGGTGCGGTCAATCTCGTGGTCGGCCTGGCCCAGGGTCTGGTCGATCAGGACGGTGACGAACAGGTGGTGGGTCTGGTGCACGCGCGTCAGGTAGGCGCGCTTCTCATTGAGAATGTAGAGGCCGACGGCCGGGGAGACCTTCAGGGTCACCTCGCCGCCGCCCTGCAGCGCCTCCAGCTCGACGGCGCGCAGCGCCGCCAGCGCCGCCGACTCGGTCGACCGCACGCGGCCGGTGCCCTGGCAGTGCTCACAGACGTGAGTGGTGCCTTCCAGCACGCCGGAACGGCGGCGCTGGCGGCTGATTTCCATCAGGCCAAAGCCGCTGATCTTGCCCATCTGGATGCGGGCGCGGTCGTCCTTGAGGGCGTCCTTCAGCTTCTTCTCGACGGCCCGGTTGTTCTTCGACTCATCCATGTCGATGAAGTCGATGACGATCAGGCCGGCCAGGTCGCGCAGGCGCAGCTGGCGGGCGGCCTCCTCGGCCGCTTCCATGTTGGTCTTCAGCGCCGTCGCCTCGACATTGCGCTCCTTGGTCGACTTGCCGGAGTTCACGTCGATGGCGACCAGCGCCTCGGTCTGGTTGATCACCAGGTAGCCGCCGGACTTCAGCGGCACGGTCGGGGTGTAGATCTGCGACAGGTGCCCCTCGACCTTGTGGGCCACGAACAGCGGCGTCGCCTCGCGGTAGGCCTGCACCTTCTTGGCCTGGGCCGGCATCAGCATGCGCATGAAGTCGCGGGCGTCGCGGTAGCCGCGCTCACCCTCGACCCAGACCGCGTCGATGTCCTTGTCGAACAGGTCGCGGATGGTGCGTTTGACGAGGTCCTCCTCCTCATAGATCAGTGCGGGCGCGATCGAGTGGAGGGTGGTTTCGCGGATGTTCTCCCAGGCGCGCAGCAGATAGTCGTAGTCGCGCTTGATCTCGGTCTTGGTCCGCTTGGCGCCGGCCGTGCGGACGATCAGGCCCATGCCCTTGGGCACGTCCAGGCTCTGGACGATGGTCTTGAGCTTCTTGCGGTCGGTCGCGGTGGTGATCTTGCGGCTGATGCCGCCGCCGCGGGCGGTGTTGGGCATCAGGACGCCGTAGCGGCCGGCCAGCGACAGGTAGGTGGTCAGGGCCGCGCCCTTGTTGCCGCGCTCTTCCTTGACGACCTGGACCAGCATGATCTGCCGGCGGCGGATCACGTCCTGGATCTTGTAGGTCTTCATCAGCCGGCGACGGCGGCGGGCCAGTTCTTCCTCGACGACGTCGTCCTCGTCGTCCGAACCGCCGGGGCTGTCGTCCTCGTCCTCGTCGCCTTCCGAGGCGGGCGCGTTGCGGGAACGACTCCGGGAAACCGGCTCGTCATCCTCCTCGGCCTGGGCGCGCAGCAGGGCTTCGCGGTCGGCGAGGGGAATCTGGTAGTAGTCGGGGTGGATTTCGTTGAAGGCCAGGAAGCCGTGGCGGTTGCCGCCATACTCGATGAACGCGGCCTGGAGACTGGGCTCCACCCGGGTCACCTTGGCCAGATAGATGTTTCCGCGAAGCTGTTTCTTGGACTGGCTTTCGAAGTCGAATTCTTCAATCCGGGTTCCGTCGACGACCACAACCCGGGTTTCTTCCGGGTGGGCCGCGTCGATAAGCATTTTCTTGGTCATTGAATCTGTCTCCCCGGCGCGCAGCGGAGCCTTGGCCCGGTCGCCGGTCTGTGGTGGAGGCGCGCTCCGCGCGGCCGTCCGTCGCGTCGCAAGCGGCGATGCGAAGGGGCGAATGCCAGGCCGGGGCGTTTGCGCTGCCCATAAGGTTGTTCCCTGACGCGCAATGGTCTGCGCGGGTTCGGATTGTGCGTCATCGCCGGAGGGCGAGAGCCGGACGCGCGGCCTCGAAAGTTCGTGCGCGGAGAATCCCCGTCATCGCGAGGCCGGCGCGCAGCGGCGACATTAGCCTCATCCCTCCGCAAAAGGAAAGCGCCGCGCGGCGTTTGAGAAGCCTTAACCAATTCGATACGCGGCGCCTGCGATACTGAAGCCCATATCGCGAAGCGGTGAGTTGGGGCTGTAGAATGCGGGCGTTCAGAGCCGGCGGAGTACTGGCGAGCTGGAAGGGCGTGGTCGCCCTGGTTGGCCTGACTCTGTCCGGATTCGGCGTCGCCGCCGTCGCGCAAGGGGCCACCACGCCGGCGCTTCTGAAGGTCAGGCTGGGCGGCGACCAGATCGAGACGCGGGTCGTCGTCGATCTCGACCGTTCGGTGGTCGGCAAGCTGGTTTCGGACGGAGCCGACGGTCGCGTCGTGGTTTCCCTGCCGCGCATCGACGCGCCGGCCGACCTCAAGGGCGGCGGCCAGGGTCTGGTCCGGCGATGGCATGTGGAGCGCGCGGGCGGTTCCGCCCGGCTCAATCTCGAACTGTCCCGCGACGCCGAGGTGCGCCGCCGCTTTCTGCTTCCGCCGGGCGACGGCGTGAAGAGCTACCGCTATGTCATCGACCTGAAAGCCCGCCCGGGCGCCGGCCCGGCCACGGGGCTGACGCCCGTCTCGACGACGACCCGTCCGCGGGCCGCGGTGATCACCCGCGCGCCGGAGCGCAAGGGGCCGCGCGTGGTGGTCATCGACGCCGGGCACGGCGGCAGGGATCCCGGCGCCATCGGCAGCCGCACACACGAGAAAGACATCACCCTGGCCGCGGCCAGGGCCCTGAAGGCCCGGCTGGAGAAGTCCGGACGATACAAGGTGGTGCTGACGCGGACCGGAGACGACTACGTGCCGCTCGACGGGCGGGTGAAGATCGCGCGCGGCGCCGACGCCGACCTGTTCATTTCGCTGCACGCAGACTCCGGCCCGTCCGCCGACATTCGCGGGGCCAGCGTCTACACCCTGTCGGAGAAGGGCGAGCGCCGGGTCGCCTCCGTGCTTGGCAAGGACGACTGGCTGATGCCGGCCAGCCTGGGCGCGGACCGCACGGTCAGCGATATCCTGCTCGATCTGACGCAAAGGTCGACCCGCAACCGGTCGGCCATCTTCGCCGAGATGCTGCTCAAGCACATCGGCGACGAGACCGAGCTCCTGCGCCGGAGCCATCGTGACGCCAACCTCGCCATCCTGCTGGCGCCGGACGTTCCGGCCGTTCTGCTGGAGATGGGATTCATCAATAATCCCGAGGACGAGCGCGCCCTGAGCGACCCGCGTCGCAGAGCCCGGCTGATGGATGCCGTGGGCGACGCCATCGACGCCTGGTTCGCGCGAGACGCGAAGGTGGCCAGCCGCTAGCAGCGGTTCGGCGATCCGCCTCCGACATCGACTCGCGTGTCGACGGCGGGCAGGGCTCAACACCTTGCCTCACACCCTCCGAAGGGCCGTTGGCGCCCGTCGCCAGTCAGGCTAAGCAGGCCGTATGCTTGAGAAGGCCATCCGCCGACTTTGGCCGTTCGACGATCCGCCCGAGCGCTGGGTGGCCGTCATCGGCGTCTCCGCGCTCAGCGTCATCGCCATCGCGGGGTTCGCGCTGGCGCTCTATGCCGCGTGGCTGTTCCACGACATGCCGGACGCTGGCGATCTGGCCGACTATCACCCGCCCACGGCCACACGGGTCTACGCCTGGGATGGCACCCTGATCGGCGAGTTCTCGCGCGAGCGCCGGATCTTCGTGCCCTACGACCAGATCCCGCCGCAGCTTGTGCAGGCCTTCCTGGCCGCCGAGGACCGCAACTTCTTCCAGCATGGCGGCGTCGACATGCAAGGCCTCAGCCGGGCCATGGCCAAGAACGTGCTCAACGCCGCGCAGGGCAAGCGCCTGGAGGGCGGCTCGACCATAACCCAGCAGGTCGCCAAGAACGTGCTGCTGACCAGCGACGCCACGGTCGGTCGCAAGCTGAAGGAAGCCATCCTGGCTCGTCGTCTGGAGCAGACGCTGACCAAGGACCGCATCCTCGAGCTCTATCTGAACGAAATCTGGCTGGGCTACCGCTCCTACGGCGTCGGCGCCGCCGCCTACAACTACTTCGGCAAGGCGCCCAGCGATCTGAGTCTGGCCGAGAGCGCCTACCTGGCCGCCGTCACCAAGGGACCGGACAACTACCACCCGATCCGCCGCAAGGAGAACGCCATAGGCCGGCGCAACTGGGTGCTCGGGCAGATGGCCGAGTCCGGTTGGGTCAGCCGCGCCGCAGCCGAGGCGGCGATGGCCGAGGACCTCAAGGTCCAGGCTGCGCCCTCGCGCGCCAAATACAAGGACGCCGACTACTTCGTCGAGGAGGTCCGCCGTCGGGGGCTGGCGACGCTTGATGACCG
Organism: Caulobacter sp.; assembly: GCA_030683005.1. Taxonomy (GTDB): domain Bacteria; phylum Pseudomonadota; class Alphaproteobacteria; order Caulobacterales; family Caulobacteraceae; genus Caulobacter. The sequence goes on along the minus strand of JAUXMY010000042.1, from coordinate 25,258 downwards.
CCTGATGGAGGGCGGCTACTACATGCGGACCACGCTGGACCCCCGGCTGCAGACCGCTGCCCGCGTGGCGCTGATGGACGGGCTTGAGGCCTACGACCGCCGGCACGGCTGGCGCGGGGCCTGGGCCACCACCGACTTCGCCGAAGGGTGGGAGAAGGATGCGCTGAAGAGGACCCCGCCGTCCGAGCGCCGCGGCTGGCGCGCCGCCGTGGTCGAGAGCGTCGAGGGCGGCGTCCGTGTCCGTCCGGCCAGGGACTACGGGCCGGGAACCCTTGTGGCCGAAGACGTCGCCTGGGCCCGGGCCGGCAAGGGCCTCAAGGTCGGCGACCTGATCTTCGTCGAGCCGGCCGCCAGCGGCGCCGGGTACCGCCTTCGCCAGATTCCGGCCGTCAACGGAGCTCTGGTGGCCATGGAGCCGCGCTCGGGTCGCGTGCTGGCCATGGTCGGCGGCTATTCGTTCTCGCTGTCGAGTTTCAACCGCGCCACCCAGGCGATGCGTCAGCCCGGTTCGGCTATCAAGCCGTTCGTTTACGCCGCCGCACTGGAGCCGGAGGGCGGCTTTACCCCGGCCAGCTATGTCACCGACGCCCAGATCACCTTCAAGGGCGGCGTCAACGGCGAGGACTGGACCCCTGAAAACTACAACAAGAAGTACTACGGCTCGATGCCGCTGCGGCGGGGCCTGGAGCTGTCGCGCAACGCGATGACCGTGCGACTGGCCCAGAGCGTGGGCATGAAGAAGATCGTCGCGCTGATCGAGAAGTTCGGCATTGTCCGCTCGATGGAGCCGGTGCTGGCCATGGCGCTTGGCGCGGGCGAGACCACGCCCTTCAGGCTCACCGCCGCCTACACAGCCTTCGTCAACAACGGCCGCATGGCCCAGCCGCACCTGATCGAACTGGTCCAGGACCGCGAGGGCAAGGTTATCTACCGTTCCGACCAACGGGCCTGCCGCGGCTGCATCGCCGGATTCAACGGTGAGGAAAGCCCGCGAATCCCGCCTGCCGGCGAGCAGATCATCGACCCGATCACCGCCTTCCAGATTTCCTCGATGCTCGAGGGCGTGGTCCAGCGCGGCACCGCCACCCAGGCCCGCGTGCTGGGCCGTCCCGTGGCCGGCAAGACCGGCACCACCAACGAGTACCGCAGCGCCTGGTTCGTGGGCTTCACGCCGGATATCGTGGTCGGGGTCTTCGTCGGCTTCGACGACAACCGCTCGCTCGGCGCGGGGGAGGCCGGCGGCGTATCGGCCCTGCCGATCTTCATCAACTTCATGCAGGAGCCGTCGCTGCAGGCCCGCCCCCCGGCGCCGTTCGTGGCTCCCCGGACCGCGACCTTCATGACCGTCGGCGGCCAGCGCGAGGCTTTCCGCCCCGGCAGCGAGCCCAAGGCGGCGGTCGTCGCGCCCCGTCCTCAAGGGCCGGTGTCCTACCAGGAGGCCTGGCCCGACGGGAAGCTGAGCAGCGAGCAGACCCCGCCGCCGCCGCCGCCGCCGTCGCGGCCGAAGGTCCCCGACGACCTGAGCGGGTTGTATTGAGCGCCGGACCGGCCCAGGGCCTTTGGCGCGCCAAGGGCATCGGAATCGAAAGTGCGGAGCGTATCGTCAGGCGAAACCGGCTTCCACTTTCGCCTGACGTGCCCTATTCCCCCCGCTCCGAACCAGACAGGGTGATTTCATGAGACCGGATGTCGAGGCCGCCAAGGCTGACATCGAGCAGTCCGCAGGACTGCTCAGGAGGCGTCTTTGACTGGGATGTCGCGCTAAGACGTCTCCACGAACTGGACGCCCGTTCCGAAGACCCGACGCTGTGGGACAGGCCCGCCGACGCCCAGGCGCTGATGCGCGAGCGCCAGCAGCTCGCCGATCGCATCAATGCGGTAAAATTGATCGAGTCCGATCTGTCCGATGCCGTCGAGTTCGCCGAGATGGCCGACGCGGAGGGCGATGAGGCCTCTCTTGAGGACGCCCGCGCCCAGCTGAAGGAGATCAGGGCCCGCGCCGCCAAGGCCGAGCTTGAGGCTCTGCTGTCGGGCGAGGCCGATGGCAACGACGCCTATGTCGAGATCAACTCCGGGGCCGGGGGCACCGAGTCCTGCGACTGGGCCAACATGCTGTTGCGCATGTACACCCGCTGGGCCACCGCCCACGGCTACACCGTCGAGATCATCGAGGAGACCGGCGGCGAGCAGGTGGGCATCAAGTCGGCCACGCTGCAGGTCAAGGGGCCCAACGCCTACGGCTGGCTGAAGACCGAGGCCGGCGTGCACCGCCTGGTCCGCATCAGTCCCTATGATGCGGCCGCCAAGCGCCATACCTCGTTCGCCTCGGCCTGGGTCTATCCGGTCGTCGACGACACCATCGACATCGAGATCAACCCCGCCGACGTGCGCACCGTTACCTACCGGGCCAGCGGCGCCGGCGTCCAGCACATCAACAAGACCGACTCGGCCGTGCGCCTGACCCACATTCCGACCGGTATCGCCGTCGCCTGCCAGGCCGGCCGCAGCCAGCATCAGAACCGCGAGGAAGCCTGGAAGATGCTGCGCGCCCGCCTCTACGAGGTCGAGTTGCAGAAGCGCGAGGCCGCCGCCCAGGCGCTGGAAGACCAGAAGACCGACATCGGCTGGGGCCACCAGATCCGCAGCTACGTCCTGCAGCCCTACCAGATGGTCAAGGACCTGCGCACCGGGGTGGAAACCTCTGACACGGCGGGGGTTCTGGACGGCGACCTGGATGCGTTCATGGGCGCGGCCCTGGCGCAGCGGGTCGGCGCGACCCGGGATGCGGTCGAGGGGTGACGCCGGCCGCTTCTCCGCCCTTGCCGGAGGGGATGCGACCAGGCGGGATCGGCGACAATCCGTCCCCGATCCTTCCACAGTTCACGCGCCCGTGTGTGGGACCCAATGCCGCGAGACGGCCGCTGGCGCTTGAATGCGCCTGCGAAGCGGCCACATATCCGTAACAAGGCCGGTCCTTCGGGGACCGGAGCGCGGCGCCGATCCCGGGCCGCGCCAAGGAGATTGGTATGACCGACATCCGTACGCTTCCGGTGTTGCCGCTTCGGGACATCGTGGTGTTTCCCCATATGGTCGTTCCCCTGTTCGTGGGGCGCGACAAGTCCGTGCGCGCGCTCGAAGAGGTGATGAAGGGCGACAAGCAGATCCTGCTGGCCACCCAGAAGAACTCGGCCGACGACGATCCCGCCACCGACGACATCTACGACGTCGGCGTGATCGCCACCGTGCTGCAGCTGCTGAAACTGCCCGACGGCACGGTGAAGGTGCTGGTCGAGGGCAAGGACCGCGCCGCCGTGGTCAAGTTCACCGGCCGCGAGGACTACTACGAGGCCGAGACCGCCATCATCGACGAGGATGGCGGCGAGGCGCACGAGGCCGAGGCCCTGTCGCGCGCCGTGGCCGAGCAGTTCGAGAACTACGTCAAGCTCAACAAGAAGATCCCGCCCGAGGCCCTGGCCTCGATCCCGCAGATCGCCGAGCCCGGCAAGCTGGCCGACTCCATCGCCGCCCATCTGTCGGTGAAGATCGCCGACAAGCAGCAGCTGCTGGAAATCTTCGACATCGTGAAGCGCCTGGAAAAGGTCTTCGCGCTGATGGAAGGCGAAATCAGCGTCCTGCAGGTCGAGAAGAAGATCCGCTCGCGCGTCAAGCGCCAGATGGAGAAGACCCAGCGCGAGTACTATCTGAACGAGCAGATGAAGGCGATCCAGCGCGAGCTGGGCGACCAGGACGACGGTCGCGACGAACTCATCGAACTCGAAAAGCGCATCAAGAAGACCCGGCTGTCCAAGGAGGCCCGCATCAAGGCGGAGGCGGAGCTCAAGAAGCTGCGCAACATGAGCCCGATGTCGGCCGAGAGCACCGTGGTGCGCAACTACCTCGACTGGGTGCTGTCCATTCCCTGGGGCAAGGCCAAGCCGAAGAAGATCGACCTGGTCAAGGCCGAGGCCATCCTCGAGGAGGACCACTACGGTCTGGAGAAGGTCAAGGAGCGCATCCTCGAGTACCTGGCCGTGCAGGCGCGGACCGGCTCCCTGAAGGGCCCGATCCTCTGCCTCGTCGGCCCTCCAGGCGTTGGCAAGACCTCGCTGGGCAAGTCGATCGCCAAGGCGACCGGCCGCGAGTTCGTGCGTCTGTCGCTGGGCGGCGTGCGCGACGAGGCCGAGATCCGCGGTCACCGCCGCACCTACATCGGCTCGATGCCCGGCAAGGTCATCCAGTCGATGAAGAAGGCCAAGGCCGTCGATCCGTTCTTCCTGCTCGACGAGATCGACAAGATGGGCAGCGACTGGCGCGGGGATCCGTCCTCGGCCCTGCTGGAGGTGCTGGATCCGGCGCAGAACTCGACCTTCGCCGACCACTATCTGGAGGTCGACTACGACCTCAGCCAGACCATGTTCGTCACCACGGCCAACAGCCTGAACATGCCCCAGCCCCTGCTGGACCGCATGGAGATCATCCGCATCCCCGGTTACACCGAGGACGAGAAGGTGGAGATCGCCAAGCGTCACATCCTGGCGCGGCTGTCCAAGGACCACGGTCTGAAGGAAGCCGAGTTCGTGGTGCCGGAAAAGGCGATCCGCGACCTGATCCGCTACTACACCCGGGAAGCCGGCGTGCGGTCGCTGGAGCGGGAACTGGGCAATCTGGCGCGTAAGGTCGTCCGCGACCTGTCGCGCGAGAACGTCGAGTCGATCACCGTCGATGACGAGCGGCTGGCCAAGTACGCGGGCGTCAAGAAGTACCGCTATGGCGAGACCGACGCCGAGGACCAGATCGGCATCGTCACGGGCCTGGCCTGGACCGAATTCGGCGGCGACATCCTGACCATCGAGGCGGTCAAGATGATTGGCAAGGGCCGGATGTCGATCACCGGCAACCTCAAGGACGTGATGAAGGAGTCGATCTCGGCCGCGAACAGCTATGTCCGCTCGCGGGCCCCGGCCTTCGGAATCAAGCCCTCGGTGTTCGAGCGGACCGACATCCACGTCCACGTGCCTGACGGCGCCACGCCCAAGGACGGTCCGTCAGCCGGCGCGGCCATGGCCACGGCCATGGTCTCGGTCCTGACCGGAAACCCGATCCGCAAGGATATCGCCATGACCGGCGAGATCACCCTGCGCGGCCGGGTCACCGCCATCGGCGGCCTGAAGGAGAAGCTGCTGGCGGCCCTCCGCTCGGGCATCAAGACGGTGCTGATCCCCGAGGAGAACGAGAAGGACCTCGCCGACGTGCCGGAGACGGTGAAGTCGGGGCTGGAGATCATCCCGGTCTCGACCATCGATCAGGTGCTGGCCCTGGCCCTTACGGGGCCTCTGACGCCGATCGAATGGACCGAGTCGGATGACATCGTTGCTGCACCTGCGAAGGTCGAAGATGGCGATGCTGACGCGGTGATCACCCACTAGCGGTCACCCAAGGTAAGTTATCAACGATAATTAGGGCCGTCCGGCTTGTTTCCGGGCGGCCTTTCGTTTGACGGGGTCACGCCTTCCGCCATAATCCCTCGCAAGCGAACGGCTCGCCCGGAACGGGAGCGCCGCGCTGCACAACACTGGCTGGGAGAATTCTATGACCAAGGCCGAACTGGTCGCCGCCATCGCCGATGGCGCTGGTCTCAACAAGACGCAAGCCGCCGCGGCTCTGCAAAGCTTCGTCGATGCGGTCACCGCCTCGCTGAAGAAGGGCGATGACGTTCGCCTCGTGGGCTTTGGCACGTTCAAGGCCGTCAACCGCGCCGCGGGCACCGCCCGTAACCCGCGCACTGGCGAAACCGTGAGCCGTCCGGCGTCGAAGACCGCCCGCTTCCAGGTGGGTGAGGGCCTGAAGACGACGCTGAACGGCTAAGCCGCTCACGCCATCTTTCAAGACTTGAGGAGGCGGTCGTCCTGACGGGACGACCGCCTCTTCGCTTTTCGAGCGGGCGGTTCGTCGTTATGACGCCTCCGCAAGGGCGGCTAGCTCAGCTGGTCAGAGCATCTCGTTTACACCGAGAGGGTCGGCGGTTCGAACCCGTCGCCGCCCACCAGCCTTCGCGCACTGCCGTGCGCTTCGGCTTGGCAAGCCCACTGGCGCGCGAAGGCTGCCACGCCGTAGCCGAAGGCGGAGGCGGGCTCATGCTCTGCCGGATCGAGCCCCGGAAGGCCGATCAACTTCCTTCTTCAGCACTGCCGTGCGCTTCGGCTTGGCAAGCCCAACGGCGCGAAGGCTGCCAGGCCGTAGCGTAGCGCGGGCAGTATGCTCCCCCCACCAATCCAATCCCCGCCCGCGCGCGTAGCCCCTTCATGCTGCTGCCCGTCCTCGGCGTCACCGCCGCACTCTGCCTTGTCATGGCCGCCGCCTGGGCCTTCCAGCGGGCCCGGCGCAATGGCGGCTGGACGGATGTCTGGTGGAGCTATGCGACCGGCGCGGCCGGCGTGGCGCTGGCGCTGTGGCCGATCGCCGGCGCCGCGCCGGGCGCCCGGCAGGGACTGGCCGCCGTGCTGGTGGCGGCCTGGTCGCTGCGGCTGGGCACGCACCTGCTGCGCCGGGTGGCCGCGTCGCCGGCCGAGGATCCCCGCTACGCCCGTTTCCGCGAGGACTGGGGCCAGGACCTCGATCGTCGCATGTTCGGCTTCCTGCAGGTCCAGGCGCTGTCCGGGGGTCTGCTGGCCATCGCGGTGCTCGTCGCCGCCCACCGGCCCGGCCCGCTCGGCTGGCAGGACGCCGCCGGCGTGGCGCTGATGCTGCTGGCCATTGGCGGGGAGGGGCTGGCCGACGCCCAGCTGGCGCGGTTCAAGGCCGACCCGACCAACCACGGCAAGGTCTGCGACACCGGCCTGTGGGGCTGGTCGCGGCATCCCAACTACTTCTTCGAGTGGCTGGTCTGGATGGCCTGGCCGGTCATCGCCATCGGCGCGGCCTGGCCCTGGGGCTGGCTGGCCCTGGTCGGCCCGGCCTTCATGGCCCTGCTGCTGATCAAGGGTTCGGGCGTGCCGCCGCTCGAGGCGGCCATGCTCCGCTCGCGCGGCGAGGCCTACCGGGCCTACCAGCGCCGCGTCTCGGTCTTCATTCCGCTGCCGCCCCGAAAGGACCCCGCATGAGTTTGCTCGCCGCCGCGATCCACGCCGCCGAGGGTCTGCCGGCGCCGGATCGCCTTCGCCGCGCCGTGATCTCGCGTCTCGTGGAGGGCCAGCATCGGGAGCTGCTGGACCTGCCGCGTGACGCCACCGCGCGGTTCGCGGCCGACATGCGGACACGGCCGATCGCCGAACATGTCGAGGCGGCCAACGACCAGCACTACGAGCTGCCGCCGGAGTTCTTCGAGCTCGTGCTCGGCCCCCGGCTGAAGTACTCAAGCTGCCTCTATGCGCCCGGCGCCACCCTGGCCCAGGCCGAGGACGCCGCGCTGGCCGAGACCTGCGAGCACGCCGACCTGAAGGACGGCCAGCGCATCCTCGAGCTGGGCTGCGGCTGGGGCTCGCTCAGCCTGTGGATGGCGGCGCGCTATCCGAACGCGGCGATCGTCTCGGTCTCCAACTCCAACGGGCAGAGAGCGCATATCGAGGCGCGGGCCGCGACAAGGGGTCTGTCGAATCTGACTGTCATCACCGCCGACGCCAACGTCTTCGAACCGGAAGGGCGCTTCGACCGCGTCGTCTCGGTGGAGATGTTCGAGCATATGGCCAACTGGGCGCAGCTGTTGGGCCGGGTGCGGTCCTGGCTGAATCCCGACGGCCGCCTGTTCCTGCACGTCTTTTCGTCGCGCACCGCGCCTTACCGCTTCGCGAGCGATGATCCGTCGGACTGGATCGGCCGCCATTTCTTCACCGGCGGCTTCATGCCCAGCCATGACCTGATCCGCGACTTCGGCGACATCTTCACGCTGGAAGCCGACTGGCGCTGGAGCGGCCGGCATTATGAGCGCACCGCGCTCGACTGGCTGGCCAACATGGACCACGAGGACCTCGCCGTCCGCCGGATCATGCGCGAGGTCTATGGCGCGGACGCCGAGCTGTGGCGGCGGCGCTGGCGGCTGTTCTTCCTGGCCACCGCCGGCCTGTTCGGCCATCGCGGCGGCGAGGAGTGGGGCGTCAGCCACTACCGGCTGAAGCCCGCCTAGAGCAGCGCCTCGATCAGGTCCTCGGCACAGCGGTGCGCGAAGTCTTCGGCGATAGCGGCGCCGAATGTCCGTGCGGCATCATGATAGGTCGGCGTGTCCAGCAGCGCCTGCACCGCGGCCCCGATCACCTCAGGCGCGGCGTCGCGCTCCAGCATCAGGCCCGCGCCGCGATGGACGACCCTTTGGGCGTTGTCGCGCTGGTCGCGCAGGCCCGGCAGCACCAGAACCGGCAGTCCCGCCATCAGCGGCCGGATCACCGAGCCGTGCCCGCCGTGGGTCACGAACAGCGCCGCCTGGGCCATCAGGGCCTCGTGGGAGGCGCTGGTCACCACCAGGACGTTGTCGGCGCCCGGGAAGTCTGTCCGGTCCAGGGCGGGCCCCAGCGTGACCACGGCGCGGACGGGCAGGGCGGCCAGCCCCGCTATGGCGCGCTTGAGCAGGTCTTCCTGCGCCTCGTAGAGCGAAGAGGAGGTGACTACGACCAGCGGCCGCTCGTCATTGGCCGCCCAGGGGGAGGTCCAGTCCGCCACGCTGACCGGATCGCCGACATAGGGCCCGGCATAGGCGAACGGCTCGGCCAGCGGCTCCGGCGAGAAGTCGAAGGCCTCGCTCGTGCCCAGCAGGATGCGTCGCGCCACCGCGAGCTGGTCGAACAGGTCGGCGAGTGGCGGCAGGCCCAACCCCTCCCGCGCGGCGTTCAGCGCCGGCAGTCCCATCTGGAAGATGGTCCGCGTCGTCTGCCCGACCATCTGGTGCAGCATGACGTCCTGGTCGTTCTCGGCCGGCGCCATGCCGGCCCCGAACGGCGGCAGGCCGGGCAGGGTGGGGAAGGGCCAGACGTTGGCGCAGAACAGGGCCAGGGGGACGCCGGCTTTCTCCGCCGCCATCATCGGTCCGAACAGCAGTTCCTGGCTGACCACCAGATCCACGGGCGCGGCGTCCAGCACCTCCAGCACATCGCGGGCGTAGAGCGCCGCAGGGCCGGCGATGATCCGCTCGCAGAGACGCGATACCGACTCCATCGGGTTGTCGGCCTCCCAGTCGCGCAGGAGGTCGCTGGCGGCGCTCTTGTCGGGCCGGGAGGGCGCGTGCCGCCAGGGCCGGAACGGCAACTCCAGCGCCGCCGCGTCCCCGGCGTTACAGGCGTCGCTCAGCACCATGACCTGATGCCCCCGCGCCTTCAGCCCGGCGGCGACCAGAAGCATCGGCTGGACATGGCCGCCGCCTTCCCAGGTGGTGAACAGAATACTGGCCATCGGATCCCCCTCGTATCTCCGCGTAGCCGCCGGCGACGGGCCGCCGCAAGTGCGATTGACGTCGGCCAGGAAAGTGATATCACTTTGCTACTACTTTTGGAGGGCGCCATGGCGGGACATCTGAGCATCAATCGCACCGAGGAGCGTGTCGGCGGCGGCATCAACGGGGGGCTGATCCTGCTGGTTTTGCTGGCCCTGCTGGCCGGCGGCGTCTGGATGCTGACCAATATCAAGATCGACGGCATGGAGACCATCGGCATCGCCGGCATCGTCGTGATCACGGTCGCGTCTCTGGGCCTGGCCGGCTTCTACACGCTGCAGCCCAACGAGGGCTGCGCCATCACCCTGTTCGGCGAGTACAAGGGCACCGACCGCACCACCGGTCTGCGCTGGGTGCTGCCCTGGTACGGCCGCAAGAAGGTCAGCCTGCGGGTGCGCAACGTCACCAGCGAGACGCTGAAGGTGAACGACAAGCGCGGCAACCCGATCGAGATCGCCGCCAATGTCGTCTGGCGCGTCGCGGATTCGGCCCAGGCCCTGTTCGACGTCGACGACTACGCCGCCTTCATCAACATCCAGATCGAGACCGCCCTGCGCGAGGTCACGCGGCACTACGCCTACGACCACGCCGAGGAGGAGGAGCCGACCCTGCGCGCCGACGCCGAGATCGTCAGCGAGCGGCTCAAGGACGACCTGCAGACCCGTGTCGCCGTGGCCGGCATCGCCATCGACGAGACCCACCTCATGCACCTGGCCTACGCCCCGGAAATCGCCGGCGCCATGCTGCGGCGTCAGCAGGCCGAGGCGGTGCTGGCGGCCCGCCGGACCATCGTCATCGGCGCGGTCAGCATGGTCGAGAGCGCGTTGAACCAGCTCAGCGAGCGCGGAGTGGTGCATCTGGATGACGAACGGAAGGCGACCATGGTCTCCAACCTGCTGGTCGTGCTCTGCGGCGACCGCGACGCCCAGCCCGTGCTCAATACCGGTACGCTGTACGGCTAGGTCGTGGCCAGTCCCGGTAAACGCGCCTTCCTGATGCGGGTGAGGCCCGAGGTGCTCGAAGCGGTCGAGCGCCTCGCGGCCACTGAGCTGCGCAGCGTCAACGCGCAGCTCGAGGTCCTTCTGCGCGAGGCCCTGGCCCGTCGCGGACATCTCAAGGACAGGAAGGGCGAGGAGTAGGCGTCTTCCCGTCCTGGCGGCGGAAGGCGCCTCAGCCGCCGCCGAACGCCAGAATCAGCTGCGCCAGCTTCGGCTCCTGCACGATTACGGCGGCCTCGGCCGGCGTGAACCATCTGCGGTCGCGTTGCCCCTTCTCAGGCCAGTCCTCGCGCAGGACAATGACCTCCAGCGGGAAAAGGGCGGCGGTCACCGGCCGGATCTCGGTGGTCTTGAGCACCTTGTCGTAGTCAAAGGTCCCGATGGACTTCTCCGCCACCACCCCGTCCACGCCGGCCTCCTCGAAGGCCTCGACCGCCGCGGCGGCATGGTCGCGTCTGCCCTTCATGGGCCAGCCCTTGGGCGTGACCCAGCGCCGGGTCTCGCGCGAGGTCACCAGCAGGATCTCAAGGCGCGGAGATTTCCGGTAGCACAGCGCGGCGACCTGGCGGTCCCGCAGGCTCTCCTGGTCAGGCTCAATCATCAGGACCCGGACTAAAGCAACGCGAGAGTCGCGTCAGCCCCCTGTCGGGGGCGCGCGTCTGTCACGCGTGAGCGGGGGACTTGGTGCACCGATTTCAAGGGAAATGGCGCGAGTGACGGGACTCGAACCCGCGACCTCCGGCGTGACAGGCCGGCGCTCTAACCAACTGAGCTACACCCGCAAAGATGCTCGCCCTGCGGCGAGGGGCGTCTGATAGGTCCCGCCTCGGGGACTGTCAACAGCTACTGCGGGACGAGGTAGTGAAAAGGCGCGACCGGTCCGGTAGCGAGGGTCAGCAGCGCCCAGACCCCGGTGATCAACATGCCGGAGACGAAGAAGGCCAGGGCGTAGGGCAGCAGGATCGAGATCAGTCCACCGACCCCCAGGTTCGGGAGCCAGCGACGCCCGAACCCCAGCAGGAGCACGAAGTAGGCGCTCATCGGCGAGGCGATCACCAGACTGGAGTCTCCCATGCGGTAGGCGGCGGTGGTCATCTCCGGGCTGACGCCCAGCAGCATCAGCATCGGCACCATCACCGGGCCCAGCGCCGCCCACTTGGCGGAGGCCGAGGAGATGAACATGTCGAGCATCGCCGCCAGAATCGTCACCCCGACCAGGATCATCGGCAGCGGCAGACCCGACTCGCGCAGGGCTCCGGCGCCCTTGATGGCGGTGATGGCCCCCAGATTCGACCAGCTGAACATGGCGATGAAGTGCGAAGCCGCGAAGGCCAGCACGATGTAGGGGGCCATGGCGGCGATCGAATCGGCGGCCAGCCGGACCACGTCGCTATCCTTGCGGATGGCCTTTGTCCGCATGCCGTAGACGCAGCCGGCCAGCATGAAGAGCAGGAAGAAGGCCGAGATCAGCGAGCGGAAAAAGGGCGTCCACTGGGCCGGCCCCTGCGCCGTGGTGTCCCGCAGCGGACCGCCCGGCAGCAGCACCAGCGCCGCCCACAGCGCGATCACCGCCAGGGCGGCGAGGCCCGCCATGCTGAGCGCGCCCTTTGGGACGACCGGCGCGTCTTCGCTTTCGGCGTCGGTCCGGGGACCGGTCCAGGGGCCCAGGCGCGGCTCGACCACCTTGTCGGTCACCCACCAGCCGACCAGGGTGAAGACCACCGCGCCGGTCATTGTGAAGTACCAGTTGCCCGCCAGGTTGGCGGTCCAGGCCGGATCCAGCAGGCGGGCGGCCGGCTCGGTGAAGCCGAGAATCAGCGCGTCGAACTGGCCGGGCAGCGGATTGCCCGCGAAGGAGGCGATGGCTGCGGCATAGGCGCACGCCAGGCCGGCGATGGGATGGCGTCCGGCGGCGGCAAACACGGCGGCGGCCAGCGGCGGCAGCACGACGATCCCCGAGTCGGCGGCGTGGTTGGAGAGCAGACCGATGATCAGCACCATCGGTGTCAGCAGCTTGACCGGCGAGGCGGCGACCAGCCGGCGGATGGTGTCGGCCAGCAGGCCCACCCGCTCGGCGACCCCGGCCCCGAGCATGACCAGCAGAACCAGGCCCAGCGGCGCGAACCCCGTGAAAGTCCTCGCCATTTCGGTCAGCAGGGTTCGGACATTGTCCGGCGCCAGCAGGCTTTTGGCGACCAGGGTCTCGCCCGTGACCGGATTGACCACGGTGACCCCCATGGCCGCGAAGCCGATACTGGAGATGACCAGTGCGACGATCAGCCAGAGGAAGATGAAGACGGGGTCCGGCAGCCGGTCGCCCAGGCGTTCGACGGCGTCGAGGACTCGAAGGGCGACCGGGCGTTTGCTCACAGGGCGAGAGACTGCACACCGTTCGCCGAGGAGCAAGACTCGCGCGCTATCCTGAGAACGGTTCTCAACATATGCCTGCCGTTTGAACCCCCAACGGGCATGGGCTACAAGGCGCCCGACTCCTTCCCGGGACACCCATGGACGCCTTTCTCCTCCAGTACCTGCCGCTCGTGATTCTGCTCGGAATCGGGGCGATCCTCGGCGTGCTGTTCACGGTCGCCTCGGCGACCCTGGGCCCGTCCGCGCCGGACCCCGAAAAGCTCTCGGCCTACGAGTGCGGGTTCAACGCCTTCGACGATGCGCGGATGAAGTTCGATATCCGGTTCTACCTGGTCTCGATCCTGTTCATCATCTTCGACCTGGAAGTGGCGTTCCTGTTCCCCTGGGCGGTCACCCTGCTGAAGCTGCCTGCCGAGCAGACCGTCTTCGCCTTCTGGTCGATGATGACCTTCCTGGGCGTGCTGACCGTGGGCTTCATCTACGAATGGAAGAAGGGCGCCCTGGAATGGGAGTGATCGTTCCCGCCGGTTCGGCCGGCCGCGCGACCGTCGAGGGTTACGATCCCCGGCTCCATGACCCCTATTTCGACGGCGTCTCGCAGGCGCTGGCCGACAAGGGCTTCGTCACGGCCGCCGCCGACGACCTGATCACCTGGGCCCGCACCGGTTCGCTGATGTGGATGACCTTCGGTCTGGCCTGCTGCGCGGTCGAGATGATGCAGGCCTCGATGCCGCGCTACGACCTGGAGCGCTATGGCTTCGCGCCCCGCGCCAGCCCGCGCCAGAGCGACGTGATGATCGTCGCCGGCACCCTGACCAACAAGATGGCTCCGGCGCTGCGCAAGGTCTACGACCAGATGCCCGAGCCCCGCTACGTCATCAGCATGGGCAGCTGCGCCAACGGCGGCGGCTACTACTATTACAGCTACAGCGTCGTGCGCGGCTGCGACCGGATCGTGCCGGTGGACATCTATGTCCCGGGCTGCCCGCCGACCGCCGAGGCGCTGGTCTACGGCGTGCTGCAGCTGCAGAAGAAGATCCGTCGCACGGGGACCATCGAGCGATGAGCACCGACCTCGACGCCCTCGGCCAGGCCATTGTCGCCAACAGCACCGGCGCGATCACCGGCTATGAGATCGCCTACGGCGAGCTGACCGTCACCGGTCCGGCGCACCGCGTGCATCAGGCGCTGACCCAGCTGCGCGACGATCCCGACTGCCGGTTCCACCAGCTGATCGACCTGTGCGGCGTGGATTACCCGGAGCGTCCGCTGCGCTTCGACGTGGTCTACCACCTGCTCAGCCTGGTGAAGAACCACCGCATCCGCCTGAAGGTGCAGACCGACGAGGACACCGCCGTGCCGTCGGTGGCCGACATCTTCCCGGCCGCCAACTGGTTCGAGCGCGAGGCGTTCGACATGTACGGCATCTTCTTCGAGAACCACCCGGACCTGCGCCGGCTGCTGACCGACTACGGCTTCCACGGCCATCCGCTGCGGAAGGATTTCCCGATGACCGGCTATGTCGAGGTTCGCTACGACGACGAGCTGAAGCGGGTGGTCTACGAACCGGTGAAGATCGCCGAGTTTAGGCAGTTCGATTTCCTGTCCCCCTGGGAAGGCGCGAAGTACGCGCTGCCGGGCGACGACAAGGCCAAGCTCGAGGGCCCGAAATGAGCACCGAGATCGCCCCGATCGCCAACCCCGAGGTCGTTCCCCTCGACGCGCCGGCCATCCCGGAAACCCCGGTCCGCAAGTTCAACATCAACTTCGGCCCGCAGCACCCGGCCGCGCACGGCGTGCTGCGCCTGGTGCTGGAACTGGACGGCGAAGTGGTCGAGCGGGTCGACCCGCACATCGGCCTGCTTCACCGCGGCACCGAGAAGCTGATGGAGGCCCGCACCTACCTCCAGAACATCCCGTACTTCGACCGCCTCGACTACGTGGCGCCGATGAACCAGGAACACGCCTTCTGCCTGGCCATCGAGAAGCTGCTCGACATCGACGTTCCGATCCGCGGCCGCATCATCCGCGTGCTCTACAGCGAGATCGGCCGGATCCTGAACCACCTGCTGAACGTGACGACCCAGGCCATGGACGTCGGCGCCCTGACGCCGCCCGTCTGGGGCTTCGAGGAACGCGAGAAGCTGATGGTCTTCTACGAGCGCGCCTGCGGCGCTCGTCTGCACAGCAACTACTTCCGGCCCGGCGGCGTCCACCAGGACCTGCCCGACGCGCTGGTTGAGGACATCGACGCCTGGGCCGTGGCCTTCCCGAAGATGTGCAACGACCTCGAGACCCTGCTGACCGGCAACCGAATCTTCAAGCAGCGCAACGTCGACATCGGCGTGGTGACCAAACAGGACGCCATCGAGTGGGGCTTCTCGGGCGTCATGGTCCGCGGCTCGAACATCGCCTGGGACCTGCGCCGCAACCAACCCTACGAGATCTACAACGACTTCGAGTTCGACATCCCGCTGGGCGTCAACGGCGACTGCTACGACCGCTACCTGTGCCGCATGCAGGAGATGCGCGAGTCGACGAAGATCATCCGCCAGGCCTGCGACATGCTGCGCAAGACGCGCGGGCCGGTGATGACCACCGACAACAAGATCGCCCCGCCCCGCCGCGCCGAGATGAAGGCGTCGATGGAGGCGCTGATCCATCACTTCAAGCTCTACACCGAAGGCTTCCGCACCCCGCCGGGCGAGGTCTACGCCTGCGTCGAGGCGCCCAAGGGTGAGTTCGGCGTGTTCCTGGTCAGCGACGGGACCAACAAGCCCTACCGTTGCAAGATCCGCGCGCCGGGCTTCCCGCACCTGGCGGCGATGGACTTCCTCAACCGCGGCCACATGCTGGCCGACGTCAGCGCCATCCTCGGCAGCCTCGACATCGTGTTCGGGGAGATCGACCGGTGAGCCCGCTCGACCTCGCCAAGGCCCAGCTCGACGCCTACAACGCCCAGGATCTGGACGCCCACTGCGCCTGTTTCGCCGACGACGTGGTCGTGGCCGACCTGAACGCCGAACCGAACCTGCGCGGCATCGCCGACTACCGCGCCCGCTACGAGGGGCTGTTCGCGCAGTTTCCCCAGAACCGCGCCGAGCTGGTCGGTCGCGTGGTCATCGGCGCCACCATCATCGACCATGAGCGGGTCTTCCGCTCGCCCGACGCGACGCCCTTCGAGGTCGCCGCCATCTACACGTTCGCGGACGGCAAGATCGCCCGCGTCGATTTCGTGAAAGCCTGACGCATGTCCGTCCGTCGTCTCGCCAAGGACCAGCCCGCCGCGTTCGCGTTCAGCGCCGACACGATGGCGACGGCCCAGTGGTGGATCGCCAAGTACCCGGCCGAGCGCCGCCAGTCGGCGGTGATCCCGATCCTGTGGCTGGTCCAGAAGCAGGAAGGCTGGGTCTCCGAACCCGCCATCCGCGCCATCGCCGAGCTGCTGGGCATGCCGGTCATCCGGGTGCTGGAAGTGGCCACCTTCTACACGATGTTCCAGCTGGAGCCGGTCGGTAAGGTCGCCTTTGTGCAGCTGTGCGGCACCACGCCCTGCATGCTGTGCGGCGCCAACGACCTGAAGACGGTGCTTAAAGAGAAGATCGGCCCCAAGAACCACATCTCGGCCGACGGCAAGTTCAGCTGGGAAGAGGTCGAGTGCCTGGGCGCCTGCTCCAACGCCCCGATGGCCGCGATCAACGACTACTACTACGAGGACCTGACAGCGGAGACCCTGGGCCAGATCCTCGACGACTTCGCCGCCGGCAAGTCGCCCAAGCCGGGCTCCTATGTCGGCCGTGGCGCGTCCGAGCCGCACGGCAAGATCCAGACTCTGCTGGACCCCGCGCTCTATGACGGGTCGCGGGCCAAGAAGATGAAGCTGCCCAACGCGCCCGAAAAGGCGAAGAAGGCCGGCAAGGCGGAGACCTCCGCTTGAGCCCTTTTTCCCCGCTCATCCCGGCGAATGCCGGGACCCAGATTCAGCCTGAGCTTTCGGGCCGGATTCCTGAGTCCCGCGCTCGCAACTGGGCCCCGGCATTCGCCGGGGTGAGCGGAGTCATGGGGTGGGCCCAATGACCGACACCGGCGAAGCCGAGCTGCTGACCAAGCGCATGGCCTATATCGACACCCTGCGCAGCCTGCATCGCAAGGAACGCCTGGTCGGCTTCCTGATGATCCTTGCCGGGGCGGCGATGGTGCTGCCGGCCCGCTTCGTGGCCGGCTGGCCGGGCGAGGCGATCTGGCTCGGCTACGGCGTCATCGCGCTGGGCTGGGCCCTGTTTATCTACGTCATTTTCCGGCGCGCCCAATGGCGCCGGGCCAATCCCTTCAATCCGAACGTCTGAGATCATGGTCGGCATTCTCGAAGACAAGGACCGCATCTTCACCAACCTGTACGGGCTCCATGACTGGGGTCTGGAGGGTGCGAAGAAGCGCGGCTGCTGGAACGCGACGAAGGACATGCTGGACGCCGGTCCCGCCTGGATCATCGACAACATCAAGAACTCCGGCCTGCGCGGTCGCGGCGGGGCGGGCTTCGGCACCGGCCTGAAGTGGTCGTTCATGCCCAAGGAAGTGAAGGACGGCCGTCCCCACTACCTGGTCGTCAACGCCGACGAGTCCGAGCCGGGCACCTGCAAGGACCGGGAGATCATGCGCCATGATCCCCACCTGCTTATCGAGGGCTGCCTGATCGCCTCGCGGGCCATGCAGGCCCACGCCTGCTACATCTACATCCGCGGCGAATACGTGCGCGAGCGCGAGGTGCTCGAGGCGGCGATCAAACAGGCTTATGACGCGAAGCTGATCGGCAAGAACAACGTCCACGGCTGGGACTTCGACTGCTACGTCCACCACGGCGCCGGGGCCTACATCTGCGGCGAGGAAACCGCGCTGCTGGAGAGCCTGGAAGGCAAGAAGGGCCAGCCGCGCCTCAAGCCCCCGTTCCCGGCCGGCGCCGGCCTCTACGGCATGCCGACCACGGTCAACAACGTCGAGTCGATCGCGGTGGTGGGCACGATCCTGCGCCGGGGCGCCGGCTGGTTCGCCGGCTTTGGCCGTCCCAACAACACCGGCACCAAGCTGTTTTGCGTCAGCGGCCACGTGAACCTGCCCTGCAACGTCGAAGAGTCGATGAGCATCCCCTTCCGTCAACTGATGGAAGACCACTGCGGCGGCATCCGCGGCGGCTGGGGCAACCTCAAGGCCGTGATCCCGGGCGGCTCCTCGGTGCCGATGATCCCGGCCGAGCAGTGCGAAGACCTGCCGATGGACTTCGACGCCCTGCGCGAGCTGAAGTCGGGCCTGGGCACCGCCGCCGTCATCGTCATGGACAAGTCGACGGACCTGGTCCGCGCCATCGCCCGCCTCAGCTACTTCTACAAGCACGAGAGCTGCGGCCAGTGCACGCCGTGCCGCGAAGGCACCGGCTGGATGTGGCGGGTGATGGAGCGCATGGCCACCGGCGAGGCGGACATGAAGGAGATCGACACCCTCCTCGACGTCACCACCCAGGTCGAGGGCCACACCATCTGCGCCCTGGGCGACGCGGCCGCCTGGCCGATCCAGGGCCTGTTCCGCCACTTCCGCCACGAGGTGGAGGACCGCATCACCAGCTATCGCGCCGGCAAGCCCCACGTCATGGGCGCCACGCTGATCGCGGCGGAGTAACGAGATGCCCATAGCCAAGGTCAACGGCGTCGAGGTCGAGTTCGAGCCCGGGATGACGGTTCTGCAGGTCGCGGAACTGGCCGGGGAAGAGATCCCGCGCTTCTGCTACCACGAGCGGCTGAGCATCGCCGGCAACTGCCGCATGTGTCTGGTCGAGGTGAAGCCCGGACCGCCCAAGCCGCAGGCCTCCTGCGCGCTGCCGGCCGCCGAGAACCAGGAGATCTTCACCAACACGCCGATGGTGAAGAAGGCCCGCGAAGGGGTGATGGAGTTCCTGCTCATCAACCACCCGCTGGACTGCCCGATCTGCGACCAGGGCGGCGAGTGCGACCTGCAGGACCAGGCCATGGGCTATGGCCGCGACGACAGCCGCTATGACGAGAACAAGCGCGCCGTCGAAGAGAAGGAAATGGGCCCGGTCATCAAGACCGTGATGACCCGCTGCATCCAGTGCACCCGCTGCGTCCGCTTCATCACCGAAGTGGCCGGCGTGCCGGACATCGGCCTTATCTCGCGCGGCGAAGACGTTGAAATCACGACGTATCTCGGCAAGGCCGTGGCGTCGGAACTGTCGGGTAACGTCAACGACCTCTGCCCGGTCGGCGCCCTGACCCACAAGCCCTGGACCTTCCAGTACCGTCCCTGGGAGCTGAAGAAGACCCAGAGCATCGACGTCATGGACGCCATGGGCGCGGCCATCCGCGTCGACAGCCGCGGCGCCCAGGTGCTGCGCGCCCTGCCGCGGGTCAATGAGGACATCAACGAGGAGTGGCTGAGCGACAAGAGCCGCTACGCCGTCGACGGCCTGAGCCGTCAGCGCCTCGACCGCCCCTACGTCCGGGTGAACGGCAAGCTGGCCCCCGCCACCTGGGGCGAGGCGTTCGCCGCCGTCGCTTCGAGGATCAAGGCCACGACGCCCGACCGCGTCGGCGTCATCGCCGGCGACCTGCAGGACGCCGAGTCGATGAAGGCCGCGCTCGACCTGTTCGGGTCGCTGGGCGTGACCAACCTCGACTGCCGCCAGGACGGCGTGGCGCTGGGCGCCGGGCCGCGCGAGAGCTGGCTGTTCAACTCCACCTTCGCCGGGATCGAGAACGCCGACGTCGTGCTGCTGGTCGGGACCAACCCGCGCCTCGAGGCGCCGGTGTTCAACACCCGCCTGCGCAAGCAGTGGATCGCCGGCAAGACCCGCATCGGCGTCATCGGCGACAACGCCGACCTGACCTACGACTACGACTACCTGGGCGCCGGCGGTCAGACGCTGGCCGGGCTGGCCAAGAGCAAGTCCGACTTCGTGCAGGCTCTCAAGTCCGCCGAGCGTCCCGCGATCATCGTGGGGCAGGGCGCCTTGACCGGCCCCGGCGGCGCGGCTGTGCTCAAGACCCTGGCGGGGCTGGCCAAGACCTTCGGCGTCGTCCGCGACGGCTGGAACGGCTGGAACGTGCTGCACACCGCGGCGGCCCGCGTCGGCGGCCTGGACCTGGGCTTCATCCCGGCCGAGGGCGGCAAGACGGCGCTGGAGATGGTCAAGCCGGGCGCGCTGGACGTGCTGGTCCTGCTCGGCGCCGACGAGATCGAGGCCAGCGCCTCGGGCGCCTTCACCGTCTACCTGGGCAGCCACGGCGATCGCGGCGCGCACGGTGCCGACGTGATCCTGCCGGGCGCGGCCTATACCGAAAAGACCGGCCTCTACGTCAACACCGAGGGCCGGGTGCAGATGGCCGAACGGGTCGTCTTCCCGAAAGGCCAGGCCAAGGAAGACTGGGCCGTGCTGCGGGCCCTGTCGGCCATGGTCGGCCACACCCTGCCGTATGACACGCTCGACGCCCTGCGTTCGAAGCTGATGGCGGATCACCCGACCTTCGGCCGCATCGACTATCTGTCGGCCCCCGCGTCTTTCGATGTCGGTTCGCTCGGCAAGAAGGGCGACCTCGGCGACACGGCTTTCGTCTCGTCAGTGCGCGACCCCTATCTGAACAATCCAATCACGCGCGCCAGCGCGACGATGGCCGAACTGTCCGCCCTGCGGATCGCCCCGGTCGCGATGGCGGCGGAGTAGGGCGCGATGGATTTCTGGACCACACCCCTCGGCTGGACCCTCGCCACGGCGGGCGGCATTCTGCTCGTCACCATCGGCATCCTGATCTCGCTGGCCTTCCTGCTGCTGGCCGACCGCAAGATCTGGGCGGGCGTGCAGATGCGCAAGGGACCCAATGTGGTAGGGCCGTTCGGCCTGCTGCAGTCCTTCGCCGACTTCTTCAAATTCGTGCTCAAGGAAATCATCGTGCCGGCCGGTGCCGACAAGGTGGTCTTCCTGCTGGCGCCGCTGCTGACCTTCATCCTCGCCTTCGTGGCCTGGGCGGCCATTCCGTTCGCGCCGGGCTGGGTCATCTCGGACCTCAACGTCGGTATCCTGTACATCTTCGCGATCAGTTCGCTGGGAGTGTACGGCATCATCATGGGCGGCTGGGCTTCGAACTCGAAGTATCCGTTCCTCGGTTCGCTGCGCAGCGCTGCGCAGATGGTCTCCTATGAGGTCTCCATCGGCCTGGTGATCATCAACGTCATCCTGCTGGCCGGGTCGATGAACCTGACCTCGATCGTGACGCAGCAGTCGGGCATGTTCTGGAACTGGTTCGCCTTCGGCGGCGGGGCCGGGACATGGCCGCTGATCGTGGTGATGTGGCCGATGGCGATCATCTTCTTCGTCTCGGCCCTGGCCGAGACCAACCGCCCGCCGTTCGACCTGCCCGAGGCCGAGTCCGAACTCGTGGCCGGCTATCAGGTCGAATACAGCTCGACGCCGTACCTGCTATTCATGATCGGCGAATACGCCAACATCGTCTTCATGTGCGCCATGATTACCCTGCTGTTCTTCGGCGGGTGGAATCCCGGCGTGCCGCAAGCCTGGCTGGACATTCTGCCCGGCTGGCTGGAGCAGGCCATCTATCTGGTCACCTTCCTCGGCAAGACCGTGTTCTGGTTCTGCATGATCGCCCTGGTGAAGGCGTTTGTGCCCCGCTACCGCTATGACCAGCTGATGCGGCTGGGCTGGAAGATCTTCCTGCCGACCTCGCTGGTTTGCGTTGTCGTGGTCGCCGCCTGGCGCGTGTTCGCGGTGGGCGCATGACCCGTACCCTCGCCCTCGTGCTGCTGGCCTCGCTGACCGGGGCCTGCACCATTCCGACCTATGAGGCCGATCCCGTGTCGGTCTATCAGTGGGAACGCCGTCAGGAGACAATCGTGCGCCGTCAGGCCGAGCGCGAACGCCTGTGCCGCATCACCAAGGAAGACGACCCGCGCAAGGAAGAGCTTTGCCGCGGCGTGTCGGGAGCCAGCCAGTCATGATGAACCGTCTCGTCCAGGCCGCGAAGGGTGCGCTGCTGATCGACGTTGTCGGCGCGATCGGCCTGTCGCTGAAATACATGGCCCGTCCCAAGGCCACGGTGAACTATCCGTTCGAGCGCAATCCGCAGTCGCCACGCTTCCGGGGTGAGCACGCCCTGCGCCGCTACGCCAACGGCGAGGAACGCTGCATCGCCTGCAAGCTGTGCGAGGCCATCTGCCCGGCCCAGGCCATCACCATCGAGGCCGAACCGCGCGCCGACGGCAGCCGCCGCACGACCCGCTACGACATCGACATGGTCAAATGCATCTATTGCGGACTGTGCGCCGAGGCATGCCCCGTCGACGCTATCGTCGAGGGACCCAACTCGGAGTTCACCGTCGAGACCCGTGAAGAGCTGCTCTATGACAAGGACCGGTTGCTCGCCAACGGCGACCGCTGGGAACGGCTGATCGCGAAGAATCTGGAACTCGACGCGCCTTACCGGTGAATTGTCTCCTCCCCGCGACGCGGGGAGGGGGACCGTCGGAATGACCGTGGAGAGGTGGCGACACAGCCGCTCTCGGCCCGTCTGCGGGACCGACCCACTCCCCCACCACCATGCTTTGCATGGTCCCCCTCCCAATTGCTGCGCGACAGGGAGGACGCCTCAAATCCTCTCCGCGATGATCTCCAGCACCATGGGCGTGATGATCACCGCATTTGGATCGGCCTCGGCGGCATCGAAGGCGGCAGTGACGCGATCGGCCCATGCCTGGTCTACCTTGCCGGCCTCAAGCAGGTGGCGTGGGTAGTTGCGGCCCCAGGTCGTCGGCCACTGCCATACCAGATCGCCCTTGCGCACGGTTTCGACGAGGGGCTGCATCGAGCGGATGCGGAAGCCCGCGGCGGGTAGCAGGGCGGGCAGGGCGCGGCCGACATCGGGATCACCGCCCGAGGCGCGCCAGTCCTCGACCACCAGCCGTTTGAAATCCTCGATGGTGGGGTTATCCGGCAGCATCGAGAAGGTGCCGTAGTCCAGATACTCATGGATCACCGCGACACCGCCGGGGCGCAGCGCGTCATGCAGCTTGGCGAGGACGGCGGCCGGTTCGCTGACGAAGGCCAGAACCCATCGGATCCAGAGGGCATCGGCACCACTGACCGGCAGAGGCTCGGTGACGAGGTCGACCGGCGAGGCCGCGATATTGTCCAGACCCCGTGCGGTTGCCGAGCGCTTCAGCACATCGACGAATCGCCCGGACCGCTCCAGCGCATGGACCCGGCCCATCGGGCCGACGATTTCGGCCAGGTCAAGGCTGGCCCAGCCGGGGCCGGCCCCGGCGTCGATGACGGTTGAGCCGACCGTGATCCCGGCCCGTCGCCAGGCGTCCAGAACCCTGGGGCGCCAGACCCGATGTTGCAGCCCGAGGCGTTCCACCTCGGCGTCGTGGGTCCCCAGCAGATAGTCCCGCTCTTCGCTCATGGCGATTCCTTCGGTTCGTATTCAAACTGGGCGCGCGGCTCGCGATCGACAAGACGGTCGACGGCGGTAATCGGTCGTCGCATTCGGTCTTTGCAAAGCCACCTGTGGCGGCTAGAAGTCGCGCGCTTTCCGAGGCTTTCCGGGCGGGATTCGCGGCCGGGTTTCGGGTTTTTTCTGGACGATCCGCTGGCCGCCGCTTCGCTCGCCGGCAAGGCGTTAGGAGCCGATCGCGCGATGCTTTTGCAAGGCCTGGCCTTCTATCTCCTCGCGGCTGTGGCCGTGATCGGCGGCCTGATGGTCGTGACGGCGAAAAATCCTGTGCACAGTGTGCTCTGGCTGATCCTCGCCTTCTTCTCGTCGGCCGGACTGTTCGTCCTGCTCGGGGCCGAGTTCCTCGCCATGCTGCTGGTGGTCGTCTATGTCGGCGCCGTCGCGGTGCTGTTCCTGTTTGTGGTCATGATGCTGGATGTCGATTTCGTCCGGCTGCGCGAGGGCTACGCCCGCTATCTGCCGCTGGCGGCCATCGTCGCGGGCATATTGCTGGCCGAGATGATTATGATTTCCCTGGCTGTCGTCAGTGGCGGCGCGGCTGCTGATGCGACCGGACCGGTCGCCGCGACGGCCGATATGTCCAATGTCGAGGCCATCGGTCGCGTGCTCTACACGGACTATGTCTACATCTTCCAGGCCGCCGGGATCGTGCTGCTGATCGCCATGATCGGGGCCATCGTCCTGACCCTGCGTCACAAGCCCAACATCAAGCGTCAGGACGTCGTCCGCCAGGTCGGCCGCGATGCGAAGAAGGCCATGGAGGTCAAGTCGGTGACCACCGGTGCCGGCGTCACCCCTGAGGATCTGGTCTGATGGAAGTCACCCTGCAGCACTATCTGGCGGTGGGCGCCATCCTGTTCACCATCGGTGTTTTCGGCATCTTCGTGAACCGCAAGAACGTCATCATCATCCTGATGTCGATCGAGCTGATCCTGCTGGCCGTGAACATCAATTTCGTCGCCTTCTCGGCCTATCTGAACGACGTGCAGGGGCAGATCATGGCCATGTTCGTCCTTACCGTCGCCGCGGCCGAGGCCGCCGTCGGCCTGGCCATTCTGGTGACCTTCTTCCGCAACCGCGGCGATATCGCGGTTGACGATGCCTCCGTGATGAAGGGCTGATTGTGGATCTCGTTCTTCTCGTCACCCTCGGCGTCTTCGCCCCCCTGCTCGGCGCGGCCGTTGTCGGCCTGAGCGGTCGCCGGCTGGGCGATCTGGTCTCCAAATCGATCACCACCGGCCTGCTGTTCTTCTCCTGCGTCGTGGCCTGGATCGTGTTCAGCCAGTGGACCTGGGGCGGGCTCGAGGCCTTCACGGTCGAACTGTTCCCGTTCATCAATGTCGGTGATTTCCAGTCGGTCTGGTCGATCCGCATCGACGCCCTGTCGGCGGTCATGCTGGTCGTGGTCACCAGCGTGTCCTCGCTCGTACACCTCTATTCGTGGGGGTATATGGCCGAGGACCCCGACAAGCCGCGCTTCTTCGCCTATCTGTCCCTGTTCACCTTCGCCATGCTGGCGCTGGTTACCGCCGCCGACTTCATGCAGCTGTTCTTCGGCTGGGAAGGGGTGGGGCTGGCCTCCTATCTGCTGATCGGTTTCTGGTACAAGAAGTCCACGGCCTCGGCCGCCGCCATCAAGGCCTTCGTGGTCAACCGCGTCGGCGATTTCGGCTTCGCGCTCGGCATTCTGACCGTGTTCTGGATGTTCGGCACGATCCAGTTCGCCGAACTGTTCCCGATGATCGCGTCGAAGGCCGGAACGGGCTGGGTCTTCCTCGGCCACACCTGGTCGGCGCTCGACCTCGCCGGAGCATTGCTGTTCGTCGGTGCCATGGGCAAGTCGGCCCAGTTTTTCCTGCACACCTGGCTGCCCGACGCCATGGAGGGCCCGACCCCGGTCTCGGCCCTGATCCACGCGGCGACCATGGTCACCGCCGGCGTCT
>JAUXMY010000026.1 GCA_030683005.1 Caulobacter sp. | reverse complement strand
GGGCCAGGACGGGCGGCTCGGGGCGCGCCACGGCGACCGGTTCAGGCGCTGGCGGCCGGGGCGGCGACGCGGGCCGGGGCGCGGGCGCGGCGGCCCCCAATGGCATCGACTCCGGCCGGACCGTCGGGCCGGTCGGGCGGGGCGGACGCTTCTGGATGGGCTGCAGCGGCGCGGCGAACGGAGCCTGCGGCGTCGGCGCGGCGGCCGAGCCGGTCAGGATGCTGGACGGGCGCTGCGGCGTCGGTTCGGGAATCGGCCGGGACTGCGCCTTCGGCGTCGGCGTCGGGGGCGGCGCCGGCATGCGGATCGGCGCGGCGCCCGCCTTCGGCAGCGGCCCGATCCGGAAGGCGCCCTGCGGCTGCTTTCCCCAGGCCTTCCTGAAGCCGTAGGGGTTGGCCGGATCGTCCTTGGAAGGCGGCTCCATGTCTTGATCGTCTCCACACCCGGGGGCCGCGAACCTCGCCGCCGATCTGGACGCTTGTATGACGATCAGACCCGGCGGCGACAGATTCGCCAAGTCGGAGCGTGGGTCAAGCGCTCCGTCCGGTCAGCGCGCCAGCGCCTCCTCGATGAAGTCGAGGCGATCCTGGCCGAAGAACATCTCGTCATCGACGAAGAAGGTCGGGGCGCCGAAGGCCCCGCGGGCGACGGCGCTCTCGGTATTGGCCTTCAGCCGGTCCTTGGCCTCCGCCGTCCCGGCGAGGGCCAGCAGCGCGGCCGGGTCAAAGCCCGCGCCGCCCAGCACCGCCGACACGACCTCCGGGTCGCCCATGTTCTTGCGGCCCTTCCACATGGCGTCGAACAGGGTGTCGACCAGCCGGGGGAAGGCCTCCTCCCCCACCATCCCGGCCGCCATCCGCATCAGGGTGATGGTGTTGATCGGGAAGTAGGGGTTCATGTTCAGCGGCACGCCGAACTTCCTGGCGAACCGCGCCATGTCGGCGCCCATGTAGACGCCCTTGGCCGGCACCATCACCGGCGAGGCGTTGCCCGTGGCCTTGAAGATGCCGCCCAGCAGGACGGGGACATAGACGACCTCCGCCCCGGTGCGGGCGATCAGGTCGGGCAGGCGCTTGTGGGCCAGGTAGGTCGTCGGGCTACCGACGTCGAACAGGAATTCCAGGGTCTTGCCCATCAGAAGGTCTCCATCCAGGGCCGCAGGTCCAGCTCATGGGTCCAGGCGTCGCGGGGCTGGCTGTGCAGCATCCAGTAGGCGTCGGCGATGTGGTCGGGGTCGAGGATGCCGTCCTGGTCCTTCAGCGCATGGCGCTGCGGGAAGTTCTCGGCGATCCAGGCGGTGTCGATGGCCCCGTCGATGATGGTGTGGGCGACGTGGACGCCTTGCGGCCCCAGCTCCCGCGCCATGCTCTGCGCCAGACCCCGCAGCGCGAACTTGGCGCCGGCGAAGGCGGAAAAGCCCTTGCCGCCGCGCAGGGAGGCGGTGGCGCCGGTGAAGAGGATCGTGCCCCGGCCGCGCGGGACCATGTGCCGGGCCGCCTCGCGCCCGGTCAGGAAGCCGGCGAAGGCCGCCATCTCCCAGACCTTGCGATAGACGCGGGCGGTGGTGTCGCGGATGCCGAAATTGACGTTCGCGCCGATGTTGAAGACCACGGCCTCCAGCGGCGCGATGTCGGTCTCGATGCGCTCGAACAGTTCAACCATCGGCTCCTCGAGCCGGGCGTCGACGCCGAAGGGATGGGCCTCGCCGCCCTCGGCGCGGATCTGGTCGGCGAGCGCGGTCAGGTTCTCGGCGTCCCGGCGCACGATGACGGCGGCCAGGCCCTCGCGGGCGAAGCGGCGGGCGATGGCCCCGCCGGTGGCGTCACCGGCCCCGATGACGAGCACGGCCTTCTTCGACATTCGCGGCGCCTCCGTAGCGAGTTGCGAATAGAGACTGACGAGGGGGCGTTGTAAAGGGGCTCTCCCCCCGCTCGTCATGGCCCGACTCGTCCGGGCCACCCATGGACACCGCCTGCGCCGTGCGTCCTTCGACACGCCGCTGCGCGGCTGCTCAGGATGACTGGGTAAGAAGGCTTCCCGGCCTAGTCATGCTGAGCAGCGGTCGCAGACCGCGTGTCGAAGCACGCAAAGCCTTCCCTCTCAACATGCATGGGTGGCCCGGACGAGCCGGGCCATGACGACCGAGATAAGGCTCAGCCGCCCTTGTAAAGCCCCGCATGCATCTCCCGCAGCAGCGCCTTCTGCACCTTGCCCATCGCGTTGCGCGGCAGGTCGTCGACGAACAGCACGCGCTTGGGCTGTTTGAACCGCGCCAGCCGGTCCTTCAGCGCGGCGATCACAGCAGCCTCATCGAAGGCCCCCTTGCCGCCGGTCGCCACCACGGCGGTGACCCCCTCGCCCAGGTCCGGGTGCGGCAGGCCGATGACGGCGCTCTCGACCACGCCCGGCAGCGCGTCGAGCTCCTCCTCGACCTCCTTGGGATAGACGTTGAAGCCGCCTGAGATGATCAGGTCCTTGCCGCGCCCGACGATGTGGACGTAGCCGCGCTCGTCGATCATCCCCAGGTCGCCGGTGATGAAGAAGCCGTCGGCGCGGAACTCGGCGGCGGTCTTCTCCGGCATGTTCCAGTAGCCGGCGAAGACGTTGGGGCCCTTGACCTCGATCATGCCGATTTCGCCGGCGGGCAGGACGGCGCCGGTCTCCGGATCGGCGATGCGCAGGGCCACGTCGGGCAGCGGGAAGCCGACCGTACCGGCCACCCGGTCGCCGTCATAGGGGTTGGAGGTGTTCATCCCCGTCTCGGTCATGCCGTAGCGTTCGAGGATGGCCGTGCCGGTGCGTTCGGACCATTCGCGGTGCACCTCGGCCAGCAGCGGGGCCGAGCCGCTGATGAACAGGCGCATGCCGGCGACCGCCTCGCGGGTCAGACCGGGTTGGGCCAGCAGGCGGGTGTAGAAGGTCGGCACGCCCATCAGGGCCGTGGCGCGGGAGAAGAGGCTCAGGGCCTCGGCCGCATCGAACTTCGCCCGGAAGATCATCGATCCGCCGGCCATCAACAGCACATTGGTGGCCACGAACAGCCCGTGCACATGGTAGATCGGCAGGGCGTGGATCAGCACGTCCTTCGCCGTGAACCGCCACAGGTCCACCAGCGTCGCGGCATTGCTGGCCAGGTTGCCGTGGGTGAGCATCGCCCCCTTCGACCGGCCCGTGGTGCCGGAGGTGTAGCAGATGGCGGCCAGGTCGGTCGGCGCCCGCTCGACGGTCTGGAACGTCGAGGGCCGGCTCTCGGCGATGTCGGTCAGGGTCCCCTGCCCGTGGGCGTCCAGGGTCGCGACCTTCGCGTCCATCGGATCGATCAGCCCGGCGATCTCCTCCTCGACCAGCGGGTCGCAGACCACCAGCGCGGGGCCGGCGTCGCCGATGAAATAGTCCAGCTCGCGGATCGTGTAGGCGGTGTTGAGCGGCAGGAAGACCGCCCCGGCCCGGATCGTGGCCAGGTAGAGGTAGAGGTTCTCCGGGCTCTTCTCGACCTGCGCGGCCACCCGGTCGCCAGGCTTCACGCCGAGCGCGCGCAGGGCGTGGGCGTAGCGGGCGGTGTGGGCGCCCAGGTCGGCGTAGCTGTCGACCCGGCCGTCGGGGCGCTCGATGAACGGCGCGGACGGGACGGCGTTGGCGGTGAGGGTGGTGAAGAGATTGGACATCGGCCTTGCGTGGTTCGCGACGCTCGCTTGAGGCTCGCTCCTCACCATGACGAGCTCTGTGCAGTCCACAAGAATTCGTCATCCTGAGGAGGCCCGAAGGGCCGTCGCGAAGGACGCATGGCGGCTAGGCCAGCATCCGCTCCAGCCCCGCCCGGTCCAGCACCGCGATCACGCCATAGCCGCGCGCCACCCGGCCCTGCGCTTCCAGCTCGCCCAGCCAGCCGTTCACCGCCTTTCGGGTGACGCCGATCATCTCGGCGAGGTCGGCCTGGGAGACCGGAATCTCGCCGCCGGCCTGGGCCGACATCTGCAGCAGGCGCGAGACCAGCCGTTCGCGGGGTTTCAGCGCCACGAACTCGGCCACCGCCTGGGCGTTGACGCGCAGCTGGCCGTAGACCAGGCCCGACAGCGCCTCCCACAGGTCCGGGAAGTCGGCGGCGACCCGCCGCAGCGCGCGGTCCGACAGGGTGAAGACAGTGGCGGGCGTGGCGGCGATGGCGGTGACGATGCGCGGGCCGCCGCCGAAGGCCGCGCTCTGGCCGATCAGCGTCCCGGCCGGCAGCAGGCCGATCAGCGCCTCGCGGCCGCCGGGCGCCTGGCCGTAGATCTTCAGCGACCCCTCGACGACGGCCAGGACGCCGGTCTCCTCGTCGCCCTCGCCATGCATCCATTCGCCGGCGCCCCGGCGCGACAGGCGGCCGGCGCGCAGCAGCGCCTCGCGCCGGTTGGCCGGCTGGCGCGCGAACCACGGGATGGCCGCCACCCTGGCGAGGCTGTCGTCGATCATGGCCCACTGTAACTGAAGTGACAGTCAGGCCGCCAGAGGCGTGGCCTGATCGGGCCAACGACAAGGGAGAACGCCATGCTCGCCACCGCCCTCAGGATCGAACCGGCCGACGGCTGCGGCGCCTATGTGTCCGGCGTGGATCTGGCGGGCGCCAGCGACGCCGACGTCGCCGCCATCCGCCGGGCGCTGTTCGACCATGGCGCCCTGTTCTTCCGCGGCCAGTCGATCACCCCCGAGCAGCATATCGCGCTGGCGGAACGCATCGCGCCGATCGACGTCAACCGCTTCTTCCCCGCCGCGCCCGGCTACCCGGTCATCGCCAAGGTCGAGAAGACCGCCGGGCAGACCACCAACATCGGCGGCGGCTGGCACACCGACCACAGCTACGACATCGCCCCGGCCATGGGCTCGGTGCTGGTCGCCCGCGACCTGCCGCCCGAAGGCGGCGACACCCTGTTCGCCGACATGTACGCGGCCTTCGACACGCTGGACGCGGATCTGAAGGCCCAGGTGCGCGGCCTGCGCGCCGTGCACGGCTCCGACCACGTGTTCGGCGAGAAGGGCGTCTACGCCCAGACCGACCAGCCCGAGCTGGCCAAGGGCGGCGTCGAGACGCCGGAGACGGTGCATCCGGTGGTCATCAAGCACCCGGGCAGCGGCAAGGCGGTGCTCTACGTGAACCCCAGCTTCACCCTGCGCTTCGAGGGCCAGACCCGCGAGGAAAGCCTGCCGCTGCTGATGAAGCTCTACGCCCACGCCATGAACCCGGCCCACGTCCACACCCTGGTCTGGGAGCCCGGCATGGTGGCGATCTGGGACAACCGCGCCACCTGGCACTTCGCCAAGAACGACTACCACGGCCACTATAGGCTGATGCACCGGATCACCCTGGCGGGGTGCGAGCTGGAGGCGGCCTGAAGGTCATTGCGTGCTTCGACACGCGCTCTTCGAGCGCTGCTCAGCATGACGTGGGTGGGTAGCTTTCAAACGACGTCATCCTGAGCAGCCGCGCCGCGGCGTGTCGAAGGACGCACGGCGACCGCAAGGCCCTCAGCCCGCGCTGTCCGCCGCCACGCCGGACTTGGCGCCGAAGTAGAAGCCGGTGACGGCGCCGACCAGGCCGACGATCGCGGTCAGGCCGGTGTCGAGCACCAGCTTGATGGCCTCCATCGATCCCTTGATTGCGGCGCAGTGGCCGGGATGGTCCCAGCAGGCCTGCGCCCCGGCCAGCCCGACCAGCGACAGGGTCGCGACCATGACCAGCAGCGCGATGATGAGCAGGATGGCGACCCGCCCGCGCACATGTTCCTGCGCCCGGGCGGGATTGTAGGGCTCCGTGAACGAGGAGACGCTGCCGACGGCGTCGGTCGGACCGCTTCCCCGGGTCCCGTCGATCTGACTGAGGTCCTGGATGTCGGTCGCGGACATGCCGGCGCCTACTTCAGCTTCTCGAACAGGATCTGCTGGACGGTGTTGTTCTTCTTGGTGATCAACACCTTGTCGTCGGGGGCGACATTGTCGGCGAGCAGCTTTTCGGTGCGGATCGCCTGCTGGACGATGGTGTTGGCGCTGACGCCACGACGGGTCGCCAGCTCCTTCAGGGCGTTGAACAGCTCGACAGGCAGCTCCGCCTGCACCTTGACCGTTTCAGCCATAAGGTCCTGATCCATGACCGCGAAAGTAGCAGACACCCCGCCGTAACGCCAGAGGGGCGCCTGCCCGGGTTCGCTAGAGCATTTGTCCGATCCAAGTGGATCGGCGAAATGCTCTAGTCCTTTGTTCTGTCGCATTTTCTGGCGGCGAACCGGTGTCCACTTCGCCGGAAAATGCTCAGCCCGCCTTCTTCTCCGCGTAGATGACCAGCGGCTGGGCGCGGCCTTCGACGACTTCGGCGTTGACCACCACTTCCTCGACGCCCTCGTAGCTGGGCAGCTCGAACATGGTCTCCAGCAGGATGCCTTCGAGGATCGAGCGCAGGCCGCGGGCCCCGGTGCGCCGCAGGATGGCCTTGCGGGCCACCGCGTTCAGGGCGTCGTCGGTGAACTTCAGGCCGACGTTCTCCATCTCGAACAGGCGCGCGTACTGCTTGATCAGCGCATTCTTCGGCTCGGTCAGGATCTTCACCAGGGCGATCTCGTCGAGATCCTCCAGGGTGGCGATGACCGGCAGGCGGCCGATGAACTCGGGGATCAGGCCAAAGCGCAGCAGATCGTCCGGCTCCACCTGGCGCAGGATCTCGCCGGTGCGGCGCTCTTCCGGATCGGCGACCTTGGCGCCGAAGCCGATCGAGGTGCCCTGGCCGCGGCTGGAGATGATCTTCTCCAGGCCCGCGAAGGCGCCGCCGACGATGAACAGGATGTTGGTGGTGTCGACCTGCAGGAACTCCTGCTGGGGATGCTTGCGCCCGCCCTGCGGCGGCACGGAGGCGACGGTGCCTTCCATGATCTTCAGCAGCGCCTGCTGGACGCCCTCGCCCGACACGTCGCGGGTGATCGAGGGGTTGTCCGACTTGCGGCTGATCTTGTCGATTTCGTCGATGTAGACGATGCCGCGCTGGGCCCGCTCGACGTTGTAGTCGGCGGCCTGCAGCAGCTTGAGGACGATATTCTCGACATCCTCGCCCACATAACCGGCTTCGGTCAGGGTCGTGGCGTCGGCCATGGTGAACGGCACGTCGATGATTCGGGCCAGGGTCTGGGCCAGCAGCGTCTTGCCCGAGCCCGTCGGGCCGACCAGCATGATGTTGGATTTGGCCAGTTCGACGTCGTTGTTCTTCGTCGCGTGGTTCAGGCGCTTGTAGTGGTTGTGCACCGCGACGGAGAGCACCTTCTTGGCGTGATCCTGCCCGATTACGTAATCGTCGAGGACTTCACGGATTTCCTTCGGAGTCGGGACGCCGTCCTTGGACTTCACGAAGGCGATCTTGTGCTCTTCACGGATGATATCCATGCAGAGCTCGACGCATTCATCACAGATGAACACGGTCGGTCCCGCAATCAGCTTGCGCACCTCATGCTGACTCTTTCCGCAGAAAGAACAGTACAGGGTGCTCTTGGAATCGCCGCTGGCGGCCTTGGTCATCTGTCTTCTCACGCTCGGGCGGTCGTCCCGCGGACGAAATCGCCATCCCCACCGGAAGTTCCCTGCCAACCGGTCTTGCAGGATACACGCCGGGGGTTTTCCAATCCTTGACAATCCCCGATCCGGACAGCGCGGACAAGGGGTCGAAGGCCACAGTCCGGGCGTTCCGGCATCCGCCCGGCTCGCGGGACCGATCGTCCGGATCGACGCCCTAGATGGGAACTGACCCGTTCCGGCACAAGCGGGCGCGCTGGCGCGGGTCTTGCGAGCAACCCCTTGCGACGTCTGCGCAGTGTCACATCTGTCGGAATCGTGATCGAAAACGGGCCACTCAGGGGTCGGGACCAAACGTGATAATGACACGCAGACCATCGATGCTGGCGCGGGGCCTGACCGTGGCGCGGCCGATGATGGCCGACCCGCTGTCGGAAACGCCTATCGTGGCCTTCGATTTCGACGGCACCCTGACGGTCCGCGACAGCTTCACCGCCTTCCTGAAATGGCGCGCCGGGCCCGGCCGCTGGGCCGCCGGCTGCGCGAAGCTGTTTCCGGACGCCGCGTCATACCTGTTTCATCGCAATCGCGGACGCATCAAGGCGGCCGCCGTGCGCGAGTTCCTGGCCGGCGTCCCGCGCGAGCAGCTTGAGAAAGAAGCCAGGGCCTTCGCGAACTACGCCTCGGCCACCCTGTTCCGCCCCGACGCCCTGGCGACCTGGCGCCGCTGGCAACAGCGCGGCGCGCGCATGGTCATCGTCACCGCCTCGCCGGATGTCATTGTCGCCCCGTTCGCGCGCGGCCTCGGCTGCGACAAGCTGATCGGCAGCGGCATCGCCTTCGACCAGGGCGACCGGGTCATCGGAACCCTGGCCGGTCCCAACTGCCGCGGCCCCGAAAAGGTCCGCCGCCTGCGCGAGGTCTTCGGCGAGGACGTCCGCCTGACCGCCGCCTACGGCGACACCTCCGGCGACCGCGAGATGCTGAAGATCGCCGATGAGAAGGGCTACCGGGTGTTCAAGGGGCGGCCTTAGGGGTTGCTGACAGATCCCGGCGCGGCCTGTTCCAGACTGACCGCTTCTGGAGGCAATCATGAAGCACGCCGGCCCCGCCGCCCTTGACCGATTGGAACCGCTCCTGGTCCAGATCCGCACCCTGCCCGGCCTGGTGGAGAAGAGCCGGGGCGTCTTCTATCGCAAGGGCAAGGCCTTCCTGCACTTCCACGAAGATCCGGCCGGCCTGTTCGCCGACGTGCGGTTCGTGGGGGCGGAGTTTGACCGGGTGCGGGTGGAGACGGAGGCAGAGCGGGGAGCGCTGCTCATGCGCCTTGCGTCCTTCGCGACGCGATCCTGACGGACCGCTCCTCAGGATGACGATCTCTGTGGAACGCCCCACCTTCGTCATGGTGAGGAGCGAGCCTCAAGCGAGCGTCGCGAACCACGCAATGAAAAAGGCCCGGCGTTTCCACCGGGCCCTTCCGTACCTCAAACGCCGAAACCCCTACGCCGCGCCGGCTTCGCTGGCTTCACGCGTCTCGTAGACATGGTCGACGATGCCCCAGGCCTTGGCTTCTTCCGAGCTCATGAAGTGGTCGCGGTCGAGGGTCTGTTCGACTTCCTCGTAGGTGCGGCCGGTGTGCTTCACATAGATCTCGTTGAGGCGCTGCTTGGTCTTCAGGATGTCCTCGGCGTGGCGCATGATGTCGCTGGCCTGGCCGCGGAAGCCGCCGGAGGGCTGGTGGACCATGATGCGGGCGTTGGGCAGGGCGACGCGCTGGCCGGCGGCGCCGGCGCAGAGCAGCAGCGAACCCATCGAGGCGGCCATGCCCATGCAGACCGTGGTCACCGGGCTCTTGATGTATTGCATGGTGTCGTAGATCGCCAGGCCGCTGGTCACCACGCCGCCCGGCGAGTTGATGTACATGCTGATCTCTTTCTTGGGGTTCTCGGACTCCAGGAAGAGCAGCTGGCTGCAGATCAGGGCGCTCATCCCGTCCTCGACCGGTCCGGTCAGGAAGATGATCCGCTCCTTCAGCAGGCGAGAGAAGATATCGAACGCGCGCTCGCCGCGGCTGGTCTGTTCGACCACCATCGGGACGAGATTCATCGCGGTGTGCACATAGTCAGTCATGATTGGCCCTTCGCATGGAGGCGTGTCGCGAATCATGCCGCGCCATCGCTGTCCCTCCGATATCGGGCGGAGGTTAAGGGGATGCAAGCGGCAGCCCGCCCTCGCGCCGCC
Organism: Caulobacter sp.; assembly: GCA_030683005.1. Classification (GTDB taxonomy): domain Bacteria; phylum Pseudomonadota; class Alphaproteobacteria; order Caulobacterales; family Caulobacteraceae; genus Caulobacter. The sequence continues at coordinate 91,311 of JAUXMY010000026.1, read as the reverse complement.
GAACCGAAGATTACCGGCTTGTAATCCGGGCTCGAATTGACCGCGTACTGCAATTGGTTTGATCTCACCGCCTTCAGTTCGGGACGGGGCAATGACACCCAGACTACGCGCGGCGCTGGCCGCTTCCGCCACGGCGGTCCTCATGGCCGCCTGCGCGACCACCGGCATGGCCGGATCCTCCGGCGGCAAGCCGGCGAAGGCCGAAAGTGGCCCGGCGAAACCGGCTCGCGCCGGGTTGGACCCGGCCGCCCGGCCGGACCCCTTCCCCAGCACCTACGCCGCCCTGCCCTCGCGACCGACGGTTATCCGCGGGGCCACCATCCTGACCGCCACCGGCCAGGAGATCGCCGGCGGCGTGGTTGTCATGTCCGGCGGCAAGATCGTCCAGGTCGGCGGCCCCGACACCCCGATCCCCGCCGACGTCGACGTGATCGACGGCCGCGGCAAGTGGGTGACGCCGGGCATCATCGACGCTCACAGCCACCTGGGAGTCTATCCCTCGCCCTCGGTCGGCTCGCGCTCGGACGGCAACGAGGCTGTCGACCCCAACACCGCCTACGTCTGGGCCGAGCATTCGCTATGGCCCCAGGACCCGGGCTTCAATCGCGCCCGGGCCGGCGGGGTGACCACCCTGATGATCCTGCCCGGCTCGGCCAACCTTTTCGGGGGTCGCTCGGTCACTGTCCGCAACCTGCCCACGGTGACCATGCAGGGGATGAAGTTCCCCGGCGCGCCCTACGGCGTGAAGATGGCCTGCGGCGAGAACCCCAAGCGGGTCTACGGAAGCAAAAGCCGCACGCCGGCCACGGCCATGGGCAATGTCTCCGGCTACCGTCGCGCCTGGATCGACGCGGCCGACTACGCCCGTCGCTGGGACGACTACCGCGCCAAGGTCGACAAGGGCGAGAAGGCCGACGCGCCCAAGCGGGATCTGACCCTGGACACCCTGTCGGGCGTGCTGCGCGGCGAGATCCTGGTGCAGAACCACTGCTACCGGGCCGACGAAATGGCCGTCATGATCGATATCGCCCGGGAGTTCGGCTACAAGATCACCATGTTCCACCACGCCAGCGAGGCCTACAAGCTGGGCGCGGTGCTGGCGAAAGAGGACATCTGCTTCGCCACCTGGGCCGACTGGCAGGGCTTCAAGATGGAGTCGCTGGACGGCATCGAGGCCAACGCGGCGATCGCTTACAAGGCCGGCGCCTGTACCGTCATCCACTCCGACGACGAGACCATGACCCAGCGGCTGAACCAGGAAGCCGCCCTGGCCATGGCTGCCGGCAACCGCATCGGTTTCGGCATCACCCGCGCCGAGGCCATCGCCTGGATTACCGCCAACCCGGCCAAGGCCCTGGGCATCGCCGACCAGACCGGCTCGCTGGAGCCCGGCAAGCGCGCCGACGTGGTGATCTGGAGCGCCGATCCGTTCAGCGTCTACGCCCTGGCCGAGCGGGTCTATCTCGACGGGGCCGTGGTCTACGACCGCAAGGACCCGCGCTACCAGCCCAGGTCCGACTTCGAACTGGGCCGCCCGGGCGAAGGAGCCTTCCACTGATGAAACGCCTGCTCCTCGCCTCCATCGCCGCCCTGGCGCTGGCCGGAACCGCCTCGGCCGAGACGGTCGCCATCATCAACGCCCGGCTGGAGACCGCCACGCCGGCCGGCGCCGTGCCCTCCGGCGCCATCGTGCTCAGGGACGGCAAGATCATCGCCGTCGGCGCCGGCGTCGCCGCGCCGGCCGGCGCCCGCGTCATCGACGCGAAGGGCGGGGTGGTCACGCCCGGGATGATCGCGCCCTCTTCCAACCTGTCGGTGTCGGAGGTCGAGCTGGAATCGTCGACGCGCGACGACAATTCCGGCCGCCTCTCGGCCGGGTTCGACATCAGCTACGGCGTCAATCCGGACTCGGCGATGATCCCGCTCGCCCGCCAGACCGGCATCACCCGCGTGGTCGTCACGCCGGTGCTGGCCCGCGGCGGCGGCGGTCACGTCCATGACGGCGGGGCGGGCGACGGCCACGACGACTTCGCGGGCGGCGGGGGCGGCGGCGAAGGCGACCCGAAGATGTTCGCCGGCCAGGCGGCTGTCGTCGGCCTGGGCGCCGGCGACCGCGATCCGGTGATCAAGGCCCGCGTGGCCGTGGCGCTGGACCTCGGCCAGGCCGGGGCCCGGTCGGCCGGCGGCTCGCGCGGCGCGGCTATCGTGCTGGTCAAGGCCGCGCTCGAGGACGCCCGCGCCTTCGCCCGCAACCGCGCCGCCTACGAGCGCGGCGGCACGCGCGAGTTCGGCCTGTCGCGCATCGACCTGGAGGCGCTGATCCCGGTGGTCGAGGGCCGCACGCCGCTGCTGATCCGCGTGCACCGCGCCTCCGACATCCGCCAGGCGCTGAAGCTGGCCCGCGACGAGAAGGTCAGGATCATCCTCGAAGGCGTCGAGGAAGGCTGGATGGTCGCCGACGAGATCGCGGCGGCCGGCGTCCCGGTGCTGATCGACTCCCAGGCCAGCCTGCCCAGCCAGTTCGAGACGCTGGGCGCCCGCCTCGACAACGCCGCTCGCCTGCAGCGGGCCGGGGTCCAGGTGGCGATCATGGGCAGCCGTGACTTCAACAACCTGCGCCAGGCCCGCATCAACGCCGGCCTCGCCGTCGCCTACGGCCTGCCCCGCGAGGCGGCCATCGCCTCGATCACGTCAACGCCCGCCCGGATCTGGGGCCAGACCTCGGCCGGCACGCTGGAGGTGGGCAAGGACGCCGACGTGGTGCTGTGGAACGGCGATCCGCTGGAAACCTCCAGCTGGCCGCTGGCGGTGTTCATCGAGGGCGTCGAACAACCGCAGACCAGCCGCGCCTTCGAACTGCGCGATCGCTATGCGACGCCATCCACGAGCGGCTACCCGCCAGCCTACCAGTAGGGATGCAATGGGAGGGTGCGTTTGTCGCCCTCCCGCGTTATCCCAAGGGTAATGTCAAAGTCCCGCGCCCCGCGCACGCCCCGCATGCCCCGCCATCCCCAGGGTCTCCCCGACCGTGAGACCCTGATCCGCTTCCTGCGCGACGCGGGCCAGGCCGAGAAGGCCGACATCGCCAAGGCGTTCGGGCTGAAGGGCGCGGACCGCCGCGCCCTGCGCGAAATGCTCAAGGGCCTGGAGGCTGAGGGCGCGCTGGGCAAGCGCGGCCGCCGCGGCTTCTCCGAAGCCGGGGCCTTCCCGCCGGTCGGCGTCGCCGACGTGATCGAGCGCGACAACGACGGCGATCTCTATGTGAAGCTGGTCAAGGGCGGCGAGGACCTGCCGCTGATCCGGCTGGCCCCGGACCGCAACGAGGCCGTCACCGGCGCGCCGGGCGTCGGCGACCGCTGCCTGGTCCGCTTCGAGCGGCTGGAGACCGGCGAGACCGAAGCGCGGCTGATCAAGCGGCTGGGCCAGAGCGCCCACCGCATCCTGGGCGTCATCCGCAAGGGCAACCGCGAGGTCCGGGTCGAGCCGGTCGACCGCAAGTCCAAGGACGTGCTGCTGCTCGATGTCCACGAGGCGCGCGACCTGAAGGACGGCGATCTCGTCCTGGCCCAGGTCCAGGTGCAGCCGGGCAGCCAGCGCTACGGCCCCAAGCGCGGCAAGCTGCTGGAGCGCATCGGCCGCGAGGACGAGCCCCGGGCGGCGTCCCTCATAGCGATCCACACCCACGGCATCCCGATGGGCTTCACCGCCCAGGCCGAAGCCGAGGCCGAGGCGGCGCAGGCCCCGACCCTGCAGGGCCGCGAGGACCTGCGCGACCTGCCGTTCATCACCATCGACCCCTCCGACGCCCGCGACCACGACGACGCGGTCTTCGCCCACCCCGACCCTGACGCGAAGAACCCCGGCGGCTGGATCGTCTGGGTGGCCATCGCCGATGTCGCCGCCTACGTCCGCCACGGCATGGCGCTGGACGAGGAGGCCCGCGAGAAGGGCAACAGCGTCTACTTCCCCGACCGGGTCGAGCCGATGCTGCCCGAGCGGCTGAGCAACGGCCTGTGCAGCCTGCGCGAGGGCGAGAACCGCGCCACCATGGCCGTGCGCATGGTGTTCAACAGCAACGGCAAGAAGACCGGCCACCGCTTCGTGCGCGGCCTGATGCGTTCGGCGGCCAAGCTCAGCTACGAACAGGCCCAGGCGGCCATCGACGGCGAACCCGACGACAAGTCCGGCCCGCTGGTCGACGGCGTGCTCAAGCCGCTGTGGACCGCCTACCGCCTGATGCTGAAGGGCCGCAACGCCCGCTCGCCGCTGGCCATCGAGAGCGACGAGCGCCGCATCGTCATCAGCGCCGAGGGCGAGGTCGCCTCGATCACCAGGCGCGCGTCGCTGGAGGCGCACCGTCTGATCGAGGAGATGATGATCCAGGCCAACGTCTCGGCCGCCGAGACGCTGGAGCAGAAGCGCTCGCCGCTGATCTACCGCATCCACGACACGCCCAGTCCCGAGAAGATGCAGGCGCTGACCGACTTCCTGCAGACCCTGGACATCCCGTGGACCAAGGGCGAGGCGCCCAACACCCACCGCTTCAACAAGCTGCTCGACGACACCCGCGAGGGCCCGCACGCCGACATCGTCAACGAGGTGGTCCTGCGCAGCCAGATGCAGGCGCAGTACAACGCCGAGAACATCGGCCACTTCGGGCTGAACCTGGCCAAGTACGCCCACTTCACCAGCCCGATCCGGCGCTATGCCGACCTGATCGTCCATCGCGGCCTGGTCCGCGCGCTGGGTCTGGGGTCCGATGGCCTCACCGACGAGGACATCAAGCAGATCAAGGACACCGCCGAGCGGATCACCCATGCCGAGCGCCGGGCCATGGCCGCCGAGCGCGACGCCACTGACCGCTACATCGCCGCCTTCCTGGCCGACAAGGTGGGCGCCGAGTTCGAGGGCCGGATCACCGGCGTCACCCGCTTCGGCCTGTTCGTGCGGCTGGTCGACACCGGGGCCGACGGCCTGATCCCGGTCTCCTCGCTGGGCGACGAGTTCTTCGTCCACGACGACCGCAGCCACGCCCTGGTCGGCGAACGCACCGGCGCCCGCTGGCCGCTGGGCATGCTGGTTCAGGTCAAGCTGCGCGAGGCGACCCCGGTGACCGGCGGCCTGCTGTTTCAGATGCTCAGCGAGCCGGTGAAGGCCGACCCCAACGCGCCGAGGCCCCGGCTTGGCGTGCGGCGACGCGGCGACTTCGGCAAGGACCCCGGCCGCGGCGGCCCCAAGCGCGGCGGGACTCCGAAGGGCGTGAAGAAGGGCAAGCGGCGGTAGGGATTGGATTTCTACTTATACGATATTTATTGCATTTTCTATCATTACGGGCACATTGGCGTCGATGAACAAGAGATTCACAGTGGACCCTGCGACAACGACCGCGCCCCGGCGCGGCGTGTTCCGGGACCTGCGAAGCGGCGCCTGGGTTACGCGGGTCATGTCGGCAAGCACCTATGACAAGGCGTCGGATCGCGCGAACACCGCGCTGGAGCAGGCGATCAGTCATCCGCCGACCCTGCCGAGGCGATGACCCACAATACGATGTATGAGCGCCTTGTTGTTCAGAGCGACAACAGGGTTCAGGGGTTCATAGCCTACGGCCTCTACAAGACCGCCAAGCGCGAGTGGGTCCGCAAATACCTGGCCGACCACGGGCGGACTCCGAGGGCCGCCGAGGTCGCCGCCTACGTTTCCACCTACATGTCCCAAACCATCGATGCTTTCGAGGCCCAGGCAGCGGCCGTGCTCTCCCAGTTCGCGGGCGGCGTGGTGTCTGACGCGCGGCCGGAGATCGTCGAGGAGACTCTCAAGGGTACGTTCTGGAAGGCGGTTGCGCAGTCCATCGTGGGCAGCGCCATCTACACCGTCATTCTGATCATCATTGCGCTGATCCTCAGCGCCGCTGGCATCGACCTCCTGGAAATCGGGACGGCGATCAAGCCTCGCGCCGGCTGAGCCGCCATTCGCATCGTGTCGGTTGCGGCATTGGATGCGGGCGTGCCAAGCCCGATCAGCTTCGGCCAGGCGGCCACGCCAGTGGAAGGCTACGCGCCGCCCCCTACTCCCGCCACTCCGCCATCACCGCGCCGGAGGCGTCCTCGAAGGCGATGCGGTCGAAGGTCACCGCGTAGAGGCAGATCGGCTGGTGGTCGGGCGTCTCGCTCCAGCAACGGACGGACCGGCCGCCCGGGAAGCTGGCGATCTGGCCCTCGATCATCAGCCGATAGCCTCGGGCCCCGGCGGCGAGCGCGTTGGTCGGATCCTTCTGGACGTACTCGTAGGGCCGTCCGTTGCGACGCGGGACGCGCGAGGCTCCGGCGTCGGACAGACGAACAAGGCCCAGGGTCTGGCCGGCCGGCGCCGCCGGCTGGGCCACGGCCGGGGCCTCACGGGTCGGCGGGCAGGTCTCGGCCAGCGTCCAGGGTCGCGGGATCCAGAAACCCTCCGCCTTCTCGATGCTGTCGGCGTCCGGCAGCGAGCGGATCATCGGCAGGGTGGTCAGGTCGACGGAGCGGGCGGTCAGCTTGACGGTGCCACGCTCAGCGTCCTGCTCGAACCAGGCCTGGTCGGAACCGGGACCTGTGCGGGGTCCGGCGCAGCCGAACGGCAGCCGAATGCGGAAGGTGCGGCGGACCATGGGGTCGGCGCCCTCGGCGACCGCCTCTCCCGAGGCGTAGGCGGCGGCGGCGGCGCGGGCGCCCTCGATCAGGTCCCGCCGGGTCAGCACCGGCGGGGCGAGCGGCGTCAGGACCGTCACCTCCTCGGGCGGCGGCGCCGGTTCCGGCTGCGCGGGTTCCGGCGCCGGCTTCTGGCCGAACAGGCCCATGGCGGCGGCGATCAGAAGACCCGCGACGATAACGGCGATAACGAGCGGCGCGATAAGACGCCGCTTGCGGACGGGAGCACCCGGACTATTGTCGGCCATGGGCGTACACTAGAGGGGAACGACACCCAGTTCAAAGTTCGCACGCTGTTTTGTGCGGGCTTTGGCCCACCGCCTCTCCGTGGGGCTCGCGCCGGAACCGTTCCACCGCCTGTATGACCAGTCCCCAGATCATCGCCCTGGTCGTCCTCGTGGCGGTCATCATCGCCCTGGTCAGGGGCAAGGTGCGCCCCGACGTCGTGGCCCTGGCCGGCGCGGCGGTGTTGCTGGCCACCCGGACGATTCGGCCGGTTGAGGTCCAGGGCGCCTTCGCCAGCCCGGCGATCATCACCCTCGCCTCGCTGTTCGTCATCGCCTACGCCATGGAGCTGAATGGCCTGCTGGGGCTGCTGATCCGCAAGACCATCGACATCTGCGCCCGGCTGGGGGCGACGGGCTTGTGGATCGTGATCGGGCTGTGCGGCGCCGCGTCGGCCCTGCTGAACAACACCCCGATCGTGGTGCTGGCCGCACCGGTGGTGAAGGACGCCGCCGCCTCGATGGGGCTGTCGGCGCGGCGGTTCCTGATCCCGCTGTCCTACGTCACCATCCTGGGCGGCGCCTGCACCCTGATCGGCACCTCAACCAACCTGCTGGTCAACGACATGGCCCGCAACGCGGGCCAGCCGGTGTTCGGCCTGTTCGAGATCACGCCTGTCGGGCTGATCATCGCCCTGGTCGGCGGGGTCTATCTCTACCTGATGGGCGGTCGCCTGCTGGGCGGGGAGACGCCGGAGACCAGCGAGGCGGTGGCGCCGGAGGCGGCGGCGGCGGCGGCCGGCGACGACCCCGCGGTGTTCCCGATCGACCGCCCGTTCAAGCCCCTGCAGGCCGGCATGTCCCTGGCGGTGTTCGCCGGGGTGGTGCTGGTGGCCGCGACGGGCCTGGCCCCCATCGCGGCGGCCGCCTTCTCCGGCGCCGTGCTGCTGGTGGTGACGCGGGTGATCAGCGCCGAGCAGGCCTATCGCGGCCTGCGGCCGGAGATCCTGCTGCTGATCGCCGGCATGTTCGTCGTCGGCCTGTCGATGGAGGTCACGGGCCTGGCCTCGACGGCGACCAACGCCCTGACCGGGGTGGTCAACGCGCTCGGACCGCTGATGGCCCTGGCGCTGATCTACGGCGTCACCCTGTTCCTGACCGAGCTGTTGTCCAACGCCGCCGTGGCGGTGCTGCTGACGCCGATCGCCGTGGCCCTCGCCGAGAGCCTGGGCGTCAGTCCCCGCCCCTTCCTGGTCGCGGTGATGATGGCGGCCAGCGCGGCCTTCGCCACGCCGTTCGGCTACCAGACCAACGTTCTGGTCTACCAGCTGGGCCTCTACCGCTACATGGACTTCGTCCGCATCGGCGTGCCGCTGAACCTGCTGACCTGGCTTGTCGGCGTGGCGGTGATCCCGCTGTTCTTCCCCTTCTGATGCGGCCGGCAGCGAGCGCACGATGATCCTCGATCTGGACCATATCAACATCGCCACCGACCGGCTGGAGGAGACCCGCGCCTTCTATGTCGAGGTGCTGGGCCTGACCGAGCGCTGGCGGCCGGACTTCAGCTTCGACGGCCACTGGCTCTACGCCGGCGACCGCCCCGTCGTACATCTGATGACGCGCGCGACGGCGGGGGTGGGCTGCGACGCGGCGGCGCTGAGCCATGTCGCCTTCGCCATCGCCGACATCGAGGCGGTGAAGGCCCGGCTGGGCGAGTTGGGCGTCGCCTTCCGCGAGATCGGCGTGCCTGACGCGCCGATCCGGCAGCTGTTCCTGAGCGATCCGAACGGGGTGATCATCGAGCTGAACTACCTGGGCGCGGCGACAGCGCGGGCGCGGTCGGCCGCCCTGCCCGGCTGATCCCGCCCGGGCGAGACTCTCGAGACATATACTGTTGAGACAAAGCGAGACATTCGGCCCCAATGCGCGACATCGCCGGACCGATCCGGCGGGCCGTCGATCCTCCCCCGTCTCGCAGGGTCCATACTGTCTGGATGAGACAGCGCCACCCACGCTCGCGATCAATGCCAGGGCCTTGCCGGCAAGACCTCGCGCCCGCTCGTCGGACATCGGCGCGCGGCGTGACCGGGGCGCGGCCCGGGCGTCATCGGCGAGGTCTATCCCCCTATCCGCCCTCCCGGACTCGCCAGCCCGACACGCGCGCAATCGGCCTGAAGACAGTGAAGACACTGAAGCGACCGCTTGAGCGTCGCCCGGCCACCGGGCTGGACGCGGGTTTGCGGTCCCGTGTTACGGTCGGCGCCTCGAGAGGGGCCAACATGAACCGCATCGTCCTCGCCATCCTCGCCGCCCTCGCCCTCGCCGGGCCGGCCGCCGCCAACGACTCCACCGCCGAGCTGGCCGCCGGCGGGCTGGTGCTGACGCGCACCGACGCCATCGTCATGAAGTCGGAGGATCTCTACATCTCCGCCGATGCGGTGCGGGTCCGCTATGTGTTCCTGAACACCTCCGGCAAGGCCGTCACCACGCGGGTGGCCTTCCCGATGCCCGACATCGGCGGGCCGGAGTTCTTTTTCCACGACACCAACATCCCCGGCGGCGAGGACCCGGCCAACCTGCTGGCCTTCGTCACCCGCGTCGACGGCAAGACCGTGAAGATGGACGTCGAGCAGAAGGCGCTGGTCGGCGAGGTGGATCAGAGCGCCTGGCTGACACGCCGGGGCATCCCGCTGGCCCTGCACGTCGACGGCGTTGTCGCCCGGCTGGACGCCCTGCCGCCCGCTGACCAGGCGGAGGCCGTGCGCCTCGGCCTCGCCATCCCCGACGAGTACGACGCCGGCAAGGGGTGGGAGACGCACTACAACCCCGCCTGGATCCTCAAGACCACCTTCCACTGGGAACAGACCTTCCCGGCCGGGAAGGAGGTCGTGGTCGAGCACAGCTACAGGCCGGCCACGGGCGGCTCGGTGGGCACCATCGTCGGGGCGAAGGAAATCACCTACGGCGATTTCATGGAATTGCTCAACCGCTACTGCATCGACAGCGCATTCTTCGCCGCCGTGGCGAAGGCGCAGGGCGCCGCCGAGTACCCGCCCTTCACCGAGCAGCGGATCGCCTACGTCCTGAAGACCGGCGGCAACTGGGCAGGTCCCATCGGCGACTTCCGGATGGTCATCGACAAGGGCGACCCGGCCAACCTGGTCAGCTTCTGCGCCTCGGGGGTGAGGAAGATCGGGCCGACGACCTTCGAGGTGCGCAAGCGCAACTGGACGCCGGACCGCGACCTGTCGATCCTGATCCTCAAACCGCTGGAGGCGATCGAATGACGTTGGGTCACGGTTTTCAGCCGATCATGACGGGGCCTATGCTCAGGCCATGACCGGACCCGTTCTCGACCCCACCTACGACCCCCGCAGCGACGGGGCCATGCGCGAGAAGGGCGGCAAGACCGTCAAGCCGCGCCATGCCGCCACCCTGATCATCGTGCGGCGCGACGCGGCAAAGCCCCGCCTGCTGATGGGCCGTCGCCATGGCGGCCACAGCTTCATGCCCGACAAATGGGTGTTCCCCGGCGGCCGCATCGACCGCAATGACTTCAACGCCCCGTCGGCCAACGAACTCGATCCCGATGTGAAGGCCAAGCTGGCGCTCACCGCGCGGCACGACAGCCCGCTGCTGCCCCGCGCCCTGGGCCTGGCCGCCATCCGCGAGACCTTCGAAGAGACCGGCCTGCTGCTGGCCAGGGAAGCCCCCGTGAGGCCGCTTGCCGGCCCCTGGCGGCCCTTTGTGGAAGCCGGCGCCCTGCCCGACCTGTCGGCCCTGCAGTACTTCGCCCGGGCCATCACTCCGCCCTACCGGCCCAAGCGCTTCGACGCCCGGTTCTTCATGGCCGAGGCCGAGTCGCTGCTCAGCCTGGACCGTCGTCCCGACTGCGGCGAGCTGGACGAGATCGCCTGGGTCGACCTGGACGAGGCCCTGGCGCTCGACCTGCCCAACATCACCCGCTTCGTGGTGGCCGAGATCGCCGAGCGGCTGGCGGCGGGCCCCCGGCCCATTCCGTTCATGCGCTTTCTGAACGGCGCGCGCCGTCTGGAGCATCTGTGAGCACCGGTGTTCGTCCTCGCCACGCCGCCAGCCTGATCCTGCTGCGCCGTGAGCGCGCCGGGCCGACGGTGCTGATGGGGCGCCGACCGGCCAAGTCCCGCTTCGCGCCGGACGTCTTCGTGTTTCCCGGCGGCAAGCTGGACCGGGCGGACTTCGACCAGCCGGCGCTCAGCCCGCTGGCCGAGGACAGCGTCCGCCGCGCCGCCGCGCCCAGCCGCCTGGCCAGCGCCCTGGCCACAGCCGCCATCCGCGAGACCGCCGAGGAGACCGGCCTGATCCTGCCGGCCGAGCACGGCGCGCTGACCGTCGCGGCCCGGGCCATCACCCCCACCGAGAGCCCGGTGCGCTTCCACGCCCGGTTCTTCGTCGCCGACGCTGATCTGGCCGTCGGCGAGGCGGCGGAATCACCGGAGCTGGCCGACCTCGCCTGGCGGCCGCTGGACGAGGCGCTGAAGCTGCCGCTGTTCGACATCACCGAGGCGATCCTGCGGTCGCTGGCGGCCGGGGATTCGCCCTTCCTGATGACCTACCGGCGCGGCAAACCGCTGGTGAAGCCGCTGGCCTGAGGTCAGAGCGGCTTGCTCAGGTCGAACTCGACCCGGAAGAAGCGGTTCTGGCGGCGCAGCTCGTAGGCATAGGTCTGGCCAGGATGGACCTCGACGGCCCAGACGTTGGTCACCGAGGCCGGATTGCCCTTGCCCAAGAACAGCGTGCGGCTGAAGGCGTCGGCCGGAAACTCCTGGCGGGCGGCCGAACCGGTCGTGGCGGTGTCGCCGCCGTACTGCGACAGCTCATCCTCGGTCCCGTCGGTGTGACGGTGATCGTGCTTGAGCCGCAGGCCGCCCGCCGTGCGGGTGATGACCCAGGTGCGGGACCGGTCCTCGCCGACCGCGAAGGGGATGTGCACCTCGGTATCGGTGCACCCCGTCACCCGCATCACCAGCGGCTTGCCGGCGAAGTCGGCGTCGAGCGGGTCATTGGTCACGACACGGCCGGCGAAGGTCATGCCGCACAAGGCCTGGAGGCGGCCGAAAAAGGCGTCGGCGGGAGCCGGGGCCGGGGTTGTGGCGCAGGCGGCGAGCAGAAGGGCCGCGGCGGCGGCGAACGGGCGAAGGGTCATCCCGCGACCCTATCTGCGACAGACATTGACTTCCAGCGGGCGGTGAGTATTTTCCGCGCCTCTCAGTTTCGGCCCACGCGGCTACCGAAGGATTCCATCGATGGCCAAACCGGCTTCCATCAAGATCCGTCTGAACTCGTCGGCGGACACCGGCTTCTTCTACGTGACCAAGAAGAACGCCCGCACCAAGACCGAGAAGATGGTGCTCAAGAAGTACGACCCGATCGTGCGCAAGCACGTCGAGTTCAAGGAAGGCAAAATCAAGTAGGAGGCCGTTGGCCCCTGCGGGATTTTTACGAGGGCCGGCGCCTAGCGCCGGCCTTTCCTTTTATCGGTGTCCGGCCGGGTGCCGACGAACGGCGGTCGCTTGCTCGGCAGGCTGAGCAACAGACCGGCGACGGAGGCCGCCAGACAGGCCAGGGTCAGGATCCGGCTGGTGGCCGGAAAAGCGCTCCACTCGGAGGGAGCGGGGTAAAGGCCGGCCAGCGGCTCGAACAGGGATGCCCACATCACACCGACCGACAGCGCAAGCGCGGCGCTGAGCAACCGGCCCCTGATGCTGTCCTGGTCCCGGATGGAGAATATGCCCGCGCCCAGCAACCCGATCCCGGCTGCGTAGTCGTCCAGCCAGAACGGGGGCGCTTCCCAGCCATGCCAGTTGCGCAGGATCGCAACGATGATCACCGTCGGACCGAGGGCGATCGCAAGCGGCGCCGCCGCCTTACGCCATCCGTAGATCATCGAAACGCCCCCCCGTCGAACTGCCCCACGGTAAGCAATAGCATTCGTTGTGTCGGATACCAGACACAAGTCACACGACATGCCCACCGGGAGGCGTATTCCTGTGGATATCAGGCGGCGCGGGCGATGACCCGGTTTCGGCCGGCGGCCTTGGCCTCGTAGACAGCCTCGTCGGCGCGCTTGAGCAGCATTTCGGGCGTGTCGCCCTCTCCGCTCGTGCTGGAGACCCCGATCGAGATGGTCACGGTGAGCAGTTCGCCGCCGGAGACCCGGAACGGCGAGCCCGCGACGTGCAGGCGAATGCGTTCGGCGACCCGCTCGGCGTCCTGCAACCGGGCGCCGGGCATGATCACCGTGAATTCCTCGCCACCGTAGCGACAGGGCAGATCGATGGCCCGGACATTGGACGCCAGCCGGACCGCGAACTCGCGCAGTACCTCGTCGCCGATGTCGTGGCCGAAGTTGTCGTTGATTTTCTTGAAGTGATCGATGTCGATCATCAGGGCCGAAACCGGATCGCCGCCGAGCATCGCCCGCTTCACCAGGGCGCCCAGCTGCCCCTCCATGTAGCGGCGGTTATGCAGGCCGGTGAGCTGGTCGGTGACCGCCAGCTCCAGCGAATGGTCGAGGTTGTCGCGCAGGAAGTCGGTGTACCGCTTGCGCCGGATCTGCGTCCGCGCCCGGGCCGCCATTTCCTGGGGGTCGATCGGCTTGGTCAGGATGTCGTTGACGCCGATCTCCAGCGCCTTGACCAGGCGGTGGCGTTCATCGGGGTCGACGATGGCCAGGATCGGCAGGTGCCGGGTCGCTTCATCGGAGCGGATGTTGGCCGCGAACCGCAGGCCATCAAACCCGCGCGCGGTGGCGTTGACCACGATGAGGTCCACCGGTCCCCGGGCGGTCATATGCGCCTTCTCGGGATCGGTCTCGGCCACCGGCCGGTGCTCAATCGACAGTTCGGCCATCAGGCGCTGGGCCTGGCGTTCGTTGTCGTCCAGCACGAGCACCCGGCCGCCCGTACCGCCCAGGCGGGCGGCGGCGCCGGCGATGACGCCGATGCGGCGTCCCGACGCCTCCCGGGCCCGGAGCTCGTCCAGCACCTGTTTGAGGCGGGTCAGGCTGCGCACGCGGGCGAACAGCATCACATCGTCAATCGGCTTGGTGAGGAACTCGTCGGCTCCGGCCTCCAGGCCGGTGATCCGGTCGCTGCGACCATCAAGCGCGGTGACCAGCACCACCGGGATATGGCGGGTGATTGGATCGTCCTTCAGCCGGCGGCAGACCTCGAAGCCGTCCATACCGGGCATCATGACGTCCAGCAGGACGATGTCGGGCTTTTCGGAGGCCGCCAGCGCCAGGGCAGTGGGGCCATCGCTGGCGGTCAGAACCTCGTAGTACTCGGCCGTCAGACGGGCCTCGAGCAGCTTCACATTGGCTTCGATGTCGTCGACGACCAGGATCCGCGCGCTCATAGCCTGCCCTCTCCTAGTCCAGCAGCCGCTTGATGGTGTCGAGGAAGTGCGACACCGAAATCGGCTTGGAAATATAGGCCTCGCAACCGCCTTCGCGAATCCGCTCCTCGTCGCCCTTCATCGCGAAGGCCGTAACGGCCACGACCGGAATATGGCTCAGGTCGTCGTCCTCCTTCAGCCATTTCGTGACCTCCAGTCCGGAGATCTCGGGCAGCTGGATGTCCATGAGAATCAGGTCGGGACGGTGCTCGCGCGCGATGGCGAGCGCCTGCAACCCTTCGCGCGTCTGAAGGGTTTCATACCCTTGCGCGTCAAGCAGGTCGTGGAAGAGCTTCATATTGAGCTCATTATCCTCGACGATGAGGACCTTCTTGGCCATCTACGGACCTGAACCCCAGCCATCTGGTGCGACGCGGCAACAAGCGACTCGCCGCAACTTCTCCAGGGCAGTAGTCCCCGAATATCCTTAAACCCGAGCTAACCTGATCTTGCCCCAGCCCCTCACCCTCTCCGACCTGTCCATTCACGCCGACGCGCCGCTGCTGATCGTCGACGTCGACGAGGTGCTGGCCCACTTCATGACGGGGTTTGAACGCTACGTCCGCCGCCACGGCTACGAGATGCGGATCGACCGCTTTGCGCTGTTCCAGAACCTGTACCGACCCGGCGAGACCGAGAGCCTCGACTTCGAGACCGGCAAGGCGCTGTTCGACGACTTCTTCCGCGACGGGGCCGGCGACCTCGACCCGGTGGAGGGCGCCGCCGACGCGCTGGCCACGCTGTCGACGAAGGCGGGCGTGGTCATCCTGACCAACGCCCCGGCCCATGCGCTGGAATCGCGGACCGGCTGGCTCAGCACCCACGGCTTCGACTATCCGATGATCCTGCATTCCGGACTCAAGGGGCCGACCATCCTGGAGATGAGTCGCCGCACCTCGGGGCCGGCCTGCTTCATCGACGACCTGCTGCCCAATCTCGAGTCCTCGGCCGAGGCCGCTCCCGCCGTGAAGCGCTTCCAGATCATCGCCGATACCCGCCTGCGGCCGCTGGCCCCGACCGCGCCCGACCGCCACGGCCTGCACGAGGACTGGACGACTCTGGGCCCGGCGCTCGAGGCGGCGGTCCGGTGATCCGTATCGGCGTTGATTTCGGGGGCACCAAGATCGAGGCCGCCGCGCTAGGCCCCGACGGCGCCTTCCTGGCCCGCGTCCGGGCGCCCAATCCCGGCGACTATGACGAGGCTGTTGGCGCCGTGCGGGACCTGGTGCTCGAAGCGGAGCGCGAGGCCGGCGCTACGGGGGCCAGCGTCGGCATGGGCGTGCCGGGATCGGTGTCTCCGGTCACCGGCCGGATCCGAAACGCCAACTCGACCTGGATGAACGGCTGCCCGTTCAAGGAGGACGTCGAACGGGCCCTGGACCGGCCGATCCGGCTTCAGAACGACGCCAACTGCTTTGCGCTGTCCGAGGCCGTGGACGGCGCGGGCGCCGGCGCGAACGTCGTGTTCGGCGCCATCCTGGGCACCGGCTGCGGCGGCGGCGTCGTGCTGCGAGGGCAGGCGCTGGAGGGGCGCAACGGCATCGCCGGCGAATGGGGCCACGGCCCCCTGCCCTGGCCAACGCGCGAGGAACACCAGGCCCACAAGTGCTGGTGCGGCCGGACCGACTGCCTGGAGACCTGGGTCTCCGGCTCGGCCTTCCGCGAGGACTACGAGCGCAGCACAGGCCTGAAGGCCGACGGCCGGGCGATCATCGAGCGGGTCAAAGCCGGCGAGGCGGCGGCCGAAGCCTGCCTTGATCGTTACATCGACCGGCTGGGCCGGGCGCTGGCGGCGATGTGCAACCTGCTCGACCCGGACGTCATCGTGCTGGGCGGCGGCATGTCCAACGTCGAAGCCCTCTATGAACGGGTCCCGCCGGTCGTGGCGCACTACGCCTTCACCGACCAGTTCACCACGCCGATCGTCCCAGCGAAGTACGGCGACTCCTCCGGCGTCCGCGGCGCGGCCTGGCTCTGGCCGCTGGACCGCTAATCCCCTCCTCCTCGATGGAGGAGGGGCAGGGGTGGTGGTGTGGCCACTGAGATTCCGTTGAGCCCAGCAAGGCTGTGAGACTCCCGCGCCTCCTTCGATGGACGCCAAGCTTCCACCACCATCCCCAGCCCTTCCTCCATTGAGGAGGAAGGGAGAAGATGCTCCCCATGAAGTCCCTCTGCCGCGACTGCTTCCGCACCGGAGACGACCAGCCGCGCCGCTGCCCGGCCTGCGGCTCGATGCGCGTCATCCGGCATGAGGAGCTGTCGACGCTCGGCATGGCGCATCTCGACTGCGACGCCTTCTACGCCTCGGTCGAGAAGCGCGACCGGCCGGAGCTGCGCGACGTGCCGCTGATCGTCGGCGGCGGGGTGCGCGGCGTGGTCACCACCTGCTGCTACATCGCCCGGATGAGCGGCGTGCGGTCGGCCATGCCGATGTTCAAGGCCACGCGCCTTTGCCCGCAGGCGGTGATCCTCAAGCCCGACTTCCAGAAGTACCGCACCGAGAGCAAACGCATCTTCAGCAAGGTGCGCGACCTGACGCCGCTGGTGCAGGGCCTGTCGCTGGACGAGGCCTGGATGGACCTGTCGGGCACCGAGCGGCTGCACGGCGCCCCGCCGGCCGTGACGCTCGCCAGGCTGCAGGCGGAGATCGAGGCGGAGATCGGCCTGACCGTCTCCATCGGCCTCGCGCCCAACAAGTTCCTGGCCAAGATCGCCTCTGACCTGGACAAGCCGCGCGGCTTTTCGGTGATCGGCGCCGCCGAGGCTGTTTCCTTCCTGGCCGGCAAGCCGGTCGGCATCATGCCCGGCGTCGGCCCGGTGATGGTCGCCAGCCTCGAGAAGGCCGGCTACCGCACGGTCGGGGACATCGCCGTCGCCGACCTGCGGGACCTGGCCGACCGCTTCGGCCAGCATGGGCTGCACCTGCACAGACTGGCCCTCGGCCAGGACAGCCGCAGCGTCAATCCCAACGAGGCGCGCAAGACCATCAGCGCCGAGACCACGTTCAACGAGGACCTGTCGGCGACCGAAGCGCTGGAGGACCGGCTCTGGCCGCTGTGCGAGAAGGTCGCCCGCCAGCTGCGCGCCGAGGGCATCGCCGGACGGGTGGCGCATCTGAAGCTGCGGCGGCCGGACTTCCAGATCGTCACCCGCCGCCGCACCCTGCCCGTCCCCACCCAGACGGCGAAGATCCTGTTCCAGGTCGCCCGCGAGCTGCTGGCCGCCGAGCCGCGCGGAACGTCCTATCGCCTGATCGGGGCCGGCCTGTCGGACTTCGCCCCCGCCGAGGGGGCCGGCGCGGACCTGTTCGCCGACGACGAGCGCCGGGCCCTGCGCGGCGAAACCGCTGTCGACGCCCTGCGCGCCCGCTTCGGCAAGGGCGCGGTAGTGACAGGCCGGGCCCTTCGGAGCGAAGATCGGGAGTAGTCGCGGGGGCGTTGCATGATCGGGCGTGGTTTGGCGAGTTGGGCGGCTGGCGTGGTGGTGATGCTTGTGCTGACGTCCGCACCCGCCGAGGCCGCATCGCCCGTCCGCTTCGATGATCTCTACAGCTCGGCGGCGATGGGCGTGCTGTCGCTCTCGCCCGACGGCGCCTGGCTGATCGCGGCGGACCGCCCCCCGCATCGGCCCGAGGGCGTGATCGGCAGGCCGCCGACTGTCACCTATCGCCTCCTGGATACGGCCTGCCTGAAGCGCAAGGCGGCGCTCGACCGCTGCACGCGCGTCCGGACGCAGCTGCCCCACCGACCGCGGATCGTCTGGCGCGAAGACGGCGCGGCGGTGCTCGTGATCGCCGGCGCGAAGACGAGTGTCCGCTTCTTCCAACGCGGCGGCGTCTGGGTCGCGGCGCCAGCGCCTTACCGCGACGGCGAGCAGACGAACTGGCTGCCGGGTATTCTCGCCGGCCCCCTGTTCGACGCCTGGCCGGACGACTCCTCCATCGAACCAGCCGGGGACGTGTGGAAGGAGGTTCCGGCCGAGTTCAAGGCCAAACTCGAGGCCGTGGATGGCGACGCGCTTGGGCCGGCCGTGCCCATCTATGGCTCCGATGGTCGCGTGATGGGTTGGAACGCCTTCGACAAAAGCGGCGTCGAGGTATCGTTCAATCGCCGCGCGTCGGCCTCCTTCGAGGCTGGCTTCCTTCGCGAACGTTCGCTGTTGCCGCTCGAGAACTGGCCCTGGTTGGTGATCCGGCTTCACCGCGATGGCGAAGGTTTCTACGTCCGGTCCGGAGATTTAGGTCCAAAACCCGGCATCCTGCGCCGCTACCGGCCAGGCGTTGTGGCCGACCTGCCCTTGCCGCCCGATCCGGACTCCCCGCTGCAAGCCGTCTTTACCCCGTCCTTCAGTCAGGCCGTGGGGGTGTTCAGCCTCGATCGGTTCCACGCCGTCGAGGCGTCCGCCGCGTTCGGCGAGGCCGTCGATCGCTACGTCGCCGACCAGCGCCGCGCCACACCGGATCTGGAGCTGATGCAGATCGTCACCAACGAGAGTCTCGACGTCGTGGTCCTGCGCTTCCGGCGGGTCACCGGCTACGACCAGCTGCACATCCTCGATCCAGGCACGGGCGCCGGCCGCCGGATCGTCGTCGAGAACCAGCGCGGGCTCGCCGCGCCCCGCGTGACCTCCGCGCCGATCATCATCCCGGTCGGCGAAACCACCCTGCCCGCACGGCTCTACACAGCCGATCGAGTCGTGCCGCCGAAGGGGGTCGTAATCAGCCTGCACGGTGGGCCGTCGGTGAACATCCTGAGCAACAGCCATCGCAAGACCCGGTGGTTTCTGTCGCTGGGGTACGACGTGCTGCAGGTCGACTACCGCGGATCGACGGGCTATGGCGCAGCGCACCTCGAAGCGCTCGGACCGCCTCTACCGCCGGTCGTGCAGGAAGACCTGAACGCCGCCGTGGCCTGGGTCAGGGCGCAGCCGGCCTACGCCGACAGACGCGTTGGTCTCGAAGGCACGAGCTTCGGCGGGCTGTACGGGGTCGTCGCCCTGCGCGGCGGGGGTCCCCACATCGACTTCATGATGCTGGACAGCCCCTTCATTGACGATCATGGCCGGATCACCGGGCCCTGCGCCGAGTTTTCGCCGTTCTGGACGAAGCTGTTTGGCCGGGTGACGCTGCCCGACGGCCAATGCACGGCCGCCTCGACAGGCATGCTCGACGTCGCGGCGCTTCGCCCGATCCCGGTGTTCATCTACAGCGGCGACCGCGATACCCAGACCCCGACCGCCCTGACCCGACGCTGGTTCGATCTGGCCGGCGACCGCGGCGCGTGCCTCATGCTGATCCAGGCTGTCAGCGGTCGTCACGGGATGTCGGGCCTGCCCGATGCGGTCCACGACCCGATCGCGGCGGACTTCACACGCTGGCTGGGCGAGATCGAGGCGGGACGGATCACCGCCGACTGTGGTCGCCGGATTGTTCGTGACACGAAGGGCAAGGTCACCCTCGATGAACGGTCGGCGCGTTGATCCCGGGTCCGATCGATCCGCGACTCACCGTTCGTCCGGGGGGGCGGAGCGCGACGGCTGAGCCGCATTCACCCGCATCGCGGGTGCATGGAGGGCCTGCGGGAGGCCAATCAGCACAAGAAACCTGATCACGAGCGCGCCAAAGCAGCGCATAGCGGGCCGTCGCCCCTTCCAAAGCGGTGGCGTTTCCATATCTAATTGACTGGAAGGCGGCCCTGTCCCGGGTCGCCGGGAACGGATGTACATGGCGGAGAAGAAGTCAGGTTCCGGGCAGGACGGCGTGGGTTCGGCGGTGGTCACACAGACCCGGCCGAAGACCGCGAAGCCTTCCCTGTATCGCGTGCTTCTGCTGAACGACGACTACACGCCGATGGAATTCGTCGTGTACGTGCTTGAGCGCTTTTTCAACAAATCGCGCGAGGATGCGACCCGCATCATGCTGCACGTGCACCAGAATGGCGTCGGCGTCTGCGGTGTGTTCACCTACGAGGTCGCCGAGACCAAGGTGTCCCAGGTGATCGACTCCGCCCGCCGGCATCAGCATCCGCTTCAGTGCACTATGGAAAAGGATTGAGGAGCCCAGCTTGCCCTCGTTTTCGCGCAATCTCGAAGAGACCCTCCACCGCGCCGTGGCCTACGCCAACCAGCGTAAGCACGAGTATGCGACCCTGGAGCATCTGCTCCTGTCCCTGACGGACGACGAGGACGCGGCGGGGGTGATGAGCGCCTGCGACGTGGACCTGGCGGCCATCAAGAAGACCCTGACCGGCTATCTCGATACCGAGCTGCGCAGCCTGATCGTCGAGGACGGCGAGGACGCCAAACCGACGGCCGGCTTCCAGCGCGTGATCCAGCGCGCCGTGATCCATGTGCAGTCGTCCGGCCGGGACGAGGTCACCGGGGCCAATGTGCTGGTCGCCGTGTTCTCCGAACGCGAAAGCCACGCCGCCTACTTCCTGCAGGAGCAGGACATGACGCGGTACGATGCGGTCAACTACATCGCCCACGGCATCGCCAAGAAGCCCGGCGCGACCGAGCCCAAGCAGGCCAAGGGCTCCAATTCGGGCGAACCCGACGAGGAGAAGGCCGCGGTCAAGACAGGCGGCGAGGCGCTGGAAGCCTACTGCGTCGACCTCAACGAAAAGTCCCGCCAGGGCAAGGTCGACCCGCTGATCGGCCGCATGGCCGAGGTCGAACGCTGCATCCAGATCCTGTGCCGCCGGACCAAGAACAACCCGCTGCTGGTCGGCGATCCGGGCGTCGGCAAGACCGCCATCGCCGAAGGCCTGGCGCTCAAGATCGTCCGTCACCAGGTGCCGGAAGTGCTGGAAGGCGCGACTATCTTCTCGCTCGACATGGGCGCGCTGCTGGCCGGCACCCGCTACCGCGGCGACTTCGAGGAGCGGATCAAGCAGGTGGTCAAGGAGCTGGAGAACCACCCCAACGCCATCCTGTTCATCGACGAGATCCACACGGTGATCGGCGCGGGCGCCACCAGCGGCGGGGCGATGGACGCCTCCAACCTGCTCAAGCCGGCCCTGGCCAGCGGCACCCTGCGCTGCATGGGTTCGACCACCTACAAGGAGTTCCGCCAGCACTTCGAGAAGGACCGCGCCCTGGTGCGCCGGTTCCAGAAGATCGACGTGAACGAGCCGACGGTCGAGGACACCCTGAAAATCCTCAAGGGGCTCAAGGTCTACTACGAGGAATTTCACAAGCTGAAGTACACCAACGACGCGCTCAAGACGGCGGTGGACCTTTCGGCGAAGTACATCACCGACCGCAAACTGCCCGACAAGGCCATCGACGTCATCGACGAGGCCGGCGCCGGCCAGATGCTTCTGCCGGAGTCGAAGCGCAAGAAGACCATCGGCGTGAAGGAGATCGAGGCCGTCGTCGCCAAGATCGCCCGCATCCCGCCCAAGTCGGTGTCCAAGACCGACACCGAGGCGCTGAAGGAACTGCAGAACGACCTCGAACGCGCCGTGTTCGGCCAGGCAGAGGCCATCGCCCAGCTGGCCAGCGCCATGAAGATGGCCCGGGCCGGCCTGCGCGATCCCAACAAGCCGATCGGCTGCTATCTGTTCAGCGGCCCGACCGGCGTGGGCAAGACCGAGGCGGCCCGCCAGCTGGCCTCCACGCTCGGCATCGAGCTGCTGCGCTTCGACATGAGCGAGTACATGGAGCGCCACACGGTCAGCCGCCTGATCGGGGCCCCTCCGGGCTACGTCGGCTATGACCAGGGCGGCCAGCTGACCGACGCGGTCGACCAGCATCCGCACGCCATCGTCCTGCTCGACGAGATCGAGAAGGCGCACCAGGACGTCTACAACATCCTGCTGCAGGTGATGGACAACGGCCAGTTGACCGACAGCAATGGCAAGAAGGTCGACTTCCGCAATGTGGTCCTGATCATGACCACCAACGCCGGCGCCGCCGACGCCCAGCGCCAGACCATCGGCTTTGGCCGCGGCCGGGCCGATGGCGAGAGCGACGAGGCCATCAAGCGGATCTTCACGCCGGAGTTCCGCAACCGTCTGGACGCCGTGGTCGCCTTCAAGCCGCTGACCCAGGAGATCATCCGCCAGGTCGTGCAGAAGTTCGTTCTGCAGCTGGAAGCCCAGCTGGCCGACCGCAACGTGACCATCGAGACCAGCGACGAGGCGGCCGACTGGCTGGCCAAGAACGGCTTCGACGAGCTCTACGGCGCCCGGCCTCTGGCCCGGGTCATCCAGGAGCACATCAAGAAGCCGCTGGCCGACGACATCCTGTTCGGCAAGCTGGCCAAGGGCGGCCACGTCAAGGTCGTGCTCCGCGATGGCAAGATCGCCTTCGATTTCGATATCGACGGCGTCGCCCCCCGCGAACCGGGCGCTCCGGAGATCGAGGAACCCGCGCTCGCGGAATAGTGGACAAAATGGGAACAACCGATTAGGTTGTTCCCATGACGCCCTTCTGGTTCGATACGCTCGGCGCTTCGAAGCAGCTTCGTGAAGCGGGCATGCCGGAAGGCATGGCCGAGGCGGTGGTGTCGGTGTTCCAGCACGCGGCCATGACGCCGGACATCGCTCACCTGGCGACGAAGGCCGATCTCGAAGCCCTCAAAGCGGAGATGGCGACGAAGGCCGACCTGCTTGAGCTTGAGGTGCGGATGATGGAGCGCATTCGCCAACAAGGCTGGGCTACGCTCGGCGGGATGACCGTGCTCCTCGCGGTCTCCATGGCCATCGGGAAACTGATCGCCTGATCCTCCGGCCTCGGCCTTTTCACCACGCGAAGACGATTGAATCCGGACGCCAATCTCTCTAGCGCCTAGGGTATGCGTATCTTCGTGCCCGACATGGCCGAGCTGTTCGCCTGGCTGGAAAGCTCCGGCTGGAAGTACGTCGTGCTGCGCAACGCGCCGGCCTTCGTCAGCGGCTACCCGGCGCCGGGGTCCAAGGACGATGTCGACTTCCTCGTCGAGGACGCCGCCCTGGCCCCGATCAAGGCCAAGTACGGCAAGGTCCGTCGTCGTCAGGGCGTGAAATGCGACGTCTACGACGTCAGCGGGACTGGCGAAGGAAGCTACTGCGGCGAGGCCTACTACCCGCGCGCCCTGGCCGAACTGATGCTGAGCGCGCGGGAGCGGTTCGCCGACCGCTTCTTCGTGGCCGCGCCGAAGGGCTATCTGTACGGCCTGATCTATCACATCGCCTACCAGAAGGCGGAGCGGTCGAAGATCGATATCGAAGATCTCGAAAAGTCCGGCGATTCCAAGTATGTGCCGGAACTTCGTGACCTGATGAGCCGGTCGGGCATTCAGCTCCCGCTCACGCTCTCCGCCTTCGACGACGCGCTGCACCGCGCTGGCCTGCAACCATCGTACCGGCAGCTGTCGGCAATCCTGGTCAACCACTTCTCCCGCGACGTGAAGAGCCCTTTTCTGGCTCGCGTCGCCGACCGGCCCGCCGGGGAGATGAACCTGTTCGTCATCCGCGAAATCGCTCTGAAGAAGGGTCTGGTCGAGGCCATGGCCGACCGTATCCGCGGCCAGTACGAGGTGATCGCCGAAACGGACATCCCGTGGCTGGTCCGGTGGCGGACCCGCAAGGGGATGCGCGGCGGCAAGTGGCGGCGCGGCGGGTTTCCGGTCCGGGCCATGGTGGTCTTCGATCCCTCGCCGATCCCGACGACCGGGGACGAGCGCAAGGTCCACCCGTTCGTGTTCAACGGCCGCCAGTTCATGAAGCGGGGCCTGCGCGACTGGTTCGCCCAGACCACCGGCCTCGATCCCTGGCACAATCCGCTCCATTCGACGGATAACGAGGCCGAGGCCATGGGCCACCTGCCGCTGTTCTTCTCGCCGGCGGAAATCGGGGTCATCGAAGCCCGAATGGCCACGTTGCGGGGCGGCGGCGCATGAGAGCGGTAAAGCGCTGGATCCGCGCCCAGTTCTGGGAATGGCGCATGCGGGGCCGCCGCGCAGCCATCGCCGGCGAGGTCGCGGCCGCGCTCCACCTCCCCGCCCCGCCCCGGCTCATTGAACGCGGCAACCTGGGCCACGACAGCAACTACAACGTCCTTTCCGGCGGCGAGCAGATCGGCGTGCTGCGCCTCGTCAACCCGCACAAGCGCCGGCCGTTGCCGCCCGCCGGGATGCCGTTCGTGATCGCCGGGCCCTCGATGCGGATCCTGCATGAGTTCGATGTCTACGGGCGGGGCGCCGCATCCGGCCTGACGCCGACGCCGGTCTGGAAGGCCGACGACGCCCTGTTCTGCCGCTACCTGCCCTACCGGCCGCTGATGACCTGGGTGAAGGGCGCGCCGTCGATCTGGCCTCTGCTGCTGGAGGGCAGCGCCACTCTGCACCGGCTTCACGACGAGGTCGGCCTCAGTCACGTGGACGCTTCGCTCGGCAATGTGCTGGCCGATGAGGGCCGTACGAGGCACGCGCTCGTCGACTTCGAATATCTGCCCGCCGACGGCGTCACCTTCGGCGAGCAGAAGGTCTACGACCATCTGAGGCTGGTGCATTCGAGCTGGAAGTTCATCCGTCCCGCCGAACGGGCGCCGTCGCAGGCCTGGCTGGCGCAGCTGGACAGCTGCCTCGACCCCGCCATGCGCGACATCGCCTTCGACCGGATCGGACCAGCGCTCGAGAACCTGCTGAACGACGCGGCCTGGCGGCAGGCGCTGGCGCGGCTCTTTCCACGACTGGCCTGAACGGGCTTGCGCCCGGGGGGCTCCACGCCTGATGCTGTCCTTCAGTCTCCGGAGAGCCCCATGAAGTACCGCAAACTCGGCGCGAGCGATCTCGACGTCTCTGAAATCTCCCTCGGCTCCTGGCTGACCTACGGCGTCGGCGTCGAGGCGGACAACGCCCGGGCCTGCGTGGACCGCGCCTTCGACCTGGGGATCAACTTCATCGACACGGCGAACGTCTACGGTCGCGGCGCTGCCGAGTCGGTGCTGGGCGAAACCCTGGCCGGCCGACCGCGCGACAGCTACATCCTGGCCACCAAGCTCTGGGGCGACATGGGCGGCGGCGACAAGGGCCTGTCCCGCGCCCAGGTCCACAAGCAGATCGACGCCTCGCTGACCCGGCTGAAGACCGACTACGTCGATCTCTACCAGTGCCACCGCTACGACCCCGACACGCCGCTGGAAGAGACCATGGAGGCGCTGAGCGAGATCGTTCGCGCCGGTAAGGTGCGCTGGATCGGCTTCAGCGAATGGGGGCCCGAGCAGATCGAGGCGGCCTTCGCCATCCCGGGCGTGGAACGATTCGTCTCCAGCCAGCCGCAGTATTCGATCCTGTGGCGGCGGCCGGAGAAGGCGGTGATCCCGATCTGCGCCGCCAACGGCGTGTCGCAGATCGTCTGGTCGCCGCTGGCCCAGGGGGTCCTCACCGGCAAGTACGACCCTGACAGCGCCCCGCCCGCCGACTCGCGCGCCGCCAGCGACAGCATGTCGGGCGCCATCGGCGGCTGGATGCGGCGCGAGGTGCTGGAAGCGGTTCAGCAGATGAAGCCGATCGCCGCCGAGGCCGGCTGCACCCTGGCGCAGTTCGCCCTGGCCTGGGTGCTGCGCGAGCCGAACGTGGCCTCGGCCATCGTCGGCGCCAGCCGCCCCTCGCAGCTCGACGACAACGCCGCCGCCGTCGATCTGAAGATCGATCCGGCGCTGTTCGCCAAGGCCGAGGCGATCGCGGAGGCGGTCCCGCGCCGCTAGGACTCCAGCGCCGCCGAGATCTGCGCCGCCAGGGCCTTCAGCTCCTCGACGTCGGCCATGCCCTCGGCGTGGCGGCCCAGCGGCACCCCCTCCCAGCGGGGGATGATGTGGACGTGGAGGTGGAACACCGTCTGGCCGGCCGGGGCGCCGTTGAACTGGGTGACGACGATGCCGTCGGGCTTCAGCGCAGCGTTCACGGCCCTGGCCACCTTCTGCACGCCGCCGATCACCCGGCCCAGCGTCTTGGGCTCGGCGTCGAGCAGGTTGCGGGCCTTCGAGGTCTTCGAAATGACCAGCACATGCCCCTTGGCCTGCGGGAAGACGTCCATGAAGGCCAGGATCTCCGCGTCCTCGTAGACCTTCACCGCGGGCATCTCACCGCGCACGATCTTCGCGAAGATGTTGCCGTCGTCGTAGGCGCCGTCGAGGCTCATGGCCGGTCTCCGTTGGGGGCTGCCTGCTCCTACCCCAGGCAGAGCGGAGCGCAAGCCCGCGCCGCGCGCCCTACCCCGCCCGGAACGGCGAGTACTCCTCCGCCAGCCAGTCCATCTCCTGCCGCACGGCCGTCCGCTCCTGGTCGAGGTAGCGCCGGACCGGCTCGCGCAGGGCCGGGTCGGCGATCCAGTGGGCGCTGTAGACCTCGGCGGGCAGATAGCCGCGGGCGATCTTGTGCTGGCCCTGGGCGCCGGCCTCGACGCGCGGCAGGCCCAGGCGGATGGCGTGCTCGATGGCCTGGTAGTAGCAGAGCTCGAAATGCAGGAAGGGGATGTTCTCGACACAGCCCCAGTTGCGGCCGAACAGGCAGTCGCCGCCGATCAGGTTCAGGGCCCCGGCCACCCAGCGGCCGTCCTTGCGGGCCATGACCAGCAGCACCTGGTCGGCCATCCGCGCGCCCAGCATCGAGAAGAAGGCGCGGTTCAGGTAGGGCTGGCCCCACTTGCGGCCGCCAGTGTCCTGGTAGAAGTCGTAGAAGGCGTCCCAGTGCGCTTCGGTCAGGGTCGCGCCGGTCAGGGCGACGATCTCGTCGACGGCCGCCTGCGCATCCCGGCGTTCGCGCCGGATGGTCTTGCGGCGGCCTGACGACAGGGCGGCCAGGAAGTCCTCAAAGGTCCCGTAGCGGTTGTTGAACCAGTGGTACTGCTGGTCCTGCCTTGGCAGCAGTCCGGCATCCGACAGGAACCGCCAGTCCTCCCGATCAGGGAAGGTCACATGCAGGCCCGAGGCGCCCAGCCGCTCGCACAGGGTCAGGGCCCCGCCGAGCAGGGTCCGCCGGCCCTCGTCCGGGTCGATGTCCGGCCGCACCAGCAGGCGCGGCCCGGTCACCGGCGAGAAGGGGGCGGCGCACTGGAGCTTGGGATAGTAGCGCCCCCCTGCCCGCTCGTAGGCGTCGGCCCAGGACCAGTCGAAGACGTATTCGCCCTGGCTGTGGCTCTTCAGATAGAGCGGCATGACCGCCGCGACGCGGCCGGCCTCGTCCTCGACGCTCAGATGGTGCGGCGCCCAGCCGGTGCGGTCGCCGACGCTGCCGGACTGCTCCAGCGCGTCCAGGAAGTCGAAGGCGACGAAGGGGTTGTAGCCCGCGCCCGACGGCGCGCAGGCGTCCCAGTCCGCCCGCTCAAGCTCGGCGATACGGCGATGGATGCGGACGGCGGGCTTGAGGGGGAGGTTCACGGCAGGGACAAGATAGGCGGCGTCGCGGCCGTGGCAAACGGCTACCGGTCAGCGGGTTCAACATTCGTCGGGGCGCGGTCCCGCATGCGCTGCCAAAGGAGCGGCGACGCCCTGCGGGGTTCGCGACGCGCTTCGCGCTCCTCACCCTTACGAGCTCTGTTAAGGCGGCCCCTGGCTTCGTCATGCTGAGCAGCGCCGCATGCGCGTGTCGAAGCACGCAACGCGCATGCGTCAGTCAGGCTTCAAACCCCTCGAAGATCACGTTGTCGACGTGGGGGCGCAGGCGTTCGCGTTCCTTTTCGGTGCGCACCGTCCAGGCGACGACGGGCATGCCGTTGGCGCGGAACGCCGCGGCCTTGTCCCAGGGCAGCATGCCCCGTTCCAGCGACAGGAAATCCGGGCGGGCGATCTCGACCTGTTCGAGATCGGCCATCGACCGGCGGATCTCCGGCGACAGGTGCCTGGCGTTGTCGTCGTTCCACCGATAGCTGTTGAGGCCCCGCAGGATCTGCGGATGGTGGTCGGCGAACCAGGCGTGGCTGTAGGGGTTGAAGCCGATCACGCAGGTCGGGCCATTGTGGTCGAGCAGCACCTCGCTGACCCGCTTCTCCAGCGGGCCGACCTCGCCGAACGGCGTCTTCAGCTCGATGTGCACCATGGCGCGGTGGCCGACCTCGACCAGCACCTCCGCCAGGGTGGGAATGCCCTCGTCCGTGCCCTTCAGGCGCAGCTCGCGCAGGTCGTGGAGCGCCCGGTCGGCGAGCCGCCCCTCCACACCGGTCATGCGCTGCAGCTGATGATCGTGGAAGACCACAGCCTCGCCGTCAGCGGTGATGTGCACGTCGAGCTCGATACCGTAGCCGGCGGCGCAGGCGGCCTGGAAGGCGCCCAGAGAGTTCTCCGGCGCGCCGTCCGGGGTCCACAGGCCGCGATGGGCGACCGCGGGGCCGAAGAGAAGCTCCCAGGCTTCTCCGAACTCGCTCGGAGCAGGACGCGGCTTCGTTTTCATCACCCGATCTCCACCACGGCATCCACCTCAACCGCGAAGTTGCGCGGCAGGCGATAGACACCGACCGCCGAGCGGGCGTGCCGGCCGGCGTCGCCGAACGCTTCGACCATGACGTCGGAGCAGCCGTTGACGACGCTGGGGATGTCGAAGAAGTCGGGACCGGCCTGGACGAAGCCGCCGAGCTTGACCACCCGGGTCACACGGTCGAGATCGCCGTCGCAGGCGGCCCGCATCTGGGCCAGCAGGTTGATCCCGCACAGGCGCGCGGCGCGCCGGGCGGTCTCCATGTCGACCTCGACCCCGACGACGCCGGTCACGCCGCCAGCGGCGTCCAGCGACACCTGGCCGGAAATGTGGACGAGGTTGCCCGTGCGCACGAAGGGCACGTAGTTGGCGATCGGGGCGACCGGACTGGGCAGGGTGATGCCGGCGGCGGCGAGGCGTTGTTCAACTCTGGACATGCCGCGCTTCTAGCCCGCGCCGGCGATGGACGGAAGCGGACGCGAAAAAGGCCCGGGTTCTGAAACCCGGGCCTTCACGCGAACTTGACCGGCGGTCTGGGGGGAGAGGGCGCCGGCCCTGCTCGTCGACCTACTTCGCGGCTTGCAGCTTTTCGACGGTCGCGGTGACGCGCTCGTTGAGCGGCTTGACCGAGTCCTTGACCGAAGCGGCGACGACTTCGCCCATCTTCGAGGCTTCGGCGAGGTAGCCTTCCATCGCGGCCTTGACCCAGGCAGTCTGCAGCTCGACGGCTTCCTGCACGCTCTTGGCGCCGGCCAGCGCCTTGGCGGCGGCGACCTGGTCTTCCATGGACTTCTTGGAGAAGGCCATGACCTGCGCGCCGAGGGCTTCAGCGCCCTTGGTGGCGGCGGTGACCGAGGCCACGACGGCTTCGAGGTTCTTCTTGGAGTAGGTGTTCACTTCGTTGAGGGTCGCGAGCGACTTCTCGACGTTGTCCTTGAACGCCTGATTGCCGGCGGTGGTGAACTGCTCGACGGTGTTCTTCAGGGTATCGGCGCCGGTGGTGGCCATCGGTAGTCTCCTTGCGGGGGTCGGAGGGACCCGGAGATGAAGGGGTGAAGCCACGAATCCATCGCCGCTTCTGGAGCGTGTTGTCTCATGCTGCAGTGCAGCAGTCAACGATTTTTTGTGCACTGCACAATAACCGTTTGATGACATGAGGCTCCCTGCCGCGCCCCTTGCCCGCGACCACCCGCCGCAACCCCTGGCCGGTTCGCTCAACAGTTGTTTACTTTGGCGAAAGACGCCAGCATGCATGCTAGATAGGCAGCCCGAGGGGACCTTCGGGGGCGTCCCGTTTCAGCCTTTTTCGACGGACGAAGCATGCTCCAGCTAGCCCGCCGCGCCTATCTCGCACTTGCCCTGTTCGCCAGTCTGGCGGCCGGCTTTGTTGCGCCCGGTCTCGCGCAGGCCCAGGTCCCCTATCTGTCCCTTCCGGCCAGCGAACCCAAGTACGCGGCGATCGTCGTCGACGCCAACACCGGCGAGGTCCTCTACGCCAAGCGCGCCGACAGCCCCCGCTATCCCGCCTCGATCACCAAGGTCATGACCATGTACCTGGTCATGGAGGCGATGTCCGAAGGGCGGGTGAAGCCGACCGACATGGTCACCATCTCCGCCCGCGCCGCTTCGCAGCCGCCAACCAAGCTGGGCGTGGCCGCCGGCGACCAGGTCAGCGTCGATGACGCCCTCAAGGCGCTGGCCACCCGTTCGGCCAACGACATGGCCGTGGCCCTTGCAGAGCACATCGCCGGCACCGAGCAACGCTTCGCCGCCTTGATGACCCTGCGCGGTCAGGAGCTGGGCATGAACAACACGCGGTTCATGAACGCCTCGGGCCTGCCCGACAGCCGCCAGATCTCCAGCGCCCGCGACATCGCCATCATGTCGCGCGCCGTGATGCGCGACTTCCCGCAGTACTATGGCTACTTCAGCATCAAGTCCTTCACCTTCCGCGGCCGGCTGATCACGGGCCACAACCGACTGATGGGCCAGTTCGCCGGCATGGACGGCCTGAAGACCGGCTACATCAACGCCTCCGGCTTCAACCTCGCGGCCTCGGCCGTGCGCGACGGCCGCCGGCTGATCGCGGTGGTGCTGGGCGGCCGTTCGTCGGCGACGCGCGACGACCATGTCGAGGACCTGCTGCTGACCGGGTTCGATGTGCTCAAGCGCCGCTCGCTGGGCGAAAGCATTACCGTCGCCCAGACCATGTTCGAGCCGGTGATCGACGGGCCGGTGATCCGGCCACCGACGGCCATGGGTGACGCCGGCGAAACGGGCGGCCTTCGCGTCGTCCTGACCGATGGCCCCGCCCCCTCCTACCCGCTGACGGTCCAGCGCTCGATGGCGCCGATCGCCGATCCGGTCTCCAGGCCCGCGCCCGCCACGAAGGCGGCGGCGAAGAAGCCGCGCGGCAAGTACGTGGTCCAGGCCGGCGCCTTCAAATCCAAGGATCAGGCGCGTCAGCAACTGAAGCTGATCCAGAAGCGGTTCGCCGCCAGCTTCTCGGGCGCCGACGCCGAGATCGGCGGGGCCGTCGGCGGCTACTACCGCGTCCGCTTCGAGGGCATGACCGCCGACGCTGCCCAGGCCGCCTGCAAGACCCTCAAGGCCAAGAAGCAGGCCTGCATGGTCATCGCGCCCTAGGCGCCGGACTCAGTTCCCTGTAGCCGGCAAAGGCTGGAATCCAGCTTCAGCTTCGGCAGCCGGGACAAGACGCGTTGCGACAGCGCTCCACGATCTGGACCCCGGCCTTCGGCGGGGACACGGATCGGGAGTTAGGCTGCCAAGTCCTGTAAAACCGCGCCAGGTCCCTGAGGACTACTTCTTCAGCAGCGTATCCCGCGCCGCGTTCAGGCGCGCGGCCAGGCCGCTGGTGCCGCCGACGTCGGGATGAACCGCGCGGATCAATCGTCCGTAGGCGGCCTGGATCTCCTCGCGGGAAGCGCCCTCGCCGACGCCCAGGATCTCGCGGGCGTCGGCCACGGCCGGATCATCCCGCGACGGCGTCGTCGCGCCGGCCACGCCGCCACGGCCGGTGAACACCAGCCCCGCGCCCAGCGAGGCCAGGATCGCCCCCATCACATAGCCGCCCCGCAGGGCCGTGAAGGCGCCGCCGGCCATGACCATGGCGCCGATGACGGCGGTAAGGATGCGAAGCTCGCGCTTCTGCAGGAGCGGCCGCGCGCGGCGCCCAGCCCAGACGAGCAGGCCGAACAGGACGACACCGATCAGGATGTAGAGCATGGGCCGCTTGTAGCCCGCCCGCTACTCGGCGGCGAGCAATCGTTCGCCGGTCCAGGCCGACAGGCCGACGGCATGCAGCAGCGCCCGCAGCTCCTGTCGCGCGGCGACATGGGTCAGCGACACCGGGATCGGCCGCACCTTGGGCGACAGGTCGGCCACGGTCAGCCCGAACGGGAACAGCTCGCGATAGATGACCCGGTCGCGCAGGCCGGAGCCGACCCGGAAGCCGACCCGCTTGGCGAGCGCCGTCAGCCGGTCGTCGATGCGCTTGCGGTTGCGGGCCTCGACGCTGGCCAGGCGGTTGCGCAGCACCACCCAGTCGAGCGGCGCGCGCTGGCCGGCCAGGGCGCGGGCCTTGCGGGCCTCCCAGACGATCTCCGAATAGAGGCCGGGCTTCTGTAGCTCCAGCGTCAGCGGATCGACGTGACCCAGCATGTCGAAGTCGACGAAGCTGTCGTTCATCGGGGTGACGACCATGTCGGCATGGGCGTGGGCGGTCCGCGACAGCGCGGTGTTGCCGCCCGGGGTGTCGATAATCACGAACTCGGCGTCCTGGCGGGCGCGGTCGAAGGCCTCGTGAAAGCGCTCGATCTGCTCGTCGTCCGGCGCCCGCGCCAGGGCGACGCCGTCCTCGGCGGGGTGCCGGGCCAGCGGCTGGGGCAGGACGACGCCGTTCGAGGCGCTCCAGAGCTGGCGGTTGGCGAAGAACCGCGCCGTCGACGACTGGCGCAGGTCCAGGTCGATCACCGCGACGCTCGCCCCGCCATGCAGCAGGCCGGTGGCCAGGTGAACGGCGATGGTCGACTTGCCGGCGCCGCCCTTCTCGTTGCCGATGACGATGACGTGTGGCTGGGTGGTGGCCATCTCGTGGTCCCCGAATCTGCGCCGACTCAGCGTCGGATTTCAGCCGACGAGACACCCGTCTGCCGGCCGCCGCAATCGTGCGGGGACGATTTGTCCACAGGCGGCTTGTCACAGGTCAGCGCCGCGCGATAAGCCGCGCGCCATGACAAAGCCCGTCCTCCCCGTCGTCCGCACCGTCGCCGAACTGCGCGCCCAGGTCTCCGCCTGGAAGCGCGAGGGCCTGCGCGTGGCCATGGTTCCGACCATGGGGGCGCTGCACGAGGGGCATCTGTCGCTGGTCCGGCTGGGCAATGAAAAGGCCGACCGCACGGTGGCCTCGATCTTCGTTAACCCGGCCCAGTTCGCACCGCACGAAGACTTCGACGCCTATCCGCGCGGCGAGGATCGCGACAGCGCCCTGCTGGCCGCCGCCGGCTGCGCGCTGCTGTTCGCCCCGGCCGTCGGCGAGATGTATCCCGAGGGCTTCGCCACCACGGTGAACGTCGCCACCGGCGTCTCCGAGCCGCTGGAGGGGGTGTCGCGGCCGCACTTCTTCGGCGGGGTTGCCACGGTTGTCTCCAAGCTGCTGAACCAGTGTCGGCCGGACGTCGCCATCTTCGGTGAGAAGGACTACCAGCAGCTGCTGGTCATCAAGCGCATGGCCCGCGACCTCGACCTGGGCGTCGAGATCGTCGGCGGGCCGACCAGCCGCGAGGCCGACGACCTGGCCATGTCCTCGCGCAACGCCTACCTGACGCCCGAGGAACGCGAAGCCGCCGCCGCCCTTCCCGCCGCCATGAGGGCCGCTGTGGAGTTCCTGCGCGAGGGCCAGCCGGCCGCCACGGTCGAGGGCCGGGTCAAGGCGATCCTCGGCGAGGCGGGCTTCGGCAAGATCGACTACGTCGAGGTCCGCGACGGCGAGACTCTGGAGCGGCTGGGCCCGGGCCCGGTCGGGGCCGGCGCGCGGGTGTTCGTGGCGGCCTGGATGGGCCGGACGCGGCTGATCGATAACTGGGGGGTTTGAGGCAGTGCGTCCTTCGCGACGCTCGCTTGCAGCTCGCTCCTCAGGATGACGAGCACAGAGACGCTTCCACAAACTTCGTCATGCTGAGGAGCGCGCAGCGCGTCGCGAAGCACGCAAGGCCCCTACCACGCCCCCAGCTCCCTCAACTGCTTCGCCAGATCCTGCGGCACCGCCTCGTCGCCGCCTGTCGCCAGGTCCGGCGGAGCATCCGCCGCCTCGAGGTAGCGCCAGCCCTGGAAGGCTCTCCGCGGCTGCGGGGCGGTCTCGGTGAGGTCGGGCTTCAGATAGATGCGGCAGGGCTGCGGTCCGCCCTCCTCCGTGACGATCTCGTCGATCGCCTGCCGGACCAGCACCTGCCCCTTGATCACCCAGTAGAGCGAGCCGCCGTCCAGCAGCTCCGCCGCCCGCTTGGGCGTCTGGCGCGTCGGACAGACCGAGCGATGCCCCTGCGCCGCGCGATGCGCCCGCCAGGCCCGCAGGTCCGCGACGCTGTCGATGCCGACACAGAGCTTGATCAGGTGGAGGGGCATGGGGCTGTACTTACTCCCTTCCTCCTCGATGGAGGACGGGCCGGGGATGGTGGTGAAGGCAGAGCACCTCGGGCAGTGCGCTGGAGGCTCCGAGCCCCGCTTGCGCTTCCTCAAAGTCAGCGGCCACACCACCACCCCTGCCCCTCCTCCATCGAGGAGGAGGGGTTCTAGGAAGCCGCCTCGAGCTTCACCAGCACCACGCCCTCACTGACCTGCCCGCCGGCCTCGGCGGAGAGTTCGGCGACGACGCCGTCGAACGGCGCGGCCAGGGCATGCTCCATCTTCATGGCTTCCAGCACCAGCAGGGTCTGGCCCTTGACCACCGTGTCGCCGGCCTTGACCGAGACGGAGACGATCTTGCCCGGCATCGGGGAGAGGACGGCGCCGTCGGAGGCTGCCTCGCCGCCCTCGCCCAGCGATACC
Source organism: Caulobacter sp. (assembly GCA_030683005.1). Taxonomy (GTDB): domain Bacteria; phylum Pseudomonadota; class Alphaproteobacteria; order Caulobacterales; family Caulobacteraceae; genus Caulobacter. The sequence goes on along the minus strand of JAUXMY010000026.1, from coordinate 56,506 downwards.
GGCTTGCGGGTCGTGAACTCGAAGGTCGCCCCGTCCTCGAAAGCGATGATGCGCTGTCCCTCGCTGAAGGTCGTCCTTCGATAGACTGGGAGCCTCGATCGCTCGGCCTCGAACTCTTCGTCGCCGCGCCAGAGTGAAATCCGGGTCTGACGCGCCGCGTTCAGCCGGAACCCGGCCGCGCCGGCCAGCGAGGACCAGGCAGAGGACTGCTCATTGCCGGGCGGATCCAGATCGATGGCGCAGAACGCCGCCTCGGACAGCAGGATAGGACTGGGCGCGACCTCGCTTACGAGGTCGTCGAGCCGGGCCTCGATGAAGCCGGTATCCATATCGCCATGGACGAAGTCGGGATGGTCCGCACAACGGGCCAGGAAGGCGGAATTGGTCTTCACCGGCCAGACTTCCACGGATCGACAGGCGTCAGCCAGTTGCCGCGCTGCTGCATTGCGATTGTAGGAATGGGCGATCAGCTTGGCGATCATCGGGTCGTAGAAGGGGCTGACCTCACCGCCCTCCTCGACCGCGCTGTCCACGCGGACCTCGTCCTCCGGCAGCCGGAAGTGCGTCAACGGCCCGGTGCTCGGCAGGAAGCCCGTCGCCGGGTTCTCCGCATAGAGCCGGGCCTCCATCGCCCAGCCGTCCAGGGTGATCTGATCCTGCTTCAGCGGCAGCGGCTCGCCGCTGGCCACGCGCAGCTGCCATTCGACCAGGTCCTGGCCGGTGACCATCTCGGTGACCGGGTGTTCGACCTGCAGGCGGGTGTTCATTTCCATGAACCAGATGCGGTCGGCGCGCAGGCCTTCGCTGGCGTCGGCGATGAACTCGACCGTGCCGGCGCCTTCGTAGCGGACGGCCCTCGCGGCCTTGACGGCGGCGTCGCAGACGGCGGCGCGGGTGGCGGCGTCCATGCCGGGGGCCGGGGCCTCCTCGATGACCTTCTGGTGACGGCGCTGCAGCGAGCAGTCGCGCTCATAGAGGTGGACGACGTTGCCGTGGCTGTCGCCGAACACCTGCACCTCGATGTGACGCGGGCGGGTGACGTATTTCTCCAGCAGCACCCTGTCGTCGCCGAAGCTGGCGGCGGCCTCGCGGCGGCAGGAGGCGAGCGCGGCGAGGAAGTCGCCCTCCGCCTCGACCTTGCGCATGCCCTTGCCGCCGCCGCCGGCCACGGCCTTGATCAGCACCGGAAAGCCGATGGCCTTCGCCTCGGTCGCTAGGCGCGCCTCGGACTGGTCGTCGCCCAGATAGCCCGGGGTGCAGGGCACGCCGGCGGCGATCATCAGGCTCTTGGCGGCGTCCTTCAGGCCCATGGCGTTGATTGCGGCCGGCGGCGGGCCGACCCAGATCAGGCCCGCGTCCTTCACCGCCTCGGCGAAGGCGGCGTTCTCGCTCAGACAGCCGTAGCCGGGGTGGATGGCCTGGGCGCCGGTCTGTTTCGCCGCCGCGAGGATCTTCCCGGCGACCAGATAGCTCTCGCGGGCCGGCGCCGGGCCGATCAGCACCGCCTCGTCGGCCTCGGCCACATGCGGGGCTTTGGCGTCGGCTTCCGAATAGACGGCCACCGTCCGCACGCCCAGGCGGCGGGCGGTGCGGATGATCCGGCGGGCGATCTCGCCCCGGTTAGCGATGAGCAGGCTTTCGATCATGGGGTGGGGCCTAGAGCGCCCAGCCCGGATTGCGCTTTTCGAGGAAGGCGCGGACGCCCTCCTGTCCCTCCTCGCTGGCGCGGCGGTCGGCGATCAGCTTTGCGGTTTCTTCCAGCAGTTCGTCATCGATGGGAACGCCGGCGATGTCGTCGACCAGCGCCTTGGACGCGGCCACGGCGCCCGGCGCGCAGGCCATGATCTCGGTCGACAGCCGCTCCATGGCGTCGTCCAGGTCGGCGGCGGCGTCGACCACCTCGTCGACCAGGCCGATCTTCTCGGCGAAGGCGGCGTCGAAGATGCGGCCGGTGGCGAACAGGCTCTTGGCCCGGCGCGGGCCGATGGCGGCGACGACATGCGGGCTGATGGTCGCGGCGACCAGGCCCAGCTTGACCTCGGAGAAGGCGAACATCGCGTCCGGCGCGGCGACCGCGTAGTCGCAGGCGGCCACCAGTCCCGCGCCGCCGCCGAAGGCCGGGCCCTCGACCAGGGCGACGGTGAACTGGGGCAGCTCACGCAGGGCCAGCAGCATCTCGGCCAGCAGCAGGGCGTCGGCGCGGTTCTCCGACACGGTCCAGTCGGCGGCCGAGCGCATCCACTCCAGGTCCGCCCCGGCGCTGAACGCGCCGCCGGCCCCGCGCAGGAAGACGATGCGCACACCGTCGGCATCCTTCAGCGTGTCGAAATGCTGGCTCAGCGCGGCGATCACCTCGGCGTTGAAGGCGTTCTTGCGCTCCGGTCGGTTGATGGTGATGACGGCCACGCCCGAGGGGCTGGCGTCGAGCTCGACCAGCGCGCTGAGCGCGTCGGTGTCGGTCAGCTCGACGAGGGGGTCGGCGATGGGATTGGTCATGGGTGGCTTCTCACGCTCAGGGGCATTTGATGCGGGCCGTCCGGGTCCCGTCGGGATCGTAGATCGTCAGTGTCTGCCCGTCCTCGGACAACACCATGCGTAGCTTGCGGCTCCAGCTTTCGCCTTCACCTTCGAAATCAGCCTCGATCGTCACCTCATTCGTCGGTGACGTAGACAACGCGCGGACGACACCTTGGCTCTCATGGAACATCAGTCGGTCGATTTCGACGACAAGACGTGTCTCGCCGCCGACGACGCAGCCTTCCGGATCGCGGGCCCATCGCCCGCGGAAAGCTTCCGGTATCGCGCCGGGAGCCCGCTTCGCTTCGGCGGCGTAGTCGGGCGTGGGCGGGTAGGGTGGCTGAGTTTCAGGCGTCCTCGCGGGTTCGCAAGCGCCTATCAGGAGCACGGCAGGGGTCAGGGCGAGCAGGAGGAGACGCATTCGATGATCCCCACTACATCCTGAACACGCCGAAGGTCGTCTCCGGCACCGGGGCGTTGAGGCTGGCGGAGATTGCCAGACCCAGGACGTCGCGGGTCTGCGCTGGATCAATCACCCCGTCGTCCCACATCCTGGCGGTGGCGTAGTAGGGGTTGCCCTCGTCCTCGTACTTCTGGCGCACGGGCGCCTTGAAGGCCTCGGCTTCCTCCGGCGTCCATTTGTCGACGTCGCGGTGGACGGTGGCCAGCACCGAGGCGGCCTGCTCGCCGCCCATGACGCTGATGCGGCTGTTGGGCCAGGTGAACAGGAAGCGCGGGCTGTAGGCGCGGCCGCACATGCCGTAGTTGCCGGCCCCGAAGCTGCCGCCGATCAGGACGGTGAACTTGGGGACGTTGGCGGATGCGACGGCGGTGACCATCTTGGCCCCGTCCTTGGCGATGCCGCCGGCCTCGTACTTGCCGCCGACCATGAAGCCCGAGATGTTCTGCAGAAAGACCAGCGGAATCCGGCGCTTGCAGGCCAGTTCTATGAAGTGGGCGGCCTTGAGGGCGGCCTCGCTGAACAGCACGCCGTTGTTGGCCAGGATGGCGACCGGATAGCCCCAGATACGGGCGAAGCCGGTGACCAGGGTCGTGCCGTACAGGGGCTTGAACTCGTCGAACTCGCTGCCGTCGACGATGCGGGCGATGACCTCGCGCACGTCATAGGGGGCGCGGACGTCGGCCGGGACGATGCCGTAGATGTCCTTCGGGTCGAACACCGGGGGCTTCGGCTCGCGGACGTCGATGTCCAGCGTCTTGACCGTGTTCAGGTTGCCGACGATCGAGCGGACGATCTCCAGCGCGTGCTCGTCATTGGCGGCGACATGGTCGACCACGCCGCTGCGCCGGCCGTGGACGTCGGCGCCGCCCAGGTCCGTCGCCGAGATGACCTCGCCCGTGGCGGCCTTCACCAGCGGCGGGCCGGCCAGGAAGATGGTGCCCTGGCTCTCCTCGCCCGCGCCGCGGACGATCACCGTCTCGTCGGACATGGCCGGCACATAGGCGCCCCCGGCGGTGCAGGAGCCCATCACGCAGGCGATCTGGGCGATGCCCTCGGCGCTCATCCGGGCCTGGTTGTAGAAGATGCGGCCGAAGTGGTCGCGGTCGGGGAAGACCTCGGCCTGGTGCGGCAGGTTCGCCCCGCCGCTGTCGACCAGATAGATGCAGGGCAGCCGGTTCTGCAGCGCGATCTCCTGGGCCCGCAGGTGCTTCTTGACCGTCATCGGATAGTAGGTGCCGCCCTTCACCGTGGCGTCGTTGGCGACGATCATCACCTCGCGGCCCGACACCCGGCCGATGCCGGTGATGATGCCGGCGCCGGGGATCTCGTCTTTGCCGTACAGCGCGTGGGCGGCCAGCTGGCCGATCTCCAGGAAGGGCGAACCAGGGTCCAGCAACCGCTCGACCCGCTCGCGGGGCAACAGCTTGCCCCGGGCGGCGTGGCGCTGGCGGGAGCGCTCGTCGCCGCCCAGCGCGGCGCGAGCCACATGCTGGTGAAGCTCTTCGGCGAGGGCCGTGTTGACCGCAAGATTCTTGCGGAAGGCCTCCGAGTTGGTGTCGACGGTCGTGCTCAGCTTCGGCATGGATGTGGAATAGCGTGTTCTGCGAGGCCTCGCCAATCCTCACCGCTCATCCCCGCACTGCGCGCCCGCGTTGTGCGGACGCCATGTCCCACATAGAGAGGGAGTCCGACGACGCGGCCGGGCGGGAAGCAGTTGCGCAGAGTTCTAAGAACCCCGGAACCACCACAGGAAGCCTTCATCCTCGGTGCGATCTGGACTGGCTGCACCTTCGGCCTGATCCTGGTCGGCCGCGGTTTGCTGTGGCTGCTCGATGGCGCGCCCTTCGCAAGCAGTCTGGGTCCGATGCTGATCATTGCGCTGATCGTCACGCTGCTGGGCGGGCTGGCTCGCGCTGGCTGGCGAGTCCTGCAGCGGCGAGTCTACCGCAACGTCGGCGGTCGTGCCGACTAAGCGCTCTCCCCTCGACTCACCACCCGCGTTAGCCTGCCCACCGGTGGGGCCCGATGATCGACCGTGAGACCGATACCGCGCTGGAGAGACTGTTCGCGCAGGAGCGGCTGAGCGGTTCGGCGCGCTGGTTCTCCCTGCCCGGCGGAGCGCATCTCTACGCGGCCGGCGAGCCCTCCAGCGAACTGTATCTGCTCAAGGCCGGACGGCTGGGCGCGTTCCGCAAGGAAGAGGGCCAGGAGCGGCAGTTCCTCGGCGTGATAAGGCCCGGCGAGCCGGCCGGAGAGATGGCGCTGATCGCCGGCGCGCCGCACTCGGGCCAGGTCGTGGCGCTGAGGGATTCCGAAATCCTCGCCCTGTCGCGGGAGGACTTCTTCGCCGCCGCCGAGGCCGACCCGGCCGTGATGACCGAGTTGGCCAGGCTGATGATCCTGCGCATGCGCCAGGCGACCGGCGCGGCGGCCAGCCACGGCGACCCGTCGGTGTTCGGCTTCATCCCGGCCGACAACGGCCGCAAGATTCGCCCGCTGGTCGAGAAGATCGCGCTGTGCATCGCGCGGCTGGGCTACTCGGTGACTGTCGTCGGGGCCGAGGCGACCCATGCCCCGACCGAATGGTTCTCCAACGTCGAAGCCGACTACGACTACGTTCTCTACACCGCCGAGTTTGGCGAGGCGGCCTGGAAGCCGCTGGTCGGCCGGCAAGTCGACCGGCTGTTCCGCATCGGGCGCGGCGACCGGCCGCCGCCGACAGTGTTCGAGAGCCACGCCTCCGAGCCGCTGCAGGAGCAGCAGCTGGTCGATCTGATTCTGGTCCAGAAGGCCGACTGCCGGCAGCCGACCGGCTCGGCGGCCTGGCTGACCGCCACCGGCGCGGCGCGGCTGTTCCACATCAAGGACGGCCAGCAGTCCGACCTGGAGCGGCTCGCGCGGGTGCTGACCGGCCGGTCGGTGGGGCTGGTGCTGTCCGGCGGCGGCGCGCGGGCCTACGCCCACATCGGGGCCATCCAGGCGCTGCGCGAGCGGAACGTGCCGATCGACTTCGTCGGCGGCGCCTCGATGGGGGCGGTCATCGCCGCCGGGGTGGCCATGGGCTGGGCCGAGGCGGAGATGGATTCCCGAATCCGTGCCGCCTTCGTCGACTCCAGCCCGCTGGACGACATCGCCTTCCCGCTGATCGCCATGACCCTGGGCGAGAAGGTCCGCCACCGGCTGCGCGACCACTTCGATGAGGTGGATATCGCCGACCTGTGGCTGCCGTTCTTCTGCGTGTCGTCGAATCTGACCACCGGCGCCTACCACCTGCACCGGGTCGGCGTTCTGCGCACGGCGCTGCGGGCTACCATCGCCCTGCCCGGCGTCATGCCGCCGGCCATTGACGGCAATGACGTGCTGGTCGATGGCGCGATCATGAAGAACTTCCCGACCGACGTGATGCGGGCCATGCACCTGGGGCCCGTGGTCGGGGTCGATGTCACCCGCGGCCGCAGCATCACCGCCGACGACGTCGCCCGCCCCTCCTCCGTCTGGCGCTGGATCCTGTCGGGAGACTGGCGCAAGGGCCCGCCGATCGTGGCCCTGCTGATGCGCACCGCCACCGTGTCCACCGGTCGCGAGATCATAGCGTCGCGCCAGGCGACCGACCTGTTGATCCTGCCCAATGTCGAGGGCGTCGACCTGCGCGACTGGAAGGCCTACGACTCGACGATCGCCATGGGTCGCAAGGCGGCGCTGACGTCGCTGGACACCTTGGAGCACCCGGTGACGGAGCTGCGCCGGCGGCGCTAGCGGCGCGTCGCGACCATGAACAGACGGGGGAACGGAAACAGGGTCACGCCGTCCTCGCGGGCCGGGAACGCTTCGGCGATCCGCGCGCGGAAAGCGTCGAGGAAGGCCTCGCGCAGGGCCGGGTCGGTCAGGGCGTCGAGGTAGGGCCGAAGCGCCGTGCCGCGCATCCAGTCCACCACCGGATCATCCCCCTCCAGCGCATGCAGGTAGGTGGTGGTCCACAGGTCGACCTCGGCGCAGAGCGGCGCCAGCCAGCCGTAGTAGTCGTCCATCGATGGCGTGGGCCGGATGATCCGCGCGGAGGCCGTCAGCGCGGCCCAGGGGCCCTCATCCGCCGTCTCGCGCAGGATGCGGTGATGCTGCGTCTCGAAGGCCATTGGCATCTGGCAGGCCAGGACGCCGCCGCTGGCGAGGCTGGCGGCGAGGCGTGGAAACAGCGCCCCGTGGTCGGGCAGCCACTGCAGGGCGGCGTTGCTGAAGACCAGGTCCGGCGCGACCGGCGGCGTCCAGGTCTCGACCCCGGCCAGCACCCAGTCGACCTCGGCGGCGCGGCGGCGGGCGGCGGCCAGCATGTCGGGGCTGGAGTCGAGGCCGTGGACCCGGCCCCCCGGATGCCGGACGGCCAGCAGGGCGGCGTGCTCGCCCGTCCCGCAGCCCAGGTCCCAGATCTCGTTGAAGTCACGGGCCGGAATCTGGACCATCAGGTCCAGGGCGGGACGGTCGCGGTAGGTCCTGTACCGCTCGTAGACGTCGGGATCCCAACTCGGCATGGGAGTAGATTACACCGGTTTGCCCGCGCCGGTCATCGTGCATTCATGCGGGACCGGTCAAAAGACCGCCATGCTCTCCACGCAAGACAGGCCCATGAAGACGAACCGCATTCTCGCCTCGCTCGCCGCCGCCGGCCTGCTGGCCGCCCCCGCGGTGGCCCAGGAGTCGTCCACGATCCAGCCCGGATGGTGGGAAAGCACCAACACGCTCAACTTCATCATTCGGGACGTGGACCGCGAGCGGCGCTGCATTACGCCCGCGGACGTCGACAAGGTGATGTCCGGCAGGATCAATCGCCACTACACATGCACCTATCCGGAAAAGCGGGTCGAGGGCGGCAGGATGTTCTTCAAGGGAACCTGCGTCGACAAGCGCGGGCGCCAGGTCAATGTAACGGCCACCGGGACCTATTCCGCCACCGCCTTCACCCTGAACGCCAGCCTGTCGGGCAAGGTGGCGGGCGTGCCGGTTTCGGCGTCGGCCAATACCACGGCCAGACGACTGGGCGATCACTGCCCGATGAAGGTCCAGAAGCTCAAGTGACCTGAAAACCGCACCTGTCAGCAAGTTGTCGCGCGCCCGCAGATCGGGGGTTTGCGACTCCGGAAACCCGACCCATATTGAAGGTCCTGTTCAACAGCTGAAAGGAGGTGACCCAGTGTCTCATCGTATGAGCCCCCGGTCGCAACGCATGACCTGGTCTTCCGCCAAGGCGGAGGTCAGCGCCTGATCAGCGCATAGCGTTCACGCCGCGACCGCGGCAAGACGATGGAACGGCCGCCGGGGCGCCCCGGCGGCCGTTCGCATGTCCGGGGATGGATTCTGGACAAAGGTTCATTGGGCGCGAGGCGCCGCCCGTGCTGTCCTTCCCCTCGGGGAGGACCGGCCATGTTCGCGGGCACTCGCAGGACGCTGTTGCTTGGCGCGGGCGCGAGCCTGCTGGCGCCGCCGGCCTTTGCGGCCGAACCCACCCTGGCTGACGACGGCTATTTCGAGGTCTGGGAAGAGCTGGCCGCCGGGGTCGCGGTGATCCGCCAGGCCAAACCCTTCCATCTGCAGCCCATCGGCAACGTCACGGTGATCGAGCAGTCCGACGGACTGGTGCTGGTCGACAGCGGCGGTTCACCGGGCTCGGGACGCCGGATCGTCAAGCTGATCCGCGGAAACCGCCCGGGCCGACCGGTGAAGGCGGTGATCCTGACCCACTGGCACGGCGACCATCCGCTGGGCCTTGGTGAAATCCTCAAGGCCTGGCCGGACGCCCGGACCATCGCGACCGAGGCGACGAAGGCGCACCTCTCTGACCCGAAGACCATGAACACGCCCGCCGCGCCGGACAGCGAGGCCAACGCGAAAGTGGTCGCGAAGTTCAAGGGCTTCGCCGCCTATTGCCGCGACACGGCGGCCAAGGCGGAAAGCGCGGCCGAGAAGGCGGGCTGGGCCGCCGGGGCGCGGCTGTTTCCACAGTACGCACAGGACATGGACGGGGCCCTGACCCTGGCCCCGAGGGAGGGATTCACCGAGCGGCTGGTCATCGACGACGCCGCCGCACCGGTCGAGGCCCTGTTCCTCGGCCGCGCCAACACAGACGGCGACGCGGTTGTGTGGCTGCCCCGCCAGAGGGTGATCGTCACCGGCGACATCCTGGTCGCTCCGATCCCGTTCGGGTTCGGCAGCTATCCGTCTGACTGGCTGGCGGTGCTGCGCCGGATCAGGGACTTCCAAGCCGACGTCCTCGTACCGGGCCACGGCGCGCCGATGCGGGATGATCGCTATCTGTCAGCCGTCAGGGCGCTGATCGAGGCGACGCGCGACCAGGTGAAGGCGTCCGTCGCCGCGGGGCTCGACGCGCAGCAGGCCCGCGCCGCGGTGACCCTGGACGCCGGGGCGTCGACCTTCACCGGTGGCGATCCCTGGCTGAAGCGCTGGTTCGCCAGCTATTTCACCGATCCGTTCGTCGTGTCCGCCTGGAAGGAGGCGAAGGGCGAGCCGATCGTGCAGTCGCTGGGCGGCTGACGGGCGTCAGGCGGCGCGGCGGATGGCCGGCTCCGCCCGCAGTGGGGTCGGCGCCGTCGTCGAAGCCGGGGCCGGCATGGCGGGCGCGCCCTCGAACAGGCGGTTGGCGAAGGTGCTGATCGTCCAGCCCTCGCCCTCGCGGCGCACCACCAGCTGCGGCCGCGAGCGGACCTGGAAGGCGGCGCCGTCGACCTCGAAGTCGAGATGCTGCTCCAGGTCGATGGCCACCGCCCAGTCGCCCATCGGCTCGGCGGCCATCAGGCGGTAGGTGACGACGCTGACCGCGTAGACGCCGGTGAACAGCGTCGCGTGGGCCGCCTCGATGGCGTCGCGGCCCCGACATGAGCCGTCCAGCATGGCGCCGAACTCGGCGGAGCGATCGAAACAGGCGGCGAAGGCGACGGCGTCCTTGCGGTTCCAGGCCGCCTCCAGCGCGGTGATGAGGTCGTGAATGTCACAGGTCATGACCCCGAAATACCGAGGCTCACCGACCGCCGGCCAGTTAAACCGGGGTCATGACTCATTGTTCATCGGCGGCCGCTCAGAAGCCGACGCAGGCCTCTCTCTGGACCAGCATGACCGACTCCTGCCGGAAGCGGGCCTTGTAGGCCGCGCGGATGGCGTCGAGCTTCGCGGTCTCGCCGTCCTCGCCCGACAGTACGATCATCACCGCCTTGGCCGGCTCGCGGACGATCTTGCCGTCGCCGCCGCGCCACTGGCCGGCGGCGTCGATCACCGTCAGGCCATCGGGGAACCGCGGCGTCACCTCCGAGTCGACAAAGGCGGTCCAGGCCTCCTCGGTGACGCCCACCGTCTCGCCGACATTGCGACCGAAGTAGAGCTCGGCGGTGGCGCGCTCCACCAGCCCCGCCGGACAGAGGCCCGGCCCCGCAACGTCGGTGTCGATGCTGACGCAGGCGGAGAGCATCAACAGGGACGTCAGCGCGGCCAGTCGCATGTCAGCGGACCAGTTCGACGGCGATGCCGAGATCCTGCCGGACCCAGGCCCGGTCGGCCGTGACGGCTGTCGCGCCAAGCCGCGCGGCCAGGGTCAGGCAGGCGCGATCCGCGAGCGACAGGCCCAGGCTTCTGGTTGATCGCCGCAGCAGGCCACTCTGTTTGGCTTGTTCCAGATCATAGTCGATGACGTTCATCGCCAGCTCGGACCAGACGGCCAGGGCGGCCTCGTCGCGGTAACCCCGATCAACAAGCTTTGCGATCACCTCCGCGGCGTTCACCGCCGAGATCCTGCCGCCAGAGATGCGTGATCCAACCGCCTCTCCGCCCGGCTCCCGGAACAGAAAGGCGAGCAGGGCGGACGAGTCGAAAACGTCACTCACGCGCCGCTTCCGCGCGGCGCTCGGCGATCAACTCGTCGACGAGGCTTTCGCCCGGTCGAACCAGTTTGGCCAGTTCATCCTGTATGCGGCGTATGGACTTCCGCTGAGAGGTCATCAGGACGCCGTCCCTGGTCTGCCGGAAGATGACCGCGTCGCCCGGCTCGAAGCCGAAGGCTCGAAGCAGTTCCGCGGGCAGTTCGACCGGAGCATCCGTCCCGACGGGCGCGAACCACCGACCGTCGTTGAGGGGCCTCGCCCTCGATTCAGGCGTGGTGTTCTCAATGCCGAGCAGGGAGGCTGCGGTCACTTCGCCTCCCGTCGCGCGTTCGATCCTCTTGGCCAGATCAAGGGACGGACGGGCCTTGCCGCTCTTGATCGAACTCAGGCCGCCCTTGGACACGCCGGCGGCCCGCGCCAAGGCGCTCGCCCTTCCCCGTTCTTGCGAAAGATAAAGCTCAAGGTTCGTCATGCCTGAACTATAGCAGGAAAGTTTGCCAGACTTAACCCCCGACCAGTTCCCGTCCGATCAGGAACCTCCGGATCTCGTTGGTGCCCGCGCCGATGTCGTAGAGCTTGGCGTCGCGCAGGTAGCGCTCGACCGGCCATTCCCTGGTGTACCCTGCCCCGCCCAGCGCCTGGATGGCTTCGCCCGCGACCTTCATGGCGTTCTCGCTGGCCAGCAGGATGGCGCCGGCGGCGTCGAAGCGGGTGGTCTTGCCGGCGTCGCAGGCGCGAGCCACGGCGTAGACGTAGGCGCGGGCCGAGTTCAGCGCGACGTACATGTCCGCCACCTTGCCCTGCATCAGCTGGAACGACCCGATGGCCTTGCCGAACTGCTTGCGGTCGCGGACGTAGGGCAGGACCACGTCGAGGCAGGCCTGCATGATGCCGAGCGGCCCCGCCGCCAGAACGGCGCGCTCGTAGTCGAGGCCGCTCATCAGCACGCCGACGCCACCGTTTTCGGGGCCCATGATGTTCTCTTCCGGGACCTCGCAGTCCTCGAAGACCAGCTCGGCGGTGTCGGACCCGCGCATGCCCATCTTGTCGAGCTTCTTCGAAACGCTGAAGCCCTTCATGCCCTTCTCGATCAGGAAGGCGGTGATGCCGCGGCTGCCTTCTTCCGGGCTGGTCTTGGCGTAGACCACCAGGGTGTCGGCATGTGGCGCGTTGGTGATCCAGAACTTGGTCCCGTTCAGCACGAAGCGGTCGCCCCGGCGGTCGGCGCGCAGCTTCATCGACACCACATCCGACCCCGATCCCGCCTCGCTCATGGCCAGCGATCCGACGTGCTCGCCGCTGATCAGCTTGGGCAGATAACGGCGCTTCTGCTCGGGACCGGCCCAGCGGCGGATCTGGTTGATGCAGAGGTTGGAGTGGGCGCCGTAGCTGAGACCGATCGAGGCCGAGGCCCGGCTGATCTCCTCCATGGCGATGACGTGTTCGAGATAGCCGAGGCCGAGGCCGCCAAACTCTTCCTCGACGGTGATGCCGTGCAGACCCAGGTCGCCCATCTCCGGCCACAGCTCGCGCGGGAAGTGGTTGTCGCGGTCAATGTCGGCCGCCATCGGCGCGATGCGGTCGGCGGCGAAACGGGCGGTGGTTTCGCGAATGGCGTCGGCGGTCTCGCCGAGGCCGAAATCCATGGAAGGTCCGGTCATGCGGGGGGAATTAGCACGCCGAACACGGGTCGGCACGCAAGATCATTGCAGTCGCCGAACGCAAAAGCGCCCCGCGGACCGCCCGGTCCGCGGGGCGCGCCGGCTCCCCCAAGCCGGCTGCACTGACGTCAGGCCTGCGCCCGCTCGTCGGTCTCCACGTCGCCCTCGTCCTCCTCGTCGTCGTCGAACGGGGCGTCGAACATGTTCCGGAACAGGCGCCAGGCGGCGAAGCCGGCCATGCCGATGCCGGTCAGGCCCACGCCCCAGCTGATCACCAGCGGATTCAGCAGGCCTTCGCCGGCCTGGGCGTTCCAGCCCCAGGCAACGCCGCCGGCGAACAGCGCGATGCCGCCAAGGCCCAGAACGAACAGGGGCAGGCCATTGACACGGACCGGCTCGGTCGGCGCGTCGAAGGTGAAATCGGCGCCCAGGTCGGCCATCTCGTCCTCGCGGACAAGGCGACGGATGTAGTCTTCGTTGACCAGCGGCCGGGTGGCCCCGCCCTGGTGGACAGGCTCAGCGAACGTCACGTCGAACAGTCCCGGAGCCGATTCGTTGGCCGGCTCGGGCAGGTCGATGCGGAAGGCGTCGCCCGGGGTGGCCTCGACAGAGACTTCCGGGGCCGGCGTCAGGGTGAAGCCGACATCGCCGTTGACCACCGCCAACACCGGGCCGGGCGACGGCGTCGACTCGGGCTGCGGCATCTCGATGACGGTCATCACCGGCTCGGCGACCCCCTCGGATTCCGGCTCGGAGCGGGGCGTCACCTCGGCGACGGTGACGATGTCGACCGGCTCGTCGGCCACCGGCGTGTCCAGCGCGTCCTCGGCGATCACCGGCGGCGGGGCCGGCTCCAGATCGCGGATGGCGAACGTCGGCGCCTCGGGTTCGGGCTCGGCCGTCGGTCCGGCCACGACCGCTTCGGGCGCTTCCGGCGCGGGGTCGGGCATCAGCTGTTCGAGGGCGGCGCCCACACCGGCCGCAGCGATTTCGGTCGCCAGCGGCGCGGTGTGCGGTTCGACGGAAGGAGCCGTCGGCCGCGGGGCGTTGGTTTCGTCACGCTCGACCACGACCTTGTCGTCGACGGTCGAGGTCTTCAGGGCGGTCGGCGTCTCCCTCGGGCTGGCGGCGACGACGTCGTAGTCGACCCGGGGGCGCAGCACCGGCGAGGGAGCCGGGATCCAGCCGTTGGCCGGGGTGAGGAACAGCGTCTTCTCGGCCGAGCGGCGGCGGACCAGGGCGTCGATGACGATGCGCTCGCCCTCGAAGTCGGCCTTGCGCCACATCTCCATGGCGCAGGCGGCCTGCAGCAGCTGGCCTTCGTTGACCCGGCGCAGCACCGACGAGCGGCGGAAGTTGTCCACCCCGACGTTGAAGGCGAAGCAGCACAGTGCGTCGAACTGATTCTGGGTCAGCGGCGTGTAGCTGTGCTCGTTCACCGCGTGGGCGACGTTGATAAGGTCGTACATCAGCAGGGCTTCGGCATCGGCCTCCGACACCTCGGCGCCCTCGCGGGCGGTCAGGGTGTGGCCGTAGCCGATCGTCCAGCGTCCGTCGGGAAGCTGGGCTGCCTTGCGGCGATAGCCTTCGAACGACTTGATCAGTTCGATGGCGGCGCGTGAGACCTGGTGGCGGGATTTCATCGGCCTGTTGACCCGGAATGAGACAGATAGGGGTACGTTCCATCCCATTCCCGCAAGAGGGATGCCGAACCGGCGCTGAACTCCCCCTGAAGGGGAATGCTCCCACCATCAGGACGCGGATTCGACGGTCAGAGCAGGATCAGGGCGGCAAGGCCCAGGAACGACAGGAAACCCATGAAATCGGTCACGAAGGTGACGAAGATCGGTGAGGACACCGCCGGGTCGCGGTCGAGCTTGTCGAGCGCGAGCGGAACGAGGATCCCGGACAGGGCGGCCATGAACAGATTGATGACCAGCGCCAGGCCGATGGTCAGGCACAGCATGGGGTCGCGGAAAAACGCATAGGTGGCTGCGCCCATGATCACAGCCAGCACGCCGCCGTTGACCAGGCCGACGGCCATCTCGCGCAGAATGATGCGCACGGCGTTGGAGGCGTTCAGCTCGCGGCTGGCCAGGGCCCGCACGGCGACGGCCAGGGTCTGGGTGCCGGCGTTGCCGCCCAGGGACGCCACCACCGGCATCAGGATGGCCAGGGTGACCAGCTTGGCGATCTCGGCCTGGAAGACGCCGATGACGCTGGCCGCGAGGGCGGCGGTCAGGGTGTTGATCACCAGCCAGGGCAGGCGTGAGCGGGCGACGTCCCAGACGCCGGCGTCGCGGCCGGCGTCGGACACGCCGGCCAGGGCCAGGATATCTTCCTCGCCCTCGTCCTGGATGACCCCGACGATGTCGTCGACCGTGATCTGGCCGACCAGCCGGCCGCCGGCGTCGATGACCGGGGCGCTGATCAGGTGGTATTTGTTGAAGGTGTAGCCGACCTCTTCCTGGTCCATGTCGACGGTGATCTCGGTCACCGGCCCCATGATCTCGGCCAGGCTGGTCTCGCGGCTGGCCCGCAGCAGCTGGCTGATCGCCGCCGCCCCGATCGGGCGCCAGGCCGGGTCGACGATATAGACGTCGAAGAACAGCTCCGGCAGGTCGTCGCCGGCGGTGCGGACGTGGTCGATGGTCTGGCCGACGGTCCAGAACTGCGGCGCGGCCAGCACCTCGCGCTGCATCAGGCGGCCGGCGGTCTCGTCGTCATAGGCCAGGGTCTGCTCGATGGCCGCCCGGTCGGTTTCGTCCATGGCGGCGAGCACCTGAGCGCGCTTTTCGCCTTCCAGGTCGTCGACGACGTCGGCGGCGTCATCCGAATCGAGTTCTTCCAGCGCCCGGGCCAGGGCCGTCGGGGTCACAGTGTCGAGCACCTCCTCGCGGAGATTCTCGTCCAGTTCCGACAGCACCTCGGCGAGGGTCTCGGAATCGAGGCAGGGGATGATCTCCTCGCGGTAGTCCGCGTTGAGGAAGCCCATCAGGTCGGCGACGTCTTCGGAGCGCAGCGCCCCGACCAGCTCGCGCAGACGCTCGGCGTCGCCACGGTCGGCCGCATCGATGACCATGTCGACGTATTCAGGATTGAGAGCGTAGTCGTCGCCGAGGGCGAGGTCTTCGAGGTCCTCCGGGCGCTCGCCTTTGTCAGCGAAACGCCCGTGGGATTTGCCCCTCTCGTTCAGGTCGGCGTCTTCCCGGGACATGTCGGGGCCTCCTGTACGAGCTGTGGAGCCTAAAGCGTTTAGGCCCCTGATTCACCCTGCTTCGCCAAGGCTTCGCAGGGCAAGCCCCACAACACCCTTGGCCGCAGAGGCCTTCACCCAGGACTTGTCCTGCGAAGCTCCGAAGGAGCGAAGCAGGATGGTGCGGTCGAGAAGACTCGAACTTCCACTCCGGTTAAGGAACAGCGACCTCAACGCTGCGCGTCTACCAATTCCGCCACGACCGCCCGTGGTGAGGCGCGGGGGTTAGCAAAAGCCGGACGCGATGGGAAGGGCCGTGTTGCGAGACATGTCCGCGGCGGGCCTTTCGTCGCGCGCCGACAAGAGATGTTGGCGGAATCTTCGCGCTCCCCTAGAAGAACGGCTCATGACGACATTGGCTCCGGGTATCGACGAGGTCCGCGCACGGACCTACCCCTTTCCGCGCCGTCATTTCCTGTCCGCGCTGGATCTGAACGTCGTCGAGGCGGGCGCCCTGCTCGATCTGGCCGACACCTTCGTCGACCTCAATCGCCAGACCACCAAGAAGCTGGACCTGCTCAAGGGTCGCACCCTGGTGAACATGTTCTTCGAGAACTCCACCCGCACCCAGGCCAGCTTCGAACTGGCCGGAAAGCGGCTGGGCGCCGACACCATGAACATGAGCGTCAAGACCTCGTCGGTGGCCAAGGGCGAGACCCTGATCGACACGGCGGTGACGCTTAACGCCATGCGGCCGGACCTGCTGGTGGTGCGCCACGCCTCGTCCGGCGCCGCCGCCCTGCTGTCCCAGAAGGTCGGCTGCAGCGTGATCAACGCCGGCGACGGCCAGCACGAGCATCCGACCCAGGCCCTGCTGGACGCCCTGTCGATGCGCCGGGCGTTCGGCCGCCTGGCCGGCCTGACCGTCGCCATCTGCGGCGACGTCATGCACAGCCGGGTGGCCCGCTCGAACGTCAACCTGCTGGGCGTGCTGGGCGCCGAGGTGCGGCTGGTCGGCCCGCCGACCCTGATGCCGGCCGGCGCCGACCGCTGGGGCGCGACGGTGTTCCATGACCTTGAGAAGGGCATCGCCGGGGCCGACGTGGTGATGATGCTGCGCCTGCAGGTCGAGCGGATGCAGGGGGCGCTGGTCCCCTCGACCCGCGAGTACTTCCGCTACTGGGGTCTGGACCGCGAGAAGCTGAAGGCCGCTTCCGACGGGGTGAAGGTCATGCACCCGGGTCCGATGAACCGTGGCGTCGAGATCGATTCGGACGTCGCCGACGACCCGGCGATCAGCCTTATCCAGGACCAGGTCGAGATGGGCGTCGCCGCCCGCATGGCCGTGCTGGCCTCTCTCTCCGCGCGACTGGACAACGACCGATGAGCCGCGCCCGCCCCTTCGCGTTCAACAACGCCCGGCTGGTCGACCCGGAGACCGGCTACGACGGCCCGGGCGCGGTGGTGGTGTCCGGCGGGGTCATCGCCGATATCGCCCGGGGGCGGGATTTCACCGACCTGTCGTCGGACGTGAGGGTGATCGACTGCAACGGCGGCATGCTGGCGCCCGGGCTCGTGGACCTGCGGGTCAAGACCGGCGAGCCGGGGTCCGAGACCAAGGAAACCCTGCGCTCGGCCGCCCAGGCGGCGGCGGCGGGCGGCGTGACCTCCATCGTCGTGCAGCCTGATACCGACCCGGCCGTGGACGATCCCTCGGTCGTCGACTTCATCCTGCGCCGGGCACAGGACATCGAGAGCTGCCACATCCATGCCGCCGGCGCGGCGACCAAGGGCCTGCGCGGCGAGCAAATGGCCGAGATCGGCCTGATGCGCGAGGCCGGCTGCCGCTATGTGACCGACGTCGACCGGCCGATCGTCGACTCCAAGGTCATGCGGCGAATCCTGTCCTATGCTGCGGCGTTCGGCATGGCGCTGGCCCACCGGCCGCAGGATCCCTGGCTCAGCAAGGGCGCCGCCGCGACGGAGGGCGAGTTCGCCTCCCGCATGGGCCTGCCCTCGGCGCCCGCCGCCTCCGAGCGGATCGGGCTGGAGCGCGACCTGGCGCTGGCCGAGCTGTCGGGCGGGAGGCTGCTGGTCGACCAGATCACCTGCGCCGCGGCGCTGGAGGCGCTGGCCAGGGCCAAGGCCCGCGGCGTCAACGCCGTGGCCACCGCCTCGATCAACCATCTGAGCTTCAACGAGCTCGACATCGGCGACTATCGCACCTTCGCCCGCATGGACCCGCCGCTGCGGGCCGAGGACGACCGCCAGGCGCTGATCGAGGCGCTGGCCGGCGGCCTGGTCGACATCGTCGTCTCGGCCCATGCGCCCGCCCCGGCCGAGGACAAGCGCCTGCCGTTCGACGAGGCGGCGCCCGGCGGGGTGGGGCTGGAGACCCTGCTCCCGGCCCTGCTGTCGCTGTATCACGACGGCCGCCTGCCGCTGGTCGACCTGATGCGGACCGTGACCCTCGCCCCGGCCCAGTTTCTGGGCCTGCCCACCGGCCGCCTGGCCTCCGGCGCCCCGGCCGACCTGGTGCTGTGCGACCTGAACGCGCCGGTGATCATCGACGCCGACAAGCTGGTGTCGAAGTCCAAGAACTCCCCCTTCGACGGCCGCCGCCTGCAGGGCCAGGTCGTGATGACCGTCTGCGGCGGCCAGATCGTCCACCGGATCGCGGAGTAGTTCGCGCACCGCCGCCGGTCGCGATTTGCGCCCGGCCCCCGCGCCAGCGATGATCGCCCGAGTCAACGCCCCTCGGCGTTGAGTGGATTCCACAAGAACAACTTTTGCGGTATTAGGGGCGGGACATGGAAGATCTGGCGCAAACCGTCTGGCTGACGCTCGGGCTCGTCGTCGTGGGAGGCTACCTCCTCGGCTCGATCCCGTTCGGCATGATCGCCACCCGCCTCGGCGGCGCGGGGGACATCCGCAAGATCGGCTCGGGCAACATCGGGGCGACCAATGTGCTGCGGTCCGGCCGCAAGGACCTCGCCGCCATCACCCTGATCGGCGACGCCGGCAAGGGCGTGGTGGCGGTGCTGCTGGCGCGGTGGCTGACCAATGACACGGCGGCCATGGTCGCCATCGCCGGCGGCGCGGCCTTCGTCGGCCATCTGTTCCCGGTCTGGCTGAAGTTCAACGGCGGCAAGGGCGTGGCCACCTTCTACGGCGTGCTGCTGACCGCCGCCTGGCCGGTGGGCGTGCTGGCCGCCCTGACCTGGCTGGCGATGGCGGCCCTGTTCCGCATTTCCTCGCTGGCCGCCCTGACCGCCACCGCCCTGGCCCCGCTGTTCGCCTTCGCGACGGACCAGCCCTATCCCATGGTCCTCCTGTCGGCCTTCATGGCCGTCCTGATCTACATCCGCCACCACCAGAACATCTCCCGGCTGCTCAAGGGCCAGGAGCCGAAGATCGGGGCGAAGAAGGACGCCGCCCCGCCCGACGAGACGCCGTGACGGCCGCGCCGCCGAGCGACGGGGAGCGTCTCGCCTGGCTGCGGCTGGCCAGGACGCCCAACGTCGGACCGGTGGCGTTCGATCATCTGCTCAACCGCTTCGGCTCGGCCGCGGCGGCGCTGGACGCCCTGCCCCGGCTGGTCCAGCGCGGCGCGGTTCCGCAGCCGCCGTCCGCCGACGACGCCCGGCGCGAGCTGGAGGCCGGCGACCGCCTGGGCGCCCGGCTCATTCTCGCCTGTGAACCCGCCTTCCCGCCCCTGCTGGCCGCCGTGGACCCGCCGCCGCCGCTGATCTGGGTGCTCGGCGATGCGGAGGTGCTTTCGCGCCCGGCGGTGGGCGTGGTCGGGGCCCGGGTCGCCTCGGCGGCTGGCCAGCGCTTCGCCCGCACCCTGGCGCTGGACCTGGGCAAGGCCGGGCTGGTGGTGGTGTCCGGGCTGGCGCGCGGCATCGACGGCGCGGCGCACGAAGGGGCGCTGGAGACCGGCACGGTCGCGGTGCTGGGCGGCGGCGTCGGCGACATCTACCCGCCCGAGCACGCCGACCTGCACGCCCGCATCGCCGCGCGGGGCGCCATCGTCTCCGAGAGCTCGCCCGACCACCGCGCCCAGGCCCGCGACTTCCCGCGCCGCAACCGGCTGATCAGCGGCCTGTCGCGTGCGGTGGTGGTGGTCGAGGCGGAGCTGAAATCCGGCTCGTTGATCACCGCCCGCCTGGCCGCCGAACAGGGGCGCGAGGTGTTGGCCGTGCCCGGCTCGCCGCTGGACCCCCGGGCGCGCGGAGCCAACGACCTGCTGCGTCAGGGCGCGGCGGTCTGCGAGGGCGTGGAGGACGTGCTGCGCGTGCTGGAGGGGCTGGGCGGCCTGCGCGAGCCCGAGCGCCGCACCTGGCGGGGTCCGGTCGCCGGCGAGCCGGACGCGGCGCTGCAGGACCGGCTGGCCGACCTGCTGTCGCCCACGCCGGTGTCGCCCGACGATCTGGTGCGGGCGGCGGCGGCTCCGGCCCCGGCGGTGTTCGCCGCGCTGGTCGAGCTGTCGCTGGCCGGGCGGGCGGTATTCGGCCTCGACGGGATGGTCTGCCGGGGCTGAACAGCAAAAAGGCGACCCTCTCGGATCGCCTTTCGCCGCTTCAACTGAACCGCGCAGGCCCCTACCGGGATCCTGGAAGCATCGCGGGGCCCCACGCCCTGACGGGCCGTTTCCGGTCCGTCGTCGAGGGCAGTATCGGGTCCGATCTTTTGGCGCGCAACGCGCCATAACGTTTCCGCCGCATTTCCGCCGCGGCCTGTGTTCCGCAAACCACGCTCTTCCGCGCCGCTGAATGGTCACAATCACGGCTTGGGACGGCCATATGAGGCAGTGAGATTGCCAGCGTCGGTCGATCGCATCCGGTGCGGATCCTGAACAGCCCCCCCAGCCCCCCGTATCGGGCGCCGGTCGGCCGACACCCTCCCCCTTCCCTCGTCGCCGACGTCACATCAGACGATGATGGCGGCCATCACCATGACCAGGCCCAGGGTGGCGAGGTTCCAGCTGAAGGTACGCAACCAGGGCGCCCCAAACGCATAGAGCGGCAGGAACAGGACGCGGCCGGCGACGTAGAGGACGCTCCCGATCAGGCTGATCCGGTCTTCCTGGCCCAGGTGTGACAGCAGCAGCACCGCCGCCGCGAAGATGGCGAACGTCTCAAGGAAATTGCGCTGTGCGCGGTCCAGGCGGCCGGCGACGCCCGTTGGCCGCAGGTCCTCGTCCCGGGCCCCGACCGTGTAACGATTGCCGACCTGGGCTTTGAAGGTGAACGACGCGGCGGTCAGGTGGACCAGCCCCAGAACCATCGCCGCGAACAGCGACCAGAGCTCGATACTCATTCGCGCCTCCCCTGTTGAAGCGCCGATAATACCGCACCCGAAAGGGCGCCGCGCGGCGATTCAGGGTGGACGAAGCCGCGCCAAGTTGACATTGCCCCTGCCCCGCCCCCACTTTCCGCGCTCGCTCGGCAGGCGACCCTGCCCGCCGACTCTCCTGATCATTCCCGGAAAAGCATGCACGTCGTCGTCGTCGAGAGCCCGGCCAAGGCCAAGACCATCAACAAGTACCTGGGCTCGGACTACAAGGTTCTCGCCTCGTACGGCCACGTCCGCGATCTGCCCTCCAAGGACGGGTCGGTGCTGCCGGACGACGACTTCTCGATGAGCTGGGAGGTCGACGCCAAGTCGGCCAAGCGGATCAGCGACATCGTCGACGCTGTGAAGGGCGCCGACACCCTGTTCCTCGCCACCGACCCCGACCGCGAGGGCGAGGCAATCAGCTGGCACCTGCTGGAAGTCCTGCAGAAGAAGAAGGCGCTCAAGGACGTGAAGGTCCAGCGTGCGACCTTCAACGCCATTACAAAGACCGCCGTCCTCGACGCCATCGCCAACCCGCGCCAGATCGACATGGAGCTGGTCGAGGCCTATCTCGCCCGCCGGGCGCTGGACTACCTCGTCGGCTTCACCCTCTCGCCGGTGCTGTGGCGCAAGCTGCCGGGCAGCCGCTCGGCCGGCCGGGTGCAGTCGGTCAGCCTGCGGCTGATCGTCGACCGCGAGCTCGAGATCGAGCGCTTCCGGACCCAGGAATACTGGACCGTCGAGGCCGACGTGGCCGCCGGCGCCGATCCGTTCGTCGCCCGCCTGGCCAAGCACGAGGGCAAAAAGCTCACCAAGTTCGACCTTGGCGACGAGGCCTCGGCCCAGGCCGCCCAGGCGGCGGTGCAGGCCGCGACCTTCAAGGTCCATTCGGTCGAGAAGAAGCCGGCCAGGCGCACGCCGCCGCCGCCCTTCACCACCTCGACCCTGCAGCAGGAAGCCTCCCGCAAGCTCGGCTTCTCGGCCCAGCGCACAATGCAGGCGGCCCAGAAGCTGTACGAGGGCATCGACATCGGCGGCGAGACCGTCGGTCTGATCACCTACATGCGCACCGACGGCGTGCAGTCGGCGCCCGAGGCGCTGGACGAGGCCCGGACGGTCATCGCCGGCCTGTACGGCAAGGACTACGTCCCCGAGACGGCGCGCCACTACAAGTCCAAGGCCAAGAACGCCCAGGAGGCCCACGAGGCCATCCGACCGACCTCGCTGGAGCGCAATCCCGGCTCCCTGCGGCTCGAAAGCGACCTGGGCCGCCTCTATGAGCTGATCTGGAAGCGGATGATCGCCTCGCAGATGGAAGCGGCGCGCATCGAGAAGACGACGGTCGAGATCGAAAGCGCCGACGGTCAGACCGGCCTGCGCGCCACCGGCCAGGTGATCCAGTTCCCCGGCTACCTCGCCGTCTACGAGGAAGGCCGCGACGACGCGGAAGACGAGGACAGCGCCCGCCTGCCGGTGATCAACGAGGGCGCGGACGCCCGCGTACTCCGCGCCAGGGCCGACCAGCACTTCACCGAACCGCCCCCGCGCTATTCGGAAGCCAGCCTGGTCAAGAAGATGGAAGAGCTCGGCATCGGCCGGCCCTCGACCTACGCCTCGATCCTGACCGTGCTGCGCGACCGCGCCTATGTCCGGGTGGAGAAGCAGCGCTTCATCCCCGAGGACAAGGGCCGGCTGGTCACCGCCTTCCTGGAAGAGTTCTTCAAACGCTACGTCGAGTATGACTTCACCGCCGCGCTGGAAGAGAAGCTCGACCTGGTCAGTGACGGCAAGCTCGACTGGAAGGAGTTTCTGCGCGACTTCTGGAAGGACTTCCACGCCGCCGTCGGCGAGATCGCCGAGTTGCGCGTCACCCATGTGCTGGACGCCCTGAACGAGGCGCTCGGTCCGCACATCTTCCCGGCCAAGGCCGACGGCTCCGACCCGCGCCTCTGCCCGACCTGCAACGTCGGCCAGCTGAGCCTGAAGACCGGCAAGTTCGGCGCCTTCATCGGCTGCTCCAACTATCCGGAGTGCCGCTTCACCCGCCCCATCGCCCAGCCTGACGGCGAGGGCGAAGCCGTCGACGGTGACCGCGAACTGGGAGTGAACCCCCGGACCAGCCAGCCGGTCTGGCTCAAGAACGGGCGCTTCGGCCACTACGTCGAGGAAACCCCGGCCGAGGGCGACAAGCCCAAGCGCTCAAGCCTGCCCAAGGGCTGGCCGCCGGCCGCGATGGACATCGACAAGGCCCTGCGCCTGCTGGAACTGCCGCGCGAGGTCGGGTTGCACCCCGAGGACGGCAAGCCGATTACCGCGGGCCTTGGCCGCTATGGGCCCTTCGTGCTGCACGAAGGCACCTACGCCAACCTGGAGAGCATCGACGAGGTGTTCGAGGTGGGCCTGAACCGCGCCGTGACCGTGCTGGCCGAAAAGCGCGCCGGCGGCGGCAAGGGCGGCCGGGCGACGGCTTCGGCGCTCAAGGACCTGGGCGCGCACCCCGAGGACGGCCAGCCGATCAAGATCCTGTCCGGACGCTTTGGCCCCTACATCAAGCACGGCGCGACCAACGCCAACGTCCCGCGCGGCAAGGAGCCGACCGAGATCACGCTCGAGGAGGCCGTGGCCCTGCTGGCCGAACGCGCGGCCAAGGGCGGCGGCAAGAAGCCGGTCAAGGCGAAAAAGGCCCCCGCTCCCAAGGCCAAGGCCGAGAAGGCGCCGGCCGCGGCGGCCAAGAAGAAGCCGGCCGCCAAGAAGAAGGCTCCGGCCAAGGCGAAGACGACCAGGGCGGCGGCGGAGTAGGCATCTCCCGCCGCCCTTGCTTCACCGGGCGGCTTGGCCGCATACCCCTTCGTTCCCGAATCGTTCGATGCTGTCGCTTACATGACTTCCCCTGCCCTTCCCCTGTTTGGCGATGATGACGACGCGCTCAAGCCCGTGCCGGCCAGCCCGCTGGCGACGCCGCACGAGCCGCGCCCCGACCCGAAGGTCGTGACCTCCGCCAAGTCCGCCGAGAAGCCGCCGCTCGCCGCGCCGTCCGGCGCCTATGACGCCAGCGCAATCGAGGTGCTGGAAGGGCTGGAACCGGTCCGCATGCGGCCGGGCATGTACATCGGCGGCACCGACGAGCGGGCGCTGCACCACCTGTTCGCCGAAATCCTAGACAACTCCATGGACGAGGCGGTCGCAGGTCACGCCAAGCTCATCGAGGTCTCGCTCGACGCCGACGGCTACCTGACGGTCAGGGACGACGGCCGCGGCATGCCCGTGGACGACCACCCCAAGCATCCGGGCAAGTCGGCGCTGGAAGTGATCATGACCGTCCTGCACGCCGGCGGGAAGTTCAGCGGCAAGGCCTACGAGACCTCAGGCGGCCTGCACGGCGTCGGCGCCTCGGTCGTCAACGCCCTGTCCAGTGAACTGGAAGTCACCGTCTGGCGCGACGGCTTCGAACACCGCCAGGCCTTCTCGCGTGGCAAGCCGGTCGGCGGGCTCGTTCAGGTCGGCCCGTCCCGCAAGAAGGGCACCCAGGTCCGCTTCCTGCCCGACACCCAGATCTTCGGCGACAGCCTGGTGTTCAAGCCGGCGCGCCTCTACCGGATGGCCCGCTCCAAGGCCTATCTGTTCCGCGGCGTGCAGATCAAATGGTCCTGCGATCCCTCGCGGATCCACGATCAGACCCCGCCCGAGGCGACCTTCCACTTCCCCAACGGCCTGGCCGACTTCCTGGCTGAGCGGACCAAGGGCGTTTCGACCGTCACCGAGACCGCCTTCAGCGGCCGCATCGAGCGGACCGGCGAAGCCGGCGCCGTGGAATGGGCCGTAACCTGGACTCCGCAGGGCTTCGGCGAGGCCGACGGCTTCATGCAGTCCTACTGCAACACCGTGCCCACGCCCGAAGGCGGCACCCACGAGGCCGGCTTCCGCGCCGCTCTGACCAAGGGCCTCAAGGCCTACGCCGAGATGGCGGGCGAGAAGCGCGCCGGCATCATCACCGCCGACGACGTGATCGCCAACGCCGGCGCCCTGATCAGCGTCTTCATCCGCAATCCCGAATTCCAGGGCCAGACCAAGGAGCGGCTGTCGTCGTCCGACGCCCAGCGGCTGGTCGAGACGGCGCTGCGCGACCCGTTCGACCACTGGCTGACCGCCTCGCCCAAGGCCGCCCGAGCCCTGCTCGACTTCGTGGTCGAGCGGGCCGAGGAGCGGCTGAAGCGCCGCAAGGACAAGGAAGTCTCCCGCGCCTCGGCGACCCGCAAGCTGCGGCTGCCGGGCAAGCTGGCCGACTGCTCTGGCAGCGCCATGGACGGCAGCGAGCTGTTCCTGGTCGAGGGCGACAGCGCCGGCGGCTCAGCCAAGCAGGCGCGCGACCGCCGCACCCAGGCCATCCTGCCGCTGCGCGGCAAGATCCTGAACGTGGCCAGCGCCACCGGCGAGAAGCTGATGGGCAACAAGGAGCTGGCCGACCTGATGCTGGCCCTGGGCGTCCAGGGCGGCAGCAAGTACCGCGAGGACGACCTCCGATACGACCGCATCATCATCATGACCGACGCCGATGTGGACGGCGCCCACATCGCCAGCCTGCTGATCACCTTCTTCTACCGGACGATGCCGGAGATGGTGCGGGGCGGGAAACTGTTCCTGGCCATGCCGCCGCTCTACCGGATCAGCGACGGCAAGAAGTCGCTCTACGCCCGCGACGACGCCCACAAGGACGAGCTGCTGGCCACCGCGTTCAAGGGCAAGAAGCCCGAGATCGGTCGCTTCAAGGGTCTCGGCGAGATGATGCCGGCCCAGCTCAAGGAAACCACGATGGACCCGGCCAAGCGCACGCTGGCGAGGGTGACCCTGCCCCGCGACGAAGGCCACGTCGAGGATCTGGTCGAAACGCTGATGGGCCGAAAGCCCGAGCTTCGCTTCCGCTTCATTCAGGAGAACGCGGAGTTCGCGGCAGCCGACGTCGATATCTGACCAGATCTCGAGCATGAAGCCGCCTGGTGCGGACGCACTTCTCTGAAATCTATACTCAGACTCCTGCGCAAAGAGCTCATTCAGCCTTGGCCGTATCGAGGTCGGGCGGGGTCAATCAAATTCTGATCAAGCTTTTTTGACCGGAACGCTTCACCGCCTCGCGGGTTATCCGGGTAGTTTGGCGACCGTAAGTTCGCCCGACGGCGTATGCACGGGGCATTTGAATGCTGAATATCGATCTTGAACGCCCGTCTCCGACCACGGAGGCGCGCCCTCCCCTGCCACATCCTGACCGGGTGGCGCTTTTCCTGGATCTGGACGGCACCCTGGCGCCCATCGAGGCGACGCCGGACGCCGTGCGGGCTGATCGTCGGCGGACCCGGCTGCTGCGCCGGGTCGTCGAACGGTTTGACGGACGCGTGGCCATCCTGAGCGGCCGCTCCATCGCCGAGGTCGACCGCATCCTCGACGGCGCCGTAGCCAGCGTGGCCGGCGTGCATGGCCTGGAGCGTCGGACCTCGCCGGGAGACGCCACCGCCGTGCCGCCCCACCCCGCGTTGGGTCGCGTCGAGGAGACGCTGGCCTGCTTCGCGAGGGGCCAACGGGGCCTGCTTGTGGAAAGCAAGGCCCGCTCGGTCGCCCTGCACTATCGCGGCCATCCGCCGGCGGAGGAGGCCTGTATCGACATCGGCCGCCGCATGGCCGCCATGCACGGCCTGCAGCTTCAGGAAGGCCGGATGGTCATCGAACTGCGCACGCCCGGGCCGGACAAGGGCGACAGTCTGCGGCTGTTCATGGCGCAGACGCCCTTCGCCGGCGCAACCCCCGTGATGGTCGGCGACGATCTGACCGACGAGCACGCGTTCGAGGCCGCCCGGGACCTGGGCGGCTGGAGCGTGCTGGTCGGCGACCCCCGGCCCACCGCCGCGCTGCACCGGCTGGCCGATCCCGCCGCCGTCCTGGCCTGGCTGGAGGAGGCCGCGTCGTGAGTCGCCTGATTGTCGTTTCCAATCGCGTCAGCCTGCCGCGTGAAACCGGCAGCGGGTCCGTCGGCGGGCTGGCTGCGGCGCTCGGGGCGGCCCTTCGCGAGCACCAGGGCGTCTGGTTCGGCTGGAGCGGCGAGACGACGCCGCAGTACACCGGCCAGATCGCCATGGAGCGGATCGGCGACGTCACCCTGGCACGGGTGGACCTCGAACCGATCGACGTCGATGAGTACTACAACGGCTACGCCAACAAGACGCTGTGGCCGCTGTTTCACGACCGGATCGACCTGACCGCCTACGAGCGCTCGT
Source organism: Caulobacter sp. (assembly GCA_030683005.1). GTDB lineage: Bacteria > Pseudomonadota > Alphaproteobacteria > Caulobacterales > Caulobacteraceae > Caulobacter. The sequence goes on along the minus strand of JAUXMY010000026.1, from coordinate 29,186 downwards.
TCGACGCCGGCTACGCGCGGGTCAACGCCCGTTTCGCCGAGGCGCTGGCCGCGCTGATCGGGCCCGACGACCTGATCTGGGTGCACGACTACCATCTGGCGCCGTTGGCGCGCGAATTGCGGGCCCTGGGCGTCAAGAACCGGATCGGCTTCTTCCTGCACATCCCCTGGCCGGCCCGGCAGCTGCTGATTACCCTGCCTGGCCACAGGAAACTGGTGGAGGCGTTGTTCCACTACGACGTGGTCGGCTTCCAGACTCAGGACAACCTGTCGGCCTTCACCGGCTATCTGTCCAAGGAGATCGGCGTCGGCCAACCCGATGACCACGGCATGGTCTCCGCTTTCGGACGGCGGACCCGGCTGGGCGCCTTCCCGATCGGCATCAAGGCCGACGATTTCTCGGACGGCGCCCTGTCGCCGGGCGGACAGGAGTCCTTCGCCCGGATGCAGGAGTCCATGGCGGGGCGACGGATGATCGTCGGCGTCGACCGGCTGGACTATTCCAAGGGGCTGGAGGAACGCTTCCTCGCCTACGAGCAGTTTCTGGCGATGCAGGAGGCCCAGCGGGAGAAGGTCTTCATGCTGGAGATCGCCACCCTGAGCCGCGACGCGGTCGAGGCCTATCAGGACCTGCGTGGCCGTCTCGACGCCATCGCGGGTCGTGTGAACGGGGCCTACGGGACCATGGACTGGGTGCCGCTGCGCTACGTCAACACAGGCTACCGTCAGGACGAGTTGGCCGGCATCTACCGTGCCGCCGCCGTCGGGCTGGTGACGCCGCTGCGTGACGGGATGAATCTGGTCGCCAAGGAGTATGTCGCCTCGCAGGATCCGGAAGATCCCGGCGTGCTGATCCTGTCGCGCTTCGCCGGCTCGGCGGCCCAGATGGGGTCGGCGCTGATCGTCAATCCCTACGACCGGGATGAGGTGTCGGGCGCGATCCAGCGGGCGCTGACCATGGGCTACGCCGAGCGCCGCCGGCGCTGGGAGAAGCTGATGGACAACGTCGTCACCGAGGACATCGTCGCCTGGCGGGAGTCGTTCGTCGATGCCCTGAAGGGCGACATCCGGACGACTTCCACCAGGCTGGCCAACGACGCGGCCTGATTAACGCCCTTCCTGGATGGTGACGGTCACAGGCGCGCCGCCCTGTCCGGTCGATTGCCAGCTGTCGCCGACATTCTTGCTCACGGTCTTGGAGCAGGACGGTTCACCCGGCTCGGGGCTGGACTGGGTGAAGCAGGTCTGGTTACCCGAAACCGCCCAGGTTCCCGCGCTTTCGCCCATCGGGCTGCTGCCGGTGTAGGTGCCGTCCTCGTTGACGTAGAGGTTCACCGTCGTGCCGTCGCCGTAGGTGATGACGACGGTGTTGCCGTAGGCGGTCGCCATCGGATCGGCGAGGGCCGGTCCGGCCAGCATGGCGGCGGCGAGCGCCACGGTCGTAAAGAGTCGCATGATTTTAGTTTCCCACCCGAGTTGTTGTCGCAGGCTCGCCTCGTGGGCGAACGGTGGCAGGCTAATCAGAAAATCAGCGTTTCGTTAACCCTTGCCGGACGGATCAGGGCAGCGCGCCACGACCGGCCGTCAGGGTATGTCGCACCGGTTCGCCCTTCAGACCCTTGGCCGTCCAGCTGGCGCCGACGCCGCCCGCGGTCGGCGGAATGGCTGTGCAGAAGGCAATCGGGACAAAGAAAGGGCGCTTCTGGGTCATGCAGACCCTCTCGCCCTTGATCTCCCACTCGCCCCCTGTGCGCTGGCCGTTGGCGCGCTGGGCGTCATAGTCGCCATCGGGATGCAGCCAGAGCCGGGTCGTCTTGCCGTCCGGATAGACGCTGACGATCGTGTTGCTGAAGGCGGGCTTCAGGACATCGGGGGCCGGCGACGTAGCGAGCGCCGCGATCATGATCGCGCCGGTGATCATCTGCGCTGACATCGGCTTCCTCCCGCGCCGTACACTGAGGACAATTCATCACATATCCATCGCGGAATCGTCATCAAATTTCACCCCGTCGGAGAACCGCCTGTCGTCGCCTATTGACGTGCGCCCGTCGGCCCGCCATTGCGCCCCGGCTCATGGACAACGCGCGACAGCCCCGGCCTGCACTGGACAGCCTTCAGGCCGGACGCGCCTTCGCTGCGCTTGCCGTGCTGCTGTTCCATGTCGAGCTGACGCTTGCCCTGCCCCAGCACCTCGACCGGGACACCTTCCCGGTCTTTCGGTCGGGCTATTCGGGGGTGCACTTCTTCTTCGTGCTGAGCGGCTTCGTGATCCTGATGGCGCACCGCGCGGACATCGGCCGTGCGGACCGTCTGGCGACCTTCGTCTGGAAGCGGGCCCGTCGGATCTACCCTCCGCTATGGGCCGCGTTGCTGATCTTCATACCGGCCACGCTGATGCTGCCGTTGCTCAACAACGGGGTCGGATTCACCGTCCTGGACGTGCTCTCCGCCGTCGTCCTGACGCCCGACATCAACGACCCGCTGCTGTCGGTGATCTGGACGCTGCGGCATGAGGCGCTGTTCTACGCCGTTTTCGGCCTCATCCTGTGGCGGCCGAAGACCGGGCTGGCCGTGGCGGCGGTCTGGATGATGCTGTCGGCGACGCTGCCGTGGCTGGGGATCGACGGCTGGCTGAGATTCTTCTTCACCAGCCAGCACCTGCTGTTCGCGTTCGGCGCGGCCGCGTTCCTGGCGTTCGAGCGCGGCAAGGTTCCCCTGCCCGGGCTTGTGATGACCGTCGGACTGCTGCTGTTCGTCGCGACCTGGGCCATCCCGGTGATGAAGCTGCCGCTGAACGGCATTATCGGCAATTGGGCCTTCGGCTTGGGCGCGACACTGGCGATCCTGGGCGCCGCCAGCCTTGAGCGGGCGCGCGGCCTTCCCGTCCCGCGCTGGCTGTCGTTCCTCGGCGAGGCGTCCTACGCCATCTACCTGGCCCATGCGCCGGCGATCTACGCGGCGACGGCCGGCGCCCTGGCGCTGGCCCCTCAGTTGCGCCAGGCCCCGGCCGCACTGTTCCTGCTGGTCACAGCGGCTTCGCTGGCGGCGGGCGTCGCCTTCCACCTTTGGGTCGAAAGGCCGCTGCTCGCCCGGCTGCCCCACACACCGCCGCGGGGAGGCGCCGGCGAGGTCGCGAACACGTCCGCGCCCTAGGAAACGCAAGGCTTTCGTTGACTTTTGGGGCCATGCGCCTTAGTACGCGCAAGCTCCGGGCAGGTCTGGCGAATCCGCGCCGCCCGCTCGCCCAATGATCCGGGCGGCTCGGCGCTTTCAGTTTAAGCGAGACATGACCGAATTTTCCCAGCTGGGGCTTAGCGCCTCCACACTCAAGGCAGTGGCCGATACCGGCTACACGACAGCCACACCGATCCAGGAACAGGCCATCCCGGTGGCCCTCGCCGGCCGCGACGTGCTTGGCATTGCCCAGACCGGCACCGGCAAGACGGCGGCCTTCACCCTGCCGATGATCGACCGGCTGTCGGCCGGCCGCGCCCGGGCCCGCATGCCCCGCGCCCTGGTCCTGGCCCCGACCCGCGAGCTGGCCGACCAGGTCGCCAGCAGCTTCGAGAAGTACGCCAAGGGCACCCGCCTCACCTGGGTGCTGTTGATAGGCGGCGTGTCGATGAACGACCAGGTCTCGGCGCTGGACAAGGGCGTCGACGTGCTGATCGCCACCCCCGGCCGCCTGCTCGACCTGTTCGAGCGCAGCAAGATCCTGCTGACCGGCGTGCAGATGATGGTCGTCGATGAAGCCGACCGCATGCTCGACATGGGCTTCATCCCGGACATCGAGCGCATCTTCAAGCTGACGCCGCCGAAGAAGCAGACGCTGTTCTTCAGCGCCACCATGCCGCCGGAAATCACCCGGCTGACCAAGCAGTTCCTCAACGACCCGACCCGGATCGAGGTCTCCCGCCCGGCAACCACCGGCGAGAACATCACCCAGTTCCTGGCCCGCATCCCGTCGAACGACCCCAAGGCCAAGCGCACCGCCCTGCGCAGCCTGATCGATCGCAGCGAGATCCAGAACGGCATCGTCTTCTGCAACCGCAAGAGCGAGGTCGACATCGTCGCCAAGTCGCTTCGCACGCACGGCTACGACGCCGGCGCCATCCACGGCGACCTCGACCAGGCGACGCGGATGAAGACGCTGGAGAGCTTCCGCAAGGGCGAGCTCAAGCTGCTCTGCGCCTCGGACGTCGCCGCCCGCGGCCTCGACATCCCGGCCGTGAGCCATGTCTTCAACTACGACGTTCCGCACCACGCCGACGACTATGTGCACCGCATCGGTCGCACCGGCCGCGCCGGTCGCCTGGGCGAGACGTTCATGATCGTCACGCCCGCCGACGACAAGAACCTCGAGAAGGTCATCAAGCTGACCGGCAAGATGCCGCAGGAAGCGCTGTTCGAGGGCATCGACTGGTCGACCCTGAAGACCGAGCAGCGTCACAAGGACGCGGCCAAGAAGGACCGCGAACGCAGTCGCAGCCGCAGCGACCGTCCGGGGCGCGGCCGTCCGGAGTCGGAGACCTCGGTGGTCTCGATGAAGGCGATCACCACGTCAGACGCCAGTGAAGCGGCCGCCGCCCGGCCGCCCCGCCCGACCAGGGCCGCCGTCGTACCCGTCGTGGAAGCCGAAGCGGCCAAGTCGGAGAAGCCTTCGCGCCGCCGTCGCGCGCCGCGCAACGAGGGCGCTGAAGCCGTCGAAGCCGTGACCGCCGCGGTCGAGGTCGTCGACGTCGCCGCCGCGCCGGTGGAGCTCCGCGAGGAGCGTCCGCGCCGCGAGGAGCGCCCGCGTCGTGAGGACCGCCCCCGCCGCGAGGAGCGTCCGCGCGCCGAGGAACGGCCCCGTCAGGCGGAGACGCCGCGCCATGAGGACCGTCCTGTCGCCGCCGAGGGCCGCGATCGTGATCGTGACCGCCGCCCGGCCCGTGGCCGTGACGATGATCGCCGCGACAATCACCAGCGCCGGGATCGCGACGATGACGGCGGCCGGGTGGTTGGCTTCGGCGCCGACATGCCGGCCTTCATGACCCGCGCGACCCCGCTGACGCCGGCCGCCGCCGACGAATAGTCGGCACGGCTTCTCCGGCGTGACAACGCCACGAAAAAAGGGCGCGGCCTCGGCCGCGCCCTTTGTCGTCTGAAGCTGAAAGCGGGCCCTACTGACCCAGCAGGCTGTCGCACGCGTCGGCGGCCGCCTGAACAGCGGCGGGCGGCAAGGCGTCCAGGCGGGCTTCTTCGGCCCGGCGTTCCTGCTGGCTGGCGCGACTGTCGGCCGGCGTCAGGTCAGTGCGGGTGGCGAGCGCCAGAGACATCTTCTCGCGGGCGGCATCCAGCTTGGCGATGCGCTTCTTCGTGGCGGCCGTGGTCGGCTCGGTCTCCAGCAGGCCGGCCGCGACCTCATAGGCCGCGATGCAGCGCGCCTGGGCCTTGAAGTCAGCCGCCGCGCTGGCCGAACAGGCGGCTGTCGCGGCGAGGATGAAACCCGTCAGGGCGGCGGTACGCATGTGACACTCCAGTGTTCCGGGTCCGGAAGGGCCCGTGGCGACATATCATGCGTCGCCATCACGGCTTCAATACGACAGATCGCCTGACGCCAGGATGAACGGTTCCACCCGCCACACACTGTCATCCCGGCCGCACCCCGACGAAGGCCGGGGGTAGAGCCGGGACCCAGCGGCGGACGCACGGCATCGGCTGGGTCCCGGATCGGCCTGCGGCCGTCCGGGATGACAGCCTGGAAGGACTACCGCTTCACCTGGCCGCCGAGCATCTTGCGGATGGCCGCGCCGTAGGGCGGACGCATGGCGACCAGCGGGCCGATGTCCTTCTTGATCTGGGTGTAGATCGCCTTGCGGTGGCTGAACTCCAGGAAGCCGTCGTGACCGTGATAGCTGCCCATGCCCGACGGGCCGACGCCGCCGAACGGCAGCTCTTCCTGGGCCACGTGCATGATCACGTCGTTGACGGTGACACCTCCGCTGGTGGTGTTGGCCAGCACGTTGGCCTTCTCCGCCTCGTCGGTTCCGAACCAGTAGAGGCCCAGCGGGCGCTCGTGGGCGTTTATGTAGTCCAGCGCGTCCTGCGAGGTCTTGTAGGTCATCACCGGCAGAACCGGGCCGAAGATCTCTTCCTGCATCACCTTCATGTCATCGGTGGGATTGAGGATAAGGGTCGGCGGGATCTTGCGGTGCTCCTGCTGGCTGAAGTCCTCACCGGCCGGATTGATCTCGACGATCTGGGCGCCCATGGCCCGGGCCTCGTCGATGTAGCCCTTGATGCGCTCATAGTGGCGCTCGGCGATCACGGCGGTGTAGTCCGGGTTGTCCTTCAGCGTCGGGAACATGCGGCCGACCGCGCCCTGGGCCTCCTTCACGAACTCGGCGACCTTGCCCTCGGGGGCCAGCACATAGTCGGGCGCCAGGCAGATCTGGCCGGCGTTGAGAGTCTTGCCGTTCATGATCCGGGCGGCGGCGGTGGCGATGTCGGCGCTCTCCGACAGGATCACCGGGCTCTTGCCGCCCAGCTCCAGGGTCAGCGGCACCAGGTTCTCGGCCGCCGCGCGCATGACGTGACGGGCGATCGACGTCGCGCCGGTGAAGATCATGTGGTCGAAGGGCAACCCGGCGAACGCCTGGCCGACGTCGGGACCGCCGGTGATCACCGCGATCTCCTCCTCGCTGAACACGCTGCCGAACATCGTCTTCATCAGCTCGGAGGTGACGGGCGTGAACTCGGACGGCTTGATCATGGCCCGGTTGCCGGCGGCAATGATTCCGGCCAGCGGCGCAAAGGTCAGGTTGACCGGGAAGTTCCACGGGCTGATCACACCGACCACGCCTTTGGGCTGATAGACGACCTCCGCCTTTGCCCCGAACAGGCCGAGAATGGCGGGGGTGGTCTTGCGCTTCTGGCCCTGCATCCATTTGCGAAGATGCGCCTTCGCATGCTTCAGCGGGCCGATGGAGCCCGACACGTCGGTGAGCAGCGTGGCTTCGCGCGAGCGGTTGCCGAAGTCGGCGTTGATGGCGTCCTGGATGTCCTTGGCATGATCGACGAGCAGGCCGATGCAGCGGTCGAGGCGCTCGATCCGCTGCTCGGCGGTCGGCGCGCCGTCGCGAAGGTGCGCGGCCTTCTGCTTGTCGAGAATGGCGAGCATCGCGGCCTTGTGGGCGTCGGCGCCAAGGTTGGCGTGAGCGTTCATCGAAGTGTCCCTCCGGGAGGCCGGGCTGGTCCCGGCTCAGGTGATCGGCGTTCAGAATGACGGCTCGCCGCGCCGGCCGCAAGCGAACCGCGTTCCCTCGCCTTAACCAGTCATTTGGTCCTTGGAGCATAGGCTCCGCTATCTACAGCCCAGGATCGCTCCAGAAGGGATCGATCCGGTCGAGGGGGAATGCGCGAATGTCCGCCGACGTCGAAGCCAAGATGCGAGGTCCCGAGGCCTACAAGGTCGCCCACGAGACCCTTGATGTCATGGAGCGCCACGCCGTCTGGCCGACTCCGCTGAACTTCGAGCTGTGGTCGCACTTCGTGGCCGACCCGACCGGCGAACTGGCCCTGGAGCTGAATCGCCTGATCCTGTCGGGCGAGCCGATGACCGAGACGATCAGCGAGGAACTCGCCGCCGCCTACCTGCCCAAGGCCCGCCTGAACGATCAGATCCGCGACGCCGGGGATCAGCTGTCCAAGGAACTGGCCGCTGTCTCGAGCGCGATCAAGGAAGCCCAGAAGTCGAACGAAACCTACGGCCAGACGCTGGCCAGCGCCGGCAAGGGCCTGACCGACGCCAAGGACGCCAGCCAGATCAAGGCCATGGTCGACTCCCTGTCGACCGCGACCCGCCGGGTGCAGAAGGAAAACAAGTCGCTGGAGAAGCGGCTCGCTGAATCGACCAGCGAGGTCCAGCGCCTGCGCGAGCACCTGGAACAGGTCCGCCGCGACGCCACCACCGACGGCCTGACGAACCTGGCCAACCGCAAGGCCTTCGACGACGAGTTGGCCCGCGCCTGCGCCGACGCCGACGAGTTCGGCACGCCGCTGACCCTCGCCGTGCTGGACATCGACCACTTCAAGAACTTCAACGATACCTGGGGCCATCAGACGGGCGACCAGGTCATCCGCTACGTCGCCAGCGTCATCGGGCGCCTGGGCTGCACGCCGCGCTTCTCGGCCCGCTACGGCGGCGAGGAGTTCGCGATGATCTTCCCGGGCGAGGACGCCACGATCGTCGAGCGCTGCCTCGAGGAGATTCGCGAGGAAGTCGCGTCCCGGATGCTCAAGCGCCGCTCGACCAACGAGGATCTGGGCACCGTCACCATCTCCTCCGGCCTGGCCACCCGCCGCGAAGGCGAAACCGGCGTCTGCGTGATGGAGCGGGCCGATGCCGCGCTCTACGCCTCCAAGCGCAGCGGCCGCAATCGCGTCACCAACGCCGAGGTCGTGCCCGTCGCGGCCTGACCGCCCGGTTCCCTGCCACAGGCGCGCGGCGCGGCCGCCCGATTTTCCGTTGGCGTTCCGCCGCGTTATGGGCGCTAGCGTCCTTCCCAAAGAGACACCAGGGAGGATGTTCGCGTGGACTACACCAAGATCAAGGTCGAAGTGACTGACGGCGTGGCGGTGATCACGCTCAACGACCCCGGCACCATGAACGCCGCCGGCCTGGACCTGGCCAGCGAGCTCTCCCACGCCTTCAGCAACATCGCGGCCGGCAACGTCACGGCCCGCGCCATCGTCCTGACCGGCGAAGGTCGCGGCTTCTGCTCGGGCGCCAACCTGGCGGGCGGTGGGGCCACCGCCCGTGAACTGGACGTCGACGGCAAGCCCGACGCCGGCCGGGCGCTCGAGACCACCTACAACCCGCTGGTCAGCCAGATGCGCGACTGCCCGTTGCCGATCGTCACCGCCGTCAACGGCGCGGCGGCCGGCGTCGGCTGCTCGCTGGCCCTGCTCGGCGACCTGATTGTCGCCGGCGAGAGCGCCTACTTCCTGCAGGCCTTCCGCCGCATCGGCCTGGTGCCGGACGGCGGCTCGACCTACCTGCTGCCGCGCGCCATCGGCCGCGCCCGGGCCATGGAAATGGCCCTGCTGGGCGAGAAGATCGGCGCCGCCAAGGCGCTGGAGTGGGGCCTGGTCAACCGGGTCGCGCCCGACGCGGACCTGCGCGCCACGGCTATCGAACTGGCGAAGGAACTGGCCAACGGCCCGGCCTCGCTGGGCGCCATCCGCAAGCTGATCTGGGAAAGCCTCGATACAGACTGGAACGGCCAGTTGACCGCCGAACGCAAGGCCCAGAAGATCGCCGGCAAGTCCGACGACTTCATCGAGGGCGTCAGCGCCTTCCTTCAGAAGCGGGTCGCGGCGTTCAAGGGGCGGTAGGCACAACCGTCATGCCCGACTTGTTCGGGCCGTCCACGAACACGAAATGCTCTGATCAGGGCGCGGCCTGTCGGTCGCGCCCTTTTTGGTTGGCCCATCACGCATGGGTGGCCCGAACAAGTCGGGCCATGACGATCAGGGGATTTGTTCACCCATCCCAGGGGCCGGGTCCGATGTCTTCGCGCATGGCCCGGCCCTTCTTTGCTTTCGGCTTGCGGGCGCGCCACGCCGCCTCGAGGCCCAGCCGCGCCCAGCGCACCGCCTCTTCGGGATCGTCCAGCGCCCGCTCCGGCAGCGACCAGTAGTGCAGGATGCCCGTCCGGCCGTCCTTCATGGCGTAGGTGAACGGCGCGCTGCCCTCGGTCTCGAAGGCGGCGCGGTTGTCGTCGTCGACCTTCAGATAGAGCGTCTCGCCGAACACCAGGGCGAAGGCCGCGCCGTCGACCGACAGGCTGGCCCCGCCGAACATCTTCGTCACCTTCAATCGACCAAGGCCGGCCAGAAGTTCGTCGCGGAGATGGTCGAGGAATTCAGCGCTTACCGCCATCATCACTCCATGTGAGCATTTGCTCATTGTGTAGCGCGGCGAAATGTGAGCAAATGCTCACACAAGGAGTCGCCCCGCATGTCCGCCAAGCCTCGCATCGAGCGCGCCGCGCTGGAAGTCTTCGTCCGCGACGGCGTCGACGCCGCGACCACCCGCGCCATCGCCTCGCAGGCCGGGGTGTCGGAGGGGGCGCTGTACCGCCACTACCGCTCCAAGGACGAGCTGGCGATCACGCTGTTCATGACGGTGCACCGCCGCCTCTCGGGCCTGATCGAGGAGAGCGCCGCGAGCGCGGTCGGCATCAAGGCCAAGGCCGCCGCCATCGTGGCCGCCTACTGCCAGGTGGCCGACGAGGACTGGCTGACCTTCAGCTTCCACCTGACCCAGATCCACCGCTTCATCCCCTACTACCAGGAGGACGGCCGCGACCCGGTGTCGGTGGTCGAGAATGTCATCAAACAGGCGATGATCAGCGCCGAACTGCCGCCGGCCGACCCGCGCGTGCTGGCCGCCATGGCCATCGGGGTGATCACCCAGACCGCCCAGAACAAGGCCTATGGCCGGATCGGCGACGATCCGCTGTCGGCCCACGCCCTCCTCATGACCGCGGCCGTGCAGGCCGTGCTGTTCGCCCGCTAGAGGCCCGTGCCCCATGACCCTGCGCAACCGCCTGTTCAACGGCTACTACTGGCTGCTGTCGATCGTCTACGGCCTCACCGCCGCCCTCCTGGCGCTGGCCCCCGGCCGGCGGCCCATGACCGGCGCGATCAAGCTCTACACGCGCCGCATGCTGTGGGCGATGGACGCCCTGGCCGGCATCAAGGTCGACCTGCGCGGCCAGGAGAAGCTGCCGGACGGCGCCTTCATCATCGCCGCCAAGCACCACAGCTGGGGCGACGGCTTCGTGATGTTCGCCAACGTACCGAACCTGAGCTTCGTGACCGGAGACCACATGGAGCGCTTCCCGCTGGTCGGGGCCATCCTGCGCAAGTTCGGCGCGATCATCGTCGACAACTGTGGCGGGCCCGAAGCGCGCAAGGCGCTGTCGGAAAGCGCCGCCCAGGTCGCCCGGGAAGGCCGCCGCATCCTGATCTATCCGGAAGGCAACCTCGCCAAGCCGGGCGAGCGGTTCCGCTACCGCACCGGCGTCTACTACATGAGCCGCGACTTCGACCTCCCGGTGGTGCCGGTGGCGACGAACCTGGGCCTGTTCTGGGAACAGACCTCGGCGGTGAAGAAGCCCGGCGTGGCCACCATCGAGTTCCTCGACCCGATCCCCACGGGCCTGGAGCGCGGCGAGTTCCTCGCCCGGCTGGAGGCGGCCGTCGAAGGCCGCAGCCAGGAGCTGATCGCCATGGCGACGGGCGAGCCCGTGCGGGAGTCGGTGCTGGTGCCCGCGCCGGACGAGGTTCGGAAGGCCGAGGCGGCGGCGAAGGAAGCGGCGGCGTGACCCAAGCGAAGCAGATCTTTGTCGGACGTCTGTTGCTGACGCTATCCTATGCCATCGCCGCAACGGGCCTTGCCCCGTGGATCAACATGTTCGCCTTGAGGATTCCGGGCGTCGATCCTGCATTCATGCAATCGCTTTCGCTTGCGGAGCTCGACGGGCTCTGGCCGATCATCCTGATGCCGCTGGCCTGGCTGACGACGTTCGCTGGCCTGATCGTTCTGGACCGAAGAAAAGCGCTCTGGGCCCTGCCGGGTCTGCCAGCGGCGTTCGGCGGTCCGCTCCTTCTGGCGTTGTTCTCGTACGCCTGCATTTATCGGGGTGAATGCATGTGAACGCCCGATGGCTCGCGACCTGCTCCGCTCGCGCCCTACGCCATCGCCTCGCACCGGCCAGACGATGCTTGCGCTGGCCGGCGAGAGCGTCACGGACGAAGTTCACACCGACCTCGACAAAGTCGCCGACGACTCGCGCAACGAAACGGGACTGAGCGCGAAAGGTCGCTCCTTTCCTCCGTCATGGCCCGACTTGTTCGGGCCACCCATGCTTGGTGAGCGAAACGCGCATGGCACGACCGGCCAATGCCCCTAGCCCTGAACTCGATGTTCATGGGTGGCCCGAACAAGTCGGGCCATGACGATGGAGGGTAGGCCTGCGATCTGTCACCTGGAGGGCAGGAGCTACTCCGCAGCCCCCGCCGGCACGATCGTCACGCTCTCTCCACACCCGCAGGCGTCGGTCTCGTTGGGATTGCGGAACACGAACTTCGATGACAGCCGGCTGACCTCGTAGTCGATCTGCGCGCCGATCAGGAACAGCACCGCCTTGGGGTCGATCAGGATGGTGACGCCGTGATCCTCGATCACCTCGTCCAGCGGATCGGCGGTTTCGGCATACTCGAGGATGTACTCGGACCCGGCGCAGCCGCCGTTCTTCACGCCCACGCGCAGGCCGGCGTAGGGCTTTTCGGGCTCCTCGAGCGCCTTTCGGGCCATGATTTCCTTCACACGTTCGGCGGCGGCGTCGCTGAGGGTGACGACCTTGGGGCGCGGGCGGCGGGTGCGAGGGGTGGTGATCTGCGGTTCCATAGTCACTCCCAAACCCCTGTCATCCCGGCGAAGGCCGGGACCCAGATCCAGCCACGGCGCCACGAATCCTGAGCCAGGTCCGGCGCTCGCAACTGGGTCCCGGCCTTCGCCGGGATGACAGGGATATTGTGCATCAGAACATGTTCAGCTGAAGCTTGGCTTCGTCGCTCATGCGCGAGGGGTCCCAGGGCGGGTCGAAGACCAGGTCGACGGTGCAGGACTTCAGGCCGGGGATCTCCATGACCGCGTCCTCGACCCAGCCCGGCATCTCGCCGGCCACCGGGCAGCCCGGCGCGGTCAGGGTCATGTCGATCTTGACCTCCTTGTCGTCGGAGACGTCGACCTTGTAGATCAGGCCCAGCTCGTAGATGTCGACCGGGATCTCCGGGTCGAAGACGCTCTTGAGCTTCTCCACGAGCTGATCGGTCAGCGCGTCGAGTTCCGCCTGCGGGATGGCGGAGGTCGGTTCGGCGGCGGCGGTGCTGATCTCGGTCATCAAGGTCTCAGGCAAAGAAGCTGCGGGCCTTGACCAGCGCGTCCACGAACGCGTCGGCCTCGGCCTCTGTATTATATAGGGCGAAGGAGGCCCGCGCGCTCGACGTGACGCCGAAACGGGCCATCAGGGGCTCAGCGCAGTGGGTTCCGGCGCGAACCGCCACCCCCTGTTTGTCGAGGATCTGGGCGATGTCGTGGGCGTGGGCGCCCTCGACGGTGAAGCTGAGGATGGCGCCCTTCCCCGGCGCCGTGCCAAGGATGCGCAGCCAGTTGGCGCCGTCCAGCCGCTCGACCGCGCGGTCGTAGAGCGCTCGCTCATGGACGGCGATGGCCTCGCGGTCGAACTGCATCAGCCACTCCAGCGCCGCGCCGAGCGCGATGGCCTCGAGGATCGGCGGGGTGCCGGCCTCGAACCGCATCGGCGGATCGGCGTAGGTGATGACGTCCTCGGAGACCGTGCCGATCATCTCGCCGCCGCCCTGATAGGGCGGCAGGTCGGCCAGCACATCCGCCTTGCCGTACAGCACCCCGATGCCGGTCGGGCCGTAGAGCTTGTGGCCGGTGGCGACATAGAAGTCGACGTCCAGCGCCTTGACGTCCACGGCCATGTGCACCGCGCCCTGGCAGCCGTCGACCAGCACCAGCGCCCCGGCAGCGTGGGCCGCGTCGGTCAGTTCGCGGACCGGATTGATCGTGCCCAGCACGTTGGACATGTGGGTGAAGGCGACCAGCTTGGTCTTCTCGTTGATCATCGCCTTGGCGGCGTCGAGGTCGAGCGAGCCGTCCTCCAGCACCGGCGCGAAGCGCAGCACCACGCCCTTGCGCTCGCGCAGCAGGTGCCAGGGCACGATGTTGGAGTGGTGCTCCATCTGGGTGATGAGGATCTCGTCGCCCGCCACCAGCCGCTGGCCAAAGGACGAGGCGACCAGGTTCATCGCCTCGGTGCCGCCCTTGGTGAAGATCACTTCGGTGACGGCGCAGCCGAGGAAGCGCGCGACGGTTTCCCGCGCCTTTTCATAGGCATCCGTCGTTTCGTTGGCGAGGGTGTGCAGGCCGCGGTGGACGTTGGCGTAGCTGCCCTCCATCGCCCGCGTCATCGCCTCGATCACCGCCCGCGGCTTCTGGGCGCTGGCGGCGTTGTCCAGATAGACCAGCGGCTTGCCGTTCACCTGTCGGGACAGGATGGGGAACTGGGCGCGGATCGGTTCGGGGTCGAACGGAGTCATTGCCCCCTCCCCAGCTGCTCGGCCACCCAGGCCGCGGCGATCTCCCGCGCGCCCTCGTGCTCGATCCGGTCGACGACCTCGCCGACGAAGGCCTGGGTCAGCATGGCGCGGGCGACCTCGAACGGCATGCCGCGTTGCCGGGCGTAGAACAGGGCGTTCTCGTCCAGCGCCCCGACCGTATTGCCGTGCGCGCACTGGACGTCGTCGGCGAAGATCAGCAGCTCGGGTTTGGCGTCGATCTCGGCCTTGTCGGACAGGATCAGCGCATGGTGGCCCATGCGGGCGTCGGTCTGGTCGGCGCCGCGCTCGACGACGATCCGCCCCTGGAACACGCCGCGCGCCTGGCCCTCGACGACGCCCTTGGTCAGCTGGCTGGTGACACCGCCGAGGCCCGAGTGGGTGACGACGGAGGTTGTGTCGGCATGGCGCTGCTCATGCAGCAGATAAGCGCCGTCCAGCCGGACGCTGGCGCCCTGACCCGGATGGCTGACCCGCGTCTCGATCCGCTGGCGCCGGGCGCCGGAGGTGAGGATGGTCTGGGCATAGGATGCGCCAGGGGCGAGGGTGACGGCGGCGGTCGAGACCGTAACGCTCTCGGCGCGGTCGGCGGCCAGGACGATGCGTTCGAGGCGGCCGCCCTCCGCAACCTGGATGTCGAGCGCGATGTCGGACACCGCGCCGTCCGCCTGCGCCTCATAGCTCTCCAGCAGGGTCAGGGTCTGTCCGCTGCGGACGGCGACCAGCACGGTGGTCGCGATGGACCCTGCCTCGGCGGCCACGAAGCGCAGCTGGGCGACGGGGTTGTCGGGGCCGCCCTCGATATGGGTGAAGCCTTCCACGAACCCGTTGGGCACGAGGAAGACGTCGCCGCCAAGGGCCGCGAACGGGCCCTCGGTCGTCACTTCGGCATGGTCCGGCTTCGGCGGCAGCGTCCGCAGCAGCCCGCGCAGGTCTGTCCAGCGCCAGTCCTCGTCGCGGCGCGACGGCAGCTGGGTCAGGTCGCCGGTGGCGATGGCTTTGGCGAGGCTGCTCATCCTGCTTCGCTCCTTACGGAGCTTCGCAGGACAAGTCCGGCAGAGAGGGCTCGCCCTCCGAAGCCTTGGCGAAGGAGGGTCACGCCGCCACCTGCGCGTACTTGTCGTAGCCTTCGCGCTCCAGCTCCAGCGCCAGTTCCGGGCCGCCGGACGCCACGATCCGCCCGGCGCTCAGCACGTGGACGCGGTCGGGTTTGATGTAGTCGAGCAGGCGCTGGTAGTGGGTGATGACCAGCATCGCCCGGTCGGGGCTGCGCATGGCGTTGACGCCCTCGGACACGATGCGCAGGGCGTCGATGTCCAGGCCGCTGTCGGTCTCGTCGAGGATGAGGAAGCGCGGCGACAGCATCGCCATCTGGAAGATCTCCATCCGCTTCTTCTCGCCGCCCGAGAAGCCGACGTTGAGCGCCCGCTTGAGCATGTCGAAGTCGATCTTCAGCGAGGCGGCCGTCTCGCGGGCCAGCTTGAGGAAGGCCGGCGCGCTGATCTCGTCCTCGCCGCGCGCCTTGCGCTGGGCGTTGAGGGCCGTGCGGATGAAGGTCAGGGCCGGAACGCCGGGGATCTCCAGCGGATACTGGAACGACAGGAACATGCCCTTGGCCGCCCGCTCATTGGGATCCAGCGCGAACAGGTCCTCGCCATCGAGCGTCGCCGTCCCGCCGGTGACTTCGTAGCCGGGCCGGCCGGTCAGCACATAGCCGAGCGTCGACTTGCCGGCCCCGTTCGGCCCCATGATGGCGTGCACCTCGCCGGCCGGAACATCGAGCGTCAGGCCCTGGAGGATCGGCTTGTCGGCGACCGTGGCGTGGAGGTTGGTGATGGAGAGCATTGAATTCATCTGACTTCGTAACGCGCCTCTGCCTTCCCCCTGGAGGGGGGAAGGTGGCCCCGCGGAGCGGGGTCGGATGGGGGTGGGACCGCCTCGGCGGCGATGCGATCGACGACGATTTCCAGCCTGTCGGCCACGTCGCGATCGGAGAAACGGATGACGCGGTAGCCGGCCTGCCGGAGCCAGGCGGTGCGTTCGGCGTCATGTTGTTGCGCTTCCAGCGTGTCGTGAACCGGGCCGTCGATCTCGATGACCAGCTTGCTGGCGTGGTGGACGAAGTCGGCGACATAGCGACCGATCGGCGCCTGCCGTCGGAAGTTCGTCTTCAGCTTGCGAAGCTCTGCCCAGAGGAGGCGCTCGGCGTGGGTAGCGCCGCGACGCAGGCGACGGGCGCGGGTGACGCCGCCGGGGGCGGGTTTCTCACGCGCTTTCCCTTCCCCCTGGAGGGGGGAAGGGCCAGGGTTGGGGGTGGCGCCGTGGCCGCGTTGCTGCGCCGGGTGATCGCGCGCCAGTCCCAAAGGCTTTTGGGTCTCAACCGATCCCACCCCCATCCGACCCTGCTCCGCAGGGCCACCTTCCCCCCTCCAGGGGGAAGGAACAGAGGTGTCGGCCGCGACGAACTCGAGGCGATTGCCGAACGGGTCGTAGATGTAGATCTGGTCGCCCTGCCGCGTGACCGTGAAGCCCGCAGCCTTGGCGCGTTCGGCCAGCGCCAACCGGTCATCCACCACGAACGCCACATGCGCCTTCACATTGGCACGGAAGTCCTGCTCGACGCCGAGGTGGACCTTCACCGCGCCCTCGAACCAGGCCCCGCCGCGCTTGGCCATTTCCGTCGGCTTGGGGACCTCGGTCAGGCCCAGCAGATCGCCATAGAACGGGCGCGCCTGCGCTTCCCCGCCGACGGGGATGGCGATCTGGACGTGGTCGATGGCGCGGAGGGTCATGCCTGGTCGCCCACAAACTCGGCGATGACCTCGATCCTGCCGACGATGGCGGCGTTGAACGCCTCCAGCTCCTCGGCAGGGATCCAGTATTCCTCGTGCTCGCGACCGCCGACGACCTCACGCTGGTAGCCGCAGAGGAAGGTCGCATCGACAGCGAACCGGGTCACGTAGCCGCGCTTGTCCTCGTTGTGTACGGCATTCCAGTCGCGCGCGATCTGCGCGGCGTAGGCCTCGTTGGTGACCGGATAGAAGATCGGCTGGTCGGGCAGGCGCGGCGGAAACCCGCGCCAGTCTGTCGCCTTGATCAGCGCCAGTTCCTGCGTGCCGACAGGCCGGTAGAGGGTCGTCGTTCGCATGCCGCGATCAGCCGCCCGATATTGTTTCAGCGCGTCCTCGAACTCGGCGAGGTCGATGCCTGTAAGGGTATGCACCTCCCAGCTCCAATCGCTGTCGATAGCCTTTAGAAGCAGGGCTTCGGCGAAGGTCCACTGTTCCGGATCCGCTTGCCGCCAGTCGCATGCATCTAGCGCTGGGCCATGCGCGACGGCGAGCGCTCGCAAGGACGAGTCATCACCCGCCCACGCGCCATGCCGGAGATGGAACGCCAACTCCTTCGCCAATTCGAGCGCAGCAGGCCTGTGGCTCACCCCACGCTCCCTTCCAGCGAGATCGCCACCAACTTCTGCGCTTCGACGGCGAACTCCATGGGCAGCGTCTGCAGCACGTCCCGCACGAAGCCGTTGACCAGCAGAGCGACCGCCGACTCCGTGTCCAGGCCTCGCTGCTGGCAGTAGAACAGCTGGTCGTCGGACAGGCGCGTCGTCGTCGCCTCGTGCTCGAACACGCTCTGGCCGTTGCGGGCCTCGATGTAGGGGACGGTGTGGGCGGCGCAGTCCTTGCCGATCAGCAGGCTGTCGCACTGGGTGAAGTTGCGCGAGCCGACGGCCTTGGGGTGCGCAGAGACCAGGCCGCGGTAGGTGTTGGACGACTTGCCGGCGCTGATGCCCTTGGAGATGATCCTGGACTTCGTATTGGCGCCCAGGTGGATCATCTTGGTGCCGGTGTCGGCCTGCTGGTGGCCGTTGGTGACGGCGATCGAGTAGAACTCGCCCGAGCTGCCCTCGCCGCGCAGGATGCAGGACGGGTACTTCCAGGTGATCGCCGAACCGGTCTCGACCTGCGTCCAGCTGACCTTGGCGCGGGGCTCGCGGCAGTCAGCCCGCTTGGTGACGAAGTTGTAGATGCCGCCCTTCCCGGTGACCGGATCGCCCGGGTACCAGTTCTGGACCGTCGAGTATTTGATCTCGGCGTCTTCGAGGATGATCAGCTCGACCACGGCGGCGTGCAGCTGGTTCTCGTCGCGCATCGGGGCGGTGCAGCCCTCAAGGTAGGAGCAGTAGCTGCCCTTGTCGGCGATGATCAGCGTGCGCTCGAACTGGCCGCTGTCCTTGGCGTTGATGCGGAAATAGGTGGAAAGCTCCATCGGGCAGCGTACGCCCGGCGGGATGTAGACGAAGCTGCCGTCGCTGAAGACGGCGCTGTTCAGACAGGCGAAGTAGTTGTCGCTGACCGGCACGACCGAGCCGAGGTACTTCTTCACCAGCTCGGGATGCTCGCGGATCGCCTCGCTCATCGAGCAGAAGATGACCCCGACGGCGGCCAGCTCCTTCTTGAAGGTGGTGACCACGCTGACGCTGTCGAACACCGCGTCCACGGCGTACTTCGGCGCGCCCTGGACCCCGGCCAGGACTTCCTGCTCGCGCAGGGGAATGCCCAGCTTCTTGTAGGTCTCCAGGATGTCGGGATCGACCTCGTCCAGGCTCATCGGCCCGGCCTTCTGGGACGGGGCGGCGTAGTAGTAGGAGTCCTGGTAGTCGATCTTCGGATAGTGGACCTTCGCCCAGTCGGGCTCCTCGAGCGCCAGCCAGCGCTCGAAGGCGTCGAGGCGCCACTGCAGCATCCACTCCGGCTCGTCCTTCTTGGCCGAGATGAAGCGCACGATGTCGGCGTTCAGGCCCTTGGGGGCGAAGTCCTGCTCGATGTCGGTGATGAAGCCGTGCTGGTACTTCTCCAGCTCGGCGACCGCAGCGACCGTTTCCTTGACCGCAGCCATCAGGCCACTTCCTTCCTGCGCGAGGTATGCCGCGCGTACAGTTCCAGCCAGGCGTCGCCCGCCCGGCTCCAGTCGTGTTCCGTGGTGTTCCAGCCCCCGCTGATACGTACGGCGAAGGGCGCCAGATCGGCGCGGCCCATGGCGGCGACGACATCGCTGGGCTTCATCTTGCCGGACGAGCAGGCCGGGCCGGCGCTGACCGCGATCCCGGCCAGGTCCATGCCCATCACCTGCATCTGGGCGTCGAACCCCTGCGCCGCGAAGCCCAGCGTCTGCGGCAGGCGGGCGGCGGCCTTGCCGAGGATGACCGCGCCGGCCTCTTCCACCCGCGCCTGCAGGGAATCGCGCCAGACGGCCTGGCTGGCAATGACGGGCAGGTCCCGGGCGGCGGCGACGGCGGCGGCGCCAAAGCCGGCGATGCCGCTGAGGTTCTCGGCCCCGGCGCGACGGCCCCGCTCCTGCCCGCCGCCGTGCAGCCGGCGGACCAGCGTGGCCCGTGTGCCGGCCACCAGGGCGCCGGAGCCGAACGGGCCTCCGATCTTGTGGGCGGCCAGGGCCAGGGTGTCGGCGCCCAGGGCCGTGAAGTCGATGGCGATCTTGCCCGCCGCCTGCACCGCGTCGACATGCAGCCAGCCGCCGGCCTCGCGCACAAGCGCCGAGGCCTCGGCAACCGGCTGGATGACGCCGGTCTCGTTGTTGGCCAGCATCAGGCAGACCAGCGGCCTGCCGCCCCTGGCCAGTTCGGCGGCCAGCCAGTCCAGGTCGGCGACGCCGTTGGCGTCCACCGGCCAGACGGCGACGGGAACGCCGGCGGCGCGAGCGTTCTCGCTCACCGCGCCATGCTCGGTCGCGCCCAGGATGATGCGGTCATGGCCGGCGGCCACGGCGCTCTCGATGGCCAGGGCGTTGGATTCGGTGCCGCCGCTGGTGAAGGTCACCGAGCCGGGGACCACGCCGACCAGAGATGCGACCTGGCCCCGGGCCGTCTCGATCAGCGAACGGGCGGCGCGGCCGGCGGCGTGGACGGACGAGGGATTGCCGCCGACCTCCAACGCGCGCAGCACCGCGGCCTTCGCCTCCGGGCGGACAGGGCTGGTGGCGTTGTGGTCGAGGTAGATCACGCCGCCTCCGACACGTCGGGACGCAGCTTGCCGGCCAGCACGTCGGCCAGCGAAACGGAGGCAAGATAGTTGTGCAGCTGGCGGCCCATCTCTTCCCAAAGGTCGTGGGTCATGCAGCGCTCGCCGCCCATCATGCAGCCCTTGCCGGCCAGCTTGCCGCAGCGGGTGGCGCGCAGAGGCTCGTCGACGGCCAGCACGATGTCGGCGATGCAGGTGTCATGAGCGGTCGTCGCCAGCCGATAGCCGCCGCCCGGCCCGCGCACGCTCTTGACCAGTCCCCGCCGGCGCAGGCGCGCGAACAGCTGCTCCAGATAAGACAGTGAAATCTGCTGGCGGGCGGCGATGTCGGCCAGCGAGACCGCGCGCACCGAGTCGTCCGCGTCCTGCCGTCCGGCGAGGTCGGTCATGGCCATCACGGCGTAGCGGCCTTTGGTGGACAGGCGCATGGCGAGATTCCTTGGCATCCGGCGGGCGGCCTGTGCTAAAGCCGCGCCTCGCGCGAGCCGGGCCAGCCCGATCGCACAAGGCGGATTTAGGAAGACCAAGCGGAATGGTCAAGTATTCTGACCCCGCTTTGGCCAAGAACAGGAGCCCGGATGCCCGAGGTTGTTCTGACCGGCGCGGCCGGACGGATCGAAGGTCGCTACTCCCCCGGCAAGCGTGAGAACGCGCCGATCGCCCTGATCCTGCACCCGCACCCCCGCGCGGGCGGGCATATGAACCACCCGGTGTCGGTTCAGCTGTACCACCTGTTCATGAAGCGCGGCTTCTCGGTGCTGCGCTTCAACTTCCGCGGCGTTGGCCGCAGCCAGGGCGAGTTCGACGCCGGCATCGGCGAGCTGGCCGATGCGGCCACCGCCCTGGACTGGCTGCAGGCGACCAACCCGCAGGCCAGCCAGTTCTGGGTCGCCGGCTACAGCTTCGGCGCCTACATCGGCATGCAGCTGCTGATGCGCCGCCCGGAAACCGACGGCTTCATCAGCGTCTCGCCGCCGACCAACATGTACGACTTCAGCTTCCTGGCCCCTTGCCCGGCCTCGGGCCTGATCCTGCATGGCCAGGCCGACACCATCGTGCCGCCGGTCGAGGTGGAGCGGGTCGTCTCCAAACTGCGCACCCAGAAGGGCATCGTCATCGACTATGAACTGGTCGAGGGCGCCAACCACTTCTGGGCCGAGAAGCTGTCCGCCGTCGAAGGCCATGTCGGCGACTACCTCGACAAGCGCCTGGAAGCCGACCCGGCCTGACCGCCGGTCCGAAGACCTGATCTGTAGGAAGTAGACACATGCGTCTGGAAGCTGTGCCCGTCGGCGCCAATGCGCCGCACGAGGTCAATGTCGTGATCGAGGTCCCGATCGGCGGCGAGCCGATCAAGTACGAGATGCACAAGGAGTCGGGGGCCCTGATGGTCGACCGGTTCCTGTACACGGCGATGCGCTACCCCGGGAACTACGGCTTCATCCCGCACACCCTGTCGGACGACGGCGACCCCTGCGACGTCATCGTGGCCAACACCCGCGCCATCGTGCCGGGCGCGATCATGAGCTGCCGCATCGTCGGGGTGATGATCATGGAGGACGAGGCCGGCGGCGACGAGAAGCTGATCGCCGTGCCGTCCAGCAAGCTGACCCAGCGCTACGAGACCGTCCAGAACTACACCGACCTGCCGCAGATCACCCTTGACCAGATCGAGCACTTCTTCGCCCACTACAAGGATCTGGAGCCCGGCAAGTGGGTCAAGATCGTCCGTTGGGGCGACGCGGCCGAAGCGCGGCAGATGGTGCTGGACGGCATCGCGCGGGCGAAGGCGGCGAAGTAGGGCGGGAGAGGCCCTGCGTGCTTCGACACGCGCCTGCGGCGCTGCTCAGCATGACTATGGTGGTTAGCCTTCCAGCCCAGTCATCCTGAGCAGCCGCGCAGCGGCGTGTCGAAGGACGCACTGCGCCACATCACCCTACGGAGGTGAAGCGGGGCTCACGCCCCCAGCAACGCCCCGATCTTCAGCACCGTGTTCCAGTTCCTGCCCGTGGCCACGGCCTTCACCGCCTTGCGGTTCAGCAGCTCGGCCGCCTTCGACTGGCCCATGCCCTCGCCGAAATACGCATAGACCTGCCGCTCGACCGCCTTGAGCTTCTCGTGGGGCAGCAGGACGGCGCGGACGGCGTCGAGGGCCTCGGCCGGCATGGCGTTGCGGCCAACGGTGACCAGGGTGCGCGAGGGTTCGGCCTGCGCTTCTTTCGGGAATGGGCAGGCGTCGATGATCGCCCGCCATTGCGCCACATCCCGGACGAGGTAGCTGGTCTTCAGGCCCAGCCGCTTCTCGGTCTCGGACTCCAGATGGGCTTCCAGCGCCGCCTCGGTCTCGTCGCCGGCGCGAAACACGACATTGCCGCTCTGCAGCAGGGTCTTCACCTCGGTGAAGCCGAGCGCCTCGATCATGACCTTCAGGTCGGCCATCGCGACCTTCCTCGCGCCGCCGACATTGACGCCGCGCAGCAGGGCGATGCGCATCGTCATGTCAGTAGATCAGGTGCGGCTGGCGAGCCTCTTCCCACGCCGCCTCGTCCGGGGTGGTGAGCGCGTCCAGGTCGCCCGGCGCCGCTTCGCTGTCGTCGACCCATTCGCGCAGGCCGGGGCCGCCGTTGATGACGTCGATGGCCAGCTTGTCGAACACGTACTCGTAGGGGAAGTCCCGCCAGAGGTCGTAGTCGGGCCAGAGCGTGCGGATCGCCTTGAAGCCCAGGGCCTGCACGCGCCAGGGCTTGAAGGCATCGTGGTCGTAGCTCGGGTCCTCGACATGGATCTGCACGCCGTTGTTCAGCACCCCGACATGCTTGTGGAACGTCGGCTGGAACCAGGTGTCGCGCAGGCGGCAGCCGTTCAGCCACTGCGGGGCCAGCGACCGCATGGCAGCGATCACCATGCGGGCGTCGATGTCAGGGGCGCCGAACAGCTCCAGCGGCCGGGTCGTGCCGCGGCCTTCGCTCAACGTCGTGCCTTCCAGCATCACCGTGCCGGCGTAGGCGCGGGCCATCGACAGGTTGGGGGCGTTGGGGCTGGGGTTGATCCAGGCCCGCTCGCCCAGCGGCCAGCCGAAGCCGGGGCCGGCGGCGGGATCGTAGCCCTCCATCTCGATGACCCGGTACTCGACGTCGAGTTTGTAGTGGTCGATGAACCAGCGGCCGAGCTCGCCCAGGGTCAGGCCGTGGCGCATCGGCATCGGCCCGGCGCCGACGAAGCTCTCCCAGCCGGGCAGCAGGGTCAGGCCCTCGACCGGCCGGCCGGCGGGGTTGGGACGGTCCAGCACCCAGACTTCCTTGCCGTGCTCGGCGGCGGCCTCCAGCACATAGAGCAGCGTGGTGATGAAGGTGTAGATGCGGCAGCCCAGGTCCTGCATGTCGACCAGCAGCACATCGAACGTGCCCATCGCCTGGCCGGTCGGCCGCCGCGTCTGGCCGTAGAGGCTGAACACCGGAAAGCCGTGGACCGGATCGGTGAAGTCCGGCGACTCCATCATGTTGTCCTGCAGGTCGCCGCGCATGCCGTGCTGTGGGCCGAAGGCGGCGCTGACGGTGATGTCCGGGCAGGCGATCAGGGCGTCAATGGAATGGGTCAGGTCCGCCGTCACCGAGGCCGGATGCGCCAGCAGCGCCACGCGCTTGCCGGCCAGCGCCGCGCGCAGTTTGGGCTCGGAGATCAGGCGGTCGATGCCGAACTTCATGCGGGCTCCACGGCGGCAAGATAGTGTGCAAACGCGTCTGGGTGATGGAAATCCGGCTTACCCGGGGCGTGGGCCAGCGCCCAGTAGGACTTGGCACCGTTCGTCTCCTCGATCACCGCCGAAAGGCCAAGGTGCCAAGGCGCGTTGAGCGGCAACCCGGGCCTGTCTTCAAGGTCAAGCATCGCTGTAAGGCCATAGCGGCCGTCATTCACGCCCTCGCCCTGCCTCAACTCGACCAGCTCTACGCCCTGTGCAACGGTTAGGCCGCTCCGGTACCCGTCGAACTGGTAGGCCGCCCATTGGTTCGATGGCGACAGGTTGAACTCGACATAGGCAGCCCCGGGTTCCGCCCGCACGAATACCTCGAAGCAAGTGTGCCGCCACAAATCATCCGCCCGCTTTCGAGCAACAGAGGTCGGCATGCGGACACGGCTGATGTCACCTCTAACGATGTAGACCATAGCCAGTCTGCCGGGCCGGTGACGAGCGAAGTCGACCTCTATGTGCGTGACCGCGTCACAGGGCGTATCCGGATGAGGGATCAAAGCTAGCATCACCCTTCGATACCCCGCGGTTGACGCCGGTCAA
Source organism: Caulobacter sp. (assembly GCA_030683005.1). GTDB lineage: Bacteria > Pseudomonadota > Alphaproteobacteria > Caulobacterales > Caulobacteraceae > Caulobacter. The sequence continues at coordinate 4,653 of JAUXMY010000026.1, read as the reverse complement.
TGGCGGAGGTTATCCACAGCCCATGATCGCCAAGCCCGCCCTCGCCGCCCTCTATTACGCCCGCTCGTTCTGACGAGCGGCGTTGCGATCGCATGCCGCCCCCCTTCCGGCGGCATGTGACCTCTCCAAGACCCAGCACACAGCCGCCGGTCCCCCTTTCCGGAGACCTGACGATGCTGTTGACCTTGAACCCCTCCCCGCCCGGCGTGCTAGAGCCGTCCGCGCAAGGAGACTCTGCCCCGATGACCGCCGACAAGCCCTTCCGCTCCGACTTCCTGCGCACGCTGGAAGCCCGCGGCTTCATCCACCAGATCACCCACCCGGATGAGCTGGACGATGCCTGCGTGAAGGGGACCATCGCCGCCTACATCGGCTTTGACGCCACCGCGCCCAGCCTGCACGTCGGCAGCCTGATCCAGATCATGATGCTGCGCCGCCTGCAGCAGGCCGGCCACAAGCCGATCGTCCTGATGGGCGGCGGCACGACCAAGGTCGGCGATCCCACCGGCAAGGACGAGTCGCGCAAGTTGCTCAGCGAGGCCGACATTCAGGCCAACATCGACTCGATCAAGACGGTGTTCGCCAAGTTCCTGACCTTCGGTGACGGTCCCACCGACGCGGTGATGGTCGACAACGACGAGTGGCTCTCGAAGTTCGGCTACGTCCAGTTCCTGCGCGACTACGGCGTGCACTTCACGGTCAACCGCATGCTGGCCTTCGACTCGGTCAAGCAGCGGCTTGAGCGCGAGCAGCCGATGACCTTCCTCGAGTTCAACTACATGCTGATGCAGTCGGTGGACTTCCTGGAGCTGTCGCGGTCGCGCAACTGCCTGCTGCAGATGGGCGGGTCGGACCAGTGGGGCAATATCCTCAACGGCGTGGAGCTGATCCGCCGCGTCGACCACAAGCCGGCCTTCGGCCTGACCACGCCGCTGCTGTCGACCGCCTCGGGCGCCAAGATGGGCAAGACGGCCCAGGGGGCGGTCTGGCTGAATGCCGACATGCGGTCGCCGTACGACTACTGGCAGTTCTGGCGCAACGCCGAGGACGCCGACGTCGGCCGCTTCCTGAAGCTGTTCACCGACATGCCGCTGGACGAGGTCGCCCGCTACGAAGCCATGCAGGGCGCGGCGATCAACGAGGCCAAGAAGGCCCTCGCCGACGCCGCGACCGCCATGCTGCACGGCGCCGAGGCGGCGAAGGCCGCGCGGGACGCCGCCGAGAAGGCGTTTGAGCAGGGGGCGCTGTCGGCCGACCTGCCGACGGTCGAGCTGGCGGCGGCATCCGTGCTGGGCGCGACCCTGGCGGCGGTGGCGGTCGACGCCGGCCTCTGCGCCTCCCGCGGCGAGGCCCGCCGCCTGGCCCAGGGCGGCGGCCTGCGCCTGAACGACGCGCAGGAGACCAACGGCGACCGCGTGCTGGAAGGCGGCGACGTCGTCGGCGGCGTGATCAAGCTGAGCCAGGGCAAGAAGAAGATCGTGCTGGTCAAGCCGGTCTGATCCCCCGCCGCTGTCATCCCGGACAGCCGCAGGCTGATCCGGGACCCGGCGGGCGGCGTAACGGTGCTGGGTCCCGGCTCACCCTTCGGGTGACCGGGATGACAACAGATTGTGGAGACCACGATGCTGAACGAAGGCGACAGCGCCCCCGATTTCGACCTGCCGACCGATACTGGCCGGGTGTCGCTGGCGGCGCTGAAGGGCAGGACCGTGGTGCTGTTCTTCTATCCGAAGGACGACACGCCCGGCTGCACCACCGAGAGCATCGGCTTCTCGCAGGCGAAGGCCGACTTCGAGGCGGCCGGAGCCGTGGTCGTCGGCGTCTCCAAGGACACGGCGGCAAAGCACGGGAAATTCCGCGCCAAGCACGGCCTGACCGTCGAGCTGGGCTCGGACGCCGACAGCGACGTGATCGAGCGCTACGGAGCCTGGGTGGAGAAGAAGCTCTACGGCCGCGAATACATGGGAATCGACCGCTCGACCTTCCTGATCGACGGCGAAGGCGTGGTCCGTCGCATCTGGCGCAAGGTCAAGGTGCCGGGCCATGTCGAACAGGTTCTCGAGGCTGCCCTTGCGTTAAGGTAAAGCGTCGCCGGCGCCCATCCGGCCGCCGAAACCATAGTGACCCAAGAGTAACCCCAACTGTTGCCTAAAGGCCGCGCCCGGCTCTGAATAATCGTCAGACGCGAGCAAAGGTGACGGTTCCTGTGGCGGAAGTCACCCGATGTGGTTAACCCTCGCTCTGTAGAGCTTGGAATCAAGGCATCGCGCACACCCCACGCGCGAAGCCCCTTGCGTGTTTCCCGATCTTCAAGGCATAACGCCGAAACCGAAAAAATCGGGTTCGGGGGCTATGGCTGTAACGCGCGTACGGCGACTTCGGCGAGCTCTGGAAGAGCTCTTCCCGGAAAGGCATCTCTACATCCGCTCGGGTGGCGAGATGCGGGGCTTCGTCCTTTCGACGGGCAAGCAGATGATGGGGGCCGGCCTGATCGCCGCCGCCGCGCTGTGGATGGGCGTCTCCACCGCCGCCATGATGGTCAGCGCGCTGTCGGTCAGCGCCGCCGACCAGGAACTGATCAAGCAGCAGCGCTACTGGGAGCGGATCACCGCTGACCGTCAGGCGCGCCTCAACAGCGCCATCGCCCAGCTGTCGACGACCAACGGCTCCTTCGACGAGCTGGCCGGCTCGGTGGAAAGCCGCCATGCCGCGCTCGCCGAACTGCTCAAGGATTTCAAGGGCGTCCCCGGCGCCCAGGCCGCCCTGGCCCCGGCCAAGCCGCGCCTGAACGCCACCACGCCGGTGCAGCGCATCCAGAACACGCTGATCGATCAGGAGCGGATGATCGACGCCGCCGAGGGCTTCGCCCGCAGCCGGGCCGAACGCCTGCGCCTGGCCTTCCGGCTGGCAGGCCTCGACCCGACCAGCTATCGCGGCCGCGGGACTTCGCTCGGCGGGCCACTGATCGAGGCCAAGGATCCCCGCGCCCTGGCCGTGGTCCTCGACGTCGACGAAAGCTTCGCCCTGCGCATCCAGCGTGCCGCCAACAACATGTCCGACATGCGGGCTCTGTCCGACGCCGCCAAGCGCCTGCCCTTCTACCGCCCGACCAGCGCCGCGGCCCAGTCGTCGAGCTACGGCGTGCGGCTCGACCCCTTCACCCGCCGTCCGGCGTTCCATTCCGGGCTCGACTTCTCCGGACCCCAGTTCACGCCCATCTACGCTACCGCCCCGGGCGTCGTTTCCTACGCCGGAGTCCGCTCGGGCTACGGCAACACCGTGGAGATCGACCACGGCGCCGGCTTCAAGACCCGATACGCTCACCTCGCCGGTTTCAGCGTCTCCGTGGGTCAGCGCGTGGCAGTTGGCCAGCGTATTGCATCGATGGGTTCGACTGGCCGCTCAACTGGCCCACATTTGCACTACGAAGTGTGGGTCAACGGCCGAGCTCAGAACCCGAACCGTTTCTTGAAGGCCGGCGAATATGTTCAGCAAACCGACTAAGAACCCCTCCAAGACCCCCGTCCAGGCGACCCCCGTGGCCGCCGCGCCGGCTCCGGTCGCGCCTGAGGGGCCCAAGGCCCGTCCGCGCGTCGCATCCCTTATCAGCGACGGAATCACCATCGAAGGCGGCGTCACCGGCGACGGTGAACTGCAGATCGACGGCACCGTCCGCGGCGACGTGCGCGTCGGCCGCCTGACCGTCGGCGAAACCGGCCATATCGAGGGCTCGGTCTACGCCGAGGCCGCCGAGGTGCGCGGCCGCGTCATCGGCGCGGTCACCGCCAAGCAGGTGCGTCTTTATGGGACATCCTACGTCGACGGCGACATCACCCACGAACAGCTGGCGATGGAAACAGGCGCCTTCTTCCAGGGCCGCAGCCTGAAGTTCCAGCGCCCCACCGCCCCGCAGCATCAGCCCGCGCCGCAGCCGATCTCCACGGCGCCGTCCGCGCCCAGCGACCCGTTCGCCGCCCCGCCCAAGCCGCACGGCTAGGGTTCGGCGCCCTCTATCTCCTCTACCGAAAACCGTGCGGGGGCATGGGCGGCGACGCCCGTGCCCCCGTTGCGTTTTTACCTCGCCGTCCTCCCCGCTTGCGGGGAGGGGGACCGCCGGGACGGCGGTGGTGGGGCGGCGCCGACGTTGGAAGACTGGCCGCCGTGCAATGAGTTCAATCCTGAAAGCGTCGCGCCGCCCCCTCCGACCTCGCTCCGCGAGGCCACCTCCCCGCTCGCTTCGCTCCGGGGAGGATTGATGGAGTCACGGCTTCGCCGCCTCTACGGGCGGGGCCCGAACAGGTTGGGGAGGACGGCGGAGCGCCACGGCCCTTGTCCGGGAACCGTGGGGGTAGTGCTTTGAAGTTTTCGACGCAGGCCTGACGCGCTCCGCCGCGGAAACGCTTCGGGGGCCGTGAACCCGGGGCTTTGTTATTCCCCCTGGACACGCTGCCGCCGCCTGGCCTTGACCCCAGGCGTCCCGACGCTTCTCGCGCCGGACCCGGCGGGCGGGGAGGATGCCGACCCTCCCCGGATTCCGTGGTTTTGTCCCGGCGAGCCTTCGGAGCAGGCCAGGTCCACGGGCAAATCCCGCATTTCCGCATCCCGTGTCGCCGTATCGGGCCGGATCCGTACGCCCTCCCCCGCGACGGGGAC